>NZ_JACAKB010000020.1 GCF_030326305.1 Myroides odoratimimus | reverse complement strand
GATACTCAAGCGGCCAACGAGGACGGACTGTAAATCCGTTGGGAAACCTTCGCAGGTTCGAATCCTGCTCTCCCCACTAGTTAAAAAAGCGACCTATTGGTCGCTTTTTTTGTTTATATACCTTCCCTACTCTATTTATTCCTTTATCGTGTACCTTGCTGATTCTTGCAGATTACTTGCACTTTCCTTGGAGTTTCCTAGCCTAGAAAGGTGTTTTCTCGAAGGAATGTGTTAGGCCACCCTAGCATTGCTCTAGCATCCTACTTATACACTCCATAATTAAACAGAAGTTTCCTATTCCCTTTTCAATTCTTTCTCATCTATAGCTACAAAAAAGCGATAATAAATCCTAACTCTATTATCGCTTTTGTTTATCCTACTATTATCTACAAAGTAATTTTCTTACCTTCCCTCATTACTTCTAGCTTTGGTTGCCCCTTGTGTTGTTGAAGATACTTTCTATAGTAACATAACTTCTCCATAGGAATACCGTCTATAGAAAGCACTATATCTCCTAATCGCACTACATTCTCACGCTCATGAATAGCTGCTACCATATACTGCCCATCTATATAAGCAATACCGTATCCTATCTTCTCTAAATTAGACACTACATTACTTTCCTTGACCTTTTTAAAATAAACTAGATTTAAAGAAGGTAAATAATACAAATGAAACTGTTTTATAAACTCCACTCCCATCTGATAGGTATTGTCATTCATATTAAATGTAACCTCTTCATTATTTAAGGCTATTTTTCCCAATTTAATCTTAGCTTCTTGCGTGATCAGTGTACGATTCACTATTTCATTCATACCGAAGGCTCCTATACTCCCTACACTGATGTACGAATTAAACTTTAAGGTTCTCAAGTAAGCGATCACACCTCTATCTGCTGTCATAGTTAGGTATCCATTATCTCCTGTATCCAATAAGAACAGTCTTTTCACACTACCACCCATTTCTACTGGAACCATAATTCTACTTTTTTGCTGCGTAGGATAAGCATCAACAGGAATAAAATCATTAGTCAATATAGTATTCACTAGCTCTGGTGACAAATCATGTAATACAATTTCCTTTTTAATAGGATCTATTTCTAATATCTTATCCTTATAGATAACATTCCCTAGGATACCATCGATTTTATAACAACTAAAGATAGGATCATTAACCATCGGAAAGCTTTCAAAGTCAGTAAATGGCAAATGGTAAAAAGTATGATTTCCTACCTTTAGACTATCTACATATATGGTCTGAACT
Source organism: Myroides odoratimimus (assembly GCF_030326305.1). Lineage (GTDB taxonomy): Bacteria > Bacteroidota > Bacteroidia > Flavobacteriales > Flavobacteriaceae > Flavobacterium > Flavobacterium odoratimimum_A. Next base: position 64,094 of record NZ_JACAKB010000020.1, on the reverse strand, counting down.
GCTTGTACAACATTATTAACATCGACTGCTGCTACATGTTCTCCATGATAGAATTCTGAAAGCAAACTGCTTCTAATAGACAATCCATCCCACCCTGTGTCAAATAAGAACTTCATCGGCTTATCATTAACCTGCAAGTCTACAAGCATCCAACCAGACTCATCATCATAAGGCAAACGAATAGTCTGTGCATAGCCCACTATAGACACTAAAAAGAAGAATAAAATCAGTTTTAAAGCTTTCATATAATATAAATTGATTAATACCCTAAGTTAGATATTTTATCAATTCCTTTTCGATAATTATGATTAATGCGTATGCTTTTTAACAAACAAAGCTAACTAGATACAAATACAACTCACAAAAGTTTCATATTCCTTAAGATGTCTATTGACCTAATTAAACTAATGACTACAATACCCTAATTTCGCCAACACACACATCTTCCTTTTATTCAAACACTTACACAACCAATATATCTTATATAAACTCATTATGAATAAGCATCAACTATACTTATCAAATGAAATTAAACTTATTTTTGCGGCATGAGTAGAAAAAGAACAGAAAGAATCGTATTCGAAAACGTAGAAGTCCTTGATGCAGGTGCAAAAGGCGTTTCGGTAGCTAAAGCTCCAGATGGGAAAGTAATCTTTATTCCTAACGTAGTTCCGGGAGATGTGGTAGATGTACAGACTTTCAAAAAACGCAAAGCGTATTATGAAGGGAAAGCTGTGAAATTCCACAAATTTTCTGAACATAGAATAGAGCCAGTATGTGAACACTTCGGAGCTTGTGGTGGATGTAAATGGCAAAACATGAACTATGCACAACAGTTATTCTATAAGAACCAAGAGGTTTTTAATAACTTAAAGCGCATAGGTAAAATTGAATTACCTGAGTTCGAACCTATCTTAGGATCTGAAGAAACATTGTTCTACAGAAACAAGATGGAATTCTCTTTCTCTAACGCTCGCTGGTTAACACCAGAAGAAGTAGCTAGCGGAGAAGAAATGGGTAAAGAAAATGCATTAGGATTCCACATCCCTAAAATGTGGGACAAGATCTTAGACATCAAAAAATGTCACTTACAACAAGATCCTTCTAATGAAATCAGAAATGAAATCAGAAGATTCGCTAACGAGCATAATTTAGCTTTCTTTAACCCACGTGAGCAAGAAGGTTTGTTGCGTACATTGATGATCAGAACTGCTTCTACAGGCGAAATAATGGTGATGATTCAATTCTTCTATGACAACAAAGAAGAACGCGAGTTATTATTAGACTTCTTAGCAGAGCGCTTCCCTATGATTACATCATTACAGTATGTAGTCAATGGTAAAGCGAATGATACTATCTATGATCAAGATGTAGTGCTTTATAAAGGACGTGATTATATCTTAGAAGAAATGGAAGGTCTTAAATTTAGCATCAATGCTAAGTCATTCTACCAAACTAATTCTGAGCAAGCATACGAACTATACAAAATCACAAGAGACTATGCAGGTCTTACAGGTAACGAATTAGTATATGACTTATACACAGGTACAGGTACTATCGCTCAGTTCGTTTCTAAAAAGGCTGGTAAAGTAGTCGGTGTTGAAGCTGTACCAGAGGCAATAGAAGATGCTAAACTAAATGCTGAACGCAATAATATTACGAACTGTGACTTCTTTGTAGGAGATATGAAGAATGTATTTAACGATGAGTTCATAGCGACACATGGACATCCAGACGTTATCATTACTGACCCTCCTCGTGATGGAATGCATAAAGATGTAGTAGAAATGCTATTAAAAGTAGGTGCAAAACGCATCGTATACGTAAGCTGTAACTCTGCTACACAAGCACGTGACTTAGCTCTTATGGATCACAAATATAAAGTGATCAAAGTACGTCCTGTGGATATGTTCCCCCAGACGCATCACGTAGAAAACGTAGTTCTATTAGAACTGAGATAACAAATAATAAACTAACAACAAAAGGCAATCATCTAGGTTGCCTTTTATTTTATAAAATAATAACGATGAACCAAGATAATAATATTCCTGCCGAAGCTTTAAAGAATCTTGTAGGAGATATCGGATTCTGTCTAGTGTCTGCTAAAATCATGATCGAAGGCGAGAAAGTAGACTATATGTACAGAGAAGAACCAAACTCTGATACTGATAGTGGATGGAGATTCTTAAGCAATACAGAAGATGAAACATACTTAGATAATCCTGACAATACAGATATCTATAGTGTGAATGCTGTAGCTCATAATGACAAAGCTATTATTCCTTATCTAAACGCTCCTGTAGGAAGTGAACTAGGTCGTGTAGAAGGAACAGATGAGTTCGAAGTGTTAGATTAATTAATTCTACAAATGATGTAAAAGCTCTCTTTTGAAGAGCTTTTTATATTTTAACTATAGATTATATCTTAATCCAACTCTAATCAATGTTAAGAATAAAGATAAATTAATTATACTGAATTGATCTTACTAGATTACTAATATGTAATACTTACTTCACTTTAAACACGAACCAAATACTCGTTAAATTAAATAAACGCAAGGTTAAAGTTAATATTATCAAAATTTGCCTTAATTTTATATTAATTATAAGTTATTTTTACTTCAATATAAAAACAACCAAAAGATGAAAAAAATTCTAACTGCACTTTTACTACCTATGCTAACCTTAATTTCGTGTAGTAGCGATGATAATAACACAGAGCAAAAACGAAGTGGACGTCTTATCCTTGAGGCTAGAACACTAGAAACTCGCGTAAATAAACCTCTGTACTTCCTTGTTAAAAATCAAGATGGAGACTATATCACAACAGAAGCTACGATAACCAATCTAACTAGTGATGAAAGTGTATCTAAACAAGGGCGTTTTAAACCATTAAAAGTTGGTGAATATACTTTTCAAGCTAAAGCTAGTAATGGGCAGGCTTTATACCACGACAGTAATACCGTTACTGTTAAAGTAACTGAACCTACTGAAAAAACGTTTTATCTCAATGGTACTACCTATCAGGTAGATAAAGCTACCTTAAGCATCGTAAGAACACAGTATATAGATGAGTCTGGAAAAGAGGTTATTAGCGATGTCATTGTTTCAGAACCTGCTAACACATACCACAATGAATATATTTTAAAATTAGAAGCAAGCAAACCTGTAAGCGCTACTATGACAGTTTCTTTTTTAGTTCCGAATGCTTCTGTTAAGAGTGTTGATGGAAAAATTACTGACTTTGGAAAACGTATATATCCACATGAAATAGCAGAAACTCAACTAACTAGTATCGTAACATATAGTGATATAGAAAATGACATGATTAGCATCATTAATTCTTATCCAAATACAGATCTTGAGTTCTATTTCTTAACAACCCCTAAAGAGGACGTAAAAGAACAAGTACTAAATAAGAGCTACTTCGAACTTAAACTTAAAGATAAACGTATTGACTACGTTGGAGATGTAATATTCACAGAAATTATAGAGTAAACAGATTCTTCAGTCCATACTGAAAAGATATAAACGATAAGAGAGAGGCTAGCCTCTCTCTTATCGTTTATCTACTTTAGAATCACAGTCAGACCCTTTGGTCCGTGTGCTCCTACTACTAAAGCCTGTTCAATATCTGCAGTCTTAGAAGGTCCTGATATATACACTCCAAAACCTTTCTCACTAGGTGTAATCAGTTTATATCCTTCATGCATATTATTCACTAATTTAGAACGATCTAAGACAATAACTAAATACTGTGTGATGAAGTATAGAGCTTTGTGCTTAAGTTGCTGTGGAAGCCATATACACCCATTCTCACATACTCCAAAGGCTCCTTCTACAATAGCTAAATCCACATTATTTAAGTCATTAGGGCTTTCTACACTATCAGGATCTAAAGTTGTCAAGTGAATACCATTTACCACTGAAGCAATTTCTTTTGCCTTTGGATAAAGAGCGCGAATCACTTCATTGATATCTTCACCCTCTTTTAAGATTATAGCATCACCGCCAACTGCTTTAGACACTTCTATGAATTGAGTTAATTTATCGTCAAACTCAATTGCAGACAGATTCATTTGCGGCTTGTCAAAGACCTGTTTTGTATTGCGTCTTATATTATTTAATATTTGATCTCTACTACTCATAACTCCTCTATTGTTTCTTTACTTTTCCTTTTTTCCACATTTCTGTAAACGACTCTTTTGCAAAATTCGGTAGGTTACGCCCGTCTTCCCATTCTTTTAACCCAAAAGTCAGAGAACGCGGTGCATATTTTGCCAATGAACTAAACTTCAAACTCGTTCTAAACAAAGCAGGATGAGTAAACAAAAATTGCATTCCTGTTGATATTAACTTTTTAGATGAATTAGCCTTGCCTAAAGAATCTAAATCTTGACGCCATTTATAGATTTGATCAGCTAAGTCTATTTTCACTGGACATACATTATTACAAGAATAACATAGAGAACAAGCAGATAGATTTTCACTGTGTTTAACAGGATCCTTAAGCATTCCTAAGTTAATACCTATTGGCCCAGGGATAAAGTAAGTATAAGAATATCCTCCACTACGTCTGTACACAGGGCAAGTATTCATACATGCTCCACAGCGAATACAATTAAGAGATTTGATATGTTCTTCATTGCTCAATATTTCACTTCTTCCATTATCCACTAAGATGATGTGAAACTCCCCTCCTTCGATTGGTTTTCTAAAATGAGAAGTATACGTAGTAGTTGGTTGTCCTGTTGCAGAGCGGGCTAATAATCTAGTAAACACACTTAAACTCTCATAATCTGGTATTAGTTTCTCTAACCCCATAGAGGCAATGTGTAGTTTAGACAATGAAGTTCCCATATCGGCATTTCCTTCATTGGTACAAACAACAATCTCTCCTGTGGCTGCTATACCGAAGTTCACTCCTGTAATTGCTGCATCAGCAGTAAGAAAATCATTGCGCAAAGAAGCTCTTGCTGCCCGAGTAAGATAAGTTGGATCACTATTGCCTTTCTCTGTATTTAGTTTTTCGGCAAATAAATCTCCTACTTCTTCTCTCTTCATGTGGATAGCAGGAAGTACGATATGTGAAGGTGCAGTCCCATTCAACTGTAAGATTCGCTCTCCTAAATCACTTTCTACAACATCAATACCCTTGGTCTTTAAGTAATGATTAAGATCACATTCTTCTGTCAGCATAGACTTGCTTTTCACTACTTTTTTTGCATTGTGCTTATTTAAGATCTCTGCCATGATAGCATTGTGATCTTCTGCATCTTTAGCCCAGTGTACTATCACTCCATTAGCTATAGCATTTGCTTCAAACTGCTCAAGGTACATCGCTAGATTACTAACGCTATGTAGTTTTATCTTCTCACCCATTGCTCTAAGGTCTTCCCATTCAGGAAGCGTCTTAGACATTCTATCTCTTTTCTCTCTTACAAACCACAGTGCATTATCATGCCAAGTAGCTTTCTCTTTATTCTGCTGAAACGCGTCAGCATTCTGTGCATGTTTTGTACTACTCATAATTATAAACCTGAAGCTAGAATTTCTACAACATGAATCATCTTGATAGGTAACTTATTCTTATCTATGATCCCTCCCATATGCATTAGACACGAACTATCTGGCCCTGTTATATACTCTGCACCAGTAGCCACATGACAACTCACCTTATCATTCCCCATTCGGATAGAAATAGCTGGTTCTTCTATAGAAAACATCCCTCCAAAGCCACAACACTCATCTACTCGAGTAGGTTCTACTACTTCTACACCTTCTACAAGACTAAGCAAGGCTTTTACCTTAGAATAAGGTTTTATATTTAATTCACTAGCTGCTCCTAACTTTAATTCTCTTAATCCATGGCAACTGTTGTGAAGGCTTACTTTATGAGGAAACTTACCTGGCAATTTGTCAATCTTCAGGATATCGTGTAAGAATTCACAGATATCATACACCTTACCACTTACTTTACTCGTACAGCCTTCCTTCTCCATTAATCTCGGGTAAGTATCTTTTACAAACCCAACACAACTACCCGAAGGAGCAACTATATAGTCAAACTCTTCAAATAAATTATTAAACTGCTTCGCTAAAGGCAAAGCTTTATTCTCGAAACCTGCGTTAGCCATAGGTTGACCACAACAAGTCTGATCTACGGGATAATCTACTTCTACCCCAAAATGTGTCAATATTTTATAACTTGCTAATGCCGCCTCAGGATAAACTGCGTTCACATAGCAAGGAATAAACAACCCAACTCTCATATATCTATCTATTTAATTCTTAACTTCCAATATATACTATCAAGCCTGCTATTAAAATATATAACAATGCAAAACCGACAGCTTTTTTAAGGATAATACCTTCTTTACCTTGTTCTCCACAAGCTGTTGTAGCTACAGCAATACTCTGCGGAGAAATAATCTTTCCACCTGTAGCACCTGTTGTATTCGCTGCTGCCAACCATCCTTTATCTGCTCCAATCTTATCGGCAACTGTAGCCTGTAACTTACCAAACAAGATATTAGACGAAGTATCACTACCTGTAAGAAAAGTACCTAATGCTCCTATTGCAGGCGCAAAGAATGGATAAAATGCTCCTGTCGCTGTTGCTAAGGCTAATCCTAGAACAGTAATCATACCTGACAAATCCATTAAAGTAGATAAGGCGATTAAGCAACATACTGTGATAACAGTTTTTTTTAATTGGACAGTTGTCTTACCTAATAAAGCAAACAACTCACTTAGAGAAACTCCTTGTATAAGTCCTCCTATTAAAGAACTTACAAAGATAAGTACTCCTGTATCTGTTAGCCAATATATCCCCACAGTACGGATACCTCCAGCTATATTAAAATTAAAATTCGTTTGGAATATTTCCCAATTAGATTTCATCATTGTTGCAAAAGGAAACAGAGGACTAGTCAATAAAACCAGTAATAAGATCAGCCCATATACACTCCATGCCTGAAAGATACTTAGATGGCTAAAGCTGTGCTTCTCTATTTTGTTTTCTTTCTTTGCCGTGATTTTTCCAAATACAATAATGGTAATCACCGAGGCTATACTTCCTAAAATAGCAGGAGTCTCTGCTCCTATATATACTGCTGCATAATATTGAACAGCTAAGGTAACACCTCCTACTAGAAGACTTAAAATAATGTTCTTTGGGATAGCTTTTACAGATTTATCTGCTAATGTTACAATTAAAAATGGAACTAAAAACATCAATACTGCTAACTGCCAAACTACATGGGCACTAATCGTGGTAATCTGCTCTACCATATCTACTTCTCTAGCCAAGACAATAACTGGAATACCAACAGCTCCAAAGGCTGTAGGCACACTATTAGCAATCAAGCTAACAACGGCTGAGAACATGGGCTTAAAACCTAAACTAATCAAAATAGCTGCAGGAATAGCTACTGCTGTACCAAAACCTGCCATTCCTTCTAACAATCCTCCAAATCCCCAAGTCAGTAGTAATACTTGAATAGATTTATCTGTTGAAATAGCCGAAAACTGTTGTTTAATAATCTCTATTTTCTGAGATTCTACTTGTACATTATAACTATAAATAGCCATTAAGATAATAATCAAGATAGGAAAAACAGCTTTAACTACTCCATATATCACTGATAAAGAAGTATCTATCAAAGAGAGATTAAAACCAAATAACGCTATTAATGCTGTAACAACTAAAGTAATACTGGCACTTTTCTCACCTGGCAACTTTAAAAAACCTAACAATACAATTAACAATATAACAGGGGTAACTGCTAATATTACCTGCAAACCTGAAACAGTTTCTAACATTTTACTTAATCTTTACTTATCTTAGAACTTTAAATATAAGGCGTTATTTACAATTACTATGTTAATTACAGTCATAAAAATCCAAAAAACGACACTATTTAGAATCTTTAAAGCAAAAAAGAATCATTTTCTCTACATTTATTCCAAAACATTTATACTCTAAAAGTATAGAAGTTGACGTCGAACTTTTTTAAAGAGTTCTGAATTAGTTTTAGTATTTTTGACAACTTATATACAGAGATAAAAAATCTATATGAAAAAACTAATATTGGCAGCAGTATTTCTAAGCTTAGGAAGTTTTATTTTTAGCGCTTGTGAGAAAGATGATATTTGTGGTACGGAAGAGCCTACTACGCCTAACTTTCTAATTGAATTCTACAATTTTGAGGATCAAGGAATCGCTAAGAATGACTTAGTTGAAGCTTTTGTTGCAGGTAGAGAAAAAGATGTTATCAAAAGCAAAGCAAACAAATTACTAATACCGCTTCGCTTAGATAATCAAGAATCTGAATGGATACTTAAATCAATAAGAAGAACTCAGAATCAGACAGACACACTTTATGATACATTGACTTTTAAATATAAAATCAATACCAAGTATCTTAATAAAGCCTGTGGATATGTATCTACATTTTCCTTAAATCAAGATGGTACTTCTCCTTTGTTAAACGGAGAACCTCAACAAACGAGTGGTAACTGGATCAAATATTATACAACAGAAACAAATGAAATTCAAGATAGCAAACAAGCACACTTCAAGATTTATTATTAATTGTGGTTTACTACTATTAGCTTTCTCTTCATTTGCACAAGAGAATAATCCTACAGAACTAAAGACTCCTGCTCCACTTACTAATGCTGCAGAAGAATCACCTCATTACTACCCACAGAGATATGGACTGCGTGTGGGAGTTGATTTATTTAGAATCACGCGTTCATTCTATGACAATACTTATCAAGGTTTTGAAGTAGTTGGGGATTATCGTCTTACTAAAAACTGGTATGCGGCAGCAGAGATAGGTCATGATAAGATGGATAGAGATGAGAGCAGCTATGGTTTTACAACCAATGGTAACTACATTCGTATAGGAGGTAACTATAACCTATACGAAAACTGGTTAGATAGAGAAGATATGATCTATGTAGGTTTTAGATACGGTTTTGCGACCTTCTCTCAAACTCTTAATTGGTATCAGTCATATACTACTGACCCATATTTCCCTAAAGAAAGAATAGAAGTAGATCGAAAACAAAGTGGACTTAGTGCACACTGGGTAGAATTTGTAGCAGGTATTAAAACAAGAGTATTTAGCAATGTCTTTATGGGATTCACCATGAGACTAAACGGACTTATATCACAGACACAACCTGATGATTTTGAGAACCTATATATTCCAGGGTATAACAAAAAACACAGTGGTAGTATCGGTGTAGGGTTTAATTATACCATCTCTTATTTATTTCCACTGTATAAATCTAAAAAGGATAAGTTTGTTGTCCCTACTGAAGAGGAAGCTAAGTTTGACTTAGAAGGGAATGCCATAGAACAAGCTGAAGACTTAAAAATGATTGAAAACAATAAAAAGAAGAAGAAATAAGCTTCTTTTGAAACGTATATAAAAAAGCCCCGATCTTCATTGGGGCTTTGTCTTTTTATAGTCTGTTGAATAACTTCGGATAATTAGTCACTAAGCCATCTATATCTACTTCTATCGTAGACTCGAAATCACTCCACAAGTTTTTATAGTGATAAGTGGTCTTAGATAGTCTCTCATAACGCTGCACTACTCTAGTAAAACGCTCCTCTATAGGGTTAATATACAGCACTGCAATCTCCTTAGACTCTCCTATCGCTAAGTTAAGTCTATTAATAGGCAATGCATTAGTAAAAGGTGTCACAGAAATATCTATATCTAAACAATCGTGTAACTCTGGATGCTCTTGTTCATCTATAATCCACTGATTATTTAACTTATATCCATGTATAGTATAGTGCTTATGCCCTACCTTACTAGTGATATCAAAGAATCTAGTCTCCCACCTCTGATCTACTACTACCTGATACTCTACACCATACACCTGATTATTCTTATTTCCTACTAATTCCCCTTTACTGTGAATAGTTTCTCCTTTATCAATCAGGACACATTTTTCAATCGATAAATTATCGACACCTGTCCAGACTATATTTTTCTCCATACTATTGAAGTTTAATTGCTACTGTACCTATAAAAGTTGGTAAATAATGATCTACTACAAAGCGAGGATGTGGTTGAAATACCTCTTCATATTCTTTAATTAAAAAACCTGCTTGTAGCTGTCCTCCTATCAAATCTTGAAGACTATGTCCGAAGACGAAAGCCTCCTCTTTATTTCTTTTTTCTTCTACCTGATCTGGAGTCATATCTGTCAAGTCTGCATAAGGAATCTTATACATAGGCTTCACAACTCCTTCTGCTGCATACTTAGGATCTCTATCGTGTATAAATATCACTGGATTATAGAAGCTACTGATTAGTCTTCCTCCCTTGTCCAACACGCGATAACACTCTCTCCAGATCTTCGTCACATCACTTACATAATGATTCGATATCGGATGTACAATAATGTCAAAACTATTGTCTTCAAACATCTCTAGATTCGTCATATCCCCTTCTACAGTAGTTAGGTCAAGACCGTCTCTTAGCTCCACTTGCTTATCTTTATTAAGTTGCTCAGTAGACAGGTCTAACACAGTCACCTTACCTCCTATAGCCGCTAAAATAGGTGCTTGTTGCCCTCCAGCAGATGCTAGACATAATACGCGCTTTCCTTTTACTTCGCCTAACCAATTCTTATCTATTGGAGTTGGCAACACATATAATTCCCATTCACCTTCTTTAGCTTTTGCTACTGTCTCTGCACTTACAGGTATAGACCATTGTTGATTAGCTAACGCCTGTTTATCCCAAGACTTCTTATTGTGTGCTAAATACTCTTTACTGTTCGTCATAATTTTGCTATTATTAAATTAGACCTCCTTGCTTTAAATATTGATCAAACAATATTCCGCATACTTTAGCATCACTAAGAGCATCGTGGTGATTTAATGCAAGATTATACTTCTCAGCCAAAGAAGCTAACCCTTTTTTATACAATCTATAAGTACAATGCTTCTCGTATTCAGGCACAGCCAAGTTATAATACTCTAATGTCTTCTCTAAGACTGGAAAGTCAAAGCCAAAGCCATTATGTGCTACTACATTCTGAAATTGTATAAAGGGTAATATCTTATGCCAAACTTCTTCGAATGTAGGTGCATACTGTGTATCTTCTGGTGTGATACCGTGTACGTCAATAAATTTGCTCCAATAGACATTCTGAGGAGGTTGTACAAGAATGTTTAAAGAATCTACTATAATTCCGTTCTCAAATACAACTAAGCCAACTTGGCAAATACTATTGCGCTGAGGCTGAGCTGTCTCAAAATCTATAGCTGTAAATTTATTCATCGAAGTATTGTAATCATAATAGCTAAGGTAGTCTTTTTTGATGATAATCTATTAGCCTACTTACAAAAAACATCACTTTGCTAATTTTTTTAGCTAATCTATTGGAGTTAATCTATTAAATTATAATTCACATACAGGCATAAAAAAACGACTTTAATGTATATAGTCGTTCTCTATCAAAATATTTATTGTATCTTACTCTTATTAAATTACTTACTACGATGAATAAGCACTTTATTACCTACGCAATTCTATTTAGTATCATTGGTCTAAGTATTTTTTCTATTTACAAAAAGACTCGGAATCAAGCATTTATTAATCAGTTTATTTCCACACATAGTGCGACTATAAAAGAGATTAATTATTTTGATTTAGGGTTATACAGCTCTCTTAAACTAAGAGATCATCATGGCAACCAAGTAGGCCTTTCTTGTTTTTTTGCTGATTTTGAAAAGCTTACACATGCAGCAACCGAACATTTACTTAAAGAATAACTCGTGCTACTTTATCTTTTTCTGAATAACCTCTAACCACGTTTTTCTATCATTGACCACAAATACACATCGGTCTGTGGCAGTCTGTACTTCTATTCCATTATTAAGCAACCACATCACTCTACAAGGCTTGATCGTCTTAATATCTTCAAAAGGGATACGCACCGTACTCTTCTGTATATTAAACTTATGAGAGTGAAACACTAAGGTGTCTTCTGTCAAGCCCAGTTTACCCCCTAAGGCTTCTTTACCTAAGAACATATTAGCTACTCCGTATACTTCTAGCTCTTCTCCTTCTGCTAATGGTATTTGTAGCTTTAGTTCCACTTTTTTGGTCAAGGTCTTAATAGCGTAATACATCAATACAGAAAGTACAATACTATACACCAACCCTTTTAAAAGATAGTTCTCCCAACTTTTAATAGCTCCATCGAATAACCAGTCAAAAAGAAGCATTATCAACACATATACTATAAAGAAGAAAGCTAATATTGTTATCTTATCACTATTACTTATACCTATTGTATCATTTCCTATTTTCATAACATTTATTTCTATATTATTTTAACCATCTAATATCTATAGTAAATATACAATATAAACAAGATTTGTATCCCTACTAAGGCATAAAACATCCATAGTCCAGGAAGTAACGCTAAAGGATTAAAACGAAGTGTTGTCAACTGTTGTAACAAAGTAGAAGGCCCATTGCCTAATTTAGCATTTGAAAGGACGTAGTTTGTCGTTTTTCGTTGTACCATACCCGCTACATGATTATCTTCATTAAGCGCTATTAGCTCTCTCTGTATCGCTTCTTTATCAGGTTGACTTCCAAACAGTGTAGGTTTTTTCTGATGTAGATATTCCATCAACTGAGCCACGTAATTGGTAATAAATACACTTCCTTGCCTCTCCCATAATAAAGAGATTGCCTTCTGAATAGCATATTTATTAGCTACATAGAAATAGGCGATAATCATCACTACTTGTAAGAGAAAGATGATAATCACAGAATAGTTTATATCGCTAAAAAAAGCTGTGAAGTTATCCCAAAAGCCTTGTGCTTCACTTCCTTTTCTCAACTGATAAATCTTGCTCATTGAATAGAAAAAAATCCAAAGAGACAAAAATACACCTACCATCATCATGCTTAGCCATCGAATCAAACATATAAACACGATTCTAAATGACTTAAGGCCTTGTTTTCCTACTGCTACTCCTTTATCTAATACCTTCTTCATTTTTTTATTTAAAAGTACTGAGTATTCCCTAAAAGACAAAAAATAATTAGTGTTGAAACTAAAAAAGGCTACCTGATTACTCAGATAGCCTTTATATATGGTTATGTGTTCACTCTTAAGTAAGCATTCCACCATCTACATTAATCACTTGACCAGTGATATAAGCAGACATATCAGAACCTAAGAATACACAAGTATTTGCGATATCTTCTGGAGTACCTCCACGTTTTAATGGAATAGCATCTCTCCATCCTTTTACTACATCTTCAGGAAGTTTACCAGTCATCTCTGTTTCAATAAATCCAGGAGCAACAACGTTACAACGGATATTACGAGAACCTAACTCTAATGCGATAGATTTAGAGAATCCAATAACTCCAGCTTTAGAAGCAGCATAGTTCGCTTGTCCAGCATTTCCTTTTACTCCTACTACAGAACTCATATTGATAATAGACCCTTTTCTGTTTTTAAGCATTGTGCGTTGAACAGCTTTTGTCATATTAAATACAGACTTCAAGTTCACTTCAATTACAGCATCAAAATCTGCTTCAGACATTCTCATTAATAAGTTATCTTTAGTAATACCAGCGTTATTAACTAAAATATCAATGTTTCCGAATTCTTTTAAAATCTCTTCTACCAATTGTTCTGCTGCTGTATATTCAGCTGCATTTGATTGATATCCTTTTGCCTTAACACCTAAAGCTGTTAATTCTTGCTCTAATTCTACAGCTGCCTGAGCAGAAGAACTATATGTGAATGCAACACTTGCTCCTTGTTGAGCATATGCTAAAGCTACTCCTCTACCGATTCCTCTTGTAGCACCAGTGATAATAGCGATTTTACCTTCTAATAATTTCATGTGTAAATCCAATTTTTGTATTTGAACCGAGGACAAATATAAACAATTTGTATTTTCTCACGCCCCTTTTATGCTGTTTGTGTACTTTTTCTCAAAAAAATCATATAAGTTAACGTGATAATCAACAGAGCAACAAAGTAATACGAATATTTCATCAAATCTAGATAATCTATCTGTCCATTAGTAAAACTTAATAAGATCAGTATCTGTGCTCCATAAGGTAAGATGCCTTGAATAATACAAGCGAAAATATCTAATATAGAAGCAACGCGTGGTCTTTCTAATTCATACTCTGTAGCAATATCCCTAGCTAGATTACCTGCTACCAAGATAGAAACTGTATTATTAGCTAAACACACTCCTATCGATGACACTAATCCTGCAATACCGAACTCAGCCCCTTTAGGAGATTTCATCAGCTTCTTCATTTGTTTTAACAGCCATTGAATCCCCCCCTGATCTTCTACCATCTTCGCCAATCCTCCTGTCAACATAGACAATAAGAATATCTCATTCATAGAAACAAAGCCTTCATACGTCAAATTAGCAAAACCTAATACATCAAAATCCGCTTGAACAAGCCCAATAATTCCCGCTACCAAAATACTGATAAATAAAGCTACGAATACTTGTACTCCTACTAAGGCTAGTACGATAATTAATATATAAGGGATAATTACCCAAAAATTACTTGTATCTCCTAGCTCTAAGGCTACATCTGTAGCCCCTCCACTCATAAAGAATAAACCTACTATCGTAATTAAAGCGGCTGGTAATGCTAATTTAAAGTTAGCTCTAAACTTATCTTTCATCTCACATCCCACCGTTTGTGTAGCTGTAATCGTTGTATCTGATATAATAGAAAGGTTATCCCCAAACATCGCCCCTCCTAATAGCGTTCCACATAATAGCCCCATAGAAGTCCCTGATTTCTCGGCTAACCCCACTACAATAGGTCCTAAGGCTACAATAGTTCCAACAGAGGTACCTATCGCTAAAGATAAAAAACAAGCAATTACAAAGATTCCAATAGCTAGATATTCTATTGGCACTACACTAAGTCCAATATTTACCATCGTGTCTACTCCTCCTATTGATTTAGTCACTGTCGCAAAAGCACCAGCCAATAAATAGATAATACACATCGTGATAATCTTACTATCTCCACATCCTTGAATAAGAGAAATAACTTTCTCTTGCATTGGTGTTTTATAAAATAATAAAAATGCGGATACCACTCCGACAAATATTGCTATAGGAGATGGTATTTTATAAAAATCACCTAATAGTATACCTGAGCCTAAAAAGATGGCAATAAAAATAAAAAAAGGAATAAAAGTGTAAAACTTGTTATCTGACATAGCTTTCATTTAATAATAATGTTATTACAAATAATTTGCCAGATTGGTAGAAATAAAACTTACTAAGGAAGTAAACAACATTTTTTCCATTTCTGGCTTATCGATTGCAGCACCTTGCTTGTTGTTGCAGGTTGCTATTCTACTTATTAAGTAGAATTCTTGATAATTAAAAGACAAAGATAATCGTTTTTTGAAGAAATGCAAATTACATAAGTATACTCGACTCTAAAAGCAGCAATTACAGACTCAATCATCTTATCAATTATAGCAATATTCATTTAAAATTACAGCCTTTAAAAATTAAATATTTGATTTCTATAAACTGAGTCTATTAAATATTTCACACTACAAATTGATAAAAAAAACACATCCAAAAAAAAATAAAAAGATTATTCGCATATATCACACATATGACCTCTTAGCAATTCAATATTTTATAAAAATCTATTTAAACCAATTCTAAATAACATCATGTATATACCTTTACATTCTAATTAAAACATAAAAAAATGAATGTAAAAAAAATTACACTACTCACTCTACTTCTAACCAGTTCTACAATACTAGCGCAAGAACAAGAAACAAAAAAAAGCGATGAGCAGCTAGAAGAAATTATCGTATCTACTACAAGATTACCAGAGATAAAACGCAATAGCTCAAGTTCTGTTATTGTCATTACTCAAAAAGAAATAGAAAGTTATGCTCAATTAAATCCTGATATGTCAGTTATACTAGGTCTTGCAGTGCCTTCTATAGGGTTGAGCTCTAATACTACTAGTAATAGAAGTCAAACTATCCGTGGTAGACAGATACTAGTCTTAATAGATGGTGTACCACAGAGTACTCCACTGCGCAACACAGACAGAGATCTTCGTACTATAAGTCCTTATGCAATCGAACGCATTGAGGTAATCGAAGGAGCCACTTCTCTTTACGGCAATGGAGGTGCTGGAGGTATTGTGAACTTTATCACGAAAAAAGCGAATCAAAACAAAACTTTTAGTGGAAGCACTTCTATAGCCTTATCTGATGCTACTTCTACTAAAAACAACAATACACATGGGTATCAATTAAACCAACAGTTCTCTGGTAGACTAAAACAAATCGATTACTTAATCAATGGCAACATCATTAAATCTGGACGAGCGATAGATGGTGAAGGAGATTATATCTCTCCTCGTTATGGATTAGGAGAAGTAACAACACAAAATCTATTAGCTAAGATAGGTTATGACTTTAATGATAACAATCGATTAGAAGCAATGTATAACTACTACAGTGCATTACAAAACACAGATCTAATCGCAAAGGGAGGAAAATACCTCGTATCTCCACAACAAGGGGTTATCGGTACTAAAAACCCATTAGCTGAAAATGAAGGTACTAAGTACAATCACAATGGATATCTAAAGTTCTCAAGCAAAAATATCTTGGACAATGTTGATTTAGAGGCTTCGGTATTTGGGCAAAAACTATATACTTTATTTGACTACAGAGAGCATAATCCTAAATCTCCACGATGGGAAGAAACAGGTGGTCAAGCAACTATTAAAGCAGAGAAAATTAGTGCTAGATTAAGTATCATCTCTAAACTAAACTTCACTGATAATATCAGAACAAACTATATTATAGAAGGTGATTTCTTAATTGACAAAACTAGCCAGCCCCTTGTTGATGGGCGATTATGGGTTCCTGAATTAAAAGCATACAACAGTGCTGGATATTTACAAACCCGTACTGTATTCTACGAAAACCTAACTCTTAAAGCTGGGGTGAGATATGATAATATTCACGTAAAGGTACCTGACTATAAAACAATTCCTTTAAGAAAAGGGCAACAGTGGTTAGCGATAAAGGGAGGAAACTTAGATTATGATAAAGCACTATTTAATGCTGCATTACAATACAAAGTAATAGAAGAATTCACTCCTTATGTTTCATTTTCTCAAGGATTATCAATTTATGATTTAGGTCGTATACTTAGAAATGCTAAAAGCAATGTTGTCTCTAAAATAGAAACAGATCCTGTAGTAACGAATAACTATGAAGTAGGATTCACCTCACAGATAGCAAATAATTGGAACTTTAGAATAGCTTATTTCTGGTCTATCGCTAAACTAGGTAGTGATCTTCAGGCAGGTGAAGGAGGATTCTGGGAAGTAGTGAGAAGTCCACAAAGAATCAATGGTATTGAGATCGCTCTAGATGGTAAACCTATCAGCTGGGCAACTATAGGAGGAAGTTTTTCGAGCTATGAAGGAAAAATGAAATCTAACAACAGTGGTAGTTATGATACTTATATGAGTGGTTTAAATATTGCTGCGCCTAAACTAAGCTTATTTACAACAGTCACTCCTATTGATAATTTATGGTTAAACTTATACTATACCCATACCTCTAAACGAGATAAATTTGAACCTAAGCCTAATAAGTTAGGAGTATTAGTTTATAATGAAGGGGAAGGTAAAGTATCTCCTATTGACCTTTTTAACTTCAATGCTACCTATCAATACAACAAATCTATACAATTAACATTAGGAGTAGAAAACCTATTTGACAAATCGTATTATACATCCTCTTCTATGATAGTAGCTAGAGATGCAGAATATGCAAGAGGGAATGGTAGATACTACACACTAGGATTATCGTTTAGATACTAAATCTAAAATGATCATACAACTATATAATTAGTAAAAAAGAACAGCTCCTTTTGGGAGCTGTTCTTTTTGTATATTCATCAAATGATATGGTCTTAAAACTTAATATTCTTCTGAATATCAGCATTCTTACTCAGTGCATTTTTATATTCTTCTTTTAACTGACTAACAAGATCTTTAACACTAAGTACTTTATCGATACCTGCTGTACCATGCCCAGCAGACCAAATATCTTTCCATGCCTTCGCATGCTCTCCTGTTAATTTAGAAAAATCCTCTTCTTTCTTCTCTGATAGATCTATTCCAGCCTTTTCTATACTAGGTTTTAAAAAGTTAGCATTCACACCAGATACTCCATCTGTATACATAATATCATCTATACCTGAGTCAACAATCATTTGCTTATATTCGTCTACAGCTAAACATTCATTAGTTGCTATAAAACGAGTTCCCATATAGGCCATATCAGCCCCCATAGTCTGCGCTGCTAATACATCACTTCCTGTATCTATACTTCCTGCTAATAATACTGCTCCTTTAAAAAAGCTCTTTACCTCAGTTAATAAGGCAAAAGGACTCGCAGTACCAGCATGACCTCCTGCTCCTGCAGCTACACATATTAATCCATCTACACCCGCTTCTGCTGCTTTCTCAGCATGTCTTTTCTTCACAATATCATGGAAGACTAACCCACCATAACTATGTACCGCATCTACTAGATCCTTCACTGCTCCTAATGAGGTAATCACTAAAGGCACTTTATACTTAACACACAATTGTAAATCAGGCATCACTCTTGGGTTGGTCTTATTCACGATTAAGTTTACCCCAAATGGAGCAGGCTTAATACCTGTCTCTTTCTCAAAGGCTGCTAATTCTGTTGTTACCTCAACTAACATCTTTTCAAAATCCTCTGAACTTCTTCCATTCAAAGCAGGGAATGTACCTACGATTCCATTTTTACAACACTCGATCACTAACTTCGTTCCAGAAACGATAAACATAGGAGATACTACAATCGGTAATGTTAGGCTATTTTTAAATTCTTGTATAGTCATATAATAATATATTTAGTTAGATAATAGACACTATAAAGTACTAACGTAAGATAAGTCAAATAATTGATTGTAGAAAAGTAATTTTGCTCTTCCTATAGAAAAGTAGCAATTTTAAAACTTGTCACATTTTTTACAATAATTTACAAATTAGCTCCTAATCCTCTTATAATTCTACTACAATCTGTTAAGTCCACATTTTTTTATTTCTTTTTTAAAAACAACTAACTTATTCTTATTAAACATTTAAGCCTTATGAGTAGCCGTATTTAATGCCATAACAAGGCACTCCTGCTTATTTAGTTTGAATTCACACACATTTTGTACTACTTTTGAAATGCAAAAAAAACAAAACATTACAATGAAAAAATTATTGCTTTCAGCTGCTCTTGTTGTAGCGGTAGCTTTTACTGCTCAAGCACAAAAAGGACCAAAAAACGCATTAGGTTTGCGTTTTGGAGGAAACCACGGTTTAGGTACAGAGATCTCTTACCAGAGAGACTTATCTAAAAACAACCGTTTAGAATTAGATCTTGGTTGGAGAAACAACAATGACTTTGATGCTGTAAAACTTACAGGTATTTATCAATGGGTTTGGAATATTGAAGGAAACTTCGATTGGTATGCTGGTGTAGGAGCTGCAGTAGGTACATGGAACTCTAGCTACTACGAAGGAAAAAGAAAACACTCTGATAGTGGAGCATTCGGACTAATCACAGGTACTGTAGGAGTAGAATACACTTTCCCTGAATTTCCAATACAAGTAGCCTTAGACCTGCGTCCAGAGATCTACTTAAATGACAGTTACCGCGATGGTATTTATGCAGATTTCGGTATTGCAGTACGTTACAAATTCTAATTACTTTTTTGCACCTGAAAACGATTTAAAATACAAAGCCACCCATAAGGTGGCTTTACTTTTTTTATTGAATAGCTTGGAGAGCTTTAATCATTTGCTCTAGCTTCACTATCTTTTTTGAATTCATCTTTTTATTCCAATACATATTCACTCCGGCCCAAATCCCTAATACAGCATAATATCCTGCTAATACAATATAATACCCTATCGATATTGCAGTATCTACCATGTCTATAAATGGATAAGAGTATATAGCTATCCCAACTATAAAAAGTAAAATATATACATTCATCCATACTTTAGACAATTGTAATTGTTGTTTCTTTTCTTTTGTCAACAATACAATATAATCACTTGTAGTCTGTGTTAATATAGAGCTTGGTATTAAACCATTTAAGCGATAATAACTCGTCATAAACATTATGATTGCTAAAACACAAATTATACTCCCTAATACTACCCAAATAGATCCATAGAACACTGTTCCTTTTAATAGTACATTAATCCCGATAATCCATCCTATAGTAAACACTCCTATTATAGCTAGAGCCCAATTCATCTTTACTTTCTTTAAACGATAGGTATCTATAGACTGATAAACTTCCTTAATATCGCTGTGTTCTACTCTCGGAATAGCCCAAAGCTGTTCTAAATTTACTTGATTACTTTCCATAGTTATTGAGTTTTTGATATAGTTCTTCTTTAATACGATGTACTCTAGTACGCACATTAGCATGTGTAAGTCCTGTCACATCAGCAATCTGTTTTTGATCCACCCCCTCTAGAGTCAGCGAAATAATAATTCTATTAATCTCTGTGAGTTCACTAATGGCTTGATAGAGTTTTTGAGTATTGGTTTCTTTGTACTCCTCCTCTACACTTTTGCTCTGTCTTATCTTGTTTTCATCAGGCATGACTTTTTTACTCCGTTCTATTTGCCTTAAACAGATATTTACAGTGATCCGGTATATCCATGTACCATAGCCTGAATCAGCTCTAAACTTGGGCAACTGATTCCACACATTAACGAATGTCTCTTGTGCTATATCTTTAGCCCAATCCACATCGTTAACATACCCTAGAGCCAATCGATAAATTCGTTGCCAATATTGTTCATAGAGCGACTCAAATGTTTCTTTATACTTACTCATGTGTGTTGATTGGTTTTGTAATTTAGATACGTTGTATGGGGATATGTTACAAGAGAATCAAATATTAATCTTTCTATAATTGGTTCTTTATCAAAAAAACATTCTATTGTATAAATTTAATTCAGATATACAGCGATAACAAAAAAAGTATAATTTTGAAATACAATACTAATTAACAACAAGTTAACCAAACACAAACTGACAAAATGGACAATAATAACAAATCAGAATGGCTAAAGAGAGTTAACTATAAACTTGAGAATTTACCTGAGAAGTTGACTTGTTTATTGATTATCTAACAGAAGAAGAATCATCTAACATTCCTCAATGGCAACAAAACATGGTACTTGATCGCATAGAGAACTCAACAGAGTTTGTAGACGCCTTCGAAATGTTAGCTCAGTTAAACCCAGATTCCATTCGCCCAATACTACGAATAAATTCTACTTTACATCTCTTTCATTTCTTCTAGAACCATACTTTAGTATGCTTTTTTCATAAATTCAGAGCTGTTTTGTATGATTTACTCTCGTTAATAGGTCTATCGCGATCTGGGTTAAAGAATGAATAAAAAAAGCATAGATTACTTACAACCTATGCTTAAAATATTTTAAATCTGATTTCTTCACTTCTAATGAATATACTTTCTCTCTAAGTATATTTAATTGTCTTAAATACTCTGATTCTCTCGTTTGTTCTATATATCGAATCAAGTGATCAATTAGAGTTAGCGCTTTGCTTCGCCATTTTACTACTTCTCCTACTGGATGATATACCTGGCTCTTTAAATAAAGCTCTAGATTAAACTTGACCATTTCTTCCTTCGTGATATTAGGGAAGTCTTCTTCTGCCCTTACTAGTGTACTTAATATATCCTCTACTCTAAAGCGAATACCACGTTCACATAATACCTTAAGAGCTAAAAGTTCTTCTTGCTGTACAAAGTATAATGCTAGAGGTTCATTAAACTCCTCATAACTATACCAGCCTCCATGAGCACAAGAGATTAGCTCCTTATATCGCTTAGCCTCTTTCCACTGCGCGATTATAGTATCACGCACCTCATTATATCTCGTTAATCTTTTATGCTCTTCTTCTAGCGTAATCTCTAAAGCATTATAATGATATTGGAGACCAAGTTGTTTATAATGCTTCTCTATCTCTTTAGTTAATTTTGTGTAACTCATTATTAATAAAATAGACTATCCTGTAATTCTATACACAAAAATAAGTTTTAGAATTTATAATTCTAGTTTTATGATATATTTTATCTCTATACAAACTACTCCTCTCTCCTTAGCTCTCCTATTTCTTTCACTAATGCAGGATAGTGTGCTTGTAACGCTGTACCTGTATAAGGTGGTCGAGTCCATTGTGTGTCTATAACATCATAATGTTCTATATCTTGGTACAATTCATTTACAGCATCTGTCACAAAACTAGAATCCTCTGTTCCATACTTGGCATCATAGGCTAAATCACTCACATACAATAAGCCTTCCCCCCATGTATCTCCTATATCGAAAGAATATTTGCCACTTATAAAGGCATTAATATCCTTTATGATATCGTAGAAAAACTCTTTTCCTCGTAAAATTAACCAACACCTAAAGTAGATAAATCCATCTGTAGAGATATGATCATCAAAGTTATAAATCCCATCCTCTTCTTGAAAACTGTTTTCTAAAATAATACCTAACTCTCCTATCTCTACCTTATCTAGTTCATTGATTTTTTTTCTCAATGTCATTTCAAAGAGAATCATCTCCTCTGAAGACAATTCTGTTAAGAGAGCAGTTAGTTCATCAATATGTTCATCTATATCATAATTCTGCCAACTATCACTAGTATTAGACTGTTTTATTAATTCCCAAAAGAACTGTTCGTTTAAATCTATATTCATTGTTTTATATGCTTATGTCAGTATTACTAAGATACAACTTATTCATCTTATATTGCTTAAATCAATGAAATAAAAAACCCTCTCAACAGCACACACTCTCAAGAGGGTTAAACTCAAAATTCGCATTAGTCACATACTACAAAGCAATTCTACTTTATATCTATTTCATTAACTCTAAAACCATACTACAATGCTTGTATTGCTAATTCAGACCTATTTTGTATAATCACTTTTCGTTTATATGTTTATCACTTATTTTGAGTTAAAATAAATAATCCGACTTATTTAGATTTTATTCTACTCAGAGTTTCTTGAGATATATTTAAGTAAGAAGCAACTATCTTATTGGGTAGTCGTTGTACGATAAGGGGATTTAATTTGAGTAGCTCATTATATCGCTCTGCCGCATCCATGGTCACCATAGCGTGTAATCTATTGGTATTATTGATATAAGCGAATTCTAAATACTGCCTGTAGAACTTCTCCCACTTCGGGACTAACTCTAATAAATTGTAAAAATCAGCGTGCGTAATAGAATATACTTCGCTTATCTCTAGTGCTTGTAAATATTCGGATGACGTAGAGCTATTGATAAAACTCACTAGGGCTGTAGCAAACTGATTTTCAAAAGCAAAGAATCTCGTAGCATCTTGCCCTGCCTCATTGATATAAAATATACGCAAACACCCTTTACACACAAAATAAAGCTTCTGTGCACTCGCCCCTGCTGATGTAAGTTGTTCTCCCTTTTTTAGTTTCTCATAGTGAAAAAAAGAAAGTATTACATCTAGCTCCTGATCATTTAATTCAACTCTATCTTGTATATAATCTATTAGCTGCTTCATTACTTATTATTTTTCTGTAACAAAAGTACGGTAATATACTAAGTCTGCTATACTTAACACCATCATTTTGTGCTCTTTTGCAAACTCCACTACCTCTGGCAATCTTGCCATTGTACCATCGTCATTCATTAATTCACATAATACTGCTTGAGGAGGTAAACCGGCTAACTTCATTAAGTCAATCGCACCTTCAGTATGTCCATTGCGCTCTAATACTCCTCCATTTTTTGCTCTTAATGGAAATATATGTCCTGGGCGTGCTAGATCAACCGGTTTAGCATTCTTATCACTTGCTGCTCTTACGGTAGTTAATCGGTCTGCGGCAGATAATCCAGTGGTTACCCCTTCTGCAGCTTCTATAGTTACTGTGAAAGGTGTTTGAAATCTAGAACTATTTTCTGTCACCATATAGGGAAGCTCTAATTCGTCTGCTTTATCATTTGTTAGACATAAACACACTACTCCACTACAGTAACGAATCATCATCGCCATATCCTGTTCTGACATTAAATGTGCTGAGAAGATGATATCTCCTTCATTCTCTCTATCTTGATCGTCTAATAAAAGAACACCTTTACCGCTCTTTAAAAAACTCAACGCTTGATTAACTCTTTCTTGACTATCCCAACCAAATTGGTTAAGGGCATTTTCTAATGTATTCATATTTTACTCTTTTATTAGTCTCTCTGCATATTTGCGCGCTCCAGGAATAATTAGAAAGGCAGAAGCATAGGCCACTGGTAACATTACACTCCATGCTTTTAAAAACATAAAGAACCATCCATCTCCAAAACCATAATTTCTAATCAACCCTACAAAGGCCATAATAAGGGTCATCGGGATAACCACAAATAGCGTATTTACATACTTATAATACTTCGTTTTCATTCTTTTATTTTTTATTTATTGACAAGACAAAGTTCTTCTTCCTAACCTCGAAAAACATTGACGTAAGTCAATAAATAAACACACTCAAAAAACCTTAGTACACACCCAAAAAATAAAGCCACCGCCTAAGCAGTGGCTTTATTACACAACCTATACTTGTGAGAGTCTAAATCACATAATATGTATAATCTTATATCAGGTTGGCGGTATCTTTTTTGAACTATAATTATTAGCTTTTCCGACTTTATCTCTTGAGAGACACTAATAATTTTGATCTTTTGGTTCAGCAAATATCAACTGTCTACAACCCTAAAACATTGACATAAGTCAATAAAAACGCTTTATAATAAATAAAGCCACCGCATACGCAGTGGCTCTATTACACAACCTAATTTATAAATGTCTATTTTTAATCTTGATGTAACGTTTGTGATATTTTCTCTAGGTTTAAACTATTTGCCATAGCAGAGAAGATCTCATAATAGGTATTCTTATTTTCATACAGCTCCTCATGTTTACCATTCTCCACTACCCTTCCTTTTTCCATCACTACAATATCATGAGCATCTATAATCTGAGAAATACTATGTGATACGATAATCACTGTTCTGTTTTCCTTAATTGCGTCTAAACTTTTCTTGATCTGCTCCGTAGCGATAGCATCTAAACTAGCTGTTGGCTCATCTAAGAAAATAATAGCAGGATCTTTTAAGAACAACCTCGCTATAGCGATACGCTGTTGTTGTCCCCCTGATAACAGGCGAGCATCAGACTCATACCCTTGAGGAAGATCAATGATCTGCTCGTGAATATATGCTTTCTGTGCTGCGAGTTCTACCTCTTCCATAGTTGCATTAGGGTTTCCATAACGTATATTCTGCGCTATACTGCCTTGGAATATATGATTCTTCTGAAGTACAAGCCCTATGTGCTTACGAAGTTCTTTAGTATCGTATTCTCTTAAATCTACACCATCTAACAGTATTTGTCCAGAAGTAGGTGCATAGAACTTATCTAATAAATTAATCACTGTACTCTTACCTGCTCCACTGAGCCCTACAAGAGCAGTAGTTTGATTAGGTTCTATCGTCATAGACACTTCTTTTAAAGCGCTTGTCCCATTAGGATAATCAAAAGAAACATCCTTAATCTCTATCTCTCCTTTAATTTCGGTAGGAACATAAGTACCTGTTGTTTCTACTTCATGATCTGCATTAATAATCTCAAAGAAAGTCTCTGAGTAAATCATTGCATCGTTCACATCATCATAGATACGGTGAAGCTGTCTAATAGGAGCTGTAACGTTATTAAATAATAGAACGTGAAACATAATAGCTCCTACAGTCATCTCTCCTTTTAGAACAAAGTAAGCTGTCATCAGGATAATCACTACAAGTCCGAACTGCTCAATAAACCCTTTTACAGCATCAAACACAAAACTCATCCGCCTAGTCTGTAACTGATTCTCTGTCATATCATATTGAATCTCTTCATGCTTCTTCGCTTCTAAAGGCTCTCTTACAAAAGACTTAATGACAGTAATAGAATTAATCAGAGAGATAATACCATTGTTTTTATTCTCTCTATAGCTACGCATTTTTCTTCTAAAACCTTTTAATTTGCTAGCCTGAAGCTGACTCACATAGAAGTATAAAGGAATCATCGCTGTACTAACTATACCCACATACACATTAGCCGTATAGATAAATATCAACGCCACTACAGCATTAGCAAACAAAGGCAAGATATCGATAAAAAAGTTCTGAATCAATCTAGTAATACTCCCTACTCCCTGATCTATACGAGTCTGTAGCTTACCACTATCATTCTCATCAGAGGTATAGAAAGCCATTTGATAGGTCAATATCTTTGTAACGACTAACTGTGAAATATCTCTAGAAACATAAATACGCAGTTTCTCCCCAAAAAACTTCTGTCCAAACTGTATAAAGGCATTTAAAATTTCTTTTACAATAAGAACAACAGTACTAAAAACAAGCATCTTATACCCCCAAGCCAAATCCTTCACTCCACTTACTACATCATTTAACGTATCCACCATAGAGCGAATAATAAGTGCATTTACCTGCACTGCGAAGGACCCAACGGCTGTCAATATCAATGTCCCTATGATTAACCTCTTATAAGGCATTACAAAAGGCTTTATCTGTTTAAGTATTTTTATCAAACTCATGGTACAAAGATAGAATTGTTCTAAATAAAAAGCTTTGATTTAAGTCAATAAATTCGCTTGTTTTCAATCTATTACACAATCACTTATTCTCATTTTGTCACCTAAACACTTTACAGTCCTTGTTTTTATGAGAAATTCGCACTAGTTTTACGTTAAATTTAACAATACATTAAAGATATGAGAAAAATTACTTTATCATTAGTTGCAGCCCTAGCAATAGGTTTTTCTGCAAATGCACAAACTCCAGATGTAAAAATCGGAGCTAAAGCTGGTTTAAACGTTTCTAACCTTACTAATTCTGATGCGTCTTCTCGTACGAGCTTTCATGTGGGAGCTGTAGCAGAGATTTTTATTAATGAAAAATTCTCTATTCAGCCTGAGATACTTTATTCAGAACAAGGTTTTAAGATAAAGGAAAGTGATTCGTTCAATGGAGTACAAAATAAAATTGATGTAACAAGTCAATTAAGTTACATTAATATTCCTATAATGGCTAAATATTACCTTGTAAAAGGGTTAAACGTACAAGTAGGACCACAATTTGGATTTAATGTTAAGGCTAAGAATAAAATTAATGATTTAATTATTGCTGGTCAAAATGTACAAGGAACAGGGTTTGACGACATTGATAAAGATTTTAAAGACAGTGTTAAATCTTTTGATTTTGGCGTAAACTTCGGAGCTGGATATGAACTTCCTATGGGAGTATTCTTTGACGCTCGTTATAACGTAGGTCTTTCTAAAGTAAACAAAGAAGGAGAGGCTTCTAAAAATGGAGTATTCCAACTATCTGTAGGATATAAATTCTAATACAGATACCTAATATAACTATGGAGGTTCTTATCGGATGATAAGAACCTCTTATTTTTTTATAAATACCACAAAAAAAGACCTAAGCATTGTTTAGGTCTTAGTTATCTTATGATAAAATATTGAATACCATCAGTACCCCTGGTACTTGTACTTCTTCTTTCTTATATTCTTCTAAACTGAAATACTTCACAGCTCCTATTTCATTAGTAGCTTCTATAGTTTCTCCATTTAGGCTATAACTATAACAGTCTTGTTGCATCATGATATTAAGCTTCTCCCCATAGGCAGGAGCAGTGATATGATGTAAAAAAGTCAGCCTATCTACGTCTAGCACTAGATTTAACTCCTCTTCTATCTCTCGAATAAGAGCAGTTCTACTCCCCTCTCCTTCATCGATCTTTCCTCCAGGTAGATACCAAGCCTTCTTATTATTGCTATACGCTAGTAATAGTTTACCTTCTTCTACTACGACAAGCCCTGCCGTATCTAGATCTATCCAATTTTCTTCTACAACAGGTAGGTGATACACCTTCATCATACGACCAGGGACACTAGTTAACACCTGACGTACACATACACCTCCCATTTTCTCATAAAAGAGATTTGCATTAGGCTCTGCATACACCTCTATATACTTATATCCTCTGGACTTAGCTATCGCTTTAATTTGAGACATGATCACTCGCCCATATCCTTTATTAATATGTGCAGGCAATACCCAAAAGTGGTCTATACATAGGTAAGGGCCTTTATCTTCTAATTCAAAAAAGCCAATATATTCATCTGCATAAAAACATTTGATAAGTTCTCCTTTTCTAAAATTAATATCTGTGATTGTTAGATCATCTGTCCACATAGACATATATTCCTCTCTGTATCCCCAATATCTCTTGGAAGCTAATGCAGTCTCTGTTAGTAATTCACAATCTGCTACTGTAGCATTTTTGTATGAAATAGTCATTTTATAGTAATTGTTACAAGATAGTCAAATGTAACATTTATGACTTTAAAATTCCGTTTATTCTAGTTTATTTACTATAAAAACCTCTATTAATCAAATTCAAAACCTCTAAACCAATCCCTTATAGACTAAATAAGAAAATATTTATTACATCCCTCCTCCTATACGGTACTTATAAACTACTCTAGCTCATTTAGCCGCTTAAATAAAACAAAGTCTTTAAAAAACTGTATATCAAGTCATCAATTAAAAAATATACTGCAAATACAATCTCATAATATTAGCTATAAACTGAAAATTTGATTTCTATACAAAAACAACTCAACCGTTTATCATAAAAATACTGCCCTTTATGTATATATTATGTAAATCTGTCAATATCCACAAACAAAACATTTCAAATAATTAACTTTTTATTTAATTTTGTCTTTCAATATAAAAAAAACGACAATGAAAAAAATCATGCAATCACTTACTTGTGCTATTATGTTAGTTGGGGCAACTGCATTTGCACAAACACCTTCTCCAATTCATTTTGGTATTAAAGCTGGTGCTAACTTCACAAATATCTCTACTGACTTAAAAGATTACAGTAGTAAAGCATCTACAGGATTTGGTGTTGGAGCAATGACTAGAATCGATATCAAAAAAACATATATCCAAGCAGAATTATTATATGCTGAGAAAAAGTCTAAATTTGAAAATAACTTAGGAGAAAGTACTACTAGTACTTCTAAACAACTTGAAATACCAGTAGTTATCGGTCACAAATTCTTAAAACTACCAATGGTAAGCCTTAGAGGATTTGCAGGTGGTGTGTACACAAATACTATCGATGACAAATTATCTGGAAGCAAAATCAACGATGCAGTACAATTCAAAAACTTTGACAAGAACAATATCGGATATCGCTTAGGTGTAGGTGTTGATGTATTGACATTCACTCTTGATGTTTCTTATGATGGAAGCTTCAGCAAAACAAACAAAGAAATCGGAGCAAGACCTAATACTTGGATGGTATCATTAGGATACTTCTTCCTATAATAGGTCTATAAAACATACTATTTAAGAGCTAGCTCTAGAGGTAGCTCTTTTTTTATATCATAAAAGTAGAAACACTTTAAAAATTTGTTATTTTTGTCCCATGCAAAAGACAATAAACATTTTAAACAAAAGGGCTAAGTTCGAATACGAAATACTAGATAAGTATACAGCTGGTATTGTATTAACTGGAACTGAAATCAAGTCTATACGTTTAGGTAAAGCAAATATCGCTGAAAGCTTTTGTGAGTTTCAAGGACACGAATTATTTGTTATCAATAGTCAGATAGAGGAATACGCATATAGTAAGCACTTTAATCACAAAGCAAAAACAGAGAGAAAACTTCTTTTAA
The DNA here is from genome assembly GCF_030326305.1 of Myroides odoratimimus. GTDB lineage: Bacteria > Bacteroidota > Bacteroidia > Flavobacteriales > Flavobacteriaceae > Flavobacterium > Flavobacterium odoratimimum_A. Next base: position 34,102 of record NZ_JACAKB010000020.1, on the reverse strand, counting down.
ACAAAAAAGAATTAAAATCTCTACTAAAAGATGTTCAGAATAAAGGTCTGACTATCATCCCCCTTAGACTATTCTTAAACGATAAAGGTAGAGCCAAACTTGATATCGCTCTAGCTCGTGGTAAGAAGAACTATGACAAGAGAGAAACAATTAAAGATCGCGATAATAAACGCGATCTAGATAGACTTAAAAAATCGTATTAAGACATACACTTATCAAGGCATCCTTTTATCGGATGCTTTTTTTATTTATATTCTTCTTTTTATCCTCCACAAAGTATCCCTACTTTTGATTACTTGATAAAGTTTGGGTGACATGCAAAATATTGCATCTCTACCTTAATAGATTATATATATGTTATGAGAATATGTCCTCACAAAAACACCTTCATTAACAAAATCTCGTGATTTTTAGTTACTTGATAAGTTTGGGTGACACACAAAATATTGTGTCTCTATTAGGTCACGACTGTACGTGACCAGCCCTACGACTGCCAATATGGTTGTGTGCCGATAGGACGTGATATAAATTAGGTGACATACAAAATATTGTGTCTCTACTAGGAGACGGCTGTATGTGATACAGCCCTACGATTGTGTGCCTAAGGGCGTGATACAGATACCAGATGTGGTAGGCAAAAGATTCCTAATTCTTATTCTCCAACATGGGTACGAACTTAAAGTCTCCGTGTTCATACTTTTCAAACTGTTTTTCGTTGATACGAATCAACTCTGTCATGATTTGTTTCTCCTCACCAATAGGAATAATCAGTCTCCCTCCTACCTTTATTTGTCCTAATAAAGCTTGTGGGATAAAAGGAGCACCTGCTGTAACAATAATAGAATCAAAAGGAGCATAATTAGGTAATCCCTTATACCCATCACCAAAAGTAGTAAGCTTAGGTCTGATTCCTAACTTTGGCAATAAAGCTGAAGTCTTTTTATACAATTCGTTTTGTCTCTCGATACTGTACACTCTAGCCCCCATAGCTACAAGTACAGCAGTCTGATATCCACTACCAGTACCAATCTCTAAGATTTTATCTTCTTTTTTGACTTGAAGTAGCTGAGATTGAAAAGCTACAGTATAAGGTTGCGAAATAGTCTGGCCTGCTCCGATAGGAAAAGCTTTATCTTGGTATGCAAAATCCTCGAAACTCGAATCTAAAAATAGGTGACGCGGTACTCTCTTGATAGCATTTAAAACATTGGTATCAATAATCCCTTTTTGCTTAAGCACTTCAACCAACTGATTTCTAAGACCTTGATGTTTTGCAGAATCTTTCACTATTAAATTATTATTTCCCACAAAATAACTAATATTTTCTAACAAAAGCAATCTGTATAAGCCCTGAGAATATAATTGAACAAAACTTTAAGCAGGTTTATTGAAAGTTTAGATAAATAAATTATATTTTTGTTTTCAAAATATAGTTTTATGCTTAAAGTTGGAGTATTGGGAGCAGGCCACCTAGGTAAAATTCACCTACGCTTGCTTAACCAATCTGAAAAATATGAACTAGTAGGATTTTACGATCCTTTTAAAGAGAATGCTGAAAAAGTAGCAGCAGAATTTGGCTATAGAAAATTCGACACTATAGAGGAATTAATTCAGGCAGTAGATGTAGTAGATATCGTTACTCCTACCCTTTCTCACTTTGACTGTGCTAAACAAGCTATTGAAGCTGGTAAGCATGTATTCTTAGAAAAACCGATTACAACGACTATTGAAGAAGCTGAAGCCATTATCGCATTAGCTGCTAAGTATAATGTACTAGGACAGGTAGGTCACGTAGAGCGTTTTAACCCAGCGTTTATCGCAGTACGTCCAAAGATAGAAAACCCTATGTTTATCGAGACTCACCGCCTAGCTGAATTTAATCCTAGAGGAACAGATGTACCTGTAGTATTAGACTTAATGATCCACGATTTAGATGCTATCTTAAGTGTGGTTAAATCTCCTGTGAAACATGTAAGTGCTAGTGGCGTAGCTGTTCTAAGCGAATCTCCAGATATTTCTAATGCTCGTGTAGAGTTTGAAAACGGATGCGTGGCTAATATCACTGCTAGCCGTATCTCTATGAAGAATATGCGTAAATCGCGCTTCTTCCAACGCGATGCTTATATCTCTATAGATTACTTAGAGAAGACCTGTGAAGTAGTAAAGATGAAAGAAGCTCCTGAAGTACCAGGTGACTTTGACCTGATTCTTCAAAATGCTGAAGGGGTTAAAAAACAAATTTATTACGACAATCCTGAAGTATTAGCGAATAATGCTATCTTAGATGAGTTAGAGACATTCCATGACGCAATAGTGAATAAAACTACACCTATCGTGACATTAGATGATGGTACTAAAGCACTGCGCTTAGCTTACCAAATCATCGAGGCAATGGAGAAGAAATAAATTAACATCAAAAAATATAAATTAACCATTATGAAAAAAATTGCTGTTATCGGAGCTGGAACAATGGGAAATGGTATTGCACATACATTTGCTCAAAAAGGTTTCACAGTTCTTTTAATTGATATATCAGAAGCTGCTATCGAAAGAGGAATGACTACTATCATTAAGAATTTAGATCGTATGATCGCAAAAGGTAGTATCACTGAAGCGGATAAAAAAGCAACTATCGAAAACATCATTACCTATACTGACATTAAAGATGGTGTAGCTAATGCTGATTTAGTAGTAGAAGCTGCTACTGAGAATGTAGAGTTAAAACTAAATATCTTTAGACAACTGAGCGAAGTATGTGATGAGAATGTAATCTTAGCATCGAATACTTCTTCTATTTCTATTACGAAAATCGCTTCTGTGGTGAAAAACCCTGAGCGCGTAATTGGTATGCACTTTATGAACCCTGTGCCTATCATGAAGTTAGTAGAAATCATCAGAGGATACAACACAAGTGATGAAGTGACTAAAGCAATCATGGATATGTCTAAAACATTAGATAAAGTTCCTACAGAGGTAAATGACTACCCTGGATTTGTAGCGAACCGTATCTTAATGCCGATGATCAATGAAGCTATCGAGACATTATACAACGGTGTAGCTGGTGTAGAAGAAATCGATACTGTGATGAAATTAGGTATGGCTCATCCTATGGGACCATTACAACTAGCTGACTTTATAGGATTAGACGTATGTCTTTCTATCCTTAACGTAATGTATGACGGATTTAAAAACCCTAAATATGCTCCATGTCCACTATTAGTAAATATGGTAATGGCTGGTAAATTAGGAGTTAAATCTGGAGAAGGATTCTACGACTATAGCGAAAGCAAAAAAGCTGAGAAAGTAGCGAAAATGTTCGCTTAACCCTCCAGTGTTATTGTAAACTAGTAAATACTAATAAAAGACAACCAAACTAAACTTTGGTTGTCTTTGATATTTTTGAAACCATACTTATAATGGCTAAAATAATTCCTTTTAAAGGCTTGCGCCCTACCCGAGATAAAGTAAGCTTAGTAAGCTGTAGATCATTCGAAGACTACAATGCTGTTGAGATTGCTTATCTTTTAGACTACAACCCCTTCTCTTTTTTGCACGTATTAAACCCTGCTTATGTAAACCCTTCAAAAGTAACGTATGATAAACGTTATAAAATGGTTGCAGCAAAGTTAAACGACTTTAAGAAAGAAGGTATTCTGATTACAGAAGATAAACCGATTTATTATCTGTATCAGATCAGCACAAAAAGTTGGAGTTTTACAGGGATAGTGGCAGGAACTTCTATAGATGACTACCAGAGTAATGTGATCAAAAAACACGAAGACACCTTAGAGTTTCGCGTAAGACTATTTAAGGAATACTTATATCACAGTAAGTTCAATACTGAACCTGTACTGATGATGTATCCCGATCAGGAAGATATAGAAAAGTGGATTATCACAAAGAAGCATGAGAAACCCCTGTATGACTTTAGTACTGTAACTAGAGAAAGACATACGATCTGGAAGATAGATGAGGATACCGATATCAAGTGGTTAACAGAACAATTTGCAGATATTAAAGAACTGTATATCGCAGATGGACATCACCGTTTTGCTTCTGCAGAACTGTTACAAGCAGAACATTCTAACGGAACTCCAGCTCATAACAATACAGTGATGACGTATTTAATCGCTGAAAACAATATTAAAATCTATGAGTTTAATCGTATTATACACGATTTAAACAATCATACTAAAGAAGAGTTCCTAAACCTTCTAAAAGAGAAGTTTCACGTTGTCAATAAAGAACAACAACTTTGGAAACCTACCAAGAAGATGGAATTCGGAATGTACTTAGACGGTGACTTCTATGCCTTAACGCTAAAAGACATCAAACAAACAGACTGCATCTTACAACAGTTAGATGCGCAAATACTATACGATGAAGTACTACATCCTATACTAGGATTAGATGACCTAAGAAACGATGCTCGTATAGACTATGTTCCTGGTAATGAGTCTATCGTTACAATTAAAGAACTAGTAGATGATGGTGAATACGAAGTAGGATTTATGCTTTATCCTACAAATGTAAGTGAGATCAAACAAGTGGCAGATAACGACCTTATCATGCCTCCAAAAAGCACATATATAGAGCCTAAGTTCATGAATGGTCTCTTTATATACGAAATTTAAAAAAGATAAAAATTATGTCTATTACAGAGAATTTAAAACACGTTAAGAACACATTACCTGCTCATGTTACCCTTGTTGCTGTTTCTAAGACCAAACCAAATGAGGATATTCTAGAAGCATATAAGGCAGGACAACGTGTATTTGGTGAGAATAAGATTCAGGAAATGACTGATAAATATGAAGCTCTTCCTAAAGATATTAAGTGGCACATGATAGGGCACGTACAACGCAATAAAGTGAAGTATATGGCTCCCTTTGTATCACTTATCCATGGAGTGGATAGCTTTAGACTCTTAGAAGAGATAAATAAACAAGCGAAGCGTAATAACCGTGTTATAGAATGCTTATTACAAATATTCATCGCAGAAGAAGATACAAAATTCGGCTTAGATGAGGCAGAATTATTAGAAATCCTTTCGAGTGAGGAATTTGCTGGACTTAAGAATATTAAAGTAGTTGGACTAATGGGTATGGCTACTTTTACAGATAATCAAACACAAGTAAAGAAAGAATTTACACAACTAAGTAATATATTTGCAATGTGTAAAGAGAAATACGGCACGAAAGATAACCTAGACCTAAACATTGTCTCTATGGGTATGAGTAATGATTATCCCCTAGCGATAGAATGTGGGAGTACGATGGTTAGAATAGGTAGTAATATCTTCGGTAGTCGTAATTATTAATTTATTAAAAGGACAAGTTGTACGCAGTTTTAGATATAGAAACAACTGGTGGGCAGTTTAATGAAGAAGGAATCACCGAAATTGCTATATATCGATTTGATGGTAATCAGATCGTAGATCAGTTTATTAGTTTAGTTAATCCAGAGATGGAAATACAACCTTTCGTAGTAAAACTTACGGGAATCAATAATGCTATGCTACGGCTAGCTCCGAAGTTCTACGAGATAGCTAAGCGCATCATAGAAATAACGGACAACTGTGTCATTGTAGCTCATAATGCTGAATTTGATTATCGAGTACTGCGCAATGAGTTTAAAAGACTAGGTTATGAATACAGTAGAAATACACTCTGTACAGTAGAATTATCACAGAAGTTACTGCCTGATATGCCTTCTTATAGCTTAGGCAAACTAGTGCGATCACTTGGTATTCCCATTGCAGATAGACATCGCGCTAATGGAGATGCTATGGCTACAGAAAAGCTATTTGAATTACTTCTATCAAAAGATAAAGAGAAGACTATCTTAACCTCAATGATTAAGTCAGATATCAAGACTGGGATTAGCCCTAAGTTTTTGGATATCGTAGACACTTTGCCTTCTACTGTAGGTATTTATTATATCTTGGACAAAGAAGGTAATATTATCTTCATCGGTAAGAGTAAGAATATTAGAAAGAAAGTTTTACAGCACTTTACAAGTAATTCGCCTATATTCAATAAAATACAACAAGAAACCTATACTGTCACTTTCGAAAAAACAGGTACTGAACTCATCGCGCTTCTAAAAGAGGCTGAAGAGATCAATACCAATAGACCAAAGTACAATAAGGTCAGTAAGAAAAGTGTATTCCCCTACTCTATTTATTTAAAAACTAATCTAGAGGGATACTTATACCTATCTATCGAAAAGACAGATGGTAGAAAGAGAAATCTAATGGCGTTTACATCGCCTAACGAAGCTAGAAAATTCTTACATAAGATATTCCAAGGTCAACAAGAGTTACCTTATGTAGAGTTTATATATGAGAAAAAATCAACTAAAATAACAGCTAATAACTTCTTCACCGACTTTACCTTGACAAGAGAAGAGTTCAATGCTAATATACTTGAACTATTTAAACCTTATGATATAGATAAAGACCATGTTCTTATCTTAGACAAAGGCCGTAAAGTAGATGAGAAGAGTGCTATTGCTTTAGAAAAAGGGAAGCTAAACGGATATTGCTTCTATAACTTAAACCACCAAATCAACGCCCCAGAACGAATAGCAGCCAATTTAACACCAATTTTGTTTAATAGAAACAACAGAAACATTATTCTTAATTATCTAAATAAGAAGATCGGTTACAAATTAATTCACTACTAAAAAACAGTTTTTGTGAGACGAAGATTAAAAAACAAATGGGATATCCTACAGCAGAAGATTTACATCATTATTTATGGTTCAAATACTTTTGCAGGTAAATTATTTGATATTGCACTACTAGCGGTTATTCTGATGAGTGTACTTCTAGTGATGCTTGAATCGATAGAGAGCTATGATATGAGGCACCACACAGGTCTAGTAGTCTGTGAGTGGATTATCACTGTGTTTTTTACCATAGAGTATATCCTTAGGATTCTTTGTAATAAAAAACCGTTTAAGTACATCTTTAGTTTTTATGGAATAGTAGATCTTATCTCTATTCTACCGATGTATTTATCGTTCTTTATTCCTAGCTCTAGAGCACTTACTGTTGTAAGAGCACTGCGTTTACTACGTTTATTTGGTATCTTAAACCTTGTTCCATACATTGGACAACAGTCACACTTAAAACTGGCCCTTAAGTCTAGTAGAACGAAAATTATTGTATTTGTATACTTTGTGCTTGTGATGTCGATCTTATTAGGTGCGCTAATGTATGTGATCGAGAGTAAAGAAAGTGGCTTTACAAGTATACCTAGAAGTATCTATTGGTGTATCGTAACCCTTACTACTGTGGGATATGGAGATATAGCTCCACAGACCCCACTAGGTCAAATGATAGCATCTTTTATCATGATTATGGGTTACGGTATTATCGCCGTTCCTACAGGTATCGTGACAGCAGAGTTCTCTAATATTAAACGCAATAGATTAGATGCCAAAAGAAGAAGAAACTGCTCTACATGTACTACTACAATCTATGATGATGATGCAAATTACTGCTATAATTGCGGTCAAAAATTAGGAGATGTCTACGAAAAATAACAATTATCTTATTGTTGTCATTGGACCTACAGCGATTGGTAAAACAGCTTTAGGAATCAAACTTGCACAACATTTTAATACCAATATAATATCATGTGATAGTCGCCAATTCTATAAGGAAATGGCAATAGGAACAGCTGTGCCTTCTAAGGAAGAACTAGCTGCTGCTTCGCATCACTTTATTCAGAATATCAGCATTCACGATACTTACTCTGTAGGAGATTTTGAAAGAGAGGCACTGGCTAAGCTAGATGAGCTCTTTACAGATAATCCTGTACAGGTTATGGTAGGTGGATCAGGACTATTTGTCAATGCAATCCTCAACGGGCTTGATGATTTTCCTGATGTAGATCCAAGCATTAGAGAACAATTAAATCAAGACTTAGCAGAAAAAGGCCTTCCTTATTTGCAAAACATGCTAAAGGAATTGGATCCTATTCACTATGAAAAAGTAGCGATAGACAATCCTCAAAGAGTAACTCGAGCATTAGAGATCTGTATAGGTACTGGTAAGCCCTACTCTAGTTTCTTAAATATTAAAAAGCATACTCGCAACTTCACTCCTATTGTTATTGGCCTAGAAGCAGATAGAGAGAAGATGTATGAGCGAATTAATATGCGCGTAGATATTATGATGAATAATGGTCTTCTAAAGGAAGCTCAAGGGTTATATCCACATCGCGATAACAATGCATTACAAACCGTTGGCTATCGAGAATTATTTGCGTACTTTGACAACGAATTCACATTAGAGTTCGCTATTGAGGAAATCAAGAAGAATACACGACGCTTTGCTAAGCGTCAGATTACTTGGTTTAAACGTACGCCAGATGTAATGTGGTTTGACTATATGACTCCTTCTAAAGAGATTGTAGTAGCAGTTGAAGGGAAGATGGGATAAAAATGTTATTTTGCTGTTTTGTTATTTTGTTTTTTCGTTTTTGTAATGTTTAATTTTCTTATATAAGAACATCTAACAAAAGACAAAATCGCAGAAATACCAACAGATAAGATTTGTGTTATCCGTATTAGAAGCAACAAAACACGAAGTCAGAGAAAGACAGAACAACAAAAAACGAAATCACAAAAATACACACTATGCCTATATCACCAAACTTTACATCTATATATACACAGCGTTTTGAGATAGACTATTTTGACTGTGATACAAATGCACAATTAAAGATAGTTGACCTATGTAAAATGATACAGATGGCCTCTTCTACTCACGCAGTATTAGGAGGAATAAGTTTTTGGGATTTACAAGAAGCTAACCAGTCTTGGGTAGTTTATAAATTTAGAGTAGAAATAGACAGGATGCCTAAGTGGCAAGAACGCATTGATATCACTACTTGGATAGAAACACTAGATGGTATTCGCTCTGTGCGTAACTTTGAGGTACGTTGTAAAGGAGAGCTTATTGCTAGTGCTAGCTCGATGTGGGTGATTATGAATACAGTAAGACGTCGTCCTGAGATGATGGCTATTGCTCACGACCACTTTACTAAGCATGAGGGTAAAACAAGTATCAGTGGAGAGTTTACCACATTTGACAAAAAAGTAGATACTACTCACCTAGTAACTGATATGGTAAGATATTCCGATTTAGACATGGTTAATCACGTGACTAACATCAAGTATCTTGAATGGGTTATTAATGCCTTAAAAGCTAATAATACTGCTCCTGAGAATATCTCTATAATAGACATGCACTTTAATAAAGAACTTCGCTTTAATCAGCAGTACCATATCGCTCAATCTACTACTAATCAGAAACACTACTTAATCAACTCAGAAGAAGGCAATCTTAGCTTTCAGTGTGTGATTGAGTAGATTAAAATTCCTGGTACAAAGAAAGAGTTATTCATATCGAATATGACAGTCAACAAGCTGTCAAAAACCGCAAAGGCTACACATAGAGAAGTTATAATACACAATACAATAACAAATCTATCCATATAGATACTCCACAGTTCTGCCTTTAGAATTTGTTCACTTTGCTTCTTATAGGTATTTAATTTAAACACAGTTCTTAAGTAAAAGAAGAGCAATAAGTTTATAACACCTGCAATGACAGTTAGAAAACTTCTATCAGTCGCTATTGCATCTGCTTTCTCTAAGCGATAATCACTCCATAAGACATAAGGTGATATAAGTATATTTAAAAGTGATAGATCCACTCTACTAGTGGATTAACAACACAAAAAAGACAGACAACCAGTAAAGTTGTTATGGTGATATATATAATTTTAGACATGTTAGGCTCCTTACATAAAAAACAAATGTACTATATAAAGTAGATTCTATACAACATACATATAGATGAGATAAAGAGATATTACTGATCTCATTATATTTCTTTTTTCTAGCCATTTTAATCTTATTAATGGAAAAAAAACATACTATAAAAACTTGTTAAATCATAAAATAATAATGTATCAAACAATCTTTTTTAAAAAGACATGAAACGACACAAAAAATATCACTAAAAAGAAACAGCTTCAAGAAGTTAAAATCAATAAAAATGTTATTTAAATACTATTCATACAAATATTACACACTCTTATGGAATGAAAAGTAAAACTATTTTAGGAGGTAAAAAATAAAGATAACAAGCATGGTTGAATTAAATAATCTTTATTTTTAAACACCTAACTAATACTTTATTAATGAATTATAAATACACACAAAGATTTGTATTAAATCTTATAGTATTCATTTGTTTATTAACAACATTAAAAAGCCTTGGACAAGTACCTTCTATAAATCAAAAACAAATTGAATCACTAGTTTATCGTCCATTAGACAATAGTAATCTATACATAGCGACAGATTCTTTAAACAATACTTGGATTAGAGGTGAGTTTAATCCAGATCAATTGCATTCGCCTATTATTTTTCAAATACCAAATGCACATATCTACGCCTATGATATGTATATTTATAATTTTGGAAAACTACATCTTGTACTTCCTAATTTAGACAGTAGTGGCAAGTTTCTAGAAACACGTTTCGCTCAGCACTATATTATCACAGATAATCCTGTGTATTATTTAAATCTCCATCAAAATCAAGAAGATCACTTAAAGATACTCATTCTAGAGAGAGGACAGTTTGGAGCCCAAGAGGCTAAACAGTTATTGTTTTTAGGACTTTATTATGGTATAGCATTTTTATCCATCATCTTTAATATCTTGTTTTACTTTATATTCAAAGACAAGCGATTTTTATTCTATTCATTATTACAGATAGCAATTTTTATTTCCCTATTCTTTGAAGATGGAATGTTTTACTATATTTCAAATACTCAGTGGGAGATGAAGTATCTACTTGCGTGGAATATGCCATTAACTTCAATGTTAGCATGTCTATTTACTATTCATTTCTTAGATATAAAACCTATATATCAACACTATAAAATAGTTTTTGTAACATTATTTATAGTAAGCTTCTTGACATCTCTAATATATACTCTTTACCCTACGTATATTTTGTTTAGTATTATAATAGTAATCAGTTTTATTGTACCACTATTTTGTTTAATACTTGCGGCAACACAGTTTAGAAAAAACATCTATGCACGGTTCTTACTGCTTACTTTTAGTGCTATTGTCCTATTTGGTATAGGCTATACAGTACAAATAAATACAGGTATTGACCAGTTTAGTTATTTTAGTATTAATGTATTTAGATTTATAAGTGCAGCTGAGATTATCACTATTACCTTCGCTATTATCTACAAGGTAAGAGATTTACAAAATCAAAACAATGAATACCGATTAGAGATAGAGAATTACCTACAGATCCTAGATCAGAAAAATTCTGAATTACTAAATTCTGAAAATGTAGAACATAAAATAAGACATACTAGCACATTAGACTCCCTAAGAGAAAAATACAATCTGACATCGAGAGAAATAGAAGTCTTAGAATGTCTATGGCAAGGCTTGAGTAATAATCAAATATCAGAAAAGCTATTCATTTCATTAAGTACTACTAAATATCATGTTAGTAATCTCTATACTAAATTAGAAATAAAGAGTCGTACACATATTCAACAGTTAAAAAAAGAAGAACTAAACTAACTACTTATAGAGACTACCAACAAATAGTCAAATCATTAAAAAACAAACAATTGACATGAAGTTAATAAGAAAATAAAAGCACCCTACTAGGTATTTTTTAGATACAAAATCATAATTTTTTCCAAAAATCACCTAAAAAGGGTATTTCAAGAAATGATTTGTAATCTCAAATTTGCATAGTACCAAAAACGTATTTCATGTTTCGGTACAAGAATGCATTTATAAAACAATCATTTTTTTAATAACACTTATTAATTTTTTATTTATGAAAAAAGTAGTTTTAAGCCTAGCTGTGCTAGCAATCGGACTTACTGCAAATGCCCAAGAGAACAACAAGGCAACAGTAAAACAAAATGGAGATAGTAATCTATCTATTGCTTTACAACAAGGGGAAAGAAATAACCTTGAACTTACTCAAACTAAAAACCAAAACTTAAGTACTGTTCTTCAACGTGGTGATGATAACACTTCTACTATTAACCAAGATGGTAATAAAAACTTAGTAGACTATTCTATTGTAGGGGACTCAAACCGCACATTTACAGAACAATTAGGAGATTCTAACACATCTACAATTGATTTAAAAGGAAATGACAACCTAAGCGTTGCTTTTCAAAGAGGTGACCATAATACAGGTTTAGTAACAGTTGCTGGAAATTCAAATGCTTCAGGAATAACACAAGATGGAGATTTAAACGAATCTGAAATCACTCAAGATGGTAATGCAAACTATGCTATTACTACTCAAATTGGAAATGAAAATAGAGGTCTGACATTACAGTATGGAGATAGAAATGAATCTGTTGCTGCTCAATCTGGTACATCTAATGATTTTATGGCTATTCAAGATGGGGAATCAAACTCTATTAAAATAGCTCAAGACGGAGAATACAACGGAGCATATGCGTATCAAGTAGGTTCTGAGAATATTTCAGAATCAAACCAAGTTGGAGATTACAACTACAATGTGACTAGACAAGAGGGAGAAAGATCATATTCATGGGTGAATCAAGATGGTCTTTTAAACATCAGTGAGACTAGACAAGAGGGAGAATTAAACTATTCAACTGTTAAGCAATCAGGAGATCTTAATGAGGCGCTTGTTAGCCAATCAGGTACAAGAAATATTTCTACAATTGATCAATTAGGAGATGACAACTACGCATCTGTATCTCAAGTAGGAAGTAACACATCATCAATATTACAATTAGAGGATGGAAACTACGCTGAAGTTTCTCAAAATGGATTTGCAAATACAAGTATTGTTACACAAGCAAATGAAAACTTCGCTTTAGTAGATCAAAATGGTGAATATAACACTAGTGTAGTAGATCAAAAATCTTCTGGAAACTTTGCCAATATCGTGCAAGAAGGAGGTAGTAATACTTCTGTAGCATTACAATTTGGTTCTGAAAACATGGCAGATGTTCTACAAAATGGAGTAGGAAATACAAGTGTAATTACACAAATGTCTAACCAAAACAGTAGTATTGTTTCACAAATTGGAAACAATAACGCTTCTGTGGTTTTACAAGGTAGATAATTATGCACTCAATTAGTTGTCGCTACCTCACTAGCGACAACTAATTTTATTTTTTTAGAGATAATTTTATTGTTTACAAGATGAGAAACGCAATTCTACTATACATCTCGTTGTTTTTAACCCCTTGTTCATTCATATGGGCACAACATGGTAAAAATAATATTACTAGTGATGAAGGTATATTTCTGATTAATCAGAACACAATCAGAAATGATAAATCTAATCTTCAAGATCAGAAACAAATCTACATCACCCAAATTGGGGATGAAAATATTATTGCCTCAACCCTTATAAACTCTTCTTCAAGTGATATCAAGTACACACAAATAGGAAATCAAAACAGTATAGATGTCTTAACAACAAGTCAAGAGTCAAAACAAACAATAGATCAGATAGGAGATCAAAACAAATACTCTCATTACAATTACAATTCGACGAAAGTAGAAAACATTAATATTATACAAAAAGGAAACAATCAAAATATAGATGTCTTTGGGCAAAATACAATGTCACAAGACTTAAAAATAACAATCATCGGTAGCGATAAATCACTTATAATAAGAAATTACTAACTAACATCTTCATTATGAGAAAGTCTCAGTCATCATTTTTTCAAACTCTTTTGTTTCTGTTGTGCATTTTATTTACTTACTCTATAAATGCTCAAATCTTAAACACTAAGATTAAAGCTGATCTGAGTATTCAAGAAATACCGGAGGATATAATTATTACAGGTATTGCACATAATAAAACAGAGATAACACAGAGTATCTCTTACAAACTCTCTGTTATAAAGTCAAATCTAGAAGATCCAAATGCTAATAAAGCTACTAATGTTCAAACAGGTCGAAAAGTATTAGAGGGATTTCAGACGATAAATCTATCTACAACTAGAATAAATAGAAATACAAAAGACAGACTTATTATTTTGTTACTTATCTATGATGAGAATGAACAACTAATAGGTACTAGTAGACATGTTATCAATGATAATAAAGATAATACATTAGTCAAACAGGAGTTTACAGCTATACTAGACTCTGAGGTAGATATTTCTCTAGAACAAGAGGATATCTCCTATAATAAAATAGAGCTTAAAGGAATAGTTGTTGATCAAACAAAAACCAAAGCAGGTAGAGATTTTTACCAACTCTTTTATTCACAGTACTTATCTTATAACATAAATTCTGAGCATATTATAACTATTTCAGAACTTATTACCCTTGGTAACAATACTAAAATTACTATCAATATTTTAGATCAACCCATTTTTACCTTTTTCGTTAAAACTCAATATGATTACTTAAAATCAATGAGCGAGAGTGCTTTAAATAAAACTATGAGGTATTTAGAAAGCTTAAAAAGAGATGAACAACGAATTAAAACATTTTAAAAATCATGAAAAATATATTATATATAATTTTATTGTTATTCACTAGTATTTGTAGTGCGCAACAATTAACATACAAACCTATGAATCCTTTCTTTGGAGGAGATGTGTTTAATTATCAAATGATGCTTGCTTCTGCCTCTGCACAGAATTCATTCAAAGATCCTGCTGCAAATAAGCAAAAAACAAACTCTGGTTTAGATCAGTTTTCAGAAAGACTTAATAGTCAACTACTAAGTCAATTATCTAGAAAAATATTCAACGATCAATTTGGTGATGAATTAAAAGAAGGAACCTTTTCCTTGGGGAATTTATCTGTTGAAATCTATGACTCTGCTGAAGGGATGGTTATCAATATTTTAAACACTCAGACTGGTGAACAGACACAAATTGTGATGCCAACTTATTAAGCGAAAGTATGAGTTTATTAAGAGTGGCCCTTATAGCATTCCCAGCTGGTTTACTTATAAGTAGCTGCGGAGCGTACTTAAATCAACCTTATGCCAAACAAATGGCTAGAACAGGTGAGACAAGTACTACAAGCAAGAACTTAAAAAATCTACCTAAACCATCTGAGCCAATAGTTGCTGGTATCTATAATTTTAGAGACCAAACTGGACAGTATAAAAATGTAGATGTTGGTAGTTCTTTTAGCACTGCTGTTCCTCAAGGAGGAACTACAATCCTTGCAAAAGCACTAGAGGATAGTGGGTGGTTTACAATCGTAGAGCGTGAGAATTTAGGAAATCTATTAAATGAACGCAATATTATAAATACAACCCGCGAACAATTTAGACAAGCAGGAGATAAAAATCAAACAGCTTTACCTCCCCTATTATTTGCAGGTATTTTACTAGAAGGAGGAATAACTTCTTATGATTCTAATATTATAACAGGAGGAACCGGTGCTCGATATTTTGGTGTTGGTGGTTCTACTCAGTATAGAGAAGACAGGTTAACAGTCTATCTACGAGCAGTCTCAACTACAAATGGTAAAGTCTTAAAAACAGTATATGTTTCTAAGACAATACTTTCTCAGGCAGTTTCAGCTAATTTATTTAGATATGTAAACTTTCAACGGCTACTAGAGGTTGAAACAGGTTTTACATCTAATGAACCTGTTCAATTAGCGTTAAAAGAAGCTATTGAAAAAGCTGTAGAAAGCTTAATTATAGAAGGTATAGATGCCGAATTATGGAAATCTAAAGAAGAAAAAACTGTAGATGATCAGTTAGTTCTTCAATACAATAAACTAAAAGAACAAGAAGAGTCAACTCTATTATACAACAGAGCGCAATTAAATAGAACCCAAAAAAATGAGGTTATTGCATCTGGTGGAGTAAGTCTTCTGTTTGGAGATTATAAAGATAAAAAAGTTGGATATTCTTTTAGGATAGGTTATGCTAGGGAATTATCCAAAGTATTATCTACTGAGGTAAACTTCAATGCCTTTGAATTAGTTTCTGGCAGCAACTTTAAAAATCAAGCATTTAGTGTGGATCTAAACCTAAGAGCTAATTTATTGCCTCATGATAAAATCTCTCCTTATGTTTATTTAGGTCCAGGTATGATAGGAACCAATACCTTGTTTGAAAGCAAAAGTGACAAAGACAATCCAGTCTTTTGGAAGCTACAGTATGGTTTAGGGTTAAACTATAACATTTCGAATTCATGGGGAGTGTTTGGTTTTGCAGAGCACAATCTTAGTTTTACTGATAAGTTAGATAATTTAAAGCTAGGTAAGAGAAACGACTACTATTTTAATTTTGGATTAGGTCTTAAATATTACTTTTAATACAATTTACAAATGAAAAACGTACTAACTAAATTTATATATTCCATTGCTGTATTTCTAGTTTTTTGTTCTTGTCAAGAAGATTATTTAGAAGATAGTACAATGGGAACTCTTATTGGTAAAGTAGTTGCTTCTGATACGAATATACCTCTTGCTAATGTAAAGATAGAAACATCACCAGTATCAACTACTGTATTTACAGACGAGAATGGAGATTTTATAATTGAACAAATAAATGTAGCAGAATACTCAGTAAAAGCAGAACTAAAAGATTACACAAGTTTATTTAAACCTGCTATTATCTATCAAGATAGAAAAACCAATATTGTTTTTGAACTTAAAATAGCTAAAGGTAGCGTTAAACCACCATCAAAACCAGTCTTAATCAGCCCTTCGAGTAATGAAATTCTTAATAATACTGTCACTACATTCAAGTGGTCAGTAGAAAATCCTGATGAATCAGAACTTACCTATACTCTTAAGCTACACAATGATAAAGATTCTAATGTTGAGATATATGACCAATTAACACAAAACTCATTTACTCACAACAATCTAAAATTAGGAGTTAAATATTTCTGGCAAATAATAGTAGATGATAGCTATAACACCCCTGTACAGAGTGAGGTAAGTAGCTTCCAGGTTTATAGTGCTCCTAAAAAAAACAGGTATTTCTATACTAAGAATATTGATGGGAATTTTGCTATTTTCTCTTCAGATGAATCAAACACAACTGAGTTTCAATTAACAAGTGAAAAAGTAAATAGTTATAGACCTAAAAAAAATGTTACAGCTAACAAGATTGCTTATTTACAGACATCAGGTGCATATACAGATATATATGTAATGGATACAGATGGAACAAATAAACAAAAAATCACATCAACAGTAAAACCAGGTGGATTTAATTTAAATGAGTTAAGCTTTAGCTGGCCAGCAAATACCAATAAGATCTACTTCCCCAGCTTTAATAAGTTATACAGTATAAGTTCTAATGGTCAAGATTTAAACCTAGTTTACCAGACACCAGATAATTCATTTATTTCTGAAGTTGATGTAAATATAGAGTATAATACTATTGCTATAAAAACAAATAATACCAATGGCTACAACATTAAAATTTATTGTATAGATCTAAAAGGCAATTTTCTATTTGATGTAGTAAATAATGTCAAAGGAGCCAGTAGTGGTTTACATCTGTCAAGCAATGCTACAAAAATACTTTATAGCTTAGATAATCAAGGTGCTGAGAACATGGAATACAGAAGAATAGACTCTAATGTTTACTTATTTGATAAAACAACTAACAAGCACACACAGATTTCTAGTGATAAAGAAAAAGGTACAAATGACTTAGACCCTAGGTTTTCACCTAATGAGGCATCTATTATCTTCACGAATACTTCTAATGATAATAGATCTCCTAAAAATATTTATACTAAGGAAACAAATACTGCAGCAAAAACACGAGTATTAAAATACTCTAATGCGTTTATGCCTGATTGGATATAATAGGATTAAAGGTGATGAAAATCACCCTATATTTTGATTACGATTTACACGTTTCCTATTTATCAATGTAAATCACTTTCAAGTGAAAGAGCTGTCTTAAAGACAGCTCTTTCTATTTTAACCTAGATCATGCAATAAATCTATTAACGAGAGTGAATTATACAGAATAGATTTGAACACTTGAAAAAAGTATATTACAGTATGATTTCAAAAGCAGTGGATAAGATATAAAGTAGAATTAGCTTAGTATTGAGCAATTTGAAACCTGGGTTTAATACAAATCTACTTTCCCTTTTACCTGTAAAACTTCATAGATAATCTTCAAGTGATACTTCACTGTATTTTCTGAAATAAAGAGTTCCTCACCGATTTCTTTATTTGTCTTACCTTGTTGAACTAGGCTAACAATTTGTTTTTGTCTTTCTGAGAGTTTCTTATAGTTATTTATATCTAACCCTTTTAATTTATCCTCTAAGCTTTTAATATCTAATTGCATTTGTGAGTTTTGATTCTCAATACTTTTAACAACTCTCCTTCTTCTTTTAAAGATATAAATCAAGTACATCACTACTCCAAATAATATTACTACTATTCCAATCAGAATATAAAACTCCCTCTCTTTTTCAAGTAAATGTAAGCGATTATCCTCCTCAACAAGTTGCTGTTCGATTAGCTTTAAATCAGTACTTTTTCCTGTTGCATTATAAAGCGTTACTTGATCTAGTATTAATCGGCTATAATCTAAACTTTTCTTATATTCCCCAATCTCTTTATAATACTCAACCATAGATCGATGAAGATCTATTTCATAACTTGTTGTATTATATTTTTTAGCTAAGTAAATACCTTGCCCATACATATTATAGACCTTGATGGGATGATTTAAAATAGTATAGATTTTAATTTTTAATCGAAATACAACTGGTATATACTCAGGATAATACTCTTGCAAAACTAATATTGATTGGTCTACTAACTCTAACGCTTGCTCAGCATTAGACATTGAGGTTTCTACGAGAACAATAGCTTTTAAAAACTTAAGTAAAGCCTGATCGACTTTGTCTAGTTCTTTAATTTCTATATTTTGTAAAACATCACTTTTATCAAATACTCCTCTGTAATTACGAAGTTCAACCTCTATTAATAAAAGTTCTAATTGATACTTATTTTGTAGAGCTTGTTTATATCTAGTCTTATCTGCATAGCTTTGAGCTAAATCAAGGTTATTTCTAGCCTCAGAGAAATTATATAGTAGCTTATAAACAACATATTTATAATAATAAGCCTCATACTTGTCTAAATAAGTACTTTTAGAATCATTAATAACCTTATGCAATTCTAAAATAGAAGTTTTAAAATCTTGTTTTCTATTATTATACTCAATAGTTTTATAAACTTGTGCATCTCTTGGACTATATCCAAAACTAAACAAGGTAAAATGTAAGACAACAAACAAAACAATTTTATTCATAACTGTTTCTTAATACTAAAGTTCTGCTCTACTATTTATATTTAAAGCTTCATAAATTTTCTTTATATGGTATTTCACCGTATTTTCTGATATAAATAACTCATTAGCGATATCTTTATTTGTCATTCCTTTCTTAATTAAAATAAGTACCTCTTGTTGTCTTTGTGATAAACCAAGAATTAAATCACTTTTATCATTTAAGTGTTCTACTTTACCTTGTGTGGCGTGTATAATTTTATCTCTTAAGTATTGGTTGTCTTGCTGTATTATAGTCCTTTTCTTTTTAAGCCTAACCAAAAAAAATACAATTACACCTAAAATAATTACCACTAGCACACCAATTGAAAAAAGTACTAACAAATACTTATTCCTTTGAACCTTTTGTTTTTCTAACTGTTCTTCTACTATTTTTGTTTCGAGAATATTTAACCTTCCAGCCTTATTTGTAGAATCATACTCTTTAACTAGCTTATTTGTTATCTCTTGAATAGAAATAGCATTTTTATAATCTCCGATGTCTTTATAATAGCGCCCTAAACCAGCATACATATTGAGTATATAAATATCCATATTATGCTGTTTGCTATAAAACAACCCCTTTTCAAAACTTTCTAGAGCTAACTCATGCTCATTCATCTTTTGATATAAATCAATCTTTTTACTATATACCAAGGGTAAATGCTCAGGATTTTTTTTAGATAATACTTCAATCGCTGTATCATAAACCTGTTCTGCTTCTTGATAAAAACTTTGTCTAGTATGCATTGTTCCTTTTACAATAAACCAAAAGGCAAGTGTACTAGAATCTACAAGTTCTAAATCCTTATCTGAAATAAGCGCTTGAAGTTTAGCTACCTTGTCAAATTCTAATAAATCAAAGGCTATAAACACTTCTTCACATTTAATCTGAGCAATAATCCTATCTTTATAACTAGTTTTAATGCCTTCTTTTAGAGCTAATTTTAAGTTATGTTTTGCATCTTTATAGCTAAACACTCTTTTATAAGTAAGGTATTTAAGATAGTAAGCACCGTATTTATCATACGATGTTGATTGCTCATTTAATAAAACTGATTCCAAAAAAAGAATTGTCTTTTCATACTCTGCTTGATTGTTATATTCATTAACCTTATTTAATAACTCTTTGTAATTATATGTCTGAGATATAGTTACAAAATAAGATAACATGCATAGTAAAAAAACACAATTATTGAGAAGTTTATTCCTCATGATCTCTTAAAATTATCCCAAATGTACTGCTTTTTATTCTTATACAAGTACATTAAACTTACTTATACTATCCTATCTCCTATATAATACCTAAGAATGTATAAAATTGTCCACTTTATTCTGTTAATATTTCAAATCGTTTATTCTAAACTTAACCTAAACTTTTCCAAAAAACAAAGCACACATAAACAACTATAATTAAACATATTACACAATTTAAAACATTAAAAGTATAGGCAAAAGTATAGGTAAAATTAAGCGGGTAGTCAGTGGGTAGGTTAGCTTTGTGCTAGGGGACAAAAGTCTCACTACCCTAAATACTACCTATCTCAAATTGTGAACTTTTTTAGGTTTTACACATCTTTGTAAACGACAACCAATAGCTTTCATGAGGCTTCCTATTCGTTAATTCAGCCTTTTTAACAAAACTCAAAACTTAAAAAATATGGAAACCATTAAAAACACCACATGGTTAAATCTATATAATAACCATAGTACAAAAAAGCAAAAACAGCACAAAGAATCAGAAGAACTATCTATCTACTTCTTTATTTTAGATTATACAAAAAGTACTGTCTTATTCGTTAATTCAGCCTTTTCTAGAATTACAGGTTACAACAACGATAAATTTGATTTAGACTTTTTGATTGATATTATTCATAAAGATGATTTGAATTATTTCTTTGAAAAAGAAGAACAAGGAACTAGTTTTACTAGTAAGATTCAATACAACGATCACTTTAGATACATAAAAAAATATAGCTATAGAATTATTAAGGCTGATGGTAATAGTATCAGAGTAGCTCAAGAAAGTCAAGCATTAGAAATAAATGAAAATGGAGATTTATCTAAAGCCCTTATTACGCACAAAATTATTAATCAAGATACTTTTTGTGAACATACAGATTATAAAATATTTGACAAAGTTCAGAATGTGTATTTAGATTTAAACAACAATTTTAATTTAACAAATAGGGAGCTAGAGATATTAACTTTAATCCGACAAGGACTCTCTAGTAAACAAATTTCAGCTTTATTAAATGTTAGTAATAATACCATTCAAACACACCGCAAAAATATACTAGCAAAAACAAGTAGTAATAGTTTTATAGAAGTGGTAAAAAAATTAAGCTATGCTGATTACTAGCAATACGCTGTTCAATAGAATAGTTATTTATAATCAGAGTAGATTAATCATATATTTAAAACAAACCATATCTTTGCTCCATACCTAAAAATAGTCCAATGTCTAAACAGCAGATTGTAAAAGCACAGCAATTTGACCAGAATGTACCCATTGAGTTCTTTATGATCGAGGATAATATCGAGCTCTTTAACTTTGATTATCACTATCAATGTAACTTCTATCAAATCTATTGGTTTACACAAGCTGATAATGCTTCACAGCAAGTGGACTTTGAGTCTTATGACATTACTGCGGATCAGATATGGGTGATCTACCCTGGACAAATGCACAATATCAATCCTAGTGGTATTAAGGGGTACTTCGTCTCTGTCAATAAAGATTATTTCAATAGAATAATCGCACAAGAGTTTAAAGAGCAGAAGTTCCGATTAACTCCTCCTTTGTGGTTTAAGCTTACCGAGGATAAGAAAGTCGTATTTACAGCTCTAATGACTTTATTTAAAGAAGAATGGAATACCCAAAAGCGCACACTAGTCTTAGAGAAATACCTCAACCTATACATCACCCATGTTCAATGTTTAAAAGAACTATCTAGTGATAACCAGCTTATGGATACTCGTGTACTTAAAGTACTCGAACTCATAGAAGAGCATTACACACAGCACTACCCTAATTCGTTCTATGCAGATAAGATAGCACTATCTGTCAAACGCATGAATGAATTAGTAGTTAGATCTACAGAGCAGACACTTAATCAGCACATTCACAACAGACTACTACTAGAGGCCAAAAGGTTAATTGGATATTCTGAGTTAAATATCCAACAAATAGCGGAGGAGCTTGGCTTCTCTGAAGTGAACTACTTCAACCGTTTCTTTAAAAAGAACAGTGGAGTAACTCCTCTTGAGTTTAGAAAAAAGGTGAAAAAAGTCCAATAATAAACGCTCTTTTGATAAGGTGTGATAGTAGAGACAAGACTACTTTTGCCCCATCAAAATATAAAAATGAACAAGTTAACAAAAGCGCAGTTTATCGTAGTGATTATTTTATCATTACTATCTGCTATCGAACCTTTTAGTATAGATCTGTACTTACCTGGTTTCTTAAAAATCTCACAGACCTTTAATACAGATCTAAAAAATGTACAGTTGTCCCTTTCTTTCTTTTTAGGAGGATTTGCTGCAGGACAGCTATTTTGGGGAATTATCTCTGATCGCTATGGTCGTAAACTTCCGACTATTGCCTCTTTAATCATCTTTATTCTAGCATCGGTAGCTTGTATCTATGCAGAGACCATAGAACAGTTCTGGGCAGCTCGATTCTTTCAAGCTTTTGCAGGGTGTGCAGGAGTAGTTATCGCACGTGCTGTGGTGAATGAGTACTACTCTGCTGATCAGAATATGAATGTGTTCTCACTATTAGCTATTATTGCTGGTGTGGCTCCTATTGTAGGCCCTATAGCTGGTAACTTTCTTATCAGTCACTTTGTATGGCAATCTACTTTTGTTACCTTAGTGGTACTTGGAGTGATTTGTTTGCTTGCTGTTATTTTCTTTTTGCCAGAAACACGCATCGTTACTGAGAAAGTAAATACCAATCTAATGTCTGACTTTAAAGAGATTGTCAAAAATAATGTCTTTGTCAAATATACACTAATTGGGAGTTTGACCTATAGTATCTTGATGATTTACTTAGCCAATGCACCTTATCTTATCATGGAGTATGGAGGAATGTCTTCAGATATGTTTAGCGGTATATTTGCTTTTAATGCCATTGGTTTAATCCTTGGGGCATGGCTTGCTAACTCTGTATTGTCACGTTGGTGGACTGTAGAACAAATAGTTAAATACACCGTGTATTTTGGTATCGCTTGGACAGTAGCCTTCTTAGTAATGTGTATACTTAAAGAACCTATACAAGCTTTACTAGTACCTCTATTTTTTATCGTACTCACACTAGGTGTATTATTCCCTACCACAACTAAGTTAGCCTTGGCTCCTTTTACTACCAATAGTGGTTCGGCATCAGCTTTATTAGGAACATTACAACTGTTATTTACCTTTATCATATCGGCCGTGACTAATGTTATTCCTGCAGATATTATGAGCCTTACAGCATATTCATTACTAGCCTGCCATCTGTTGTATTTAGGGTGTTACTTACTTAAAGAGAAACAAGCTGAATAATATAATTTTAATACTTAAAATTCAATAATCGAGTAAGAGGCTGAAGATTATTTCTTCAGCCGACCTCTCACACCACCAGGCATACGGTTCCGTACCATGGCGGTTCTTAATTTACGATACTTTTAGGTAAATGTCATTTAGAAATGTATAACCTGCTTTCCTTATTCTTGACCGAAGCCATTTATCTATACGCTTAATCTTATCTGACATATTTGCTAACTTGAAATAGGACACCCAACCTCTTACAAACATCTTTAATGTTTCTTTGAGTTTATTATATCCTTGTCCATTACTTATTTTAGTAATTACTCTTAGCTTATCTTTGAGTTTATTATAACTCTTTGCATGTACACATAGTTCCCACTGTTTGTTTTTATTGACATAAAAACTGTATCCTAAGAATTTCTTTCCCCTAAGCATATTCTATAGTAGTTTTATCTTTATTGACTTTTAAGTGCAATACTGTTTCTATAAATAGAGTTATACTCTCTTTTACACGTTCGCACGCTCTCTTACTTTTACAGAAGATTAAACAGTCGTCTGCATAGCGAACAAATCGATGTCCACGTCTTTCGAGCTCCATATCGAATTCATCAAGCATGATATTACTCAGTAATGGACTCAGAGGTCCTCCTTGAACAACTCCTTTGAGTACTCTGTTCGTATTTTCCATTTATAACCCCCAGAGTTTAGATACTTGTGTATAAGTGATATTACATGTGAGTCTTTTACCCGCTTTGACAGAAGTTCAATTAACCGACTATGACTAACTGTATCGAAGAACTTTTCTAAATCTAAGTCCACTCCTTATCCGATACTTTGAGCCTTATATAGTTTCTGTTCGTCAGGTCAAGGTTTTGCCGTAAGCTTCCTTCAGATTCCACCTCACGATGGCCCCCATTGCTATTGGCTAACACTTCCCACTGTAAAGGTGTGTTCGGGACTTGCACCCTAGAGTTATTGCCCATTCTGGGCACACCAAAAAAAAGCAACCTATAAAATATAGATTGCTTTTTTATCAATAAGGTGAACTTATCTGAAGCTATTTCTTAAAGCTCACTAATTCCATTTGTGAGATCTCCTTCACATTAATTGGACTAACTAGAGCTTCTGCTCTACTCAAATCAATGATTCTGTATCTCTTCACTTCTCCGTCGGCATCATTTTCTAGACTTATCATCTCACCTTCTAGTATCCAATTTCCTTTAGATTCCTCTAAACTGTATTTGTCAATTGCTTGATACTTTCCACCTTTCATGATATCAATTTCAATTAAAGACTTTTGGTATCTTTCTTTATGACTTCTACTCACTCCTTCTTGGAAGTTGAAATGAGCCACAATCCATGTTTTTTCAATATTAATACTATTAACACTTACTGCTTTGTCAATTACTAAGTTATTATTATCATCTGTACTACAGCTAGTTAATAATGAACTCATACCAATAATCAAAACTCCAATTAAAACTTGCGCACATCGTCTCATAATGTAAATAATTAAAAAAAATTAATAATAATCTTTTTTAATCCGTGTACACCTCCTCTCCCTCTGGAGGTATTAATACATCAACTGCCTTGCATTCCCCTTTTCGACGTTTTACAGCTATATAACATCACTGTAAATAAAATAAACACAATTAAGTTTACATAATAAAAAACAGACTAAAAAAGATCGTTTTTAAATACTAGGCAACTCCGACATTGTTACCTTATCTTTTACTTTTTCGAGACAAATATATAACAGCAATTTTCTTGTCAACATGACATAAATCATGAAAAAATCACACATTACCTCATATATTAATGAGATATCCTTAAAATAAAACCAATATTTCATACTTTTACTTTTCTTCACAAAATACAATAACCTTAATTCTATAAACTAAAAATAGTACTTTAACCTTATTAATAGTAACACATAATTTTTTACATTTTTTTAATCCAAATACAATAAAAAAAGAAATAAAATTTAGCTTAATTTTTTGTTGTTTTTTAAATGAAATAAGTTTCTAAAACATTAGATTAATTACTGAGTGAACTTTTACACCTGCCTTTGATTTCCCGTCTTTTGATTTACAACTTAATATTTCTTTTAAATAGACTTATGGTGCTACTATCAACAAACTTTACTTGTTTTTTAATAACATCTTTAACTCGGCTATCCGATATAGTATTTGTGTATTTATAAAGAAGTTATAATATAAATACTAAATTACCCCCCTTCCCTCTATAACTCCATATCCCGAAAATATTCCTACTCAGATTGCTTCTTTCAACAAAAATATCACACCAAATAAGCAAATATTCTGCTTACATATAAAGCTTATACTCCCTATTTTTTCCCTATCTTGCACCTATAAAACCATCCTTATGCTTCAAGGAAATATAGAGACAGCAAATTCTTCATTTATACATGTACAGATATACGATCAACAAAACATCTTTGATCATGCAAACTTTGGGCATCCTTATAGACCCACTCGTTCTTCCTTTCTATTCGTCAAAAAAGGAAAACTAAGAATAAGAGAACAGATTAATGAATTTGAAATCATAGAGAACTCTATCTTCCTTATTGATGTCAAATACGTATACGAAATCTTAGAGATAAGTCCCGATGCAGAACTGAGACTACTTAGCTATGATCGAAATTTCTTAGAAACTGCTTCTTTTAAGCTTCACCGATTAAAAGTATATAGAGATTTAAAAACACAATTACAACGCAATTTCCACATTAGCAAACAAGAACTAGAGATCTTCTGGACCAATGTAGAATCTCTAGGTTATTACCTGGAGCACTTCCACGAGATTGAGTATGGTCAATACATTATAGAAAATTATTTTAATATCATCCTCTACCACCTAGTAAGTATAGCCACGCCTAGAAGTGAAGATTCTATTAATCAAATGACCTCACAACAAAAGATCACATATAAATTCGTGATGCTAGTCTCTGATTATTACCTAGAGACCAAGTCTGTTCAGTTCTACGCAGATAAACTACAACTCTCTATTAGACACCTAAGTACAGTCGTCAAAGAAACTTCTGGAAAAACACCTATAGAAATCATTAATGAGTTTATATTTAACGAAGCTAAAGCACAGTTATCCACTACTACTTTGCCTATCAAACAATTAGCCACTAAACTTCAATTTAGTGATCAGTATGCTTTCGCTCACTTCTTTAAAAAACATCAAGGCACCAGCCCAACTCAGTATAGAAAGATGTTTAAGTTATAGAATAATACTTTTAAACATCTTTTTTGATATTCTTAATCATTTTATACCATGTACTACTGAGCTAACTTTGTCGGCATAAAGTACAAATAAAATGAAAAGAAATATTCACAAATACTTTTGTGGATTAGGCTTACTACTACTCTCATATACTTCAATATATAGCCAAGTAAGCGACCAAACACTTAGTATAGAACAAGCAGTGAACTTAGCGATGCAAAATCATCAACAATTAAAAGTCACTGCTTTAAACAAAAACATTAGCCAGCAACAAACCCAATTAATTAAACAACAACGCCTTCCTAATCTTGCCTTTACTGCCAATGCTTCCTATATAGGAGATGCGCTTATATTAGACCGAGATTTCAGTAAAGTCATGACTAAAGACATGCCTCACTTTGGCAATAGCTATGCAGTACAGGCATCTGAACTACTATTTAAAGGGGGAGCGATTAATAAGAATATAGAACTCGCTGAAATAGGTGAACAGCTTGCTTCTCTTGATCTTGTACAAGATCAACAAGCCATTAAGTTCTTAGTTATTTCTAACTACCTAGATGTATATAAACTAATTCATCAAGAGCAAGTTTATCAAAACAATAAAAGGTTAGCCCAAATCCGCCTTGAGAATGTCAACCGTTACTACAAGGAAGGAATGATGACTAGAAATGAAGTAATCAGAGGTGAACTAGTCCTTCAGAATATGGATCAAGCTCTGTTAAGTGTAGATAATAACCTATCGATTCTAAACTATAATTTGGCGATTGCTCTAGGACTGCCGATCTCAACTAAAATAACACCTAATGAAGCTCTTGTACACAGACCACTAGAAGGAGATTATAACTATTATCTAGATCTAGCCTATACGCAACATCCTATGATACAAAGAGTAGAAAAAGGAGTCGAAGCGGCACAAAAAAAGATAGAGATTGCCAATACAGATAAGTATCCTGCTCTTGCTGCAGTAGGTGGGTATAATATGAGTCGTCCGATCACAACAACTAATCCTGTGATGGATATGTATTCTAACGCTTGGCAAGTAGGGGTATCACTAACTTATAATATTGACAACTTATACAAGACGCCCAAAAAAGTCAAACTAGAGAAGCTTCAAAAAGACAAAGCTGAAGAAACATTCACCCTAGTACAACAACAATTAGAGATGGGAGTCAATGCAGCTTATACCAAATATGATGAGGCTATACAAAACGCTAATCTGCTAAAGAAAAGTCAGCAACTCGCACAAGAGAATTACAAAATCATAGAGGCTAAATACCTAAACCAATTGGCTATACAAGCTGAAATGACAGATGCCACTAATGCAAAATTAGAAGCCGAACTTCAGTACGCCAATGCTGAAATAAACGTATTATACCAATACTACAATTTATTAAAGTCAACAGGGACACTTTAATGCCCGCAGGACATTTAATTAAGAATTAGGAATGTTTAGCTACGCCATAATGTACTAATATGACGCGATATAGATTGTGTTTAATTCCTATCTAAAAGACAGGGCATAGAGACAACAACAAAATCACGACTTCACGATTTTACAAAAAAACAAAACAAGCAATGGAAAATAAAGAAAATACAACTACTGAACAACCAGTTCAAGCTCCAGTAGAGCAAATTGTAGAGGATAAAGCTAAAAAAGAAAAAAAGAAGAAAACAAAGATACTCTTAGTCAACACCCTAACATTTGCGGTAATAGGAATCGCATTCTTCTGGTTATTGACTAAATACTTTCACATCAACGATAGAGATTACACAGAATCAGCACAGGTAGAAGAGTTCATTAACCCTATTAATACCCGTGTATCTGCTTATATTAAAGAAATCAGATTCATAGAGCACCAACAAGTCAAAAAAGGCGATACACTTATTATCCTAGACAACAGAGAAATCTTAACGCAAGTAGAACAAGCCGAAGCAGCTTATCTAAGCGCATTAGCTGCTAAGAAAGTAACTAGCTCCTCTATACATACAGCATCAAATAATATCGGGGTATTTAGCTCTAATATTGAAGGTGCAAAAGCAAGATTGTGGAACGCTGAACAAAACAACAAAAGATATGAGAATTTACTACAAGCTGAGGCTGTTACCCAACAACAATATGATCAAGTAAAAACAGAGTACCAAGCTGCTAAATCTGCTTATGAAAGTTTAATAAAACAACAAAACACAACCAAACTTTCAGTATCAGAGATAGAAACACGTCTTGCCCTGAATGAAGCAGATATCAAACGTACAAAAGCGATGTTAGATATGGCTAAACTAAATCTATCATACACAGTAATTACAGCTCCTTATGACGGAGTGATGGGACGAAGACTAATCAGTGAAGGACAACTACTCTCACCTAGCCAGCAAATTACTACTATCGTAAAAGATAATGAGAAATGGGTAACAGCCAACTTTTTAGAATCTCAAATGAACAATATCCAAATAGGTAGTATTATCGACATGAGAGCTGATGCTGTAAAAGGAATACGCTTTCAAGGAAAAGTAACGGCTATCTCTGCAGCTACTGGTTCTAGATATTCTAGTATGCCTACGGATAACTCAACTGGTAACTTCGTCAAGGTACAACAGCGTATCCCTGTACGTATCGAATTTACAGATACGAATGATATAGAAAACATCGCTAACCTTAAAGCGGGAATGAATATGAATATACAGCTGGCTAATTAAGAGTTAACGGTGGACAGTTGACAGTTAACAGTCTTTACTCAACTTTAATAGTGAAATTGTCTTTCAAACAAAATCACAAACTCACAAAAAAAACGATTTCACGATTTCACAAAAAAACAAACATGTATAACAAAGGATTATTTCACTCTTGGGTACCAAAACCAGTCATGCTATTACTCATTGTAATCATAGCAGCTGTGTTCTGTAGTATTAGTGGAATATATACCACTAATATAACCAATATCGTGGGTAGTACTGGCTCGATGACAGAGTACTACCTATGGGCTAACTATGCCTATGCCATAGGTCTAGGTACGGTCATGCCTCTTATTGTTAGGATCAAAGCCCGATTCAGAACAAAAGAACTTCTTGTAACCTCACTCACTATATGTGGTTTATTATATTTGGTACAATCTACCACACATCAACCCTATATCATTATCGCCTGTTCTTATCTAATAGGAGTATTTAAAATGATGGGAATGATGGAAGTAGTATTACCCCTTATGATGCTCTTAAGTGTAGGAGGTAACAGAGGAATATTTTACAGTATCTACTACTCTGCCCTATTAGTTATCACCCAATTATCAGGTTATTTTGTAGCGAAAGTAAGCTTTATATTCAGCTGGCAAATTAGCTATATGAACCTAGCTATTATGTGCTTTGGAGCAGCATTGATTTGCATTATATTTCAGCATAACCAACGCTTTATGCGCAAGGTTCCTTTTATTTACATTGACTGGATTAGCATCCTTTTATTCAATGTGACATTCATGACCTTAGCCTATATCCTAGCTTTTGGAAAACAACAAGCTTGGTTTGACTCAGAGATCATAAGATATGCCTTATTATTATTTTGTATTCTCTTATTTATTTTTGTCATTCGCCAGCAGTTAATTAGAAGACCATTCTTACCTCTAAATGCCTTTAAGAAGAACAATGTAAGACACGGAACGATTATGTTATTGTGTTTAGGAATGTACCTTGCCACCGCTACGATACAAAATATCTTTGCCGTAGGTATATTAGGATATAATCCCATGACCAATGCCTCCCTAAATCTCTTACTGATTCCCGGGCTTATTACTGCGGCAGTTGTCTGTTATTATTGGTATAAAAACGAAATCCCTATACGCATTCTAGTCTTCTCAGGATTCTCTGCATTTCTTATGTACAGTGTGATGATGTACCTTGCTATGGCAACAGAGTTCAGCTATTCGATGTGGTATCTACCAATGTTCTTTAAAGGATATGGAATGGGAGTCATCTTTGTCACCACTTGGTATTACACCTTAGATAAGTTAGACTTAGCTAGTATGTTAGGACTGATCGGGTTTGCTATTCTATGGCGTACATTTATCGCTGTAGGGATCTTTAGTGCATTATACAGCTGGACACAATACCAGTTCCAAATACAGAGTCTAAACAACTTAGCCGTATACCTAGACGATGCCATGTTATTAAGGTCAGGGTCTGGTATTAATCTATCCCTTGTCCAACTAAACGGGGTACTCGCTGCCACCAAGACAGTATATGGGTATATAAATATCGCGGGTATAGGTGTATTATTATATGTATTATTCCACCACTACGGTAGAATACGCACACTGAAAACTCGTGTATATATCAATAAACTAGGTAATCTTATGATGAGCAAAAAAGATAAAGAGAGTATCGAGAATCAACTCCCTAACAATATATAGATTTGTACTTTTGAATCTCTAGTACACTGCTTCTTTTAAAGAACAAAGAACTAGAGATTCTTTTAATTTAAACCAAGGGGCAAACAATTTCTAACTCCTAATTTTTAATTCTTTCTATGAACTACACCTTCTTGATTAAAGAAATCTTTCAAACGATGCTCTCCATAACAAGGAGCAATATTATCCTCTTTCATAGCTGTTAGGAAGAATTCATAAGGTCCATAAGTCTTAGAAGAGGTAAATAGACGCAATAGCTTAATAATACATACTCGTATACAATCAGGAATATAGATAATCTTTTCTTTCTTACCCCATGCATTTAAGGCCAATAAGGCCAATTCTCTATGACTTACTATATCAGGACCTCCTACGCTAGACTCTCTTTGAGTCCCTTGCATCTTGTCAATGCAGACCTTAGCCAGATCACGTCCATCAATAGGGTTGAGCTTCTTATCCCCTTTACCAAATAAGTAAACTCTACCTGACTTAGCCATCTCTAAGAAATCGCGCATATCTGAAAAAAAACCATTAGGCCGAATTACTCTATAGTCTATACCTGATTCTTTAAGTTTATCCACAAAACCTTCCTTTGCCTGGAATATCTTTAAATGACGTAGTTTATCTCCATTGATGGCAGATACATATAAAAAGCGTTCTACATCAGTGATACACGCCTCGTGTAATAGATTTAAATTTCCTTGATAATCGACATCCATATAAGTCATTCCCTCTTTCTGACGGGTGATTCCTATGGTAGAAAATACATAGTCTATTGTATGTGTAACTCCTTTTATGCTTTGAGATGTTGTTATTTCTCCGATAAATACCTCATCAGCTAGGGCGACTTTATCGCGTTGTGAAGAGTTGCGGATTAAAGCTCTTACCCAATATCCTCTTGCTTTTAGTTCCTTCACTAATTCACCGCCTAAATATCCTGTTGCTCCTGCTACTAAAACTCTTTTGGTCATCTTACTTTGCTGTTTTTATTTCTCTACACAAAGTTGCATAACTAAACCCAAAAAAGCTCTTGACTATCGTCAAGAAAAAAATTACTTTTAATCCAGATTAAGCATTAACCAAATACTTCAAAACATTTCTACTTCATATCTGTTTCATTAACTCTAAAAAACATACTACAGTATACTTATATCACTAATTCAATCCTATTTTGTATAATTACTTTTCGTTTATATCTCTATCACTTAATCTGGGTTAAAACTCTAGCTTTGATTCTACTCAAGGTCTCTGGTGATACCCCTAAAAAGGTAGCGATATACTGCTGGGGTACACGTAAGAAAAGTTCTCCCTGATGAACTAATAGTTCTTTATAACGTTCTTCGGCAGATTGGGTAACAAAAGAGCGAATAATACGCTGTGCTGTTAATAATTCATTCTCTACAGCGATACGAGCGATAATCTCAAATACGGGAGACAACTTTAATAGCGATTCGATATTTTCTCTAGTTAATACACATAACTCTGTGTCTTCTAATACTTGATAATTCTCACTAGCCTTTACTTTATATGTAAAACTCTCACCCGCACAGATAAACTGTCCTTCAGTGTAGAAGAATCCCGTCTTATCTATTTCATCAACCTTATAATACAGCCTAACACAACCTTTAGTCACAAAATAGATTTCGTTAGATACATTTCCTTCTTGAAATAAGATCTCTTGTTTAGCATAACTTCTATAAACAATATGGGATATCAGATATTTCTGTTCTTGAAGAGTAAGTGGTGTATAGGTCTTGATATAATCTATAAGTTTGTTTTGCATCTCCATATACTTCTAAAATACAAGCAAGGTACAGAACCTAATTTTATTTTTAGAGCAATAAATCACTTATCTACTCCATTAAGGATAATTTATTATCCCTATCTCAAACAAAGCTGCTACAGAAACTCGCAAGAAATTCAAAAACGTAATCAACCTGGCCACAAATATCACAATCAAACTTGATTTTGTCAATCCAGAAAGTGCTGATCAGTTTATTGAAAGAGGATAGGACGAAAAAAAAAGATGTACTATTATTTATGCTATTTCAATAAAGAGATGAAAAACAAAAATCACAATATTTATTTTTACACATATTTACTCAATAGCGTCCTAAGTAAAAAAGGGGCTGTCTCATTTTGCTATGAGACAGCCCCTTTCTATACTTAAATAAATTTAAGACGCTATTGTCTTATTTAAAATCTTCAGAAGTATTCTGTAAGTTAGATTGAGTTTGATTACCAACTGATTCTATCTTTTCTGATACATTTTTACTTGTTTCTTGAACAGCATCTTTTGTATCACTTACTACATCAGAGATTTTATCTGATACCTTAGTAGCTTCATCTTTAGTATTATGAGATAACTCTTTAATTTCCTCTGCAACATCTTCTACTAAACCTTTTGCTTTATCCCACATATTACCTAAAAAATCGCTTGTTCTCTCCTTAGCTTCTTGAGCTATCTCTTTCATAGAATCTACTGCCCCTTCTACTTTATCTTGAGCATTGCTAGCTGTCTCTTTCATAGAATCTACTGCCCCTTCTACTTTATCTTGAGCATT
>NZ_JACAKB010000001.1:373584-375407 GCF_030326305.1 Myroides odoratimimus | reverse complement strand
AAGCTTCACAATAAGATTATAAAAAAATGCAAGCAAATAGCAGAACAAGAAAACGTAAAAGTCAGACAGACTTATACCCGAAATTTAAAGAAGTTATCCATATCTCAGCGTTTTAGAAATTACCCTAAAAATGGTGCAAAAGCAAGGAAAGCTGACAGGAAAGTAAAAACAATAGTAGGACGACTTGTAAGAGAACTTCAGAGAAAATTAGCGCCTGATTCAGTACATCATAAAGAATTAGAAATGTATCAACAAGTGCTGTCCCAAACTAGGAATTCAAAGAACAAAATTTACTCCTTACATGAACAAGCAGTATGCTGTATCTCAAAAGGCAAAGAACATAAGAAGTATGAATTTGACAATAAGGCCTCATTTGTAAAAACAGACTCAGGAGTAATAGTAGGAGCACTGGGATTCCGTAATGAATATGATGGTAACACCTTAGAAGCTGTATTAGAGCAGGTAAAAAAACTAACAGGTAAAGCTCCTAAAATCGCAAAAGTTGATCGTGGTTATAAAGGTAAAAAACAGGTAGGAGAAACAGAAATTCTGATTCCATCAACACCTAAAAAATCAGACAGTTATTACAAACGTAAGAAATTGAGTAATGCTCACAAAAAAAGAGCAGCAATAGAACCTGTAATAGGTCACCTTAAAACAGATCATAGATTAAATCGTAACTTCTATAAAGGGATTGTAGGAGATAATATCAATATTATGTTAGCAGCAGCTGCATTTAATTTTAAAAGAGTGATTAACAAATGTAAATCATCTTTTTGGCTCTTTTTTACAGAAACTTTTCATACAATAACCTACTTACTATTTTGCAATCTAAAGTTTAAAATGACTTTTTAAGGTTCGACTATTTACTCCTATACAAACATTCTGACGAAACTTCTTCTCATAACCATACCCTAACAACCCTACCAATAAATCCTTTCTTAAAGCTCATTAAACACTTAATTTTCATAATAGTTACTCAGCTTTTTTATTTGAAGACTTCTACTCTATTCAAAAAATCACATATTACTGTAATGTTGTATCAATATGCTGTTGGAATAGATAAAATATTAAAAAACAATATATATTTTGATTTCGATAACTCTTAGTAAATAAGACAAGAATATTCGACTTGCACTTCTTAGGTGATTATTAGTAGATTTCAAGGACTTTTCTTTCCCAGAAGATGTATTTCTCGAAGAATTGATCAAGAATATCTCAAGCATTCCCCTAGCAGCCACACAAAAAACTATCTCTAGTAGATTCCTTATTATTATTCATCCTCCCTTTCCTTGATTACAAATTTATAAAGACATAAAAGTACAAAACCGATTTACTTCCACTTTTTTCCTTTTTCTTCCATTTTTTTCCAAATACTTCTTAATATTTCCAAAAAAGTCCATTTATTTCCACTTTTTAAAATTCAAATAATTGAAAATCAACAAACAAGCGTTTTAAGCAAACCCATTTCTTCGGAAGCCCTTCGGAAGAGTTCAGTATTTGTTCGGACTGAGGGGCAGTTTTCCGAAGAACATCCAAAGACTGCCTAATAAATTCCCGAACAATCTGTATTTATATTTCTGTATAATGTAGATAATTGTTAGAAATAAGAAGTTTTTCCTATTCAGATTAACTAAACTTTTTGCGTAATCCCCAACTTTTGTCACTGATCCCAACTTTTGTCACTGATCCTTTATTTTCTTCATTTAATGCAAAAAAAAACCACTACAGTAAGTAGTGGTTTTTGTGGTGCCTCCAGGAATCGAACCAGGGACACATGGATTTTCAGTCCATTGCTCTACCAACTGAGCTAAGGCACCTTT
>NZ_JACAKB010000001.1:157026-373484 GCF_030326305.1 Myroides odoratimimus | reverse complement strand
TTAGTGGTGCCTCCAGGAATCGAACCAGGGACACATGGATTTTCAGTCCATTGCTCTACCAACTGAGCTAAGGCACCTTTTATTTCGCTTAAGTTTAAATTAGTGGTGCCTCCAGGAATCGAACCAGGGACACATGGATTTTCAGTCCATTGCTCTACCAACTGAGCTAAGGCACCAATTGGCTTTTAGTATTGAACAATCTTGTTCTGTTAAGCGGTTGCAAATATAGAACAGATTTTCGTTCTTCCAAAACTTTTTAGAAAAAAAATCATTTACTACCTTTGTCTCACACAAGAAACACACTATGAT
The DNA here is from genome assembly GCF_030326305.1 of Myroides odoratimimus. Lineage (GTDB taxonomy): Bacteria > Bacteroidota > Bacteroidia > Flavobacteriales > Flavobacteriaceae > Flavobacterium > Flavobacterium odoratimimum_A. The sequence continues at coordinate 373,175 of NZ_JACAKB010000001.1, read as the reverse complement.
TCTAGCAATTGATATAGGCAACACAAGAACCAAATTAGCTATCTTTGAAAAAGATACGATTTTAGAAACTCAAATTTTTGAAATAAATCTACTAGAAGAAAAAATAAAAAATATTTTAAAAAAAGATCAGCCTAAGCCTAAAGTTATACTCTCTTCTGTAGGAAAATTAGAATCTACAGCTTATAAATGGTTAATAGAAAATACAGAAGTAATAGAAATTAGTCATAAGAGCCCCTTCCCTTTTATAAATAAATATGCAACTCCTACTACTCTAGGTATAGATAGAATGGTACTTGCCGCAGGAGCTACTATACTATATCCAAATTCTAATCGTTTAGTTATTGATACAGGTACTTGTATCACATACGAAGTTATAAATAACAAAGATGAATATCTAGGTGGAGCTATTTCTCCAGGTTTAAGTATGCGCTATAAAGCTTTAAATCATTATACCGCAAAGCTTCCATTATTAGAGCCAGTTACTATAGATTATCTAATCGGAAACCAAACTGATCAATCTATTCACTCTGGTGTAATTAATGGTATAACACTCGAAATAGAAGGCATCATAAATCAGTATAAATCCTTATATCCTGATTTAAAAATAATTTTGACTGGTGGAGATACACTTTTTTTGGTCAAAAGATTAAAAAATGTCATATTTGCTAATTCAAACTTTCTACTAGAGAGTCTGAACAATTTATATCAATACACAATTGAAAATGATAAAAAAAATCTTCTTTAGCCTGAGTTTACTATGCGGTACAGCTGCTCTAGCTCAACAAGGCAATGCGTCTCCTTACTCTTATTATGGCGTAGGTAATATTAATTACAATGGTACGAATGAATACAAAGCTATGGGGGGAACAAATGTTTACGCAGATAGTATTCATATAAATTTAAAAAACCCTGCTTCATTTGGCAAGCTTAAGCTTACTACATTCTCACTAGGTGCGACAGGTACTTCTTATAATTTTAAGACTGATGCTGGTTCAGAAAATGCAAATAGACAGACAATAGACTACGTTGCTGTAGGATTACCTATCGCTAAGAAATTCGGTGTTGTTTTCGGTTTATTACCTTACTCTAATGTTGGTTATAAAATCAATGGTGAAAGAACCAATCCGCAAGGACAAAAGATAAACTCTAGATATGAAGGTGATGGTGGAGTAAACAGAGTATTTTTAGGTGCTGGATATGAAATCAACAAGAACTTTGCTGTTGGATTTGATGCTGGATACCACTTTGGTCATACTAACAATGATTTATACGAAAACATCACAGATATCGGAGATGGAACATCTCTTCAGAATATTACCAGAGAATTAAGAAGATTAGACTACAAGGGATTCTCTTTTAATTTCTCAGCACAATATACAGGTAAATTTAAAGGTTACGACTGGCAAGCTAACGTGACTTATAGTCCTGAAACTAAATGGACAAATGATAACCTTACGAAACTACAAGTTCTTAAAGGAAGTCAAATAGCTGATCAAAAAACAGTTATTGATGATTCTAAAAACATTACTAATCCTCAAGCTCTTTCGATGGGTCTAGGTTTTGGTAAAGAATTTAAATGGTTCATAGGAGGTCAATATACATTTACACAAACAAGTAAGTTAACTGACTCTTGGAATAAAACGAGTATCTCTAACTTTGAAAACTCTAACCGTTTCTCTCTTGGGGGATTCTATATTCCTAAATACAACTCATTTAGCAGTTACCTAGATCGCGTCGTATATAGAGCTGGTTTCAGATACGAAAATACTGGACTTATCTTACATGACAAGGCTATCAACGATATGGCTGTTAATCTTGGTGTAGGACTACCTATTGGAGAACGCCGTAAATTCACTAACCTTAATATTGGTTTTGAATATGGTAGTAGAGGAACTAAAAACAACGGATTAGTTAAGGAAAACTATTTCAGTGTTTATGTAGGATTCTCATTAAATGACCTTTGGTTCCAAAAACGTCGTTTTGATTAATTTGTAGCAAGCTAACAAATGAAATTACTTTCTAAATTATTAGGTACATTATTCTTCTTTTCAATCGCGATAAGTCTCTTTTCTTGTGAAAGTAACTTTAAGGAAATACAAAACTTCAACAAAGTAAGTTTCTTTCCAGCCAGTGAAGTAGAGAATATGCGCGGTCAATACATAGATTCAGGAAGAGTCAAAGCTATTTTAGTAAGTCCAAAAATGCTAGACTACAGCAATGTCAAATATCCCTTTACCGAATTTCCTGATGGAATTCACTTAACGATATATGACAAGGATAAAAATAAAAATACTGTAATAGCCGATTACGCTATCCGTTATACTAAGACAGACCTAATAGACCTACAAGGAAATGTGGTAATAACAACACATGATGGTAAGAAGCTTGTTTCTGATCAACTTTACTACGATCAAAAAAACGAATGGTTCTTTACAGAAGGCAAATACAGAGCCTCTACTGATAGCGAAAACTTCACTAGAGGAATAGGAATAGACTTTGACAGTAAAATGAGCAAAGTAAAAGCAACTAACAGTTACGCCGAAAGCGTAAAAAACAACGAATAAAATGAAAGCATTACGCATAATACCTTTCCTCTACTTATTTATCGCAGTATTATTTATATACGATGGTGTATCTAAAATAGTAGCTGGTGACACAGGATCTTGGTTGAATTTCTTAATAGCGGCAGTAGCAATATTCATGTTCTTCTTCCGAAGAAAATTCTTAAAAAAGATGGACGGATATAACAAAAAATAATATACTAGAAAAGGCGAGATATTGATAATCTTGCCTTTCTTTTTTTTACTAAACCTACACTAATAATCCTCTCTTATCTACTCTATTTCAACAATTATTATAAAAAAACAAATTAATTATTCTGAAATCTAAATAAAAACTTAACGAAAGCACTAAAATAATAGCACTACCCCTTTTATTATTAAATAGATAATTGTATTTTCGCTCACTGAAAAAAATTACACATAACAAAAAAGCATGGCAGTTTTATCAAAAATTAGACAAAAATCCGCTCTGTTAATTGCCGTAATTGGTATTGCTTTATTAGCATTCGTTATTGGCGACGTAGTAAGAAGCACGGGAGGTGGACTATCTAGAAACATTGGTAGCGTAGATGGTGAAGAAATTAATACTCAAGAATTCCTACATAAAGTAGCTCAGGCTGAGAAACAAGGTCAGATGAGTAATACTCAAGCAGGAGTAATGGTGTGGAACAGCGAGGTAAATAATATTTTACTTACTAACGAATTTGAAAAGTTAGGTTTAAGACTTGGTAAAGACCAATTAGTAAACGTTGTTAAAAACAACCCTACATTCGCTAACAATCCAGAATTCCAAAATGAAGTAGGACAATTCGACATCAACAAATTCAACCAATTTGTTGCTATGATGAAGAACGCTGGACAGGAGCAATGGAACCAGTGGTTAGCTTATGAAAAAGAATTAGAGAAAGTTGGTTTAGAGCAAATGTATTTCTCATTAGTTCAAGGAGGTATTTATACTACTAATCTTGATGCTAAAGCTGCATACTCTAACGAGAATGACAAAGTATCTTTTGACTATGTTACTGTTCCTTATTCTACTGTGAATAATGAAGAAGCTGCTGTTTCTAATACAGAGATATTAGACTACATGAAAAAACATGCTAACAGATTTAAATCTGAGCCTACTCGTGTATTACAATATGCTTTCCTTCCTAGTCAGCCATCTGCTGCTGATAAAGAAGCTGTAAAAGAAGTAATAGAAGGTTATTTAAAACCTACTGTACAATACAATGCTACAACTAAAAAGAATGATACTATCCCTGGTTTTAAAACTGTAAAAGATATTGAAACGTTTGTAAATACAAATTCAGATATCAAATTTGACAGTTTATACTACGCGAAGAAAGATCTTCCTTTAGAATACCAAGAAGAATTGTTCAACTTACAACCTGGTCAAACTTTCGGTCCATATATTATGGGAGATTACTACTGTATCTCTAGAATGATTGATAAAAAAGCAGGTCAGAGAGTTGATGCATCTCATATCTTAATCGGTTTTGCAGGTTCTGCAGCACCTGGTGCAACAAGAACTAAAGAAGAGGCTAAAGCAAAAGCAGAAGAAATTTTAGCTAAAGTAAAAGCTAACCCTTCTTCATTCGCTATGGAAGCAATGATGCAAACAGAAGACCCAGGTTCTAAAAACAACGGTGGTAAATACGAAGATATCCCAAGAGGACAAATGGTTAAGCCTTTTGACAACTTTATCTTTAACAATGCTACTGGAACTATCGGTTTAGTAGAAACTGACTTTGGATACCACATCATCCAAGTAAATAATAAAAAAGAAGGTGCTAAATTAGCAACTGTAGCTCGTAAAATAGAAGTATCAGACGTAACTGCTGATGACTTATTCACTAAAGCTACTCAACTAGAACAAGATGCTCCTACAGCTAAAGACTTTATCGCTACAGCTGAAGGACTAGGTTTCAACGCTCAAAAAGAGGTAACTATTCGTCCATTCGAAGAGTTCTTACCTGGAGTAGGTAACCAAAGAAGTATTATCTCTTGGGCTTTCAATAAAGAGACTAAAGAAAGTGCTATTAAGAGATTTGACAATGCTGATGGACATATCATCGTGAAAGTAACTTCTAAAAATGATACAGGTCTTGCACCAGTAGAAGAAGTAAAATCAATCATTGAGCCAATCTTAATGAACGAGAAAAAAGCAGTTGTCATTAGAAAGAAAATGACTGGAAATACTATTCAAGAAGTATCTAACAGTTCTAAAGCATCTATCGCATCAGTAACTGATGTAACTACAGGAGCTCCACTTATTACTAATATTGGTAATGAACCATTAGTGGTAGGAACAGCTTTCGCTACAGCAGTAAACAAGGATTCTAAATTAATCGACGGTTTGCAAGGTGTATATATGGTACAAACTAAAAATGTAGCTAAAGCTCCTGAATTACCTGCTGGTTATGCTAGCTATAAAGCTAAAATAGAAAACAGCGTTAGAGGTATGGCACAAATGCAAGTACTGAAAGTATTAAAAGACAATGCTAAGATTAAAGATAATCGTGTAGGTGTTATCCAATAATACAAAAACATATCATAACGAAGCCATCTGTATATCAGATGGCTTTTTTTATGTCTATATGGTTTACTAATAAAAATACCTTATTTTTGCCTTACAAAATTTAAAACTAAACTTATGAAAGCATACGTATTTCCAGGTCAAGGAGCTCAATTCACAGGAATGGGGAAAGACTTATACGAAAACTCACCTATAGCTAAAGAGATGTTCGAAAAAGCAAATGAAATCCTTGGATTTAGAATTACAGATATCATGTTCGAAGGTACAGCTGAAGAACTAAAAGAAACTAAAGTAACTCAACCGGCAGTATTCTTACACTCAGTTGTATTAGCTAAAACATTAGAAAACTTTACACCTGAAATGGTAGCTGGGCACTCACTAGGAGAATTTTCAGCATTAGTAGCTAATGGTACTTTAGCTTTTGAAGATGCACTTAAACTAGTTTCTCAAAGAGCGATGGCTATGCAAAAAGCATGTGAAATCACGCCTTCTACTATGGCTGCTGTACTAGGTTTAGAAGATAGTATCGTAGAGCAAGTATGTGCTGGTATAGATGGTGTAGTAGTAGCTGCTAACTATAACTGCCCTGGACAATTAGTGATCTCTGGTGAAACTACAGCTGTAGAAAAAGCTTGTGAAGCACTAAAAGAAGCTGGAGCGAAGAGAGCATTATTACTTCCTGTAGGTGGAGCATTCCACTCTCCTATGATGGAACCTGCTAGAGAAGAACTAGCTGCTGCTATCGAAGCAACTACTTTTAATACTCCTATCTGTCCAGTGTATCAAAACGTAACTGCTAGTGCAGTAAGCAATCCTGAAGAGATTAAGAAGAACCTTATCCTACAGCTAACTGCTCCTGTAAAATGGACTCAGTCTGTAGAACAAATGATTGCAGATGGAGCTTCTTTATTTACAGAAGTTGGACCAGGTAAAGTATTAGTTGGACTAATCAAAAAAATCAATAAAGAGGCAGAAACTCACTCTGCATAACAAATTGGTAAAACATACAACAATTATATCATAACAAAAATCCTTGGTTGTACGCTTCCAAGGATTTTTTTTTAAAACCTATATAGTGGACAAACTTTCAGCACAAGAATGGATACTTATCTTCACTCTAGTCAGCCTTACTGCATTAGGCCCATTAGCTATAGATATGTACCTTCCTGCATTCCCCAAAATAGCACACGATCTAAATACTGAGATCAATAGAGTACAGATATCACTCTCTACATTCTTAGGAGGATTAGCAATAGGGCAACTCTTTTGGGGACCTGTATCAGATAAGTATGGTAGTAAAAAACCAATTATACTATGTCTGTCTATTTTTATACTTTCATCTCTAGCCGTAGTATTTGTAAAGAACATTGAGGTCATGTGGCTATATCGTTTTTTACAGGCCTTCGGTAGTAGCGGTGGAGTAGTTATCGCAAGAGCCATTGTCAATAAAAGGTTTGACAAAGATCAGACACTTAAGATATTTAGTATACTAGCAGTGATCGGAGGTATAGCTCCTATCATCGCTCCTATATTAGGTAATATAGTCTTAAAGTATCTAGATTGGACACACGTATTTACTACGATGGCCTTGTTTGCTACACTGAGTATCGGTATGACTGTATTCTGTCTAAAAGAAGACTACACGAATAGAATACCTACTCTAAATGTAGGAGGTATACTAACGAATTATTTTAAGCTCTTTAAGAACAAGCTGTTTATAAGATATACTATTATCGGAAGTATAGCCTATAGCTGTCTAATGATCTACATCTCTAACTCTCCTGTGCTAGTAATGGAAGTAGGAGGACTATCGAGTACACACTTTAGCTTTGTATTCATGGCTAACTCATGTGGTCTAATGTTAGGGTCGTTCTTAACCTCTTCTATTTTGAGAAAAAGACTATCTCCTAAAAATATTATTAAGTTAGGAGCGAGTACACAGTTTATAGCTGCTTCACTACTATGGTTATTCATACAGTTAGATTTGAGCATATATATACAGTTAGTACCTCTTTTCTTCTTTGTGATGCCATTAGGACTACTATTCCCTACTACGACTACTTTAGCATTAGCACCCTATAAAGCAGAGTCAGGTATAGCGTCAGCTCTTTTCGGAGCTTCTCAACTAGCCTTTACCTTCATGACCTCTATCTTATTAAATAGTTTGAATAATGGCTCTATGAGCATCGTAGCACTCTCATTAGTAGCATGTGCACTTGTTTCGTTCACACTAATATCTACAACAAAAGAATAACATCTATACATAAAAAAAGCAGACCTTATCGGGTCTGCTTTCGTTTTATAGTACTATAAGACTATCCTAAGAATGCCTTAATCTCATCTGTTATAAACTTGATTTGCTCTTCGTCTAGCTCAGTGTGCATAGGTAGAGAAAGAACCTCTTGTACCAACTGATTAGTCACTGGGAAATCAGCCTCATTATAACGAGGATCTAAATATGCTTTCTGATTGTGTAATGGTATTGGGTAATAGATAGCACATGGGATACCTTTGCCTTGTAAGTGTGCTAATAATGCATTTCTATCAGCATTCACGATACGCAATGTATACTGGTGGAACACGTGACTATTCTCATCTCCTACTACTACAGGAGTAACGATATTAGGATGATTAGCTAAAGCAGCAGAATACATCTGAGCAGCAGTACGTCTAGCTACGTTATAAGCATCTAGATTAGGTAACTTAGCATTTAACACAGCAGCTTGGATACTATCTAGACGAGAGTTCACTCCTACTACATCGTGGTGATAACGCTCATACATACCGTGATTCACTATTCCTCTTAACGTATGTGCTAATGCATCATCGTTAGTGAAGATAGCTCCACCATCACCATAACATCCTAAGTTTTTAGATGGGAAGAATGAAGTAGCAGCTACATGTCCGATAGCACCTGTTTTTACCACTTTTCCATCAGGATAAGTATAATCTGCACCGATACCTTGTGCGTTATCTTCGATCACATATAAGTTATGCTTCTCAGCTAACTTCATGATAGCGTCCATATCAGCAGACTGTCCGAATAAGTGTACTGGTACGATAGCTTTAGTTTTAGGAGTAATAGCTTTTTCGATTGCTTCTATAGAAATATTGAATGTATCAGGACATACATCTACTAATACAGGAGTTAATTGTAATAAAGCGATTACCTCTACAGTAGCTGCAAAAGTAAAGTCAGCTGTGATTACTTCATCACCTGGTTTTAAACCTAATCCCATCATAGCGATCTGAAGAGCATCAGTTCCGTTAGCACATGGTATCACGTGTTTAACTCCTAAATATTGCTCTAAGTTTGCCTGAAATGCGTGTACTTGTGGTCCGTTGATAAAAGCAGAAGATTCTAATATTTCTTGAATCGACTGATTCACTTCTTCTTTAATTCCTTCATATTGACCTTTCAAGTCAACCATTTGAATTTTTTTCATTCTAATTGTCTTTTATATCTTTTGAACTATTCATATAATTACCAACAAGTTACCTATATAAATAGCACTTAATTTCGATATTAGTTATCACTACAAAAATAATAAATTCTTTGTGCCAAAGCTCAAACTTTATCAAAAGAAACGTAATTTCGCTCAATAAAGATTTACCTATGTTTTTCCTATATAATATACTGACCTATATTTCTATATTCTTCATCCGTATTATCGCTCTATTCAACAAAAAGTTAGGCTTATTCGTTGCAGGGAGAAAACAATCTTTTCGAATCTTAAAAGACAATATACTTCCTACTGATAAAGTGTTTTGGATACATGTAGCTTCGTTAGGCGAATACGAACAAGGGCTTCCTGTCATGGAGCAGCTAAAACAGAAGTACCCTACGCATAAGATAGTACTTACCTTCTTCTCTCCTTCTGGATATGAAGTGAAGAAAAACAATACTAACGCTGACGCCACATTATACTTACCTATGGACACACTAGCGAATGCTAAAAAGTTCTTAGCCTTGTGCCACCCAGAACAAGTATTCTTTGTGAAATATGAATATTGGCCTAATTATTTAAACCAATTGCGCCAACAGAACATTCCTACCTATTTAGTGTCAGGAATACTAAGACCAGATCAGGTATTCTTTAAGTGGTATGGAGGGTTCTACAGAACAGCATTAAAGGCATTTACATACTTCTTCGTTCAGAATGAAGTATCTAAGACACTTCTAAATCAATTGCAATATAACAATGTAGAGATAGTAGGTGATACGAGATTCGATAGAGTATCCCAGATATTAGAACAGCACAATGAATTGGCATTTCTAGAAGCCTTTACCTTAAATAAAATGGCGAAGACTATCGTCATCGGTAGTTCATGGCCAGAAGATGAAAAGATTCTAGCCAATTATATCAACAATACACAAGATAGTTCTATCAAGTTTATCTTTGCGCCACATAATATCAAAAAGGATCAGATAGATAATCTCGTTCAAAGCTTAAAGAAACCAACTGTACTACATAGCCAACATCAAGAGAAAAATCTTAGCCAGTACTCTGTCTATATTATAGATGCCTACTCTATATTGACTAAAGCTTATAGTTATGCAGATATTGCCTATATAGGAGGAGGTTTTGGAGCAGGTATTCACAATATCCTAGAAGCCGCGACCTATGGAGTGCCTGTTATTATTGGTCCAAATTATAAAAAGTTCCAAGAAGCTAAGGATTTGATAACATTAGGTAGCTGTATAGTAGTAAATTCACAATCAGAATTAGACCAAATCTTTGATGAATTATTATACAATGACGCTAAAAGAATCGAATTAGGTAAAACGAGCAATCATTTTATCCTTAAAAATAAGAATGCTACAGAAAAAATAATGAAGCATATACACTAAAAGTAAAAAGGTAAGTAATCAAAGTGGTTACTTACCTTTTTTATATGAATTAATAATTATACTAGTCGTGAACTTTTATATAAAAAGTCTACTCGATCGGATTTTAATCCCGATGTACCAATATAAGACAAAATATTGATTACTGCAACACCACAATCACTAATTATGATTTTTTCAACACACTAATTCTCTTTTTTGCGTTCTCACACACCTTTTTTTCGCATTAGAAACTACTTTTTTGAAAAGATAACACCTAACACAAGACAGGGTACAGTCTCATACCAAAAGGGTGCTATATAGACATAATTCCAGCAACACTTAGATTCGCCACTACACGTTCCTCTCCTTATATATACATAGTATTATAGTTGTCTTATCTCTCCCTCTAAACACACCTCTCTATCTATAAGATAAGGTAACTTCTCTCCATACTTACATTCTATCAAATAGGTGCTTATAATGAGTTTCAATAGGAATGAGTCCATAGTGAGTCTGTTATGAGTGCGTAGTAAGTCCGTTATCTAGGCTGAATAAACGGAATCGGTACAGACAGATTACTTTCTTATAAAACTAAAACTACGAATCATTATACTCCAACAGTACTATCACGTATTAACATATTTCGATTTTAGCGTTCCCATGTAATATTGTATCTTGCCAGCGAATTCAATTCTAACTAACACTTTTATGAATAAAAAGATTAAAAATCTATTTAAGGCACTTGTAGTATTGGTAGCTTTACCTATCTATGCACAACAAGGTGGGATGTGGATTCCTTCTCTGCTAAAGGGAATGAATGAAACAGAAATGAAAAGCCTTGGAATGAAGATGTCTATCGAAGATATCTACGATGTGAACCAATCTAGTATGAAAGATGCAGTACCTCACTTCAATGGTGGGTGTACTTCTGAAGTTATCTCTTCACAAGGTCTTTTACTAACTAATCACCACTGTGGATATGGACAGATCCAAGCACACTCTTCTGTAGAGAATGATTACTTAGCTAACGGATTCTGGGCTAAATCTATGGCTCAAGAGCTACCTAACGAAAACTTAGAAGTTACCTTCATCGTTCGCATAGAGGATGTGACTAAAGAAGTAATGGCTGGTATCGTAGCTAAAGATTCTGAAATAGAGAAACAAGCTAAGATCCAAAAGAACATTACTACAACAGTAGCTAAATTCCCTAAAGAAAAATGGCAAGACAATAAGATTAAATCTTTTTATGAAGGAAATCAATATATCTTATTCGTAACAGAGACTTTTAAAGATGTACGTCTAGTAGGTGCACCACCATCATCTATTGGTAAATTTGGTTCTGATACAGATAACTGGGTATGGCCACGTCACACAGGTGACTTCTCACTATTCAGAATATATGCTGACAAAGACAATAAACCAGCTGCATACTCAAAAGATAATGTACCTTACCGTCCTAAGCACTTCTTCCCTATCTCTCTTAGTGGTGTAGAAGAAGGTGACTTCACTATGGTATTTGGTTACCCAGGTAGAACACAGGAGTACTTACCATCTTATGCAGTAGAACAAATCGTAAACGATCTAAACCCTGTAAGAATCGGTATCCGTGATAAAGCACTTAAGATCACTGATGAGTTTATGCGTGCAGATCAAGCAATCAAGATTCAATATGCTTCTAAATATGCTAGCACAGCTAACTATTGGAAAAAATGGATCGGAGAAAGCCAAGGTCTAAAAAAGACTAACGCTATACAAGCGAAACAAGACTTCGAAAAAGACTTCATCGCAAGAGCTAAGAAAAATAAAAACACTAAAGCTTATGCTGATATCCCTGCTAAGTTTGAGAAACTTTATGGAGATATTAAACCTTATGCTATTAGTAAAGATTACTTCGCTGAAGTAGTACAACGCAATGCTGAACTTCTAGCTGCGGCTTGGAGAGTATATGCTTTAGAGACTTATGCGTCTAACGAACAAGCATTCAACAGCAGACGTGAGAACTTAATCAAAGGGCAAGACAAGTTCTACAAAAACTACAGCAAAGCAGTTGACGAGAAAGTATTCGAGGCTATCGTAGAAATGTATGCAAAAGATGCACCTAAACAATTCTTACCTAAAGAATTAAATGGAGCTAACATCTCAGCTATCACTAAAGATATCTATGCGAATAGTAAATTAACTACTTATGCAGGATTACAAGAATTATTAAAAGGTAATGCTGATCAAGTAGTAAAAAATATCAATAACGATAAAGGATACGCTTTTGCTAAAGCACTAATCGAAAACTATATTCAGAATGTATTACCTAAATACGAAGAATTAGAAAGAGAAATAGCAGCTTTACAACGTACGTTTATGAAAGCTCAGTTAGACTTATATCCTGATGCTAGAATATTCCCTGATGCTAATAGTACACTACGTGTTACTTATGGTAAAGTAGATGGGTACTTCCCTAAAGACGCTACGTACTACGAACCTGTAACTCATTTAGAAGGTATTATGGAGAAATATGTACCTGGTGACTATGAATTCGACGTACCTGCAAAATTAGTAGATCTATATAATAAGAAAGACTACGGACAGTATGCAGATAATGGTAAATTACCTGTGAACTTCATCGCTACTAACCATACAACTGGAGGAAACTCTGGAAGTCCAGCTATCGATGCAGAGGGTAATCTAATAGGGTTAAACTTTGACCGTGTTTGGGAAGGAACGATGAGTGATATATACTATGATCCATCTATTTGTCGTAACATTATGGTAGATGCTAGATACATTTTATTCATTATAGATAAGTTTGCAGATGCAAAACATCTAATTGAGGAGATGAAATTAGTAGAACCTAAGAAAAACAAGTAATTAAAACATTGGTTTACAACAACTTACTGATTAAAAAAAAATATTCAAAAAAAGTTTTGCGAACCAAAAAATTCATATATTTGTCACGAATTAATAATTAACTTTTATAATTTAGTAAGATGAAAAAAATCGCATTAAGCATCGCTTTAGTAGCAATGATGGGAGTATCTTTCGTTTCTTGTAAAGAAACTGCAAAAGAACCAGCTGTAGAAGAAACAACAACTGAAGAAGTAGTAACTGAGGAAGCTCCAGCTACTGAAGAAGTTGCTCCAGAAGCTACAGAAGAGGCTCCAGCTACAGAAGAAGCTCCAGCTACTGAGGAAGCTCCAGCTACAGAAGAAGCTGCTAAATAATTTTAGCAAAACTGTTCATAAAAAAGACCCTGCCAGGCAGGGTTTTTTTATACCCATATTTTTCTAGTCCAATACTTACCTCAACTTAAATACAATACTGTATTACAGTTAATTACAATCAATTCTTTTAAAGCACTAATAACTAGATATAAAAAAAGCATCCATTAAAATGAATGCTTTGATATAGATTTTATTCTAGTAGATTACACAAATATACGTTGCATTGATAGCAGTTCTTCTAATAATATACGTTCATTAGATAAACGTGGTACCTTATGTTGTCCTCCAAGTTTATTGTTATTCTTTAGCCAATCATAGAATAGATTTTTACGAGCACTGTGTAACACTAATGGATTTAAAGTCATATTATTCGTACGCTTCGCCTCATAATCTGAGTTGAGAGCTTGTAGATTCTTATCTAGTACTTCACTGAACAATTGTAAATTATCAGGAGCTTTACTGAACTCTACTACCCATTCGTGAGCACCTTTCTCTTTTCCTTCCATAAATATAGGTGCTACCGTGTACTCAGCTACCTCAGCATTAAATTCAGCACAGGTCTTTGCAAGTGCTCTGTCTGTATTCTCTATCATCAGTTCTTCACCGAATACATTGATAAAATGTTTAGTACGTCCTGTTATTTTAATACGGTAAGGTAATAGACTAGTAAAGCGCACTGTATCTCCGATTAAGTATCTTACTAATCCTGCATTAGTAGTGATCACTAGTGCATAATTCTTACCTATCTCTACTTCTGATAATGGGATTATCTTTTGATTAGAAGTTCCGAAAGTATCCATCGGAATAAACTCATAGAATATTCCGTAATCTAACATTAATAATAGTTCATTACAGTCATTCTGATCTTGGATAGCAAAGAAACCTTCAGAAGCATTATAGATCTCATAATATCTAAATCGATCACTAGGTAGTAGCTTCTTATATTGATCCTTATAAGGCTCAAAACTAACTCCTCCGTGGAAATACACCTCAGCATTAGGCCATAGTTCTAATAAATCTCCCCTACCTGTCTCTTGTATAATGCGGTTTAACAACACTAACATCCATGAAGGTACTCCTGCAAAACTAGTTACATTCTCATTCCTTACTTCCTTAATAATCGCATTCATCTTACTCTCCCATTCAGACATCAGTGATGTCTTATTACTAGGAGTACTACTTAACTCTGCCCAAAAAGGCATATTATCAATTAAGATAGCCGATAGATCTCCAAAGAAAGTATTCTTATCTTCATAAAGTTGTTTACTTCCTCCTAACCTTAAGCTCTTCCCAGTAAATAACTGTGAATCTTCATTGTTATTTAAATATAAACACAGTAAGTCTTTTGCTGCTTTATAATGACAATTCTCTAATGCTTCATTACTCACAGGTATAAACTTACTTTTTGCATTGGTAGTTCCACTTGACTTAGCAAACCAACGAATAGGCTCTGGCCAAAAGATATTATTCTCTCCTTGGCGTGCACGTTCTATATAAGGTTCGAACTCCTCGTACTTAAATAAAGGCACTCTCTCTGCGAAATCTCCATAGCTCTTAATACTATCGTAGCCAAACTGCTTTCCTAAGATTGTCTTCTCATTTGTCTTCATTAAATTCAAAAACAAGTCATTTTGTACTTCATTTGGGTATTTTCTAAATAGATCTATCTGGTGAATTCTCTTCTTCAATATCCAAGAAGCGATAGAATTAATAATTGTGAATGCCATATCTTATTAATTAGTCAAGTATCTAATCTTTTCATTATGAAAAGTTAGTAATTACAGTCGTAAATGTTTTTTCGTACTTTTACAACTTACCCAAAAATAACAATTTTATCTATGCAATACGAAGGAGTTTTAAACAAAATGCAGACGGAATTTAACACCCCTATTGAATACTATTTAGTATTTAAAAGCAACTTCATCAATATAAATCAGATTCTTGACAGAAACATAAAGATTGAGTTTACAGGATATGAATGTTTAAACTGTGGACAGCACAAAAAGATATTTAGACAAGGTTTTTGTTATGAGTGTTTTTACTCTAGTGCGCAAGTAGGTGATTGGATCATGAGGCCTGAGTTAAGTACAGCTCACCTAGGGATAGAAGATAGAGACCTAGAGTATGAAACGAAGGTACAGATACAACCACATATCGTATATCTAGCAGTGGCTAGTGATGTAAAAGTAGGGGTAACTAGAAAAACACAAGTACCTACTAGATGGATAGACCAAGGAGCTTCTAAAGCAATAGAGATAGTAGAAGTACCTAATAGATATTTAGCAGGAATCACTGAGGTAGCTCTAAAAGATATGTTTACAGACAAAACGAATTGGAGAAAGATGCTACAGAATGAAGTACTAGAAACCAACTTAGAAGAAATAAGAAATTCTCTAAAAGAGAAACTACCAGAAGAAGTAAGACCTTACTTTGATCAAACTGACTCTTCTATCATTAATCTAGATTACCCTGTCATACAGTTTCCAACAAAGATAAAAAGTCTTAACCTCGACAAAACTCCTTCTTATGAAGGTAAATTAAAAGGTGTCAAAGGACAATATTTACTATTCGAAGATGGTACTGTATTTAATATCCGTACTTATGAAGGATATATGATTAATATCGAAATCATTTAATACATACATAAAATAAACGAGCTCCATAATGGAGCTCGTTTATTTTATACTATTCTGTTTCTTCGGTCTTTTTCTTTTTACCGAACAGCCCTTTTAAGCCTTCACTAATTTTGTTGACTGTTTCTTCAGTTTCATTTTTCTTTGTTGTATTCTCTTCACCTGAGGTATTATTTTCCTTCTTCCCTCCTAAGATATCTAACAATGCATCTTTACCTTTTCCAACTAATTGATTCTTTTGTTCTTCTAAGATTTCATTTGTAATATTCTTTACTACATCAGCCATATTAGCAGACACCTTTGGGTTGGTAAAGTCACCTGTTACCCCTACTTTCACAGGTATTGCATCAAACTTATTACTAGATTTAGGTCCTAAAGCAGTCAATGCATTAGCGACATCATTACCTAGTAATTTAGCTGGTACTTTAAAGTCCAAAGCATAATTAAGACTTTGATCAAAGCCATGCTCTCCTGATACAGTCACTGCTAAGTCTTTTGTTTTTATATCAAAAGGTTTAAACTGTACACGTCCATTATTAAAAACAATATGCATCTTTTTATTACTCAAATCTAGATTCTTCAAATCAATGAAGTTCAACGCTCCATCTAATGAAGATAATAGTTTAGAATTCTGAGCATTAATACTAGCATTCGCTAAATCACCTTTTATATCACCTGACATTGTATTTAAATCTGGTGATAAATCTGCAGCATTTAACTTCCCTTTCATCACTACAGCTGCATTTACTTTTCCTGACATTACATTAGCAATAGGTGCTACAGCTTTTAAAAACCCTAAATCAGTAAAAGTCTGTTTGATATCTAAGCTTTGTAATCCTAAGTTCATATCAAATGTAGGTATAGCTTCTTTTGTTGACACATTTCCTCCAAAAGCTATTTTCCCACCAAAAAGATCTGTTGACATATTCTGAAGACGTGCAGCTTCATCCTTAATCACTAATGTTCCTTTTACATTTTTAAGTGTTAGGTCATCGTATACTACCGTCTTTGCATTTGCATTAATTGTACAATCTAAGAACCCTGGAATCTTTAATGGATCAGATGCTTTTGTCGTAGTTGATTTCTCTTTCTTATCTTCTACTTTAGAAGTGTCTTCTTTTAATAAATCAGCTAATACAAAATTATTAGAGTTTAAATTAAAGTTCCCTTTTAAGGTCTGTTTCTTAAATAAGAAACCATATAGGTTATCTAATCTTCCGTCTGCATTTAAATCTGAAGTACCCGTTTTTATAGCAAGCTTATTTAGCGTAACATTACTTGTATTAAAAGTAAGAGCTGCCTCTTGTATTTGCATTGGCTTAGCCATCGCATCTGTGCTAAAATTAAAACCTGTCAAAGATATGCTACCACTGTTTTTTATATTTTGATATTGCTCTTTCTCTACAGAGTTCATATCAAAATTAGTAGCTACTTTCGCTTTTAATATCCCTGTCAGTGGTGTATCTAGTTTCACAGGATATGCTTTAGATACATTTGCTAAATTAATAATCCCATCAAAATTTGCATCTACTAACGCATTCTCACTAATGTTCTTAATCTTCGCTTTCGCATTGAATACATCTTGATCTATCTTAAATGACAATTGGTTAATATCTACATACAGATCTTTCATTATCCCTGTCTCATTCATCACATTAACATCTAATAGAATATTTTGTACTGCTTTAGGAAGATCTGGGTACTTAAAAGAAGCATTTTTTGCATTCATGTGAATAGCTAGTGTAGGAATAGTCATTTCTGTCATTTTACCTTTTACCTTTCCTTCTACTTTAAAATCACCTGATGTAGTCACCCCTTTTAGATTACCCGCATAAGCTTCTGGTATTAATCCTAAGAAGTTTTTAAAGTCCGAATCAGGAGTAGCAAAACTCAAGTCAAACTGCTGTCCTTCATCTAATAACTGAACTGAACCATCAAATGCTAATGGCAACTGATTAATCAATGCTTTATTCTCTTTAAACGAATACAATTGCTTCGTCATATCCATTCCGATTAAAGCTTTCAATGATAAGTTGACCTCATTCAAAAACTTTGTACCATCCATTACAAACGAAACTTTTGCTTTAGACTCTGTATCTAAATCCAGTACATCATCTGATAGATTACCCGTCCCTTGGTGATAGAACTCGTTAATAGTAAACATCATCTTACTCCCTAAATCTTTATACGTTAGGTTTAGATTGTCTATCTTATAATGATCTAAAGCTAAAGAGAACGGATCTTTATCCGAAGAATCCTCATCCTCTTCATCTTCCTTTTTTAATGCTATATCATAGTTAGCTACTCCTTGTTCATTCACTATCACGTTAACTTTAGCATTCTCTACCAAGATATCTTCTATACTCATAGGCTTATCAGCTCCATTGAACAACTCCATAATAGACATCTTTAGTCCTATCATTTTTGCAGATACTAAGGTATCTCCTGCAAATGGTTCTTTATTCACAACAGCCAAATCCTTAATCACTACTGTTGCCTTAGGAAAGTTACGTATAAAGCTCAGGTCTACTTTCTCGAATGTCACCTTCGCATTTAAGTTGTCATTAATAGTTTTAAGCACTAAATCCTGTATCTTTCCCTTAAACAAAATAGGCGTTAGCATTAGTAAGATAAACAATCCCAACACTATACCTCCTGTCCACTTTAAAACCTTTTTATTCATAACTTTTCATTTTATTACAAAATAACAAAAAAAAAGAGTTATCCCTAGTTTAAAAGGATAACTCTTTATTCGATATTAATCAATTTATGCCTTCTTTAACTAAAGCATAAATTTGACTATAACATTATCTTATAACTACTCTATTTTTACTTCAAAAGGCAATATTGCTTGTACACCTCTCATATTGTTGAAATAGTTAAGTCTCTCTATCATTTCATAGTTAGCTTCACCTATCTTTTCTTTGATTAACTCTTCTTCTGATTTAAACACAGAAGCACCTAAATACCCTCTAAGCATATCTTCGAACTTCATTTTATACTCTGGGTAGTTTACTACTTTATAGTCGTCTATCTCTACCTTTTTAGCAGCATAAGCGATAGCTGTATCTAATCCTCCTAATTCATCTACTAGTTTATTTTCTAGTGCATCTTTTCCAGTCCACACTCTACCTTGCGCTAATTCATTTACTTGTTCTACTGTCATCTTTCTTCCATCAGCTACTCTCTGAACGAATGTAGTGTAAACATCCTCTATACCTTCTGTCACCATCATTCTAAAGCCTGGATCAACATCTCTAAACGGACTATAGTTAGCCGCATTATCATGTGTCTTCACCTGCTCTGCATTTACTCCATACTTTGTAGCTAATGCTTTAAAGTTCGGAACCATACCGAATACCCCTATAGAACCTGTAATCGTTCCTGGATCTGCGAAGATTCTATCTGCATTACTAGAGATATAATACCCTCCTGATGCAGCTACATCTCCCATAGAAACAATCACTGGCTTCACTTTTTTAGTCAACTCTATCTCTCTCCAGATTAATTCAGAAGTCAGAGCACTACCACCAGGGCTATTTACTCTTAGTACGATAGCTTTTATCTTATCATCTTTTCTTGCTGCTTTTAGAGCACGGTTGATAGATCCTTCACCGATATAGCTTACACTACCTTCACCATCTCTAATCTCCCCTTGTGCATAGATTACCGCAATACGGTCCTTAGCTGTTTTGGCACTATTTTTTACAATCACATCTTTAACGTAATCTAAGATATCTACGCTATTATAATCTTTATCTCCTTCTACACCTAATTCATGTTTGATAGCTGCATGATACTCATCCTCATAAGCTACTTTATCCACTAATCCTGTTTTTAAAGCTAATTTAGGTGTTCTAGCTCCTAGATTATTTGCTATCATATTTAAGCTATCTACAGATATCTTTCTGCTCTTAGAGATATCGTTAACTAATGTTTCCCAAATAGACTTTAAGAACACTGTTGTCTGCTCTCTATTCGCCTCACTCATATGTTCTTGTAAGAATGGTTCTACAGCACTTTTATATTTACCGTGTCTCATTACTTCCATTTGTACTCCCGTTTTGTCTTGTAATCCTTTTAAGTAAAGAATCTCTGTAGACAATCCCTTAAAGTCTAACCCTCCTACTGGGTTAACATAAATAGTATCTGCGATAGAGTTTAAATAATATTCTCCTTGTGAATATACATTAGCATAAGCCAATACGAACTTACCTGTTGCTTTAAACTCTTCCAGTTTATTTCTAATCTCGCGTTTCTGTACTACTCCTAGCATAGAGTTATTATTCAGAATAGAGATTCCCTTAATACGATCATCTGTCTTTGCATACTCTATAGCCGCTAGTACGTCAGACACACCATCTTTCCCAGCTTCTCTAAAGCCGAATTCTTTCATATTATATTTACCTGCATAGTCATATTTCACACTAGATAAATCTAAATTAATAACTGAACTATCTTTTACCGTAACAGTATCAGAACTACTTCCCATAGCTACGCCAATGATCATCAGTCCAAAAAATAATATTCCGAAGAATATAAACAGACCTACTATCGTAGCTAAAACATTTCTTAAAAACCTCATATTAAAAACAATTTATCTTATTAGTATTCAAATTATAAAAAAAGTTACAGATTATACCCGTAAATTTGCATTATTAACTGATACAAAAGTAACGATTATTCAATTTTCTTTTATTTACTTTGCCCCATGTTTACGCAAAATCAAATAGTATTATCAATAGGTTCTAATCAAGGAGATAAATTATCTAACATAGAGAAATCTATCGAGCTGATTAACAAGCATATTGGTACAGTCATTAAAATATCACCTATTTACGAATTTCCTGCTTGGGGTTTTGAGAGCGATCCTTTCTTTAATTGTGCTGTATTATTACACAGTACGCTAAAGGCTGAAACGGTCATTCTAAAGGTACTCGAAATAGAACAAATACTAGGCAGAATACGTCCACAGCACACAGTAGGGTATAGTGCTAGACTAATAGATATCGATATTATCTCTTATAACCAAGAAGTGTATAATACTGACAATCTATCTGTACCTCATCCCTTGATGCAAGACAGACAGTTCGTACTACAGCCATGCGCAGATCTAAACTTAGAATGGGCACACCCTATACTAAAACAAAGTTTCAAAGAATTATTGAATAACTGTAAAGATAAAACATCTTTTAAGATTGTAGGAGAGATAAAAAGTCCAATTCTTCAATATGGCTTTACTCATGTAAACTTTATCGCTATAGAAGGAAATATAGGTGCTGGTAAGACTACCTTAACTAATCGTATATCAGAAGACTTTAATGCAAAGAATATTCTAGAAGGTTTTGCGGACAACCCTTTCTTGCCTAAGTTTTATAAAGATGCTACTAGATATGCATTTCCATTAGAGATGTCATTCTTAGCAGACAGATACTCACAGCTATCGGATGACTTAGCACAGTTTGACCTTTTTAAAGAGTTTATCATTGCTGATTACTATATCTACAAGTCTATCATCTTTGCTCAAATTACTTTAGAAGAAGACGAGTTCAAGCTGTATCAGCAGATATTTGAGATTATGTATAAAGAGACCCCTAAGCCTGATCTATATGTATACCTATACCAGAACACAGATCGCTTATTAGAGAATATACAAAAACGTGGTCGTTCTTACGAAAGTGAAATACCAGGTACTTACTTAGATCAAGTGAACCAAGGCTATTTTAACTATATCAAGACAATGCCTGCAGACAAAGTATTGATCATCGACATATCAGACTTAGACTTCGTAGCTAATCAAGAAGACTATATCTACATCTTAGATAAGATCCAACATAAATTAGTGAAACATGACGAATAAACTATTTATGACCATGCTAGGAGTCACTCCTCCAGGACGTCATATAGAACAGCATGATATCTACTTCGGCATAGGTACACAGATGAAAGACCTCATCCCACAGATAGTTGACTTTTGGCCAGAAGCAGGGCCTAAACTACACGTAGATGCATGGAGAGAAGTAACATCTGTACAACGTCATCGCATAGAAGTAGTCTCTAGAGAAACGCACGAACCTAATGATCTAAAGTTATTCTTTATCAACCTAGGTGGATATAAACCAGGTATTTTTGACGAATTCCACCAGACGTGTCTAGTAGTCGCTAATAGTCAGAAAGAAGCCATCCAGTATGTAAAGAGTACAGACTTCTATGAAGAGTATAACCTGCCTCCGAGAGGATATAGTCACGTAGATAATAAGTATGGTCTAGATGTAGATGATATCTATGAGATGGAGGAAATCTTAAATGAAGATTTAAAACAGCAGTACGCTATCAAAATAACTCCTTCTATAGAACCTCTAACAGAAGATCACATAGAACTAGGATATATGAAGCTAAACAGTTTCTAACTATAAAGAACGTCCCATGATAGTATATCATGGGACGTTCTTTATTTACTTACTTTGGAGTATGACATAATCAAGTAGCTCTCCTATTATAATCACTAATACTGAGAATGTAAGCATCCCTAAAACATAAGCAAAGAAAGCTTTCAAATAACTCTTTATACTTCTCACTTCAAAGAACTGGCCTATTCCCCAAGTACAATAAAGCACTCCTACCACTCCTGCAATCGCCATTAGATTAACCTTTACTATCCCTTGTATAATAGCAAACACAGAAAATATCAACATAGACATTCCTGTCACAAAGCACAATAGAATCAATATCTCAAATAAATTAAAATAGTGTTTTTTAAATAACACCTTAGCCCATACCGCTATAAACACTCCTATAATTATATTCATATACCCTGAATGAGTATCTCCCCAGAGAAATATACTATCTGCCACTCCTCCACCTCCTGAATGATGGTAAGAAACAAAACTCTCTATGTGAAAATAATGAGCAATAAGGGAATAAATAAGAGAAGCTATAATAATGAATATAATAGGCTTTACTAATTTACTTCTATCCTCAGTAATAAACTTCTGAACTGTAATACCTGGTTTTAGCAATAGTTCTTTTATAGTATAGAATATACCTTTCTCAACGTGTAAAACGTGGCTTATCTCATGCAAAACATAGTGACTATCTATTCTCTTTAGCTTAATTGATTCTCCACAATCAGGACAATATCCTGTTGATAAATCTGTATGAGACGTTTTACAACTCATTATTCTCTGTATATTAAGTTCAGTTATCTTATATAGTCATTACATAGTGACTAAGAAAACAAATATAATAAAATCACTTAATTCTCAAATACAAAAAAAAGCCTTCAAA
The DNA here is from genome assembly GCF_030326305.1 of Myroides odoratimimus. Classification (GTDB taxonomy): domain Bacteria; phylum Bacteroidota; class Bacteroidia; order Flavobacteriales; family Flavobacteriaceae; genus Flavobacterium; species Flavobacterium odoratimimum_A. Next base: position 350,112 of record NZ_JACAKB010000001.1, on the reverse strand, counting down.
GGATCCCTTTGAAGGCTTTCGCACTTGTATATTAAAAATTTACATCTATGAAGACATCATTAAGCTTTAGCGAACTGCACTTCAGCGAATAACTTAATATCCTCTCCTACTAACACTCCACCTGTCTCTAAACCAGCATTCCAAGTCAGTCCAAACTCTTTACGGTTAATCTTAGACTCTAGAGACAGTCCTATCTTAGTATTTCCCCATGGGTCTACTAGTACTCCACTATATTCTGTATTAAATGCTACCTCTTTTGTCACTCCCTTTATTGTTAGCATACCAGTTACTACATAGTAGTTGTCTGTTTTTTTCTGAATAGAAGTAGAAGTAAACACGATATCTTGATAAAGCTCTGTTTCGAAGAAATCCGCACTTTTTAGGTGAGTATCTCTATCTGCATTATTTGTATCTATAGAAGCTACCTTTGCTGTAAATGATATTTCTGAAGTTTCGAATGCTGCATCTACATTCTTAATTGTCGATGTGAAGTCATTAAACTTACCTGATACATTCGTAAACATCATGTGTTTTACTTTAAATCCTATTTCTGAATGTGTAGGGTCGATATTCCAAACTGTATTTGTCATAATAATTCTATTTTTTAAGGTTATAACCACTGTCTTATCAGTAGCGTTTTGTATGAGACAAATGTATAACCTCTAACACCCTCATACACTTAACCTAAATTAAGAACGTATCTAGCTACACTTATTCATTCTCGAACTGATCTTCTACAGATTGAAATATTTTATCTAATAAACGTGCTATTTGGATATGTTCTCCTGCTTCTAATCGAGAGACTACTAGACTAATCGGAAAAATAATAACCTCTGTATCCTTATACTGTAAAGCGTACTCATAGCCTAGGTCACCTTCTACACCTACCCATTCAAAATCGATATAATAATAACGAAGTAATGCCCCAAATAACAACCCTAACTTACCTAGATATTCTTTATCCTTTAGATCAAAGCACTGCTCATCGAATAACCACTGCAGAATGTCTAACGCTTTACCAGAATCAAATACTGGTTTTAGCTCATATTTATTTGCTCCTAAGAGTGTGCTTACGCTAGACTCTATAAACTCGAGTTCTTCAGGAGTCAGTGTTTGACTACAGTGTTCTTCATTAAGGACTATCCCTACGTACTCTATCATCTGTACTACCTCTTCTAGATAATCTCTTTCTAACTCAGAATTTACATCTGACTGACTGATGAATAATTGTAGCTCAAAGCGTACATTGTTATACAGTACAGAATACTCATAGATATATAGATCTTCTATCTCTAGCTCTGTCATATAATAGAACTTATCTCCCACCTCCTTTACCTCCACTTCTATATGACTCGCTTCAGTAGTAAAGTCCTCTAACACCTGCTCGAAGTCAAAGTCGTCTCCCCCTACTGTTTTTATATCATACACAGAGATATAAGGCAGATAACTCACTCCATCTTTAGTCAAGAAAAACCCTCCATAATCTGCTAACTCTACATCATACTCATCAGGTATTACTAATACTAACTTCTCTACTCCTAAATCTATATATTGCATACACGTTACTTATGATCCTTAGATAAATATACCTTTTTTATTGTAGTCATAAAAGTTATATTACCATCTTATAAAAAAAGCTAACCATTGCGTTAGCTTGTCTATTTTAGTCCTTTTCTTTCAGCAGTTTATACTCTTTATGATACAGCATATTCACAATACTAAGAAACACCTCATTAGGTACCTGCTGAGCGTTACTACTATAAGCTATAGATACTTCATCATCAGGATTGTATACTAGCATCGTATGCGTCCCTAGTGTATCTCCACCATGTCCATAGAAGCATACATCGTCATAGACTAAATGCATTATACCTCTCCCATATTTACCTTCTATCTTTTTGGGCAACATTGATTCTAAAGATGCTGATGTAATTACTTTGCCTTGAAATAAATTATAAATAAAGATATTCAACTCTTTAGTAGTCGTAGTCAAATCTCCCACACCTATAATGTTCATCGGGTTAATGTCTACCATTTCTACCCATTTCCCATATTCAAACTGATATGGCTTATGCACATAGATAGGCATAGATTTAGCAGAGTATGTACTTTTTAACTGCAATGGATTCACGATGTACTGATTGATTAATAAATGATATGGCTTATCAGTCACCTTCTCTATTATTTTAGTCAATAGATAATAAGCCGAATTAGAATATGCTCTATCTGTATCAGGAGCAAACTTCACTCCTTGTTCTTTAATCAGATTAAGTATCTCCTGCTCTGTCACTTTCTCTGTTACCCACACTTCACCATTTTTGACTACATAGCTACCTAGTCCACTACTGTGATCTAATAGATTCTTGATCGTGATACGATCAGCATTAGGCATATCAGAGTAGAAGTCAGATAACTTAGTGGTCAATTCTAATTTGCCCTCTTCTATTAACTTAAATATAATCACAGCAGTATAAAGCTTAGTCACAGAGCCTATCTGATACATCTTATTCTCATCAGACGAGGTGTCAGGTAAATTATCATGTCCAAAGTCTTTATGATAGACTTCTTCTCCTTTTTTAAAAATAGAGAGACTACCTGCTTCTGTATTATTTTTAGAAACCTCGTCTAAATAATGATCTAACTTATACTTCTGTATCTCTTGTCCAAATACAACAGAAGATAGCATCAGCACGAGCAATAATATCTTGGTGTTCATCCTAATCATTTTAATGTATTATAATTAATTATGAGCTATTACACTAAAAATGTTACAGCTATACATAGGTAAAAAGAGAATCAATCTCTTGACCATTATTCTTATTAATAATTATACTCTAGTCGTGTATACCCTTTATCACGCTCTATTCCAGTCTCTATATGCTGTACCACATCCTCCATTAAGGCTATTACATCGATGTCTACCTCATCTTCTATTCGCTTAGTAATCATCGAAATCGGAAAACATTGCAAAGCATAATCTTGATATTGCAACGCCAACTCTCTACCATACTGATCATGTACCACTATCCAATGAAAATCACTGTACTGATACTGAAAACATGCTCCGAACAAGATACCTAGTGCCTGATGGTATTCATAATCATTCACCGCATACTCTCTTAGATTCAGTATTTCCTGTAACTTCGTTATAGAGTCGCCACTCTCGTGATAAGTCTGAAGGTCTTCTGCCGCTATCCCTAATATTTTAGCCGATGCTGTCTCTAGACGTACTACATCATCATACTTAGGCTCTAGTAATGGAAACTCTAGAGAAGATAGACTATCTATACTTCTGATCATTTCCTCTATTTCTTTTAGATAGACTGCTAACTCATCACTCCCACTATCCTCTTTATTCGCAGTCAATGATACTATGACAATATCATCACCATACATCACTTCGAATAGGTGCATATATAGCTCCTCTTCATCTTCATTAACATAAGAGAAATAACTTTTTCCTTTATATGTCACAGCCTCTGCATTCTTCTGACGGGCTTTATCCTTAAAGTCTTGAAGAAGGACTTTCTGTGTCACTCCCTCAGCTCTCTTAAAAGAGATGACACTAAATCTAATCAGAGGTTCATCATCATCCTCGCCTCTGTATAGTATCACAGTACTATCCCCATCATTACAACTATAATAATGACTTGGTCCTTTTATGACAGTCTGTCCATTTCCTATTTCGAATATCTTCATTACTTCTCTTTTATTTATCTCAAAGATATTATTTAGTCCATTACTATAACGTGATAATATCATTAAATTATACATGTTACCTTGCCTTATTTTGATTATTTTGACTGCTTATGACCATGCTGTATCCCACTCATAAACGTTATAAAGTCAATGAAATGCAATATTTGTACAGATGTTGTTCGGATACAGTTTTGCTATTCTTCGGTAAAAAGGTCTTTATCCGAGCAAAACCAAAGCTTCACCCAAGTACTACCCGAACGATTCTAGTCAAGAACAAAACAAACAACTAATTATCAACTAATTAATACAAATCATATTCTCCATATGAGGTCAATAACTCCATGATAATTCATTATCTCCACTAGAGGGCATTACAGGTCAATATTTTCTGCTATATAAACATAAAAAAAAGCTACTCCTGTATGAAGTAGCTCTTCGCTATATAATTGTTGTCTCAGTATTACATCTGTTGGAATAAGTCCCAGATTACAATCCCTGCACTTACAGAGATATTTAAAGAATGCTTCGTGCCTAGCTGTGGTATCTCGATCACTCCATCACTTAAGTTTACCACCTCTTGATTAACTCCTTTTACCTCATTACCGAATACTAATGCATATTTCGCTCCTTCTGATATCTTAAAGTCATTTAGCATCACGCTATTCTCTACCTGCTCTACAGACTGTACAGATACACCACTTTCTTTTAATGACTTCACTACCTCTACTACATCCTTAGCATATTCCCACTCTACAGTTTCGGTTGCCCCTAGAGCTGTTTTGTGTATTTCTTTATTTGGAGGGGTAGCCGTGATACCACATAGATATACTTTCTCAACTAAAAAAGCATCGCACGTTCTGAACACAGACCCAATATTATGTAAACTTCTTACATCATCTAAAACTACAATAATAGGTGTTTTCTCAGAAGCTTTAAACTCTTCTACATTTTTACGATCCAATTCGCTATTGGCTAATTTACGCATGACTTAAAAATTTTAGCAAAAATACTATTTATCAAATGGATTACTCTCATCTAGATTTTATTTTTAACTAATTATCCATTAATCAATAGAATTACACCTCATAAAAAGGTAACACTATTCAAACACAACAACCTCATTAATATACTTTTAAAACAATAACTACTCTCTCCTTCCTTACATTTTTCTCATACATTGACTAACTTTGTTATAAACCAACAAAGCCACCACCACCATGACTAAGAAAGTATTAAACCAACTGGCTCTGCTCACCGTATTAAACAATCTAGTTTTTGTGGTTATACTTCAGGGCTCACTTATTTCGGACTTTGTTCAAAGCCCTAAATATGTACATCTGATAGAATTAGCTTGGATATTGTCTCTGACAGGACTGATTATCTTTCCGACGATTATCTGTACCTTACTAGAATCTAAACAAATCTGTGTTCAGAAATTCCCAATACTAGCCATCTTACTATCCATTATCTCTATTATATTTTTTGCATGTACTAGTATTTCGTAATTTCTAGCTTGAGATAGACCTAAATTGTCATAAGTCTTCTTTATCTTGTTTTTTACTATTTTTTAACATTATTTCATACTTTTCAGCTAGATAAAAAACAGAAATAAGATATTATTGCAATATCGAATGAGAGTTCCTACCTTTGCACACTCAAAAAAAATCTATGGTAAGAACTCTCATAACTAGAATTATAACATCCCCAGTCATTATCTATACAACCAGATGCTTTATCGGGTTTTATATCGGATATCTACTATTCTTAAAATATCCTAACTATGAAATCCTGTGGACTTTAATCTCTATTATGCTAGTTATCTCACCAGAAGGTCAGAATTCTAAAAAGCTATCTGTAGAACGATTTAAGTCAAATCTAGTAGGGTCTGCTGTCGGCTTAGTCTGTTTAGAGATTCATCCTAATCCTGATTTTCTCATCAGTCTATTAGGTGTATTTCTGACTATTATGACTTGTTATTTATTCAAGATATTAAATATGGCTCGCGTAGCCTTAGTAGCCCTTATCATTATACTCGTACAGCCACATACTGCTAGCTCAGTAGAGGCTACTCCCCTGTTTAGATGCTTAGCAGTAACCTTAGGGTGTGTGATCGGTCTGACTATAACGGTGCTTACTTCTATGATCATACGCAGACTAAAAAGGTATTATGGAATACCACTCTCTTAGAAGTTCATTAAGCAAATAGCGTTTGTAAAATGTATCTGTTATATTTGTAATTTGAAACACAAAACTACATTATGACTGCTAAAGCGAAAGCACCTAAGGAAACTCCATTAATGAAACAATACAACGATATAAAAGCCAAGTATCCTGATGCTTGTCTATTATTTCGCGTAGGAGATTTTTACGAGACATTCGGTGAAGACGCTGTCAGAGCATCTAAAATATTAGGCATTACATTAACCAAACGAAGTGCAGGTACAGCTAGTGAAACAGAATTAGCAGGTTTTCCTCATCACTCGATTAATGTATACCTACCTAAGTTAGTCAAAGCTGGACTAAGAGTAGCTATCTGTGACCAGCTAGAAGACCCTAAGACAACTAAAACTATTGTCAAAAGAGGAGTTACTGAATTAGTAACACCTGGTGTTGCCCTAAATGATGAAGTATTACATTCTAAATCTAACAACTTCTTATGTGCAATACACTTTGCTAAAAAGACAATCGGTATATCATTCTTAGATGTTTCTACAGGAGAATTTTTGACTACTGAAGGAGATCAAGATTATATAGATAAACTATTACAGAACTTTGCCCCTAGTGAGATCCTTGTACAGAAGAGTAATAAGACACACTTCTTACAGAACTACGGGACTACTTATAATCTATTCTTACTAGATGACTGGGTATTCAAGACAGACTTTGCCTTTGAGTCTTTGACCACTCATTTTAAAACTAATTCCCTAAAAGGTTTTGGGGTAGAAGATTTAGTAGAAGGGACGATAGCTTGTGGAGCGATACTATATTACCTGTCAGAGACACAGCATACTAGACTAGAACATATCTCTAATATACAGCGTATCGCTGAAGATGCGTATGTGTGGATGGATCGTTTTACGATCAGAAACTTAGAGCTATACAACAGTGCTAACCTAAATGCGATAACGCTATTAGACGTGATAGATAAGACCTTATCTCCTATGGGAGGTCGTCTACTGAAGCGTTGGCTAGCGTTACCTCTTAAGGATACTAAAAAGATTACGGATAGACATAATATCGTAGAGATACTAAAAGAGAACAGTGAACTCCTGACACTCTTCCAAACCCAAATAAAGAAGATATCAGACCTAGAACGATTAATCTCTAAGATCGCTACTGGTAAGGTATCTCCTAGAGAGCTAATCTACCTAAATGATTCGTTAGATGCTATTATTCCAATCAAGGAGACTGCCCAAAAAAGTAGTAATGATTCTCTAAAACAAATGGGGAATACACTACATGGGTGTGAGCTACTAAGAGAAAAGATTAGAACTACCATAAGTGCAGATGCTCCTGTAGCTATAGCAAAAGGAAATGCTATAGCAGAAGGTGTACACCCAGAGTTAGACGAACTGCGCAAAATATCTACTTCTGGTAAAGAGTTACTAGAAGCTATGGAGGTTAGAGAGAGTGAGAAAACAGGTATTCCATCGCTTAAAATATCGTTTAACAACGTGTTCGGCTACTATATCGAAGTGCGTAATACGCATAAAAACAAAGTACCTGCTGAGTGGATTAGGAAGCAGACACTCGTGAATGCAGAGCGTTACATCACAGAAGAATTAAAAGAATACGAGACTAAAATACTAGGTGCAGAAGAGAAAATCTATAAGCTAGAGAACGAATTATTCGAACAGTTCGTAGCTTGGTGCGCTCAATATATCAAACCTGTACAGCTAAATGCTAATCTTATCGCACAGCTAGACTGTCTGAGCTCTTTCGCACAGCAGGCTATTGAGAATAACTATGTAAGACCACTGATAGACGACTCTTATGAACTAGATATAAAAGATGGCCGTCACCCTGTGATCGAGAAACAGCTAGCGTATGACACACCTTATATCACGAATGATGTCTATCTGAACAATAAGGAACAACAGATCATCATGATCACTGGGCCTAATATGTCTGGTAAGTCTGCTATCCTTAGACAGACAGCACTTATCGTACTGTTAGCTCAGATGGGTAGTTTTGTCCCTGCTAGAGAAGTACGCATGGGACCAGTAGATAAGATATTCACACGTGTGGGGGCATCTGATAATATCTCGATGGGAGAATCTACCTTCATGGTGGAGATGAATGAGACAGCCTCTATCCTAAATAATATATCAGATAGAAGTTTAGTCCTTTTAGACGAAATCGGACGAGGTACAAGTACCTACGATGGTATCTCTATAGCCTGGGCTATCGCAGAGTATCTACATCAGCATCCTGGTAAGCCTAAGACACTATTCGCTACTCACTATCACGAGCTGAATGATATGTCTCAAAACTTCGACGGAATAAAGAACTATAATGTCTCTGTCAAAGAGCTTAAAGACAATGTGCTATTCTTGAGAAAACTAGTACCTGGTGGTAGTGCACACAGTTTTGGTATCCATGTAGCTAAGATGGCAGGTATGCCTAACACAGTGCTAAAACGTGCAGAAAAGATGTTAAAGCAACTAGAGAAAGGACATGCTAAAGATCAGCAACCGCTGAAAGCAGTAGAAAATGATCTACAACTAAGTTTCTTTAATCTAGATGATCCTCTATTAGAAGAATTAAAAGAAGATATCCTTGCTATAGACGTCAATAATATCACACCAATAGAAGCGATTATGAAGATAAATGAGTTAAAGAAAAAACTAAAGTAATATAGAGAAGGAAGCTCGAATGAGCTTCCTTTCACTTTTTAAACAAAAACCTTTGTAAAAAGGCATGAACACAGGCTTTGTAAATCAATGAGTTAAAAAATATCTTTCTTTTTTAGTCATTTTTTATTTGGATAAACAAAAAAACGTTCTATATTTGCACTCGTAATACAGAAGTAAAGCGAAGTTCTTAAAAAACATTATGCGAAAATAGCTCAGTTGGTAGAGCGCAACCTTGCCAAGGTTGAGGTCGCGGGTTCGAACCCCGTTTTTCGCTCTACATCATGCTCGAGTGGTGGAAGTGGTAGACACGCTGGACTTAAAATCCAGTGGGTAGTAATGCCCGTGCGGGTTCAAGTCCCGCCTCGAGTACAAAATCCCAAGTTAACGCTTGGGATTTTTTTTTGTCCCCTTTAGAAATGTCATCCCCTTAGATATTTCTGTAAAAGTAAATTTCTTTAATTTTGTTTCTTAATTGATATGAGTGCATTCGTAATTAGTTTAAAAGATAACGGAAAGTATAAGTACACTTTTGAACACAGAAGAGGTAAAACATTAATGACTAGTGTAGAGTATCCTAGTGTAGAAGCTATTCATTCTACTATAGAATTTCTAAGAACTAACTATGATTCTCTAAACTTCATTAAGTTTAAAACTCCATCAGGTAAGTCTTACTTCAGACTAGCAATAGATAAAAAGATCTATGCCAACAGTAGAAGATTCAATACCGAACTAAGATTTGAAAAGGCAATGGACGAGATTAAATCAAACTTTGCTAACGCTGAGATACTTGATTTATCTTTAGATATCTTTGGAAGTTTCCCTTCAGAAGATATATTTGATACGGAGTAAGTATAATCTAGCTCTTATAAAAAACTGATTTACAGGACTCCATAAAATCGTTTAAAAAAAATAAAAAAAGTCTTTTTATTTAATAGAAAAACATTCTATATTTGCCCTCGCAATCACGAAAAAACGTGTGCAGTCAATGCCAATTGAGCTCGAGTGGTGGAAGTGGTAGACACGCTGGACTTAAAATCCAGTGGGTAGTAATGCCCGTGCGGGTTCAAGTCCCGCCTCGAGTACAAAGAATCCCAAGCTAACGCTTGGGATTTTTTTTGTTTATAAAAGTTATATTCGCCAACTAGATCATCCTATGACCTTCCCTTCTATTAACATCAATCTAATAGTCGTTACTCTGTTCATGTGAAATATAATTTTCCAATATTTTAATGAAAAAGAACAAATTCTATATAACGCTTAAAATCTAAATAGGCATTGTACTAGTAAAAGGGGATTAGCAAAAACATATATTCAAAACTTATTAAACTAACAGTAAATGAGTTAGAAGAACTGAAAAACAAAACAGAATAATTCTCAGTAAAAAACACTCTGTTTTTCTTGCACACTAAAAAACAATACTCTATTTTTGCACTCGCAATACAGAAATAGTATCGCAGTCTACAGAAGACGCTCGAGTGGTGGAAGTGGTAGACACGCTGGACTTAAAATCCAGTGGGTAGTAATGCCCGTGCGGGTTCAAGTCCCGCCTCGAGTACAAAGAATCCCAAGCTAACGCTTGGGATTTTTTATTTTATATACCCTGATCTCAATATCGACATCCGATAGAAAACACAATACTACAATAGTGTTGATTTCATAGAGCGAACACTCTTTCGCCTTACTAATTCCAATACATCAGTAAGCTTGATTAGAATTCAATTCCTCCTTATTAAATTATTTTCAAAAAGAACACTCAATAACCACCTATTAATCAACAAACAAGAATATTCTAATCTTTTTTATTTATAAAAACATATTTTATTAGTTGTATAGTAAAAAATAATATTCTACATTTGCACTCGCAATACAGAAGTAGTATCGCAGTCTACAGAAGACGCTCGAGTGGTGGAAGTGGTAGACACGCTGGACTTAAAATCCAGTGGGTAGTAATGCCCGTGCGGGTTCAAGTCCCGCCTTGAGTACTAAACGGGAGAATTGAATTTTTTGTTCATTTCTCCCGTTTTCATTTTCAGCTATTTCATTATTTATCAACAGGATAGACCTTACTAAAACATTAATTCTATCGGTTCGATAAATTTTCCCATCAAAAACTACTTTCTCTGGAAAGATTGAACCTATTATTCTTCTTTTCATTGATATATCTGCCTGAGCGTAGAGTGTACCTATGTTTGCAATTACTTCTATTGCTTTGTTCAATATTTTATTAATGTCAATCTTTACCTTGCTATTCTCTTTCATTAATTGTGTTTCTAACACTTCAAGTTCTGCTTTATTCGATTTTTTGATTTCAAGATAATCCTCATCATCAAGTGTTCCACTTAATAATTTTGTTCTTGCCATACTAAGTTGAGCGTTTATTCTTTCTATCTCATTTAGCAGTGTTTTCTTTTGATCAATTGGATTCTTTAATATCTTGTTATAGGTATCTAACAAATGTTTCTTTAAACGGATTAAAAATGCCTCGTTTAATTGTAATTGATGTAATCCCTCTTCAAATATTAAGTTTGCCTTGCTTGCACTATGTCTAAACCCACATGAGCCTATACAGTGATAGTAATAATAACTGTTGTTTCTACCCTTTGATAAACTACCTGTTAAGTTTCTACTACACTTAGGACAAACTAAAAATCCCCTTAGTGGTAAATTCTCATCTGATAATACTTTTGTGTTTGGTAGTTCCTTTCTTACTTTTCCATCTAATACTTCTTGAACATTATCAAACAATTCTGTTGTGATTAATGCTTCGTGTAGTCCATCGACAAAGTGAGCTTCTTCGTCTTTGTGCTTAGGTATAAATATCTTTCCACAATATAAAGGATTGCGAATCGCTACGTGAAAAGCACTCTTACTAAGGCTACGAGGACTAAACTTATTCATCTCTAAGCGTATCTGATTAGCGGCTAATAATCCCTTGGCAATTTCTTCAAAAGCCCAAACTAACGCTTTAGCTTCTAATTCCTTTACAGCGATATACTTTGTTCCATCCTCTTTACTCCTATTTATATATCCAAAGGGAGCTTTACCCATCAACCTTCCCTCCCTCTTAGCTCTTCTCATACCGTGATATACATTAAGTGCTCTACGGTCATTCTCTACCTCTGGAGCCGCTAAGTAAATCGCAAGCATTATTTTATTTTCGGGAATAGATAAATCTAAGGGTTGTTCAATAGCTTGTAATTCGATGCCTAATTTGGTTAATTCACTAAGCATTTGATACGCATCACCAGCGTTACGACTAAACCGATCCCACTTGGTAAATAACAACAAGTTGGTTTTATTGCTTCGCTTACGCAATTCTTTCATTAATGCAATCCAAGAGGGACGATTAAAACTTTTAGCTGAATGATCCTCTAAGATAACCTTGCCTACTTGAATATCGTTTGATTGGCAAAAGCGTCGAAGTCGCTCTTCTTGATCTCTTTGAGAATAACCTTTATCAGCTTGCTCATCCGTTGAAACACGGATATACAAATCTGCTATTTTCATAGGTTAATTATTTAATTTGACACAATTGTTTTGGTTGGAAGTGTATAAATATACAAATAACTTACTCTATATCAAAGTATTCCTTAAACACAAAGCGTGTTAATGTGTACAAAAACTCCAATACAATAGCTGTTTCTTCTTCTGTTAAATCTATTCCCTCTTTCTCAAAGTAAGTCCTTCCCTCTTCTATTGGAATTTTCGGAATTTCAAGTTTTGTTCTCATAATGTTACCTTTTACTGAAAAATAGCCAGTGGATTATCTCAGTATGATTTTTTGGCAATCATAGGTCGTACTTGGTGCTATACTGTACCCTTATTTCACGAAGCCGAATTAAATTTCTATTCTTACAGGATATTTTATAACTTTACCTTTCAATCTTTTTTAATCTTTGGCTTTCTTTTGAGCCTGCTTAATTCTGCTAATCAATTATGGAACATAAAATACATCAAGGAAGAAACGTAAAACGTTTTAGAGAAATGCTTGGAATCAAACAAGAAGTTCTTGCTTTTGACTTAGGAGAAGATTGGAATCAAAAGAAGATATCTGTTTTAGAACAGAAAGAGATAATTGATAATTCTCTACTACTACAGATTTCTAAGGTACTTAACATACCTGTTGAAGCATTTGAGAATTTTGATGAACAGCAAGCGATTAATATGATATCTAATTCTGTCTCATTTGAAAATTGTCAACAACCTTCTTTTTTTAATTATCAGCCAAATTTCAATCCAATTGATAAAATGATTGAATTATATGAGCGTATGTTGCAACAACAAAAAGAGATGATTGAAAAATTAGAGAAGATAATAGAAGATAAAAAATAACATTACTCAAGATATTATAAAAGCTTAATCTTTCGATTAGGCTTTTTTTGTGCATTATAAAGCCAAATAACTCCATAGGGAGTCAATAACATAACATGGGAGTTTTTCAGGAATACTTTTCTGAAAAATTTTAAATTATGTTACATAAAGACACCGTTATCAATGAGCTTTGGGATTTACTTCAAAAGCTTATGCAAGATGAAAAATTAAAAGATTTTATTCTTGTAGGGGGAACCGCATTAAGTCTACAGATAGGTCATCGAATTAGTATTGATATAGACCTATTTTCGACCAAAGATTTTGATTATAAATCGATCTCAAAACATTTAAAACAAAAACTTAATGCCACTGTAAAGGAAATGTTTAACAATACTATCTTAATGGATATCAATCAGGTTAAAGTAGACATTATTGCACATAAATACCCTTTACAAAAAGAAGTATTGCATATAGATAATGTACGATTAGCTTCACTGGAAGATATTGGAGCAATGAAACTTCATGCTATTTTTCAAAGCGGAACACGTATCAAAGACTTTGTTGATATGTATTTTCTTTTAGAGCACAATCCTTTGCAAACCTATTTAGATGCTTATAAAAACAAGTATAATGGTAATACAGCATTAGCATCCTATGCATTAACTTTTTATGAGAATATCTATCGAGATTTTGAGGTTACCTTGATGCATGGAAAAGAAAGTAATTGGGGTACAATGAAAGAACGTTTAGAAAAAGCTGTTGCAAATCCCTCTTTTAAATTCGATTTAGAACCCGATAAAAAAATAGAGCAACATGTTAGAAAAAGAGGAATACGCAGATAAACAGTTGCTTAACCTTCATAAAATCATTATATTTATAATATGAAAAAAGAACAAAAACTAACTGATATTTCAACTTTAGGAACTCAATTATTTTGGGACACTGACATTAATAAGCTTGATTATCAGAAAGCATATATTCCCATTATAGTACGTGTAATTGAACGTGGCGATCAGAGTGAAATAGATGAAATCGTTCGGTTGTATAGCAAAGAAAAAGTGCTTCTTACAATATGTAAGGAGATTAAGTTCTTACCTAATTACGCTATTGAAAGAGCCATTAGATTTTTTCCAGAACTTAGAAAAGAAGATATGCTTTGTTATCAAAACAGAAAAGATAAATCCTATCATTGGATATAAACAATAAAAAAAGGTAGAATTACTATGGACGGTATTCTACCTTTTTCTTTTTTAGATAGTATTGTAAAAGCAATTACTGAGCTTGGGTATTATTTATACATTAATTATAGTTTATTTTTTATTAATAATTGCACAAAGTTAGGCAATGCCCAGCGGTTCGCTAACAAGAAATTCCCCCATAAATGCTTGACTAAAGTCTTCGCTTTATTGCGTTGCTTCTTGCGCTCGCTAAGCCATTACCAATTGTGGCTCCATAATTAATTTAAAATTTAATAGTATGGAAACTACAGTTTTAAACAAAGAATGGCTTATCGCATCAGAAGTAGAATTGATCTACAAATCAAAAGTGAAGGCTTCACAGAGACCTCAAATTACATCTTCTTACAGTGCCTATCAAATAGCATTAAAGGCTTGGGATAGTAATAAGATTGAATTATTAGAACAGTTTAAAGTACTTATGCTTTCAAACAACAACAAAGTACTTGGAGTATTAGAAGTTTCCTCAGGAGGGATAACAGGTACAATAGTAGATTTAAGAATCATTTTCTCCGCTCTTTTAAAAGCGCATGCTACAGCATTCTTGATTGTACATAATCATCCGTCAGGAAAATTAGCTCCAAGTGATGCTGATAGACAAATTACAAGAAAGATTAAAGAAGCAAGCAAAATACTTGATATTACTCTTTTAGATCATTTAATTATAACAGCAGAGAGTTACTACTCTTTTGCAGATGAAGGCATCTTATAAGGTGCCTTTGTTTTTTTAAAGAAGTAAAACTGTAAAGGTGCTTTTACAGTTTTACTTCTTTATTTTTTTAGTGAAATACTTAAAAGATAGGTTTGTTCTTTTCATTAAAGCTTGTAGTTATCTGCTGTTCGAACTCATTGAAATGATGCTCTAGTAGATTATAGAGATAAGCATAGATAGTCAGTTTATCATCCGCAATGACCTGAACAATACGAGAAAGGATTTTGTGGTGTTCGGGGTCTATATACACCGATTTCCCATGACGTGCTGTACTTTTGACATCTTTTAAAAAGAATTCTTCATAATCTACTACTTTATATTCTTTAGTAGAGTTCTGTTCTTTTTTTACACGCTTTTGCTTCTTTGGTATCTCTTTAGTTTCTTCTTGCTCATCTCTTATACCAGGGGCATTGAGTTCAGCCTCTGTAAATCCATTAGGTCTTAGTCCATCAACCATTAGTGCCATCATTGCCTCTTCGTCAATTCTCTGTTTCTTTTTAAATTCTTCTTCCATAATTTCTAGTTCTTTTATCTGTTTATAATTCCGTTCATTTCTCTATGTTGTTAACCAATCGCAATTTTGTCTGTTTAGCTCTAACTCCAAAGTTTCAGACATTAAACTGTATAAAGGTTTTATCACAAGTCTATTTGTACGTTTAATCGTTGGGAGCTCTGTAAAGCCATAGCTACGATTTTACGCTTGTCTAACCAAAGCATTGATTGCTTTGACAAATAACTGTAAATAGAGACAAATAATACATAAAAAGGCACTTAAGTGGCGTAATTGACGTTAAATCATATAGTTACACAAAGTGTTTGCATTAGAAAAAACATATTGTAAATAAGTTGAAAAAGTTATCGAAAAGATAACAGCAAGTTATGTTTTGAGGCACTCGAAATTGAGTTCATGCCATCAAAACTACTTGCTCTTGCAGAGGGCTGGAAAACTACTCCGAAGTCGTTAGTTTTGTATTGAAATTGCAGATAGACTCAAAATATTGAGGGGTTTACGGATTTCCGTAATAGAGATTAGTGAAATTATATTATGTTTGAAAAGAATTAATATTATCTAATTATTTCGCTATCAAAATTTAAGTTAGTTTGTTAAGTATTTAATTTACAATAAACTAATTATATTAGTAGTGTATTATAAACAAATAAGTATATGGTTAGGCTTTTTTTGAAACTATGCTGTGGTTTGTTTTATAAAAAAACAATATTATACAACACTCTAAACGAACAGCATAGAAAACGAGAATGATATTAAATGAAAAAACAAATCAAAGACTATTTAAACCTTATTTATTCCGAAATAAAGGAATGTTACGCTGACGAAATCAATTTAAGAGAAACTGATTTTGAAAAGTACAGCATATTTGACTTTGCAAACTTTCATTTGATTTACCAGTATATCCTTAACGATAACGCTGAAAAAAAGGATTTTTTCATAAGCATACCTGAAGAAGAATATAGGGAAAACTTTTTTACTTCCATTTTTCATTCAATCGTATTAATCAAACTTTTCCAAAGTTTTTTCAATTACGAAAAAAACAGATTACCTATACTGAATAATGGAGATTTGATTTACAAAAAACACAATAAAGAACATCGGATTTTTATTGTAAAAAGCACTTATAATGAAAAAGTAAAAATAAACTTCCAATTTCCGAAAAAAAATGAACTTGGAATAGTTGATTTCTTTTTTGACAAACCTAATTTTACGAAGCTAAATCCGAATCTGGTTGATAATAAAAATGCTTCAAAAAACATAGATAGATATCGCTCATTTTTAAGTGCAACTTTCAATGAAAAATTTCCTTTTATAACAGATTTTAAAAATAGAACCTTAGTAATTGCTGAAAAATCATTTTTTAGAGAAAGTAATTTTTTGCCGATAAGATATACAAACAAGAACGGAAAAATCAGTAATGATTTACCATTTTTTAGTTATTTAGTTGAATGTTGTAACGACTTTAATTCTGCACAAAATTTTCTTTTAAACGGAAATCACCAATTTGATGAAATCATAATTATTGGTGACGCAAAATATAGAAATTCTTTTGACTTTATTCTTCAAGAAAAATACAGAGAAAAATACAAAAACATAATTGTAATCGGAACAGATAAACCAAATTCTGAAAATCAATTTTTGGAATGGTGGTGGTCAAATGATGAAGTAAAAATAGCAAACAACGAAATACCAAATGAAATAACGAAGGTCACATTAAACAATAGCAACCTATATTCTTCATTTATAGAAATTTTTAAAGAATGTGAGATACTAAAAGATGAAAGCAAGGTCAACTTCACTTTCATTTTGAAATACACCAATTTCTTTTTGAGAATGATTTTGGTAAATACTAATCTTTCAAAAGGAATTTATCAAGAATATTTAGATCGACTTAATCATTTTTTTCAAAGCGAAGCTTTTTTAGATGAGTTAAATAACTTTTTCTACGAAAAAAACATTTACAACCCTGATACAATCAAAGGCTATACTGACCGTATTTTTAATTTGTTCTCAAAACTTTCCTGTATATTGGAAAATGAAAATTTGAAATGGAATTATATCAAGCAGAAAGCAAAAGAAAGTAATCCTAAACCAGTTTATCTTGTTGTTGAGAAAAAAAATTATGATGCTGTTTACACTCAAATAAAAAATGAAAAGATAAATAATATCCATCTAATCAGTGATAAAAGGATTGATAATTTAAAACTATATTTAGACAAATGGATAAATGACAAGCAACAAAATTCGGAAAGGCAAATAATAATCATTCCCTATTTGAATAACATTAATTTATACTCAAAAATCAAATCTATAAAGGGTTATTGCGAAATTCTTAATTACAAAAATTTAGATGAAATTTCATTTGACAATGTCGAGCGAGCATACCAAAATCTAGAAAAAATAAGATTGAATCATAAGGACAGATTGATTTTTTTTAAAACAGATTTTGTTCATTCAACTGAAATAAATAAACGAGAATTAGATGATATATTTTCTTTTGATTTGAATAACGAAGAATTTAGAAACAATCCTTATGAAACTATTGATTTACCGAAAGGACATTCAATTTATGAGATTGAGTTTAGTGATGGAACTAAAGATAAGTTTGATTCTTCAAAAGGAGTATTTCTAGTAGAAAATAACGAACAAATCAAAACGACTATTGGTGAAGTCTATGAAAATGCCACTATACGTTTTTATCAAAATAATAGCAAAGATGAGTTTCTAAAAATTTTAAAAATATTTGACACAGAAAATTTATTGGACTCATTTGATAAATATGCAGACAGTTGGAAACAAACTTTGAAAGACCTATCAAAACAATTTAGCAATTTAGAAGAATTTTACAACTCATTATTTACGTCATTTAAAATCAATTTCAACACATTCCGTCTATATTTAGATGAAAAATCCTCGACAAGATTTCCAAGAGTTAAAACTTTGGAAGCCATTAGAGAATTATGTATAAATATGAATAATAACTGTTCATACGATTTAATCGTAACTGAATTTGAAAAATTTAAAATTTATTCTAAAAAAGACCATTCCATAAGACAACAAGCAGGAAAGATTTTGGGTAATGATTTGTTAGATTATATTGCTTCTAACAAAGAAGAAAAAAGCGATTCTCTAAAAAAATTACCGAATGAAATTTTAGAAAAACTAACCGCAACAATTCAAGAAAAAACAATAATTAAAAAGACTTTGGTAGATGAATAACTATTTAAACGAACCAAGATTGATATTTCGAGATAAAATCAAAGATAATTTGATTGGTCCCGGTTCTGATGTTTTTATTTCTGACAATGAAAATGAAATCATTTCAGATTATCCATTGAGTAGATATTATTCGGGTATTTTGTTTCCCGAACGTGATATGGAAGTTTCTATCGGAGAAAAAGAAACACACGATGCAAATGCAGAATTAGAAGACGATGACATTAACATTGAAAATAAAACACCCGAAACGAATAATGCTGATGAAAATGTTGATAAAGATATTGACAAAAGTAAAAATGTAGAACCTGAAAAAGAATATTCAGAAGCCAATCAATACTTTCCAACAAATTTTGGTTTAACTTTTTGCGTTCCAAAAGATGCAAAAACTTTAACCGTAACTTTCAGTTACGCAAAATATGCACAAATAGAACCAACATTGGCAACGATAGAAATTTCAGAAGAGGATTTCAAAAAGTTTTCTGAAAATCCATATAATTCAGTTACCAAGTATTTCAAATACGAAAACGGACTAATGTCCTTAAACAAAGAAGAATTTGATAAAGGCGGTTTATCTGTTCGCAATTATAGAAGCCGATTTAAAGAAAACGAACAACAAACAGAGTTGCTTGACAGCGTTGCATATAAAAAAGGAGAATTACTTTTAGGACGACTTTGGAAAAGAGTAAAAATAGAACCTAAAACTGTTGAACTAAATCTAACAGAGATAAATTTCGACGAATCAAAAGAATATCCTTTAGACCAAAATCAAGAAGATAATTCTATCATTACTTGCTATTACAAGAAAATTTACGAAACCCACTATGGCAAATTCATAAAAATTTTGTTAGCAAACAAATTGAATCACCCGAAAAACAAATTTTCATTTAGTAATCCAGAACTAAATCATAAAGCAATTTTACAAGGTGAAATTTCTATTTCGGGCGTGACGTTTTTGCCATACAAACAACTTTCTGAAACAAACCCTTTTGACGAAGAACTAAACTTAATCAACTTTCAATACAGAAAAGAACACTCTTTTGCAATTGGCCACGGTTGTGCAGTAAATTGGAATGACTATAAAAATCCAACGGAATTAAAAACTACGTTTTTGCCTGAAGTTGATATTAAAAATTACAGCAACGCTTTTAAAGAAGACTTTCCTGAAAATTTAAAAGATATTACTGAATTGAAAAACCTTTCAATTTGGACTGACTTAGATAAATCAACAATCATTCAAAAATTAATACTCTTTGCACAAGAGTATAAAGGTTGGATAACAAAGCAGGAAAAAACAAATGCAGAAGATAATTACAAAAAGTCTTTAAGCACAATTTTAGAAAAGCAGAACAGAACATACGAAAGGCTAATCAAGAATATAGACTTTCTAAGTGAAAATGAAATTGCTTTTAAATCCTTTTTGCTATCAAATACAGCAATGTATATTCAAATGCTAATCTCAAACAAAGATTTGTTTGGAAAGAAAGGAATTGAACTGTCTGAAATTGATGAAAACTTTAAATACAATGATTTAGACTTTTTCAAAAATCACACATTCAAACCTAATTACAGACCTTTTCAATTAGCGTTTTTCTTGTTGAATCTTGAATCAATAATCAACGAAAATTCTGACGACAGAAACAACGTTGTTGATTTGCTTTGGTTTCCGACAGGTGGCGGTAAAACAGAAGCGTATTTGGCAATTACAGCATTCACGATAATTAGCAGAAGAATTTTATACGGAAAAGATTCGGACGGAGTTTCTGTGATTATGCGTTATACATTGCGTTTGCTGACTGCACAACAATTTGAACGTGCAACAAAATTGATTCTTTCGTTAGACTTTTTGAGAAGATTTTTTAAACCAAACGAAGAATACTTTTTTGGAGAAAACAAAATTTCAATTGGAATGTGGGTTGGAGCTTCTACAACACCAAATTCATATAAAGATGCTCAAACAATATTCAAAAAAACATTTGACGAAATAACAAAACTGAATAACAAAAAAGTAGGAGATTATCGTAAAGCAAATACTTTTCCAATTACAAGTTGTTCGTGGTGCGGTTGTAATTTAGTGTCGCAAAATAGTTTAGGAAAATTTGATTTGGGTTACAAAGCAACAAACAATATTTTCTCGACCAATTGCTTAAATTCAGAATGTGCTTTTAATCTAGAATTACCAATTTATTTTGTGGACGATAAAATTTATCAAAATCCACCAACATTGCTTTTCGCAACAGTTGATAAATTTGCGATGCTCTCACACAGAGAAGAAGGACATCATCTTTTCAATTCATTAGACGATAAAAAATCACCCCCTGATTTAATTATTCAAGATGAATTACACTTGTTAAGTGGTCCTTTGGGTTCAATCACAGGTTTGTATGAATCAATCGTTGAATTACTCGCTACAAAAGGAAAAAGAAAGCCAAAAATCATTACTTCAACAGCAACAACAAGAAACACCGAACAACAAGTTGCAATGCTCTATGGAAATAGAGAATTGAATGTTTTTCCACCAATGGGAGTAACTTATGATGATAATTTCTTTTCTTATGTTTCAACTGAAAGCAAACGAAAACATATTGGTTTTATGCCAACAGGAAAAACAGCTTTAAATTCGCAAATACGTATTTTAGGAAATTTGCTTTTGGCAAGAATTGAATTGTTCAAGTATTACAGAGTAAAAGAAAGTTTAACGCAAGAAGAAGCAATTAGCAGAGAAGATAATTTTTGGACGATTGTTTCATTCTACAATAGTTTACGTGATGTTGGAAAGATTTACAATAAAGTTCCTGCAGAAATTTCAGACTTCTTGAAACTCTTACACAATCGCTATCAACTGTCAAAAAAAGTGTATGGTTTTAATTATTTCGGACTTGCAGGAAGAACAAAAGAATTGACAAGTAGAATTGAAAGTAATTCTATCAAAAAGCTCTTAAACGAGTTAGAAATGCCGTTTAGTTTGGTCGCAAAAGACGGTTACGCTTTCGTTCAGAATTCGGTAGATTTAGTTTTGGCTTCAAATATGTTTTCGGTTGGTATTGACATTGAGCGACTAAATGTGATGTTAATGAACGGACAACCTAAAAATGTTGCTGAATACATTCAAGCATCTAGTCGTGTTGGACGAAAAGACAAAGGAATTGTAATCAATTTATTGGATGCTAATCGTTCAAGAGATAAATCGTATTTTGAAAATTACGTTCCGTTCAACAATGCTTATTACAAATTCGTTGAACCTTTAAGTGTTACACCATTTACCGAAATTGCATTAGACAAAGTTTTAGCAAGTTTATTGGTTTGTTTTGTCCGACACAAGCAAGGATTATATCCAGACAAACGAGCAAAAGATTTTACAGGAAATTACAAGGAACTTAAAATATTTATTTCTGAACGTATCAAAAATAAAAAACAACTTGATTATGCTTTGGAAAAATTGGAAGTTTTATCTGAAAAATGGACAACAAAAGAAGGTGATTTAACTTATAAAGTTCTGATCAAAAAAATGTCCGATTTAGATGATTGGAGTTTAATGATGTCAATGCGAGAAATAGATACTAATAGCATTGTAAAAATAATAAATAAGTAATGGGACAATTTGAGCAAATACAAACAAGAAAAGCCATTAGTTCTTATGGTGGTGTTGGTTCTATTATAGAAACAAGAGATGGTTCTATATTGATTGATAATTTTAATGAATGGCCCTTTTTCGATAAGATAAATGGAAAATTTGAAGAACATAATTTTATCTTTGATAAACGCTTCAAAAACCGTTTGAGCAGATATTTTCAACAATTGGAACACTTAGTAAAAATCCCTGTTAATGAATTAAAGCAAGGTTTTAAGCCCGAGAATCAATTCGCCTTTTTATCTGCAAAATATTTTCCCGAATGGTTTTATTGTAATAATTGTAATCGTTTTGATAGAATTGACCATTGGAAAAATAATTGGGAAAATAACGTTAATTCGGAACACAAAGAAAATTTATATCCGCCAAAATGTTATAGTTGTTATGTTCAAAACCGAGAAAAGAAAAGAAAATTCTATGATTTAGAACAAGTTCGTTTTGTTTTAACATCTCCTAATGGAGAAATTGCTGATATTCCTTGGGATAAATGGGCAATGTTTTTAAACAAGAAAAAAGACGATAAAAAAGAATCTACTGAAACTGTAAGCGAAGAAGGTATTATTACACTTGGCAATATTCAAGTTCCAGAAGATGCAATTTTTGAATATATAACTTCTGACAAGTTAGACGATTTAAAAGGTATTTGGATAATTGCAAAAAGAAAAAACGGAGAGCAATTAAACTTTACAACGCTTTCAGGTTTGTTCAATTTAAGAGTGAAAATTCAAGAATTATTACCCAATACAAAAGAAACAGATATTTTGTTTAAACCTGTTATACGTTCAAGTAATAGCGTTTATTATCCAAATATTTTGTCAAGTATTTACATTCCTGCAAATGACGAGTTAAATGAACATTCACTCAATTTAATTAGAGAAGAACACGAAGACGGAAGCAATTCACAAACAATTTCAAGAAATTTAAAACGCTACAAAAACATAGAAATTGATGCTACAATTATTCAAAAATTGATTGACAACAATTTTAGCGAACGAGAACTTGAAATTGCCAAAACTGAAAATCAATACAGATTTGATGAGTACAAATTCATTACAGAAAAAGACAGCGAAAGAGTTGAAGACAAACTCATTTTCAACAAAATTGACAATTCGTTTTTTCAAAATGATTTGATAAAGTCTATTTTCAAAATGGATAAAATAAAAATCACTTCTGTTCAAACTTCTTTTACACGACAAGAACCTCTTTCATCAAGTTTGATTTTGGAAGATGAGGATACTGAAAAAATAACAAAAGAAAGTATTGTAAAAAAGTTTACTTCAACTTTTGGAAAAACAACAAAGTACTTACCAGCAATTGAAAGTTTTGGAGAAGGAATTTTCTTTGAGTTTAACAATGAAGTTCTAAATGATTGGATTAAAAACTATTCTAAAATAAAAGAGCGAATTGAAATTCTTATCGGAAATCAAAAACATTTTGAATCCAACTTTAATGAAGATTTTGAGTTAAATCCGAAATATGTTTTAATACATACTTTTTCACATTTAATCATCAAAGAATTAGAGTATTTGTGTGGTTATCCATCAACTTCCATTCAAGAACGACTTTACATTGACGAAGAGCTTGAAATGAACGGAGTTTTGATATACACAATTGCGGGTTCAGAAGGAAGTTATGGTGGAATAACATCAATTTGTGATGACAATAAAATTGGAAAACTAATTGAATCTTCAATGATTCGCGCAATTGATTGTGCAACAGACCCAATTTGTTACCACACACACGGACAAGGTGTAGCAAACTTGAATCTTTCAGCTTGTTTCAGTTGTACATTATTACCCGAAACCTCTTGCGAAAAATTCAATTGCTATCTTGACAGACGAATATTAATAGACAAAGATTATGGGTATTTTAAAGACCTAATAAACAAACTGTGAAAAGGCTTATACTAAACTGGACAGATAAGATAAGATAAATTATTTTTTCTTTATATCAGTATTAAAACAATTTCAATCATAGTTTATAACTTTCCGAATAAGGTGCTAACCGCAATTTAAAAAGTGAACATCCCTATTTATAAAGCATACAAATTAAAAGAGGCTAACCCTCTTTCTCCAATTATAAACTTAAATAAAAAACCTACATCCTAAATCAAGATGTAGGTTTTTACATTTAATCTCATTCCTGAAATAATTCCTGAAAACGTTCGACATCTTCAATAAAATTGTTCGATATTTGTCCCTTCGGGAGTACAAGAAAATCCTAAGTTAACGCTTAGGATTTTTTCTGTTTAAAAATAGAAAATTAGTTTTCTAAAATAATTTTGTTGGTAACAAGCCCCAGATTTGGACAAAGGTTAAACTGTTAATTTTCACTATATTTTATTGTATACAATCTTACACTTATACTACTCAATTTATTGGGTCATTTAAAGAATCTAGTCAAAATAATATTAAAATTAATAATACAACTTTAAACATTAACAAAGAAATGGAGGGAAATATGAAGAACTACGTACACGAATTAAAATCGAAAACAGTATGTCCTAAATCCAAATCTGTAAAGCATTAATATAAAAGAAAGACTGTCCTAACAAGACAGTCTTTTGTATATTATCCCATTTCTTTTTTCTGTTTAATAAGAATAAAGAAATGGAATAATATACTTAAACTATAAGTTATTTATTAAGTTTAATATTTTTTTTCCATATTTTTGTGCATAATGCATTAAAACCAAATTTATGGATACTTATACTACATTCAACAAAGTTATTGCAGAGTACTTCCAAAGAAGTTCTTCTGAAACAATTCATTATATCAATCAAAAATTTTTAGATAGTAAACGTAATACCTATTATGGTTTTTTTGATGATTTTTTATATGAATATGGAATAATATCTCTCAACCTAAGTCCTACAGACATAGTTAGTAACAATTATGACTCTTATGTAAACTGTACCAAAAACAACATCTTTAAAGAAGAAAAGGGAATTACTGAGATCAGTACTAAACTGAGTCATTCTAGTAGTGAAAAAGCATTAGCAAAATATGTATACACAAAACTTACTACTTTAAAAGCAGAAGACTTTATTAATTGGAATTCAGAACTAAACAATGGTTAAGAAACATTAAATATATAAAGTCCTTAGTTAACGCTTAGGATTTTTTTTTGACCTTAACTAAAAAGCAGAAGAGTACTAGACGACTCTCCTACTTTTTTGAAAAAAAATATAAAACTAAAAGGGTGAAACACTTTTTGATTTTAAGTAAACCCATGTTTTACTTAAATAAGGTGTGAATAGTACTAAGATGATAATCACTAATAAAAGTAAACTAAGTATCTCGAAGTAATCCATTGCATACCTCAACTCTATTTGTTTGCTAAGATCAGATAACATTATCTTTTCACTTGCTTTCTCAGCTATAGAACTGGGCATACCTCTACTTTTTAACTTCATAGTATTCTGAGTAAGCTTAGTCTGTAGTATAGGATTAGCTATATTCAAATAATCTGAGAAACGACTTAAGTGACGATTAGAACTGTACAAACTATAATAATTCATAATCGCTATACTACATGTATAACCAAAGTAGCGCACACCTAAACATACAGCAGCCGCAGAAGCACTAAGTGATACAGGTACTGAAGTAACACAATAAACTATAATAGGCACCATTAAAACTCCTACTCCTAAACCTTGACAAAACAAAAGAAGATAATAATCATCTGGATTAGCACTAGGGGCAAACTGCATATACATCCCCACGTGAAACAAAAACAGCGCAATAAATCCTAGACTCCATATAAAGCGCATAGGACGACGATTAATCAACCAAACACATGCAAGTATCACTCCTGTCACAAGTCCTATTAAATTAAAGCTATTTAGATAAGAAAGATGCCTAGGGTCTAAATGAAGTGAGTTAATAAAATGTGTATTTGTAATCCCTGATGCAAAACGACAGATATAAAGAATAAACAATAAGAACAATCCTATCTTAAAGTTGCGATACTTCCATACATGCCAATTAATATAAGGTCTCTTCAAATGCTTTTGTCTCCATACAAAGAAGAATAAGGTAATCAAGATCGTCAATCCTATTAAACGAATATCGCGATCTTCAAACCAATAATACTGTTGCCCATAAATAGTAAGATATCCAAATAGTACTACCACTACTGAAAATAACACAAAGCTCTCCCAATCTAGACTATACAATGGCAGTTTACGCTGGAGACGTACAAAGCGCATAGTCAGCATAATTAATATTAACCCTGGTATAAAAGAAAAAGAAGCTATCTTATACAAAAAGGAATAGTCGTACTGATCTACTAAATCTGAAGTAATTAATTGATTAAAGGGTGTTGCACAAATCAAAATACCGTAGAAGCACGAGAAGCTAATCTCCCTAGCTTTAGAACTATCTAAACGGACATATAATGTAGAAATAGATAGATTAACTGTACTAGCAAATAACATTCCTTGTAAAAAGCGAACAGGAAAAACAATGCATAGCGCTTGTACATTATACAGTACTATACAGCCTACTATCTGTAAGACATTAAATAGAATAAAGTATTCTTTAGTCGCTAAATACGTAAAGAAACGTCGTTCTAAACTATAAAAAGAGACAAAACCTGCATACAATAGAGACACAGAAAACTGAATGTCTCGTGAATCACATCCAAAGTATCCTGCAGCTGCTGTAGCATTAGCAGCTGGCAGGAAAAACAAGACAATACTCGGCATTAAAAGTACAAAAAGAATGACGTGTATCATCCACTCTGGAATCCAATCAACGAATAACTGAGACGCTTCGTTATTTTGCATTAGATTGTTTTTTAGCTATAAAAACATTGACATTCATACCCGCTTTTAATAATTCTTCCGAATCAGTAGGTGATATTATTTCTATACGTACAGGAATACGCTGTACAATCTTTACAAAGTTACCTGTGGCATTATCTGGTGGTAATAAAGAAAAACTAGAGCCAGTAGCTGGAGCTATAGAAATAACCTTTCCTATAAACTGTCTATCAGGATAAGCATCTGCGACTACCTCTACCTGATGACCTATCTGTATATTGCGTATTTGTGTTTCTTTAAAATTAGCAATAATCCACTTCGGTGTTTCGTCATTAACGATATAGGTAAGCACCTGACCTACAGAAATCATCTGACCTAAGTCAATGCTCCTCTTCCCCATTCTCCCTCTATAAGGTGCAGTGATAACGGTATAACCTACAGTCAGATTCTTATACTTCTCAAGTTCTTGTAATCGAGTAATCTCTTTTAACAAAACTTGTTTCTGTGCTTCAATATCTGCTATACTAGCTGTAGCAGCTCGAGCGTGCTCTACACTAGTATTATAATCACTCTGTCCTATATTTAATTGTGCCTGTTTCTCCTCTAGCATTTGTGCAGTAGCTGCATCTTCTTCATAGAGTTTCTTATATCGCTGATAATCCAACTCCTGTTGATGATATTTAGATTCTCTCCCTTGGATTTGGCTTTTTGCGGCGGCGGCTGTTTGAGACAATGTATATTGACGAGCGTCTAATTCCTTTATCAATGCATACTGTTTCGCTATCTCAGCAGAAGTAGTCGCTTGATCATAAATGTACTCTCGATTATCCACTACTAATAGGGTATCTCCTTTATTCACTATTTGATTCTCCTCAAAGCGCACTTCTGTTAAGAATCCTCCTACTCTAGAAATAACAGGATTAATATACTCTTGTACTTGAGCATCATTAGTTTGTTCATATTTCCAATACATCCATAGTGTGTGAATTCCCCAAAGACTTCCTATCAAAATAATAATAGAAGCTAGATAGCGCGTAATACGTGTGATTAGGCGATCTGTAATTTTAATACGAGTTTTAATATCCATTATAATAAGCCTTTAGCGAATTGAAGAGTATAGTATTTATAAATGCTGTCTAACTTGGCAGCTTCTAGTTCAAATTGTGTTTGTAAATGTTGTACATCAGCATCTAATAAATCTGTAAGCAAAGAAATTTTATTAAAATAAGTACTCTTAGTAATACGTGCATTCTCTGCCGCATGTTCTTTATTCTTCGTACATACCTCTATCTGTACCAATGATTCTTGATATCTTAAATATGCCTGTTGTACCTCTTCTTTTATTTGATCTTGTACATATTGATGTTGTAACTCCTCTTTCTCATGTTCTAAAGCACGACTGCGAACCTTGTGTACATTCTGATATAAATTAGAAATAGGAAATGATACCTGTACTCCGATAGTCCCTAAACTGTACCAACTAGGATTATACGGATACAAGAATATTTGTGGATTAGCCATAGTGAAGTTTCCTATTAAGCCAATACTAGGTTTAGTATTAGCTTTCACCTTTTTCTGTTCGATATCACTTAATACCAAGCTCTCCTCTGACAGCAGGTGTTTAAACCCGTGTTCTAAGGCAATATCTAAAGCCTCATCATAAGATTCTAAGAATAGTTCTTCATTAAAGGAATCTTGTGGTTTAATAAAATCTGTATCCTTACGTCCTGTCAATATAACCAACTTTTGGTTTTCTATAGAGAGATCGTTTTGGAGTTGTACTAAGGTCATTTCTCTCTTCGAGATTTCCATAGTCGCACGAAGTACATCACTCTTTAACACTACTCCATTCTTATATAAATGTTCTATTTCGATTAACTGCTCTTTATGTTCGGCAATATCTTGTGTAATCACTTTTTTAAAACGAGATAGTTTCGCTAAAGCCAAATAACTCTTGATCGCCTCTAACCGAACTTCTGATTTAGTCATATCTGCCTCAATATTCGCTTTAGCTTCTAAAGTTTTTCGCTCTTCTATTTCTAGATTTTGTCTATTGCCACTATATAGATTTAAGTACATAGACACTCCAGTATTATAGAGCGTATGTATCACATCATGTTGTTCGGGTTTATTAAATATTCCATTTGTATAGACAGGGATATTACTTGCCTTTTCTGCTTTACCGAAGGCATTAAACACTGGATATCTACCGATGCGTGCATCATCCGTATTCTCTTTTCTGATCTGTAGATCTTTGGCTTGAATCAAGCTTCTTTTACTACTAAGATCTGTTTGTTCCCAAATCTCTTGAATACTGAGTTGTATTGTATCCTTGTTGGAAATTGATAGAGTAGTACTCTGACAATACCCCATAGTAACACAGCTGGTGAGTACAGCTAATAAGTGGAAATCCCCAAGTTTCATACGTTGTTTTTAAAATCGGACAAAAGTAAAATGAGTACGATATATCTTGTATTTCTTAAATAGTCATTTTTTTATTCAAAACAGACAAAATCATTATATACTTTTGCGCTCATTAAAAAGAAACACTACAATGAAGATCATCGATTCCTTAGAGTTTATCGATAGTATAGAAGAAGGCGTATTTATCAATCATGAGAAATCGACAAAAAGATATCCTTTACATCAACATCAAAAAGGACAACTCACATATGTAGAAGGAGGAATAACTTATGTGACTGTAGACAATGTCACTTATGTTGTACCCGCGAAGTACTTCTTTTGGATCCCTGAGGGCGTACCACATATTTTGAGATTAAGTAACTCTGCTACTGTGCTTCACTCCTTGTATTTTTATACCCATGATGATGATAATGATCCTTTTTATACTACACTAGGGATATACGCGGCTTCAGATCTATTAATAGAGATGATAGCATATACAGTGTGTTGGCATGATAAGATGGTCAATCAAGACACGCCTAATTTTGTTTTTCTACAAGCTTTAAAAAATATTCTACCCACTTTTATCAATAAGAATATACAGTTACAACTTCCTTTTAGTGATAATCCACGCATTACTAAGATAACAGACTATCTAGACAGTAGTTTTGGACTTCCATTAACGCTGACGGATATCAGCAACAAGTTTAATATGAGTGAACGCTCTGTATCACGCCTCTTCCAAGCTGAATTACAAATCTCCTTCTTACAATACTTAAAAGCATTGCGTATCGTGAAAGCTATAGAACTACTGATGAAGACTGAGCACTCTGTCAGCGAAATAGCCAATACAGTAGGATATGTTACTCTAGGAGCATTTAGCAATGCGTTCTGTGAGTTTACAGGAACACGTCCATTAGAGATGAGAAAGAATAAATAGTGATTCTACTATACTATGTTTTTACTTACTTTAGAGTATTCAATTTAAAATAACTATGAAACGAACTTATCTAATAAAACATGCCTTCATCAGTTGTTGTACTGCTTTCCTATTACTAGCTACAACATCAATAGAAGCTCAGACCAAACCAAGTTCTACTAAATACACAGAGAAAGAGCTTACTAACCTATCAGTAGAAGAACTTGCTTTATTGCGCAATGAAGTATTAGCACGAAAAGGTTATGTGTTCTCTAAAGGAATCTATGCTAGTTATTTCGAAATGCAGAACTGGTATAAACCTGCTAAGTCTAATAGTAGTATCGTACTAAACGATACCGAAAATGCCAAAGTAACTCTAATCAAAAAGGTAGAGGATCAAAAAAAAGCAATGCGCACAAAGGCTATTAATGACCTAAAAGAAATAAAGAAAGCTGTAAATACTAATAATAGTAATGAATTAAAAAGGTACTTTAACAATACTGAGTTTAGTGAAGATATGCTTAATGCTCTAAAAGAAATCTTTAGATTATGCAATCTTAATGATATTAACTTTACACGAAAAGAGGGTTTAAATAAAGTTAGCATAGATAATGGTGATGCTGTATATGTCTATTATATACGATTTACAACAACACAAGTTATTTTATCTGAAGGACGCATAGAACACAGTGAAATATTTGGAGACTTTAGTGATGGTTATTCTTCATATATGTCAGAATACGAATACACAAAATGGTTTGTTTTCAATATTACAGAACAAGGTCTTAAATTTGACAAATGGGATATTGCAGGGTAACTAACTATCTCTATTCAATTAAAAATACTTTTGACATTGTTCTATAGTAATATTATTTGGGAGTAATATCAATATAGTTGAATACTCTAAAGTACAAGTAGGAGATAAAATCTTTAAATGAATACATTCCTTTTAATTTCGTTGTTAATGAATAGGATAAGAGCGTTTCGCTTGCACTTCTTAGGGGATTGCTAGCACATTCCTAGGGGGTTCCTTGCCTAGAAGGTGCTTTTGTCGAAGGAATGTGCAAGAAACCCTCAAGCAATCCCCTAGCAGGTCCAAACAAAACTATCTTTAACTCATCAATAAACACTGATCAGAAATAGAATTTTAAGTACTTTATGTTAAATTCGGTAATGAGAGACTTTATTATTCCGTTGTTTAAAATGCTTTTATTTCACTTCTTCTGTACTTACAAAAAGCCAATTATTAATCAAACTTAGGTGATTATGTATCGGAATAATCGGAATCTACAATAAAAAAGAGGTTAGACAGTCTTTAGTGATGTCTAACCTCTTTTTTATTTACACTTAGAGTAGATGTATTTATTTAGATGATATTGCGTGATTGGTCTTAAAGACTTACCAGAGATAGGATGTACCCCTGTTCCTGGGTTATTAAAATAATCATGTTTTCCCTCTCCAGTCTTGACAAACCATACCTTCGGTTTTCCTTTCCTAAAAAACTCGGTATCACAATCAACACTTATTTGTTTAAAGTTCTTCAGTATGCTTTTATCATACGGTACAGGCTCACTACTTACACCTGCAAAACTCTTTATTGTAGCCTCACCACAGTCATAAGCCACATATCTATCTCCTTCCCACTTCATACATTGATCATTTGATAACACACTACTCGCTAAACTACCAACACCTAATAAGCCTATTATAATCACTGTGACAATTACTAGATTGCGCTTAAGTTTCTTCTTCGGTGTAGTAGTAGGCTGAGATTCTGCAAATGATTGAACAGGTGATATATTATTTGCAATAGTTTTCTCTTCTACTGCTTCACTTTTCTCTTCAACAATAATTGAATCAGCTTGATCATCAGCTACACTCCCCTCTTCTATCTCTACACTACTCTTTCTAAACTTGCCATACGGTCTAGGTTCATAATCATACATCACGGCAATTAGCTCAACAATAGCAGGAATTTTTGTGCCCTTTGTTTTAGCAATTATAAAGTGTTGTACTGGTTTAAGTTTTTCTACATCTACATTACGGATGATAGCTATTAACTCTTTGAAATCCTTTGCATGGCATTGAAAGAAGGCATTCAATACTTCTAGATCATCTTTAGATAGTGTATTCCCCTCACACAGCATCACACAGTGGTTTCTTATCTGTGCAGGTGATGGAGACATTAGTAAAGTATACTTAGGAAAATGTTTAACAGCTTCAATATGCTTTCTCAAACATTCTATATAATCATCATTCGTTAGTAAGGTCATAATTATAATTCAATGTAAAACGGAATTATCAGAATCATCGGAATCATCAGATTTACAACACATTGCACCCTAAAAGTCGCCTTTCCTTTGCTGTGTCGAAAATCAGATACGTGTTGTGATGTTTCAAAAGTACGAAACATTTATATGGGTTGTTTACTCGTGATACTAAAATAACAAGGAAGCCATTTTATGTCACTTAAACAACTCGCTTCCCTCAGCATGTATTACTGCTTTTCGCATCTAACTTAATAATTAAACAAGATGAAAAAAACAGTACAAGCAGCAATGCTATTAGGCGTAATCACATTATCAATGGTAAGCTGTGATAAAGATGATAACCAACTTCAAATGAAGAAAGAGGTTAAAGCGAATGGAGTGGATCAGGAGATGGACAATAATGATTTAGGTAATACTACTATTAAACCTCCTATAAGAAAAGTAATGAATGAACAAGAGGACAATAATGATTTAGGTAATACTACTATCAAACCTCCAAAAAATGCAAAAAACACAAATGAACAAGTAGACAATAATGATTTAGGTAATACTACCATCAAACCACCTATTAAAAAATAGTCCCTAAATGAAAAGGTTTAAGGAATAAAACTATTCCTTAAACCTTTTTTATTTTTTAATATTGTAACTTTACTATCTTATTTTATATTAATCTTATAAGAAAAACAGTACAAGCAGTAATGCTATTAGGCGTAATCACATTATCAATGGTAAGCTGTGATAAAGATGACAACCAACTTCAAATGAAGAAAGAGGTTAAAGTAAATGGAGTAGATCAAGAGATGAAAAAAGATGATTGGGGACTAACTCCTATTAAAAGACCTACATCAAAGTAGTTGACCTATTTAGAAAATTACTAAATTCGAAGAATGAAAAGACACCTACACACTTTCTATTCTTCGAATTTTCTTTTGACAACACTTCTACTGTTATCTTTTTGTTCGTGCTTAACAAAACCAGCTAATTCCACTAATGAAAAAGAATCAGAATTAGCTTATAGATATCAAGGTCATGCAGATAGCTTATATAATAAAAATCAATTAGATAGTGCTTTTAGTTTTTTTTTAAAATCTAACTTTTATTTTAAAAAAATTTACAAATCAGAAGAAAGTATTACTTACAACAATCTACGTATAGCTACAATTTATTTAATTATTGGCGACTCCAATAGTGCACAAGAATTAATCATTAAGGAACTTCCTAAAGTTAATAAAGACAATAAACCTTTTGTCATTTATATTTATAATACTTTAGCACATTGTTATACTAATCTAGATGATAATTTAACAGCAATAAAAACATACAAATATGCATTAAAATTAATACCTGAAAATATAGATAAAGATATAATAAACAACAATATAGCTTCTAATTATATTAGTTTAAAAGAATACACTAAAGCAATTGATATTCTACAAAGCATTCTTTCTTCTAATGTATTTAAAGAAATGCCCTTAGAGCAAGCACGAGTCCTTAATAACCTAGGAAAAGCCCTTTACTTACAAGACAAATCACAAGGGTTAAAAGAACTTGAAGAAGCCTTAGCTATAAGACTAAACGATATCAATCAAAATGACATCTATAGAAGCTATATCAACCTAGCAGAATATTATACCTTAAATAAAGATTATCACTCTGCACATGACTATGCCTTAAAGGCTTATGAAATCACTACAACTAATAAAAATAAAAAAGACAAACTACAAGCTCTTGAATACCTCATCAAGTCTAGTAAAGAAAGTCCCTCTAAGTATTATGCAGATTATATAGACCTTTCTAAAGAAATCGCTACGGAGACTCAGCAAGCGAAGAACCAATTCGCTAAAATACGTTATGACTTTGAACAACATGAACAAGAGAACATTAAGCTAAAACTTGATTTACAACACAGTGAACTAGTATCTGCTAGAAGTAAAAATGCTCTTTATGTGAGTCTTCTTTGTTTATTGGCAGGTGGAGTGATTACATCTTTTATTTACAGAAGAATAAAACATCGTCATAGAATAGATAAGATTCAACAGTCTTACTTAACAGAAACTAAAATTGCTAAAAAGATACACGACGAATTAGCGAATGATGTATTCAATGCATTAACGTATACACAGAACTTTAACCTTGAAACTCCAGAAACAAAGAATCATTTACTATCTGATCTGGAGTCTATCTATAAAAAAGCAAGAAATATTTCTCTGCAACATAGCTCTATTGCAACGGATGAAACTTTTGTTACGCATTTGACTAATTTATTCAATGAATACACTACTGCTAACTGCCAGATTATCATCTCAGGGCTTGACAACTTTGATTTTTCTTTACTTGATAAGAATCAAAAGATAACCATCTATCGAGTAATACAAGAATTATTAGTCAATATGAAGAAACATAGTATGGCTACTATAGTAGTATTCAAATTCAATGAAGATAAAAAATACTTTAAAATATTCTATTCTGATAACGGCGTAGGAATCATACAGGAGGATATTAAATCAAAAAATGGGCTTTCAAATGTGGAAAACCGTATTACTAATATTGGAGGAACATTTATATTTGATTCAACTAATAAACTGGGTGTAAAGTATAATATCCAATTACCGAAAAAAAATTATGTTTAAAAAGATATTAGTTGTCGAGGATTATGATAGTATCAATATTGGTATTGTACAAGCCTTAAGTGACAACATTCCACAGGTCGAAGTATACAGTACTAAATACTGTGATGATGCTTGGCTAAAAATTCAAGGTGCTAAGAACAATAACTCTCCGTTTGATTTAATCATCTCTGACTTGTCTTTTCAAGAAGACTATAGAGAAACTAAACTAAAGGGAGGAGCAGACTTAATCAAATTAATACGTGAACAAGATGACAATCTTAAAGTCATTGTCTATTCTATAGAAAACAGATTTATAGAAGTAAGTGAATTAATAGATGATTTAAAAGTCAATGCTTATATCAGTAAAGGGAGAAATAGTATTAAAGAATTACTAGCAGCTATCACCTATATCCAACAAGAGGAAAAACCTTATCTATCACCAGATATCAAGGATGTAAAAGACAATCCTGTCACACTAGTACTACAAGAGGAAGATTTAACCATTCTCCGTCTACTAGCAGAAGGGTATTCTCAAAGTGAAATGAGTCATAAGTTTAAAGAAGATAATTTATCAATAGCAAGTACAAGTAGTATCGAAAAGAGAATTAGCCGTTTAAGAGTTTCTTTTAATGCTAAAAACACGACACACCTTATTGGTATTGTAAAAGATATGGGAATCATTTAAACCCAGATTCTCCATTAACCAAATACTACAGTAAACTCTAATACTCATCTATCTTTTTGACATAAATATTCACTAAATGAGGTTTTCCGTAAAACACTGTCATTTATAGCCAGTACTTTTACCTTCCATAAATCATACTGTATTATGCAAAAATATGTTTATCTATTAGTTATCTCTTTCTTTCTTCTTTTTTCTGGTTGTAATGAAGGGCGATATACAGTAATGGAGCCTACAGAAGAAGATAAAGCTTACCAAGTAGAAATAGACTCTATACTTACTATTTACAGTCAACATGCTTCTATCTACTCAGAAATATACCCAAAAGCGTTATATGGTAATAAAGATGCCTTAAAAAGATACTCTGATCTCATGTTAGATATTAATGTATTAGATAATAAATTAAATCTTTTAATTAATCAGAACAGAATAACATCCAACCAACTTAAGAAATATATGAAATTGAGAAAACAATTTACTCAATAAAAAAAGCAGGAAGATCTTTCCTGCTTTTTTATTATGATGCAACTTCTAATCGTTGCAATAAATTTTTATTTAATGCCTGAGCCGTGTAGTCTTTATCTACATTTAACTCTTTTACTCCATCTTGGCTAGGTAACTCATACATAGCGTCTGTTAGAATAGCTTCACATAATGATCTCAATCCTCTAGCTCCTAACTTATACTCTAGTGCTTTATCCACAATATAATCTAATGCCTCATCAGTAATAGAGAACTTAATACCATCCATTTCGAATAGCTTTTCATATTGTTTTATTAGAGCATTTTTAGGTTCCGTAAGAATTGCACGCAATGTCGTCTTATCTAATGGATCCATATGCGTTAATACAGGTAACCTTCCAATAATCTCAGGAATTAATCCATAGTCCTTAATATCCTTAGGAATAATATACTGCATTAAGTTAGTACGATCAACTTGATCTCCTTCTACTGTAGACTTATATCCTACAGCTTGCATATTTAATCGTTTAGAAATAAGTCTTTCAATTCCGTCAAAAGCTCCTCCTGCTACGAATAGAATGTTCTTTGTGTTTACTTCTATAAACTTCTGATCTGGATGCTTTCTTCCTCCTTTAGGTGGTACATTTACTATACTTCCTTCTAGAAGCTTTAATAGAGCCTGCTGAACTCCTTCTCCTGACACATCACGTGTTATCGATGGGTTATCACTCTTACGCGCGATTTTATCTATCTCATCTATAAAGATGATACCACGCTCTGCTTTTTCCACATCGTAATCTGCAGCTTGTAAAAGTTTAGTAAGAATACCTTCTACGTCTTCTCCTACATAACCAGCCTCTGTTAATACTGTCGCATCTACAATAGCTAATGGTACGTTCAACATTCTAGCAATTGTTTTTGCTACTAATGTTTTACCTGTACCTGTCTGTCCCACCATCAAGATATTACTCTTTTCGATTTCGATATCTTGATCATCTCCATTCATTTCTTGTAGAAGACGTTTATAGTGATTATAAACAGCTACAGACATTACTTTCTTAGTTTGATCTTGTCCTATGACATACTCATCTAAGAACGCTCTTATTTCCATTGGTTTCTTAAGTAATAAATCACTTGACAAATCACTTAAATGTTTTGACTGTTGTTCTTCTAATACTATACCATAAGCTTGCTCTACACAACGATCACAAATATGAGCATCTATACCAGCAATTAGAATATTTGTATCAGATTTAGCACGTCCACAGAATGAACATGACATTTCTTCTTTAGCCATAAATTATTTTCTAATTAAAACCTCATCAATCATTCCATATTCTTTAGCCTCTTGTGCAATCATCCAATAGTCACGATCACTATCATGATGTACTTTCTCCATAGATTGTCCTGAGTGCTTAGAGATGATTTCGTATAATTCATCTTTTAATTTTAATATCTCACGAGCTGTAATTTCGATATCAGAAGCTTGTCCTTGTGCTCCTCCTAATGGTTGGTGAATCATCACTCGTGAATGTGGTAATGCAGAACGTTTTCCTGCAGCTCCAGCACATAATAATACAGCTCCCATTGATGCTGCCATACCTGTACAAATCGTTGCTACATCAGGTTTGATTAACTGCATAGTATCATAGATACCTAATCCAGCATAAACACCTCCTCCAGGAGAGTTCACATAGATACTAATGTCCTTCTCGTTATCTACACTTTCTAAGAATAATAACTGCGCCTGTATAATATTCGCTACATAATCATCAATAGCTGTTCCCATGAAGATGATTCTATCCATCATTAAACGTGAGAACACATCCATAGAAGCAACGTTCATCTGTCTTTCTTCTATAATGTAAGGAGTCATACTACTAACGATTTTATCGTAGTACATACTATTTATTCCTTGGTGCTTTGTAGCAAATTTTTGAAACTCTTTACCAAAATCCATATTCTTCTTCAATTTATTTTAAATACTATATAAAAAAATAAGCGCCTCTCTTTAACAGAAAGACGCTCAAATATACTTATTTTTTTCCGGATATTATTCTCCGTACATTTCCTTAACGAAATCTTTGTAAGATACTTCTTTTACTTCAGCTTTTACTTTATCGTTAAATAAAGCTAACACTTTTTCATTCATAACTTGCTCAGAAATACGTCTAACTTCATCTTGGTTAGTCATTACTCTAGCAACAATATCTTCAACTACTTTAGCTTCAGGATCCATTTGTCCAAACTGAGCCATTTGATCTTTAATCAACTTAGTAGTATATTCTTTAATTTCTTCGAAGTTTAATTGTAAGTCATATTGAGACATTACTTTA
This sequence comes from Myroides odoratimimus, assembly GCF_030326305.1. Classification (GTDB taxonomy): domain Bacteria; phylum Bacteroidota; class Bacteroidia; order Flavobacteriales; family Flavobacteriaceae; genus Flavobacterium; species Flavobacterium odoratimimum_A. The sequence goes on along the minus strand of NZ_JACAKB010000001.1, from coordinate 311,495 downwards.
CCTTCTACTAATTGGTAACGTAAACCTTTTTCTGATTTTGTGTACTCAGCAGCAGCCTCTTCAGCAGTCATTGGAGTCTCGCCTGCATCCATTAACCATTTAGTTAAGAAAGCAGCTGGTAATTCAAATGACGTATTCTCTAATAAATGCTCGTAAACATCATTTAAGAATTTTTGATCTGCTTGACTAGCAAATTGCTTTTCAGCATCTTCTTTGATTTTTTCTTTTAATTGCTCAACAGAAGTAACAACTCCTTCTCCAAACAATTTATCGAATAACTCTTGGTTTAATTCAGCTTTCTCTGTTTCATTGATTTCGTTGATAGTAAATACTACATCAATTTCTAATCCGTGAACTTTATCGTGATCAACAGCTAAAACTTCCATTAATTTATGGTCATCTTCGAATAAACCTTTAGTACTTACAGTAACTTGGTCACCTACTTTTTTACCTATAAATTTCTTTTGGTTAGTTTTAGTTCTGATATCGCTTACAGCAATTTTAACTTCATTGTTGATTCCCTCTTCTTCGTTAACAAAAGTACCTACCATTTCTGATGTCTCTTCTACTATCTCTTTAGAGATCATTTTTCCGTATTGTTTTTGAATAAACTCAACTTGCTCGTCAAGCATAGCGTCATCAGCTACAACTTTGAACTTCTTGATTTTATTTTTACCTTCTAAGTCTAAAGAGAACTCAGGAGCTAATCCTAATTCAAAATCAAATTTTAATACATCTGCATCCCAGTTAATATCATTAGCTACTGGTAATGGATTTCCTAAAATATCTAATTTTTCTTCTACAAGATAGTTACTTAATTTTTCTTGCAAAATTTTGTTTACTTCTTCGAACAATACAGCTTTACCATATTGTTTTACGATTAAACTCATTGGAACTGCACCTTTTCTAAATCCAGGAACGTTTGCGTTCTTTTTGTAGTTAGATAAAACGTTATCTACATTACCTTGGTAATCTTCTTTTGCAAGCTCAATAGTTACGATTGCATTAAGAGCATCTACATTATTTCTTGTAATATTCATTTTTGATGTATTTACATATAAAATTGGGTTGCAAAAATATATTATTTTTACAACCCAAACAACTTTTTAAGTAATTGTATTTCAACTATTAATTTTTTTATCCTCTTCTAGGCTCATCTTTTTGTAGAAACCCATTTACTATAGATTGACAAAATGTCAAGACAACACTAAATAGTAATGCAGTCCAAAATCCACTTACTGTAAAACCATTAACAAAATAGGCTGCTAACTGTATGATAACTGCGTTAATTACAAGTAAGAACAATCCCATAGTAACAATAGTCGCAGGTAATGTCATAAACACTAAAATAGGTCTTAAAAACATATTTAATATCCCTAGCGCTACCGCCACCCATAGTCCAGTAGTAAAACTCTCTACAAAAACTCCTGGTAATATATTTGCTAATAAAACAACTAAACCAGTAGTAATTAATAATCTAATGATAAATCCCATATTTAATTTTTTGTTTAAAATTAAAAAGAATTTTACTTATTACCAACCATTAATGTTGGCCCAGGGTATACAGCAGGATTAACTAATGGTATACTAGCCTTATAATGTTTATTAATAGATCTTAAAATCTCTGAAGCTATAAATGCATAGCCTCTTCCATTTAAATGTACTCCATCTAATGAGAACATAACCGTATTTAAATTCCCCATTCCTTGGAAATAATTAGCTGTATAGATTTGACCATCTTCTACTCTAAGTCCAGAAACTGCTTTATTTAAGATATCATTCATATCAGCTACAGCTAATCCTTTACTAGCAGCTGTTGCTTTAATAATACTATTAAATTGAACTGTAGCTTCTTTGATATTTGCTTGTTCTGTAGGGTTAAGTACAAAAGAATCACTAATAGGGAAACTAACTCCTTTTTTCAGCATAGCATCCATTGTAGGGTTACCTGTTGACTGAGGTAATGAAGCTCCAATCTGTGCCTTACTTGTTAACAGCATTAAATCTTTTGCAGTAGCATGTCTAGCCTGTCCATAAGACATTGCAATAAACTTGATTTGCTCAGGTGTTAATTTTACAGGAAATAAACCTGCTCCAACTACTTGTGTTAACCCTCCCTCTAATAAAGGAGACATATCTGCCAAAGTTTTGTCTTGAATTAAAAGTGGATTAGCTGAAGTTTTAGATATCAATTGAAGTCTATCCCCCTGTCCTCCTTTTGCTAAAATTTGCTTTAATAATCCTATTAAGCTATTTAATTGATCAATATTACCTTCACCGATAAGTTTAGGAGATAATGGATTATAAGGTACTGTCGTAAAAAATGGAATCGCTGTCACATCAGGAACAGTAGCTACCACACCTTTTGCACCTTGAGAAGTTAAGGTACTCGTGATTTGTTCATACACTTGTTTAAATACTCCTACATGAGTAATATCATTTGAACCATACATTGCAGGATTAAGTCCTCCTGCTTTATTTTGATCCACACCTTCTCCTCCTGAAGTAGCATATGCTAATACATCATTAGCCCCAATCCAGTTCGTAAAGAATGTTGGCTTCAGACTCATCGCATCACCTAACACTGTCGCATTATCCGCTGTAGCCGTGCGTACAAAGTATGGGTTAGCGGTAGCAGGAGTGGTTAATAACCCCGATGGATTACCATATCCAGGTGCTATTAAATGGAAAGTCTTAGCACCAGGTACACCAGCATTGTGATATGCTTTTTTCTGTTGCTTAGTCGCTTCTATAGTTACTGCTCTATCAATATTCTGAGGCCCTATAGCTTGTCCATCAGCTCCAGGCATCATATTAACAATCATTCTTGTTGGAAAGCCTGGATTCGCTTGCCCTCCAAACAATAAACCTCCTACATCATTAATATCATCTTCAAATGATGGTTGAGTGAACTCTCCACCTCCTACTACTTTAAATTGTGTTGCCAATATATTAGGAAATGAGTTCTTCTGTCCTGATTTAAAAACAGTTCCATCCATAAACCCAGAAGTAAGAGAGTTTCCAAGAGCTACGTATGAACTAAAGTCAGCTTCTCCTGCATAATATGTTCCTGAATTAATCTCGTCTTTAATTGAAGGTTCACATGCTGCTAATAAAGCAATGGCAGGTAATAATAAATATCTTTTTTTCATGATTTCTTCCTAATTAAATTAAAAACTATAGCTTACTCCTAGACCACCACTGATTACAGAAGACTTATAAGTCCCTCCAAAAGACACATTCTGACCATCTTCCATAAAATAGTCATAAGAACTATTTGTATCACTAAAGTGTAAATAAGTCAATGACATATCTATTGCTATACCATTCTTAAACTTATAACTAAATCCTCCTGTATAAGCGCGAGAATCATTACGTGGCGTTTCTGGGGCAAAATATCCCTCTTGTACAGGGCTTTCGTCATAATACCAACCAGCTCTAAGTGTTAACTGATCATTCATTGTATACTGTAATCCTAAACGATAAGTACTTGAGTCTTTATAATTACGAGGATTTACAGATGTTCCAATTGCAGGGTTGTCTACGAACTCAATCTCTAATGCTTTATATGCATTCCAAAATGTTCTATTATAATCAAAAGCAAATAACCACTTATTCCAAGTATAAGATGCTCCTACTGCCAATTCTGCTGGCAAAGGCATCTGTGCTTTAATTTTTCCATTTGTAAACAATCCTTGACCATATCCTGGTACATCAGAGAATTTAGACTTACCGCTCTTCTCATCCATAACAATTTTAGAACGATAGTTTAATCCTAATCTTAGATGATCATCTACATTCACCATATATCCAGCTGTCCATCCCCAAGCAGTAACGTTTTTAGCTTCTACTGTTACATTCGTTCTATTCCCTTGCTCATCAGTCATACTACGAGACAAGTTTTTATTAAATGTAACTCCACCATTTACGAAAATAGGTCCCCCACCAAAACTGAAGTGTTTACTAACTTTAATAGCTACAGTTGGTTGAAAATAGATTGCCTTTAAATCAATATTATTAACTAAGTGTGAACCTTGCCAATCTTTATCCCATTCTACTTTACTACCGTATGGCGAATAAATAGCTAGACCAACTGTCATCCAATCAGTAGCCTTATAAGTACCATATGCATAGAATGGTGTTCCTGGATTACGAGTTTCATTCTCCCATCCATAAGTTTTATTCTGAAATTTAGTATCAGCGACTAAAACACTAACACCTCCTGAAAAATTAAACTTATCTTCCAAATAAACAGATGCAGCAGGGTTGAAGAATAAAGATTCCGCACCACTACTTATGACTGCTACTCCCGTATGTCCCATTGCAAGTTGTTTATTTCCTTGCATTGCAACTCTATACCCCCCAGCAAAGGCTGATGTAGATATCAAAGTAAGTAGAGACAGTGATAATAATTTTCTTATCATAATTAACTGTTATTTATAATTCGTTTATTTCAAATATATACAGTTCTATTAGTTTTACAAATATTTAAGTCTATTTTTAACATTCATATTTTTACTTTTTAATTATTATTAAAATATAACTCAAATAAACTCATTTTAATACAATACAATTAACAAATTAAAAGAATTATGCATGCATACATTAACAGCACACATATTTAAAAACCAACAACATCTTGCATTTTTACTAAATCAATGATTATCTAACAACAAAAACAGTCAATAAAAAAGAGATATACACTCGGTATATCTCTTTTTACAATATTTCTTAATCTACATAGACTAAAAATTTCTATACTCCACTATCCCATTAGAAGGAACAAACTCTTTAAGGATAGACACATCTGTATTACTAAAAAAATAATTAGTACCTCTACTTTCTCGAGTAGTAAGTAAATCCAACTCTTCTAATACTTTTTTTGTTTGTTTAGCAACTGCTTTTCCAGAATCAATAATCTTTATTTCTTTTGGAATAATCGTTTCTATAATAGGTATAAGATAAGGATAATGAGTACAACCTAAAACTAGAGTATCTATTCCTTTCTCTACCATAGGATCTAAATATGATCGCAGCAAATCTTTCATTTCTTGAGAATCAATACAACCACTCTCTATAAGGTTAACTAAGTTATAACCTATTTGCTCAATGATCTCAATATCTGGATACATCTTTACCTTAGAAGTAAAGAAGTCACTTGTAATCGTTCCTTTTGTCGCTAAAATACCGATTTTAGAAGTCTTCGTTAAGATAGTAGCTGGTTTAATAGCTGGTTCGATTCCTATAATAGGAATATGACACCTAGCTCGCATCTCGCTTATTGCATTGGTCGTTGCCGTATTACAGGCTACTACTACAATCTTACAATTCAGAGAGACTAAATACTCAACATTTTTAAGAGATAAATCTATTATTTCTTGTTTTGTTTTGATTCCATAAGGAGCATAAAGTTGATCACCTATAAAGATAGTATCTTCGTTTGGCATTAAGAGATTAATCTCTTGCCAAATAGTTGTTCCTCCAATTCCTGAGTCAAATAAACCTATAGGGTTGTTCTTAGTCATATACAAATATAAAAAAAACCACTCTTTAACAAGAGCGGTTTTGATTATGATTATCTAGTTAAACTAAAATTAATTAGCTCCTAATTCTTTTTTTACATCAGCTAAAAGGTCTGCACCTCCTGCTAATAAAACTCCAGAACCATTAGAAGAATCTAATACATAGTCAAATCCTTTAGATTTTCCTACTTTCTGGATAGCTGCTAAAGCTTTTTCTACGATAGGTTGAGTTAACTCTAATTCTTTTTTACCGTAATCTTGTTGAGCAGTTGTTTGGAACTGTTGAATTCTTTGTTGTAATTCGTCGATTTCTTTAGCTCTTTCTTCATTTTTAGCATCACCTGCAGTAGCAGCTTCTGCTTGGTATTGTTGAATCTTAGTTTGGTAAGTAGACATCATTGTAGAAATTTCTTTCTCGTATCCCTCACCTATTTTCTTTAATTCAGCATTAGCGTTTTTCATCGCTGGTAATTCTGTCATTAAAGCTCTTACGTCGATATGTGCTACTTTAGATTGAGCCATTACCGCTGTAGTACTAACTCCAAAAAACATTGTAGCTGCAATTAATAAAGATTTCATTTTTCTCATCTTTCTCGATTTTTGATTTATATTTTATTGTTATTCTATTTTTTATTAGCTTCTTCAGCTTTCTTTCTCGCCTCTTCTTGCTTTTGCAAGATTAATAATTTTCGGTCTTCTTGTTCCTTTAAGATACGCTGTCTTCTTTCTTCTTGCTTACGTAGAGACTCATCTATTAATTCTTGTCGTCTCTTCATCGCCTCTTCCTGCTTACGCTTTTGATCAGCTTCTCTCTTCTCTTGAGCTATTCTGCGTTCCTCTTGCAATTTCTCGATATCCACAGAAGATTTCTTTGACTGATGATCTAAAGCTTGTTGTTTTCTTCTCTCTAGCTCATCTTGTATCAGTTTATCTCTTTCTGCTTTACGTCTATCAGATTCTGCCTGTTGCTCCTGCATCATCTTTAAACGCTCTTGAGTTGCCTGCTCCTTGTTTCTCTCATTTTGCAGACGCTTATCCTCAGCTTGTTGCTTGCGTTCTTCTATTAACTTCTTCTGAGCTTCGATCTTATCCGCCTTCTCTTGTTTCAGTTTCTCCTGTCTCTCTATCTGCTCTTTGATTTGCTCCTCTTTTCTTCTCTGAAGCTCTTGCTCTTTCTGATAGTTAACATCATTCTCTAGCTCTTCTTTTCTCTTCTTCTCCTCAATTCGCATGATACGTTCAGCTTCTTCCTTACGTCTCTGTTGCTCTTCACGTCTACTCTGTCTTAGAGACATTGCATCCTCTTTCTGCTCTTCTTCTTCAACAGCTTGTGCTTCTGATTTAGTCATACCTTGCTTTCTACGAGCAGTAGCTAGTCTACGTAAAACTAAGTCGCTAATATCGTGTTTTTTTGTAGCAATTACCATAGTAGCCTCAGAATTTTTATCTAGAACGTAATCAAATTTACGAGCCTCTGCAATATCTTCCACTACAGCAAAAACCTGATCTTGTATTGGTTTAGCTAACATGATTTTTTGTGTAATCAAATCACCTGACGTACCAAATCTCTTTTGTTGATATTGAAAAAGCTCATCCTCTAATATAGCGATTTCTTCTTCTTTCTCTTCTATCAACTCTCTGGTTAATAAAATTCGTTCAGCTGCTAGATTATCTTTTAATTTTTTAATCTCAGCCTTCTTTTTATCAACATCTCCTTTCCACGTATTTGCTCTTTCATCTAATTGACTAGTAGCCTGTAGATACTCTGGTGTCTGACTTAAGATGTACTCCATATCAATGTAGGCTACACGAGCACTACCACCTTGAGCCACTACTGATACTAATCCAAAAATACTAAATAATAAAGTTAAATACGTTTTCATTCTAAATCAAGTTTATGATGTAACTAGTACATTAAAACGATTGCCCAAGAATAAAGTGTGTTTGAAATCCACTCTTCTGAGTAGTACCTGGCACAGAATCGAATCCATATCCAAAGTCAATACCTAACAATCCAAACATCGGCATAAACACACGAACACCAAAACCAGCAGAACGTTTTAATTCAAACGGACTATAGTCTTTAAATGATGCAAATGAGTTCCCTGCTTCTGCGAAAGTCAACACATAAACTGATGCACTTGGCTTTAATGTAATAGGGTAACGTAATTCTAACGAAAATTTATTATAAATAGTACCTCCGATTTGTTCTCCTCTATCATTATATGGTGTTAATGTCTGATTTTGGTATCCTCTTAACTGAATTACCTCACGACCATCTAATGAATAATTCGCTAATCCATCACCTCCTACATAGAACCTTTCAAATGGAACAACACCTCTATTATTGTTGTAAGCACCCATATATCCAAACTCTCCAAGTGCACGAACTACTAATTTATCATAGATAGTTGTATACCAATCTCCTTTGAATTTTAATTTGTAGTATTCTAACCAATTAAATTTCTTTTGATCCACTTTAGCTACATCTGCTGTAGCATCTTCCCAATTATTAACTGGTCTATAGCTAGAATCTAAATAAGTTCCTACAGGGATAGTCGCTCCAGTTACTGGATCTATTGCACCTGCTTTTGCTCTTAATTTATATTCTTGCTGATCACCAAGGTTTTTATAATCTACATTGTTAAACAACGAATATGGAGCAGTAAACTTACCACTTACACTAAAGAAAGAACCAAACGTTGGGAAAATCGGGTCATTACCACGATTATCACGTCTTAACTCGATCTGATAAGCTAAGTTACGAGAATCTCCATCTCCGAATGTAAATAATCCTGTATTATAATTTTTCATATTATAATATTGGAAACTCAAAGTATGAGATAATACAAAGTTATCATCTGGCACACTTAATTGTTTAGCTATACCAAATTGTAATGTTGTAATATCAAATCCTCTACTTCTATCTGTACGACGATTTACATAATCATAAAGATTCTGTGTACTGTACGCTACTGTACCAAAGAAGTTAATAGGTTTACGCCCTCCAAACCATGGCTCAGAGAAACTTATACTATATGTTTGATAGTAAGTACTTCCTTGTAGACGTAGTGATAAAGACTGTCCATCTCCCATTGGGAATGGTTTATAAGACTTCTTATTAAATATATTTCTCAATGAAAAGTTATTAAACGACAGTCCTAATGTACCGATGAATCCTCCACCACCGTATCCTCCTTGTAACTCAACCTGACTCGATCCCTTTTCAGTTACTTGCCAGTCGATATCAACTGTTCCAGAATTTGGATCAGCATTTTTTACATCTGGAATAATTGCTTGTGCATCAAAAATATTTAACCCTCCAAGTCTACGAATTGTTTCCATCACTAACGATTTACTCCATATCTCACCTGGACGAGTTCTTATATCTCTATGAACTACGTGATCGTGTGTGTTATCATTACCAGAAACAGTAATATTATTAAACCTTGCGATAGGTCCTTCCACAATTCTCACCTCGAAATCGATTGTATCATTTGCAGTTCTAACCTCAACTGGGTTAACGTTAGAGAATAAATATCCATTATTCTGATACACATTTGATATATAATATCCATCGGGATCAGTTTTATCATCTATACGTTTATCAAGCAAGACTCCATTATAAACATCACCTTTCTCAATACCTAATACTTGCTTTAGTTGACTATTAGTATAAACGGTGTTACCAATAAAACGAATGTCTCCGAAGTAATATTTATTACCTTCAGTAACATCAATATTTATACTGATTCTATTTGTTTCAGGATTATAGCTTGTTGTATCAGCAATTATACGAGCATCTCTATAACCATTCTCTTTATATTTACTAACAAGTTTATCTAAATCCTCTTCATATTTAGCTTTGATAAACTTAGAAGGCTTGAAAATACGCAAAGGATTAAAAGGACTACGTTGCTTAGTCTCCTTCATTGCTTTTTTCAATTTCTTATCGCTTAACTGTGTATTACCACTAAAAGCTATCTCTTCTATACGAACTTTTTTCCCTTTATCTATTCCAACTAATAGTTCTACTGTTCGGCCTGTCGAATCAGCTGGAATAGTATTTAAAGTTACCTTTGTATTGTAGTAACCATCCTTCTTATACTTATTTAATAAGAAATACTTAGTAGTAGATAGAAAGTTGTCATTAACAATTTTACCTCTGTTCAGTTTAGCTTCTTTAATAAGAGCTTCAGACTTTGCCTTTTTAAAACCTTTAATCTTTACACTTTTTAAACGAGGTAATTCATTTAAAGTAAGTTCTAAATTAATAGTGTCATTTACAACAGATGTTTCGTAGAAGTTAATATCAGTAAATGAACCAACCTTCCATAACTTTGTAAGAGCATGCGAAAGCTCTTCTCCAGGCACAGCTATTTTTTGGCCTTTAGAAAGCCCTGTAAAAGTAACTATCGTTTGTGGGTTTAAGCTATATTTTCCTGTCACTGTTATATTTCCTAAAGTATAGATTTTAGGAGCTTCGAAAGAAGGGACTTTTATACTGTCCTGTGCATGCACATGAGAGTATACTAAACCAGCAATAAACAGTGCAAAAAGAGATGTACCTTTTTGAAACATTAGATTCGTTTTTTATTTTATTTGTTCACTTGTTTTTCCAAACCTTCTTTCTCTATTTTGATAAGTAAGAAGGGCTTTATAGAGTTCCTCTTCCGTAAAATCCGGCCAAAGTACCTCTGTAAAATAAAGCTCAGAATAAGCGATTTGCCATAACAAAAAGTTACTTATTCGTTGCTCTCCACTTGTTCTAACTAATAGGTCAACATCAGGTAGATCACTCGTGTAAAGATGATTATTTATAACTGATTCATCTATATCAGCCTCCGAAATTAAGTTATTTTTAACTTTAAATGAAATTTCTTTTACAGCTTTTATTAGTTCAGCTCTAGAACCATAGCTCAATGCCAATGTTAAAGTCATTTGAGTATTGTCTTTAGTCTGTTCTAATACATCTCTTAATTGAGCTTGTACTTTCTCTGGTAATAAAGATAAATCACCTATAGCATTAAGTTTAATATTATTCTTTGTAAAAGTAGGGAGTTCCTTTTTTAGTGACTTCACTAATAATTTCATTAACATCTCTACTTCCAATTTGGGACGATTCCAATTCTCAGTAGAAAATGCATATAAAGTTAAATGCTTAATTCCTAACTTAACGCATGTGCTAATAGTAGTACGCACGGACTTAACACCATTCTCATGGCCTAGCGTTCTTAGAAATCCTTTTTGTTTTGCCCATCTACCGTTACCATCCATAATGATGGCTAAGTGATTAGGTAAATTGTCTGTGTTAATCTGTTCTTTCAAATTCATTTAATCTGCACAATAACATGGGTTATTTCCAAAAGTATAACTTATCGATATACCTGAGTAAAAAAACCAATCATTTCCGTTTTTACCAAAGCCATAAGACTTTTTATTTGCGTCTGTAGGACTACTTCCATCTAAATTATTAGTGAAAGTATAATGTGCAGCTACTTCAGCATTCAGATTTATCTTAGGAGTAAGTCTTAATTTTAACCCACCTGCAAAAGGTATAGCCATTGAATTTTTCTTTTCTCCTTTTACTAAATCCACACTTGTCGACTCAAACCCTTCAATAGGGGTGCTGGGTCTAAAGTAAATATCATTATATCTTATACCTGATACTCCAACAAAAAGATAAGGTGTAAAACCAAAATTTTCCTGATGTAAATCAAATTCAAAAAAATTGAATTCAATTCCAACTGACAATTGTTGAATAGTATTAGTAAAACTATATCCTCTTTCTTTTCGGCTTCCCATATCAGACTTAGCATCATCACCTCCTATTTTATAGTGCGAATAACTAATTCTAAACGAGTGCCTAGGACTTCTATTCCATCGATAAAACACATTATACCCCATATCCTTTGGCGCTATATACTGAGTAGAACCAATATCTCCTACATAATTAGAACCCCCAAGCCCTACACCGAATTCGTGAATCTGAGCTTTAGCTATAACTGTTGTAAGTATCAGTAATAGAGATATAAGAATTTTATTCATTCTGTTAAAATAATTTACAAATATAGTAATATAGACCTTTCAAAATCTAATTTTTTCTCATGGATTGACCAAATGAGGTTAAGCTATTTTGTTCTAAACGTAGAAAACCCTTAAAAAGTATATAGTTTATTGACTTTTTTAATTTCTCTTATCCTCTCCCCACAGTAATTTATTTCTCAATGTCTTAATAAAGCTCTGAGTAGGGAACTCTACTAAATCTACCGTAAAGGGAGCTTTAGTAATAATTAATTCTGTATCATTATCCACAGCTTTTGTAGTTGTATCAAGTGACACTAAGAACTGCTTCTCTCTAGAACTTACTTTTAACTTAATTGTTAAATTATCTCGGATAACCAACGGTCTCACATTTAAATTATGTGGTGCCAATGGAGTTAATACAAAACAACCTGTTTCAGGTTCTATTATTGGCCCACCACAGCTTAGAGAGTATCCTGTAGATCCTGAAGGAGTAGATATAATCAACCCATCAGCCCAATAAGTAGCTAAAAACTCATCATCTAAATAAGTTTCTACTGTAATCATGGAAGTTGTATTCTTCCTTGATACAGTCACCTCGTTTAAGGCATACTGAATATCAAAAGCATTATTTTCTTCAGGTAAACAATTTAAGCTCAACAAAGATCTTTTTGACCTCTTAAACTTACTTTCAAACAATAAAGGAATATGCTCCTCTAAATTATCGTGTTGTACATTAGCTAAAAAACCTAATCTTCCTGCATTAATTCCCACAATTGGGATATTCGTGTTTTTAATAAAATTAGCGGCACGCAACATTGTTCCATCACCTCCCACGCTAATAAAAAAATCCACTTCACTAGTCAATGGATTATTCGTTCCAAACGTTTGGTATTCTTTATCAAGAATATCTTGTTCATTCAATAGACTGTAAAACTTTTCTTCAAACACTACTTCTGTGTTCTCGTATTTTTGAAATAAGTTAAATAACCTACGTACTATATTTTGTACTATAGGTTTGGCAGTCTGTCCATAAATCGCAAACTTCATATTATATGTTTAGATATTTATTAAGGTATTCTGTTCTTTCCTTTAGATCATTAATATGCGTATCTTCTGAAAGTGTACTAACTATCTCATAACCATAACGTCTTAGGTCATCTAGAATAACCTTTGTATTGATACTATTAGTTTTAACTAATAGTTGAGTATTATGATTATTATTAGACAATAGTAATAGACCTATCATTTTAGCATTATTACCTTCTACTATTTGTGTTATTTCTGAGAAGCTATAATCTAAATGTCCTTTTTCGATGACAAAAGTAGTGCCCTTTTCATCAAAAAACATTGTTTTACTCCATTCATTTAACAAATATTCTTTAGAATATATTCCTTTTATTTTTCCCTCTTCGTCTAATAGCGGAATTGTATTCGTATCACACTGACTAAACAAATCAAAAAAATCAAAAGGATTCAAATTAGAAGATTCTAAAAGATAGAACTTATCTAAATCATACATAACATCCTGAATAGTGCTATCGATATCAGCTGTATAAATATCCTCTGTATTGATATTACCAATCCAGATATCATCTTTATTCACCACAGGAAGATGAGAATAGTTACTTTTTTCTAGATAAGGCAGAATATCTTTAATAAGCGTATTCAATTTACAGATAGGATAATCTGTTAGTAGAAAGAAGTCAGGAGATAACATAATTCAAGGTTATTATTTAGAAGTGCAAAATAATCAAAAATAAAACAATAGACGTTAATTATAGTTTGTATTTTTGTCTTTAAAACTTAATTTTATGACTAAGCTATCTGTTAATATCAACAAAATTGCTACTCTAAGAAACTCAAGAGGAGGAGATGTTCCTAATTTATTGCAAGTAGCCAAAGATGTACAAAAATTCGGAGCTCAGGGAGTAACTATACACCCTAGACCTGACGAAAGACATATTCGTTATCAAGATGCACGTGATTTAGTAGACGTAGTCTACACTGAATATAATATAGAAGGTAACCCTATGGATAACTTCTTAAACTTAGTATATGAATGCAAACCTACCCAAGTAACATTAGTTCCTGATGCTGTAGACGCACTTACTTCTAATGCGGGATGGGATACTATTAAGCACAAAGCATTTTTACAAGAAGTAATTCAAGAATGTAAATCTCGCAATATCCGTACTTCTATTTTCGTAGATCCAATATTAGAAATGGTAGAAGGCGCTAAAGTTGTAGGTGCTGATCGCATTGAGTTATATACTGAAAATTTTGCTGCTGAATATGCTAAAGGAAATGAAAACGCTATAATACCTTATACTAAAGCTGCTGAATTAGCGAACCAACTTGGATTAGGAATTAATGCAGGGCACGATTTAAGTCTTGAGAATATTGAGTTCTTTAAGAACAATATTCCGAACCTACTAGAGGTTTCTATTGGTCATGCTTTAATTTCAGAATCTCTTTACTTAGGATTAGAGAATGTAGTGAATATGTATATCAGAAAATTACAATAATGGCAGATATATTATACTCTAAAATAGAAGGCGAAGGTATCCCTTTAATTGTCATGCACGGTTACATGGGAATGTCTGACAACTGGAATACTTTTGGTAAACAAATGGCTGAAATAGGTTACGAAGTACACCTATTAGATCTTAGAAATCATGGTCGCAGTTTTCATTCTGACGATTGGTCTTATGACTTTATGGTTGAGGATATAGTTCGTTATATGGATCATCACGCTATATGTGATGCTATCATATTAGGACACTCTATGGGAGGAAAAGTAGCTATGAAGTTAGCCACTCGTTACCCAGCTAAAGTAGAAAAACTAATTGTAGCAGATATTTCACCTCGCAGCTATGCCCCACATCATCAGGATATATTAGCAGCACTTAATGCTGTTGACTTTTCTACTAAACCAAGTCGAAAAGAAGTAGAAGAAATCATTGCCTCACATATTCCTGAAATGGGTACACGGTTATTCTTATTAAAAAGTTTATACTGGGTAGAGCCAGGACAGCTAGGTTTTAGATTCAACCTGAATGCTTTTAATCAAAATGAAGATGTAGTAGGTGAAGGCGTAGAAGAAGGTGCTGAATACACAGGAAATACGCTATTCGTTAGAGGAGGAAACTCTAAGTACATACAAGAAAAAGATGAAGTTCTTATCCAAGAACACTTCCCTAATGCAATTATCAAAACGATTCCAAATACTGGACATTGGTTACATGCAGAGAACCCACAAATGTTCTTCGATATCGTTAAAGAGTTCCTAGGATAAACACAAAAATATCATTTATAATAAAGGTCTAATACATATGAAGTATTAGACCTTTATTAATATATAAAATGTAGTTCTAAAAAACATTGGTTCTTCATTACAATGTATCCCGTATTGACTTATCCTCAATAATGTTTTTTTGTAGACTTAGAGTATATTATTTATAAATTAAACGCTACAAATTTACCTATTGAATAAGACACATGATAAACAAAGAAAGTAAATATCGTTAGCGCACAAAATAGATAACAAAAAATTTCAAATCTAGAATATTCACTTTTCATAAACAGTACTATTTAGTTAATACACTGCAATATACTACTTATTTTGTTTAAAACAACTACTTCTCGTACTTATACTCCCAACGTTATTTATGGTACCTCAAGCTTGCATATTAATTGTACAAAATTCTTAATTAATCATTTATACCAGCTAGAATACATCACATAATTATCTGCTATACGCTCTACCTCACCTCCAAAGTCTGATGCACTTATATCCTTTACCTTTTTAGCTGGCATACCAGCATATATAGAACCTGCCTCTACTACCGTATTCTGAGTGACAACAGCACCAGCTGCAATTATTGTATTGCTGTGTACGACACAATTATCCATTACAATAGCTCCCATACCGATTAACACATTATCATGTATCGTACATCCATGTACCATAGCATTATGCCCTATAGAAACATTATTACCAATCACAGTTGGATGTTTTAAATAGGTACAATGCACGATAGCTCCATCTTGTATGTTCACCTTATCTCCTATCGTAATAGAGTTCACATCACCGCGAATAACAGCATTAAACCATACACTACACTTCTCTCCGAATGTAACGTCACCTACTATAGTTGCATTCTCTGCCACGTAGCAGTCCTCAGGTATTTGAGGATATTTTCCTCTTATTTCTTTTATAATCATAATATATAGCAATAAAAAATCCCGATAAATATCGGGATTTTTTTATTATTTAATCTTTTGCTGTCGGACAATTACACTCTAAACTCGTACGTTTCGGAAATATATTAAATCCTACTGTAAACTGATGGAAAGCACCATCACCGAAAGTAAGATCTCCCATCAACTTAGTATAAGAGTATGCGAAACTAACATTCTTATAGTTTCCTCCTAACATTGGAGAAATATACTGATAACGTTGTGTTTTAGATTTTCCATTCTCGAAATAGTCTGTCCCATTAAAATTAGATCTAAAAGACGCACCAGCCCAAATCTTACCAAAATCAAACTGTCTATAAACCTTCATATTAACATCTAGAGCGAAGTCCTCGCGTTCTTCAGTATACTGAGCTAATATAGATGGCTCATAAATCCACCCCGTTCCATATCTCGTGTTACCAAACGCATACCCTGCACCTAAAATATATTTTCTAAAGTTATTGCTCTCTGTATCCGAGTATAATTTACTAGAACTTGTTACCGCATTCTTCACTGTAAACATAGAAAAGAAATTTTGATAGTGATAAGCAGCACCAAAATCAACTGAGAAATAAGAATCTTTTAATTCTATACCTCCCGCTACATTAGGATCAAATCCGCCAAACTCACTTTCATCTAACTTCGTCTGAGCAAAACCCGCACTCAATCCAAATGACAATTGGTTTAAATCATAACGTGATTCACTAAAGGTAATATGGTGAGCATACGTCGCTTTAAAACCAGTCTGAGAGTGATAACCATTCTTATCATTAAATCCGATAATTCCGATAGCTGATTGATCAGTTAGACGAGTACTTGCATTCATCGTCATAAGACGAGGAGCATCATCTACACCACTCCACTGTTGTCTTACAGTCAATCTAACATTCGTACTATTCTTAATACCTGCCATAGCAGGATGTAAAAGATAATAGTTATCTGCTAAATATTCAGAATTTACCGTTAGTCCTTCTTGTGCAAAACCAATTTGAAAAATCAATAATGCTATAGCTAAATAGCGCTTCTTTATTATATTCATAACTTAATTATCTTTTTAAAGAAAAGTGTCCTTTATAACTTACCTTACGTCCATTCATATCATTCGGAGCTTTAAAATCATTCACAAACTCCACAGTGAACCAATAATCTGTAGACGGCATCGGTTTTCCATTCCATGTTCCATCCCATCCTTCTGTATGTGGACTTAACTGTTTTAATAATCTACCAGAACGATCATAGATATAAATACGAGCCTCATTGTGTCCTTTTAGACCTGGTATATTCCATGTATCATTATATCCATCTCCATTAGGAGTAAAATACTTAGGATAACCAAACACTGAGAATTTAACTGATGTAGAACATCCTGTTATTCTATTTCTTGCATAAGCAATATGTTCTCCGATTGGTATATTATAAAACTGACTTGAAGGCTGAAATGCACTATTGTCAATAGCAAAATCATAACCATCTGTAATAGGACTTGTTCCTCCATCCAATACACCTAAGCGTACCATCGTTTCTCCTTTTTCATCTATCTCCATACTGTTTAACATTCCTGTTGCATCTACTCCTTCCACTACAGCTACTGGTGGTGCTTTTACTGTCCATACTATCGTCTTTTTTGAACAAGATTGTACTTCTGGGTAAGGAGAAGTAGCATAACTAGCTACTGCCCAATAGTTACCAGGCTTATCAATGTTAATCGAAGTTTGATTACCACTACCCGGTACGGTTTCATAATGTATCCAACCATTCTCTCGACTTACTTCATATTGCCATGTTATAACGATAGGTCTACCTTTTACATCTTTATTCTCCACACTTAGCACCACAGGAGCTATTTCATTCGTCTCTGTATTAATACATAATTGTTGAGTACTTTCTTTAGGGAAATAATCTATAGCTAATTCTACCCCAAGAGAAACTTTAAAAGAAGAGTAATTATCAGCCTTACAATCGAAACCTTCTGTCATGATCACTCTAGTATAGATTGGTCCTTTTACTTCCCCCATCTTAATAGGGTAAGCCGTTACTTTACTCTCAGGCATACGGTTTACATCAGCTTTTGCATCATCTTCATTTTCGTAATAAACAGTTGTTATTTTATCAGTAGGATTTAAATCAGGTGTATTTACAAAAGAACTTTTTCCCATCACTGTATCCTCATCTTTTCTAAGATTGATAGTAGATTCCCCACTAATATTTTCTACTTGACAGTAAGGAAAAACTTGAGTTGATACATTTGCTGTCTCTAAATTATCGTATCCTAAAGATGCATAGAAAAATGCAGTATTAAAATTCTTGTCTTCTAGATTCGTTAAACGAGTCCATATCTTACGTGCTTCATTTAACTTCACTGTTATCTCTACTCCTACTATCTTATTTGTATTCGCAATTGCATCTTCCTCTGAATTAAAATATCCTATAGAATATTTCCCCTTAGGGTCAAATCCTTCTGCTGCTTGTTCTTCATCTGTAGCTATAGTACGTCCATCAGCTATCACTTTAGTTTGGCCATCTATAGTCAAACTGTATGAAGCAATCTTACTATCACAATAAGAAACATTCTGAAGAGCTGGAATAATTGGTTTATCAATCACTTTAAACACTACTTTCTGACTTGTTGAAACAATAGGACTAGCTGATTTAGCTAACTTATAAGAAATACGTGTAGTAGCATCTGTCCCATGTGCTCCTTCATAAGGCTTAGAGATATCTATTGGATTCTCATTTTTCTGAGCATCATAAGCAGTCTTGTGAAAAGTAATCGTATAATAATCTGGATTTTCTCCAGCAGCTAATAAAGCAGGTATTGTCTTTTTCAAGTCGTAATTACCATATCTATTTGTATCATCTTTTCTTGTCTCTACAGATTCTAATACTGGGTTAACGCCACTCACCTTTAGCTTCTCTACATAAAGTGTGAACTGACGAGTAGCTGTTTCTCCGTCTAGTACTATCTTAGCTTCGATTAATTGATTCTTATTGGTTGTAAACTCATCAATCTCAGCATCTGTTAACTTAGTTCTACTAGCACCATCTACTTTGAAAAGTTCTGTATTAGAATTACCATAATACAACTGGTTTTTATCCTCTTTTAGTTTAAAAGTTGCATTACCATTTTCACCTGCATTTTGATACTGATCAGGACGTCCTGTAACCCTATCATTTAATGTAACTCCTTCTTCTGGTTTCACTTTAATTAAAAAAGGGCTAACTGTTACTTTAGTAGCATCTACTACAGATTGCACTCTAAGAAACCTAGTCAATGGTGCTGTAGAAGGATTAAACTTATCTACATAAAGAATTTCTTTTTGCTTATTAGTATTGCGATTAGCTTCATCTTGAGTATTGTGAAAACTATAGATATATCCTTCAGGAACAATAGCATTTCCTTCAGCATCTACAACTAATCCAGTTGTTTTGTTTTTTATTGCCTCACCTAAGAATACTCTAAAATTCCCTGATGCGCTATTCTTTGGAAGAGCCTGTTCTATATCATGAGGTTTCCCAACTTTCACCTCAGGTTTTGGCTCATCTTGGTCATTATATACCTCAACTATCTCTCTATTACCTAGATATTCAAAAGGGTTTATACCTCCAGCTACAGCTCCTACTGACAGAACTCCTGAAAGTACAAATAATGAAAGCCACATTCTTTTGCCCATTTTATCGCTATATTAAATTGTTAGTGCTTACTAATGTTAATTAATTGTTTAAAAATCTTATCTTCGTGACGCTTAGCATTTTTCTTTGCTAATTTTGAAAAAAACTAAATTAACATGTCAAAAATACAAATTCAAAATACGTCAAACCCAACAATTATAAAATTTGTTTTACCAGATTTTATAGCTAAGGGCGAAAACCACGAGTTCAAAAATATTGATGAGACTGCAGAATCACCTTTAGCGAAGGAATTATTCTATCTTCCTTTTGTTAAAACGGTTTATATCTCAAATAATTTTATCGCCATCGAAAAATTTTCAATTGTCGAATGGGATGATGTAAAAGAAACCGTTGCAGATCAGATAGAACTATTCTTGGCTAAAGGTAAGAAAATCTTAATAGATTCTAAAAAAGAAATAAAAAAGCAACCAATTACTATTTACGCTGAATCAACTCCAAATCCTTCAGTAATTAAATTCGTTGCTAATAAATTATTAACAAAAAAAGGTGTAGAGTTTAAAAATATAGATGAAGCTAGTGCTTCTCCTCTTGCTAAAGAGCTTTTTAAACAATCTTTCGTTAAAGAAGTATTCATTGATGAGAACTATGTTTCTATTTCTAAATACGACTCTTTCGAATGGGATCAATTAGTACAAGTTACTCGTGCCTT
Organism: Myroides odoratimimus; assembly: GCF_030326305.1. Lineage (GTDB taxonomy): Bacteria > Bacteroidota > Bacteroidia > Flavobacteriales > Flavobacteriaceae > Flavobacterium > Flavobacterium odoratimimum_A. Next base: position 291,368 of record NZ_JACAKB010000001.1, on the reverse strand, counting down.
TATCAAAGAGTTCTTAGAAAATGGTAATCTAGCAGTAGACGAATCTCTAATTCATGATGTTAAAGCAATTGAAGCGGCAGCTGACGAACACTTTGACTCTTTAGATGAAAAGTCTCAACGCATCATTAATATCCTTGAAGAAAACGTAAAACCTGCTGTACAAGCTGATGGTGGTAATATCGCTTTCCAAAAATATGATCAAGAGTCTAATATTGTACATGTACTTTTACAAGGAGCATGTAGCGGATGTCCTTCTTCTACATTCACTTTAAAGAATGGTATAGAAGGAATGCTAAGACATATGCTTAACGATGAGAAAATCATTGTAGAAGCTTATAACGGATAGTAAACAACTAGATATAAAGAAAAAGGTAGCATTTATAATGCTACCTTTTTTTATGCCTTATTATCTGAGTAGAAGATAGAAAATCATAAATCTACTTCATTACACCCCTAAATACCTTAAAAACAAAATGAGGTTGCCTAGACAACCTCATTTCTTCACTTAAATTAAATATAGATTAGCTCATTCTTTTGAATGACTTCCTCTTAACGTCAATTTCGAAATCTCGAAACAATTCTAACAATCCAATTGTAGACTTGATTAGATCATCAGTCTCAAATAAAATAGAGAAGTATAACTTACTATTTTTAGGACTTGTCTCTGTCGTACGTATACGAATGATTTGTTTTTGGATTAACTTATCTACAGTAGCGATTAAGTCGTCTTTTTCCTGTAGGATTTCTTCTATCTCAGAGAATTTCTCCTCTGTAAATAATACGATTACTTTATCGAATAATATTTGAAGTTTTTTATCAATTAGTTTTAAATCTCTAATTTGATTAAACTTCAGTTTCTTATGGTTATTGTCAATATGTGTATAACTATTCTGGGCAATAAAATTAATCGACTTAATCATATCTTGTAGATACCCTAATGTCAATACATAGAATTTACTTGCTTCTACAGAAGTTTCATCTAGATTTTTAATAAAGAAGTACACATTACCACGTAAGTTATCCACTTCTTTCTCTAGCTTCTTAAGCTGCTTTCTGCTTTTCTTTAATTCTGTCAATTCTTGTAGAGCTACACCATCTATTACAGAAGTATATAATTCATTCGCTCTTGTAATCACATTAGCTATTTGAGAAGAGCTTTCTGAAGCTACTCCTTGAATAGTCATAATATCAACGCTATCTAACCTCGCCTCACTATCCGCTTTTTCTTTTGTCTTCTTATTATACATTTTATTACTTCTGTATAATAAAATTCCCACTAGAATTAACATCCCTACTAGAGCGTAAATCTCTCCTACCTTTAATACATATGCGATAACAAAAGAAGCAATAAATGCTACAATAGCAGTTACGAACCAACCACCTATAACATTAAACACCCCTGCTACACGATACACAGCTGAGTCTCTATCCCATGCTCTATCCGCAAATGACGTACCCATAGCCACCATAAAAGTCACATAAGTAGTTGATAGTGGTAATTTCATAGAAGTACCTATAGAGATCAAAATACTTGCTACAATAAGGTTCACTGAAGCACGCACCATATCGAATGCTGGCTCATCCTTTAAAGTTCTATTCTTTGGTTTCTTAGGAATCTCAAAGCGCTTATCCATTTTAAGCTGTAGTGATTTTGGCAAGAAGTAATTCACTCCCATACCGATTAACACCATACCTCTAACGATAACCTTAGACAGAATATTAGGTGAGAATTTCTCCTCTGTACTTCCTGTATCTTGTCTTGCCAAGCTCATTTCTGTCTCGATTACATTCTTCGCTTTCTTAGATGTCCATAAAGTATACACCATGATAATACCTGCGATGGCTAAGAAATAGAAAGGAGCGACTACACTCTCTTCTGCTAACTTATTCATCATATAAGTATCTGGAGACTGACCTGATGCCATAAAGAACTCAAATGATTGGAATGCTGCAATAGGCACACCTATAAAGTTCACTAAGTCATTACCAGCGAACGCTAATGCTAATGCAAATGTTCCGATAACGATGATTACTCTAAGTATATTTAACTTAAAGATACTCATCAGTAATTGAGAGAATATAGTCCAGAATACTAAACTAATTCCTATAATAGTTAACTGATTATCTCCAATCCAGTTACTAGTTTCTTTTGTAATAAAACTTGCACCTTTTAATCCTTTTACCAAGATAAAGAAAGTAATAGCAGTAATGGCTACCCCTCCGAATATCGCTCCGAAGTATTTCAACTTTTGTTCCACCTGGAAGGTGAAGATTAATCTAGAAACGTATTGTACTAAAGTACCTAACGTAAAAGAAAGTATTACTGACAGCAATATACTGACTACAATCTCGGTGGCCTTCTCCGTATTGATATAATCTGGTAACATAGACCAGCTATCATTATTAGCTACGATTTTGATTACAGCAAGACACACTGCAGAACCTAATAATTCAAAAACAATAGATACTGTCGTAGATGTTGGCAACCCTAAAGAGTTAAACACATCCAGAAGTAGTACATCGGTAATCATCACCGCGAGGAAGATGACCATCACATCATTAAAGGAGAACATACTAGGGACAAATATACCACTTCGGGCTATCTCCATCATCCCTCCTGAAAATATCGCTCCTACTAGAATACCTAGTGAAGCTACAATCATAATTGTCTTAAAAGTAACTGCTTTTGAACCCAAAGCTGAATTCAGGAAGTTCACAGCATCATTACTCACTCCAACAGTTAAATCGATAATAGCTAATACCCCAAGGGCTATAAGCATTACAATAAAAATCTGTTCCATTTTATAAATTATATTTAAATTAAGTGTGCTGCAAAATTGATTATAATTATTTACTCCTATGTTAACTTAACGTTATTAATCCCATCGCTTCTTTTTATAGTTAAAATACATTTGACTACTTTTGTTAAGCAACAACAATATCAAAATCTCATCATGAATTTATTACACTTAGAATCAAGTCCTTATTTATTACAACATGCCAATAACCCTATTTATTGGAAAGCATGGAATAAGGAAACTTTAACACTAGCTGAGCAGGAAGACAAACTTCTTGTTATTAGCATAGGATATTCGACTTGTCACTGGTGTCATGTTATGGAGAAAGAAAGTTTTGAAAACCAAGAGGTGGCAGATTTAATGAACGAACATTTTATCTCTATCAAGGTTGATCGTGAAGAACTTCCACATCTAGATAACTTCTATATGAAAGCAATCCAAATTATGACGAAACAAGGAGGATGGCCTTTAAATGTTGTTTGTTTGCCTGATGGTAGACCGATATGGGGAGGAACTTATTTTAAAAGACAAAATTGGATAGATTCTTTATCACAGTTACATCAACTGTACAAAGAAAAACGTGATACTGTACTAGATTTCGCAACACAACTACAAGAAGGGATCTCTATTCTTAGCCAAGCACCTATAGCACAAGAAGAATCTAGATTCAATACTGAACTTGTACTTGAGAATTGGAAAAAGAGTTTTGACTGGGAATATGGGGGATACACACGAGCGCCTAAGTTCATGATGCCTACTAATTTATTATACTTACAAAAAAAAGGTGTACTACACCAAGATCAACACTTATTAGACTATATAGACCTTACGTTGACTAGAATGGCATGGGGAGGTCTATTTGATACAGTAGAAGGAGGCTTCTCGAGATATTCTGTCGATTATAAATGGCATATTCCTCACTTTGAAAAAATGCTTTATGACAATGCACAACTGTTATCTGTATATGCAGATGGGTATAAACGTACTCACAATAAACTCTACAAAGAAGTTATTGACAAGACAATTAATTTTATTACCAACAATTGGGCTAATGGTGAAGGAGGATATTATTCAGCACTAGATGCAGACAGCATAGACAGTCATAACCAGCTAGAAGAAGGTGCTTTCTATGTTTGGACCATAGAAGAATTAAAAGAATTAGTCCAACAAGATTTTCCTTTATTCAGTACTGTATTTAATATCAACTCTTTTGGACATTGGGAGAACAACCAATATGTATTAATCCAAACACGTGAATTAATAGATATCGCTAACGAGAATAACATCTCTCTTGAAGACCTAGAAAGTAAAAAGCAGCAATGGGAAACAGCTCTAAGACAGTATAGAGCCAATAGACCTAAACCTCGCTTAGATGATAAAACACTTACATCGTGGAATGCTATGTACATCACAGGATTATTAGATGCGTACACAGCTACTCAAAACATAGCTTATTTAGAGCAAGCTAAACAATTGCACCTGTTTATCCATAACAACCTATGGTGTGAAGAGCGTGGACTATTGCGTACATATAAAGATGGAAATGCCAAGATAAAAGCATTCTTAGATGATTACGCCTTTTATATACAAGGATTAATCTATCTTTTTGAACACACGGAAGAACAACAATACATCACAGAAGCTAAAAATCTTATGGACTACTCTTTAGACCACTTCTTAGATCACGAGAGTAAGTTCTTCTATTTTAGCAAGCACAATCAAGAAGATACTATCACTCCAGCGATAGAAACAGAAGATAATGTCATTCCTTCTTCTAATGCCATTATGGCCATAAACTTATTTAAGCTAGGTTTATTATATGAGAATGATTATTATATCGATTTAGCAACGAATATGATGAATACTGTACTTTCTAATGTCGATTATCCTTCAGCATACTCACATTGGTTATTACTGCAATTATATATAGAACAACCTCTAGAATTAACATGGGTAGGTGCCAATGCACTTCAACACAATCTTAATACAAGAAAAAAAGTCTTAACTAGAGCTTCTGTACTTTCAGTGTCTTCGCCATCAGCTATCCCATACCTTACTAAATATACTCCTAAAGAAGAGACTTTACATTATATTTGTATAGAAAGAGCGTGTTTAGCACCTGATACAGATCATACACTGATAGACAATTATATTTTATAGAATATGCAAAAATTAGATACTTTATTATCTAGATATATTGAAGATATTATTACCTATATACCAGAGATAGTGACTTCACTTATTATCTTAGGCATAGGATTATGGGTCATTCGTTTCTTACAGAGACTAGCAAAAAAAATATTCTTAAAAAAGAATATAGATCCTACTTTTTCTAGCTTTATTCTAGATGTATTAATTTGGGGCATGCGAATACTCTTATTTGTAATCATCGCCTCAAAGCTTGGAATACAGACTAGCTCATTCGTAGCGATTATTGGTGCGATGAGTTTAGCCATTGGACTTTCATTACAAGGGTCCTTAAGTAACTTCGCTGGAGGTGTATTAATTATATTGTTTAAACCATTTAGAATAGGGGATATTATAGAAGCGCAAGGAGAAACAGGTAAAGTTCTTACCATACACATCTTCTCCACTCAGATACTTACCTATCAAAACAATATAGTGTATATCCCAAACGGTGTGCTCTCTAATGGTAAAATCAAAAACATCACTCAGAACAACCTTAGAAGAGCCGAAATAGCAGTACAAACAACACTACTAAAAAACACAACACTCTTTATAGAAAAACTACAAGAGGAATTAGACTCCTATGACAAAGTACTTTCACAACCAAGACCTCGAATATTAATCAAAGAGCTATTAGATACTAAGATTACATATACCGTACAAATATGGGTAGAGAATGATAACTTTACAGTTGCCACATCTTATGTACTCTTAAAGGCGAGAGAAATAAGTGATGCGCTATAATAGATAATCATTCAATAAATAAGGGCTAAAAATCTATAGATTGTTAGCCCTTATTTAGTATTATTTATTTCTTCTTTTGAATTAGGACAAAGTCTTTAAGATAGAATGGCTCAAAGTAAGCCACATCTACAAATTCTTCTTTTATATACTTATCATAAGCCATCACTCCCATTTCATTTGCTGAAGGATACGTTATCTCCGGATAGTACATAAAACCTTCCGTACCTAATGTTTCTTTACACTTCATCGCTCCATCACCTATTAAATGTAATAGTGTTCCCTTATAGCTACTAAAAGCATTCTCATCAATAACAATTGCTTCTATTTCACTTCGTTTATTATACTCTTTATCAAAGACTGCTGAGAACACTTCCATACGTCTAGCATCTAGCATTGGTACGATAAGCCCTTCTGTCACCTCTACCTGTCTTGCTAATATTTCTAAGGTATCTAAAGCAATCAAAGGAATAGACAGTCCGTAGCACAATCCCTTCACAGAAGATACTCCAATGCGCAAGCCTGTATATGATCCAGGTCCTTGACTAATTGCTATAGCCGAAAGATCTTTTAAAGTCTTATTATTCTCTTTTAATATCTCTTCTACAAAAACATGCAATTTTTCAGCATGAGAGAAATTCTCTTCCGCTATTTCCTTACATGCTATAACCTCTCCACTCACTGATAATGAGACAGAACAGTTCTTAGTAGCTGTCTCAATAGATAAAATCGTTATCATTATTATTTTTTACTTTCTACTTCTACTTTAGCTCCATGCTGAAGAATCCTACTTACAGTCGAATATGGTCCTGTTATAATCACATCCTTAGCACTAAGCCCTTCTATAATCTGAATATTCGTATCGTCCTTTATTCCTGTTTTTACAAACTTAAGTTTAGCAGTACCTCCATCGTTAACGAATACAGCCTCTCTCATAAGCTCTTTATCGAATATTTTCTTCCCTTCTGTTTTATTTACTATCGTATCTGTAGGTGTTTTCATGACCACAGCACTAATAGGTACAGCAAAAATATCATTCTTTACATCTGTAACAATATCTACTGCAGCTGTCATACCAGGCCTAAATGGAGAATAATTCTCTATATCCTTCTTTACCAAGTCTTCGTATGATTCTGCTAAGATTTTAATCTTAACTTTAAATGTGGTTACCTGATCAGCAGATACAGTCTGATTAGAAGCAGAATTAGAGATACTAGTCACTACACCTCTAAATTCTTTCTTTAGATAGGCATCTACATTAATTCTTGTCTCATCACCTAACTTCACTTTTACGATATCATTTTCATTAATATCTACTTCTACCTCCATACCACTAAGATTAGCTACTCTTAATATCTCCGTACCTGCCATCTGTTGCGTACCTAACACTCGCTCTCCCAACTCTACATTCACTCTAGAGATTGTACCATAAGCAGGCGCATAAATAGTAGTTCGAAGAAGATTTGCTCTAGACTCTGCTAGTGCAGCCTTAGAGCTCTCTACGTTATAGAAAGCCGAAGACTGAGCTGCTTTAGCCACCTCATATGTTCGTACTACAAGATCCCATTCAGAACGCGAGATCACCCCCTTATCATACAGTCTACTATTTCGATCATAATTAGACTTAGCCTCTTTTAGCTGAGCTTCTGCTTGTGATAATCCAGCTTTACTTGTAGCCAACATCGCTTCTACCCTCTCCATAGCAGAAGTATATAAGTCAGGATTAATCACTACCAAGAGATCTCCCTTATTAACAACCTGTCCCTCTTTGATTGGCAAATTTATGATTTCTCCAGATACTTCCGAAGATATTTTAATCTCTATTTCAGGTTGTATCTTTCCTGTACCTGATACAGTCTCGATGATATTAGTTTTTTCCAATTCTAGTATCTCTACTTGAGTGCGGTCTTCCTCTTTACCGAAGACAAATTTACTGATCACTAGAGTAGCGATTATAGCAATACCAAGTATTACGATGTATTTTTTCTTCATCTCTCTAATTTTTAAAAAGTGGAATACCAAAATAGTACTCTAGTATCTTGGTTTTAAAAATGTATTCATATTTAGACTTTAATAAATCTGACTGTGCTGTCACAAATAAAGTCTGATTTTGATTTAATTCAAAGATATTAATTAAGCCTACAGAATAGCGCTCTTTTGAGTACTCTAGAGACAACTTTCTTGCTTCAAGACTTGCATTACTAGCCTCGTACTTCTGATAAGCACTCTCTGTATCTGTATAAGCCTTAAATACGAGCTGTTCTAAATTCAATGCGATCACCTCTCTTTCATTCTCTATCTGCTGAAGGCTAAGCTTTCTTAACTTTACATTATTTCGAGTAGAGAATCCATTAAAAATAGGTATCGTTAGACTTAAACCAAAATTAGAATTAAAGTTATCACTAAATTGATTAAAAAAGGAATTAGGCCCACCGTATACAGCCATACTATTCTGTCTCAATACACGCTGATTAGAACCTTCTACATAACCCACCTCAGAAGTAGACTCTAATAGGCGATTCCCCACTAATCGATCTTGGTAATTAATATTTGTACCTAGATTATAAAATGCTTGTAGAGTAGGGCTATAAGCAGACTTAGCTATACTTACATCCTTTTCTGCCATCAGCACATTCGTCTCTGCTGTTTTAATATCTGTCAATACCTCAGTAGCTCTATCCGTAATATCCTGAGGGCTATAACTAAGCATACTCGACTCTGACACTTCATAGTCTGTATCTACGATATCAAAAGACTCATAAGACCTTATTTGAAGCAATTGAGCTAAGTTTAAACGAGCCATCACTAACTCATTCTGTGAAATAATTAATCGCTGTGTATCTATAGCTACAGTAGCTTTAGCTTCTAATAAATCACCTGCAGGTACAACACCTTCGTTTACTAACTCTTGTGTGCGTTCTTGTTGACTCTTGTCGTATTCTAATTGTGTTTGATTAGTCTTTACCAACTCTTTATTAAACAAGATTTGCAAATAGGAATTAATCACATTTAACGCAATATCTTCCTTCATCTTTTGCAGCTTATATTGAGAAGCTAACTCTGATAAACGAGCTTTCACAAGCATATTCTGTTTCTTCAGTCCACTGTACAAGTCCACATTTACCCCAAGCCCTACTGTAGTAGCTTGAATAGTTTTACTTCCCAGAGCTCCTGTTAACTGATCTGGCTGATCTGCAATAGTCCACGAATGGTTTCCTGTTAGATTGACATTAGGCATAAAGCTACCTATAGCGATGTCTTTATTAATCATAGCACTCTGCTCATCTAACTCATATTGTTTAATACGAATGTTATTCTCTATTGCATAGTCGATACACTTCTCTAATGACCATAGAGTACGCTCTTGTCCCTTAGCAAAAGAACAATATAAACACAACATTATACAAGCTCCTTTTAGGAGGTAGCGATTTATCATACTCAATATACTCATCAGAAATTTATAAATATTTATAACTCAAGTATAAAGTAATAAAAAAAACCGCTAATAGTAGCGGTTTTTTTTATTACTTTATACTTTTTTTGTTTTTATATATTCTGTAACTAAAATACATAGCAAAAGCAACTAGTAAATACGGAAACATCATTAGATAAACTATTCCGTCATTAACAGCCTCTGCTTTCACTCCTCCGTCTTCTGTCTCTAACGTAGCACGACACATCGCGCACTGAGCAAAAGCTTCTCCTGAAAAGAAAAACACAGAAAAGAGTATACCCCAAACTAACTTTTTCATCATTACTTAATTGTATTAGTTAATATAATAAGGCGAAATCATCAAGTAAACGATAACTCCTGTTACAGCTACGTACAACCACATAGGATAAGTAATACGAGCTAACTTCTTATGTCTCTCATAAGATCCTGATATACCACGTACAAATGTGAATAATACAAAAGGAATAATGATAATAGACAATAAGATATGCGTAATCAAAATAAAGAAATAGATAGGACGTATAATTCCTTCTCCACCGAACTTAGTTTCTATCGAAGTCATGTGATAAGCCACATACATCGCTAAAAACGCTAAAGAACATGCAATACACACTTTAATTAAACGCTCATGCAATTGCTTATTCCCTTTTTTAATAGCCATTACTGCCCATACTAATAATACGGCTGTAAGCCCGTTAATACTAGCATAGATTGGAGGTAAAAATGATAATGGTTTTACATCATATCCTAGTTTCTGTAGATTAACTCCAAATAGGATGGCTACTACCACAGGTATAACGATAGAAAGTACCCATATCCACTTATTGTACTTTTGTTCAATATTGTTTTCCATTTTAATAATATTATTCTTCTAATAATGCTTTTATATCCTCTTTTAGCCAAGCTACACCTTCATCACTTGTCCCATCGTAATAAACTACAGGATTACCGTGCTCATCTTTACGAGAGCGAATATTCCCTTCTTTATCTACTAAGGCAAACAGTCCTGAATGTTCAAAACCACCTGGTGCATCAGGATTAACTCCAGTGTATAAATTAAACTTCTTTGCCAAATCATAAATGTACTTAGCATCCCCAGTCATCATGTGCCAATAAGGGTTCTTCACACCTAGTCCTTCAGCATGTGCATGTAGAGCTTCTACAGTATCACGGGTAGGATCTATCGTAATAGAAGCGATACCAAAATCTAACTTCCCATAGAATGTATCTTGTATTTTCAACATATTCGCATTCATAATAGGGCAGATAGTAGGACAGTTTGCAAAGAAGAATTCTACTAAGTATACTTTCCCTTTATAGTTATCATTGGTAATCGTTTTATTATTGTGATCCACTAATTCAAATTTAGGTGCTGTACCTATAATCTCTAAATCAGCTTTCTCAAACTTTTTAATAATCTTAGGCACAGCCCAAATTCCAAATATTAAAACAATAAGTGAGATCCAGATATACGACTTGTCTTTCATATTATTCGTTTGTATTAATTCGTTTATATTTTTTTAGAGCTAGTCGATACTCAGCTAAAAGTACTTTTACATCATCCATCATATCATTATTTAACTCTGCTGCTGATATCGTTGAGTAACCCTCCTTGTATTCATAATTCCCTATTTTATTCTCTCCTTTACGCCCACGTACATTTCTATCTTTATCCACTAGATACACATTGCTACTCGCTAGATCACTATCTAACTTACCAACTAACCCTAATGAATTAAAGAACTCTTGTATCTCTTCTGGCTTTAAGAATAAATAATTCCAATTAGACATATCTGAGATTGGACTCAACTCATCTACTACTTTCTGAGCTGCCTCTTCACTTCCATAAGGAAGAACCATCACTAATTGAAAATCTTCAAAATCTTTATATCGTTTATATATCTTTTGATTTAAATTAAAAGCATCACCACGATCTCGGAATAAGTGCGCTCCAGGAAAACCTAGAACTGTAATCTTACCGTCTAAAGAAGGCATCTTATTCAAGGACGACGTTCCTTTCGGAAAATCCTGAACACCTTCAGTAATTATAGGCAAACGCTTAAATTGATTAACACCTGTTGCAAAGAATAAGTATGCACAGATAGGCATCACAAACAGCAACGTTAGAATTAAATATTTTTTCATTTTTACACAATGTTGACTAACTAACAAAAATAAAAAAAGGCGGTCAATAAACCGCCTTTAAAATATATAATAATATGTTATTAAAATATCCACTTATATTGTGAGTTATGGAATACATCAAAGATGTAATTCCCCTCGATCAACACTAAAGTGATTAAATACACACATAAGAATGTAAGAACTCCTGCTACAGACCATCTGAATGCAGATTTCTCTTGCTCTAAGTGCATAAATGCCCACATAATGTAGTATGCCTTAACAATAGTTAAGATAATGAAGATGTAGTTTAATAAACTTAATCCAAAAATATGTACGTGGTGTAGAGATTCTGGTTTAATAATACCTAAAATAACCTCTACTAGAGTAACGATAGACATGATTACGAATACTGTCCATATTCTCTTTGTATTTGAATGATGTGCTCCTTCTGCTGCCATTTTACTTTATTTTAAAAATTAAACTAAATAGAAGAATGTAAATACGAACACCCATACTAAATCCACAAAGTGCCAGTATAATCCTCCTTTTTCAACCATTTCGTAAGAACCTCTTCTTTGGTAAGTTCCTAATAGTACGTTGAAGAATATTACTACATTAATTAAAATCCCTGTAAATACGTGGAATCCGTGGAATCCAGTAATAAAGAAGAAGAAATCAGCAAATACTTTATGTCCGTACTCATTGCGGATTAAGTTCGCTCCTTCTACTACTAATACAGCATCTTCTAAACGTTTAACTGATTGCTCTCTAGTTAAAATTTCTTTGTGCTTAGCATCTGTAGTTAATTGAGTTCTAATTCTTACATTAGGATTAGCTTCAAAACCTGCTTTTACTTCAGCTAAAGAATATGTAGGTGCGTTAGCTCCTTTTACAAACCAAGTAGCTTTAGCTCTTGTCAAAGTAGCTTCATCTCTGTTTGGATCTACTTTTGCAAAATCTCCTAATGCTATCTGCTTACCATCTTCTCCTACGAACTGTAAGATAGATCCTCCACGAGTCTCTACTGCTCCGTAAGTTCCGTTAATAAAGTTTTTCCACTCCCATGCTTGTGATCCTAAGAATACTAAACCTCCTATGATCGTTAAGAACATGTACACTGCTACTTTATTCTTTTTCATTTGATGTCCAGCATCTACAGCTAATACCATAGTAACTGAAGAGAAAATTAAAATAAAAGTCATCAATGCCACATAGAACATCGGCGCATCTACACCGTGCAAAAATGGAAAGTGATTAAATACTTCGTCCGCAATCGGCCAAGTATCCATGAATTTGTAACGAGTAAACCCGTATCCTACAAGGAATCCACAAAAAGTTAATGAATCTGATAATATGAAATACCACATCATCATTTTACCATAGCTTACTTTAAGAGGCTCATTTCCTCCACCCCAAGTAGTTTCTTTAGTAGCTGCTGTAGTAACTGTCGCTCCCATAAAATGTTGTTAGTTATAAAGTTTTCAAATTTAGTTTATTTTTTTTATTTAAAGAATGTAAAAAATAAAAACAAATAAATCCACAATAAATCCAAAAAGTGCCAAAACCATGCACACAATTCAATTCCAATATATTGCTGTGAATTATACTTTTGTTTAAAATGATTATAAATTACATACAATAGTGATAAAACTCCTCCAGCTAAGTGAGCAATGTGCACAATCACGATCACATATAAAAATGATGTAGTAATCGTACTCTCACTTCCAGTGAAGAAATATCCCATAGATATTACCTCATTAAAGCCTTTGAACTGCAAAAAAACGAATAACAATCCTAATATCAAAGTAGAAACTAGATAAGTAGTCGTTTTATTGCGATCATTTTGTTTTATAGCCTTATATGCTAAGTGCATAGTAACGCTACTTATCGCAATGGCTAAGGTACTATATAAAAAAGAATTTGGCAATTGAAACTCTGCTAACCAGTCTGGACGTGACTTACTTACTACATAAGCACTCGTTAGACCAGCGAAGACCATCATAATACTACCTATACCGAAAAGCATCATTACTTTTAATGCCTTTCCTTTTCTTTCGTATTGTTCTTGAGCTGTTATATCCATTTATTGTTATCTTAAAATTTTATCAAGTATATAGATTATCTGTATTAACGAAATATATGTCACACTCACTAACATCAGTGAACGTGCTGCCTTATCTGTTCTTTTCTTATACAGTTTTATTCCTGCCCATAACATCCACAAGCCTGCTAATAACACTAGTACTGCTGATATCGGTGTAAGATATAATCTACCTGTAACTCCAAATACTGGGAATACAGACGCAATGATTAACCAGATTGTGTATAAGATAATCTGTGTCGCAGTCTTAGAATCCTTCTCTCCTGTTGGTAACATAGAAAAGCCTCCCTTTTTATAGTCATCGTATAAAAACCATCCTATAGCCCAAAAGTGTGGGAACTGCCAGAAAAACTGAATAATAAATAATGTTCCTGCCTCTATACCAAAGTTATTAGTAGCCGCTACCCATCCTAACATAAAAGGAATAGCACCTGGAAAAGCTCCTACAAAAACCGATAGAGGGGTAATAGTCTTTAACGGTGTATATACACTCGTGTACAAAAAGATAGAGATAGCACCAAACATGGCTGTCTTAGGATTTACTATATAAAGAATAGCAATACCTAATACGGTAAGCGTACATGCTAAAATAAAAGCTGCACTAGGCTTAACTCTTCCTGACGCGATAGGACGATTCATAGTTCTTGTCATCTTCGCATCCAGATCTCTCTCTATAATTTGATTAAATACATTAGAAGCACCCACCATACAGTATCCTCCTATAGCAAGAGCCGCTACTGTAAGAATGTCAATACTTCCTAAATCAGGTATAGCTAAAAAGTAACCAGCTATGGTAGAAAAAACTACGCTGAGCGCCAACCCCATTTTAGTCATTTCTTTAAACTCCGTCAACACAGAAGTTGACGTATTTTTTTCAGACGATAAATTCAAAGCTGTTTTCATTTGTTTTTAATGATGTGCAAATATAGTTCAATTTTTAAAACAATACCTAAAAACAAACGTTACAGCCTTTAATATAACCTTTTTTTAAATATCCTCAGTCTTTAGTGTCCTAAAAAAAAAACATTCAAATAAATCAGCACTTTCACAAAAGAAACATTGATGATAATCACAAACAACTAAGATTGCTATGACTAATAAAATGAATTTAATATAGTTTTTAACAATTCTTACACTTATACCAACAACTTCTAAGTCAAATTAACCCAATTCACAACCAAAATAATACAACTCGTTCCCGCCTCCTTTTCTAAACTTCGACACTAAAATATAGAAACACAATCCTATGATCACATTTCTAACTTAGAAATAAAAATCATACAAAGCTTTACAGTTATTCAATTACAATAAAATAGAATGATGCCATCCGATCAAACTAATTCTAATAACGAAACACCTTTTTTAGAAAACATACAACACTATTCACTTCAACATTAATACCCTGCACAACGCTATTATCCATTCAAAAACATACAGACTACACCTACCACAAAATGGTATAAATAAACATCACACTCAAAAATAAGTAACACACTTATATACAAACACTTAAAACTTCCGTATTAGCAGTGATCGCATAGTGGTCGCATAGTGATAGCATACTGCTCGCATATTTTTGGCTAGTTTTAATGCGATCACTACCCTATCATTATCCCAGAACTATCTCATCTTACCAAAAATGATTCTGTCTGCAGGTGCGATATTATACCTCTCTTCACTATTTCTGATTTAAAACAACACGTTTAAAAGCCTATCTAAACATTCAATGCACTTATCTAATACTTGTGATAAAACTTCATAAAACCACGAAAAAACATCTCCAAACAAGGCACAAAAAAAGAGCATCTAAACTAGATGCTCTTATATAGAACTAAAATATAATCTTAGTAATTATCTACTGTACCTGATCCGTCAACAATGATCTTAGCAGAAGAAGTACCTAGACGTTTCACTCCTAAATCAATTAATTTGATCGCGAAGTCCTTATCACGCACTCCTCCAGAAGCTTTTACAGGTAGAGGTCCAGCGTTCTCTAACATTAAAACCATTGCTTCTAGTGTAGCACCATTAGGCTTACCACCCTCTGTCTTATAAAACCCTGTTGAAGATTTCACAAACACTTTATCATAATCTTTCTCATTGAACTTCGCTAACACTACATTTTTAATCAATGCTGTCAACTGTACAATTTGATTATCTGTCAAAGCAGCAGTCTCTATAATCCACTTCACTACTTTACCAGCATCAAGACCTAGCTTAGTACACTCCGCTACTTCTTTTTTTACTTGTTCTACTTCTCCTTTTTGGAAAGCAGTATAATCCACTACATAGTCAATCTCATCTACCCCATCAGCAATGGCTTGCTTAGCTTCAGCTAACTTCGCCTCTAGACCGCGGTTCCCTTCTGGAAAATCTATTACTGTACCGATCGCCACTTTTGAATTAGCAGCATCCACCATTTTTCGTCCCATCTTCACTTGGTCAGGGCGAATCATTGCTAATTTAAATTTCTCATCAATTGCTTCTTGAATTAAATCAGCTACAACTTGATTATTTTCTACTTCAGTTAAACCAGCTTGATCAGCTAATTTTAAATAAGTAGAATCCATAAATTCCCTTAAGTCTCTCATAATCTAAATATATTTAAAACAAAAAAAATGACCCTGTAATGGGGTCATTTTTAAATCTTATTTCTTTCTTTTAAAAAGAGTCAAACATAGTAATACCCCAAATAAACTACCTAGACAGTTTGCTAATTCGTCAGCCCATTCTGCACTTCTTGAAGAAGTGAAGTAATACTGTAATAATTCTACAGTGGCTCCCATTAAACTAGCAATAGTAAAGATAAGAATACTTACCCAAATTCTAGACCTATTTGGCTTACTTTTCACTAAATATACAAACCAAATTATGGAAAATACAAAATAAAAAGTAAAATGTGCTACTTTGTCTTTATATGGGATATCAAATCTTGGTGCTTTTGCAATAGTATCACTATCCAACAGGCAACCTGCTAATACAAGACCTGTCCATAGTATTCCTAATACAAAAAAAGTTTTACGCCCCAATCAATTCTTTATATTGTGCATCTGATAATAAAGATGATACTTCATCCATATTAGACACTTTTACTTTAATCATCCATCCTGCTCCGTAAGGATCAGTATTTACTAACTCTGGTTCAGTATCTAAACCTTCGTTAAACTCAATCACCTCTCCTGACAATGGTAAGAATAAGTCAGAAACGGTTTTTACTGCTTCTACAGTTCCGAAAACTTCATCTCTATCTAAAGTTTGATCCAATGTCTCAACTTCTACATAAACGATGTCTCCAAGTTCTCTCTGAGCGAAGTCAGTAATTCCAATTGTAGCAACATCTCCTTCGATAGCTACCCACTCGTGATCTTTAGTGTACTTTAAATTAGCTGGTATATTCATTATAATAAGTTTTTAGCAAATGTATAATATTATTACATAATGTGGAACCAATATCCGTTAATTTCCAAAATTATATCGCATTGTAAAACCTGCTCGAATATTAGTGATTGGATACATAGTCGAAATTACCGCTTTAGAGAATGAGTGATCATAGAAGAAGATAGCTGTAAGATTCTTACTCAACATATAATCTGCTGTCAATCTTAATGACCACATATCTTGTCCTCCCCCTGTCTGACTATTTCCGTAATCTAAATAACGAACTACAGTCTCCCTCTTTGTCAATGTAAAATCTGCCTTAATATTAATATCACTAGCGATTCTTCCTCCCATTCCATTGTTAGCGTACATCGAGTTAAATCCTACGTCTTTCACGCGATACCCTAATCCTAATACAAAGTCATTCCCGTTAGTCTCTGTCAATAAATTATTGTCAAAACTCAAAGAAAGCATTCTATCTTTTCTCATCTCTAAAGACATTCTTATCGAAGATTTTGTCTCTACATCGAAGCGAATTAGAGGATTAAACTGCTCAAATAATGTAGCATTGTTTACTACATATTTACTAGGATAATTACCAAATTTATTTACTTCATTCGGAGCTTTATAATAGTCTGTATTATAACTATAAGACCCCAATGTATAAGATGCTCTATAGCCATGGTTAATAGAGAAGTTTTTGAAGTTATCTTTAAACCATCCTATTTTCATTAATCCTCTATATTTCAAGTTCCAGTTTGGTAAAGGTATTCCTTTAAACAATCCTGTCGACACCTTATTTGCATCCTTACCAGTATACGCCGCCACAAAAGACGGTAATAAAACAGACTGACTTCCTTTGCTATATCCAATCGGGAATCCTTCTCTATCTAGATTAGCAGGATTAGTAATATCAATGCCGCGTTCTACAGCTAATCTATTTGCTACGATAATACGATTATCCAACATTCTGTCAAAAGTAGCTGAACTCATTAAATCACTACTAGAAAATGCTGTACCTATCATCACAGTAGACATACTAAAGTTACCATAGCTATAAGGCGCTTGTCCCATATACTCACCATTCTGCACTACGAATTGTTCTGAATAGTTATCAGACTTCATACGCTCAGCATACAAATCAATAGTCAAATCAGGTATTAAAGAAACTGAAGCATTCAAATTAAGTGTCTTATTACTAATTGTAGTATAAGGTTGATTCATCTCTGGGTAATCTGTTAAATACCCTTTGCGAGCAGCATCATATCTAATGTCCGCTTGGTTACCAAACACGAATCCTAAGTCAGGTTTAGATGTACCAAAGAAACCTACGGTAGGTAAGAAACCTGGTAACATCGTACCACTATTCTCAGAGTAATTAATCTGAATATTCTTTACAGAAGTTAATACTCCTATTAATAAATCCTTCGTAGCTGTACCAAATGCAGAAGGTTCTCCCTTCTCCTTGTTGTCTTTTTTCTTAGTATCTTCTTTCGCTTGTACTACTTTCTGTCCAGGAACGATAGTTGCTTTCTTTGCCTTAGAAGGAGTCCTTTTGCGATCAGAGCTCTTTACTAATCCTAAATAACGATACAAAGTCTCCATACCTAAAGTAGTATTCAGACGTTGTGTTCTCGCATTCTGAATCGTGTTCCCCAGAGAATAATTAATACCGTCTATGTCAATATTAGAATAAGCATCTGATGCACGTTGCCAGTTAAAACTACCTGTATAAGCATAATTAGAACGGATAAAAGACAATACTGGAATCTTACTAAATGGCAATTCATAATTCACCGTTAACTGTTGTGTAAACTGATTAGGCTCACCAATATTAAAGTAATCATCCCATATCGTATTTGTATTATCTACGATTCCATTTACACTATCATAATAGTTTCGAACGATATTATTACTACCTCCGATATAACTTAATCGAAGAGATTTAGTCAAGTCAAAATTGAATCCAAAGTTATAATTGAAGAAATAATTTCTTCTATACAATGGATCTAAACCTATCCCTTCTACATCTATTAGTCTAAACTCTTGTCTATTATACTGACGCATAATATTAGAGCTAAAAGATATATTAGTAGGTACATAATTAAAGTTAAAATCTCTAAGTAGCCCCCAATATTGTCCTTTCATAAAACCGATATTTTTAAATGGTTCTACTGATTTCGTTTCGAAAGCATAAGTATAATCAAGTGATGATCTCACCTGCTGTTCTAACATGGACTCTATTTCAAAATCATGGTGTCTTACCTCATTATATGAGTGAGATACAGTGATATTCTCTATATCATAAATACGATTCTTCTGTTCTGGGCCTCTCTGTTTATTAACACCAATAAAGTTTATACTCTTACGCTTAGTATAGTCCATCGCTCTCTTCTCTGCCTCTTCTGCTTCGGCCGATGTCTTCGCTCCAGATTTAATATAACTCAATTTTAAATCAGGATTCATTGGGTCGTACTCAGGTGTAATAAACTCTTCGCTAATAGCATAGTTAAATGGCAGTGTGATTCCCCAGCGTTTAGGTAATAGTTGTCCTAAGTTTACATTTGTCATGACACTGTACGACTTTCTATCTTCACGACTGCGATCTTGAGGCCCTTGCTCTAAGCCACCAAAACCAATAGTAGACTTCATCCCCGTCAAAGAGATATTAGCAAAGTCTGCTATATTAGCATCAATAGTAGCTGTAGCAGCCCATCCTCCTTTATTATCCATATCAGACATACGTAGTTCATCGAACCAGAACTCTCCTGATAGGGCTTCTGCTCCTGGTGAGATATTACGTATCCCTATCATCATCATCCTTACTTTTCCAAAGTTTGGATTTCCTTTTATCCCTAGTCTTACTTTATTAGGTTTATCCCCAGCGCTTGGATTTAACTCCTCTTCATTCACATAAAATATCTTAGAACTGTCAAAACCAGGACGAGATACTTCTCCCATCTTCATCACTTTTAACTTCGCAAGTAAGTCTATAGGAAGATTTAGTTCATTCTCTTCTGGCCAAATCGCATCAGGATTAGTCTCTCCACCATTTGTTATTTTTAATGGGATTTCTACTTCATAGAAGTTCTCAATAACATCACTACCTATACGGATGAATGCCGCCATCTCATAATCTTGTAAACGTCTCGATGCACCACCTTCTAAAGACTCTCCGTGGATAAACATTCTCAGTTTTTTATACTGACGCATATCTACATTAAAGTTCTTAAATACCCCTCTAGCATCATTTGGCATTAAACCTAAAGGATATGCATTTAAGTCTTTTGGATAAATCTTTAATGAAAGTGATTGTTCATTCTGATTAATCAAGGTGTTGTTCATATAAACCTGTTCTCTTCTTACCCCAGGAGGAGTTACATAAGGAATAGGTTTACGATCATAATTATCTGTTAGATTCACAGAAGACACATCTATTCCTGTATTAGGATATTTTTCTTCAATATTCCCTGAAGTATTTTCCATAAGGTTTCTGTCATATCGCTTCCAATCCGATCGAACCAAGTTCAAAGTTCCAAATCGAAGCGTTACTTGTTTTTCGAAACCTGTAAGATACATTCTCATAAACTTCATTGATCTCGTATCTTCTATAGCTCCTACTTTTTTTCCTTTAGTGTCAATCGGGATTTTGTACTGAATCCATCTTACATCAGATACAGATCCATCAGGTAACTGTACTTTAGTTTCTCTGACATCTGTAACATATTTGTCACCTACTATGGTATTAGGTTTCACGTTAACCTTATACTCATAATAAGCGTCAATAGTATTCATGGTATTATCACCATCGATATCTTCCGTATCAGGTTGATTATTACCTGCTCTACCTCCACCAGCTGGACTATTATTTTCTAAACCATTATAATCTCTATAACGCTCTAGTATCCCACCTTGAGCATCTAAATAATGTACAAAGTTATCTGCTGCAGGATCACTAAATCCAGCAAAATCTTTAAAGAAAGCTCTTTCTTCTTCGTCATTTAAACCATCAAGCCCAACATCTTGTAACCTTCTATTCTCTGCATTGTTATCAAATGCATAAACTAATGAAGGAGCTGAAGGCACTTTTCCCCAAACCGTATTAATCGTTGTAACAGCATTAGCACCTGTATCAGGTAGTCCATTCTCATACTGCTTATGTCCATCTCTTAAAATATCTTCACTGATAAAACCTAAGTTTAATCTAAGCTCTCCAGTATTCTGAGCAGTTAGTGCATCACCATTTTTTCCAACATAAGGGTCCATTACCCAAAACTCTACAAACTCAATATTCGCTTGTTCAAAGTTCGTAGTTGTCAAACCACGCATAATACCTGCCCAGTTTTTTCTAGGTGTTAAAGAGCGAGGGTTCGTTAGATAGCTCTTATTAAAGTTATAAGGTCCTCTCTCCTCTGGATAATAAGTCAAGTCAAGTGTATTAATCACACGACTCTCTCCATAAGCAATATCTTTGTCAGGGAATAACTCTTCACTGTAAATTCTACGTGTTCTATTAGATGATAGATCATACTCACTTACCCCATCTGGTTTGCTTCCTACATAGAACGTTGGATCGATCGAATACCATGACATCTTAGATCTTCTATACCCATCCTCTAGAGAATATGCTGGCAAAACTACATCCATCTTATCTCTATCACTATCTAGTTCATTCAATCCATGGAATCCTACTGGTACACTCGACAACTTCCATGAAAGAGGTGACTTAACATCAATAACAGATTGCATTCCCTCAAAATCATCAATATAAGAAGTCGCTTCACCATTCATCTGATCTAATTTAGAAGAACCTGGTTTTAAATAAGCAAATTCTCCTCTAAACGAAACTCTAGACTCTACATCTGTATCTATATTAGGTAGCTTATTAACCATTCTAGTTAAGAAAGGTACCTCAGTAGAATACTGAGCATTCAATCCCCAAATAGTATTATTCACAGCTTCTTGACCATAACTCGATTTATGAGTAAAAGGACGCTCTGACATCTGTAAGAATGTACCTCCTAATATAAAGTCTTTGCTAAACTTATGTTCTACGTGCATTCCAAAGAAGCGTTTAGTCTGCTGACCAAACATCGTATTATTCTCAACAGAGACCTCGATAGGTGTATTAGATGCCTTTAAACCTGGATCTAATATCATCACACGCCCTCTACTATAATCGACTGTATAATCAACTCCTTCTACTAATACCCTACCCGCTGCTCTAACAATAACTGATCCCGGAGCTACATTAAATGATCCGATAGGAATGCCTTCTCCCATTGAACTAGAGAATTTCCCTTTTAACTGGAACTTATTCTTCTCATTTTGGTTTCGTAGAGCTTCTGCTTTAGTAGTACGATACATACTTCTAAAGACATATTTCGATTGGTTTTTATTATATGAACTAGATTCGTTATAATCTTCACTTAACTGATTAGCCGAAAGCTTTTTAAATAAATGTTCTCCAAAAGGCTCAACAGTCGTAAAAATAATACGACCATACATTGGGTCTATCGTAATCCCGTCAAATGTATTACTGTTGTATTGGTTATTATTATTTCCATACCCTCCACTGTTGCCATAGCCTCCGTTATTGCCGTATCCACCATTATTTCCAAAACCACCATTGTTTCCAAAGCCGCCACTATTACCTCCATATCCTCCATTACCGCCATAGCCACCATTGTTATTATTACCATAACCATTATTCATATTACCTGCATTAGTAGGATCGAACGTATTTTGCATTCCTCCATTAGGCAAGAAGTCAAAGAAACCATCTCCTCCTTGCTGAGGATCATTCGTATAATTCAATCGGTCTAAATGGAATACTTTTAATAACGGTGTACGCTCTACATCTGGAGGCAACGGTTTTCCATCTACAGAACTAATATAATTCAGTGGACTTGGATCTGTATAAAGAATATTAAATCTAAACTTATCTTGTGAGATATACATCGCATTCGGAATCTGATAGATATTCTTCATCATCAGTTTCCATACTGGCTGTCCTACTAAAGTAAAGTTACTTTTTAATAATTTCAGAATAAGCGATTGACTCTGTGGCACATCTGGGTTTGCTTCATCTACACCAGGAGGCAATACAGTCATCCCTCCATCAGTACCAAACTCACCCACTTGATATATCTTATCCCCAATAGAGTATTGGAACGCTACAGCAAGCACTTCGTCATTAGAAAGTTTTTGTTGTAATGATATGTATCCTAACTGAGGATGGAATGTGAACTCACTGGCACTTAACTTACGCGCTCCCTCTAAACGTACAAAATCTCTTCCTTCTTGTACAGGTACAGTAAATCCACTTGTACCTGATGTATTTAATCGAATAGATGAATTTAAATAATTACTACCAATATTTCCTGGGTCATATTGGTTATTCGCATTATCAGGGTATGCATTAGGTACTCCATTAATAGTAAAGAATTTAGGCTCTGCCTTAGAAACAACATCTGTATTAGGTCTACCTAATTTATTCTGTCCTTCTCCTAAATCCTGTATAGCTATAATATTACGTGCATTATTACCTGTTTGATTAACACGCCCATATCGATTCGTTATCCATACTTCTACACGAGTGATACGTACTCTACTTTTGATAAACGGATATTTCTCTAAAGCCTCATCATAGTTATTTCTAAAATAATGAGATAAAAAGAAGTGTCTATCTTCATCATAATCTAATGCATCTAATTCAAACTCTTCTAAAGTACCTGCTCCATCAGCGCGAATAGAAGTCGTCTGAGACTTCTGCTCTGAGAACACTCCTGTAATAGTCGTTCTACCGAACTGTAATTCTGTCTTTACCCCAAATAAACTCTGTGCTCCTCTAACTAACGAACCACTAATAGGCATACTTACATTACCTACTTCTACTTTACGTACGATATCATCTTCATCTGGTGCGAAAGATAATTTCATCATATTCTGAAAGTCAAAAGTAGCCTGCGTATCATAATTAATATTCACCGCTAGTCTAGTACCTACCATTCCTTGTAATCCCATACTAATGCGTTGATTAAAATCAAACGCCATATTCTTACGATTACGTGTAGACACTACAGGATTATCTTGCTTGCTATAGCGAACTCCCATATCAAACTCTACAGACCCTGTAGGCTTCACATCGATGGTATTCGATCCAAAAATAGTACTGAACAACTTCGAATTTACGTAATAACGTGGTAACATATCACGCTTAATCTCCTCATTCTCCTCACGTCCATGCATTACATTGAAGCGCTGCTGAAAATACTTACGCAATTCAGCTCGCATTATTAGTTCCTCAAACTCTTTACGTGTTAGTACAAGAGGGTAGTTTACATTAAAACCGTCAAAAGTTTTAGTAAAATAATAGCTATCCGTTAAAGGATCATAGGAATATGCTTCCTTAATAAGATTAGGATCAGGTATGACAATTTTCCCAATATCATATTGAGTTTGTAGACTATCAGCTACTTGTTCATCTGGATCTTGAGCATACATTCCTTGTACACTCAAAAAAAGAACAATTAGCCAAAAAAAAATTGACTTTGATATAGGAAATTGCCCCCTCAAAATTTATAAATTTTTTAAAGCTTGCTTAATGATGAATTCAACAGATGCATCAGGTGTTTGCTTCATAATCTTATCAACAACTTTTTCAGCTGATTTACGCACAAAACCTAATACCTCTAAAGCTGATAACGCTTCATCTGCATTTGTATTGTTAATAACAGGAGAAACTTCATCAATATTATACAATTTTATTACCTTTTCTTGTAAGTCAAGTATAACACGCTGAGCAGTCTTAGCTCCAATTCCTTTAACAGATTGGATTGTTTTTACATCTGCAGAAGCAATAGCTTGTAGAAGCTCTTTAGGAGCAATAGATGAAAGCATATTACGTGCAGTATTACCACCAATACCCGATACCGATATCAATAGTTTAAATAATTCACGTTCTATCTTATCTATAAAGCCGAACAGAGTATGTCCGTCTTCTTTTATTTGTAGGTAAGTATATAATCTCAAATTTTCTGAGGAACCAATTTGAGAAAAAGTATGCAGGGAAATATGGATAAGATATCCTACTCCCCCGCAATCTATTACCACTTCTGTGGCTGTTTTTTCTACTAGGCGTCCTTGAATATGTGCTATCATTATTATATCGAATTTTACTTCAAAAATAACAATAAATATTAACTATTTACTAACAAATAACTAATCGCACAACTACTATTCAGAGTACCAGTATATTATTTCTTTTTGCGATTCTCACGTACTTGAGCATCTACTACAGCTACAGCTGTCATATTAACCATCTCATCAACACTAGCACCTAATTGGAATACGTGAACTGCTTTATCTAAACCTAAAATAATAGGGCCAATAGATGTCGCTTTATTCAATTCTTTCAACATTTTATAAGTGATGTTAGCAGAATCTAGGTTAGGGAAAATAAGAGTATTCACTTTCTTATCTACTAATTTAGAGAAAGGGAATTTCTTCTTCAACATTTCACTATTTAAAGCGAAGTCGATTTGAATCTCACCATCTACAACCATCTCAGGATGTTGCTCATGTAAGATGCTAACTGCCTCTTTCATTTTTGTTGGAGAAGCATTAGGTGCAGATCCAAAGTTAGCATATGATAACATTGCAACAACAGGCTCCATACCGAACATACGTACAGTCTTCTCTGTCATCACAGCTATTTTAGCTAAATCTTCTGCACTAGGATCAGGATTAATAGCAGTATCTGCTAAGAACATTGGTCCTCTCTTTGTCATCATTAAGTTCGTTGTAGCTACTCTACTAACTCCCTGTGCACGAGGTATTAATTCTAAGATAGGTTTTACTACATTAGGGTAACTACGAGAATATCCTGTCAACATAGCATCAGCCTGCCCTTCATTCACTAACATAGATGCAAAGTAATTTCTTTCTAGCATCAATTTACCTGCATCATATAGAGTAACTCCTTTGCGCTTTCTAGTTTGCCAATAAGCATTAGCAAAAGCAGCTCTTCTCTCTTTTTGTTCGTCAGACTTAGGATCAATAATTTCTACATCATCATTGAACTCTATTTCTTTCTTAAGCTCTTGAATAGTTTCTTTATCTCCTAATAAAATTGGAGTCACCATACCTTCTTCATAAGCAATCTGAGCAGCCTTTAATACATCCAAATGATCTGCTTCAGCATACACTACGCGTTTAGGTTCAGTCTTAGCACGGTTGATTAACATACGCACTAATTTATTATCTGATCCCATTCTTTCTTCTAAAGAAGATTTATACTCCTCCCAATCTGTAATTGGAGCAAGTGCTATTCCACTTTCCATAGCTGCTTTTGCAACTGCAGGAGGAACAACAGATATAAGTCTTGGATCAAATGGCTTAGGAATAATATACTCTCTACCGAAAGTAAACTTAGTTTCTCCGTAAGCAATATTTACTTGTTCAGGCACTGGTTCTTTAGCTAACTTAGCTAAAGCCACTACAGCAGCCATCTTCATTTCTTCGTTAATTTTAGTAGCACGTACATCTAAGGCTCCTCTAAAAATATAAGGGAAACCTAATACGTTATTAACTTGGTTAGGGAAATCAGAACGACCAGTAGCCATAATCACATCCTTACGTGTAGAAGTTGCAAGGTTATAGTCGATTTCAGGTCTTGGATTAGCCATCGCAAAAACGATTGGATTATCTGCCATACCTAAAAGCATTTCAGGTTTTAAAACATCCGCAGTAGATAACCCAATAAACACATCAGTTCCTTTTAAAGCATCTGCTAAAGAGATATCGTTATCAATAGCAAACTCTCTTTGTAAATCTGAAATACGCGTATCGTCTTTCTTTAAAACACCTTTACTGTTAAACATTTTAATATTCTCTTGTTTAACACCAAAAGCAACATATAATTTAGCACATGCAATAGCCGCTGAACCAGCACCAGAAACCACCATCGTGATTTCTTCCATCTTCTTACCTGCTAACTCTACTGCATTTAGCAACGCTGCTGCTGAGATAATAGCTGTACCATGTTGGTCATCGTGCATTACTGGAATATCTAATTCTTCTTTCAGCCTTCTTTCTATTTCAAAAGACTCTGGAGCTTTGATATCTTCTAAGTTAATTCCTCCAAAAGTTGGAGAAATATTCTTCACAGTTTCAATAAATTTATCTACATCAGTAGTATCTACCTCAATATCAAAAACATCAATATCTGCAAAAATCTTAAACAGCAATCCTTTCCCCTCCATTACTGGTTTAGAAGCTTCAGCCCCGATATCTCCAAGTCCAAGTACTGCAGTACCATTAGAGATAACAGCAACTAAATTACCTTTTGCTGTGTATTTATATACATTATTTACATCGCTTGCAATTTCCAGACAAGGCTCTGCTACACCTGGTGAATATGCTAAGGCTAAGTCTCTTTGTGATGAATACTTCTTCGTAGGAACAACTTGAATTTTACCAGGCGTTGGTTCAGCATGGTATTTAAGTGCTTCTCTACGTAAACTATCTTTATTCATATATTTACATTTAACGTGATGAACAAAGATAACCTTTTTGTAATATAATTCGGATTTACGAAATTCACTCCCTTAAAAATTGCATATTTCGCAACAAGCCTTCGTATTTCGTTCTTTTAATTGCAGATTTTTTAAAAATTTCATTAAAAGTCTCCTTCGTTAGTTCTTTCCATTCACGCTTTGAGTACTCAATTAACGCAGTATTAGGAATAAATCTTTGTTCTTTATGTGGTGAAGCAAAGCGATTCCACGGACAAACATCTTGACAAACATCGCATCCAAACATCCAATTATCTAATTTACCGCTAAATTGACTCGGTATATCATCTTTCAATTCTATAGTTAGATAGGAAATACATTTACTCCCATTAACGATATAAGGACTCTCTATAGCCTCTGTTGGACAAGCATCTATACACTTAGTACAAGTTCCGCAATGATCAGTAGTAGGCCCATCTTCCTCTAGCTCTAAATCAATTATTAATTCAGCAATAAAAAAGAAAGAACCACTTTTTCTATTAATCAAATTGTTGTTCTTACCTACCCATCCCAATCCAGATTTAGCAGCCCAAGCTTTATCTAACACAGGAGCTGAATCAACAAACACACGTCCATCAACGGCACCTATTTCACTTTCTATAAAATACAATAGCTCCTTTAACTTATCTTTTATCACGTGGTGATAATCCTCGCCATAAGCATACTTTGATATTTTATAAGTGTCATTAATCTGTCTCTCTTCTGGATAATAGTTTAAAGTTAATGATACCACACTTTTTGCTCCTTCAACAAGTAATCTTGGATCTAAACGTTTATCAAAATGATTTTCCATATAAGACATCTGCCCATGCATCTGCTTATTTAACCACTGCTCTAAACGAGGTGCCTCCTTCTCTAAGAAATCTGCCTTAGAAATACCACAAGACGAAAAGCCAAGGCGTTTGGCCTCGGCTTTTATAATAGTAGAATATTTACTTTTATTTTCAATCATCTAATCACTTGTATGATCTCTACATATCAAAAAGTCCACCTTGTGGATGAATTCTTTCTCTACCTAAGTGTTTATAAGCTTTATCAGTCACCTCACGACCTCTAGGAGTACGTATAATAAAACCTTCTTGAATTAAGTAAGGTTCATAAACTTCCTCTATTGTTTCACCATTCTCAGAAACAGCAGTCGCTAACGTAGATAATCCTACAGGTCCACCTTTAAACTTATCAATAATCGTACTCAATATCTTATTATCCATCTCATCTAATCCAAATGAATCTACATTCAATGAATTTAAAGCATATTTTGAAATCTCGATATCAATATCACCATTCCCCTTTATCTGAGCAAAATCTCGCACACGTCTCAACAATGCGTTTGCAATACGAGGTGTTCCTCTACTTCTACCAGCAATTTCTATAGCTGCTTCCAAGTCAATATGGACTCCCAAGATAGAAGCACTACGTTCTATGATAGTCGCTAATAATTCTTTATTGTAATATTGAAGACGACTTTGAATACCAAAACGAGCTCTCATTGGTGACGTTAACAGTCCAGAACGAGTAGTCGCACCTACTAATGTAAAAGGATTTAAATGAATCTGAACTGTACGTGCATTCGGACCAGACTCTATCATAATATCGATCTTAAAGTCTTCCATGGCAGAATACAAATACTCTTCTACAATAGGACTTAAACGATGAATCTCATCAATGAATAAAACATCTCGTTCTTCAAGATTAGTTAATAACCCTGCTAAATCACCAGGTTTATCTAAAACTGGTCCAGAAGTAATCTTAATTCCCACATCAAGTTCATTAGCCAAAATATTAGCTAATGTAGTCTTACCAAGTCCTGGAGGTCCATGAAACAAAGTGTGATCTAAAGCTTCTCCCCTTTGATTAGCAGCTTCAACGAAAATCCTTAAATTCTCTAATACCTGATCTTGCCCAGCAAAATCATCAAATGACAGCGGGCGCAACTTCTTCTCAACATCTAATTCATCAGAAGAAAAGTGCTTATTAGTTGGGTTTAAATTCTCATTCATAGTACAAATATAATTGAAATATCAGAGTCTACACTAACAAAAAAAGTCATCCTTTCGGATGACTTTTTAATATCTATAAGAAATATAATCTTAGTGATGTAATTCCTCTTCACCTGCAACGAATGGCATGTTTTGAGGAGCGTAATCTTCTGGTAATCCAGGTTTACTATAGTCATAAGGCCATCTGTAAACAACTGGTAATTCTCCAGGCCAGTTACCATGAATATGTTCAACTGGTGTAGTCCACTCAAGAGAGTTACTTCTCCATGGGTTCTGAGTAGCTTTCTTACCATAGAAAATACTATAGAAGAAGTTCCATAAGAACACTAATTGGAAAGCAGATCCAACTAAAGCGAATACTGTAATTAACACGTTTACATCGTAGAACTCATCAAATAATGGGAATGCAGTATTTGAATAATAACGACGTGGTAAACCAGCTAATCCGATGAAGTGCATTGGGAAGAATACTCCGTAAGCACAAACTGCAGTTACCCAGAAGTGGATATAACCTAAGTTTTTATTCATCATACGTCCAAACATTTTAGGGAACCAGTGGTAGATACCAGCAAACATTCCATAAAGAGCAGAAATACCCATTACTAAGTGGAAGTGAGCAATAACGAAATATGTATCGTGAACGTTGATATCTAATGTTGAATCTCCTAAAATAATCCCTGTTAAACCTCCTGTAATAAACGTAGATACGAATCCAATACAGAATAACATTGCAGGGTTCATTTGGATATTACCACTCCAAATTGTAGTGATATAGTTGAATGCTTTTACTGCTGAAGGAATTGCAATCAATAACGTAGTAAATGTAAATACAGATCCTAAGAATGGGTTCATACCAGATACGAACATGTGGTGTCCCCATACAATTGTTGATAAGAAAGCAATACCTAAAATAGAAGCAATCATCGCACGGTAACCAAAAATTGGCTTACGAGCGTTACAAGCAATAATTTCTGACGTAATACCCATCGCTGGTAAAATTACGATATATACCTCAGGGTGACCTAAGAACCAGAATAAGTGCTCATATAATACAGGAGAACCTCCTTGGTAATGTAATACTTCTCCAGCTAAATAAATATCTGATAAGAAGAATGATGTTCCAAAACTTCTATCGAATAACAATAATAAAGCTGCAGATAATAAAACTGGGAATGATACGATACCAATAATAGCTGTAGTAAATAAAGCCCACACTGTTAATGGTAATCTTGTCATAGACATTCCTTTAGTTCTTAAGTTAATTACTGTAGCAACATAGTTTAACGATCCCATTAAAGAAGATGCGATAAAGATTGCCATAGATACTAACCATAATGTCATTCCCATTCCTGAACCAGGTATAGCTTGTGGTAATGCACTCAACGGAGGATATACTGTCCATCCAGAAGATGCTGGTCCACCTTCTACGAATAATGAAATAATCATTAATACTGCAGAAATAAAGAATAACCAATAAGATAGCATATTTAAGAATCCTGAAGCCATATCACGTGCTCCAATCTGCAATGGAATAAGTAAGTTCGAGAACGTACCACTTAATCCAGCAGTTAAAACGAAGAATACCATTATGGTACCGTGCATCGTTACTAGGGCAAGATAAGCATCATTTTTCATAACTCCATCAGGAGCCATTTTATCACCTAAGAACCATTTGAATACTGTAAAAGATTCTTCTGGCCAAGCAATTTGCATTCTAAATAACAGAGACATTCCAATCCCGATGATTCCCATAATAATACCTGTAATCAGGTATTGCTTAGCAATCATCTTGTGGTCTAAACTAAACACATATTTAGTAAAGAAGTTCCCTTTATCGTGATGATCATGATCATGTGAGTGATCGTGATTGTTTTCGTGTCCTTCTACTGACATAGTTATAGATTGATTTTAATATGTGAGTTTTATTTTCCTACTTGAGCGATAGCTTCAGTTTCAACTTCTTCAACTGCTGCAGGAACTTCCTCTACTGCTGGAGCAGGTGCGTTACTAGCTTTTTCAGCAGCAACTTGCTCTTTCAATGTAGGTAGTTCTTTCAACCAAGATTCGAATTCTTCAGGAGTCTCTACAACAACTTTCATTTGCATATTGTAGTGAGAAGCTCCACAAATCTTATTACATAAAATTAAATAATCAAATGAATAAGGTTCTAATGCCTCTTCTCCTTTAGCGATTAACTCTTGGCTTCTTTCAGCTCTAATATCGTTAATATTACTAACTTTTTTCACAATCGCCTCACGTTCTCTCATTTCTGCTGTAGTAACAGTAGGAACGAAAGCAAACTGAGTAACCATACCAGGAACACAGTTCATTTGTGCTCTAAAGTGAGGTAAGTAAGCTGAGTGAAGTACGTCTTGCGAACGGAACTTCAATACTACTTTTTTACCTTTTGGCAAGTGTAATTCTTTTGCCATTTTATCATCAGCAGCATTCGGGTCAGACATGTCTACCCCTACTAAGTTGATACCTTCAATAAAACGAACGTTAGCTTTACCTAAAGTGTTATCTGTTCCAGAGTAACGAACATCCCATCCGAATTGTTTAGCATATACTTCAACAATAAGAACGTCTTCTTCTTCATCTACAAACATAATATCATTCCAAGCAAATAATCCATAAAGAATTAAACCTGATAATGTAATTACAGGGATAATTGTCCAAAGAGCTTCTAATTTATCATTATCTGAATAGAAACGAGCTTTTCTACCGTTTATTCCACGTCCTTTGAATGCAAAGTAGTGTAATAAGAACTGAGTAAAAATTTGAACAACTCCAATTAATCCCATTGAGATCCACATTAAATTGTCAACCTCTTTTCCATGCTCTGACGCAGGGTTATCCATCAAAGGAAAACTTCCATACTCTACTAAACAGAAGATAGTGAAGATATAGATGAATCCTAAGAAAGCGAAAGTCAAATAACCATTGATGTTATTATCCTTCTCATTAGCGATCTCTGTAGAAATATCATCAGGGTGAGAACCTACTTGAGTCAAATCAAATATTTTCGTCAGTTGCCATACAGCAACTCCTAACAATACAACCGCAGCTAATATTAATAAACTTGTCATTTGTTTATTTTTAAATATTAATAGTGAAAATGTTTACTCTCTTCAATCAATGGGTTATTCTTAGCTAATAATGGCGCTTTAGCAATTGCACTAAATCCAACATAGATAAATAATCCAATGAAGAAAATAAGTGAAGCTATCTCAGAAACACCAATAAACCAAGAACCTCCAACTGTACCAGGAGAGATCATCATAAAGAAGTCAATATAGTGACCTACGATGATACAAGATCCTGCCATTACAACAATCCAAGTTAAACGTTTGAAATCTGTATTGATTAATAATAATAATGGCAATAAGAAATTCAATACTAACATTCCGAAGAATGGTAAGTTATATTCTTGAATTCTAAAGATAAAGTAAGTAACCTCCTCTGGAATATTAGAATACCACTGTAACATGAATTGAGAGAACCAAAGATAAGTCCAGAATATACTTAATCCAAACATAAATTTAGCTAAATCGTGAATATGACTAGTATTAACATATTCTAAGTATCCTTTGTTCTTTAAATAAAGAGTAACAAAAGCGATAGTTGTAATAGCTGTTACAAAGAAACTAGCGAATACATACCATCCGAATAATGTACTATACCAGTGAGTATCAATCGACATAATCCAATCCCAAGATGCCATAGACTCAGTAACGATAAAGAATACTAAGAAAGCAGCTGAAGCTTTAAATATCTTTTTGTAGTAAGTTTGATCACCACTATCATCTAAAGCTAAAGATTGTTTACGAGCATAAATTCTATAAAAGTTCCATCCAGCTAAATAGATAACTGTTCTAATTAAGAAGAAAGGTACATTTAAGTATCCAGCTTTCCCTTGAATAATTGGATCTGCATCAACTACTGCTTGGTCAGCCCAAATAAATAAATGGTTTCCTCCCAATACAGAAATTAATAAAATCACAAAGAATATAACTGATCCTGGCAATACATAAGCTGATAATCCCTCCATTACTCTGAATAATACTGGAGACCATCCAGCACTAGCAGCATTGTTAATAGCATAAAAAGTTAGAATACCAACTGCTACTAGCATAACGAAAATACAAGCTACATATAACGCAGTCCAAGGTTTATTTTGCATTTGACCAAGAACATGTTCTAAATGTTTTTGATGTTCAGCATGATCAGCGTCAGACACAGAATGGTCTGCAGCAGATACATGATGCTCACCACCATCATGATGAGCTTGCTCAGTTAAGATCTGCTCTACTTCAGCAGTTGTCTTAGGGGCACTGAAGAAACCATATGCAATCCCTACAAGTCCTAGAACCATAAGGACGATTGCAAAAGTCTTCAAATTTTTTGAAAATGTGTACATATCTAAACTTTCAAATAAGTTTTACAATTTATTATTCTGATTTCAATTTTAATACGTAATCTGTAACTAACCAACGTTCATGTTGAGTTAATTGGTTAGCATGAGATCCCATTGAATTCAAACCATAAGTAATTACGTGGTATATTCCTCCTTCAGTTAGCTCTCTATCTTTATAGTTAGGAACCCCTAAGAATTTTTCTTTTTTCACTAAATTACCTTTTCCATCCCCAGCTCCTCCGTGACAAACTGAGCAGTAAATTGTATATAACTCTTTACCTTTTTCTAAATCTTTCTCCTCTGCAGATAATGGTGATTTTTGATTTAATCTAGCCATTGCTAAACCTTCTGGAGTATTCTCATACTCCTCAGGTGAAAATCCGCGTGGTATAGATCCTTCAGCAGGTAACTGACCTTCTTTACCATTTTTAAAAACTGTAGTAGGAACTTCAGAATATGTCTCATATGCAGCTGACTCGTACATATTTGGCATAAATTGATAGTTTGCACGTTCTTTATTAAAACAAGAAGTAGTCAAAACTGATACCCCTACTAAAGCTACTATTTTATATATCGTTTTCATTCTACAATTGCTTTTCAATTACTTTAACTTCAACTGCTCCCGTTTGTTTGAAGAACTCAATCGCTGCTGCTTCATCAGTTTTCAAAGCTACTTCCATTAAGAAGTGATCATCTGTAGTTCTTACATCAGGATTTTCAGCTTTCTTGAAAGGCCATAATTTACTTCTCATAAAGAAAGTAAGAACCATTAAGTGAGCTGCAAATAATACAGTCATCTCAAACATAATTGGAACGAATGATGGCATATTCTGAATGAAGCTAAAACTTGGTTTACCTCCAATATCTTGTGGCCAATCTACAATCATAATATAATACATCATGAATGTACCGAAAGAAAGTCCTACCAAACCATATAAGAAAGCACAAATAGCTAATCTTGTAGGTTTTAATCCCATAGCCTTGTCTAGACCGTGTACTGGGAATGGTGTATAGATTTCTTCAATATGATGATGAGCATCTCGTGTTTCTTTTACAGCATGTAACAACACATCATCATCGTTGTATAGTGCGTGAATTACTTTATTACTCATAATATATTAATGATTTAAAGATTGATGATTCTCTTTGCTGTCTCTTTCTTTTTTGTAAAACTCTCCTGAAGATTTCAAGATTGTTTTTACCTCTGCTTGTGCAATTACAGGGAAACTTCTTGAATATAATAAGAATAATACAAAGAAGAAACCTATTGTACCGATGTAAATACCAGCATCTACGAATGTAGGTTGGAACATTGTCCATGAAGATGGTAAATAATCTCTGTGTAATGATGTAACGATAATTACGAAACGCTCAAACCACATCCCCACGTTTACTACTAAAGAGATAACAAACGATGCTAAGATATTAGTTCTAATTTTCTTGAACCACATTACCTGTGGAGAAATTACGTTACAAGTCATCATTAACCAGTAAGACCACCAGTAAGGTCCTGTTGCACGGTTTAAGAATGCGTATTGTTCATACTCTACTCCTGAATACCAAGCAACCCATAACTCAGTAATATATGCTACCCCAACGATAGAACCAGTGATCATTACAATAATGTTCATTAATTCAATATGTTGTACTGTAATATAATCTTCTAAGTTAGAAACTTTTCTCATGATGATAAGCAGGGTATTTACCATTGCGAATCCAGAGAAGATAGCTCCTGCTACGAAATATGGAGGTAAGATTGTAGTGTGCCATCCAGGAATAACTGAAGTAGCAAAGTCAAAAGATACAATCGTGTGTACAGAAAGTACAAGAGGAGTAGCTAAACCAGCTAATACTAATGAAACTTCCTCAAAACGTTGCCAGTCTTTTGCACGACCTGACCAACCAAATGATAAGATTGAATATATTCTTTTTGTAAATGGCGTAATAGCTCTATCACGTAACATAGCGAAGTCAGGTAATAAACCAGTCCACCAGAAAACTAATGATACTGATAAATACGTAGAAATCGCGAATACGTCCCATAATAATGGAGAGTTAAAGTTAACCCATAACGATCCGAATTGGTTAGGAATAGGCAATACCCAGTATGCTAACCATGGACGTCCCATGTGAATGATAGGGAATAAACCAGCCTGAACTACTGAGAAAATTGTCATTGCCTCAGCAGAACGGTTAATCGCCATTCTCCATTTTTGTCTAAATAATAATAATACTGCAGAAATTAACGTACCAGCGTGACCGATACCTACCCACCAAACGAAATTGGTAATATCCCAAGCCCATCCAATGGTTTTATTTAATCCCCAAGTTCCTATACCTGTACCTACAGTGTAAGCCATACAACCTACTCCCCATAGAAACGCTAATAAAGCTAAAGTAAAAACTCTCCACCATAGTTTATTCGCTCTCCCTTCTACAGGTCTAGCCACATCCACAGTTATATCGTGATATGATTTCTCACCAATAACTAAAGGTTTTCTAATGGGTGCTTCGTAATGTGACGACATAATCCTTTATATGTTTCTTTAATTAATAATTCTTTTAACTAGATATTTCTAACCTTAACGTGATAGAATACATTTGGTTTTGTTCCAATGTGCTCTAATAAATGGTAAGCTCTATCTGACTCAGCTAATTTAGTAATTTCTGACTCTTTATCATTTACATCTCCAAATACCATCGCTCCACTTGAACATGCTGCAGAACATGCAGTTTCAAATTCATTTGGACGAATTGCTCTTCCTTCATTCTTAGCTTTTAAGATTGTAGATTGAGTCATTTGGATACATAATGAACATTTCTCCATTACCCCTCTTGAACGAACTACTACGTCTGGGTTTAATACCATACGTCCTAAATCATCATTCATGTTGTAATCGAAAGCATCGTTCTGAGAATATAAGAACCAGTTGAAACGTCTAACTTTATAAGGACAGTTGTTTGCACAGTATCTTGTACCAACACAACGGTTATAAGCCATATGGTTTTGTCCTTGACGACCATGTGATGTAGCAGCTACTGGACACACAGTCTCACATGGAGCGTGGTTACAGTGTTGACACATTACTGGTTGGAAAGCCACTTGTGGGTTTTCAGCTGGATGTTCTAATTCTTGGAACACTTCACGGTATTCTCCGAATCCACTTGCATTAACTTTTTTCTCGATATCTCCTGCGAATGTATCTTCTGAAGAGTAGTATCTGTCGATACGTAACCAGTGCATATCTCTACTTCTTCTTACTTCTGACTTACCTACTACAGGTACGTTATTTTCAGCGTGACAAGAGATAACACAAGCACCACATCCAGTACATGCATTTAAATCAATTGATAAGTTGAAGTGATGTCCAACTGATCTATCAAATGATTCCCAGATATCAATAGTAGAAGCTTGTACAGTCTGGTGATCGTAAGAAACCACAGGTTTAATATTCCAGTCTTCAGCATCTTTTGTATTGAAGATCTCTAATGTAGTATCTTTTAAGATATCACCTCTACTCATTAAAGTGTTTTGTAACTGAACACAAGCAAACTCGTGATCACCACCTACTTGAGTAATAGCAGCACCTTGTACTCCATTACAGTCTTTGTATAATGTGTAAGCATTAACACCTACTTGCATTTCTTCTTTTAATGCAGCCTTTCTACCGTAACCGAACGCTAAACCGATAGTACCTTTTGCTTGTCCTGGTTGGATAAGAGCTGGCACTTTTTCTAATTTAACACCGTTAGCTTCGATAGTTACATAGCTACCATTAAGACCACCATTAGCAACGTGGTAGTTTTTGATTCCTAATGACTCAGCATCAGCTTGAGCTACAGTTACGTAGTTATCCCAAGATACACGAGTGATAGGATCTGGGAACTCTTGTAACCAAGGGTTATTAGCTTGTTGTCCATCTCCCATACCAGTTTTAGTATAGAATACCAACTCTAAACCATCTACTTTCTTAGCAGAAGCTAATGCAGATGCAGCAGCTGAGAAATCAGCAGAAGCACTTACTTTAGAGTTTGTTCCAACAACAGCAAAACCATCGTGTACTAATTGATTCCAAGTTTTATC
The DNA here is from genome assembly GCF_030326305.1 of Myroides odoratimimus. Lineage (GTDB taxonomy): Bacteria > Bacteroidota > Bacteroidia > Flavobacteriales > Flavobacteriaceae > Flavobacterium > Flavobacterium odoratimimum_A. Next base: position 253,507 of record NZ_JACAKB010000001.1, on the reverse strand, counting down.
AGCTACATAAGACTTACCAACATTCTTAACATAGTCATAGTAAGCAGTATTGCTTCCTGACCATAATAATAATGAATCTTGTAATTGTCTAGTATCAAATAATGGACGGATTGTAGGTTGAGTTACAGAGTAGTGACCTTTTCTGATCATTACATCTCCCCAAGACTCTAAGTAGTGTGGAGCTGCAGCAGCAACAGTAGAAAGTAAAGCTGTTTCATCTTCTTTCAATGAGAAAGAAACTGAAGTTTTTACTTTTTTCAATCCTTCTACGAAAGCAGCAGAATCAGCTAAAGTATACACTGGGTTAACACCTGACATAATCAACGTGTGAACTTTACCAGCGTTCATATCTTTTACTAATTGTCCTACTTGAGTAGCATTACCTTGTCTAACATATTTTGTTTGCTCTGGTAAGAAAGCTTCTGATTGTAACGCCTCGTTAATTGCAAACACTAATAATTGAGCATTTACATCATCAAGACCTGTTACAACAACTCCTTTATTTCCAGCAGATTTAAGTTGACTAGCTGCTTTTTTAATAGCATCTTCGTACTTATCTACAGCTGGAGCAGAAGCACTTCCTCCTACAATAGCATTGTATAACTTAACTAAAGCAGCTTTTTGGTTAGCTACAGTTAATGGAATTCTCACGTCAGCATTAGCTCCTGATAAAGACATATTTGCCTCCATTTGGATATGCTTAGACATTTTTCCATTTTTAGGAATACGTTTTTGAGCATAAGCCGAATCGTATCCTCCACCTTGCCAATCTCCTAAGATATCAGCACCAATAGAAACGATCACATCAGCAGCACCAAAATCGTAATCTGCTAATCCACGAACACCATAAGCTTTCTCATAAGCATCTGCAGCAGCAGATGAAGATACAGCATCATATACAACGTGTTTAGCTGTTGGGTTAGCAGCGATAAACTCTGCTATAATTTTATCAGTAGATGGACTAGCCATTGTATTTGTTAACAATACAACGTTTCCTCCATTTGCTTTTGCATCTTGTAAACTTGCTCTAACTTTTGCATCTACTTCATCCCATGAAGCACTTTTACCACCGATTTTAGAACCTTTCAAACGAAGGCTATCATACATTGATAAAACTGATGCGTTCACACGAGCGTTAGCTCCTGAGTAAGCATTAGCTAGTCTGTTATTATCAACTTTGATTGGACGCCCTTCACGAGTTTTGATTAGAACGTTTACAAAGTCAAATCCATCAGCAATAGTCGTTGCATAATAATCTGCAACACCAGGAATAATCTCTTCTGGCTGTACTACATACGGAATAGATTTCACAACAGGCCCCTCACATGCAGCTAAAGTTGCTGCTGCAGTAGAAAAACCTACATATTTCAAAAAGTCTCGACGAGTAGTTGATGAAGAAGACAATTTACTTTGATCTCCAAGAAACTCATCAGTAGGAATTTCTTCAACAAACTCATTGTTTCTTAGCGACTCAACAATAGAACTATTTTCATTCAGCTCCTCAACACTTTTCCAGTATTTTTTGTTTGATGCCATTGTATATATATATTAGCTTCTTATTCTTAATTTATTAATAGTGACATTTACCACACTCTAAACCTCCCATTTGAGCTACAGTCAATTTCTCAACTCCGTACTTCTCTGATAATTCTTTGTGAATTTTAGCGTAGTACTCATTGCTCTCTAACTTAACGTCAGTTTTTCTGTGACAGTCAATACACCATCCCATTGTTAATGGAGAGTGTTGTCTCATAATTTCCATTTCTTCAACTGGTCCGTGACAAGTTTGACATTCTAAACCTGCAACATTTACGTGTTGAGAGTGGTTGTAGTATGCGAAGTCAGGAAGATTGTGAATTCTAACCCACTTAACTGGTTTTTCTTTTCCAGTATATTTGTTTGTTGCAGGATCCCATCCTACTGCATCATATAATTTTTGAATCTCTGCAGTATAGAATTCTGGAGTGTACTTACCGTAGTCTTTTCCAGCTTCACCTGTAAACTCATTGATATTCTCATGACAGTTCATACAAACGTTCAATGATGGAATACCCGAAGTTTTACTAGATCTTGCAGCAGAGTGACAGTATTTACAGTCAATACCGTTATCTCCAGCGTGAATCTTGTGAGAGAAGTGAATTGGTTGTACTGGCTCATACCCTTGGTCAACACCTACTTGCATCATCCATCCATACGCGAAGTATGATCCGAATAACACTAATACGATAACAGAAACAATCACTAAAAATTTATTTTTAACGAATGCTGTACACAATGGAATTGATTTACGTACTTCAGGAGTTAATCCATTAACCTCTACTACTTTGTTTAATACTCTCTTAACGAAGAATAGCATAGTTACTAGAAGCATCAATACAACAACTAAAGCTCCTAATACAATAATATTAGAAACACCGTCATTGTTAGATTGCCCAGCAGCTCCACCTTGAGCACCAGCTACAGGCGCTGGAGCAGCTTTCTCTTCTGAAGTATAAGCTAAGATATTATCAATGTCTTCGTCTGACAATCCAGGGAAGTCATTCATAACAACCTTATTCCAGTCGTTAAATAATTTAACAGCAGCAGCATCTCCAGATTTAATCAATGAAGAACTACTTTTAATCCACTTGTGTAGCCAAGCTACATCATGTCGTTCAACTACTCCACGAAGAGCTGGTCCAGTAGAAGTTCCATCCAACTTGTGACAAGCCGCACAGTTAGAGTTAAACAATTCCTTACCTTTTGCTGCATCTTGAGCAAACGAAATTGTAGTAAACGATAGCATTAACGCTAAACAAAAGAATAAAATCTTTGAAAACGAATTATGGTTACCCACTTTTTTCATAGTTATAAAATGATTTTCAACTAAACTTGGTCTTATTTAACAGCCAATTAGACCGCTATCTTATACACCTTATTTACAAACTCCGACAAAAATACAATTTATGAGTTACTCTTAAAACCTTTACCATGCTTAAAATACAATTTATATGCGTTCTAAATAACGTACGATTACCTCATTATCAAGATAATTTGTAAATTTGCCTTAAACTTTATTCATTATGAGATTTTTAAGAAATTTTCTTGTCTTAATTCTAGTTCTATTTACTAATCACGTAATTATAGCTCAATCATCTAAAACCACATTAAATGAACCCTCAGCCATAAAAGAACTACTAAATAAGAAGAAAAACACAAATACGTCGACAACTGTAAACGATAAATACAAAATACAGATATTTTTCGGCAAAAATACAGAAGCTAGAGCTGCCCTAAACAGCTTCAGAAGATTGTATCCTGATGTTAATGCTACGATAATTTATACTAATCCTTCTTACAAAGTTTTAGTAGGAAATTATAAAACTAGATTAGAAGGAGAACGCAATCTTAGAGCTATTCAAAAAGATTTTGAACACTCTCTTCTCTTGCGTCCAGGTAAATAATTCACACCTTATATACGAAGGGTTATTAGCTAAAACTAATAACCCTTTTTTTATAAATAAATATAACATAACCTCTAAAAAGAAAAAGCCTCAACATCGATGTTGAGGCTTTCTGTATTTATTTGTGATAATAAGTGCATTTATAAGACTTACAATCATACTGTAATTTATCCAACCAAGTTAATAATCTTACCTGGAACAATAATTACCTTCTTAGGCTCTCTACCTTGAAGTTGAGCTACTGTTCTTTCGTCTGCTAAGATGATTGCTTTAATCTCTTCTTCTGTTAAGTCTAATGGCAACTCAATCTTGAATCTCATTTTTCCATTAAACGACACAGGATACTCTTTTGCACTCTCTACTAAATACGATGCGTTGAATTCTGGGAACTCAGCATACGTTACAGATGTAGTATGTCCTAGCATAGACCACAACTCTTCTGCAATATGCGGAGCATAAGGAGAAACCACTATTGCTAATGGCTCTAAAATAGCTCTGTGATTACATTTTAGCTGTGACAATTCATTCACACATATCATAAACTGTGAAACTGAAGTATTAAAAGAGAAGTTCTCTATATCCTCAGTCACTTTCTTGATTGTTTTGTGAAGTGACTTATACATCTCTGCCGTTGGCTCATCATTGGTCACGATCACACCATTATCATCTGCATATAGTCTCCACAATTTCTTTAAGAAACCTGCCACACCAGATATACCAGCCGTATTCCATGGTTTAGCTTGCTCTAATGGCCCTAAGAACATTTCGTATAGACGCAGTGTATCCGCTCCATATTCATCACAGATATCATCAGGATTCACCACGTTGAAATAAGACTTAGACATCTTTTCCACCTCGTGTCCTACGATATATTTACCACTAGCATTCAAGACAAACTCTGCATTTGCATAGTCTGGTCTCCATGCTTTAAACCCTTCTGTATCTAATTCAGATGATGAATTAACTAATCCAACATAAGCATATAGCTGTTGAACCTTTTCATCCTTAATCATATCTTTAGATATAAACGTATTCGTTCCTTCTATTCTATAAACAAAAGCAGAAGTACCTAAAATCATTCCTTGATTAATCAACTTCTTGAAAGGTTCTTCCGTTGGAGCCACCCCTATATCCTTTAAGAATTTATTCCAGAAACGACTATATAATAAGTGTCCAGTAGCATGCTCGCTTCCTCCTATATATAAATCTACATTTTGCCAATAAGCTAATGCTTCAGGAGAGGCGATTTCTTCTGTATTCTGAGGATCCATATAACGCATCCAGTACCAAGAAGAACCAGCCCAACCAGGCATTGTATTTAACTCTAGTGGAAATACCGTTACCCCGTCTATCTTGTCGTTTTCTACTACTTTATTATTAGCAGTATCCCACGCCCATACAGTTGCATTCCCTAAAGGTGGTTGACCATCTTCTGTCGGCAAATACTTTTCTACTTCAGGTAGAACGATAGGCAAGTATTTTTTGTCAATCATCTTAGGAAGATTATTTACATAGTACACTGGGAATGGCTCACCCCAATAACGCTGACGTGAAAATACAGCATCACGCAAACGGTAGTTTGTCTTTCCTTTTCCTTGTCCTATTTTCTCTAGTGCTTCGATAGCCTTAAGAGTCGCATCTTTAAACCCTAATCCATTTAAGAAATCAGACTCGATTAACAAGAAACCTTCTTTCTCTGCATATGCCTCCTCTGAAATATCTTGATCAAAGATATTCTTGATTGTAATACCGAAGTGTTTTGCAAAAGCATAATCTCTTGTATCGCCAGCCGGAACAGCCATTACAGCTCCAGTTCCATAACCTGCTAACACGTAATCTCCGATCCATATTTCTATCGGTTCTTTTGTGAAAGGATGTTCAGCATACGCTCCTGTAAATACTCCTGAGATAGTCTTCACATCTGCCATACGGTCGCGCTCACTTCTCTTAGAAGTAGCATCTATATAAGCTTCTACAGCTGCCTTTTGTTCTGCTGTAGTGATTTTTCTCACTAAATCGTGCTCTGGAGCAAGAGTCATAAAACTAACACCAAAGATAGTATCAGGTCTAGTAGTGAACACTTCTATCGTATCATCACTTTCTTTTAAGTTAAATACTACAGAAGCCCCTACAGATTTTCCGATCCAGTTTCTTTGACTCTCTTTAATACTCTCAGTCCAGTCAATATCTTCTAACCCTTGAAGTAGACGTTCTGCATAAGCAGAGATACGCATACTCCATTGTTTCATTTTTTTTCTAACCACTGGATGCCCACCTCTTTCAGACAGACCATCTTTAATCTCATCATTCGCCAATACAGTTCCTAGAGCAGGACACCAGTTTACTTCTGTCTCGGCTAAGTAAGTCATTCTATATTTTAGTAGAATTTGCTCTTTTTCATCAGCTGAGAACGCATTCCACTGATCAGCGCTAAAGATCTCGATAGCATCCTCAGATACAGCTTGCACATTTGCATTTCCTTCTTTTTCGAAGATAGTCACTAATGTATCGATAGACTCCGCTTTATCGCTTACTTTATTATACCACGAATTGAACAATTGGATAAAGATCCATTGTGTATGTTTATAATAGTCCGCATTAGAAGTACGTACCTCTCTACTCCAGTCAAATGAAAAACCAATTTTATCTAACTGTTCTCTATAACGATCTATATTTACTTCTGTAGTCACAGCAGGGTGTTGTCCTGTCTGGATAGCATATTGCTCAGCTGGCAACCCGAAACTATCATATCCTTGAGGATGAAGAACATTAAAACCTTTTTGACGTTTATAACGAGTAAAAATATCCGAAGCTATGTATCCGAGTGGGTGCCCCACATGTAATCCTGCTCCAGATGGGTAAGGGAACATATCTAATACGTAATACTTAGGCTTGTCAACATTATTCTCTGTTTTGAAAGTTTGGTTTTCTTTCCAAAATTTCTGCCATTTAGCTTCAATTTCGTTTGGATAATACTTCATACTATTATATATATCAATTTTTATACTTTGGTTAGTTCTTCAATCACACTATAATAACGCAGAATACTAATTTGAATTTCTAAGAAGTCAAATCCTATTTTCTAACACCATTCTAAGTTTGACAAAAAAAACCGTCAATTCAGGCAAAAATAAACTATATTTATAACAATTAGAAAACTTTAATCGTTATTGTCTCAATAAAAACATTTTTGTTTGTTATTTTTACGCACTTAAAATTTGATATATGGCTAGCTCTTATGAAAAATATCAAAAGCGAAAACTAATTTCGTCTTATTTTTCAGTTATACTTAGTATTTTCTTGGTTCTATTCTTATTAGGATCGCTAAGTCTATTCGTTATTAATTCTAAAAAAATCTCTGACAACTTTAGAGAGAATATACCTATGACTATATTCTTTGAGAAAAACACTTCTAAAGCAGTCATAGAAAAATTTGGTAAGAAGTTAGAAAAGCACACCTATATAAAAGAGCATCGCTTCGTCTCTAAAGAAGATGCTGCTAAAGAACACCAAGAGACCTTAGGTGAAGATTTCGTTGATTACTTAGGATTCAACCCTTTACAAGACTCTTATGACATTCACTTAAAAGGAGAATATGTCGTGAATGACAGTATAGATATTATCCTTAAAGAATTCAATGCTAACACAGCGATAAGCGATATAAAATATGACAAACAACTAGTAGATCTAGTCAATGAGAACGTAGATAAGATCACGAAGTGGGTGCTTATTATAGCAGCCTTCCTTACGATTATATCTATGCTATTAATCAATAGCTCTCTACGACTATTAATTTTCTCTAGCCGTTTTACCATTAAGACCATGCAAATGGTAGGAGCTACAAAGCGTTTCATCAGACGCCCATTTATCAGACATAGTATGAAGCTAGGACTAATAGGCTCTATACTAGCCATCATAGCTATCACTGCGCTTACATTCTATGCTGACAGCAAACTACCTGATCTAAATATCAACCCAAAAGAAGATTATATGCCTCTAGTGATCGTATCATGTGGAATATTAATCTTAGGAGGGATTATCACTAGTATCAGTACATTCTTTGCTACACAAAGATTCTTAAACCTAAAATCAGACGAACTTTATTAAATATGAAAGATCAAGATCAAAACCAGAATGTGCTTCTTTTCACTAAGAAGAACTATATTATACTACTGGTAAGTATAGCTTTAATTGCACTTAGTTTTTTCTTAATGGCGGGTGCTACTAACGATGTTCCTACAGAGTTTAATGAAGACATCTATAGCTTTAGACGCATACATCTAGCTCCTACAGTATTCTTTATCGGAATAGGAGTAGCTATTTATGCAATATTTAAAAAAGACAATAAATAATATAACTACATTAAATGGATTTAATACAAGCTATCCTCCTAGCCATAGTAGAAGGATTAACAGAGTATCTACCAGTATCTTCTACTGCGCATATGATATTCGTAAGTTCTGCTTATGGTATTCAAGAAGACGAATTCGTAAAATTATTTCAAACAGCTATACAGTTTGGAGCTATCCTAGCCGTAGTGGCTCTATACTGGAGAAAGTTCTTTGACTTTAGTAAACTGAACTTCTATAAAAAATTAGTCTTAGCAGTTATCCCTGCTTTAGTATTAGGAAAATTATTTGACGAAGCTATTGACAAGGTATTAGGAGAGACTATCTACATCGCGATTATGTTGATTATTGGTGGTTTTGTATTAATCTTTATAGACAAGTACTTTAAGAACCCTAAGACCGTACGTGAAGAAGACATTACTGTTAGACAAGCTGTTACTATCGGGTTTTGGCAGTGTCTTGCGATGATGCCAGGTACGAGCCGTTCTGCTGCATCTATCATTGGAGGTATGCAACAAGGGCTTTCTAGACAAGTAGCTGCAGAGTTCTCATTCTTCTTAGCAGTACCTACTATGGCTGCTGTGACTGTGTACTCTATTGTACTTAAGAAATATGAATCAGGAAGAATAGGATATGAGATACTTCTAGACAATCCTGATAATATGAAATTATTCTTATTAGGAAATGTACTTGCCTTTATCGTATCGATTATCGCTATTAAATTCTTTATCGGCATCATTAAAAAATACGGTTTTAAACCTTGGGGATACTACAGAATTATAGCTGGAGCTATACTATTATTATACTTCGGATATCTTAAATAAGAATGATACAATACAATACTGAAGCCTTTCAGAGTGGGCAAATACTATTAATAGACAAACCGCTGCACTGGTCGTCATTCCAAGCAGTAAACAAAATTAAATGGCTATTAAAAAAACACTTTGACTTAAAAAAGATTAAAGTAGGTCATGCAGGAACTTTAGATCCTTTAGCCTCTGGACTTCTTATCATCTGTACAGGTAAATCCACAAAACAAATCAGTGAATTACAAGGACAAATAAAAGAATATACTGGGACAATCACACTAGGAGGAACTACTCCATCTTATGACTTAGAGACAGAGATAGACCAGACCTTCCCTACAGAACATATCACAGAAGCACTGTTAGAAGAGGCAAGACTATCCTTTATGGGAACTACAGAACAACGTCCTCCTATCTTCTCTGCGCTTAAGAAAGATGGCAAACGCCTGTATGAACACGCTCGCAAAGGAGAAGAAGTAGAGATAGCGACTAGACCTATCACCATAGAAGAGTTTGAATTAACACAGACAGCCCTTCCTAATGTTGATTTTAGAGTCGTGTGTTCTAAAGGAACTTATATCCGCTCTCTAGCTTATGATTTTGGAAACAAAGTAAACTCTGGAGCACACCTAAGCGCCCTGCGCAGAACCAAAATCGGAGACTTCGATGTCATCAACGCCATCACTCCGGAAGAGTTCGAAGAACAAGTATTAAAAGCAATCGCTGACAATATATAATCAAAAAGCTACAAGATATCTTGTGGCTTTTTTGTTTTTCTGTGAACTGTGAAGTAATTCGTTATATCGTGATATCGCGTAGCTTACTATATCAATCACAGTCTATCTCGTTGTCACGGATTTATAATCCGTGACTTACACTACTCCTCTTCCGATGTCATACTGAGCTTGTGAAGAATCACATCCTACACACTCGTTGTCGCGGATTTATAATCCGTGACTTACACTACCCTCACAGAATTACCCAAAATTTAAAAATACTTTTTTCTATTTTCACTCTGATTATACCTCAAAAAACAAGTCCCCTACTCTCATTTCTCTTATTTCCATCCCCTATTCCTCCTTGAAGAAGAGTAACGCCTTATAAAGAGTTATTTTTTTCAAAACTTTTTTAGTTACATAATTTCATAAAAAATTAAATATCAACTGTTTAATAAAACCCAAAATCACACCAACCTTTTGATAACGTCAACAAAACTGCGGTATAACAGCCTTTCCTTGGACAATTATAGGACTATACTAGGACTATAACGGGTTTAAAGTAACTTTTGCCCAAGAATAGTTCTTTTATACATCTTCTATTCTTCTTTTATGAAAACTTAATACGGTCATACAGCAGTCAAAATAAGTTCTCTACAAGACGAAATCATTCGCTTTGATATTCTTCATTTCATGTTCTTATTTTTATGAAGTGTGATGTGTGCTAGGATGATCTTTTTTATCGATTGTTTGAACAGTTAAATAATATCATATCAGTATTTTATACCTTGTAATAACCAAAAAACAAAGAAATCATGGCAGAAATCAAAGAAGGAATATTAGGTGCTGTAGTAGGAAAGGTAGGAACCGTAGTAGGTGTACTGTGGAGAGGAAGGAATATACTCCGCGCTAAGCCACTAAAATCAAGTAAGAAAGCAACTGAGAAGCAGTTAAAACAATGGGATAAGATGAGCCTGGTATCTACCTTTGCTAGTAAATTCAAGGATTTTGTCAATGCGCATTGTCCTGCGGTGTATAATGGGGAGAAATGGATGTCGGGAAAAGAACAAATGATTTCTAGGCTGATGAAGCAGGGCATCACAATGCATGAAGAGGAACAATACATACAAATAGACAAGGTGCTGCTCTCTATCGGAACCCTCGCTCCTGCTGTGATTAAAAAAATAAGCATGCTCAAAACTGGAAAGCTAAAAGTGCAATGGGATAATCATCTGATCAATCCCCTGACGCTCGATACAGACGCACTGACGATCATGGCGTATCACGAAGAACTAGACAAATTCATTAGCATCCCTACTATCGGACAACGCAAAGACAGATATGCTCATTTCAGTCTACCTAATGGATGGCAACAAGGGAAAGTTTATCTATGGAGTATGTGGAAAGCAGAAGACGGTAGTGTACATAGCACAAGTTGCTTTCACGGGATCTTAGAAGCAGAAAATGGAGAACAGAAAACAGGTAACGGGGAAACTGGGAACGGTGAAACTAGGAACGAGGAAATGGGGAACAGACCTACGGGGAATGGGGAAACGGATAACGGGAAAACAGAAAACGAGGGAACTGAGAACAGGGGAACACTTGTATCTATAACAGATAGTGTAAGTGAATCATCACCTCCTATCCCACTTATGGAAGAAGAATCCGAAACTAAAAAAGAATTACCACCTGGACTCATCCGTCAAGTCAGAAAGAAAATCATAAAAGAAATAAAGTCTAGAGAGCCTTTGCCTTCTAGTGATAATGCGCATGAAGGTGTGATCTATGAAGCGCGCTCTATCTTAGAAGCACTGAAGGCTGAGGAGGAACAGAGAGAGTGAATGAATAAGCATAATGGCTTATTTTTATTTTCAATACTCATGGTGTACTAAATACACAACCTAATCATCATGTCTTTTATTCTTCCCTCTTAAAAGCAAGTTGATAAACATTGCCATTTGTATCCATACCTAAGAGTCCTCCCTCCTGAGAGCGCTCTATCTCTATATAGAATCTAACACCTAAACTATCACTCGCTATATACCCTGCACCGACATCTCCTTTTAGCTTTACTTCACCTGTATAATGCAAGCCTTCACGATCCATACCTTCCACGAAAAAGAATGACAATTCACTTTCTTTCTCTGGATGTATATATTCCATTTTATCTAACTCTTGATAATCTTCAATTCCTTTTGGCTCCTCCTTAGTTTTATTACATCCTAGTAAAAGCAAAAGACCTAATATAGATAAAACCTTCTTTTTTCTATTTAAAATCAACGACATAACATTTTTTTCTAAACACGAAAATAGACATACTAATACACTCCCCCCACCACAAATAAGTAAAGCATGACTTTTTATGAGTAAACCACGTATACTAATAGCTAAAACGATTTGAAAATCAGTAATGTTCCTCCTATCTTTGCCTAAAACCAAAATAAGCGATAGATAAAATAGCTGAATTAATTGTATTCTACCATTCTCTCATCACCTCTTATATAATATTAGCGTGATGATATAGCTACTGTAGATTTCTATTATCAATTACTACTGCTGCTCATCTTTACAGTTTATTTTGGACTAAAAAATAACTTATGCGTAATATACTTTTTCTATTTGTTTTCATAACACAACTATCTTGGGGACAAAAAACAGAATACCAAGAAGGTGACCTTATCTTCCAAAATATAGATTGTGGTCCTTTATGTGATGCTATAAACGAAGTAACTTTTGGTTATAATGATTTAAATTTTAACCATATGGGAATGGTTATAGAACACGAAGGCAGTCTACAAGTCATAGAAGCGACTTGGCCTGAGGTATGTATTACGCCAATGGAGGACTTTCTAAACAAAACAAAAGAGCCTATGTACATAGGCCGTCTAAAAGGTAAGTTGACCAAACTAATTCCTGCAGCAAAAGAATTTGCTATAAAACAAGTAGGTGTTCCTTATGATGATAATTATCTATATGCTAATGGTAAATACTATTGTTCGGAGCTTATATATGAAGCCTTTAAAGTATCTAATAAGAATAAGAGTTTCTTCTACCTATACCCAATGACGTATAAATCAAAATACACTAAAGAAACATTCCCTGTATGGGCAACATACTTTGAAAAATTAGGACAAACTATACCTGAAGGGGCGCCTGGCTGTAATCCAGCAGGAATGTCATTAGATCCTAGACTAAACATCATAGGTCCTATCGTTAGATAGTTTTACTCACAGTGCTCAAACCATTACTCTATTGACTACAGATTACTTTAGTGAGACTGTAAATCATCTATTTATAATAACTAAAAAACGCTCTTTCACAAGTCTGAAAGAGCGTTTTTTAGTTATTATTCAAAAGATGTCATTAACTCTATTACTTCTTTTTGTACTTCATGTCCTTTATCTTTAGTGTACCACTTCTGTAGTTCTACCTTACCTGCTTCGTCCACTACACCATGAGCAGCTTTATAATCTGTCACTACTTTTTGTCCTAAGGCAGGTCTTGGTCCCCAGTGTCCTAATACATTAAGTGTATCTTGTTCTACGATGATCAACTTTGGGATAGCTCTACCTCCATTCGTTAAGAAAGCATCCATTAGCTCTAGGTTTTTATCTCTTAGTACTAATCTCATCTCAATGTTAGGAGCTACTTCAGCCATCTTATTTAGGATAGGAACTATCTGAGCTGCATCACCACACCAACATTCTGTTATCACTATCCAAGTATACTTTTTCTTCAGATTTGCCAATTTAGCAGCGACTTCTTCTTCTACTTTCATCGTCTTGTCTAAGCGATGTAGCCTAGCTTCGTTCAACTCTGCATAAGCTAAATAATCATCGCTAAGTTCTAAAGAAGCTTTATCATTAGTCAATGCATCAGTAACAAATTGTCTAAATTCAGTATAACTAAAACTTTTGTCAATGTATTTTGAATCAATGTTTATCATTTTGTGTACTTTTATTGTTTGTTATTACCAAAGATAAACCTTTTACAGCAAATAAAATGATGACAAAAGTCAGGGAGATAAATTGTCCAAGCAAATTTAGCGCCTAAACGACATGCTTAGATCGTTAATAGCTTAAGATAATGTATATTCTGATAGATATAGATCATTTTAGACGTGCTTAAACATTAAAATTATGATACATAAAACCAAAATCGGATTAGTGCTATCAGGTGGTGGTTATAAAGGTATAGCCCATGCAGGAGTATTACAGTTCTTAGACGAACAACAGATCAAACCAAACTATCTAGCAGGTACTAGTGCTGGTTCTATAGTATCTTCATTATACGCAAGAGGCATAGAACCAAAAGAAATATTGATGTTCTTTAAGTCTGTTAATATCTTTAACTGGCAACACTTTACTTTAAAAAAAGCAGGGTTAATGGATGTAAACGCTTTTGACAAATATTTGAATAAAGTGTTTAGTGACCTGACCATTGGTGACTTAGACATACCTGTATACATCAACGCTACTGATATCGTCAGTGGCAAATTGCACGTATTTAATAAAAAGACAAAGATAGTAGATGCAATCCTAGCATCTAGTGCATTCCCTGGTGTATTTTCACCATATCAAATTGGCAATAAAATATATAGTGACGGAGGGATTATCAATAACTTTCCAATCGAATTACTAAAAGGTAAATGCGATTACATCATCGGGAGCAATGTAACGCCAATACAACAAGTAACTGCTGATAGTCTAACATCTATACGATCAGTGACATTCAGAGCATATGAGCTGATGACTACGATAAACAACGCTAAGTTAGGCAAACTATGTGACTGGCTTATAGAGCCCAAAGAGCTAACGCTCTACTCTACCTTTGAACGTAGTAAGAAGAAAATGGATGAGATTTATGACTTAGGATATCAAACGGCAAAACAGACATTCGAAGAGAATCAACATATTTTTAAAAAAGCTATTCCATAGAAGCATATAATCTTTATATTTGCAAAACTTTAAAAATATCTTTCAATGAAGTACAAAAGAATTCTACTAAAATTAAGTGGAGAAGCCTTAATGGGAGATCAACAATATGGTATTGATCCTAAGAAATTAGCAGAGTATGCTGCTGAAGTAAAAAAAGTTCACGATTTAGGTGTTGAAATTGCGATTGTAATAGGTGGAGGAAATATTTTTAGAGGCGTTGCTGGAGCAAATGTAGGGATGGACCGAGTACAAGGTGACTACATGGGAATGCTTGCTACCATTATCAATGGTATGGCATTACAAGGAGCATTAGAAGCTGCTGGAATGTTAACTAGATTACAGACTGCCTTAAAAATAGAGGCTGTAGCAGAACCTTATATCAAAAGAAGAGCTGTTCGCCACTTAGAAAAAGGAAGAATCGTAATCTTCGGTGCTGGTACAGGTAACCCTTACTTCACTACTGATACAGCTGCTGTATTAAGAGGAGTAGAGATTAATGCTGATGTAATCTTAAAAGGAACAAGAGTGGATGGTGTTTATACAGCTGATCCAGAAAAAGATCCAACAGCAGTTAAATTTGAAAAAATCTCTTTCAGCGATTGTTTAACAAAAGGACTAAATGTAATGGATACTACAGCATTTACTCTAAGTAGAGAAAATGAATTACCAATCGTAGTATTCGATATGAATAAACAAGATAATTTATTAAAAGTTTGCCAAGGAGAAGATTCAGTAGGAACTACTGTATCCGTAAACGTTAATTAATCTATAGTTATGACAGAAGAAATCAATTTAATAATCGACGCTGCCAAAGAGTCTATGGACAATACTGTAGCTCACTTAGAAAAAACATTATTAAACATCCGCGCTGGAAAAGCATCTCCACAGATGTTAGGAGCAGTATTCGTAGACTACTACGGTTCACAAACTCCACTATCTCAAGTAGCAAATGTAAATGCAGCTGATGCACGTACATTAACTGTTACTCCATGGGAGAAAAACATGTTACAACCTATCGAAAAAGCAATTATGATCGCTAATCTAGGTTTAAATCCAATGAATAACGGAGACAACATTATCATCAATATCCCTGCATTAACAGAGGAAAGACGTAAAGATCTAGCTAAACAAGCTAAATCTGAAGCGGATGATGCTAAAGTAGGTATCAGAAATGCTCGTAAAGATGCAAATAACGATATCAAAAAAGAAGAGAAAAACGGAACATCTGAAGATATCTGTAAAGATGCTGAAGAGAGAGTTCAGAAGTTAACTGATGGTTACGTAAAAAAAATAGATGATATTCTTGCAGCAAAAGAAGCAGAAATCATGAAAGTTTAAAAAATCCGCAAGTGTGCGGATTTTTTTTTATCATATACTTTCTGATTAGGGAATTGCTATTGCGATATCTCTATTTCTATCAAAAACAGAACATACCACACTCATAATCAATGCTTTTTTACTTATCTTTATAGATAACTAACCCTAAAATTCATTGATTATGAATACAACAATCTATTCACCAGAAGAGCTTAAAAAGATATCTCCAGTATTTGGACAAATATCCTTTGACAATCATGAGCAAATTATGTTCTGTCACGATAAAGAATCTGGATTAAAGGCAATCATAGGTATACACAATACTACACTAGGTCCTGCACTCGGTGGAACAAGAATGTGGAACTACACATCAGAATGGGAAGCGCTAAATGATGTACTACGCCTCTCTAGAGGGATGACTTATAAATCTGCTATCTCTGGACTAGACTTAGGAGGGGGTAAAGCTGTAATCATGGGTGATTCTAAAAAGGATAAAAGTCCAGAACTCATCAAAGCTTTTGCCCATTATGTCAACTCTCTTAGTGGTAGATATATCACAGCTGAAGACGTAGGTACCACCACAGCAGATATGGATCTAATCCATTCTATCACACCTCATGTGACTGGTATATCAGAAAGTCTAGGAGGATCAGGCAACCCTTCGCCTGTAACTGCATATGGAGTATTTATGGGATTAAAAGCGGCGGCACATTATCAATTTGGGTCTGATAACTTAGAAGGTAAAAAAGTGCTGGTACAAGGAATAGGGAATGTCGGCGAGACATTAGTAAAACACTTAACTGCCAGTGGAGCCATAGTTACAATCACAGATATCAATGAAGAGAGAGTGAGTGAAGTAGCAAAAAAATATAATACTAAGATATTTACTGGTACAGACCTATACTCAGAAGATGTAGATATCTATTCTCCTTGTGCTTTAGGAGCGACTATCAATGATGATACTATCGAAAAAATCAAAGCAAAAGTAATAGCAGGAGCAGCTAACAATCAATTAGCAGTAGAAGCTATACACGGCAAAAGACTACAAGAACGAGGAATTGTCTATGCTCCCGACTTTTTAATCAACGCAGGAGGAATTATTAATGTTTTTGGTGAGATAGTTCACTATGGACTAGATGAAGCTTTAAAACGCACTGAAAACATCTACAACACCACTTTAGAAGTACTTAATTATGCTAAAGAACACAAGATAACTTCTCAACAAGCTGCTATGAAAAAAGCAGAAGACAGAATCAACAAAAAGAAAAACGCTAAATAATGGTTTAAAAGCAGTCTACAAATAGGCTGCTTTTGTTTTGTATCCCCCTTCTCTTCTACCACTATCGCCCAGTTCTCTACTGTTCTCAACAATTAGAGTACTTCCATTCTTTCACTCTAATTAGCCTATTCTTTATTCTCATGTAATTATTACCGTATTATGGCAATTTCTTTATTCCATAATACACAATATTTTACTATTTTTGCAAGTATTTGAAATTGTCTAAATAAGACACTGATTATTAAAATTATAAATCACGATGAAACATACGAAAATTAACGATCTACTGGCAGGCAAAGGTCTACTCCATGAAGTTAAAGCAAAAGGATGGGTAAAAACGTTTAGAAACAACCAATTTATCGCCTTGAATGATGGATCTACGATTAACAATATTCAATGTGTTGTTGATTTAGATAAGTTCCCAGCAGAGTTGTTAAAAAAGATTCACACAGGAGCTGCAATCTCAGTTAGAGGAACATTAGTAGAGAGCCAAGGGGCTGGTCAAACTGTAGAAATACAAGTTGAAAATCTTAAAGTGTACGGAGAAGCTAATCCAGAAGAGTATCCGATACAACCTAAGAAACACTCTCTAGAATTCTTACGTGAAAATGCTCACTTGAGAATCCGTACAAATGTATTTGGAGCTATTATGAGAGTGCGTAGTGTTTTATCTTATGCAGTGCATAAATATTTCCAAGAGAATGGATTCTTCTATTTCAATGCACCTATCATTACAGGATCTGATGCAGAAGGAGCAGGAGAAATGTTCAGAGTAACAAACTTAGACTTAAATAATCTACCTCGTACAGAAGAAGGAAAAATAGACTTCTCACAAGATTTCTTTGGAAAGACTACTAACTTAACTGTATCTGGACAACTAGAAGCTGAGACTTATGCTATGGCATTAGGTTCAGTATATACATTCGGACCAACGTTCCGTGCTGAGAACTCAAACACATCTCGTCACTTAGCAGAGTTCTGGATGATCGAGCCAGAAGTTGCGTTTAACAACTTAGACGACAACATGGACTTAGCAGAAGACTTTATCAAATATGTAATCAACTACGTACTAGATAAATGTGCTGATGACTTAGCATTCTTAGACAAGCGTTTACAAGATGAGGAAAAAACAAAACCTCAAGCTGAACGCAGCGAAATGACACTATTAGAAAAACTTCGTTTCGTAGTAGATAACAACTTTAAACGTGTTAGCTATACTGAGGCTGTAGATATCTTAAGAAACTGTAAGCCTAATAAAAACAAGAAGTTTAAATATATCATCGATGGATGGGGTGCAGATTTACAAAGTGAGCATGAGCGTTACTTAGTAGAAAAACACTTTAAATGTCCGGTAATTTTATTTGATTATCCTGCTGAAATCAAAGCATTCTATATGAGAATGAACGAAGATGGAAAAACAGTAAGAGCAATGGATATCCTATTCCCTGGTATTGGAGAGATCGTAGGTGGTTCTCAAAGAGAAGAACGCTATGATGTACTATTAGAGAAAATAGAAAAAATGGGAATTGACAAAGAAGAGCTTTGGTGGTACCTAGATACAAGAAAATTCGGAACAGCTCCTCACAGTGGATTTGGACTTGGTTTTGAACGTCTTGTATTATTTGCGACAGGAATGACGAATATTAGAGACGTGATTCCTTTCCCTAGAACACCGCAGAACGCAGAGTTTTAATATAATAAGACCTTTATAAAAGTGTTTACTTTATCACATATTTTCATTAAATTTGAAAAAGAATATGTTTTAAAGTAAACATTTTTTTTATTTGTAATTAATATTCACAAAAGAATGCTTAAACAAAGTTTACAACTCAAATTATCTCAAAAATTATCTCCTCAACAAATCCAGTTGATGAAGTTAATACAATTGCCTACTTTAGCTTTTGAACAAAGACTGAAGGAAGAGCTAATTGAGAATCCTGCTCTAGAGACTGGCAAAGAAAACGAGTCTACAGATGTGGATGAATTTGACAATGACTTTGAAGATTATGATAATGAACGCATAGAAGCAGAGGATATCAATATAGATGAATACCTAAGTGATGACGAAACACCTGACTATAAATTACAAGCAAATAACTACAGTAAAGATGATGACGAATACGAAATGCCTATCATCGCACATGAATCATTCCATCAAGACCTGTTAAATCAATTAAATACCTTTATGTTAAGTGAAGGTGACAGAAAGATTGCAGAGTTCTTAGTAGGAAGTATTGACGACATGGGATACTTAAGACGTGAGACACAAGACCTAGTAGATGACTTAGCATTCACTCAAGGTATCTATACTGATGAAGAAACTGTAGAGAGAATATTACTAATCGTACAAGAACTAGACCCTGCAGGTGTAGGTGCTAGAGACTTGCAAGAGTGTCTTCTATTACAGTTAAAACACAAGACGCAATCTGACGCTGTAGATTTAGCTACAGAGATTATAGCGGATCAATTTGATGCTTTTACAAAAAAACACTACGATAAATTATTACAGAAATATGGTGTTTCAAAAGAAAAACTTAGAAATGCTATTGACGAAATAGAAAAGCTAAATCCTAAGCCAGGAGGAGCATACATAGGTAATGAACGTACTGTAGAACACGTAGTACCAGACTTTACAATAAAAATTAATGAAGGTGAACTTGAGCTTTTATTAAATGGTAGAAATGCGCCTGAACTTCACATCTCTAAAGATTACCAAGAGATGCTACAGTCGTATAAGGAATCTGCAAAATCTTCTAGTGCGCAAAAAGATGCAGTGCAGTTTATCAAACAAAAACTAGATGGTGCTAAATGGTTTATAGATGCAATAAAACAGCGTCAAGAAACCTTATTTGTGACAATGCATGCTATAGTAGAGTATCAGGAAGAATACTTTCTGACAGGAGATGAGACCAAACTAAAACCAATGATCTTAAAAGACATTGCTGATTTAGTAGGCTTAGATATTTCTACTGTGTCTAGGGTAGCTAATAGTAAATATGTAGATACACCTTATGGTACAAAACTAATCAAAAACTTCTTCTCTGAAGCAATGGTTAACGACCAAGGTGAAGAAGTATCTACACTAGAGATTAAAAAAATATTAGAAAATATTATTAGTGAAGAGGATAAGAAAAAACCTTACCCAGATGATAAACTAGCAGAGCTACTTAAAGACAAAGGATACCCTATCGCTAGACGTACAGTAGCTAAATATAGAGAACAATTGGACATTCCTGTAGCTAGAATGCGCAAACGTATTTAATACTGATTGTTAAATGAAAAAAACAGCGAAATTATTCTCTTCTATTTTTCATCCAATAACAGTCCCTTTTTTAACGACTTTATTGTATTTTTCGTTAGCACATTTCTATTTTTCTTCAGTAGAAATGTCCATTATATTAGGGCAAGTTCTAATTACGACCTGCCTATTACCTATATGTATTTACTTTTTGTTGCGATCACTTAAACTAGTCAACACTTCAGTTATGGTCAGCTCAAGAAAAGAGCGTATCATCCCTTTTATCATCAATATTGTTTTACTGTTTGTACTAAAGGACTATATTCTATACAACAATAGTGCTTATACTATACGCTTATACATTTGGGGATTGATGAATAGCTACCTTCTATTACTAGTATTTGCGTTATTAAAACAAAAGTCTAGTGTACATATCACTACATTAGTCACTAGCTTTATGTTCTATATCCACATATTAGTAGAATTACAACAACCCAATATTATAGGAGTAATTCTTTTCGTCTTTTTAATTGGGATAGTTGCTTGTTCTAGATTACTACTTAGAGCACATACATCTAAAGAAATTATCCAAGGCTTTTGTATTGGGATTATACCTACACTTATATATTTACTTATAAACTATAAGATGTAGAACATGACTCCTACATTTAAGAGTCTTAGCTTATTAGAATCCCACTTCAATACCTCATCTTTGTATACATTATTTAGACCGTAATACATATAAACATTCCAGGTATTAAACCCTGCTGATAGATATACTCCGTATAACCACTTATTCACATTAGGATCTCCTTTATAAGTAGCAGAATAATCTCCTGTAGTCGTTTTGGTACGATCTCCAAAAACATAACTAGCTTTAAAACCTAAATAAATACGCCAAAATTTATGACTATAAGGTGTAGAATTTCTCCAGCGTAGCTCTATCGGGAAGTCAATAGCATGCAATGACAAGCTACTTTTCTTATATGAACCTAAAATAACATGTTCATTCTCTGGTGTAATTCCAAGGTTCCCTCTCAAGTTCAGGTAAGAATATCCCACTCCAGGTGCTATAGCCACAGTTCTAGATCTATTGATAGGAAAGTCTCTCAAGAACCCTCCATTCAATCCAATAGATACTGAGCTAGGAGAAAAACCAGCAGGTTTATCTTGCATTAAAGTATGTGTGACACCAAAGTAAAACTGGTCTTCTCTGTATTTAAAATCTACAGTTTTCAAAGAGTCTTGAACAGTCTCATTTATATTTTCATTTGACTCAACGTATTCTTGTCCATGAGCGATAAAACTGCTCAACAACACAATACCTATAACTAGTAATTTTCTCATAGCTTCTTAGAATTAAAACGCGTAAGTTAACCCTACTCCTAAAGTTTGTTTAAACTGCATTTTAGGTCCTTCTATAACCTGTACACCATCTCTCATCACTTTATTCTTAACATTATCATCATAAATCATATAAGTTCCTACATTAGCACGTACATAATCATTAACCTTAAGATCCAACTTCATTTCAAACATGATATTCACATTGCCAAAGTTGTTTAAATAATCGCTATACAACGTAAGTTTATGCTGATAAAACATGTTTTTAAATATTTCTTTTTTCCACTCACTGCTCAATAAAAAACCTATCTCTGCTTTATATTTAGATCCACGTCTAATAATATTACCTAGGTCATCTTTCTCTGCTTTTGTCACACCAAATGCTCCTTGATCTGCTAATGTTTGGTCTAAAACGAAAGTTGATTTATAAGTTAATGGTGAAATATAATACTTCATCTCTGTTTTAGGATCTACATACTCAGCTCCGACCCCGACAAATAAGTATGCAGGAGCAAACCAAGCCGATACAGGATTATCAGTATCTGGGTAATTATATCCGTTCGTAAACTGTGTCTTGAAGTTTAACTTCGCTACATAATACCAATCAGAAATTGCAGAAGATTTATACCCAAACGCAGAGTTTAACTCTAATACATCATCTGTCTTACGAGATTCTCTTCCTGATTGCTTATTTAGCCCATACCTCATATTTAAAGTATTTTCCCACAATAAACGCCCCTTAATATACTTACGCCCAAACTCTCCTTTTAAAAGCCCTGAAATAGAGTTATCCCCACCAGCACTCCAATTGACAAAAGCGATCTGATTAAAATCTAATCCAAAGCGATTCTCTTTTTCCCAATAGCCAATTATCTCATTGTTAATAGGCAAAAGACTTAAATCTATATTAGGATTATAATTCGTCTTTATTTTATTCACTTTAGGTTTATTTCTCTCTACGTACACTGCAGGCTTTAAGAAAGGCTCTTCCCTATTGTTTTTATCGTATAGTATCGTTCCTCCACTATAATCCTTATAAGGTATAACCCCCATCAGTGGATTATATGGATTTTCATCTATGCGTAAAGTATCTTTCTTTACATCTTGAACACTCTTATTTTCTAGTTGATTACTTCTTTCTGTTATTTCTTGTCCATACGTTTGTAAACAACTCGTTAACACAACTAAACCAAGTAAACCGCTCTTAATCTTTCCCAAAACTTAATTCTTTATTTTTGCAACTAAACTTTCTGTATCTATTCCACATAATTGCTGCTGTTCTAACACAGTAGCGTGCTCTATAAATGTATCTTTCACCCCTAACACTTCAACCTCTACATGAGGATAATACGCAGTAACAAATTGACTTACTATACTACCAAAACCACCAATAACTGTTCCGTCCTCTATTGTCACTATCTTCTCGTGTTCTTGACAAATACGATGTAAGATCTCCTCATTTAATGGTTTTACAAATATAAAATGATAATGTGACCAAGCAGCACTATTACAAATATCCATCGCCTTAACTACATTATTACCAATAGTTCCTGTAGAGATAAATGCAAATTTATCTCCTTTTTTGATTTGAGAGACACTTCCTATATTAATTTTCTCAAATGGCAATTTCCAAGAATATTCAATAACACCTTTTCCTCTAGGATAGCGTATTGCTATCGGATGATTTAGACCTAACTGAGCTGTATATAATAAATTGCGCAACTCTAATTCATTTAAAGGAGCTGCGATAATCATATTAGGGATACAGTTCAGATAAGCAATATCATACACACCTTGGTGTGTTGCTCCATCCTCACCAACTAATCCAGCTCTATCTAAACAGAATATCACAGGAAGGTTCTGTAAAGCCACATCGTGAATAACCTGATCATAAGCACGTTGTAAGAAAGTGGAATATATGGCACAGAAAGGAATAAGTCCTTCAGTGGCCATACCAGCAGCTAATGTCACTGCATGTTGTTCAGCTATCCCTACATCTATTGCTCTATCTGGATAAGCATCCATCATAAACTTTAACGAACTACCAGTAGGCATCGCAGGAGTAATCCCTACAATCTTCTCGTTTGCATCAGCAAGCTCAACTAAAGTTAACCCAAAAACATCTTGGAATTTAGAAGGAAATTCGCTCTCCTTTCTAGGAATTAGTTCTCCTGTATCTTTATTAAACTTGCCTGGTGCATGATATTTTACTTGATCTTCTTCAGCCTGTTTTAATCCTTTTCCTTTAGTTGTAATAACATGTAGAAACTTAGGTCCTTTAATATTTTTTAATCTCTCTAGTTCTTTTATTAATCTAGGTAAATCATGTCCATCTATTGGTCCGTGATAGTCAAAGTTTAGAGATTTGATCATATTATTCACTCTTGGATTCCTTCCTTCCTTCACAGCTGTCAAATAATCTTTTAATGCTCCTACGCTAGGATCTATACCTATAGCATTATCATTAAGCACCACTAGCATATTAGTATCTGTCACCCCAGCATGATTCAATCCTTCAAAAGCCATCCCTGACGCAATAGAAGCATCTCCCACTACTGCAATATGGAATCTATCTTCTTCCCCTTTTAGCTTAGCTGCTATAGCCATACCTAAGATAGCAGAAATAGCAGTAGAAGAGTGCCCAACTCCGAAAGCATCATAAATACTCTCTTCTCTTAGAGGAAATCCACAAATACCACCTTTTTGTCTATTGGTGTGAAATACTTGTTGTCTACCAGTAAGTAGTTTATGTCCATAAGCTTGATGTCCAACATCCCATACCAAATTATCAATAGGAGTATCAAATACATAATGTAGTGCAATCGTTAGTTCTACCACTCCTAAGCTTGCTCCTAGATGCCCTTCTTTACTAGCAACTATATCAATAATAAATTCTCTCAACTCCACAGCTAATCCTTTCAATTCTTCAATTGAAAGATTCTTTAAGTCAGCCGGAGTGTTAATATGTTCAAGTAAGTTTTTAGACATTCTAAATAAAATAAAAACAAAATTACAATTTTGTTTTTACTTTTGACTTTGCATTTATGTTAACACAAAAGAATGGATACATTTTTCACAGATGAATATTTTATGCGTATTGCTCTAAATGAAGCAAAAGAAGCATATGACAAAGGAGAGATTCCCGTAGGGGCAATTGTAGTAGCTAACAACCAAATTATAGCGAAAAGTCATAATTTGACAGAACTACTACACGATGTAACTGCCCATGCAGAAATACAAGCAATCTCTTCTGCTGCCAATTACTTAAATGCTAAATATTTGAAAAACTGTACTTTATTCGTAACTTTAGAACCCTGTCAGATGTGTGCAGGAGCTCTTTATTGGAGTCAAATAACCAAAGTTGTTTATGGTGCATCAGATGAAAAAAGAGGATATAAAGCCATAGGAGGACAACTCCACCCAAAGACCGAGGTAGTCTATGGTGTTCTTGAACAAGAATGTACGGCTTTAATGAAATCGTTTTTTGAAAATAAAAGAAAATAAAAAAATTGCTTATAACTATGAAATTCAGAAATCTACTTATCCTCATCTGTTGTGCTTTTATAGCGCTCCAGTCTTGTAAAAAGAATGGGGATTTAAATGTCAATTTATCCAATCCTAAGCTTTTTAGTGAATATATACTTGCTTTTACGGCAGGTGTGATCTCCACTAAAGATCCTATCGATATCAGTATTCCTAAAAACTGGAAAAACTGGACTCCTAATGAAGAGTTGGACAGCGACCTATTTACAATCACTCCAGCTGTAAAAGGAAAAGTTGTATACTTACCTACAGATGTAATCCGTTTTATCCCATCTGAACGATTAAAACAAGATCAGAGATATAATATTACTTTTCATTTAGACAAAGTTACAGAGACAGAAGATGCCCTAAAGAACTTCTCGTTTATGGTAATGACTGTACCTCAGACATTCCATACACAGTTATTAGACCTTCAGAGTGTATCTGATAAAGAGTATGTTCTTAATGGTGTACTGACTACAAGTGACTGGTTAACTACTGCTGATGCAAAAAAAGTACTAACTGCAGTACAAGAAAAAAAGAACTTAGATCTAAAATTTGATAGTGATGATAAAACAGAAGCTAAAGAATTTAAGTTCACAATCAATAAGATTAAGAGAAATCCTTCAGAATCATCAATTGATATCGTTATCAATGGTAAACCTGTAAATAATGCTGCTAAAAGTACTGAAGTACACACCGTACCTCAACAGAATTACTTTGATCACTTTAAGGTTGAACCTGTAGCTGATGACGCACAGGCTTTTTGGATTAACTTTTCGAACCCTCTTAAGAAAAATCAAGACTTTAATGGTTTAATAGACTTAGAGAATAGCGATGCTAAACTTACCTTCTCTACAGATGGGAATGTATTAAAAGTATTTGCAGACAAACCGTTACAAGACAAAATAAACATTAGAATAAGCTCAGGTATCGAAGATAACAAAGGAAATAAAACCCTTACTACAGAAGTAGTGGAGTTAAACTTTGGTACCCCTAAACCTGATGTACAACTAATCAACAGTGGTACAATACTACCTAGCTCAGAAAACTTAAAAATAAACTTTAGAGCTACCACACTAAAAGCTGTAGATGTAAAAGTTTTCAAAATATACGAAAACAATATTCTTCAATTCTTACAAGAAAATAATATAGATGGGAAATACAGCCTTAATAGAGTAGCTGACCCTATCGCAAAAACTACAATTAAACTGACGAATGCGAATCCTAAAGCATTAATGCAGTACAATACTTATGCTTTAGACTTATCTACTCTTATTAGTCCTGATCCAGGAGCGATATACAGAGTGGAGTTCTCATTTGACCGCTCATACTCGCTATATGGATGTGCTGATAGTCAAGACAGCGAGACTACAGATGAGGATATAGAAGAAGATACAGATGAGGAACTAAATCAAGACGACGAGTATTATGATGATGATTACTACTATTACTATGACTGGAGTGAGAAAGATGACCCTTGTTCAAAATCTTACTATTACTATCACGAAAAAGCAGCAACTAATGTATTAGCTACTGACTTAGGTGTAATTATTAAAGGTGGTAATAATAACATCTATACAACTATTGTTACAAATCTAATTACAACAGATCCTGTTGCAGCAGCTACAGTAGAATTCTATACGTATAGACAACAATTAATTACTTCTGCGAAGACAGACACTAACGGTATACTTACTGTTAATTTAGAGAAAAAGAAACCTGCCTTTGCTATTATAAAAGATGATAGAAATACAACTTATGTAAAGATAGATGAGGCAAACTCTCTATCTATGAGTAACTATGATGTAGATGGTACTACACTACAAAAAGGTATCAATGGATATATCTATACCGAAAGAGGCGTATGGAGACCAGGAGATAACATTTACCTAGATTTCATTCTTGATGATCTAGCTAATCCTCTACCTTCTAATCACCCTGTCAAATTAACTTTCTCTGATCCTTATGGCAAAGTAGTGGACCAAATAGTACAGAAAAAGAATGCTAATAATCACTACGCTTATGTTTTAAAAACAAACCCTGAATCTCTTACTGGGAATTGGCAGGCAGTTGTAAGTGTAGGAGGAGCTAAATTCTACAAACAGATTAAAATTGAAACGATAAAACCTAATCGTTTAAAAATTAAAAATACAATCGAAGGCAAAACTGTTTATAGTAATAGCAATAGCAACAGCGCTAAAATAGATTATAACGTACAATGGCTACAAGGAAGTGTTGCTAAAAGCTTAAAAGCAGAAGTAACCCTAAAGTTACTTCCACAAATAACAACCTTCTCTAACTATAAAGCATACTCTTTTAACAACAGCTTGAACTCTTATGGGGCGCAAGAGATAAATGCTTTCTCAGGATCAACTGATTTTGAAGGAGACTTTTCATTTTCTGTTAATCTAAATAATATACCTGAAAACACAGGAATGCTAAAAGCTATCTTTACTTCTAAGGTATATGAAAATGGAGGTGATGTATCTACTGATGTATCTACAGCTACTATCTCTCCATACAATACCTATGTAGGGATAAAAGCACCAGACGCTAATAAATACGGTTATTATCAAACAGACGAACCTCTTAAATTCTCTTTTGTTACTGTGAATGCTCAAGGGGCTCCTAAGTCTCATGATATCAACGTAACTGTTTATAGAAAAAAAGGATATTGGTGGTGGAGTTCTAATAACAACGGAGCTTCTAGTTACAGTAGTTCAGACTACTATTCGGTGTATAAAGACGCTGTACATTACACTACATCTTCTAATGGTACAGCTACTATGTCTCTGACTATTCCAGAACAAGACTGGGGTACTTATGAGATTGTAGCGCGTGACAAATATGGTAAACATATTGCTTCGTCAGTGGTATATGTAGATTACCCATATTGGTCTGGTAAAACCAAACACTCACAAGGAAAAGAAGCTACAGTACTAGCTCTTGCTACAGATAAAAAAGATTATAATACAGGAGAGAAGATAAAGTTATCTTTCCCTTCTAGTGAAGGTGGTAGAGCATTAATCTCTATAGAGAATGGATCTACTGTATTAGAGACACATTGGGTGAAAACTCAAAAAGGAGAAACTACATTCGAAATCGCTACTACAGAAGCGATGTCTCCTAATGTATATATCAATGTATCTGCTATACAACCTCATGCCTCTACTCTAAACAATTCGCCTATACGTATGTATGGAGTAGCTCCTATCAATGTATACAATAAAAAGACTAAGCTAGAGCCTGTTCTAACTATGCCTGACAAACTAAAACCTGAGCAAGAATTCACTGTTCAAGTAAAAGAAAAAGCAGGTCAAAAAATGACTTATACTATAGCGATAGTAGAGGACGGTCTACTAGACTTAACACGTTTTAAGACTCCTAATCCATGGGATAACTTCTATAGCAAAACTGCCTTAGGTGTGCGCACTTGGGACATTTATGACAATGTTATTGGAGCATATGGTGGGGCTATTAATCAAGTATTCAGCATAGGGGGAGATGAAGACCTTGGAGCTGGTCAAGTGAAGAAAGCAAATAGATTTAAACCTGTCGTTATCCACTTAGGACCATTCGTTCTTGATGGAGGTAAAACAGGAACTCATAAAGTAAAACTTCCTAAATACATAGGTTCAGTTCGTACAATGGTAGTGGCTTCTAACGTAACTAATAAAGCTTACGGAAGTGTAGAGAAAACTGTCAAAGTAAACAACCCTCTTATGATATTAGGTTCTCTTCCTAGAAGAGCTGTACCAGGAGAGAAAGTAACACTCCCTATCACAGTATTCGCTATGGAAAATCATGTGAAAAATGTTACTGTAAAAGTAAAAACAGATGACAAGTTTAAGATTCAGAATAATGCTACACAGGAAATAACATTCAGTGAACCTGACGAAAAAGTAGTGTACTGTGACCTAGAAGTACAACAAAAAACAGGTATTTCTAAGATAGAAATAGAAGCTATATCAGGAAAAGAGAGAGCTACTTATGTAGTAGAGTTAGATGTTCTAAACCCTAATCCTATCACTGTCAAGACAGAGGATATAGTACTAGAACCTAACAGTACAAATAAAATCGAATGGGAGAAGTTTGGAGTGACAGGTAGTAATAAAGCTACTCTAGAATTATCTACTTTCCCAGGAATAAATCTAACGTCTAGATTAAACTTCTTGATTAAATATCCTCATGGATGTAGTGAGCAGGTGACTTCTGGAGTATTCCCTCAGATCTTCTTAGAAGACTTGGTTTATGTAAGTAAGAGCAAAAAAGAAAGTCTACAACGCAATATCAATGAAGGGTTAAAGACATTAGCTCAACGTCAGATGGCAGATGGTAGTTTTAGATACTGGAGCAGTGATTCTTATGCAGATGACTGGACTACTTCATACATCTTACATTTCTTAATCGAAGCTGAGAAGAGAGGATATGCATTACCTATTGGAAGTAAAGCTAATGCAATCGCTTATCAACAAAAAGCAGTAAGATCATGGTCATACAACAGTCGTTATCACAATGATATTGCACAGGCTTATAGACTATACACACTAGCACTAGCTGGCAATGCTGATTTAGCTTCTATGAATAGGCTAAGAGAGACTACAGGCATCTCTGCTGATACGAAGTTACGTCTTGCAGCAGCCTATGCTTTAGCTGGTCAAAAAGAAGCTGCTAATAAACTAATCGCAAGCTCACCTATTATAGAGAATAATCAATCTCAGTATTACTATTATGGTTCTTATGAGAGAAGATTAGCCATGGCATTAGAAACACTTATTTTGACTAAATCGAATAACAAGTTAATGCATGAATACGCTAATACATTGGCAAAAAGATTAGGTTCTAACACTTGGATGAGTACACAGAGTACAGCATTCGGACTAAACGTGATCTCCGCTTATGTAAAAAACAATAAATCAAAAGAAGGTATCAATGTAGACTTCACCAATAACGGAACGACTACAAATGCTACGACAAAAAACAATATGTATGAGTATGACTTTAAAACGATATCTTCTACTAATGAAGTTAGCTTAGTCAATAAGAATACTTCTACTGTCTATGCTCGTGTGGCTTATAGTGGTATCCTTCCGGTGGGAAAAGAATTAACAGACGAAAGTAATATCAGTATTCGCACCTCATTTAGAGATGCAAGTCAACAAGTGATTAACCCAACTCAATTGAGTCAAGGTACAGAGTTTTCAGCATATATTACGATCACAAATACTTCTGTAAACAGCATTGATAATGTAGCACTAACACAGATTGTTCCTTCTGGATGGGAGATAGTAAATCTGAGATACACAGATGCTGGTGGAGTAAGTAATCCTGTACAACATACAGATATCAGAGATGACCGTTCTAACTTCTACTTTAGTCTTAATCCAAGAGAGACGAAGACCTTAAGAGTAGTGTTAAATGCATCCTACTTAGGTAAATATTATATGCCAGGAGTCTATGCAGAAGCGATGTATGACAATACATACAGATGTCGTACAGCAGGACAATGGATAGAAGTAGTAAAATAATATATTGACAATCATTAAATAAATACAGGGAAACAAAATTCCCTGTATTTTTATTTTATATGAAACTGAAAACTAACTTTAACTGGAAAACATGGTCTTTAAAGAGAAAAGTGACGACTATCATCACTTTTATTCTCTTAGTTCTCTATTACTTTTCACTGCCTAGCGAATTGTTTACCAAACCCTATTCTACTGTAATAGAAAGTAGTGATAATAAGCTTCTCGGTGCACAGATAGCAACAGATGGACAATGGCGTTTTCCTGAAGTAGACTCTGTACCCCATAAATTCAAGGAGTGCATTATTGCCTTCGAAGACGAATATTTTTACTATCACTGGGGAGTTAACCCAGTTTCAATGATAAAAGCCTTTAGAGCTAATCTTAAATCTGACAAGGTAGTCAGAGGAGGAAGTACACTTACACAGCAGACTATTCGCTTATCTAGAGATGGTAAGAAAAGAAGCTATTCTGAAAAACTTATTGAAGCCATACAAGCTACTCGTCTAGAGTTTAAGTATAGCAAAGATAGAATATTAAGTCTATACGCCTCTCATGCTCCTTTTGGTGGTAATGTGGTAGGTATAGAAGTAGCGGCTTGGCGTTATTTTGGGACAACACCA
This sequence comes from Myroides odoratimimus, assembly GCF_030326305.1. Classification (GTDB taxonomy): domain Bacteria; phylum Bacteroidota; class Bacteroidia; order Flavobacteriales; family Flavobacteriaceae; genus Flavobacterium; species Flavobacterium odoratimimum_A. The sequence continues at coordinate 222,405 of NZ_JACAKB010000001.1, read as the reverse complement.
GAACAGTTATCTTGGGCTGAGAGTGCTACATTAGCAGTACTACCTAACGCTCCAAGTCTTATATATCCAGGTAAGAATCAAGAAACATTACTTAAAAAAAGAAATGCCTTACTTAAAAAGCTACTAGACAAAGGTGCTTTTGATGAAAGTACCTATCTACTAGCATTAGAAGAGCCTCTTCCACAGAAGCCTCATGAGTTACCACAGATAGCACCTCACCTATTACAGTATGTAGCTAAGACTAATAGCCAAGAGAGAAATCATACCACGATAGACTATAATATTCAACAACGTGTCAATGATATCGTGAAGGGGTATTATTTTAATTATAGTCAAACCGAAATCTATAATATGGCTGTTATCATCATAGATGTAGAAACACGTGATATCATCAGCTATGTAGGAAATACCCCTACTACTGTACAGCATAAAAAAGATGTAGATATCATCCATGCACAGCGCAGTACAGCGAGTATCATTAAACCCTTCTTGTACGCGAGTATGCTAGATGATGCTGAGCTACTGCCAAAAACATTAGCTGCAGACATACCAGTAGTGATATCGGGTTATAAACCAGAGAACTTTAATAGCTCTTATGAAGGAGCAGTACCAGCAGACGAAGCCTTATTTAGATCACTAAATATTCCTTTTGTATTAATGCTTCAGAAATACGGTATCTACAGATTCTATAATCAATTGCAAAACTTAGGCTTCAAGTCCATTTCTAAACACCCTAATCACTATGGTCTATCCCTAATATTAGGAGGAGCTGAGAGCAACTTATGGGAAATTACTAAGGCATACACAGGACTAGCTTCTACCCTTAACTATTATAATAAATCCAAAGGTCAATATAGAAATAACGAGATACAAGACTTAAATTGGAACAAAGAAGTTAACCTTGACTTTGGACAGGATAGCAAAGAGAAAACTCATCTTGGCGCAGGAGCTATTTACAGCACTTTTAAAGCACTTACACAAGTCAATCGACCAGAAGGAGACGAAGCATGGAGATACTACGACTCTTCTCTTAAGATAGCCTGGAAGACAGGTACAAGCTTTGGAGGTAGAGATGCATGGGCTGTCGGTGTTAATAAAAAATACGTAGTAGGTATATGGGTAGGGAATGCCTCAGGAGAAGGACGTCCATCCATAAGTGGAGTGCGTATGGCTGGTCCTATACTATTTGATGTATTTAATTTGTTGCCACGTGCGAGTTGGTTTGAACAACCACTGAATGATATGGAAGAGATAGAAGTATGTACACAATCTGGCTACCTCGCTAATCCATATTGTGACAAGAGAACAGAGCTAGTACCCTATCGTGCTAAAAAGACAGAACTATGCCCTTATCACAAACTTGTTCACTTAGATCAGTCGATGAGCTTTCAAGTCAATAGTATGTGCGAACCCATTGATAATATCATTAATCAGCCTTGGTTCATCTTACCTCCTACTATGGCACACTTCTATAAGCGTCATCACAGTGATTATAAGGATCTTCCTCCTTATAGACCAGACTGTATAGATTATAACGCACAGAATACGACAGAGTTTATCTATCCTAAGCACAATGATCTAATCTATCTGACGAAAGACTTTTATTCTAATATACAGCCTTTTATAGCTAAAGCAGCCACTAGCAACCCTGCCAAAACACTGTACTGGTACCTAGATGAAGAGTATTTAGGTGAGACCTCCTTATTTCATGAACAGGCTATAAAGGCCGATCCAGGCACACACTACCTAACCATAGTAGATGCTGATGGAAATACAAAAACCATTCAAATCACATTAGCACTCAGCAGTCCTAAATAAAACAGAGGAGCTATAACAGCTCCTCTATTCCTCAATTGCACTCAAAAACAACTTCTCCTCTTCTTCTTTTACTTATCTTCTTGATTCAATTATTTCAGCCAATACATATCTAATTACCACATTCCATATCATTTATTGAAAATGAGCACTCATTTCCAAACAAGATTATACAATCAACTATCCTATCAAAAAACTAATTATAATACTCAAGGCTGACATACAAAACAATGCTCTCTTACACTTGCTAAATTACTTTTTTGAGTATTGAATAAATTATAAAAAGCAAATAATAAGATAGAAAACACCACAAATAAACCACTAAGGATAAATATAATAGCCCTAAAGTTATCCTATCGCTATACACATTCCCAAAGTTCATTATTTAAAAAAATAATACCCTAAGAGTATAACACCGTGCTAAAAAAGACAAAGACTCGCTTTATGTAGTTTTAAATCAACTTTTTAAGAAAGGATTATTTGATTATTAAAAGGTAAGAATGCTATCAAAAGGTAAGAAACAAAAAAACCACTAATCTCTGACTAGTGGTTTTTTTGTTATTCTGAAAGTTCATTTCCTTTATCATCTAAGAAATGGTATTCTAGATACGTGTAAGCGTCACGTGGAATTACTTTAACCCATTTTTTAAACTCTAAGTACCACTTAGCTCTAATAGATGGAATTCCTTTAGTCAAATAAGCAGCCACAAATGGGTGCGTATTTAAGATAATTTTTTTCGATTTATCTTTCGAAATAATATTTTCTAGGTCAGCCTTTATTTTGTCAATAACAAGAATAGGAGCTTCGATTTCACCATGTTCATTAGGATCTTCTTCTCTCGTTTCAATATTAACTTCAGGTCTAACACGTTGTCTAGTGATTTGAATTAATCCAAATTTACTAGGAGGCAAGATCTTATGCTTTGCTTTATCATCACTCATTTCTTCTTTTAAGAAATCGTATAGTGTCTTTCTATTCTCTGGATTCCCCATGTCAATAAAATCTACTACGATAATCCCTCCCATATCTCTTAATCTAAGCTGTCTAGCTATCTCAGCAGCAGCGATAAGATTAACTTCAAGGGCAGTATCTTCTTGAGACTGAGCTTTGTTTGAGCGGTTTCCACTGTTTACATCTATGACGTGCAACGCCTCAGTATGCTCTATGATTAAATAAGCTCCCTTACTCATAGAAACTGTTCTACCAAAAGAAGTCTTAATCTGACGTTCGATATTATATTTTTCGAAAATCGGAACTTCTAATGATTGATAGTGCTTCACAATAGAAACTTTCGAAGGAGCTATCTCTTGCAAATAGTCTTTCGTTTGGTAATACATATCTTCATCATCAGTCATGATACCCGTGAAAGTATCATTAAACACATCTCTAAGAATAGACGACGCTTTATTAACCTCTCCTAATACTTTAGAAGGATGATGAGCTACGCTTAATTTTTTGCACATATTGTTCCAGCGAGTCATTAGGTTCTGTAGATCTTTTTCGATCTCTGCCACCTTCATTCCCTCTGCTACCGTACGTACTATTACTCCAAACCCCTTTGGTTTGATTGTTTGAAGAAGTTTCTTTAAACGCTCTTTTTCTTCTTTAGATTCTATCTTTTGAGAAATAGAGATTCTATTAGAGAAAGGAACTAAGACTACATAACGTCCTGCTATAGAAAGTTCAGAACTAATACGAGGTCCTTTAGTAGAAATTGGTTCTTTAACAATCTGAACTAATAAAGACTGATTAGCACTTAATACATCACTAACCACGCCATCTTTATCAATTTCTTCCTCAAAAGGAAAGTTTTTTAAGGAGTAATCTTTTAATTTACCTCCGCTTACAAGTTTAGTGAACTTCAGCAAAGTTCGAAGATTAGGACCTAGATCGTGATAATGCAAGAAAGCATCCTTCTCAAATCCTACGTGAACGAATGCAGCATTAAGTCCTGCTACAGGTTTTCTAATCTTAGCGATAAAAATATCACCCACTTGAAAACCATCATCCTCACTCTCTTCTCTCTCTCTGTGTAGTTCAATTAGTTTTCCATCTTTTAATAAGGCAAAATCTACTGTATCAGAATTCGACCTAATAATTAGCTCTTTATTCACACTGTACATTTTTATCCATACTCATCCATTACGATGTCTAATAGACCAAATGAGTTTGTATAGATGGATTAAACATTAATACAGATATTTCTATCTGGAAAACTTACCTTTTGCAAGGCAAGTTTTTTCAGTATCTTTTTTCTACTAAAAGAAAAAAGTAGTTTTAAACTACTTTTTCTTTTTGTGACGGTTAGCTCTCGCTCTTTTTTTACGTTTGTGCGTCGCTACCTTATGTCTTTTTCTTTTTTTACCACTTGGCATAATGTGTGTAATTTAGAGATTAATAAATTATTTTACTTTTACTTCTGTGTTTGACTTTACGCCTTCTACAAACACCTTAGCTGGTTTGAATGCTGGGATATTGTGTGCAGGGATTCTGATAGTCGTGTTTTTAGAGATGTTTCTTCCTGTTTTCTCAGCTCTAGTTTTAATAATAAAACTACCGAAACCTCTTAAATAAACATTTTCACCAGCTTCTAAAGATCCTTTTACTTCTTCCATAAAAGATTCTACTGTTGCCTGTACTTCACCTTTCTCAAGCCCTAATTTTTCTGAAATTTTAGCTACAATGTCTGCTTTCGTCATTTTAGATATAAATTATTTTGTTGTTGTCTGATATTTTTAGAGTGTGCAAATATATTAATTTATATCCCAATAATTCAACCTTAATTGATTAAAATTTAAATATATAAAGTTTTAAGTTTGCGTTCAATACTTTTTACAATGATTTTTTCTAATAAACTCATTACTTGGTACTTAGAAAACAAACGCTTTTTACCTTGGAGAGAAACTAAAAACCCTTACGCCATTTGGTTATCAGAAATAATACTGCAACAAACGCGAGTAGCGCAAGGATTGCCTTATTTTGAAGCCTTTTTAACCAGCTATCCTACTGTAAAAGATTTAGCTGATGCACCCGAAGATGATGTAATGCGCTTATGGCAAGGACTGGGGTATTACAGCAGAGCTAGGAACCTTCATGCAACAGCAAAAAAAGTAGCCTATGAGCTAAATGGAGTGTTTCCGACCAACTATAAAGAACTACTTACACTAAAAGGAGTAGGAGAATATACTGCAGCTGCCATAGCATCTATCGCTTATGATGAAGTAGTACCTGTAGTAGACGGCAATGTATTTAGAGTATTATCACGTGTATATGGTATCACCTCTGATATCTCTACCAATACTACTAAAAAAGAATTTCAAGCACTAGCGGCTACTCTTATTCCTCAGCATGACCCTGCAACCTTTAATCAAGCGATAATGGACTTCGGCGCTATACAATGCACTCCGAAGAGTCCAGACTGTCCATCATGCCCTTTTATTAAAGAGTGTGTAGCCTATCAGACTAATCAGGTGGCTGTACTGCCTATCAAACTAAGTAAGATAAAGGTAAAAAAACGTTATTTAGACTTTATCATTCTTATAGATAAAGATGGCAATACCCATATAGAACAACGTACTGCTAAGGACATCTGGCAACAGCTATACCAATTTCCAGTATTTGACAGCTTCACTCATCACGTAGAAGACATAAACTCTGCACTGAGAGAGCGATATGACACCTTATATATAAAGGAGATAAAAGAACTAACGACGGACATTATCACACACCAGCTATCACATCAGAAGTTACACATCAAGTTCTGGTGTGTACAGATAGAAGCAACACCCTCTGTACAAACACGTTGGAAGGATTTAAATAAATTTGGTTTTCCGATTGTAATTCATAACTTTATTACATCCTTAGATTTAAAAACACTAATATCCTAACATTATGAACGGCACCCTTAACAAAGTTACATTAATAGGCCACCTAGGTGATAATGTCAAGATGCATTACTTCGAAAATGGTAATTGTATAGGTCGTTTTCCGATTGCTACTAACGAAGTCTATGTCAATAAAACCTCTGGAGAAAAATACACTTCTACAGAATGGCATAATCTAGTAGTCAAAAACAAAGCTGCTGAAGTATGTGAGAAATATCTATCTAAAGGAGATCGCATCTATGTAGAAGGAAGAATACGCACTCGCCAATGGCAAGGGGAAGACGGTGTGAACAGACAGACAGTAGAGATAATGGTAACAGAGTTCATGTTCTTAGATACCAAAAAAGAAAATGACTACAGACAAAAAACATCTTTTGAAGATGAAAAAAAAGAGGCTGTAGATAATTTTAATATCCCTAAAGAGACTAATAATGACAATTTGCCGTTTTAAGTAGGTTACCTTAATCGAAATAAGAAAGATGAAATTACAATATATAAGCACTTTACTATTATCTGTAGTCTTCTTCGCTGCTTGCAAAGAGGATACTACTCCTAAGCCAAATGCTTTCTTAGCTCTAGACTATCCAAATCAGGAATACAAGACTTATCAAAACGAAAATGGTTTTGAGTTTAGTCAGAATCAATGGTCTACGATTAAAGAGACTAAAAAGAACTCACTAGAGATACATTACCCACAGATGAAGGCTACCATCTTTATCAACTATAAACCTATAGAAAACAACTTAAATCTGCTGCTAAAAGACGCTCAGAAGCTTACTTATGAGCACTTCGTAAAGGCAGACGAAATTATAGAACAACCTTATATCAACTCTGATGACAGGGTATATGGAATGCTCTATGATGTACAAGGAAATGCTGCTACGAATGTACAATTCTACGCTACAGACAGTGTAAGAAACTTTATAGTAGCCTCTCTATACTTCTATGCTAAACCAAATTATGACTCTATCTTACCCGCTACAGAATATGTAAAGAAAGATATGAGAACACTACTGGAGACGCTTAAATGGACTGGTAAACAGGAAGCAAATAAACCTGCTATTAAATAGAATACATCTCGATTTTTATATTCCGATGGAGCTAATCTTTATAGATTAGTTCCATTTTGCTTTTATAGGATTCTTCTTCGTTATGACAATTGAGTACCTACATCACAGGTACATCACTACTCCGTTAAAACACTTAAAATAACGGAGTCGGTACAGACTCATAACGGACTCACAACGGACTTAAATCAAACGAAACTAATACAAAAAGCGAGTATGTATCAACACACTCGCTTTATATCAAATATTTAAACAGATGGACAGTGCCTCTACTTTTATATTGTATTTATTATTTAGTAGCACTAACACTTTCTACTTTATAGATCCCATTAGCGATCTTCTCTACAGTACCTACTAATGATTCTACACTCTGCTTAGATTCATCATAGTCTATCTCTGCAGTCTTAGTATCGAAGTCTACCTTAGCTACCTTCACACCATCTAGCCCTGCTAACTTACTCTCTATAAGCTTCGCACATCCTATCTCACATGTCATCCCATCGATCTTAAATGTAGTGTGCTCCACATTACCAGCTACTTCTGTAGATGCAGTAGATACAGACACATCAGCTGTCTTCTCTTCATTCTTACACGATACTAATAATATAGCTCCTAACATCATGAAGCCTATTGACTTTACTATTTTCATCATAGTGATTTTTAAAAATTACATTCTTAACGATACAAAAATAAAAAAAGCAACTGACAAATCAGTTGCTTTTTCAATTCTATTATTTAGATAATCAATTATTTAAAATCTTCATCAGTAACTCCTTCATTGATTTTAACATCAGAGATCTTGTTTATGATCTCTATACCTACATTCATTACATTCTTAAAAGGTATTTTAATTCCTTTTACCTCTTTATAATCTTCGTATGTAGTTACGATATTCATTACTTGCCCACCTTGCTCTTGCGTAGCCACAGATGATACCTTCAGTCCTGTCTCTAGATCATAGTATGTTACTACTTTTCCAGATTTGATACCTACAGCTTGTTTACCATTCACTACTTCTACTCCAGCGATAGAAGCATCGTTATTACTCTTTAATTTCAACTCTGGGAAAGGTGTTGCCTCTGACTGTAATGCTTTTAACTCTTCACCTTTCATCTCCATTTTTTGTCCTTGAGCTACGATGTATGCACCTTGAGGATTCACTACTTGTTTAGAAACAGTATTCCCCATCATCTTTTGTTCAGATAATAAGTATCCCTCTTTTAGTCTAGTAACTGACTCTAGCTTCATACCTTGTACTTCAGCTTCACTAATGATTACAAGAGATTTTACCTCAGATAATTTCTTCGCTCCACCGATAGCGTTAATGTACTTATCTACAACACTAGCAACTGTAACATCTTTAGACAATTCTTTTTTGTCAGCTGGCTTACTAGCTTCATCAGCCTCTTTAGTATAGTACTTAATCGGGTAACCTAATTTCTCTAACCCTGGTAATACATCACTACCTTTACCTACGATAACGATACGCATATTATCCTTAAGAAAATACTTCTGAGCTGCCTTCTGTACATCTGCTATTGTTACAGCATTGATATTCTTAATGTAGTTCTCATAAAAGTCTGCTGGTAGTTTAAACAATTCCTTATTAAGAGCATATCTAGCTACAGTAGCAGGTTTCTGGATTTCCATCACGAAGTTCCCTACATATTTAGCTTTGGCTAACTTCAACTCATCTTCTTTTACAGGAGTCGTACGGATAAGATCTATCTCTTTTATAAACTCTGTTACTGCACTATCTGTAACCACGTTACGCACTGCAGCTGTAGCTCTGAATTTACCTGGGTATTTACGAGCTGTACTTATAGAAGAATACGCTCCATATGTCCATCCATGAGCTTCACGCAAGTTTAAGAAAAGACGGCCTTCTCCTCCACCTCCAAGAATTTGGTTAGCTAAAATAACAGCAAAATAATCCTTGTCAGTCATCTTTAATTCCACCTCGTTCACTAATGCTATTTCTGATTGAACAGCATTAGGCATATCTACGAAGTTAATCTCTGTAGCACTAACGTTTCCTTTATAAACAACATCTTTATACTGTGTATTCGACTTATTCCAAGCCTCAAAAAGTCCTTTGATAGATTTCTCTGTCTTTTTATAATCAATATCTCCTACCACAACTAAGTAAGCATTCTCAGGTGAGTAATACTTCTTAAAGTACGCTTGTACGTCAGCAAAAGTTACATTGTTTAATGTCTTCTCTGTTTCGAATTCTCCCACTGGAGTATTCTTTCCGTACAATAATGCGTCTTCTACCCTATATGCGATATTAGTCACACTGTTCTCACCTGACTTTACTCCTTCAATAGCTTTTGCCTTAGCCTTGTCAAATTCTTCTTGTGTCAATACAGAGTTGATTACTCCATCTGATAATAAATTTAGAATAGTCTCATTGTGTTTAGACAATCCATTCGCTGAAGCACCTCCTGTATGAAAATTAATTCTAGCCCCTAAGAAGTCGATTTCTTCTAAGAACTGATCTTTATTCATCTTCTTAGTCTCATTCCCTAACATCTCTGATAAGATAGTAGCTACTCCCGCTTTATCTCCATCATAGACTAGTGGATTATCAATACTCAATGTATAAGATACTCTAGGTAATTTGGTATTCTGAACAACCATTACCTTCATACCGTTCTTTAGTACAAAAGAGGTCGGCTGTCCTACATGTACTACAGGAGCTGGTCCTGGTACAGGCTGTTTTCTATCTTGAGCTTGTACTTCTAAAGCTGCTAAAGCAAACACTACACTTGCAGCATAAATATATATTTTTTTCATTTCTAGTCTACAGTTAAAATTAGTTATTAGCTTTCTTTGTAGGGATATAATCCAAAATTAACCTTTGATTTTTATTCAGGTATTTTTTAGCTACATCGCGAATCTCTTCTCTAGTGATACTTCTATAAATATCTATATTAGTATTAATTAGATTAACATCACCATACAATAGGTAGTAAGAAGCTAGATTCTCAGCTAATCCTTCTACATTAGAGTTAGAATCAACATATTGTTTTTCGAAAACATTTTGAAGTTTTTGGAAGTCACGCTCTGAAATTAACTCAGTCTGTAATTTCTCTATTTCTTCATCAATCTCTTTAATTAAATCAGCAGAAGCAAAACCTTGCATCGGAATACCGTAAATAAAATAGATACCGTAGTCTTCTTGACTAAAGCTAAAAGAGGCCATTTCTAAAGCCATTTTCTTTTGATCAACTACTTTTTTATACAATCTAGAGCTTTTTCCACCAGATAAAATAGACGAAATCATATCTAACACACGTGCATCACGAGTCTTCATAGATGGCGTACGATATGCTTCTACTAACATTGGAAGTTGAATATTCGGATCCTGAAACTCAGCATGAATTTCTTTTGTAATAGGATCTTCTTCAAACTTGTTTTTAACCACAGGAGTACCCTTAGGTATAGGTCCGAAATATTGTTTAATCCATGTTTTCGCTTGATCTTTCTCAAAATCACCTGCCACGACTAAAACAGCATTATTAGGCAAGTAAAACTTCTTATTAAAAGCTAAGAACTCCTCAAGAGTAGCCGCATCTAGATGTTCCATAGAACCGATAGGTGCCCAACGATAAGGATGCTTAACAAATAGATTTTTTTTCACTTCTGAGAATAATTGTCCATAAGGTTGATTATCTACACGAAGCCTTTTTTCTTCTTTTACTACTTCATTCTGAGTAGTTACTCCTATCTGATTAATGATAGGGTGCATTAGACGCTCTGATTCCATCCAAAGCCCTAGCTCCAGATTATTAGAAGGGAATACTTCATAATAGTAAGTACGGTCATCAGAAGTGTTAGCATTATTATTACCACCATTAGCAGTTACTATCTTAAACCACTCACCGCGCTCAATATTCTTCGTCCCTTCAAATAGTAAGTGTTCAAAGAAGTGAGCAAATCCTGTTCTATCCGGATTTTCATCTTTAGCCCCTACGTGGTACATCACTGATGTCACTACTACAGGAGCTGATTTGTCTTGATGTAAGATCACGTGTAATCCGTTATCTAAAGTGTACTGCTCGAATTCCACTTTTTGAGCTAAGGCAGATATTCCGAAGAATAAAGAGCCTAGAACCAATAAAGATTTTTTCATTCTACAATATTTTGAAATTAGGTTATAAACTAATAAGTAGCAACTTTTTAAATTATGTTACACTATTTCTAAAAAATTTTCAAACTTTATTAAATAAACACTCAGGTAATATATAAAAATGACAATCTACGTCAGCTATAAGCAAGACCTATACACCCCGTAATATCGTTATCAAAAGTTGATATCCACTACTAATGATCTATCACAATCCGCCTTAAACAAACTTTATAAGATAACAAAGTATATCAGAACTAACTCATTTACACCAAAATAGAAATAAAAAATATTATAAATGGGAGGTGTAAAACTTTTGTAAATAAGAAATTAAATGTATATTTGCACCCTTAATAAACATTTTAATTTTTTGTTATGTACGCAATCGTAGAGATAGCAGGGCAACAATTCAAAGTTAGCAAAGACCAAAAAGTGTATGTACACCGTTTAGCAACTGAAGAAGGATCAAAAGTTACTTTTGACAAAGTTCTTTTAGTTGATGATAACAACAACATCACTCTAGGCGCCCCAGCTATAGAAGGTGCTTCTGTGGAAGCTAAAGTTTTACAACACCTACAAGGTGACAAAGTAATCGTTTTCAAAAAGAAAAGAAGAAAAGGTTACAAAAAGAAAAACGGACACAGACAAGCTTTAACTCAAATTGTTATTGAGGGAATCAATGCAGGAGGAGCTAAAAAGAAAGCAACTAAAAAAGAAACTGCTGAAGCAGCTGAGTAATTAACAAACTAAATTTAAAACGTCATGGCACACAAAAAAGGTGTAGGTAGTTCTAAGAATGGTAGAGAATCAGAATCGAAACGTTTAGGCGTTAAGATTTATGGTGGTCAAGCAGCTATCGCTGGAAATATCATCGTTAGACAAAGAGGTTCTAAGCACAATGCTGGTGAAAACGTTTACATGGGGAAAGATCATACTTTACATGCAAAAGTTGACGGTGTTGTTAAATTCCAAAAGAAAAAAGACAACAAGTCTTACGTTTCTATTTTACCATTTGAAGCTTAAGAATCAAACTTATTTATTTGTTTAATACAAATAAATAGAAAACATAGAGAAGGCGCTATAATTAATTATAGCGCCTTTTTTTGTGCACTTTAGTTTAGTATCATATCCCTTACTTTCTTTGTTCTTCAAAAAAAGTTAAATAAATCTCCTTAGTCCATCTACTTTATTTAGATTAACTACAATAAACATTAACTCGCAGAAACAACACAAATACCTATAAATCAGTATTTACTACTAATTATTTAGACAAAATAAAAATAGTTATTGTGAGTTTAGATATTTTATTTACATTTGTTCTAAATAATTAAACAATCTAACTTATTAAAAATGAAGATTAAAAAAGTACTTTCGTTATTTGCAATTACTGCATTTTTGTTGACGAGTTGTTCTAGTGATGATAATGAAATCATCAGACCAGAAGTCAAAGATCAAGTAGAAGTAAGTAAAGAATCTCCTGTAATTGGAGAATATTCTTTCAATCATGCAGGCAACCCTATTCCATTTGAATTTCAGAAAAAAACGATTACTATGAAAATGTCAGGAATGGCTGGTAGTGGTCAAGACGATGATATATTTGATGTTATTACAACATACAAAAATAAAGAAGGTGTACTAAAAACAGTTGCTAAAAATAAACAAAACGAATATAAAGCATTCTTCTTTAGAGATATAAAAGATGATAATAGTGAATTCATGTTTAACATGGATCTAACTGCTAAGAATGAAAACGAAGCAATAAAAGCTGCTTACCCTGCTAAAGATATTGTAGTAGATCACGCTGCGGGTCAATTCGGATGGTTACCTTTGACAAAAGGTACTGTAGTAGAACCGATTGCCTTACCTGTAAATGGTAAATATGTATTCTCTGCTACTACTCCTCAAGGAACATTCACCTACTATTATAATTTCTCGAATGACGTAGTAAACTTCAATGGAGATTATGATATGACGGTTATTTCTCATAACAAGAACACGAATAAGATCTTACTTCAAGGTAAGGATGAAAAAGTAAAAGATTTTTACTACGTTATTCAGCTTAAAAATATTAAGGATGATAATGTAGATATCGCACGTGCAACTTATAAGGCTGACAAGGATGGATTAACACCAAAACAACAAGCTGAAAAAGAATTCGCTAGTCAAGAAGAAATAAAAGCTAATTTCACAACATATACTAAAGATAAAGGAACAAACAATACAGCTTTCGCTAACTTAAAAGGAAGTTATGTTACAGAAAAAATGGGACCAACTAAAATAGGTTACTATACTTTTAGAATGGGAGAGGATAAAGAGGCTTTTCTTTTTGTTGCAGATATGACAGGTTCTGGAGAATTCAAAGAAAGTGCTTCTTTTAACTTAGAAAGAGTATTCGCAGATGAAAAATCAGGACAACTAATATACAAAATAATCTCTGCTAAAGGATATTATGAAGGAAGAGAAGGCCAATACCTAACTTTTTATATAAAAGAGATCGCTGCTGATGGTTCTAAAGCTACATTTGCTATAGCTACTAAACAAGTTAAAGATGACAAAGGAAACATACTAGATAGTAACTCTATTTTAAAAAGCAAAGGAGACGTTATAGGAAAAACTTTAGAAGAAGCTAAATTAATTAAAGCTCCAGAAGCGAACAAAGTATTCATTCCTAAAGATGGAATGTCAAAATACGCACATCTTTGGATACCTACTACAAGAGAGTAATTTAATTTCACTGAAATTTTAAGCTAAAAAAAGAGGTAATAGTATTAGAACTATTACCTCTTTTTGACATTATTATAAATGATATAATCTTATCTATCGTTTCCCTTTATCATATTATATAACTCTAAAGCCTTACCGTCAGTCAGCATAGAGATAAAGTGACATATATTCATTAAGCGTATATACACACTATCACTCTCTATTCTATACTTGTCTGGTAATAGAGACATAATCAATAGATCATACTGACTCTCTTCTCCATAATAGACATTATTTACAGCAGAAGTAAACGCTTCTAGCAAAGCATTGATCACCTTATACCCTACTATTTCCTTTTCTATCACTTCACGGCTCTGGTATACTTTATTAATACTCACAGAAAGAATATCTTTCATCTGAGCGATATAACTACACTTCTCCGTTAAGGCATAAGGATATTCACCTGTTAGTATCTTCTCTTCATTCTCTAAGAATACTCTACATACATCCTGTATCAAACTCCCTATCGCTAATGCTCTTAAATAACTTACCCTATCCTCTTTAGAAGTTAACTGAGCATAAGTCTGTGAATTAATACTATTCTGAACAATCTTGATTAGAAACTCTAGAGCGTGCTCTTCTGGTATCCATCCAAGATTAATACCATCTTCAAAGTCAGTAATAGTATAACATATATCATCTGCTGCTTCAACCAAGAAAGCCAAAGGGTGTCTAAAATATGCTGCTTCAGCACGATCATTCTTAGATATAAGACCTAACTCGTTCGCTACATCAATAAATGCCTCTTTATCCTCTTGAAAGAAACCATATTTCTTATCTGATATATCTCTAGTTAATTTCTTAGGCAAACTCTCTTTAGGATACTTCATAAAGGCTCCTAGAGTAGCGTAAGAAATTCTCAAGCCACCTGCCATACCTGGGCGGCTCTTCGTCAGTATAGCAAAACCATTTGCATTACCTTCAAAGTCAATTAAGTCTTGCCACTCCTTATCTGTTACCTGATCTCTATACTTAGCTCCTATTCCTCGTTTAAAGAAGTCACCTATCGCACGCTCACCTGAGTGTCCAAATGGAGGATTACCGATGTCGTGTGCCAATGAAGCAGCTGCTACTATAGCACCGAAGTCATTTACTGTATATCCGTATTCTTCTGCTAAATAAGTATACTTATTTAAAAGACTAGAACCTACTATTCGTCCTAATGAACGCCCTACCACAGATACTTCTAAACTATGTGTCAATCTAGTGTGAACAAAGTTCGTCTTAGACAGAGGGATTACTTGTGTTTTATCTTGTAAACTTCTAAATGGTGATGAAAAGATGATTCTATCATAGTCCACCTCAAACCCTATACGAGTCTCTAGCTCATCTAATCTATTTCTAACAAAAGTGTCACCATACTTCTTTAGTGATAGTAACTTTTCCCATTTCATCATAAGCAAATATTCAACTAGTTATTTTGATCAGCCTCTAACAATAATTGGCTGTTTATAATATTATCTTTTACTGTTTTGAATACATGATTTTTTGCCTCTGCATAAGACACCTCATATATCCTCGTTAATGATCTATATTCTTCTGGATATTCGTTAAGTAACTTATCGTAATAGAAGTCAAGAGCCTCTTTATTCGGAGCCGTATATTCTAACTGTAACTCAAAGCGTCTTACTAAAGCCTCATCAATCATGTGTATCTGATTCGTAGCTGCCATAAGAATAGACTTTTGCGGTAAATTATCTATCAACTGTAAGATAGCATTCACTACACGTTTCATCTCACTGTTATCCTTATTGTCATAATCTCTAATCTGACCTAATGAATCAAACTCATCAAAGAATAGCACAGAACTCTCATATTGAATTTCTTTAAACAAACTCTCAATATTCTTAGCCGTCTCTCCCAACTTAGAAGAAACAATAGTAGCAAGATTAACAATGATAAGTTTCTTATCTAAATGCTTAGCAATAGCCTTAGCTGTCATTGTCTTACCACATCCTGTCTTACCATAAAGCAATATCTTATTACTAACAGGAAGATTATACTTCATCAGTATATCACGGTATTTATACTCTTTTAAAAATTGAGTAATCTCAGCTTTTACGTTGTCATTAAACATGACATCGTCTAAAGAAATCTTAGTGCGATCTATATAATATAAAGAACTCATATTAAACAATAAATTTGTTGTGTGTTAATCCACAAATATACTGCTTATATTCCTCGATTAACTCCTCCAGAAAAGAGAAAAAAAGAACATTTTAGTATATTCACAACTAATCCCCTAAATAAAACCATTCTTCCTCGATTAGAAATAATGAGCGCGAATAGTAATCTGATAAAGAGTCATTCCACCTTCTTTATTTCTATAGAAATCAAAGTGATTAGATCTCGTCTGTTTACCTTTAATTTCCTTTATATTTACACTAAACACAGGAAACTCAGCACTTCTCCATTTGCCTTCTTCATCTAAATATAATTTTCTGTCTTGCTCAGAAGTAATTTCTGTATCATCAGTTATCACCCCATCTTCTATATAATAATCTATGTGATAACGACTATTATCCCCAGCTCTAATTAAGTCAAATGCTTGAGTTATTAGTTCTTTCTTATCTTGTAGCAACTCTTTTTTATTGATGATTACATAATCCCCTATATTATCATTATCTATTTCTAAATTCACTTTCAGATTATCTGATAAATATTTCTCCCATCTACTTCCTTCTGTACTTGGTAAGAATACCTGTTCTGTGAAATGCTGTAAATACTTTTCTAATTGAACGAAGTTATAATACTTACCATTTACCCCCTTTAAGCTAACGTAATAATTATCTTCCAGAGGTTCGTCAGTAATTTTTAAGCTAAACATATCTAAATCAATATAAGGTTCTAGCATATCTTCGATTAATACCTCTCCTTTTGTATTTAAAAGATAGGTATCTCCTCCTAGAAGTACATTATGTCTATCACCATTCCTTCCTATATTATCTTTTACAGCACCTTTTAGAGCATATAGCATACCGTTATGCACTTTGGTTAACCCTGAATATACAGGTTCTATAACTACTTGTCCTTTATCATTATATAGACCAACTAACTCTCTGTTTTTATCTGTAAAACGAATATAATTCTCACTAGAATAATCAGGAGCGACGACATCATAATAATATACATGATCTACTCTTATATCTTCTCCATTATCTTGTTTGATTAGATAATACATATCTAATCCTATATCTTTTTCATCTATTATAGTACGGATACGATTACTATTTTTTACAACTTTAGGTTTAGAAGGGTAGTTGTTCTTCTGATAATAATTCTGATACACAAAAACACCAATACCCAATAATAACAATCCTCCTACAATAGAGAATATCTTTCTCATAGCTTATTTCTTTAACAGTAAATATAACGATTATCTTACAGAACATAAACAAAAAAAGGAGTGACTATTCATCACTCCTTACCTATTCTTATCTATAGTTCTGGTATAACTCCGTCTCTATAATCTTATTCTTCACCTGCTAAGAAGAACTTCATTGACTTCATTGGGTAGTCTTCTCTACTCATATTACTAGGGTTAGCAATAGCTTTCTTAATGCTGATCACATCACCTACTTTGAAGTTTGCTTCTGTATATTGGTAATCTAATAAATAAGGCCCACAGAAATAATTCCCTTTAGCATCTTTCTCTATCTCTCCTTTAAAAATACCTTTTTTAGTTTCTTTAGACATAGTATATAATTGTTAATGGTACAAAGATACAATACTAATTGTCAATTTATCAACTTAAGAGAATTGAACAACAAAAAAAGGTAGCCAAAATGAGGCTACCTTTATATTTTATAGTGCTTTATATTCAATTAAGAACCACACATTTCACAATCTTCATCATTCATAGAAGCTTCTTTTGCTCTTCTCAACATCGCTTGATAGTCTTCTACAGACACCTGCTCTACTTCTTCTATTGCATTTGGATTAACTTTCTTCTCGTTATTTAAAGTAAACTTAATCGCATCTACAGCAGACTTCGTACGCAAGTAATACATTCCTGTCTTTAAGCCTGACTTCCAAGCATAGAAGTGCATAGAAGTTAACTTAGCATAGTTTGCTCCTTCCATAAACAAGTTTAGAGATTGAGACTGATCGATAAAATATCCGCGTTGACGAGACATATCAATGATATCTTTCATACTAAGTTCCCATACTGTTTTATACAATTCTCTAATATCAGCAGGTATAAAATCAATATGCTGAATAGAACCATTCGCACGCATGATCTCTTGTTTTAAGTCCTCGTTCCAAAGCCCTAGCTCTACAAGGTCTTTCAATAAATGTTTATTTACAACAATAAACTCACCTGATAACACACGTCTTGTATAAATATTTGAAGTATAAGGCTCGAATGCCTCATTATTTCCTAAGATTTGAGAAGTAGATGCTGTAGGCATTGGAGCTAATAGTAAAGAGTTTCTCACTCCATTAGCCATCACTTCTTTTCTCAAAGAAGCCCAATCCCATCTTCCACTTAATTCTTCATCTTTCACACCCCACATATTGTACTGGAACTCTCCTTTAGAAATAGGCGAGCCTTCAAATGTAGAATAAGCTCCTTCTTCTTTAGCCATCTCCATAGAGGCAGTTAAAGCAGCGAAGTATATCGTTTCGAATATCTCTTGATTCAATTGCTTTGCTTCTGGACTAGTAAATGGCATTCTCATCATGATAAATGCATCTGCTAATCCTTGTACTCCAAGCCCTACAGGTCTATGACGCATATTAGAATTATACGCCTCTTCTACAGGATAGTAGTTTCTATCGATTACACGATTCAAGTTACGCGTAATACGCTTCGTTACATCAAATAAAAACTGATGATTAAATTGACCATCCTCTACGAACATTGGCAATGAGATAGACGCTAGATTACATACTGCTACTTCATCAGGAGAAGTGTACTCCATAATCTCAGTACATAAATTAGATGATCTAATTACACCTAGGTTCTTCTGATTTGACTTTGCATTAGCAGCATCTTTATATAACATATAAGGTGTACCTGTCTCTATTTGAGCTTCTAATACAGCCTCCCATAACTCTCTTGCTTTTATAGTACGGCGTCCTTTACTCTCATTCTCATACTTCAGATAAAGTTGCTCAAACTCTTCTCCATAAACATCACATAGACCCGGACATTCATTAGGACACATTAGAGTCCATTTGTCATCAGCTTCTACACGTTGCATGAATAAATCATTGATCCATAAAGCAAGGAACAAATCACGCGCACGCATTTCTTCTTTACCGTGGTTCTTTCTCAATTCGATAAAGTCAAATACATCTGCGTGCCATGGTTCTAAGTAAATAGCAAAGCTACCTTTGCGCTTACCTCCACCTTGGTCTACATATCTAGCGGTATCATTATATACACGCAGCATAGGCACAATACCATTAGAAGTCCCATTCGTCCCTCTGATATAAGATCCTGTTGCACGTACATTGTGAATAGAAAGACCTATACCACCAGCTGATTGAGAAATCTTAGCTGTTTGTTTTAGTGTATCGTATATTCCCTCAATACTATCATCTTTCATCGTCAATAAGAAACAAGAAGACATCTGAGGCTTAGGTGTTCCAGAATTGAATAACGTCGGTGTAGCGTGTGTAAAATACTTCTTAGACATCAGTTCGTATGTCTCTATAACAGAATCAATATCATCTAAGTGTATCCCTACTGCCACACGCATCAGCATATGCTGAGGACGCTCTACAATCTTACCATTCAAGCGCAATAAATACGATCGCTCTAAAGTCTTAAAACCAAAATAATCATAGTTAAAATCGCGTTGATAGATAATAGTAGAATCTAATCTCTCACTGTGCTTTTTTATCACCTCATACACATCATCAGCTATAAGTGGAGCTTCCTGTCCTGTACGAGGATTGACATATCTATATAAATCTTCTACTGTTTCCGAGAAGACTTTTTTTGTATTCTTATGTAAGTTAGACACAGCTATTCTAGCTGCTAACAGTGCATAGTCTGGATGTGTAACCGTCATAGAAGCCGCTGTCTCTGCTGCTAGATTATCTAACTCAGAAGTAGCTACTCCATCATATAATCCTTCGATAACTCTCATCGCTACCTTTACCGGATCCACAAACTCATTTAGCTCATAACACAGTATTCTAATTCGGTCTGTAATCTTGTCAAAACTTACAGGCTCTCTTCTTCCATCTCTTTTTATTACGTACATCTACTCTTTTTCCTTTTTTAAGTTAACAATTAAAAATCTGCGTCGAAGCTAATCTTATTACCTCCTTCTTCTTTAGAAATCACTCCTGCCTTTTGGTATTCAGACACACGCTTTTCGAAGAAATTTGTCTTCCCTTGTAAAGAGATCATATCCATAAAGTCAAAAGGATTTCCTACATTATATTCTTTCTCACATCCTAATTCTACTAATAATCTATCTGTGACGAACTCTAAATATTGAGTCATTAAAGTAGCATTCATACCGATCAAGCTAACAGGTAGAGACTCTGTAATGAATTCTCTCTCTATATTTAAAGCATCTACTAAAATCTCTCTAATACGTTCTTTAGGAACTTTATTAATCAAGTGATGGTTATGTAAGTGTACTGCGAAGTCACAGTGTACTCCCTCATCTCTAGATATTAATTCATTTGAGAAAGTAAGACCAGGCATAAGCCCTCTTTTCTTTAACCAGAAGATCGAACAGAACGCTCCTGAGAAGAAGATACCTTCTACAGCAGCAAAAGCGATTAAACGCTCTGCAAATGAGTCAGACTCTATCCACTTCAGTGCCCATTCTGCCTTTTTCATAATAGCAGGGAACACCTCAATAGCTCTAAACAACTTATCTTTTTCTTCCTCATTCTTCACATATGTATCGATAAGCAGAGAATAAGTCTCACTGTGAATATTCTCCATCATAATCTGGAATCCATAGAAGAACTTTGCCTCAGCGTATTGCACTTCATTTACAAAATTCTCTGCTAGGTTTTCGTTTACAATACCATCAGAAGCAGCGAAAAAAGCAAGGATATGCTTGATAAAATAACGTTCATCTTCATTTAGCTTATTGTTCCAATCAGATAAATCTTGATGTAAATCAATCTCTTCTGCTGTCCAAAAGCTAGCTTCCATCTTCTTATACCAATCCCAAATATCATGATGTTTGATAGGAAATATTACGAATCTATTTTTGTTTTCAGTTAAAATTGGTTCTTGAACAGCCATACTATATTGAATATAAAAGATTAAAATATCACGAGAGTACTCCTCCTCTCTTTTACAAATATGATGCTTTTTTTGCTCTATAAAAAATTAGTGTACAAGCTACTTATTCACAAATGGTACAAGTTATTAACAATTACTAACAATCAACAACTTACACAAAAACCTAATTTACAATACTTTACAAAAAACAATATGAGTGCTTTAAATAGCCCTACCCTACTAGCACTAAGGGATAAGACACCCTATTAAGACAGCAAACCAATAGACTAAATATTGCGAAATACAGCTTAATTATTTAGCACAAAAAGCTCCGCAATGTGGAATATATAACATAAAAAAAACGGCAACTATAAATAGTTGCCGTTTCATATATTTCAAAAAGTTTCTAACTACTAAAGTTCGAAAGCTTTTTTAGGATTATTACCTAATAATAATTCTGTTGGGTTCTCTAAAGCTTCTTTAATAGCTACTAAGAAACCTACTGACTCACGTCCGTCGATGATTCTGTGGTCATAAGATAACGCTACATACATCATTGGGTGAATCTCAACTTTTCCATCTACAGCGATAGGACGCTCAATGATATTGTGCATACCTAAGATAGCAGACTGTGGAGGGTTGATAATTGGAGTAGATAACATAGATCCGAATACACCACCATTAGTAATAGTGAATGTACCACCTGTCATCTCATCTACAGTGATTTGTCCATCACGAGCTCTGATAGCTAAACGCTTGATTTCAGCCTCAACACCACGGAAAGATAATAACTCAGCATTTCTCACTACTGGCACCATTAGACCTTTTGGTCCTGATACAGCGATAGAGATATCAGCGAAGTCAAACTTGATTTGGTCTTGACCATCGATCATAGAGTTCACGTCTGGATATAATTCTAGAGCACGAGTAACCGCTTTAGTGAAGAAAGACATAAATCCTAATCCTACACCGTGCTTAGCTTTGAAAGCATCTTTATACTCAGCTCTTAATTTGTTTACGTTAGTTAAGTTAACTTCGTTGAAAGTAGTTAACATAGCAGTCGTGTTTTTAGCTTCTACTAGACGCTCAGCTACCTTACGACGCAACATAGACATTTTTTTGCGCTCTTCTCCTCTTGGTCCACCAGTTGGCGTACCCATAGAAGCTTTTGCGTTTACTGCATCTTCTTTAGTGATTCTACCATCTTTACCAGTACCAGTTACAGTAGCAGGGTTGATGCTTTTCTCTTCTAAAATTTTCTTAGCAGCTGGAGATGCACTTCCAGTAGCATAAGTAGTAGCTGCAGCTTGCACAGGTTCAGCTTTAGGAGCTTCTGCTTTAGGAGCCTCTTGAGCTGGTTTAGCTTCTGTAGAAGCACCTCCTGCAGGTTTTGCAGCACTCATATCGATTAAACAAACTACTTGCCCTACAGCAACAGCGTCACCTTCTTCTGCTTTTAAAGTGATAATACCACTTTCTTCAGCTGGTAATTCTAAAGTTGCTTTATCTGAATCTACTTCAGCAATAGCTTGGTCTTTTTCAACGTAATCTCCATCTTTTACTAACCATGTAGCGATTTCAACTTCAGTAATTGATTCACCTGGCGAAGGAACTTTCATTTCTAAGATGCTCATCTGTATATGCTTTAATTAAATATTGTTATGTAAAAATACGTTTTTTTCTATTATAAATTCTTGTCGAACACTTTTGCGATAGCTTCTGCATAACGTTTTTTAGAACGTACAGAACTTCCTGAAGCTGGCGCACTGAATGCTTGGTTACCTGCATAACGCAATGGTTTCAAGTCAAAGTTCATTAACATATGTCCATAAGCACCCATGTTACGTGGCTCTTCTTGACCCCATACGAAGTCGTCTGCATTAGTATACTTCGCTAATACTTCAGCTATTTGTTCGATTGGCAATGGGAATAACTGTTCGATACGAACAAATGCAATATCCTTTCTACCTAATTCTTCACGCTTAGCTACTAAGTCGTAGTAGAACTTACCACTACACAATACTACTGATTTTACATCTGCAGCATTTACATTAGCATCGTCTATCACGTATTGGAATTTACCATCTGTAAAGTCACTGATAGAAGATACCGCAGCTGGGTGTCTTAATAAACTCTTAGGAGACATATTGATTAATGGCTTTCTGAAGTCAGTGATCATTTGTCTTCTCATTAAGTGGAAGAAGTTAGCTGGAGTAGTTACATTCGTTACGAACATATTACTTTCAGCACATAACTGTAAGTAACGCTCTAATCTAGCAGAAGAGTGTTCAGCACCTTGATTCTCATATCCGTGAGGTAATAACATCACGATACCGTTCTGGTTACTCCATTTATCTTCAGCAGCAGAGATATATTGATCCATCATAATCTGAGCTCCGTTAGAGAAATCCCCGAACTGTGCTTCCCAGATAGTTAATGTATTAGGATTAGTCAATGCATAACCATACTCAAAACCTAAAACAGCGTACTCAGCCAATAGAGAGTTGAATATTCTCATTTGACCATTTTGCTCTTTTAATTGGTTTAATAAGATGATTGACTCTTCTGTATCTTCTGTTTTCACTACAGCATGTCTGTGTGAGAATGTACCACGCTCTACATCTTGACCTGACATACGCACATCGTATCCCTCTGTCAATAATGTACCATACGCTAATAACTCACCCATAGCCCAGTCTAAAGCATCTTTCTCGAAGAACATTGCTTTTCTATCTCCGATAAGTCTTGTCACCTTATTGATGAATTTCTTATCACTAGGCAATGCTGTAATAACTTCAGCTATAGCAGTCAATTTCTCTTTAGAAACTTTAGTGTCATAGTCAGCTACCATTTTGTCACGACCTGCGATGTGGAATCCATCCCAGTTCTCTTCCATAAATGTTCTAACCTTAGCAAATTCTTTTTCACGAGAAGTGCTTAACTCTTGTTCTAAAGCATCTTTATATTGTTGCTCTAAAGATTTTACGAAAGCATCATCTACCACCTTATCCTCTAATAATCTAGCGTTATAGATATTACGAGAGTTAGGGTGTTTAGAGATTAGCTTATACAAGATTGGTTGAGTGAACTTTGGTTCATCTCCCTCGTTATGTCCGTATTTACGGTATCCAACTAAGTCAATAAATACATCTGTACCAAACTGCATACGGTAATCTAAAGCGAATAAGAATGCTCTTACTGCAGCTTCAGTATCGTCAGCGTTAACGTGTAATACAGGAGATTGAGTTACTTTAGCAACATCTGTAGAATAAGTAGAAGAACGACCATCAGAATAGTTAGTCGTAAAACCAACTTGGTTGTTTAATACAATGTGAATTGTACCCTCTGTCTTATACCCTCTAAGTTTAGCCATCTGTACAATTTCATAAACAATTCCTTGTCCAGCGATTGCAGCATCTCCGTGAAGAGCGATAGGTAATACCTTAGATGGTTGATCTACAAAGATAGTATCTTGTTTCGCTCTAGCGATACCCTCGATAACTGCTCCTACTGTCTCTAAGTGAGAAGGGTTAGGAGTTAAGTTAACATGAATCTCTTTTCCAGAACGAGTCTTACGCGTAGAAGTAAGACCTAAGTGATACTTAACATCTCCGTCAAATCCTTCAACTGCATCATAATCTTTACCGTCAAATTCAGCAAAGATATCTTGTGCAGGTTTGTGGAATACGTTAGCTAATACATTAAGACGTCCACGGTGTGCCATCCCTACTACGATCTCCTCTACTCCTTTTTCAGCAGCAGCGTCCATCATAAAGTCCATAGCTGGTATTGCAGCCTCTAGACCTTCTAGCGAGAAACGTTTTTGTCCAACGTATTTTGTGTTTAGGAAGTTTTCAAAAGAAACTGCCTCAATTAACTTGTGCAGAATTTCTTTTTTCTCTTCACTATCAAATTTTGCCTCTGTAGCCTCATAGTGATTTTGAATCCATTGTACAGCAGCATCATTAGTGATGTACTTGTATTCAATACCTAATGTAGTACAGTAAATTTTCTCTAATTGGGCAATGATTTGTCCCAATGTAGTAGTTGGTAGTTGTATTGTTTTTGCAGCCTCAAAATTAACATTCAAATCTGCTTGAGAAAGACCAAACTTCTCTAAACTCAAATCTGGATGCTCTACTTTTCTGTCTCTTAATGGGTTTGTTTTAGTCAATAAATGCCCATAAGTTCTGTAAGCGTCAATTAATTTTAATACAGCAAACTCCTTTTGAAGTTGCCCTAACTGCGCTGAACTATCTACACCAACACTATTACTTGACGTATAAGCTTGTGATAATTGCTCAACAGGCCCACCATTGTATTCATTTGCAAAGTCAAATCCCTGAAAGAAAGCTCTCCAGCTTGGCTCTACGCTATCTGGGCTCTCTAAATATTGATCATATAAATCTGCAAAAAATGCAGTGTGTGCCGCATTTAAAAAGGAATATCTATCCATAATTTCGTCTAAAGACCTTTTGTTTAAATATTATATCTACAAAAATACAACTCTTTATGACAAAACTATAAACTTTTGCTTATTTTTATCTGATAATTATTTTATAAAATTGAAATGAAAAGATTTAACATCAACTATTTACTGTTTTTTTTATCAATATCATTTTTTTTAGGTGGCTCCTTTTCCATTCTTGCACAAGATCAAGGAAATAGCTCCAAAAATTATGATTTTAACAAAAGGTGGAAATTTGGTGGTGGTCTTGGAGTTGGCTTCGGAAGTGGTTACACAGATGTCATGGTTGCTCCGAGCGCATTATACCAGGTTAACCCTTATTTTGCAGCAGGTGTAGGACTACAGGGAAGCTATATCAGTAGTAAAAACAGAAGCTACTACAATAGTAGTATAAAGGAATACAACTCTTGGCTATATGGAGGTAGTATAATAGCACTGTCGAACCCCATACCAGAAATACAACTTTCTGCAGAATTAGAACAGCTAAGAGTAAATAACACCTATAAGTATCACACAGGAGAAAAACTAGATGACAACTTCTGGAACACTGCTCTATTCTTAGGTATAGGATACAGTAACGGACCTGTCACCATCGGTGTGCGATACAATGTCTTATATAAAGAAAAAGACATGGTGTATGGAAGTGCCTATATGCCTTTCGTTAGATTTTACTTCTAATCATTATAGTATAAAATAAAAGAAGCACCTTATAAGGGTGCTTCTTCTATTTTATATTTACAGTGTACTTCGTATATACACCTTTTGATACTCTCTTTTTAAAATCAAGTAAGTCACTTGCTTCAAGTAATCCTCTATATCCATACCTTTAATAGCCTTGATATCTGCCTCTGCGATATCTATTCTGTACAGTAGACTAGAAAACTTAGATACAGATGTCTGTGTCACTATTTTATGCAACTGATTATAAACTTCATAAACCAACTTAGAAGGTGTATCTGCCACTATCTCTATAGAAGGGTCCACAGTCATACGAAAGTCTTTCTCGACTTGCTTTACTAATTCTCCCAGTAGATTATACTCACCCACCTTCTGTTCTATATACAGTACAGCCTCTTCTATCATGACCTAGTCAGTTTATACTCTTCTATCCATTAGTTCATGACTAAATGTTCTCAATTGCTGTTTTTTATCTTCCGCAATGTCCATTTGGTCTAAGATAGCTAATGCTTTAATTGTGTACTCCTCAATCAAGTTTTTAGAATCACTAGCAGACCCCGTCTCTATAAATAACTCCTTTACACGAGTTACTTTCTCCTCTGCATTCTGTTCTGTACTAGAGAAATAGTTTACTAATTCCTCACGTTGTGATTCATTTGCATTCATTACTCCTTTTAGATATAAGAATGTCTTTTTATTTTCTAGGATATCACCTCCCACTTGTTTACCAAATGTAGCTGCATCACCGAATGCGTCAAGATAATCATCTTGTAACTGGAACGCAATCCCTAAGTTAATACCAAAGTCATAGATATCCTCAGCATTCTTCTGGCTACTACCTGCTACGATAGCTCCCATCTTTAAGGCTGCCCCTACTAGTACTGCAGTCTTAAACTTAATCATCTGAATATACTCCGGAATACTCACATCGTTTCTATTCTCAAAACAAATATCCCATTGCTGTCCTTCACATACCTCAATAGCCGTTTTACTAAACAGCTTAGCTAAGTCACGGAACGTATCGCTCTCATAGTTTTCAAAGTACTGATATGCTAATATCAACATCGCATCTCCAGACAAGATAGCCGTATTGGTATTCCATTTCTCATGTACAGTCTGATGTCCTCTTCTAAGAGGTGCATCGTCCATGATATCATCATGCATTAAAGAGAAGTTGTGAAATAATTCGATAGCCGTAGCTGCGTGAATGGCTTTCTTAGGATCAATACCAAAAACATCAGCTGCCATTAAAGTCAATACTGGTCGAATTTGTTTCCCTCCTAATGATAATATATATGAGATCGGTTCGTAAAGTTCCTTTGGAGTACCTGATAAAGAAATCGAATCTATAAATTCAGAAATCTGCTCTTTATACTTAACTATTGATTGCATTACTTAAATTATTTTGTGTAAAAATACGCGTTTTTTTCGAAGATAATCATCTATATCCCTTTTTTAAACGGTTATCACTAATGCTTATCTAAAAATACCATTCTGTTTATCCTCTTCATACTTCACTGTACAGTATGATAATTCTATTCTTAATATCTGTTGATTATGTTATTCTATCTACCACACCACTTTTAGTATAAAGAGAATATCCTTAGCACCTAAAGCTATTGCCTAGTTATCCGTCATCAATCTTTCTTCTGTATCAGGTGCTATACGATGTTCAAAACTAAAAGCAAGTGAGCTAGCACCAGCTCGTTTATATACCCTGATCATAACCTTATCTATAGGATGAGCAAATACGATAGACACTTGATTTCTCCCTTTGTGGTGTACACCTTTCTTCACTTTTTTTGTTTCACCTGTTCTAGAGACATCTCTTATGACCTTACCCTCTTCTGACATCCCATAGACCACGATATAATAATCACTATTATAAGGTAAGTCTAAAGTGACTTCCTTATCATCCGACCTCATCAGCTTTACTTCACCCAACTCTGTTTTTACAAGTGGTTCTCTATTGCTAATCTCATAAGTATCCTGTTTTAGGATATCGATCTTTCCTTTGTATACAATAGATCGTATCGGTCTATCCACTAGATACCCAAACATATTCATAGACTCATCGTACACATCCCACATCTTCATTTCTAACTGTGTCACCTGTTCTGTATCTATATCCGCAAGTATATTATTGCCCTCTTGCGCTGGATGACTACTTATTCGCTTCGTAGTAACATAAATTCCTTCTGCATCAGCAGAAGTACCATCGACATAATTAATTTTATAAGGAGTCAATACTGGTAACAATTCAGGATTATCAAAAAAATAACGTCTATCAGGTACGCCCAATACTTGATTTAAATCTATCATTTGTCTCTTAAATCTAGTAATCACACCAGGTATACTATCTGTAATTACCTCCACCTCCTGACCTGCATATAGTGCACTTAATCTCACTATTTTCTCGTCTGTGGTTAATTCTACTAATTCCCAACCAGAGCTAGTCTCATCCACACTCTCGATAGTCTCCACCATCACCTCTTCTATAGGAGTATCAATAATCACCTGCTCTTCATCATCCTTACAACTGCTAAACAGCAGTGCTAATGAGATCATGTTTATTAATAAAACTCTATACATACCCTATTCAATAATTTAGTAGTACCTCTACTACATTCATTTATACAACCTTAAAACGCAATACTTTATTAGAATCTACTATTAATCACTAAACTTTCTTTCACATTTTACACAACCCTCTAATCTCTTTTTTCACAATCTTTAATTCCTAAAAACCATCCTTTAGTTAAAAATGCCTATTTATTAAAACATATAAATTATAAACTATAAATATAATTATATTATTTTAACAATTAACTATAAATCACTAGAATAGTCTATTATGGAGATAATGCCTCCTTATGGATGTATTGCCTTACTATGACTAGCACGTATAACCTTAACTCACTAACAATCAAAATACCACATATAACAACTCTCCTACCCTTCGGATAGTATTCGGTAATATGCAGTATTTACTAGGCTTAAAAGGTTGTTTTCCGAACTGTATTCATCTAACACCCGAATCATCTCATACTAACGAATCTACCATCCCTTATTACATGAACTAAGCTCCTATAGTTACAATCATTTTAGTCTCTCTGCTATCATAAATATATACTCTGTCATACCTTATTCCCATTAGCATTGCTACCATCACGATCGCAGCTTGATGGCATAGTGATCGCATAAAAAACAGCTTTAATTATGTGACCACTATGCGATAACTATCCGATAACTATGCGAGCAGTACCAAAAATTAAAACGCAACTCAGCACTAACAACGGTTTGACTCGCATACTGCATTACTGTACTTCTGAACTCAAATTTATCTTCTAAACTAGCCAATATTGATCATAAATAAGATAGCTATAACCTATTTGTCACTTTCTTAAAAAACTTTTTTACAAACAAAAGTTTCCTACATAAAAACACCTTAATACCTTATATACAATATATTACAAAAACAAAGAAACTAAACAATACGTTAAAGTTTCCTTAATCACCAAAGAAACTAATTAAGTTTTAAAGTTTCCAAACTATATTTGCCAAACAAATAATTAAAAACATGGAAACCCAAATATTAGAAAAAGCAACCCAAATGTTTCTTAGTCAAGGATTTAAGACCGTGACTATGGATGATATAGCTGCTGAACTGAGTATCTCTAAAAAAACAATCTATCAACACTATGCTTCTAAACCAGAACTAATAGAGAAAGCATTAGCAAGTATCAATGCAAAGTTTCTAATCACATTAGAACAAACACTAAAAGAAGGTAGAGAGGCAATACCCGAAATCTTAGCTGCTCATGATGATATCAATCAGACCTTCTTAATAGACTCTTCTGCCTGCTTCTATCAGCTGACGAAATATTATCCTAAACTGGCGCAAAAGCAAAAGATATTCCATGAGAAGAAATATGTTCGCCTTATAGAACAGAACCTCGAAAAAGGAATCAAAGAAGGAGTATACCGCTCTGAGATAGATATAGACTATGTGGCTAGATTTCACATCGCATCCTTAGTCGCTATCGAAGACCTAGACTACTTCCCTGACTCAGATTACAGTCATCTAGAGATACATGCGCTGCATCTAGAATATCACATCCGCAGTATTGCTACGGAAAAAGGATTAAAAATATTCAAAGAATTAACTCAGAAGAATAAATAATGAAGACATTTAAAATAACGCTTATTACACTATTAGCGACTTTTATTGTAAATGCACAAGAACCTCTAAGTCTTAAAGATGCACTGCACTATGCCTTACAGCACAAAGCTGAGGCTAAGCAAGCTACCTTAGATATAGAGAATAGCCAGTATCAGATAGAAGAAGTAAGAGCGAATGCACTACCGCGTATAGATATAGAGGCGAACTTACTGAACAATGTGAAGATACAGGAGATGCCTCTAACGATGGGTGGACAGACACAGATGATTCCTTTTAATCTAAAGTGGAACTCTAATATCACTGCTACAGCGTCACAAGTACTGTTTAACCAAGCTGTCTTTATGGGACTTAAAGCGGCACGTACTGCTAAAGAGTTTTATATCATCAACAAAGAACTTACAGATGAGCAGATTATAGAGAAAGTGGCGAGTACATACTATCAGGTATATCAGACGAAAGCTATGCTGAAGACGATAGAGACTACCATAGAGAGTACTACGAAAATAAAGAACATTATAGAAGACCTGCATAGCAATGGACTGGCTACACAGATAGACCTAGACCGTACTAAGGTAAGTCTTAGTAATATCAAAGCTACAAGACAAAAAATCGTCAATGCGATAGACTTACAAGAGAATGCACTAAAGTTCTTTATGGGAATGGATGTAAACACCCCTATCGCGATGCCAGACACAACTTTTACAGTAGATGACAGTGGTATACTAGCAGAGAATAGAATAGATGACAGAACAGAAATACACCTATTAGAGAAACAAAAAGACCTACTAGAGTACAAGAGAAAGTCTATCGTTGCGGACTATTATCCATCGTTAGCAGCCTTCGGAAACTTCGCTTATCAAGGGCTTGGGGACAAGCTACCTTGGGGAGGTTCTACAGCAGATAAAGTGTATTGGATGAACACCTCAGCAGTAGGATTACAGTTAAAGATACCTGTGTTTAGTGGGTTTGCTACACGCTCTAAAGTGAGACAAGTAGAAATCGAACAAAAGAAAGTAGATGTACAGATACACGATGTAAAGGAGGCACTATCACTAGACTTTAGCAATGCACAGAAGTCATTAGAGAATGCTCTAATCACCATAGATATTCAAAAAGACAATGTAGGTCTAGCTAAAAGCATCCTGTCTAATATCCAGAATAACTATAAGCATGGTCTGGCTTCACTAACAGATTTACTCAATGCTGAGAATGCGTATACGGAGGCAGAGAATAACTATACTACATCTATGCTAGATTATAAGCTAGCACAGATCCAATTAATAAAAGCTCAAGGAGAATTAAAGAAACTATTAGATTAATCGTACAAAAGATCTAACATAACCATCATCATGAAAAAAATAATTATCGCCTTAGTACTAGTCGTTTTAGGAGGAGGTCTAGTCTATATATTATCAAGTAATAAAGCTAAGAATGACCGCGAAACTGCTATCGTGGCTGAGCGCAGTGCAGAGGTAACTGTGAGAGCAGAACAAGCTAAACTACAGGTATTCGATGCTTCGTATAAAGCAAATGGAAACTTCATGCCAGAACAAGAGGTAACAATCTCAGCAGAAACACCTGGGCGTATCCATAAACTATTAGTAGACGAAGGGTCTCGTGTACAGAAAGGTCAAGTATTAGCACTAGTAAATAGCGATCAGATCAACGTACAGGTACAGAATGCTGAAGCAGCCTTAGCTACTGCTAAAGCGGATGCAACCAGATTTGAGAGTGCATTTAAGACTGGAGGAGTGACTCAACAACAGTTGGATCAAGTACGTCTTATGCTAAAAAATGCAGAGGCTAACCTGAAGTCTGCTCGTATCACGGCTGGCGATGCTAATATTAAAGCACCTATCAGTGGTATCATTAATAAGAAACACGTAGAACTGGGGTCTTTCGTAGCACCAGGTGCTCCGTTATTTGATCTAGTGAATGTAGCCCAGCTTAAGTTAAGAGTGAATGTAGATGAGAGCCATGTGGCTAATCTAAAAGAAGGAGATATCATTACTGTAAAAGCAAGTGTATTGCCTAACGATACCTTCCAAGGCAAAGTGACATTCATCGCCCCTAAAGCTGACGCTGCACTAAACTATCCTGTAGATCTATTAATAGCTAATAATCAAGAAAACAAATTAAGAGCAGGTATGTATGGCTCAGCGATATTCGATGGAGAGAAAGATGCGGGTACTCCTATCCTATTAGTACCGCGTAATGCATTCGTAGGTAGTGTTAGTTCTAATCAGGTGTACACTATTATACAAGGAAAAGCAGTATCTAAAAAAGTAATAGCAGGTCGTAACTTCGGGGACTTCGTAGAAGTACTAGAAGGCCTTAAAGAAGGTGAGACTGTTATCACATCAGGACAAATCAACCTAACAGAAGGTGCGCCTGTATCAATCATTAAATAACATCCTCTAAAATCAAAGGATCGACTTATGAAAATAGCCGAAATATCAATAAAACGTCCTAGTATCATTATCGTAATGTTCATTGCATTACTGCTAGGTGGTTTATTTAGTTATAAAAATCTGAGTTACGAATTAGTTCCTAAGTTTGAAGTAAACGTAATTACAGTTGCAACAGTCTATCCAGGAGCTTCACCTTCTGAGATAGAAAATACGGTAACCAAAAAAATAGAAGATGCTGTAGCCTCGCTAGAGAATGTAAAGAAAGTAGAAGCCATGTCATTCGAGAGCTTGTCTACCGTGATGATATACTTAAACTCTACTGCTGATGTAGATTTATCTCTTAACGATGCTCAGCGCAAGATCAACGCCATTCTAAAGGACTTACCTAAGGATGTAGATCCTCCTTCGCTACAGAAATATTCACTGAGTGACTTACCTATCCTTACACTGAGTATCACGAGTGACTTAACAGAGAAAGAGCTATATGACTTATTAGACAAAAAGATACAGCCTATCTTCTCTCGTGTGAATGGAGTGGCTAAGGTAGAGCTTATCGGAGGAGAAGAAAGACAGATACAAGTATTACTAGATCCTAAAAAGCTAGAAGCGTATGGACTTAGTGTACCTATGGTACAGCAGATCATCTTAGGGTCTAACTTAGACTTCCCTACAGGTAATGTAAAGTCGAATGACAAACAAACCATCATTCGCCTAGAAGGAAAATACAAGGATGTAGAGGAAATGAGAAAGCTAGTCATTGCTTCTCAGGGTGGTATAGATATTCGCTTAGGCGATGTAGCTGATGTACAGGACGGTATTAAAGAAATCGAAAAGATCGCACGTCTGAATCAAAAGTCTACAATCTTAATGCAAGTTATCAAACAGTCAGATGCCAATGCAGTGACTGTATCAGAGCTAACGCATGAGACTATCACAGAAGTAGAACGCAACTACAGTGACCATAACGTTCAAATCAAAGTAGCGAATGACTCATCAGAGTTCACATTAGAAGCAGCGAATGCTGTAATGTTTGACTTATTTTTAGCGATAGTCTTAGTAGCATTCGTGATGTTGTTCTTCCTACACAGTTTGAGAAACGCTATCATCGTGATGGTAGCTATCCCACTATCCTTGATTGCGACATTTATTGGGATATATTTATTGGGATATACGCTAAACTTACTGAGTTTATTAGCCCTATCCTTAGTAGTAGGTATCTTAGTGGATGACGCCATCGTGGTAATCGAGAATATCCACCGACACATGGAGATGGGAAAAAACAAAGTACGCGCATCGTATGATGGAGCTAAAGAGATTGGATTCACCGTTACTGCTATTACATTAGTAATCGTAGTAGTATTCTTACCGATCGCGATGTCATCTGGTCTAGTACCGAATATCATTAAACAATTCTGTGTGACAGTAATTATAGCGACTATGTTATCGTTATTAGTGTCATTCACTATTGTACCTTGGTTATTCTCTAGATATGGACGTATCGAAGTGATTAAACCATCTACTTTCTTTGGCAAGATTATACATGGATTCGAAAAGGGGTTAAACTCATTCACACACGGGATTTCTAATTTACTAGTGTGGTCGTTAAACTCTACTCGTAATACGATCATTGTCATTGTTATCGTAGCGATATCATTCTTTGCATCGATAGCTTTATTACCGATGGGATATATCGGAGCAGAGTTCTTCCCTAAGACGGATAAAGGAGAATTCTTAGTACAGCTAGAATTAGATAAAGATGCGTCCTTACAACAGACAAACAAAGTGACTCAGAAGGTAGAAGACTTCTTAAGCACTAAACCTGAGATAGTAGATATGATCACTACAGTAGGCCAATCTTCTGAAGGATATGGTGGAGCACAAGCTACTAAATACAAGTCTGAGATACACGTAATCCTAACAGATAAGAAAGATCGTAAGGAAAACTCATTCGTATATGCTGCACAGCTTAAGAATGAGCTAGCGCCACACATCGCTGACGCAAAAGTAAAGACAGTACCCGTAGGACTAATCGGAGCTGAAGAAGCACCTCTAGCCTTAACAGTAACAGGATCTACCTTAGACGATGCTATGGACTTCGCTATACAAGCGAAAGAGCTATTAGATAAAATACCGGGTACGATGGAGACAAAGCTGACTACAGAAACAGGTAGCCCTGAGATCAATGTACAGGTAAACCGTGATAAAATGGCTGCACTAGGTCTAGATATGTACACAGTAGGGATGACCATGCAAACTGCGTTTAACGGGAATACTGATGGTAAGTTTAGAGCAGGAGAATATGAATATGATATCAATATCAGATTTCAAGAATATGCTAGAACGACGATAGATGATGTAAAAGAGATTAGCTTTAAGAACAATGTAGGTCAAGATATAAAGCTAGCTCAGTTTGCAGATATTAAGTATAGTTCTGGTCCCTCTATCCTAGAGCGTAGAGATAAGAGTCCGTCTGTGACTATTAAATCCCAAACGATAGGACGTGCTCCTGGTGCTATAGCAGAAGAGTGGGTACCGCAGTTCGAACAACTGACTATAAAACCTGGGGTTAAATACTTATGGACAGGAACGATGGAGGATCAAGAAGAAGGATTTGGTACACTAGGAGTAGCCTTATTAGCTGCTATTATATTAGTGTACTTAGTAATGGTAGCGCTATATGATAGTTTCTCTAAGCCATTTATCGTGATCTTCTCTGTACCGTTGTCATTCATTGGAGCATTATTAGCATTAGCGATAGCGAATATATCACTGAATATCTTCACGATATTAGGTATCATCATGTTGATCGGGCTAGTGTGTAAGAATGCTATTCTACTAGTAGACTTTGCTAATCACAGAGTAGATGCTGGAGATAGTGTACACGATGCATTAATCGCTGCTAACCATGCGCGTCTGCGCCCAATCTTAATGACGACTATCGCGATGGTGATTGGGATGGTGCCTATTGCACTAGCCAATGGTGCAGGTGCTGAGATGAATAACGGGCTAGCAGTAGTAATCATCGGAGGGCTACTATCCTCTCTACTACTGACCTTAGTCATCGTACCTATCATCTACTCTATCTTCGATAAGATAGGAAGCCGATTCTCTAAAAAAGAAAAAGTAGATTATAATGAGCTAATGACTGCTGACTATGACTACAATGAAGGCTTTATCGATGAGTTCACAGCTAAACATGTAGATAAAAAATAACAATACATCATAACAACAAGCAGAAACCTCTGAGAGATATTATATTCTCTCAGAGGTTTTGATTTTTAATAGATTACTTGTAGTTGCTTTATAGAGGAATAATAATAAAGCGCGCTCTTTCGTTTATTAATCTATATTAACTTCTATCTACAATCTAATTGCTAATTTTAGAAAATAATTAAAACTGTCGATTCATCGTGGATACTTCATATATACAAGTCTATTCTCTAAGCGATATAACGCATCGCTATAAGAATGTTCTAACGGACAAAAGATTAGCTATACTAGATATAGGCCCTAAGCACAAACAGTATTTCGTTATTGATAAGCCGTATCAGTTTACCACCTTTGGACTTATCTTAGTGACGGGAGGTAGATGTGAGATTACGATTAATCTAGAGCCTACTATCATTAAGAAAGACGACTTACTAGTAGTGCTACCTAATCAATTCTTTGAGATCAAAAGACTAACAGAAGACTTCTCTGTAAAAGCGGTCTTTATCGACCCGGACTTATTCTTAGAAGCGGGGTTTCATGTCAAATCTCATAGTTTGATTTCTTTCTTATCATCTGAATACCCAAAGATCATAACTCTGACTAGAGAAGCGTTCAGAGAGTTTAAGAGCAATATCAAAAGACTGACACAGCTGTCTTATAATACGGATAATATCTATGCTAAACAGCTCATCATACACCACTTCTCTATACTGATGTATGAACTAGGCAACTTCTACAGCAAAACTGTATTACAAAAAGACAATACTAAACTGATGAGAAAAGAGGAGTTGGCAAAAAAATTCATCTACCTTGTTTCAACTCATTTCAAGAAAGAGAGAAGTGTACAGTTCTATGCAGAATCTATGTATATCAGTAGAAAGCACCTTACAAAAATCATAGTAGATGTATTCCAAAAAACGCCAAAACAGATCATATCTGAAACCATAATCTTAGAGGCTAAGGTGCTCCTTAGAAACCCTAAATCATCTATCACAGACATTATTAATGAGTTGAACTTTATCGATTTGTCAGTATTCAGTAAGTTTTTTAAAACACATACTGGGGTATCTCCTACAGACTTTAAAAATAATCTATAAAGTTTATTTAGAAGCCTTTGGTATAAAAACGTCTTTTAGACAATTATTACCGTTTAATTATCTATTATAAAAATGATAATAATAACGATATTTGATGCATAAAATCTAAAGATAGCAAGAGTTAAGAAGATTTAACTCACTTGAAATAAAGACGCATAACAATATGATAAAAACAACTACTCACAAAACTATATACGCAAATATCACAGCTATCGGTGGGTATGTACCTGAGCAGAAAAGAACTAATGAGGACTTAGCTAAGGTAACAGACACGTCTGATGAATGGATTACAAAAAGAACAGGGATAAAAGAGAGAAGAATACTAGAGAAAGGACTAGCTACTTCTGATATGGCTATCAGAGCCATAGAGAATCTAATCACTACCTATAACAAAAGTGTTACAGATATAGATGCTATCATAGTAGCTACGTCTACACCTGATATGCCTATGCCCGCTACAGCTAATATTGTATGCGAAAAGTTAGGTATAGAGAATGTATGGGGATTCGATGTCAATGCTGCCTGTTCGGGATTTTTATATGCATTAGACCTAGGAGCATCTCTAGTAGAAAGCCAACGCTATAAAAACGTAGTAATAATCGGAGCAGATAAGATCAGTGCTTATGTCAATATTCATGATCGCTCTACTAATATCCTTTTTGGTGATGGTGCAGGTGCTGTATGGTTAGAACCTTCTACTGAGGTAGGTGTTATGGATGCGCTAATGCAGAGTAATGGCCAAGGAAAAGCATTCTTAAATATAGAAGGTGGAGGCTCACTATACCCTAATACTGATCTAGAAGAGGACGATGACAAAAAATATATCAAACAAGATGGTAAAGTAGTATTCAAGCAGGCTATACAGTCTATGAGTGATGCCTGTCTAAATGTTCTACAAAGAAATAACCTTACAGTAGATGATGTAAACTGGCTGGTACCTCATCAGGCAAATAAAAGAATCATCGATGCTGTAGGGAAACAAATAGAGATACAAGAAGAGAAGACATTAGTCAATATCGCTAACTACGGTAATACTATCGCGGCAACTATCCCATTGTGCATCTGGGAAAATACAGATAAGATTAAAAAAGGAGATTTAGTACTTCTAACAGCATTCGGAGCAGGGTTCTCATGGGGAGCTAGCTTATTGCGTTGGTCAATATAATCGATCCCTTAAAAACATAAAAAGTCCTTAGAAATAGATACGCTATTCTAAGGACTTTTTTATATTATCTCTTCGCAAAAAACTCTCGTCTCTGCGAAAGTTTTTTTATCTAGTTCTAGATATACTTAGCAGGATACTCTATCCCCTTCGCATCTAAATAGGCTAAAAGCTCATTGTGCTTATTTTCTATATTAGAAATACATTCACAAGAAATAGGACAAATAGCTGCAGGAGATATTTCTAAAATCTTAGCAATTTCATACAATACCTCATTCTTTAGCTTTGTTTTTCCACTTTCAATATCAGAATATGCTTTTTGCGAAATTCCTAATCTTTCAGCGACATACTCTTGCGAATAGCCTGAATTCTTTCTTATACTTTTGATTCTTTCAATATCCATAGCATTACTTTTAAAGACTGACTCTCCGTAAAACACTAATTTTACACTAATCTATCTAACAAAAGTACCACTTTTCTACATATAAAGTAAAACATATCAAAAATATACTTAATTTTGTAGAACAAATTTTCATAAACAACAAGCCAGTCTAGCTCAAAATGATTAAAACTTCAATTTGAAATTAATTAATCATATAATCTAGCCTAAGAAAACTGCTTCCCCAAGCAGTTTTCTTTGTTTATAGACCTATTGATTCGTACAACTGTACAACTTTTTTTACTTCCACAGAACATTACTGACCTTTGGTGTTCAAAAAATGTTCATTTTCAGAAAAAAGCTGTTCGATAATGAACAGTACTCTTTTTTAAAACAAACACAAACAACTAAATAACAACAACTTACATTGTTTTTAATTAATTGGCACACAAATAGAATTATACTTTCAAAACAAGTAAACTATAAAACTCAATGAAAGCATTATTTATCTCAACTGCTTTATTCTTAACTGCATTAAGTGTAAATGCACAAAATACATTAAAAGGGTCTGTGCAAAATACAGAAAAAGCTCCTGTGGACTTTGCAGAAATATACTTACTAGATACAAAAGGTAACTTAGTACAATCTGCTTTCACCAATGAACAGGGGACTTTCGAGATACACGATATAGAAAACAATACATACGCATTCCAAATACACAGTTTCGGAGTGAAAGCATATGACAAAAATATAGAGGTAAACCAGTCTGTAGACTTAGGAACTATAACCATACAACAAGATACTAAACTAGACGAAATCGTAGTAGAGTCAACTAAGAAGGTATTCGAACGCAAGGTAGACCGAACTGTGTTTAATATAGATAACTCTGTACACTCTACAAATAACGATGCTGTGGATTTATTAAAACTTACTCCTAGTCTAAAAGTAGATAACGAGAATATCTCTATAGTAGGTAAAAGTAATGTACGTGTAATGATCAATGATAAACTAGTACAGCTAACTGGTGAACAATTACTACAATACCTAAAAAGCATTCCGTCTGACAATATCAAAAAGATAGAAGTAATCACTACACCTCCTGCTAAATATGATGCTGAAGGGAATAGTGGATTAATCAACATAGTCTTAAAAGAAGCTCTTCCTGATGCGTGGAATAACCAAATCAGTGCTGGATATAAACAATCGACTAAGAACTTATTTAGAATTAGTGACGTGTTTAGCTATAATAAAGATAAAGTATCTCTAAAAGCAGGAATAACTGGTACCAAAGGAGGCTTCAATGTGGTAGAGAATTCGACAGTCTACTACCCACAAGAAACATGGAATGGAAAGAGTACGCGTTATAACAATAATGATTACTTATCAGGTAACTTCCAAATAGATTATCAAATCACTGATAAAACATCTATAGGAGCTCAATACAATGGAGGAACAGGAGATCCGAAGTTTGACGATGGTGGTCTTATCACTGTTAATAACCTTGTTAATAACCCTGTGAAACACATTAAAACTAATGCTAAAAATGACGGAGTTAATAACACTCACTCAGCTAATATAAACTTGACACATAAGATTGATACTCTAGGTACTAAGTATACAATAGATGTTGATTATTTCAACTATATCAACAACAAAGAGAGACTTTTCAACACAAATACAGCTAGTGTTGATAACTCTGTTAACAACATGTTCATAGCGAACTCTACGGGTAATCAAAAAATAGAAAACTTCAGTGCTAAGATAGACTTTGAACAACCCTTAAAATGGGCTAAGTTATCTTATGGAGCTAAGGCAAGTTTCGTTGTAACAAATAACAAGACAAACTTCTTTAATCTATCATCTGGTACACCTATAGAAGACTTGAAACAAAAAGACAACTTTGAATACAAAGAAAACACACAAGCTTTATACATTAATGCTAGTAAAGAGTTTAATGATAAATGGACTGCTCAAGTAGGATTAAGATTGGAAACAACGCAGACTACTGGGACATCTGTAGTATATGACATCAAGAATAAAAAGAATTATGCGAAACTATTTCCTACTGTATATATAGCTTATAAGGTAAATGACGATAATACACTATCTATCAACTACAACAGACGTATCTCTAGACCAGCGTTCTGGGAGTTAAATCCTTTTAAATGGTATATCACTGAATATAGTGTAGCTGAAGGAAATCCTAAACTACAACCAGCCTTTACAGATAAAGTAGAATTTACTTATAACTATAAAGGTAAACTAGACTTTAGCTTATCTTATTCGAATACGAAAGACGAATACTCTCAGTATCCAATAGTAGATCCTAATACAAATAACCAAACCTACTTAAGAGATAATATCGCTAACTCTAAAAACTATAATGCGGGTATAAGCTACACATTCAATACATTCCCATGGTTACAATCTCAGAATGGATTATACTTCTTCTATTCAGAGTCTAAGCTAGCTAAAGATGTAAATCTAGAATTGATTAATGGAGGTGGATATTACTTTACAACAAATAATACAGCTTATCTAAATTCTTCTAAGACATGGACTGCTCAAGTAGACTTCTGGTACCAACCGAGTTTAACATCAGGTATATGGGAAGTAGACCAAGCATACGGTCTTAATCTTGGGATGAAATATGCAATGCTAGATAAGAAACTAAACATCTCTCTATATGCAAATGACATCTTTAAAACTGGATCTACAACTGTACATACTAACACGAACAATGTAAATCAGAAGTACTATAACTACTATGACCAACGTTATTTCAATTTAGGTATAAGTTATTCATTTGGAAACAGTAAGATTAAAGTAAGAGATCACCAAGGTGGTAACGCTGAAGAAAGAAACAGAAAATAATATAATACACCCTACTACAACTAACTAACGATGAAAAATTTATTCACATTACTTTTAACTATTCTATGTAGTCAATTCATACTAGCACAGTCTTCTATCAAGGGGACTGTGCTAGACCAATCTGACAAACCTGTAGATTATGCAGAGATACAACTATTTCGACCTAATGATACTTTTGTAAAACAGAGTTTCTCTGACGAAACAGGTCTATTCAGTATGGAGGATATTGCCCAAGGAGATTATGTACTTAAGATATTCCACTTAGGTCAATTAATAAATGAACAACAACTAGCAGTTCATAGTGATATCGATCTGAAAAACATCTCTGTAAAAAATGAGCAACAATTAGATGAAATCGTTCTACATGCTGAAAAAAGATTAGTAGAGAGAAAAGTAGACAGACTGGTGTACAATACAGCAAATAGTATCGCTTCTCAAGGAATGGATGCACTAGAAGCACTAGCTACTACTCCAATGGTCAAAGTACAAAACGACAAAATCAGTATCAGTGGTAAAAACAATGTACGTATAATGGTAGATGATAGAATGCTAGAACTACAAGGGGATGCACTAACAAACTATCTGCGTACACTGCGATCAGATGATATCGAAAAAATAGAAGTAATCACAACTCCTTCTGCTAAATATGAAGCGAGTGGTAATGCAGGTATTATCAATATTATCTTAAAAAAGAACAAGCGTATGGGAGTATATGGAACAGTAAGTTCTAATTATTCTCATAACAACTACAACTCTGGGGGTAGTAATGGTAGTTTAAATTATCAAAATAAGAAGTGGAGTGTGATGCTTAAAGGCAATATCAATAATAGCAATAATGCCAATACAAACGACAACACTTATCAAGATGATAAGAGGTACTTAGGCAACAACTCTTTAAATGAATCTTCTTATAAAAATAGAGGAGCGAGCATCACTACGAACTATCAACTAACAGACAATGCTGTAATAGGAGGTTCATACAATTATACTAAATTCTCTGGGGATCCTAGAGCCTTTACAACTTCTACTTATAAAAGTTATCCTTTTACAGCAACTGATTCTATTATTAATTCAGTAAACCGATCTTATACTAAAAATAACTATCATACAGCTAATCTATTCTTTGATCAAAAACTAGATACATTAGGAAGTAAAATAGCGGTAGGTGCTAACTATTTCTCTAATTCGCCAGACCAATCATTTGATATCAAAGAATTTGATAATAGCTCTGTACTTAGAAGATATAATACCTATACTAATACGCTTAAGTATAGTGTATATAGTCTAAATGCGGATTTAACTTATCACTTGCCTTGGGCAGAAGTAGAGTTTGGAGCAAAGTATACTACTTATGACAACAAAGCTCAAGTAACTTATTTCAATATTAAAAATGGCAATACTACATTAGATCCTCTAAAGAGCAATCGATTTAACTACACTGAAGATAACTATGCTGCATACCTAAGTTTTACTAAA
Organism: Myroides odoratimimus; assembly: GCF_030326305.1. Classification (GTDB taxonomy): domain Bacteria; phylum Bacteroidota; class Bacteroidia; order Flavobacteriales; family Flavobacteriaceae; genus Flavobacterium; species Flavobacterium odoratimimum_A. The sequence goes on along the minus strand of NZ_JACAKB010000001.1, from coordinate 179,601 downwards.
CAGCTAACGGATAAGTGGAGTGTAAAAGGTGGAATGCGCTATGAGCAAACAGAGGCAAAAGGTCATCAAGTAGATAATAATGAGAAATTCACAAAGTCTTATGGTAAGTGGTTCCCTACAGCGTACGTATCATTCACGCCTAATGAGACACACTCATTTAGTTTTAATTACTCTAAGCGTATTAATAGACCATACTCTAATGTCTTAAATCCGTTTAAGTATTATTCTAACAGTTATACATATCATCAAGGTAATCCTGAACTTAATCCTTCTTATACAAACAACTACGAATTAAGTTATGTATATAATGGTGCATTATCTGTTAATCTTAATTACTACCATATGACTGATCAGTTTGATTATATGAATAAGTATGTAGATGGTGTATTTATGAGTTCTACATACAATATGCTTAACAGTGATAACTATGGTATGGACATCTCTTATAACAATGCGTTAACAGCCTGGTGGGAGACAAATTCAGGATTAGAATACATAATGTCATCTCCGTATTACAGAAATGAAGAAGCAACACAAGTAGGGTTAAAAGGGAACTTATTTGATTACTATTCACAGAACACATTCTCTGTGAATAACGCAAAGACCTTAAAACTATTACTTAACTGGTATCACCAAATACCACATAAAGAAGACAATACAAGATACAGCTCATATAGCTCACTCTCATTTGGGGCTAAGCTAGCTTTACTTGACAAAAAACTGAATATTAATATGAATATACAGGACATCTTCAATACTGGTAAGAGCAATGGTACTTCTTATTACAAAGACAATGTACAGTCTTTCAAGAACTCTTGGAACTCTCGTAGATTCAGTATAAGTGCATCCTATACATTCGGCAACTCTAAGAACAAAAAAGCAATAAAAGAAGCAAATTTCGAAGATAAAAACAGAAGTAATTAAGTGAATTGAGTTAGTTAGAACAATTATTACTTATCATCCCCTTACCTATCAGTAAGGGGATATTTATTTCCATACATCTTCTTCTAAAATAGGCCGATCAGATAATAGGTTAGCTACAGCTAATAATCTAGTGCGCAACAGCTCTTTTCTTCCTTCAGGAGTTCGGGTATAAATAATATTACACTTCCCTACTGATGCTTTCCATTCAGCTTCAAAGTACTGCACTCTTTTCTGATTCACTCCGATACATTCTGGTACTGCGTGATAATCTGAAGACGTTCCATAAAAGGCAACAAAAGATTTGCGTTCTATCACATAACGAGGATTCTCTACTGGGCTAAGTATTTCTTTTAAACTCTTGATAAATAACTTACGCTCTATAATACTTCCTCCTTTTAATGCGAAGTTTACTTCTCCTACAAAACTAACATTACCTATAATAGTAAAACTCTTATATTCTGTTTTGATTAGACCGAAGTGACATAATGTTTTCAACAAAGTTCTTGCAATAGGAAACAAATCATGGCTTACATCTCTATAGCTTCTCGCTATTTTGAGTGTTTTAATACCTTGTTTACCAAACTTAAAAATAAAACCGAATATACCTCCATTTACTAAAACCCAAATAATCCTCTTCATCGTAAGACCACCACTAATCAAGGAAGTCCATATTAGATCAAATATTTGATTGAAAAAATATAATGAGACTACCCCTACTAAAGAAAATATAGAGGCCTCTATGGTTTTACGAGTATAAAGAGACTCAACTTCGCTAGCCGTCTCTCTCTTATTGCGCTCAATAAAAGGAGCCTCTATAGCATTAATTAAAGAAGTCCCTTTCGCTATTCCTATTTGCCATCTTTTATGTAGTAAATCACGTTGTCTAGCTAATAAAAAGCTTCTGTCATTTTGTTCTTTGATTGCTTCTATAGAGTCCAAATGTAAAGGTAATCTCAATCTACTTGTTCCATTAGATATCTCTACATCTTCTAATACAGCATCATTAGACACACCAACAAAACCTCTAAAGCGTCTTGTTAAAAAAGAAATATCTGTTCCTCCATTTTCCACATAAGGATCAATACTAACCAAATGCCATATATTAGAAGTTTTGTTAGGATCATTTTTTAAGCTTCTAATAGCGCGTCCTCTCATCTGATTAGACATTACAAAAGAACCTACATAACTCGCTAAAATAAGAGAATTAATAGATGGTGCATCCCATCCTTCTCCTAGTAAAGCCTTAGTACCAATTAACACTTCTATCTCTCCTTTTTCAAAAAGCTGTGTTATTAAAGCAACAACTTGATGCCTAGTAGAGTCGCTTACAACAACCTCAACATAATTAGAATCATAAACAATAGGTTTACAGATAATCTCTTTACCAACAGCCGTAATAGACAACTCTAATAGTAAAGGTACTGCTATAATAGGAATGATTACTAATGTACCTGATAATACCCCCATCTTCAGCTCTGTACTGATAGGTGTACGCCTAAGATATTCGAATATAGGCAAGACTCCTAACTTACTTATTTCTATGTCATTTATAGCTGTACTTACATGATACTCTTTATAGATAAAGTCAGCCAAAACGACTAAACGCAAAGAAGACTGAAGCATTGAATATTCTAGCTTTATAATCTCATGAATACTCTCTAACTTATTCACACTAGAGGTCAATAAGTCATTCTGTTTGGTATTATTACTAAATTGGACTTGTCCTTGGTTCATTGCGCCATAGTGACGCAATCGATTAAAGAGCTTAGTTACTTCTTCTTTATGCTCTTCTTCGTTCTCGAAAAAGCCACTCCCTTTAGCTGAATAAAACTGTATAACCTTCTCCATCCACACAAAATTCAGTGGAGGTATTTCTATATCAGTATTCCCAAGGATATACAGCTTACTCTTTGCTAATTCAACATCAAAATGATGGATATAAACTAAGCAAGCAAAGAAGTGCTCTGTATTATCATATATCCAATTCAAATGGTTTTCTGGATCTATTAATAGTTGACTACTACTTAACTCCTCCAGCATCGCCCGCTCCTCTATAAGCTTTTGATATAACTCATATACTTTATTTCTACTTTTGAGAAGTGCCTCTCGCTCATTACTAGCAGGAACATTAAAATAAATAAAATCCTGATGTGGACATAAGTCATAATCCTTTACTAATTCAGGCACAGATATCTCTTCATCTACCTCACCGTTTAGGGCGATATATCTTCTCCATTCTGCCATTGACACATCATAAGGAGGCGTTGCTGTAAGCCCTACTACTTTAGGGTCTATCTCATCAACTAAAGCTGTAATAGCTGTCCACCAAGCGTTTTTTAAATGATGAGCTTCATCAGCTATAATAGTTTTGACTCCCTTCTTCTTTAAGACTTTGATTATTTTAGATTGTTGCTCCTTATTACTACTCTTATTTTCAATAGAATCTTCTTCTGTATCAAACTCCTCTTCTTCTTCCTTTTCTATCGTATTATTAAAAGCAGCATATAGCCCTTGGTAAGTACAAACTGTCACAAATGAAGGGTTATATATATCAGTCGATATCCAATCTGGCTTAGTTTCTACTTGCAGAAAAAGTTCACAGAAACGATCTATCCATTGCTGTTTAATAGCAATACTTGGAGCTAGAATTAGCGTAGGTTTATTTATTCTTAACATGACCTCTAACCCTAAAACTGTCTTACCAGAGCCAGGAGGCGCTATAACGTGTAATTTATGATTATCTAAATGGTATTCTAGGTTATCTAGAACACGTGCCTGATAAGAACGCCAAGGATATTTAAATGATATGTCTTCTGGAAATCTTCGCATGATAACTCTTCTATTAACATTTAAAGATATGGATATTATATAAAAAAAAACAAGTAGAGTAATCTAATTACCCTACTTGTCTTACATAAAATCTCAAAAATAAATCAGTTATAGTTCAGCATTTCTACCTACTATCTCATTATTCGTTTTAAGTTGTTTTAGGTTATCTAATGTAATAAAAGCTATCTGAGTCAGCGCTTCATCTGTAAAGAAAGCCTGATGAGCAGTTACTAATACATTTGGGAATGAAGTTAATAATTGTAAACGTTCATCCTCTAATATTGTTCCTGATAAATCTCTAAAGAATACCTTCTCTTCTTGCTCGTATACATCTATTCCCAAAGCACCTATTTTCTTTGCTCTAAGCCCTTGTATAATAGCGTGTGTATCGATCAGTTTACCTCTACTCGTATTAATCAGCATTACTCCATCTTTCATTTTACTAATCGTATCTTCATTAATCAGATGCATCGTATCTGGTGTAAGCGGACAGTGTAGTGAAATAATATCAGACTTCGTAAATAGCTCTTCTAATTCTACATAACGAATCCCTTCAGCTTCTAATTGTTCATTTTTATAAATATCATAAGCTAGCACTTCAGTACCTAAAGCTTTCATCATACGACAAAAAACTGCACCAATATTACCTGTTCCTATAATACCCACCGTCTTTTTATAGATATTCGTTCCTAACAATCCATTTAAAGAGAAATTCTGTTCTCTAACGCGGTTATACGCCTTGTGAATCTTTCTATTAATAGTAAATAACATAGCTAGCGTATGCTCTGCTACTGCTTCTGGAGAATACGCAGGTACACGACAAACTCGTATATTATGTTTATGAGCAGCATCCAAGTCTACATTATTAAACCCTGCACAGCGAAGCGCGATATATTTAACATCTTTCTTCGCTAGATTACTAATCACCTCAGCATCTACTTTATCATTTACGAATACACATACCACATCAGTCCCTTCTGTAATCACATTTACTGTTTGTTCATCCAAACCTGTTTCAAAGTATTCTAATTCAAAGCCAAATTGTTTATTCTCCTTATCAAAGAATGTTACATCATAAGGTTGCGTAGAAAAAAAAGCAATCTTCATATCTTACTATTTTTAATATTATTAGTTCTGTCTATATGAAGCAAGGTGTTTGCCTTGTTTCACTTATTAAAGTTACTGATAAAAAACCATTAAACCACGTAATGCGACTTCTTTTACCCAATAAACATAGGGTTAGAAGCAATCCTTTGAATAACAATTTTATATATCTTCATTTATATCAATAATTTCATTAGATAACTCAAGAAAAAAAGAGCTTTACAAAAACATAAAACCAAACAAATCAATTCATTACAAAAACAACTATTTATTCTAGTCTATAAATCGTCTTAACCCGCTCTAATTAATAATATTTTCCCCTAAATACGTAGCACTTACAATAATTTTTCATTATTTTGTGAACTTTCTTGAACGTAAATAAACAAGCCTTTTTCACGAATAAAATGATTGCAAAAATTCAACTTAAATTAAATAATGACGTATTGCTTACAGTCATCAAAATGGTTAAGCATACGGATGACTATATTGTAGAGAATGTCACAGACGCATTACTAATAAGCATCAAAGAAGATTTAATCAATAAGTTAGAAGATAAAGCAAAAACAATACAGAAACAAGTTTCTATTCTTGATCATAATAAAAAGCATTCATTAGTATTGAAATACCATGAAGCGTACTCTATGTATAAGCTTCTAGAAGCTGTTCACGAAAAAGAATTATTCAGTGATAACCTACATATCAAAAAGATAAAAAGACTTATCTCTGAACTACATAATAAGCTAGATATCTTCGCCAAAGAAGAAGATATCACTATTATAGACGAAGACTTAGTAGAAGATAATTCTATTGAGATTACTGAGTCTAAGCCAGAGAGAATCTTAGTACTAGAAGGTACAGAAGACACACATACAGTAGATCCTAATCAAGTAGAAATACCTATCCTATTTGATATGACAGATGCCTTTAGTGATCACGAAGAAGAAATAGATACTCCAAATGAAGAAGTGTCTCATGAGACAGTATCTACTTTGCCTCATACGTTAGAAGAGTTGTTTACTCCTTCTGTAGAGGAAGAAGTAATCCCTGATAACGAGCTCCCTTTAGACCAAACTTCATGTCAAAAGAGCGAGATGGATGTGACAGAAGAAACAATAGTTTCTACAGAGGAATCTAATACTACATCTGAAACATTCCCTACTCAAGAAACGATCTACAGCACTGAGGAAGACTTATTCATGACAAACATACCAGAAAGCCAACCTAAGTTAGATTGGGAGAGAATTACTACAGAAGACCCTGCACCGCCTTTAGAAAAAAAGAATACAGCAGAACAAGTAACCTTCAGTGACCCTAAATACAATGAGTTATTTAATATTGCTAAAACAGGTATTAATGTAGATGAACAAGATCTTATCAATCACGAACCTATCATCTCGTCACAGTCAGAACAAGAAATGAATACGCTACTTACTGAAGAAGAAGACATCCCATATAGTCAAGATGTTATGCAAATAGAAATATTTGATGTAGAAATGATCGAGGTTGAGCCTAGTGAACAAAAAGAAAAGAAAGAGAAGAAAAAAGAAAAGAAAATAGTCAAAGCTGAACAAGACGGACAGATTAGTCTATTCTAACGATACAGCCACTCCCAAAAAGAGTGGCTTTTTTTTATATAAAAAAAGCAAGACCTTATACTCTGAAGTCTTGCTGTAAATATCTAAAGTCAATAAGCACGTTTAGTTTAATGCCTTATCTACTTCTTGTTTAAAATTGGTATTGTGATTACGTTGATCGAATCTATTAGCATAATCATAAGCCGTATCCTTAAAGTAAGTATACAAATCAGATAGCTTATACACACCCGACTCTTGATAGTAAGGCAATAGTGGAGATAAGCTTAATGTTACTTCACCTCCTCCTTGCATCAACGGAGCCATTGCTTTAGCAAAGTTATAGATATGTATATCTTCAGCCCCTAACTGCCACTCACAGATACGAGAGAAGAAGCTCCACATCTCAGGATGCTTTGTTTTTGCCATATAAGACACTAACTGTCCCATAGAGTATCCTACAGAACTATCGTATTGATCATGTGCGTGATATTCTTCTAATGCTTTATCGAAGTAGATAGAAGCTCTATCATCACCAGCATCATATAACTTATTAGCAAAACTACAAAAGGTTTGGAAAGGCATTGAATAACAGGTCAACTTCTTATTAATCAAGTCTTGTGCCTTTACTAATGACTCATCTATATGACCTAAGTCTAATAAAGTCTCTACTTTAGTATCTAATTCACAAGCAGGGCAGTTAGCCATATCGTCTAAGATCTCTTCATCAGCCAAGCGAATATACTCTTGTGCTAACTTATAATCTCTTAGATGTAGTGCATATCCAGTCATTACATTATAATATGCTCTATCACTATATCCGTTCTTTTTAAGACGTCTTCTTAAGTCATCTCCTATTTCTTTAATTTGCTCTAAAGAAATAGAAGCATTGCGGTAAGCAGAACAGAACATCCACTTATACTCCCATAAAAACTCTGATTCATCGAAGTAATCCTCATTAGAATCACTCGCATTAAGTATCCATGCAAATGCAGGAAAACTCTCTTCACACTTAGAGGTATTTCTCTCTTTCTGAATCAAGGTTAATCTTAAATCAAACCCCCAATCTAAATCATTATGTTTATCGGCAAGAGCAATAGCTTCTTTTAATGCCTTTACTTTATCACTAAAACTAGGTAATTCTTCTACCTTTAATAATATCTTCTGTATTTCTAGATTATAATTCATTAACTATATTTTTATTCCATTCATCATTTTTAATTCTTTGTATTCCTTAGAACAAAAATCTGAGCCATTACGCAAGTCAAACTGTAGCGCTAATCTGTTAGCTATATTATCATAATACTTATATAACTGTGCCAAATCATACATTCCATCAGATTCATAATAAGACAGTCTAGGAGATAAAGTTAATGCCTTCACTCCTCCTTGAGCACAAATCAAAGCAGCATGTCTACTCAACATATACTGTAAATCATCTTCTGCATCTATTTCCCAATCAGCAATACGCTCAAAGGTAGACCACATCATACCATCCTTCAATAAATACATAGCATACATTAGACGTGTCATACTGTATAACATGGAGCTATTTACTTCTCTTAACGTTTCAAAAGAAGCCTTTGCCTTTTCTAAGTAAATAGATGCTCTTACATCCTCTTCTTTTGCCATACAATAAGCCATCGCACAATAAGTCTCAAAAGGTAAAGCAAAATCACTTAATTTCTTTAATTCTACTTGCTCCATTAATACAATAGCCTCATCAAATCTCCCCATTAAAACTAAATTCTCTATGCGATAATCATATTCCATTATTTCTATATTCTCATCGTCATAAGGCTCTTGCATCGCTAGTTTGATATATTCTTCACCTTTCGTATAATCTCCTATGTTTTGGACATACTCTGCCATAGTGAAGTAGTACCCACGCTTGCTGATATGATTACGCTCTAATCTTGCATACAGGTCATCTGCTACTGCTAGAATCTGTTCTGTAGACAGTGATGCATTACTATATGCAGAGCACAGCATCCACTCGTACTCTAACAAGAACTCTGACTCGTGAAAACGCTCAGGATAGCGATCACATACATCTAAAATCCATGCAAAAGCCAGTACACTTTCTGTACATCCAGAAGTAGCACGTTCTTCGTGTATTAAACTATAACGCAACTCCACTCCCCAATCGAGATCATTGTGTTTATCAGCAATCTGAATACCTTGACGAATGAAACTTAAACACAGTTCCTGATCATCTATATTTTCATCAATAGCCAATAACAGCTTTTGTATTTCTAACCGATACATACTTAAAATTTAGGTAAGAAATTAGACATCCCTAAGATCATAAACTGATATAAAGCATCGTTGAAAGTATCCATCTCTCTTTTATTAATAGTATAACCTCCTAGCATAAGAGCCTGTACATAAAGCACATTGATTAAAGCTTCGAACAACTCATCATCATCGATAAGCATTACTTTCTCTACCAACTCACTCTGTTGATTAAAACACAGCGTAGGCATTACCTCCTCTTTCTTTTTAAAATGCTGTAAAGTACTTGCAAAAGGATTTGACGTTTGAGACAAACTCTGAATATTTTTAGAAGTCAGAGCATCCTCATTAGCAATGTAAATCGCTGTCGTATCTTTTGGCTCAAATCTTTTTACCTCTGCTCTACAGAAATGTCTTTTTAATATTTTATTCGCTTTTTCTATAAAGTGCTCTATACGCTTACTATCTTCTATGGCATCTTCGAATTCCTCTAGAATATCATTAGGCGCGATACGTTCTAGCTTTAACTCTGTATGAGAGCGTTTAAGCTTCTCTATCAGATCCGTCTCATAGCTATACGCTGCATTAATCACTAACTTATTCTGAGAGCCTGCTATACGACGTATTTGTCTATAATCATCTAGAGATGGAGTATAATATATATTTTTATACATCTCTTTAATTTCTCCGAAAGCCATCATTCCCTGATTCGTCTCAAAAGGAAGGTAATCTTCGAACATAGTCATAATCTCGTTATCAGATGCAGCCAATGCCTTAATAAACATATGGTGAATACTAATAATCTTCTCTAGAATCTCAGGACTAGTAATAGAAAGCGTCTTTAAGTAATCTTTAAAACACTCACTCAGCTCCTTTTTAGATTCTTGTAAGACCGCATTATTCATTAATGACTCTCTAGAAGCCGTAGGTTGTAACGCATTCGAATTAAAAATACAACGCACAAAAGAAGTCCACTCAGGCAACAGATTAGTAGCCTGATCGCATAGATACATCTTTTTCAAAAAGATTTTATGCTCTTTGGTAGCTGTAGTATTCACCTTATTCGGGATAATATAAGCTACTCCTTGTATCTCACCTGCTTCAGAATATAGTCTAAACACATCTAAGAACTTCGTCTTAAACACTTCCTTACCATAGTCTAATAACTGTTCTTTTGAACTTTCGTTATCTAACCATACAGGATTACCATCTAAGCATTGCTCTACCTCTCCCTTTTCGATTAGGTTCACTTCTATAGGTAATGCACTACCATAAAACAGCACATTCTGTTTCACCTCATCACGCTTAAACAGACTACGCCAAGCTTTCTTTGCATCTAAGATTACCTTAGTACCTACTTCATCTAATAAAGGGATCGTTTCTACTTCATATGTACCGTCCGCTTTACCCGTCCATCTTACAGACTCGTCTTTATAGAGCGAACGCGATTCTACAACAATAGCCTCACTCACTACTAAACATGACAACAACCCAATACCAAACTTACCGATTAAGTCTTTATCAGCTAATTCTCCACGCTTAGAGCTTTGCCCAATAACAGATAAGAACTGATGCACATCATCTTGTGTAAGTCCTACTCCATTATCTTGAAAGATTAAACGATCTCCTTCAAAGGTAATATTGATCTTTCCCTTAAAGCTTTCATCGATGCCTTTTCGGACTGTCACCGCATCCATACCATTCTGTAGAAGTTCTCTGACGAATACTGTTGGAGAGCTATATATATGCTCTGACAACAGCTCTATCATGCCCTTCATATTCACTTGAAACTGAAACTGTTTCTGATTTTCCATTATCTTCTTCTTTTACGAGGACCTCCTACTATCTTCTGTGCATCTTCATTGCCATTCTCTGCAGCCTGTTGATACCATTCCATAGCAGAGTCATCACTCTGAGGAACTCCTTCTCCTTTTAAATAACAGTTAGCTAACTCATACTGTGCCATATCAAAACCTGCTTCTGCAGCTTGAATCAAATAACTCACACCATATTCAGAATCTTTCTCTGCACCATCACCTTTCACTAACATTAACCCTACATAACTAGCGGCATCCATATTACCTCTATCAGCCACTTGCTTTAAGTAATGGAATGCTTCTACTAGATCTCTCTCGGTTCCATTGCCATAGAAGTAACACAATCCTAAGCGGAAAATAGCAGCATCATACTGTCTATCAGCAGCCAATTTATAGTAGTGGAATGCCTTAGTTTCATCCACCTCTACTCCTAATCCGAATTGGTAACAAATACCAAGTCCTTCAGAAATATAGTTTCTCTCTTCTGCTGCGATATAGTATTCAAAGGCTTTATCATATTCCTTCTCTTCTCCATATCCATATAGATAATAGTCTCCTAGTGACAACATCCCTAGAGGAGAACCACTCTCTACTGATTTCTCAAACCACTCTTTACCTAGTTCTACATTTGTTTCTGCTAGATACCCATAAGAGTAATAAACTCCTACTTTATACTGTGCATAGCTAAACCCTGCCTCTGCACCAACTATCATATATTCAAAAGCCTTTTCATAATCAGGCTCTCCACCATTAATACCTTCTTCATAGAATAGAGCGATATCAACATTAGCGTCTATAAAACCTAATTCTAGTGCTTTAGAAAATAACTCAAATGATTTCTCTTGGTTCTCTTCACCTCCAGTACCATATCTATAACAGCGAGCTAAGTGATATACACCTTCTGCCATATCTTGTTCTGCAGCTAACTCGAAGTGAGCCCTTGCTTTAGCATAATCAGGTTCTCCTACACTACCTTCTTCATAGATAAACCCTAGACGAATAGCCGCATAAGTATATCCTTCATTCAGCGCATCCTCATATAAGCGAGCTGCCTCAGCTACATCCTGCTCTATACCTTCTCCTCTCTCTAATAGCATTGCTAGTTCTACCTTACAGTAATTAGAGTTAAAATATTCTATCCCTCTTTGGTAGTAGCTAACTGCTTTATCTAGATTAGGTTCTCCAGCATACCCAAAACGGTGATAACGACCAGCTAATTCTAATCCTGATAAGTTATTTCGCTCAGCTGCTAACTCAAATAAATATAACGCCTTTTCATAATCTGCCTCTTCTTCAAACTCAGCATTCTGATACGCTAGTCCTAATCGATAAGGAGCATAATCATTACCTGCTGCCATAGCTTGCTCTAACAGTGCTTTTCCTCCTTCTACATCGCGTTCTACCTCTTCGAAATCTAATAAGACAAAGCCTTTTTCAGACATTGCTCTATCGTATTTATACTCTACTCCTCTGTCTAAAAACTCCATCCCTTTAGCGATATCTTTAAACTCTTTATTATACAAGTAGATAATAGCTAGCTCTAGTGTAGCCTCACTAGAATAGTAAGCAATAGATTTCTTGAACATTTCAATACCCTCTTCTTGCTTAGCTTCTAGTCCTTCTGTTCTAGGATAGAAGTAAGAATACCCTAGTACATATCCTGCATGTGTGATACCATAGTCATAAGCATCTGCTAGTAACTCTCTACCTTGCTCTTCTGTATAGCCTAATTCTTCAAAACGACCATTACACGCCATCATTCCTAACAAGTACTTGCAGTAAGCACTATTATTCGCAATACCATCTTTTAAAGCAGCTTCAGCACTAACGTTATCATCTTCTCTTAGATAGTAATCAGCTAAGATATAAAGCCCTCTTTTCTTCACATTGATTAGTTCAGAGAACTTCTCTACCACAGCTTTACCTTCCTCACCTGAAGCACATCCTCTAAACTCGATGTTTAACAAAAATAGATTAGCGATATTTGCTCTCTCTCCATCTACGGCAGTTTTTAGAAGTGCTACTGCTCCCTCTTCATCTTTCTCATACCCTTGTGTACCATAATACATAGCATACCCTACATAACATTTACACAAGTCATCTCCTAATTCCACACCTTTCTTTAGATAGCCTACAGCTCTTTCTTCATCTCTAAATCCGTATCTAGAGTTAATGAATAATTCGTATTGATAAGCATAAGCATGCTTATATCCCCTATCTATAAATATGTCATTCAGTGCTTTCACATCTGTAAACCAGTCTGCATAATCCTCATCACTAAGGCTCATACTACTATGAAGACAGTTAGAGTCTTCATTCAGCTGATCATACAGCTTCTCCAGCACCTCATTATTCTTCCCGATTTGTTCAGCCAGCATACAGATCGCATGCGCTTTATACCACTCATGTGGATTGCTGTAATCATTCTTATTTAAAAACTCTTCAGCATGTGCTGTAATAGACATACTGTCATTTGCAAATTCTCTAACGTAATTTAAATATTCCATAGTAAACTGTTTCATAACTACCTTGTAAACAAGCTGATTTTTTTAGTTCTTTTTCATTTTATAGCAAATGTAGGAAAATGGCAATTAATACATGAAATAATAAATTCCTAAATCACACACATACCACCCCCAAACAGTTAATTAAAATACTACCAATATTTCAAAAAAACACGCTTTTTACTTAAAAATAACAGAAAAAAAAGAAAAAAAGACTCTTTCATAAAAATACTCACAATAAGTAATAGAAGTTAATTATAAAGTACACATATCGCAACTTTAGAACAGCTTACCTACGGGCTATCAAAAAGTTACAACACTAATTAAATCAACAAATAAGTAAAGAATTTACAAAAACCGTTCGAAAAACTTTCGAACAAACAATTTCCTTCTAAAGATGAAGGCTAATAAATTATAATTTTAAATAACTATTATTTACTCTTGACGAAGAGACAAGAGAGGCTAACAATCCTAGCACAATAATAGATATTAATACAACGAAGATATTTATCCAGTTAAAAGCAACTGGATAAGCAAGTCCTTCTCGGATAGAAATAAACCCAAAAGCAACTTGTAATGAGACCACAATAGCCCCCAATACCAATCCTATCACACTCCCTAACACACAGATAATCAATCCTTGGAATAAAAATATCTTGCGCAGATCACTCACAGGCACACCTATTTGGTTCAGCGTTTTAATATTAGGCTGTTTTTCAAGAATGATCATAATCATAGACCCTACTAATGTAAACAGAGCCATGATCACCACCAATACGAATATCAGATAAACAACTAGATTCTCCATATTCAACATACGGTACAACCCATCGTTTAGCTGTGTTTTATTCTTTACGATATACTCTTCACCGAGTACCTCCTTAATCTTCTGAACAGCTTTACCTTCAGACACTCCCTCAGCGATAGCCAGTTCTAGATTAGTCACCTCAGTAGTAGGTATATTCAGTAGTGCACGTGCATTATCTATATCGACGAACACATACTTATTATCCAGATCATCGTTACCTAAGACATATACACCTGTAGGGTTTAAATGCCTCTTTATAAAAGCATCTTCAGGATTTTCGATAGTTCCTTTACCAGGTTTTAAAGCCAACGCCTCAAAGGCATTCTCAGTATCGAACAGTCCCATAGATAATAAGTGAGACATACCCACTCCCACTACTGCATCATCCGTATCAGGTTCTAGCCAACTACCATACTCTACCTTTTCGTCAAAGTCAGTCACATTAACGAAGTTAGAGTCAATCCCTTTAATCATAGAGACTGCCTGCTTATCCTTAAACGAAAATAACAAGCGATCCTCTACTACCTTAGCTATACCCTTAAAATAACCTGACTCTTCTAAATCCAGAATCTGTCTGTCCTCGACTACAAAGCTTTTACCCTTTGGGGTAAAAACTTTTAAATCTGGATCTAAATCATCAACGAAAGAAAGACTATACGCTTTTAACCCACTGAATACCGATAACACGATAAACATAGCCATAGCACTCACTACAATACCTACAGAAGATATTGTCGTAATAACATTAATTGCCTTACTCTTACTTTTACTAAAGGCATAACGTTTCGCTATGTATAGGGAAAACTTCAATCTATTTTTTCTTTCTCTTTTCTAATAAATCAGGATTAGCGATAGGGTTTTCGTCACCCGTAAGCGCTTTGTCGATTTGATCGATATACTCTAAGCTATCATCCACGTAGAACAGTAAGTCTGGCACCTTTCTCATTTGGTGTTTTACTCGCTGTGCTAATTCGTGTTTAATTAACGGAGCATTAGATTTTATTCCTTTTAGTAGCTCTTCACCTTTATCGATAGGGAAGATACTTAAGTACACTCTCGCTACTGATAAATCACTTGTTATATTCACTTTAGAAACCGAAATAACTAAGTTAGTTATCCCGTTCTTACGCACCTCACCTTGCAAGATATCCACGATATCTTTTTGCAATAAGGCTCCCATCTTCTTTTGTCTATTAGTTTCCATGATGCAAAAATACAATTTTTTGAATAGCAAACTTTTTTATCTTTGTTTATATAACCCAAAACACTAAGAAATGCGAAAAATAGAACACATCGGAATAGCTGTAAAAGACTTAGAAGCCTCTAATGCCTTATTCGAAAAACTATTCGGTGCTCCAGCTTATAAGGAAGAAGCTGTAGAAAGCGAAGGCGTAAAAACTTCTTTCTTTATGAATGGCCCTAATAAAATAGAGCTATTAGAAGCAACTAACCCTGATAGCCCTATCGCCAAATTCTTAGAAAAAAAAGGAGAAGGCATCCATCATATCGCTTTTGATGTAGAAGA
Source organism: Myroides odoratimimus (assembly GCF_030326305.1). Lineage (GTDB taxonomy): Bacteria > Bacteroidota > Bacteroidia > Flavobacteriales > Flavobacteriaceae > Flavobacterium > Flavobacterium odoratimimum_A. Next base: position 164,284 of record NZ_JACAKB010000001.1, on the reverse strand, counting down.
TATAGAAGCTGAGATGAAAAGATTAGCAACAGAAGGATTCACGTTATTAAACGAAATTCCTAAAAAAGGAGCTGATAATAAATTAGTTGCCTTTTTACACCCAAAAACAACCAATGGGGTGCTTATAGAATTATGTCAAGAAATTAAATAATTTCTTTTAAAACTCTTGCATGAACCAATAAAAAACCATAATATTGCACCCGTTAAACACGTTTTAACTGGTCCTATAACTCAGCTGGTTAGAGTAGCTGACTCATAATCAGCAAGTCCCTGGTTCGAGCCCAGGTGGGACCACCACGAAATTTTTCGCTCAAAATGAGCGGTCCTATAACTCAGTTGGTTAGAGTAACTGACTCATAATCAGTAAGTCCCTGGTTCGAGCCCAGGTGGGACCACTAAAATTTCAGAGAAGCATCTATTGTAAAATAGGTGCTTTTTTTTGCCCTTTTTTCACCTTTTTTTTCATCAGTACAACAAAAGTACAACAATTTGTTTTACCCTATAAAGATAGTAAAGTTTTCATTTTCTTGCAGTTAGTTATATTTTTAGTACTTTTATTACTAACCAACAACAAGACACTATGAATACTATTATTGAAACTCCGTTTTTTTTCTTTCACCAGAAGCTTGAAAAGCTAAGCTCTGTAACTCTTTCCAAGAAGTTCACTTACATAATTGCCGCATTATTACCAATAATATCCCTGGTAACATCCACTTTTCAATTACCATATTTTTATAGTATATCTAAATGGTATATCCTTTTGCCTTTAACAGCATTGATTTACTCTATATTATTATTAAGTGCTGCAATTAATTTTCACAAAGGGCAGAACATATTTTTAATCAGTCACCTAAGTTTGATATATAAAGAATCTTTTAAATCATTTAAAAATTCCAAAGAGTATCTACTAATACCTCCTTCTAAAAAAACAATTACAATTAATATCACTACTCCTTCTAAAAAGAAACAGGAGCAAAAGAATGACAATGTATTTGTTTTTAGCACAGCACATCAGGCTATCATTAAAGAAACTTTGTATGAATTAAAGAAAGAAGTTATTAATGATGACACAACAATGGAAGATTTTAAAAGAGTTATAGAATCTTGTATTAGTAAAAAAACAGATAATCCTGATTCTTCTATTAAGTTAGAACTTCAGTCTCAACATTGTGCCATGTTCTTAGAAGCTTTCTTTATACCATTTGTACATTTATTTACTTTACACAAAACCACACTAAAAGAAAGTTGTCGCTACTTTAAATATGCAACTGTAGAAGATTATTCAGCTATAAACTATGATTCAATAAATAAAAAGGGCAGAAAGTTAATTACAAATGCTCATAAAGAAACTTATGCTAAAATCTTAGAAAATGTAAAAAGTCAGTTATCTAAAAAACTGTCCTAAGACTAAAATTAAATGTCAGTTAACTGACAAACAACCATTTCAAGTAGCTTCATTGCAATAGTTTAGCGTCATAATTCAAAAAACATTTATTATGACAACGCTAAAAATCATTCAAGAGCTTAACGAGATCAAGCTAATGATTACTAAAGGTAATCAGTTTCAAAAAGAAATCTTTACTATTAAAGATTTGATGGCTTATACTGGCTTTTCAGACAGTACTATTCATAAGTTAACTTCTAAAAACTTAATCCCTCATCACAAACCTACCAATGGCACCTTATTCTTTGACCGCCTTGAGATAGTTGAGTGGATTAAACAATATAGAGTCTTTACCGACCAAGAAGTTCTATCACAATTTTCAAAACAGTTAAAAAAATAAAAGCATTGATAGCCCTACTATCAATGCTTAAATAACTATTTCTATAACAAAAGAAAACAGTAGTAAATATAACTACTTCTTTCTGAAAATTTTTTGATATGAATACAACTGCAACAGAATATATTCGAATAGGAACAGAGTACTATGCGATAAGAAAGAAGAACGTCAACGGTAAAGAAATCATTGTTGAACGTAAACTGTGGAGAAAGTCTGAAATCATCACTGACTTTGGAAAGGATATCATCAAAGAGTTACCTAAATTCTTTGGTTATAAATGTGAACCTAATCACATTCATTACACTCATTTTATAGGAGATTACTTTAATTCCTACTCTCCTATTCTATATAACATTGACACTACTTCTGAACTTTCATTAAATTCACTTAAAGAACAGATACCTATTACTTATTATTTTCTACAACACATCTTTGGAAATCAATATCTACTTGCAATAGATTATTTTAAAATTCTATTATTCTATCCAGAACAAATATTGCCAATTATAGTGCTTGTATCTAGGAATCGTGAAACAGGAAAAACCACATTTTTAAATTGGATAAAAGAAATCTTTGATAAAAATGCTGTTTTTGTAAAGGCAAATGCATTTACAGAAAAATTCAATAGTGAGATGGATAGTAAACTTCTCTTATTAATAGAAGAAGTAAAATCTGAGAACAAAGATATTGTTGAAGCAATCAAATACATTTCAACGGCTATGTATCAATCAATTGAATACAAAGGCCAAGAAAAAGTTGAGCAGAAGTCTTTTCTTAAGATTATCATGACAAGTAATCACGAGCATAATTTTCTAAAGATAGATAAAGAAGAAACAAGGTTTTGGGTTATTAAAGTCCCTCCGATAAGAAAGAGATCTACTGAATTTTTCACCAAACTCATTCAGGAGATTCCTATTTTCTTAAACTATCTCTATAGAGTTCCTTTCACGACTGAAAAGAAAACCCGAATGTGGTTTACTCCAGAGACTCTACACACAGAAGCCTTACATAAACTAAAACACGATGTAGATCTTCAAAACAAAAACCTGGTGCTTGATATACTTGATATTATTTTCAATGAATTTGATATGGATCAAATAGACACCACTCCTTCTGATATTAATGCTCTTCTGAATTATTATAACAGAGGTCATAATATCACAATGAGAGAGATACAAACAATACTTGAAAACATAGCTTTAGTTAGATCAACTAACTCAAATAATTATGAACGAGTCAAGATAGAGGATAGTACTTTAAAACGGACTATTCACAAGGGTAAATATTACAGGATTTCAAAAGAAACACTTTTAAATCAGATGACAGATGAAATAAATAACTAATAAACTATTTACCAATAACTTAAGTATTAATAAATCATAAACTGATTGTCATCTACGATTCATCTGCGCTCATCTAAAGAAAGTAATTCACTATTAGTACAATTATGATCAGATGATCAGATGACAACTAAATGACATACAGATATTACTTTAAACACTATAAATCAATAACATACAATTAAACAACCCAAATTATGAATATTCAAGAAGCAAAAAACATATCGATTATTTCTATTTTAGATAGCCTTGGTATAAAACCAACTAAAATCAATGATAAACAAGCCTGGTACCATTCTCCTTTTAGAGCAGAAAACACCCCTTCGTTTAGTGTTAGTGTAACTAAAAATGTATTCTATGACTTTGGTGATAGTACATATAAAGGAAATGTAATTGACTTTGTAATGCTATATTACAAATGTGATATAAAAGAAGCTCTAAAAATCTTAGCAAACAATTCTTTTTCTGTTCACCAGCAACTTTTTAATCCACAGGTTAATCAAGATGAGAAAGATTATGAGATTACAGCCATTAAACCTCTGAGAAATAAATACCTTATATATTACAGCAAGCAAAGAGGCTTATGCATTAAAACAACTCAAAGGTATTGTAAGGAAATACATTATATCCTTAAAGATAAAGCTTATTATGCAATAGGCTTTCAAAATGAACTTGGTGGAGTAGAACTCAGAAACAAATATGTTCAAATGTGCTTTGGCTCCAAGTATCCTACCTATATAAATAATGATTCATCTACCGTATTTTTATTTGAAGCCTTTATCGACTTTTTATCCTTTATAACTCTTAAACCTAATTTAGAACATAGGTTTGATTACATCATTTTAAACTCCGTTAACACTTTAGAAAGTACCCTTATTCAATCCTCGAACAAGTTTTTATATAAAACCTTAGACGATTCAGAAACATTTGAATCTAAATATAAAACCATAGTTGCTTGTTTTGACAATGATACTGCTGGAGATAAAGCAACTGAGAAATTAATTGCAGCATTTCCATTAATTACAAAAGATGCAAGAGCTAAATATAAAGATTACAAGGATGTCAATGATTATTTACTGAGTATTAACCGCGATAAACTGACGTGAGAATCATCGAGATGTGTCTTTGTCCTTACAAATTGAAAATTTGAACCGGAACAAAGACCACTCGTTTTTCTCCCGAAGGTCGCAAAATTGGTAAGACGATGAAAAGAGAACACAAGATAGAATTTAGAGTTACCCTTACTGAATCTCTGCTTATAAAAAACAAAGCAAAGAAAATTGGTTGTAGCGTTTCTGAATATTTACGAAGTACTGCCCTGGGATATTCTGTAAGTTATAAACTAACTCAAGATGAAATTGAAACTTACAAACTACTAAACAAATTTGCTGATAACTTTAGAAGAATAGGTAACCTTTTTAAACTTGGAGATACCACTAAGGTAAAAGAATCCACCATTGAAACAGCAAACTTAATTAGAGCTCACCTTGAAAAACTAAAGTAATATGATAGCTAAAGCAAAAACATGTATTGGAGGAGCAGCACTTTTTAATTATGTAATCAATCCAAATAAAGGCTATGAACTTGCTAGAAACAATCTTTCGGGGGAAACTCCGAAAGATATGTATCAAACCATGCAGATTCTACAAAATCAAAACACTCGCTGTAAAAACAATACAATCTCCGTTGTTATATCTCCTACTATTGAAGATAGTAGAAAAATGACAGACCAAGATTTAGAAAGTCTCGTAAAAGATTTTTTAGTTGGTTTAAAATTAGATCCCAAAGGCGCGCAATACATCGCTTACTTACATACTGAAAAAGAGCACAAACACATTCACATTTTGATTAACCGTATTGATGAGAATGGAAAAGCACTAAAAGATAACTATATCGGATTTCAAGCACAGAGTATCGCTCACGAAATAGCCCTAAAATACAATTGGACTTCAATAAGACAAGAAAATATAAATAGAAAAGAGCTTTTAAAAACTAATCAGAAACAGACAGCTGAAATAATAAAAAAGGCTCATTATTTTGTTTTAAAAGAGCGTCCTAAAAACTTAGATCAGTACATCAATATGATGCTAGCACATCAAATAGAAGTAAAACCAACTGTAAACAAACAAGGTAATATTCAAGGCTATAGATTTATTCATTTACCAACCAACACGAACCTAAAAGCAAGTGAGGTTGATCGGAATTTAAAACTGAATGAACTCTTTGAAAATAACATACCAAAACCAAATAATGATTTATTTCATACTGTACTATATAAAGACCAAGACAAACAAATCTGTTTTGAAAATTGGAATACAAATACAGTAAGTCTATTTAGTTTTTTAAACGCTTATGGAAATTACTATGAGGATTATATGCCTGATATAACTAAAAAGAAAAAACGAAAACAAACACAAACATAAAATCTTTAACTATGACAAAGAAACAACCTACACTCACAGAACTCACTGAGTTACTATTTCAGCAGGTAGTTCACTTGCAAGAAAAACTCAAGCAAAATATTACTCTGCAAACTCAGCTTTCAAACAGGATAAATAATATTGAAGTAAAAGTAAATGTGTCTGAATTACACAAAATTGAGTCAAATAATAGACAAAGATTACAAGATGATTTCACTGCATTTCAGTCCACACTTTATGATACTAAAGAAGACCTTTTAAAAGTATATAGGGCTATTAGTCATAAGAAGATGTTCTACATCATAGCCCTTAATATTTTTCTTTTACTCACAAGTGGTTTATCAATTTACGTTGCGATTAAAAAATCAATTCATTACTCTGATTATAATCAGTTAATAGAAAATAATAAGAAATCGAATCTTGAATTAATGTATCTGAATCAGTTCTTTAAAGAGAATCCAAAGAACTTTGAGGTATATAAAAAGTGGAAAATTTCTTCTGAAAATAACACAAAAAAGCCTTTATAGTACATTGATTTTTAGTTTTATTTTTTATTAATAATTACACAAAGTTAGGCAATGCCTCGCGGTTCGCTAGCAAGAAAACCCCCATAAATGCTTGACTAAAGTCTTCGCTTTATTGCGCCCGTTTCTTGCGCTTGCTAAGCCATTACCAACTGTGGCTCCATAATTAATTTAAAAATTTAATATTATGGAAACTACAGTTTTAAACAAAGATTGGCTTATCGCTTCAGAAGTAGAATTAATTTACAAATCAAAAGTAAAGGCTTCACAGAGACCTCAAATTACATCTTCTTATAGTGCATATCAAATAGCATTAAAGGCTTGGGATGGTAATAAGATTGAATTATTAGAACAGTTTAAAGTTCTTATGCTTTCTAACAACAATAAAGTACTTGGAGTATTAGAAGCTTCAACGGGAGGAATAACCGCAACAATAGTAGATTTAAGAATTATTTTCTCAGCTTTACTAAAGGCTAATGCTACAGCTTTTATAATTATTCACAATCATCCATCTGGAAAGTTAGATCCAAGTGATGCTGATAGACAAATTACAAGAAAAATAAAAGAAGCAAGTAAGATACTTGATATTAATCTTTTAGATCACTTAATTATAACCGAAGAGAGTTACTACTCCTTTGCAGACGAAGGCACCTTATAGGTGTCTTTGTTTTTTTATATATTCTTAATTACTCTAGTTTTCACTTTTGTATTTAACTCAAATGAATTTTACTTAGAAGCTAAAAATCCCCTTTATCAAATAACCATCAAATAAAAAAACAACTGATTTTAAGCAGTTTAACTTTTAAAACTAGGTTTGTATCAAATAACCATCAAATAAAAAAAGCTTGATTTTAAGCAATTTCAATTCTTAGTTAGAATCGGGCATTTCTAGAATTTCTTAAAACTATACTAATCAATACAAGAACCTAACAATAATTATGTTACCTTAAATAAAAACTATACCTCAAACCGAACAAGATACCCGCAAAATAAAGCAAATATAAAAAGGTATATAACCTTAGTGTATTACAAAAAAAGCTAAAAGAGCAAACAGTATATATATTTCTTTTTTAGGCCATTTAATTACACAATTTAAAAAAACGCCAAAAGTTCACTACTTTCATACAAATCAGTTTGACTACAAAAAACAGCACTTTTATGTAAGCAAAAAATATTGATTACAATTTTTGAAG
>NZ_JACAKB010000001.1:0-156926 GCF_030326305.1 Myroides odoratimimus | reverse complement strand
ACTAACTACTTTGACTACAAAAAACAGCACTTTTATGTAAGCAAAAAATATTGATTACAATTTTTGAAGACTAACTACTTTGACTACAAAAAACAGCACTTTTATGTAAGCAAAAAATATTGATTACAATTTTTGAAGACTAACTAGTTTGATTACAAAAAATAACACTTTTATGTAAGCAAAAAATATTGATTACAATTTTTGAAGACTAACTAGTTTGATTACAAAAAATAACACTTTTATGTAAGCAAAAAATATTGATTACAATTTTTGAAGACTAACTAGTTTGATTACAAAAAATAACACTTTTATGTAAGCAAAAAATATTGATTACAATTTTTGAAGACTAACTACTTTGATTACAAAAAACAACACTTTTATGTAAGCAAAAAATATTGATTACAATTTTTGAAGACTAACTAGTTTGATTACAAAAAATAACACTTTTATGTAAGCAAAAAATATTGATTACAATTTTTGAAGACTAACTAGTTTGATTACAAAAAACAGTACTTTTATGTAAACAAAAAATATTGATTACAATTTTTATACTCTAACTAATTTCATTAAAGGTTCAAAAGAATACATCGCAGCTCTACGCCCTGATGATTCTTCTCTTAAAACTAAATAGCCATTATCAACTAATTTTTTAATCATTAGTACTGCTGTTGCATTCGGGATCTTTGTTGTACTAACAAATTTATTATTTCTAAATACTGGATAAGTAAATATAAAATCAAGTATCTCTATATTCCATTTTGAAGATAGTAACTCAGAGAATTCAGTTTTTGTAGTTTCGTACAAACTCTTTATACTCTCAGCTATTTCTAAATTTTTAATCGCTTGATTTTCTACTGCTTTTAAGAAAAAAAGAATCCATTCATTCCAATCCTTTGTTTTGGAAACATTACGCATTTGTTCTATATATTCATCTTTATTTTCTTCAAAATATCCACTAATATAAAAATGAGGTTCTGAAAGAATTTTTTCTCTCCATAAGTTCAGCGTAATTAACATTCTTCCAATTCTTCCATTTCCATCTTTAAAAGGATGCAATGCTTCAAACTCCAAATGCATAATAGCAGTTTTAATTAACGGAGGAAAATCACTATTTTCTAGAAACTTAAAAAGCTGCTCTAATCCATCAACTAGATTTTCAGGCCTAATAGGAATAAACTGAATTTCTCTTTTTAACCTATCTGCCAAATAATTTTGTTCTTTCTTAAATTCACCAGGAGATTTATTTGCTCCTCTACCTAAATATAACAACTGTTGATGCATTTGCTTAAGAAAGCTTAATGAAAAATCATAGCCACTTTCAAGTGCACTTTGAGCATTTTTCAAAGCACGTTGGTATAAGATAGTTTCTATTACATCGGTTTTAGCAGTAGTGATATCCTCACCTTCATGATCAGCCTCATATTGAAGTATCTCATCCATTGTGCTAATTGTACCTTCAATTCTAGAAGATATTACCGCCTCCTGATTTCTTAAAGGAGCTAATAAAATTTCAGTGTTATGTAGGTTTTTTAACATTTGATCAAAACGTGCCAATGCATCAGTAGCCCTCACTAATTCTTGAATAAAAAGAGCATAATCAATACTCTTTGGAGGAAAAACACCATAATGATAATCTACCGCTTTCTCTAAATTATAATCCATACATTTTTATTTTGATTACAAAAATAAAAATAAAAACAAAAACAAAGATGTTTGATTACATAAATATAGATATTATTGTAATCAAAATATTTTTTATTAAATTATAATGTAAAACAGAAACAGATAAATCTCTATTAAAAATCAAATAAGCTTCCCTCTTTACAAAACACGCTTTATCAGTCCCCACAAACATAGTTAAAACAAATTCTCAAATGCCTGATCAAGCTCTTCTCTATTAAAATCCTCTACATAAGCTTCAGTAGTTTTAATAGATTGGTGCCCAAAGGCCTGTTTAAGCATATATAAGTTCACCCCTTTTTTTAATGATAGAGTAGCGAAAGTATGACGAGCTGTATAAAAGGTAATCTTTGTTTTAATCCCACATTCCTTTGCAATGATATTTAACTGCTTATTATAATAATCCCTAACACTACTTTTTCGTGCTCTTAGTTCTTCTTTAGTATATAGGCTTAGATCTTTATCCAGGATTGAAAAGATGTAATCTGTATCAAATGGCCTATAGATTCTGAAATAGTTTAAGATAGTATCCAAGTCTTTATTCTCTGGTATCTTTACATTAATAGCCACGCCTGTTTTATTTCGGATATAACTAAAACGATTAGAATTTATATCATCCCATTTTAATTCAGCGATATCAGTAAAGTTCATTCCTCGACAAAAGAAACTAAATAAATAAGTATACAACACCTTAGCTCCTTCAGTATTTTCTGAAAAGTCATAATCAAGTAGCAGCTGTAACTCTTCTTTTGTAAGCGCTTTTTTTATCTTGGTAGATTTCAACTTAGAAATCACATAGTCTCTAAATGGATAATTCTCCAAAGATGCTATTTTTGATTTAATAGCAGAATTATAAATAGCACGTATATTACGCATATATATACCTATTCCTCCATTTGTACAGCCTCTTGATCTTAAGTCTGCTTCAAAGGCTACTAAAAAAGAATAATCAATTTGTGAAAACTCATATTTGATCACCCCAGGCTTAAAACGTTTTAAAGCCTTTAATGAATCATTATATGAACTTGCTGAACTAACTTGACCTGCTTCTTTGAATTGCTCAATCCTATTTTGAAAAAAAGCAACAAATTTTACAATCTCAACCTTCTCTGGTCGAAGTAGAGAATCAAATACTTCAAGTGTAAATTCTTTTTCTTGTTCAATCATCAAATCCAATACTTTTGACGCATCTTGTTTGAGCGTACTTAATATTCTATTGGCTTGTAAAAAATTCGGGAACTTAGAGGTAAACTCCCCCACTTTTGCATTCCAAAATTTAGGTGCAGTACTGTAAGGTGTTTTATAGAATTTAGACCTCCTATTAATAGTAACTCTAAGATTAATTGGGTAAGTTCCATCACTTAATTTTGTCTTTTTTAATACAATTTTTAAACTCGTTTTCATCATAAATAATTTTAAAGTACAACATACGTACAACAAATCGGTACTTATCGTGCAAATAGATGAAACAAAAATATTTTAAAAATTTTACAACTAACTAAAAATCAGTTAGTTTGAAACAAAATGCAATTAAATACAACATTCATTTCTCCGGCTCATAATCAGTAAGTCCCTGGTTCGAGCCCAGGTGGGACCACAAAATAACCCCTCATTACCTTGGTAGTGAGGGGTTTGTTTTTTTAGGGGTTAATTCCTTTCCATTCCTATCAACATATAGATATCATCTTTCACAGGTATACCATTCACCCTAGTCGGAAGCCATTTAGCTAGAGACTGTACCATCATGGTCAATTCCTTAGTACTGAGCTCTATCTCTTCCACTAAATTAGTAAGTATAATATTGCTCAACTCCCCTGACTCATCTATAGATATATCTAGTCTTAATGCATACTCTCTTCCTGCTACATAATACTTAGTCTTCATAAACGCTTCTCTAAAGAGCTCCTTAAAACTATCCGTACCACACTCTGCCATTGTATAGCTTATATATCCATACCCACTCTCATCCGCTAATTCACGCCATCTCATAGGCACCTCTGTCTTGCGCATTATAATCGGTAAAGTGAATCGACTGCGTACTTTATTATTATTCTGTATAGCAGGCTTCCACCTATTCACAGTACTCATCGTGCGCGCAGCCTCTACCCCTAAGCCATAGCCAGGATCACGTACAACCATAATATCAGAGAAACTCCCATCTGCCTCTACCACAAACTGAAGAATACACTGAAATGCCCTCTGCCTATCTAGACCTTCTATCGCCTCCTGTGATATCATAAAACGATTTGTAAACTCATATTCAAAACTGCCCATACCCCTTACAGGTGAAGCTCTCACTTGTACAGCTACATAAACATAGTTCGGATCCTGTTGCGGATTATTAGGCACAGTATTAGACTTAGATACTTCCGGGATTATGACCTCTGTTGTTGTATTCTCTTGAGCATACCCCATACAACTAAGACATAAAACACTTATTATCCATATTATATTCCTCATAAGCAATATTTTTTATACAGAGAATTACAAATAGCATAAAACTCTTCACTAATTTACTTAAATACTTCTAAAATACCACATTGACATTAACATTTTACTCCTCTACAATTATATACCTACTAGGTATAAAACATTATGTTTCTACCCTATCCCTAAACAATACTCTCTACCGATTTAATTACTATTATCTACAAAAAGACTTATCGTCATTCCTAACGCATTAAATACTTTCAACAAAACACTTATCTTCACATCAACAAAATCACTTTCTATTCTCTTAACTTGTGCTTTAGACACTCCTGCTAGATGGGCAAGTTCTTTCTTGGTCAAGCCTTTTGCTTTGCGCAACTCATATACCCTCACTCCAAGCCTCCCTATTTCTACTCGTGCCTCAAAAAGATCGCGCTCTTTTGTACCCTTTTTACCTATATGCTCATCTATGATTTGATCTAATGGAAATGTTTTCATCTGATTCAGAAATTAAACTTTTATACTTTTACTACTCTATCTCTTAAGCTCAGCTAATACTGCCACTTTAGCCAGGACAGTTTTACCCCATTCCACATCATCTGTATCCACTATTATGGTATTAAATCCATACTTATCTCCTTCTCTATGTACACCTAGAGAATCATCTACATGAATATCTATCCCAAACTCAGAAGGTAGTTTAGACACACTTTTGCTCTTACTTCCTAATCTTTTTTCATGTAGCTGTTGATTAATGATACAGTCTATAGATATTCCATAGCTCCAAAACATCAATCTTATTTTAAAGGCACTCCTATAAGATGTAGTATAGACATAAATCTTATGTCCGTTATTTCTCAGCTCTTTAAACAACGCTATAGTACCTAATCTTACCCTTTCCACACCGAGTATCTTTGCCCATATAGGTTCTACTTCTAAGGGGAACCTCACATTCGATATTATAGTATCGTCTAGATCAAATGATATTATCATTGGTTTTCTTTCTACATATTAACATTCTACCCATAACACACCACCGCAGTCGAATGACTGAAAGTCGCCTCATAATACTTAACTACACCACTAGATACTACCTTCAGATATAGCTTATTAAATACCATATTTTCAGCATGCATCCTACCTATATTTAAGAACTTGGGATCTCTGAAGTTATCATTATAATCCTTGAGTATAAACTCATCAAACTCTTTAACAGTAAGTGGTTGTATGCTTTGTATAGCAGGTGATATAAGCACCTCTTTCACTATCGTAAATTCATAAACATATATCTTATCTCCTTGCTGAAGTTTAAAGCTCCATACCTCACCAGAATCCATCGCTTTAAACTCTCCAAGCCCTTTTTCATTGACATCTATCACCATCGGTTTTTTTTATAATAGACTTCGCTTGCACACTTCCTATAGAAAGAATGAATATCAAAAAAAATATAAATCTTCTCATACTATATTAATTAGTAAGCAATTTAAGCAATTCTCTATTACAACAATCTTTTAATTATCACTACCTTTATTACTTACTAAAAAATTAAAACAGTGAAACAGTACTTATTCATTCTTCTAATAACACTCAGCTCTCATACAGCAATATCTCAAGATAAATATCCGGATCTATTAGAAAGAGATGACATAGAAATGTCTATTGATGATTATAAAAAATATTCAAAAAAAGAATACTACAGAGAGTACATATACATTTATAAACATACTATTTCCAAAAACAGTAAAGCGGATATAGGTGCTCCGAATGAAGTTGATTTACCTTGGAATCTTATAAAAAACTTTAATCCTCAAATCTTTTTTGAAACTGCAGTAAAGACAATATCTCTTACTTCATTAGAAAATGATAAATACACGTTTAACATCACTGTTCCTTTAACTCAATCTGAAAAAGAGGAACAAAGAAGGACAGGTGGAATTAAAACTAAGACCACTTTAGCAGATTTACTGTATATCAAAATATTATCTAGTAATCTAACAAATACAACCACTAAACAGACCATTGTATTAGATGATCATTTAATTCGATCTACAGGAAATTGGTTTCCTCAAACAAATCCTACCCATCAAAAGTATCTTTATTTTAATTATCTAAACAATATCAAAGACATTAAAGGCAACGTCAAAGTACAATTAATAATGCCTACTAATTATGAGATAACCGAAATAACAAAAGATCAAATAGCTAAAGAAATACAAGTCAATAAAGACCTAAGAATAAAGCTTCTTGCGTTTGAAGATAATATTATACACTTCGAAGTATTAGACAATAAAGAGTTGAATCTAGATATCACTTATAACAATGACTATGGTGGAGGGTCAAGTAATACTGTAATAGATAAACAACTATATGATTTTTATCGTCTGAATACAGGACTACCATACCCTGATTTTGAAAAAAAAGCTACAGAATACTACAACGATCTAGAAGATAAAGAAGTAGATGAAAACAAAGTATATATGTATCGTCTAACAAACAAAGTAGAAAAATTCTATCTATACCAAATAGATGAGGCAACTCAACTAATGAATGAGAAAGAACTAACTTTAAATTATAAAACTAACATACAATGAGTTATTCTGTACAAAGCTATCTAACAGACAAAACAAAAATACAACAAGTCTATGGTTGCAAGGATTTGACTTTATATAACGAGTTATGTGAGGCGTTCCAAGATCAACTAGACGAGCACTCTGACTACTTCGATAATGAACTAGAACCGCATAGTATCACCTTCGTAGACATACTACTCGACATCATCAATGGAGAGATTCAATACAATGAATTAACGTTTGCGTATGGTTATGTATACGAGCTGTTGTGTGAGCATTATGGAGAAGTGTTTTATCCTACCTCTGATGAATATTCCACACCTTACTATGAAACTGTGGAAACTGAACTAACAAGCAAAGCATTTATTCCGATTCCCTTCTCAGAGGACTTCCCTTCAATATACAGTATCGCTATAGAAGATTTAGATAAAGAAGTTACTCCATTCATCGAAAATTACAGAAGAAAAAAAGAGATTGATGAAGAGACATACACTCTTGAACAAGAAGACTTCCTATACGCCTTTGAGTTGGCAAAAAAACAAAACAAAGACTTAGTTTTCTTCTTATATTAAAAATAAAGAATATATACAATCTATCATATCAAAAAACAGAACCAATAATTCCAAACCATGCCGTGTTTTTTGTATCTTTGCGGTCTAAGGTGTCCCGTTATTCTGAAATACGCTTTAACGCTGCACTTAAAAAAAAGAAATCACAACCTCGGACTTGCTCCGAGGTTTTTGTTTTTTATACAACACTTTTCTATATCATTCCAAACTAATTTCTGTCTTGAATACTTTTAATAAATTAAAAGTCAAAACCTTAAAATTTATTTTACCAAAAAACTTGTACCTCAGTATAGTCTAATACTTCATCTATTCCAAGATAATCGCATTTACACTGAACAAAGTCATATTTATGTGTAGAAGTCATTACTTCTTCACACTTAGGACACATACGCTGATTCTTTGCTAAACCTATCTCTTGGTATATTCTCTCAACTTCCGCAAACTTAGCCTCATCTTCATCACTAAGCTTACTATTTTCTCTTAACAATTGAATAAAAGGGTCTATTTCAATTTTATCCTTAGTCATATAATCTTGAACACAGATATTTATCATTTCATCTACTGATGTATCTGAATATTTATTAATACCTCTCTCTAGGTTCTTTCAGATACATCCTATTTCACAACTTAAAGAACGCATTTCTTTATCAGTATAATATCTATTTTCCTACTGATAAAAACAATATTCTCTACCTATTTAATTACTATTATCTACAGAAAGACTTATCGTCATTCCTAACGCATTAAATACTTTTTAGCAATTCTCTATTACAACAATCTTTTAATTAATACATACCAACAAATTAAAATTTATAAACCAACACACCACTTTTGAATTCCATTCTTACCAATACAATAAGAATGTTCCTCTTGCACTCTCTAGGGGTTTGCTAGGAGATTCCTTGGGCTTTCCTTGCCCAAAAGGCGTTTTTGTCGAAGAAAGGTGCAAGAAACCCTCAAGCAATCCCCTAGCAAGTCTGAACAAAACTATCTTTAATACATCCATAAATATGGATAAGAAATAAAGTTACTACGTGATTCTTTTTAAATACGGCATCCCTTATCTACACTAGAAAACTTATTTTCAATTTAAGTTTTGTTCGGGGATGGTTCGGGTCATGTTCGGTAATCCTTCGGTAAAAAGGGTGTTTTTCCGAACAAAATCAAAACAAACCAATGATTTAGAATTATAAAAAAAGCATCTGTATGACTACAGATGCTTTTCAACAAAACACATTTACACTAACCTAATATATCATTAGACAGCTCTATAGTTATAGGTCGTACTTACTCTTCCCATTGATCATGCGAGAGACTATCCCATTATCTGAACTCAGCTCAGCGAATAGCACCCCGATAAAATGAATAACTAAATACGTTATAAAATAATATATAGAACCAAAATGAATACTCTTTATTTCATTATTATAAGCTGTCTCAATATCTAACTCTAAGACAAGACCTGTAACTAGCGAGATAACCACACAAACATAGAACAGCAAGTATATGATAGCTCTAATACGTAGATTAAGTGTAATACCTCCCTTAAATGGATTTAAGAACGGTACTCTACCCATCATCCCTAATATAATTCTGATGAACACTAATCCCATCAAGGCATAGCCTAGATACACATGCCACTCCCACAGAGGAGCACGTATACGCTTCGCCAGTACGACAGCCTTCTCCTTAGTCATATTTACATCCTGAGAAGTGGAGTACTCCATGATGATCTCACTCATCTCCTCTTTATTTAACCAGCTATATCGCAGCAGTATAGTGATAAGCATCCCTAACATTACGAATGCTATACTCCAGTGCAAAAACCGAAATGCCAAGCTATAGCAATCACCTCTCATTCTCATTTTAATATTTTTAATAAAATTAAATTACCAAATATGTTAATTTAAATTAATTATAATAATCAAATATAGAAATAACAATTAATATCTTCTAAACAAAAGTGAACATAATTTTAAAAAAGTAAAAAAATAAGTTTTCTATACAATATCAAATAATCCAAAACGTTATATAAATAGCTAATAGAATGCAGAAAAAATGGATTAACTCTATTATGTCTATTTTTTAAAGTATGTTTGTTAGTCTGCAATATTTTTTTGAAATAAAATATTAATATTTATCTTAAATTTGCAGAGTGAAAAACAAATTGTTATTGAATCAAAAATAAATTGGAATGAAAAAGATATTACTCTTGTTTGTAATACTAATGTCAATTAGTACTTCTTATGGTCAGCGAAAATCTAAAAAGCAGGAAGAACCTGTGAAAAAGATTGAGTACCTAGACATTGTTCAAATTCTATCAAATAAAGATGAGCTTAAATTAACTCAACAACAGGTAGGAGCCTTGACAATCAAAAATGAATACATTAAGCGTGACTTACAGAACCTGAATTCTAAAACAAAGATGCAGGAAGTAGAGAAGAACATGCACCAACGCCAACTATTCGCTGGTTATAACCACTTCGTGAATAGAACACTAAATGAAGATCAGTTAGAAAGTTGGAATGTAATTAAAAAAGAAATAGCTGCTGGTGAAGAAGAAAGCTCTGATCTAAAAACAGAGATGGCTGCACTAGACTCAGCTTATAAGGCAGAACTAAAAGAGGTATACAGAAAGTATAGTAAAGATCGTAAATTATACTACGCAAGTAGAAATATAGTGAGAAAGCAATACGATGCTGATAAGCTACGTATCTACAAAAAATACAATCAAGCAGTAGAAGAAGAAGGTGAAGAAGGTGATAAAGTATTAACACTAGAAGAAATCGCAAACTTATATAAAGAATACGACGATTACTACAATGAACCGACACAAGCTAATCCATTAGAATACTTAGATGTAAAAGAAGAATATTCTAATGAGACAGAAGAAATAACAACAGAAGAAGAAGGAGAGTATTAATCTCCTTCTTTTTTTTTGTACTATTTAAATACTTTAAGGTACTTTAACAGTCAAAATGTCTGAATAATACCAAAATACAAGTGTATTAAGCGTAAAGCTTTCAGTTTTTTTAAGTTACTTTGCATAAAAATTAAATTATGTCTTATATCAGCAAAGTTATTAGTGGAAAATGCCCTAACTGTGGTAAAGAGCACATATTCCATGACAAAGGAAATCCGATTACATTTAAGATGCCAAAAATGACGAAAGAGTGTGGATCTTGTGGGTATAACTTCCATAGAGAAACAGGATTTTATTTTGGGGCTATGTATATGAGTTATGCACTTACAGTTGCTGAAATGGTAACCGTGATGGTGCTTCGTCTTATCATCAATCACTTATTCGATTTGAATATCACAATGTTACATGCATTTATTGCAATTGTATTTGTAATATTTATTCTATGGACATTTAATTATCGCTTATCTCGAATCATGTGGTTAAATTTATTTTATAAAAAAGATGAGCAATAGTCTAGGTTTATTAAAATAAAAGTTATTATATTTGCGCCACCTAACAGAGAAACGGGTGTAGTTCAAGGGTAGAATAGCGGTCTCCAAAACCGTTGATGGGGGTTCGAATCCCTCCACCCGTGCAGCGTAAAAAAAGCTCCTTAATATTACATTAAGGAGCTTTTTGTTTTTATACTGTATTTATATTTTACACATACTTTTTAAGAAACTCTTTTGGAGAGATACCTGTTCTCTTTTTAAACACCTTAGAGAAGTATGAATAATCATCGTATCCTAGCATTGTAGCGATCTCACTAAAGCTCTTGCCGGTATAGATAAGCATGCGTTTAGCCTCTAAGACGATTCTGTCTATAATGATATCAGTAGTAGTCTTGTCTAATAATGTCTTACAGACGCGATTTAAATGCTTTTGTGTCATATTCATCCATTCTGCATAGACTGCGGCAGACTTCTCTGTCCGAAAATTCTTTTCTAATAAATTCTCGAAGTGATGTAGATGCTGATTATACTGCAAGTTGGGCACTGCTGTAAAAGAGTTTCCTTCTAATAATTGTCTATTGCATTCTATATAGAATAGTGAAGCTAGATTCACTAGAGAGAAGTTCTTCTTCCAGTTGGGTTGGCTCACCTCATCCGTCATTCTCTTCATCAGACTCTCTACTAGTACACTGCTCTCTTTATTCAATAAAAACCCGTTGGGATAGTATGCTGATCTAAATACAGGATATTCGCGTATCGTCTCTCGGACAAAGAACAAATCAAAATACTCTTGAGTGTGAAAAAAGATATAACCATCTATATCCTCTGATAAGATCCAACTATGCGTCTGCCCTGGCGCTAACATAAACACCATACCAGGCTGTATCTCATAGCTCTGAAAATCTATCTCGTGGGTTCCACTCCCCTTTGTAAAAATCATACAAACGTAGAAATCATGTCGATGTGGTTTTTCCACATGATCGTGATTTGTAATAAGG
Organism: Myroides odoratimimus; assembly: GCF_030326305.1. Lineage (GTDB taxonomy): Bacteria > Bacteroidota > Bacteroidia > Flavobacteriales > Flavobacteriaceae > Flavobacterium > Flavobacterium odoratimimum_A. The sequence continues at coordinate 145,265 of NZ_JACAKB010000001.1, read as the reverse complement.
TGTTGTGGTATCGTATTAGCATAAAAATCAGCTCCTTTAACCTCCTCAGTCAAATCTCGCATTTGTAAAATAGTAATATCTTTCATCAATCAAATATATGGTCAAACAAAAATAGCATTTTTAGTTTACACTAAATAATTCTTATGCTAATGGCTTATGTCCTAGCTGCCACTCTACTCTATGTATTTAAAAAACAAATAGACTCTATAATGCGCTAGTATACACTTGATCAAGAGCTAAGCGTGAATAATATCCAAAAAGTCTACTGTACAACAAACAAAGTTTTGAGTAAACTTTACTATCTTTAGCACTCGTTAAAATAAATAATTGTTATGAAATATATTCTACCTATTCTTATGGTACTAGGACTAGCCTCATGTGGAGGTGGTGAATCTAAAAAAACAGATCTTGAGACTATCGATAAACAGTCTGCAAGAGAAGTAACGATCAAATCTGTAGTAGCAGGAGATAGTATCCTACATATCACAAGTCAAAAAATATGGGCGAATGGTCAACTAGTAACACAAAAGACGGACACAATCAAAACTGCAAAAGAAGTAAGCGCATGGGGAGATACTAAGCCTACTTCTCTAGTAAAAGTGCCGATTTATGTAACTGTAGAATAATAATATCATGAATAGAAAAAGTAGTAAAGCAGTGAGTCTAGTACTTATCACAGCAGCATTAGCTTCATGCTCTAAGACTCCTGATAAACAAGAAGAACAAGAACAAGCACAGAAAGTATATATGAGAGCAGATAGCTCTGCACCTTATACAGATGTGACTGAACAATATAATCAACAACGCCATCACAGTGGAGGTGGTATGGGTAGTGCGCTACTATGGTACATGGCCTTCAGACCACTAATGGGGGGAGGTATGGGATATGCTAGTAATGGATTATCTCACCAAGCTAATGTAGGTACGAATACGTCTAAATCTAATGCTGTAAAGACACATAAGTCAGCTAGAGGAGGTTTTGGGAATACTTCTAAGTCATCTACTGTTAGTTCATAATCTATGAGAATAAAATACCTAACAGCTGATGCAAATTGGCAAAAGAGATTAGAGGACAACGGATTTGGATTTCACACAGATGAGAACAATGTCCCTTATTGGATAGAACACTACTATTACAGTATAGAGCCGGCATTTGCTGACGAGATATACAATGCTACTACTGAGCTATGGCAGATGTGCTTAGAAGCAGTAGATCACGTGATCACACATAATCTATTTGATCAATTTCAGATTCCGATATTCTTTCACGATCATATAAAGCAGTCATGGGAGAATGATGCTCCAAGTATCTACGGTCGTTTTGACTTTGTCTACGATGAGAAAAAACAACAACTAAAAGTATTAGAGTTTAATGCGGATACTCCTACTTCTCTTTATGAAACAGGAGTGACGCAGTGGCAATGGATGCAACATTACTTCGGTGAACGCAAAGACCAATTTAATTCTGTACACGATCAATTAATCGCTTCATGGCGTGATCTAAAGCCTTATCTAAAAGGGGATACCCTGCACTTCAGTTGTATGCGTGAGACCTTAGAGGACCTAACGAATATAGAGTACCTAAGAGACACCGCTATACAAGCTGGTATCAACACGAAGCTAATCTTCATAGATGATATCGGATGGAATGGGGTAAACTTTACAGACCTAGAAGAAGAGACGATAACTGATATATTTAAACTATATCCGTGGGAATGGTTAGTATATGAGCCATTTGCGCTACATATACCGAATGACGAAGCACAGGCGAACTGGATAGAACCGTCATGGAAGATGATCTTATCTAATAAGGCTATCATGGCTGTACTGTGGAAGCTGTATCCTAACCATCCATTGCTACTAGAGACTTACTTCGATACACCTAACGGGATGCGAGACTATGTAAAGAAACCTTTACTCTCAAGAGAAGGTGCTAATGTAACGCTATACCAACACGGAGCTATCGTAGAGGCTACTCCGGGAGATTATGGAGAAGAAGGCTATATCTGTCAAGAGCTAGCTCACTTACACCAAGAATCTACAGGATATTCTATCATCGGGAGCTGGATCATAGGTCAAGAGTCATGTGGTATTACATTCCGAGAAAGCAACAATCGAATCACAACAGACAAAAGCAGATTTATACCTCATATCATAGAAGAATCATAAGGATAAATCTTTATAATATTATATCTTGCTACCGTATATGGATGAGTTCTATATACGGTAGCTAACTTTTAACACTAGACAGATGACACCAGAATTTATATACGACAAACAATACAGCAACACTGTATTTAACTATAATGATATCTCATTTAAAGAATTTGAGAATTGTAAGTTTAAAAACTGTGATCTGAGCGCTTGTTCATTCTTAGCTACTCTTTTTATAGACTGTGATTTTATAAACTGCAATTTTAAAGATGCAGAGGTAAACTATGTCGGACTGCGCAATGTCAACTTTACAGCTTGTAATTTTACGCGTGTAAACTTCGCCATGATAGACCAGACTATATTTGAATTTACCTTTACAGACTGTAACTTAGAATTAACTCAATTCTATGGTCTAAAGCTTAAAAAGCAACTGTTTTCTAACTGTAGTTTGATCAGTGCTGATTTCTCTGATACAGATTTGAGTATGGCACTGTTTGACAACTGTAACTTACACCGTGCAGTATTTCACAAAGCCAATGCTGAGAAAGCGGACTTCTACACGAGTTATAACTATGATATAGACCCGCAGTTCACTAAGATTAAAAAAGCAATATTCTCTATGGACGGATTAGCTGGTTTACTAACAAAGCATCAATTAGTCTTAAAGTAATTCATAATAATTACAAAAACATAAAGATAAATTAGTACTTTTAAGTATTAATTTATCTTTAATAAAAATGAAATTATCAAAACGTGTCAAAATCCTTTTAATAGTTGGTATCAGTCTACTAGGGCTATACCAGATAGGGAGGTATGCATTAAACCGTTTTATATATAAGCACTTACCAGAGATTATCGCAGAGAAGAATGATACTCCTTATGATCTAGCGTATGAGGACATCAGTTACTACCCTGCCTTAAGAAGACTAACTGTCTCTGGAATCACAGTGACTCCTAAAGATACTATCACTCACCCTAATCTTACTTATATCAGTGCAAGACTAGATAAAATAGTGATTCAAGGGGTAGCTATCAAAGAACTACTACAGAACAAGAATCTACGTGCAAACAAAATCAAGCTGAGTCATCCTAGTATAGTGATGATTAAAGGAGATAGTGTAGTACAAAAGCAAGCTAAAATAAAGGTAAAGAATGATATAGATATTGAATCTATTATCGTAGAGCATGCTCATGTCTTAATAAAAGACAGAAAGAGTAATACAAGACTAAATGAGGTCTATAACTTCAATGCAACAATCAGAGGAGTACATTTCGGTGAAGAGGTCATAGAAAAGGCTATTCCATTTAGTTATGACTCTTATGTGATGACTACAGACTCTATCTATAGCAAACTGAATGAGTGGCATAAGTTCACCATCGGTAAGATTATCATAGAACCGACTGCTTTAGAGATGCACCAGCTATCTGTAAAGCCCTTCTCAGAGACTATCGAGTCAAAAGAACTAGCTAAGAACTTGTTGTCTGTAGATATCCCACAGCTAAAGCTGACTGGGACAGACTGGGGGTATAGAAACGAACAAGACTTCTACCTCGACATTGCTTCTATAGAGACGGACTCTACAGCAATAAATATCAAGAATAATAAACTCAAACAAGATATCAAAGTAGCAGAAAAACAACCTGCTAAAAAAACTAAAAAGCAGAAAAAACAAGAGATAGCAGCGGTATATGATACATTACCTGCGCTTGTGCCATTTGCCTTAAAGATAGGTGATATTAAGATTAATAAATTATCACTAGACGCTTTAGATACTTGGAATACTTCTAAGACCAATATCGTCTTAACGGATATAAACAATAAGGTAGGAGAACAACTAAAAGTAGCTAAAATAGCGATAGACTCTCCTGTTATCACCTATACTCCTAATGATGTAAAAAGCAAGCCTAAGACTACTGCTAAGCTACTGTCTGACTATATCACATTAGATTCATTAGTACTGCGCAAGGCTGCTTTCCAAATACACGATAGAAAGACAAATAGCAGTAGCCTAAAAGTGAATAATATCAATGCTGTGATAACAGATATCCGTATTGATAAAAATACTGGTGGAAAGAAGATTCCTTTTACTTATGGCAAGACAACATTATCTTCTGGAGCGATTACATACGATACGAAGAAATATTATGATATAAGTGTAGACTCTCTATCTATCGACAATAAGGAGCTAAAACTGGCTAACTTCACTATGAAGCCAAAGTACTCTAGAAAAAAGACTGTAAGCATGTTTAGATATGCAGATGATATCTTCACACTGCATGCCAAAGAGATAGCTTTAAAGAATTATAACTATGACTTCGATGCCAAAGGAACTCTAATGTTTAAAACAGAACAGATCAACATCAATCAACTTGATGCTAATATCTTTAGAGATAAGGCTCCTACATTCAATATGAGTATCAAGCCCATGTTTAGTAAAAAACTAAGAGATCTAAAATTCGGGCTAGAAGTAAATAATGTTGCAATACGCAACTCTAAGTTAGTCTATGAAGAGACTGACCCTAAGGCAGTAGCTCCTGGTAAAATTATGTTCCACAACTTCAATGCGACTATTAAGAATGTATATAGTGGATATGGTGTGACTAAAGTACCTACTACTACGATAGCTGTCAATGCGAGGTTTATGAATGCTGCTCCACTGCGTGTGGACTGGTCTTTCAATGTACTTAACAGACGAGATAACTTCAATATACAAGGAAAGATTACAAACTTCCCTGCTAATTCTATGCGTCCGTTCTTACAGCCGTATGTCAAGGCTAATACAGAGGGTAGTATAAGTCTAGTTACTTTTAATTTCTCTGGTAATAGTACTTCTGCTACAGGAACCTATGGTATGAGATATGAAGACCTAAAGGTGACTATATATAGGAAAGATGGGCAGCAAAAGAAAAAGTTCTTATCTGCTGTAGGGAATATGTTTATCCGCAAGAGTACTAAGGATGAAATCAAGACAGTTAATATTAAAAAAGTAGATAGAGTTCAAGAAAAGTCTTTTTTCAATTATCTTTGGTTATGCATAATGCAAGGTTTAAAGCAAACCGTCTTATAGTACAACACCACAAAACAAAAAGATATGAAAACAGCATTCATTACAGGAGCTACATCAGGTATAGGAAAAGCAACAGCACGAGCGTTAGCTGCTAATCACAGACTAATCTTGTGTGGAAGAAATAAAGAGAACTTAGCAGCCATAGAGCGTGAACTAGCAGAGCAGACAGAAGTGATAACACTAATCTTCGATGTGAGTGATAAAGAAGCTACCTTTAAGGCAATAGCCTCTCTTCCTACTGCATGGCAAGATATAGATGTGCTTATCAATAACGCTGGAAATGCTCACGGATTAGCTACTTTCCAAGAAGCTTCTCTAGAAGACTTAGAGGCTATGATAGATATCAATGTAAAGGGAATAATCTATGTGACTAAAGCTATTGTTCCTCTTATGATCAAAAGACAGTATGGACATATCGTCAATCTATCTTCTATAGCAGGGAAAGAGTCTTACCAAAACGGTACAATCTACTGTGCTTCTAAAGCTGCTGTAGAAGCATTCTCTAAAGGACTGAGATACGATCTCCTATCAGATGGAATTAAGGTAACTAATGTAGCTCCAGGAGCAGTAGAAACAGACTTCTCACTAATCCGATTTAAAGGAGATAGCGACAGAGCAGCAAAGGTATATGAAGGGTATACTCCATTAGTAGCAGACGATATCGCGAATGCTATAGCCTATATCGTCAACCAACCTGAACATGTACAAATAGCTGATATTACAGTATTTCCAAAGGCTCAAGCTGGTGCAACAACCATTCATAAAAAATTGTAAAAATTATCATATTAATCATCCCAAAACTAATACATTTGCAGAGGAATTACAGTATGTTAATCTTCTATTAGAATGAAACAAATCTTAGCAATAAGTCTCTTATTAGGACTGAGTTGCACATCTAGTTGGGCTTATAAAAGTACCTACTCACACATCAATGTACAGTTAGAGGAAAGTGTAAAACTAGACACCGTCTATCTTGACTTAAAAAATGATCCAGACTTTAAGTTTCAAAACAACTTAAGATGGTATCAGGATAAGAAGTTAGAATTGTTCGGAATCAAAACCAATAAGAATGAAATTTTCATTGAGCCTCTTTTCTATCAGATAGAATCTTTTATAGAAGGAATATCTATCGTGTCTATGGACAACTTCCAAGGCGCTATAAATGATAAAGGAGAAGTGATTATTCCTTTTGCTTATGAAGAGCTACAGACAAGTAGTGAGTACAAAATAGCTTTCTTAGAAGGTGGTAAATGGGGATTCTTCAACACAGAAGGCAAAAAGGTTATTTCTGCCCAATATGATTATGTAGGAAGCTACTCTGATGGATTAGCCTTAGCCTCTAAAGACCAGCTGTTCGGTTATATCGATCATAAAGGAAGAGTCGTGATCCCATTTCAATACGACTACGCTAGTAACTTCGAAGATGGACAAGCACAAGTAGAACTAAAGTTTCAATCTTTTACTATTGATAAAAAAGGAACTAAGGTATCTTATTAAAATAAAAAACGGTAAGCTGTACAAGGCTTACCGTTTTTGTATACTAGAATTTCATAGCAAAAAAGCGTATTCTAAGTATTTGTAATAATTGATTCATACTATTGAAACTACCCCCACGATAATCAAAATAATATGTAGTCTTCTGAAAACTCTAACTAACCAATTTATATACTAAAGTCCATTAAACTTCACTCCTAACATAAACCATCTACCAGGCATAGGTACTGCACCTGCCTCTATATAAGTAGTATCAAATATATTCTGAGCATCTAAGTAAATACTATATTTCTTTAGATTATAGTTAACTCTTATGTCTGTAATCCAATAATTCTTATAACTGATACGCTCATTAAAGCGATTAGCCAGTGTAGCACTAAGGTTATTGTAAGTATAATTCACTGTTCCTACTAACTGGTGCTTTAAACTCTCTATCGCATACTTAGAGATCTTATCTTCTCCTTTATTCTCTACTTTAGGAGATAAATAAGTATATGATAATCCTAGATCCCAATAAGACTTCTCTGATCCTAGTTTATACTTTAATGCTGTATTAAATCCTTTAGTCTTATTCTTAGAAGCATTATATGGTTGATATGGCACTGTTGTATCTACTCTTATCCAATCGATAAAGTCATCAATATCTCTATAAAAAGCAAAAGCCTCTGCTCTAAATCCTTTATTGACATACTTCCCTCCTAATTCTATCTGATAAGCTTTTTCAGGTAAGAGGTCTGGATTACCAATATTACCAGGGCGCTGATCTAAATATAAATCTGTAAAAGAAGGTATTCTACTTGCTGTACCTGCATTAAACATGGCTTTCCAATGTTCGTTAAAAGTATAACTAGCGTCTATCCCTGGGAAAACTTCCCATCCATACTTCGTATTATAATTAACATAAGCCCCTAGATTTACATCTAGTCGATCAAAGAACTCACGTTGTATCTCAGCGTACAACCCGTAGTTACTCTTGCTGTGATCTCCGATATTAGTAGAGTTAATCTCTTCATACCTCATCTCTCCTCCAAAAGATATCTTACCAAAATCTGCTAAGTACTCTCCTCTAATATTACTAGTAATCGCATGTGAGTAATGACGGCTACGTGCCTTACTTAATTCATGCCTGAAGTAACGATAATCATCAAAGTTATATCTGTAAGCTACACTAGGCATTAATGTAAAACGATCACTTAAATAATGACGTGAACTCAGATTTATCATTGATGTAGATACTACTTCTTTTGATTCTTTATCTCCAGGAGCTGCGTAGAATCCATTTGCTCCAAAAGAACTTCTAGCATGACCTGCTAGTACCATAATAGCATTATTCTCATTAGGCGTGTAGTTCCCTTGATAAAAGATTTTATTATTGTGAAAAGCAGTGTTATAACGGGTACCATTACCTGAATCATGGCTACCGAATAACATATGATTGTCTTTTTTTCGTACAAGCGTACCTCCTAATTGAATACCTCGGTTATTAAACAACTCTCCATGATCGCCCTCTTTATCTTTCTTAAAACTACTTCCGATATATGCATTAGCAAAAAGACCGTCTTTCTTAGGGTTCTTTGTTACGATATTTACTACCCCAGTCAGACTGTTCACACCATATAGACGAGCAGAAGGTCCACGTACTATCTCTATGCGTTCAATCGCCTCTAGTGGAATTGGCACGTTAAGACTATTATGTCCTGTCTGTGGATCCGAAATCTTTTGTCCATTAAGCAACAATACATTCTGCTCAAAGCTTCCTCCGTCAATACTAAAGTCAGATTGTGTTCCAAATGGGCCTCTTTGACGAATATCAACACCAGTAGCATAAGTTAATAATTCATTAATAGACGATACAGGTAATTGTTTTATCTGTTCTTGATTAATAAATGTAATATTTCTATTCTTCAGCGAACTTGGCAATTGTAATCGCTGATTATAGATTACTATTTCTTCTATTTTATCTTCAAGGGGATTCTCTGTCTTAGTTTGTCCTTGCGCTTGTACAGTAAGAAAAGTACTTAACAAGGTTAAAATGACATAATTATTCTTCATTCCAGATAGTTTATTTATGCAAAACTATTCTTATTCCACTCATAGATGCTAGTCCACTTTTAAAATAACAGCTAGTCCGGCCTACAGTACTCTACAACACGGTTTCTAGAACATTTTAAGAATAAACAACAAATTATTCACTATATTATATTAAATTCGCATTATAATATATAAAAACATGAAAAATTTAATCTTCAGTTTTTTGAGTATACTCGTCCTTACCTCTTGTAAAAAGGCAGATACTATGGCAGGAACTTTGATTCTCAATGATACCATCAAGGTAGACCCTATTGAGGATCAAATAAAGATACACATCGATAGTGCATCGATAGTCAATCTTCCAAAGGACATTCAAAAGTTCTATGTAGAAAACCTATACCAAATCGGTTGGGGAAGAACAAGTAATAGAGAGCAACTCATAAAAGTACTTGACGAAGCGTACTTAGATGGAATCAATAACTCAAAGTACAATACTGAAAAAGTTCATCAATTACACAAAGAGTATAAGAATCTATCAGACTTAGATAAAATACAAGCAGACTTTCTGTTTACTAAAGCATTTTTTAATGCTAGTAAAGATTTGTATAACGGAGTACAGAACCCTAGAAGATTATACAATGACTGGGATATGTTTCCAAAAGATCTGAATACAGCTGCTACAATGCAACTCGCTTTAAGTAGAGGAACAATACAAACTACGTTTGATAGTTTAAGATCACCTCATAAAATATATGCTAATCTTAAAAACAAATTAGCAAGCTTATATAAACTGAATCAAGATACAATCAAAGCTGTCACAGCTAAGTATAAGCTAAATGACACAGTACCAGAATTAGTAAATATAAAGAAGCATTTAGATTTTTTAAACTACTATCCTGATAGCCTATCAAAAGATTTTATCAATAATGAGGGAGTCATAACTGCTTTAAAACAAATTCAGAAAAACAGTAAACTAGTAGAGAACGGTATTGCAGATAAAAAAACGATAGAAGCAATCTTAAAAGAAGAAGCTACTATAAAAGAAAAACTAATAGTCAATCTAGAAAGATGGAGATGGTTCCCTAGAGACTTAGGTGATAACTATATTTTAATCAATATCGCTGATTATAGTCTAGTTGCCGTAAAGTCAGGTGATACAATAAAACAACACAAGGTAATCGTAGGTACGACAGGTCGTAAAACTCCTATCCTAAGTTCTGTTCTAAAGACAATTGTGATCAATCCAACATGGACAGTTCCTCCTACTATTCTAAAGAATGACTTAACACCTAAAGCTAGTGCTAACTTAAGTTACTTCTCTAATGCTAGATTTACAATCTACGATAAAAGTACAGGAAAAGTTGTAGCTCCAGAGGATTGGGATTCTAGTAAGGCATCTTCATACAGATATGTACAGAAAGCTGGTGTAGGAAACACATTAGGTCGTATTAAGTTTATGTTTGACAACAATCATGCAGTGTACTTACACGATACACCTAATAAAGCAAATTTCAGCAGAACACAAAGAAGTTTAAGTTCTGGATGTATACGTGTAGAAGATCCTTTTGACTTAGCACAGTTTGTATTTGATATACAGCAAAATGAAATCTCTCAAGAAGAAATAAAAAAGATTCTTGATTCTCAAAACACTAAAAATATTACAACTAGTAAAGAGGCTGTACACATCCACCAACTATACTGGACTATCCAAGTAGCTAACGATGGTAAAATAACTCAATTTAGAGATGTCTATAAATTTGATAACGATTTATACACTAAACTACAATAACAAAAAAACACCCATTAAGATTTCACTCTTAATGGGTGTTTTTCTTTATATAAAAGGTCTTAAACAAATTTTGACTTTAACTCATACTGATTACTCGGATAATAAATAAACAATAGAGATTTATCTTTAATCATTTCGATTAAATCATCATTAACTTCAACAGGCACAGCTGGGCAACCATAACTACGTCCCAACTTTCCTTGAGCACGTACTAAATCAGGTGAAGCATAATCCGCTCCATGGATTACAATCGCTCTTTCTCTAGCTTTATCATTAATACCTGCCTCTAATCCATCTAGTCTAAGAGAGAATCCATTTCTTCCATTATACGTCTCTCCTGTTGTATAAAATCCTAAACTACTCATATGAGAATTAACACGATTAGAAAATGTAGTAGCGTATTCTTCTCCAGTCTTCTTGCCATGTGCTACTAATGATTGTAGTAAAACAGCATTCTCTTTCATATCAATAACCCATAGACGAGGCTTAGCTGATGATAAACTAAAGTCAACTATGGTTAACTTTTCGTTCTTAATCTTACCAGCCTCTAACATCTTATAATAGCCTTTCAGCGCTGCAGTATACACCGCTCTAGCAGGAGCATTATAATGATTTAACTCTAAACTAGAATACAAACTCTTAGCCGTACTTTCAAAACTATATTCTTCAGAATCTACTGTATTATCAACAGCTTTTTCAATAACATTTGTATAATCATTCGACGTTGGTAAAGTATTACTTCCTACTACATTCCCAAAAAATGCCATTGAGGCAAATAACCAATAAAAATTCTTTTGTTTCATATAACCTTCTCATTTATAGTCTTTAATTCTAATTTTAGAAACGTAAATTTAAAAAAAATATTATACGACCAAAGGAATTTTTACTAATAAAAGTATTATACCCCATTATTTCAAGAATCAAACATGGCCTTTTTTGAATAAGTATGCGTAAATTTGTATAACACAACTAATAATATTTAAAGTTTCACTATTATGAATAAAAAAGTAATATTAATGATTCTAGATGGCTGGGGACAGACTCAAGATCCTAATGTATCGGCTATCGAGCACGCAAATACACCATTTATAGACAGTCTATATACTAAATATCCAAACACTTTTGTTCTTACGGATGGACTAAATGTAGGTCTTCCAAAAGGTCAAATGGGTAACTCTGAAGTAGGCCACATGAATCTTGGTGCTGGTAGAATCGTCTATCAAGACCTTGTAAAAATAAATATGGCAGTAGAAGATCAGACTATTGCTAAAGAACCTGCATTACAAGCAGCATTCGAATACGCTAAGACAAATAATAAAAAAGTACACTTCTTAGGACTACTATCTGATGGTGGTGTACACTCTCACGAGCAACATTTATATGGGCTAGTAGATGCAGCATCTGCAGCAGGAGTAACGAACATCCGTGTTCATGCCTTTACAGATGGACGAGATGTAGATCCTAAATCTGGTGCAAAACACGTACAACAATTAGAAGATAAACTGAGCCTATCTAATGCTAAACTAGCTTCTGTAATTGGAAGATACTACGCAATGGATAGAGACCAACGCTGGGAAAGAGTAGCAAAGGCTTACCATCTGTTAGTAAATGGTACAGGTATTCACTCTACTGATGCAGTAAAAAGCATTGAAGCAAGTTATTTAAATAATGTGACTGATGAGTTTATTGAACCTATCGTAATGGTTGATGAAAACAATCAGCCTATAGGAAAGATTGAAAATGACGATGTAGTAATCTTCTTTAACTTTAGAACGGATAGAGGAAGAGAATTAACTCGTGTATTATCTCAAGAAGATCATTCAGATCATGACATGAAGAAACTTGACTTGTACTTTGTAACGCTTACGAACTACGATGATACTTATAAAAATGTACATGTAGTATATGATAAAGAGAACTTACACAACACATTGGGTGAAGTACTAGAAAAACATGGCAAAAAGCAGATACGTATTGCTGAGACAGAAAAATACCCACACGTGACTTTCTTCTTCTCTGGTGGTAGAGAACTTCCATTCGATGGAGAACAGCGTATCTTATGTCCTTCTCCTAAAGTAGCTACTTATGACCTTAAACCTGAGATGAGTGCTTATGACCTTAAAGATGCACTTATTCCCGAGCTTAAAAAAGGTGAAGCAGACTTCGTATGTCTAAACTTTGCTAACGGAGATATGGTAGGACACACAGGTGTGATGGAAGCTGCTATCAAGGCATGTGAAGCAGTTGACCAATGCGTAAAAGAAGTAATCACAACTGCTCTTGATAATGGATACACAACTATCGTATTAGCAGATCATGGTAACTGTGAGGTAATGATTAACCCTGATGGTACTCCTAACACAGCACATACTACTAATCCTGTGCCAATCATTATCGTAGACAATGATATCAAAGAAGTAAAAGATGGTGTATTAGGAGACTTAGCTCCTACTATTCTAAAACTAATAGGTATACCTCAACCAGAGGAGATGACTAGACACTCTCTAGTATAATATACAAAAAAGCCACTCGATGAGTGGCTTTTCTATTTTATATCAATAGACATTTACTTCCCTATAAGCATCTTTTTCTTCATTTTACTAAAAAACTCAGGAGTAACCCCTAGATAAGAAGCAATTTGCTTCTGTGGCAGACAATACTTTATCTCAGGGAAACGCTCTAAAAAGCGTGTGTAACGCTCTTCTGCAGGTAGCGATAAGTTATCCATCAGTCGTTGTTGTGTAGCTACTAGCGATCTCTCTATTAAAACTCTAAAATAACGTTCTATCTTAGGAACTCTATCAAATAGAGCTAACTGATGATCTCTACTCAAACTCATTACTATCGCATCTTCTACTACTTCTAGATAAGAGTTGCCTGGTTTTTGAGATAAATAACTATACATATCAGCTATCCACCATCCTGAAGCTGCAAAGCTAACAGTGTGTTCTACTGCTTGATCATCTAGACAATAGTTACGTACAATACCTGAAACTACAAAAAAAGAATTAACACATACCTCTCCTGCACTTAACAACTTTGTTTTAGCTGGATAGCGAGTAACTGTAAACGACTCTAAAACAATCTGTTGCTCCTCTTTAGTTAAAGAAACATGTTTTGCAAAACTCTGTAATAATATATCCACGATGATGAACTTTTATAAAGTATAAAAATAAGGAATAATGTTCATGATAACTAAAAAAGCCTTATTTCTAAGGCTTTTTTAACTATTATAACTTACGCTAATGCTTCTTTAATTCTTTTGAATGCTTCGATTAATTGATCTTCACTAGTCGCATACGACATACGTATACAGTCAGGATTACCAAATGCCACACCTGTTACAGTAGCTACGTGTGCTTTCTCTAACAGATACATAGATAGATCATCTGCATTATTAATCTTTACATCTTGAAGTGTCTTTCCGAAGAAAGAAGATACATCAGGGAACACATAGAATGCTCCTTCTGGTACATTAATCTTAACTCCTGGAATCTCTTTTAATAATCCTACTACTAAATCTCTTCTATTCTTGAATGCTGCAACCATATCTTTTAATACACTAGGGTCAGCTTCTACAGCAGTTATAGTAGCACGTTGTGCAATACTATTAGCACCAGAAGTTACTTGTCCTTGCATCTTAGTACACGCCTTAGCGATAAACTCAGGAGCACCGATATATCCGATACGGTATCCCGTCATAGCGAATGCCTTAGCAATACCATTTACAGTAATAGTTCGGTCAATTAAATTACCGATAGTTCCGATACTGCAGTAATTTCCAGTAAAGTTAATATGTTCATATATCTCATCTGACAAGATAAAGATATTTGGATATTTCTCTAATACTTTAGCTATAGCTTCGAATTCTTCTTTGCTATACACAGAACCACTAGGATTACATGGTGAGCAGAACCATATCATCTTCGTCTTAGGAGTGATAGCAGCTTCTAGTTGTTCAGGAGTAATTTTAAAATCACTCTCTATACTTGTAGACACTTCTACAGGAGTACCTTCAGCCATCTTAACAATCTCTGCATAACTCACCCAATATGGAGCAGGAATTACTACCTCATCACCAGGATTAATCATGACATGAGCTACATTGTATAATGACTGTTTAGCACCAGTAGACACAACGATCTGACTTGGTGAATAATTTAAATTATTATCTCTCTTAAACTTATTGCTTATTGCCTCTCTTAGTTCTTTATATCCTTCTACCGGTGGATATTTACTATAATTATCTTTTACAGCCTGAATAGCAGCTTCTTTGATAAACTCAGGAGCATTAAAATCTGGCTCACCTAGACTCAAACTAATTACGTCTACGCCTTGTTCTTTTAACTCTCTTGCTTTCGCAGCCATTGCTAATGTCTGTGAAGTAGTCAAATTGTTTATTCTATTAGATAGAAATTGGTTGCTCATCTTGTTGTGATTTTAATGAAACTTAATCCCAAAGGTAATTATTATATCTCTATTAATCTGTGTTATCTTTTATTTATTCACGATAAAAAGCCTACTTTTGTCAAAATTTACGACATGGAAGAAATCTTAAAATATTTCCCTAATTTAACTCCTGAACAGATTGCTCAATTTGAGAAATTGGAAGAAGTATATACGGATTGGAATGCTAAAATTAACGTTATTTCACGTAAGGATATACATGAGCTATATACGAAGCATGTATTACATTCACTAGGAATCGCTAAGGTTATGGAGTTCCTACCTGGAGCTAACATACTGG
This sequence comes from Myroides odoratimimus, assembly GCF_030326305.1. Classification (GTDB taxonomy): domain Bacteria; phylum Bacteroidota; class Bacteroidia; order Flavobacteriales; family Flavobacteriaceae; genus Flavobacterium; species Flavobacterium odoratimimum_A. The sequence continues at coordinate 129,982 of NZ_JACAKB010000001.1, read as the reverse complement.
ATGTAGGTACTGGTGGAGGTTTCCCTGGTATTCCTTTAGCTATTTTATATCCAGAAACTAACTTTTACCTAATCGACATTATCGCAAAGAAGATACGCGTAGTTAATGAAGTAGTAAAAGCCCTAGATCTAAAAAACGTTAAAGCAGAACAAAAACGTGCCGAAACTATAGACGAGAAGTTTGACTTCATCGTGAGTAGAGCTGTTACGAATATGCCTGACTTCGTAGAGTGGATTAGACATAAAACGAAGAAAGAAAACAAGCATGAGTTTGACAATGGTATATTATACCTAAAAGGTGGAGACTTAACAGAAGAGCTTAAAGATTTCCCTAAAGCTGTTCAGTTTGACCTAGCTAATATCTTCTCAGATGAATTCTTTGAAACGAAAAAAGTGGTGTACTTACCCTTAAAATATAAAGGATAAAAGAAAGGGCTGTCTTATAGACGGCCCTTCTTCTTTTATTTACTATGCTTAACGAATAATAAGCAAGTATTCGTATTTCTGTGTAGCAAATGGTTTGCCACACTACCTAAGAATATCTCTTTAAATCCTGTAGTACCCTTCACTCCTAATATCAGCATATCCGCTTTTTTACTACGCGCATAAGCTATCAAAGAAGCTGAGATATTGCGTTCTCCCGCAGGCACTATATCAATATCAGAATAAGTAGCGTACTTCTTATTCCACTTCTCCTGTTTTTCTTTAATATCATCCTTCGTTACCTTCTCTAATTCTCTATTTGTCATCGTTGGGTAGAATCCCATATAAGACTTAGAAATATGTACCGCAGAATGCTCTATCTTTTGCCCCTTCGAGTTGTTTTTAAAACGATCTGCCCACATCATAATATCATTAGTATATCGAGAGAAGTCTATCGCATCAATCACTGTAGTGATAGGCACTTTAAAAGTATCTGGCACTAATAATAGTGCTGAAGGGAATATACGTACCAGCTTATCAGCTAGTGCCCCGGTACCTTCTAGTTCTTGTTTATTACCTAAAACCATCAGATCATACGAAGATTTCTTAGCAATGTTCATAAAAGCAATCTCTGTATAACTTTCTACAGTAACTAAAATCTCAAAATCATAACTCACTCCTGCTTCTGTGAAATACTGCGTAAGCTTATTCTTAATCTTCTCCTTAATAACGACAATACTTTCTGGTTTAAGCAATTCTTTAGGTAACTCACCTACTTTAAGATTGTGTACATAGGTTACTCTATTTATATCTAAGATTTGGTCTAGTACCTGCATATACTGCAATAGATATTGATCCATTGTAGACAAGTCTAAACCAACTATTATATCTAATTTTTTATTTTTATCCATCCTTATTTGCTTTGAGGTTCATCTAATAGTTCTGCTATAATCTCTTTATAGCTCTTTTCTTCTTTTGACTTAGCCTTCTTAGACGATTTAGCTAACTCTTCTTTTAACCCTTTTTGTAGACTATAACACATCACTAGAAGTATCACTGCAAAAGGCAATCCTGTAATAATAACTGCTGTCTGTAAGGCATCAAGGCCTCCTCCCCATAATAATACGATAGCAATAATCCCTTGTGCAAAAGACCAAAACACTCTCTGCCATACAGGAGACTCTCCATTACTACCTGAGGTAATATTATCCACAACTAACGAACCTGAATCAGAAGAGGTAATAAAGAAAGAGAAAATCAAAATAATCGCTACAATAGAAAGGAACTTAGTAAAAGGGAAGTTCTCTAAGAATACAAATAATGCAGTAGATACATCAGCTTTAACCGCCGCTATCATCGTTACATCACCTGATAGAATAGTGTGTAATGCACTACCTCCGAATACATTCATCCATAATAAGGTAATCAACCCTGGTACGATCAACACCCCTAATACAAACTCTTTCACTGTACGTCCTTTAGAAATACGAGCAATAAAACTTCCTACAAAAGGTGACCATGCTATCCACCAAGCCCAATAGAATATAGTCCATACATTCTGCCATCCAGAGCCTAAGTAGGTATCATTCCATGTACTTATATCTATAAAATTAGCTAAGTATGCTCCTGTATTTTCTACATAGCCTTTCATGATAAATAGAGTTGGCCCTAGAATAAAAATTAGCAACATAAAACTGGCTGCTATATACATATTAGCGTTACTAAGTATTTTAACCCCTTTATCTAATCCTGAAAAAACAGAAATAGTAGCGATACCAATCACAAATAGAATAATCCCAGCTTGCATCATAGGACTTATCTCCCATCCATATAAGTATTCTAAACCTGCTGTAATCTGTATTACTCCTAATCCTAAAGATGTAGATAATCCAAATACTGTGGCTAATGCAGATAATATATCTATTATGTGTCCCCACCATCCATGTATTCTCTCTCCCCAGAATGGATAAAAAAGAGATCTAAATGTCATTGGCAATTTTCGGTTAAAAGCAAAAAAAGCCAAGGCCAAACCAACCATTGCATAAATACCCCACGCGTGTAATCCCCAGTGCAAACTCGTAAATTGCATCGCTTGTACAGCGGCTTCTATATCAGTATCTACTGGTCTAGGAGTATTAAAGAAATGAGATACAGGCTCGGCAATACTAAAGAACATAATACCAATTCCCATACCTGTACTAAACAGCATGGCAAACCAAGATGCCTTGGTAAACTCTGGTTCTGCATCATCCCCACCTAGCCGTATCTTACCGAACTTACTAAAAGCTAGATAAATAGCAAATATTAAAATAACATTCACTGTCACAACAAAGAACCAACCGAAGTTAGAAGTTACCGCTAATTGGGCAGCAGGAAACCACACCCCTACCTTTTCAGGAAAAAGGACACAGGTTAAGATTAAAGCTACTATTAATAATATTGAGGTAATAAAAACTGGTGGGTTAATCACCAAATTTTTGTTATCAAGTAATTTTTTAAACATGAGTTATACTATTTAAATTAATAATTATAACCCAGTACTTTAAAGATAAAAAAGGATCATTTTTCAGTAATCGAAAAATAATAAAAGCAAAAAGATAATAGTTTTTACTCAGTCGTTTTATAAGTGTTATTGGTAAATAGTGTTCTCTTAAAAACGATCCTAATAAAAAGGGACTTTTTTCTGCATTCGAAAAAAGATAAAAGCAAAATAGATAGTGTATTCTTACTTAGTAGTATATCCTGAACAACTCTTATCATGTCATTCATCATCGGTTATACATTCCCAATAAAAAGCACTGAATTGTATTCTAGTGTTAATTAAAAAAGGCGGTTAACTCTTTTGCAACCGCCTTTTTATTATAATTTGATTATCCTAAGAAAGGATATTTATAATCAGTTGCAGGAACGAAAGTTTCTTTAATCGTTCTTGGTGATACCCAACGAAGTAAGTTAAGGATAGAACCCGCTTTATCGTTAGTACCAGAAGCTCTAGCACCACCGAATGGTTGTTGTCCTACTACAGCACCTGTTGGTTTGTCATTGATATAGAAGTTACCAGCACAGTTTACTAATGCTTCTGTAGCCTCTACGATAGCGTAACGACATCCAGAGAAGATAGCCCCTGTTAATGCATAGATAGAAGTCTCATCCACTAATTTTAATGTTTCAGACCATTTAGCATCTTCATATACATAGATAGTTAATACAGGACCGAATAACTCAGTTTCCATCGTTGCATACTTAGGATTAGTAGTTAAGATAACTGTTGGTTCAATAAAGTAACCAATAGACTTATCATACTTACCTCCTAAGATTACTTCTGCATCAGCATCAGCTTTTGCTTGATCAATAGCTTTCGCTAATTTGTCAAACGAAGCTTCTGTAATCACAGATGACACATAGTTACTTGGATCTTCTGGAGAACCCATTTTGATAGTAGCTAAATCAGCAGTCATATATTCTTTCACTTGATTCCATAATGAAGCTGGAATGTAAGCTCTAGAAGCTGCAGAACATTTTTGTCCTTGGTATTCAAAAGCACCTCTTGTAAGAGCTACTGCTACCTCCTTAGGACAAGCTGATGGATGAGCTACAACGAAGTCTTTTCCTCCCGTTTCACCTACGATACGTGGGTAAGTTTTGTATTTATCGATGTTTTGACCGATTTGAGCCCACATACTGTTAAATACTCCTGTAGATCCTGTGAAGTGGATACCAGCGAAGTCAGGACTAGCTAATAACGTATCCGTGATCATTCCAGAGTTACCATATACTACGTTGATAACACCGTCAGGTAAACCTGCAGCTTTAAACACCTCTACGATTACTCTTGCAGAGTAGATCTGAGTAGCAGCTGGTTTCCATACCACTACATTCCCCATCATAGCAGGAGCAGAAGGTAAGTTACCAGAGATAGCTGTAAAGTTAAAAGGAGTGATCGCATAGATAAATCCTTCTAATGGACGGTGCTCTAATCTGTTCCATACTCCGTCTACAGAAGCTGGTTGCTCAGAATAGATTTGAGTCATATACTCTACGTTGAAACGTAAGAAGTCGATGAACTCACATGCAGAGTCGATCTCAGCTTGGTGTAATGTTTTTGCTTGAGCGATCATCGTAGCAGCATTAATCTTAGCACGGTAAGGTCCAGCTAATAATTCAGCAGCTTTTAAGAAGATAGATGCTCTGTGTTCCCATGGCATTGTAGCCCATTTTTTTCTTGCTTCTAAAGCAGTAGCGATAGCTTTCTCTACTAACGCTTTATCAGCTTCGTGGTAAACACCTAATTTATGTTTGTGATCAAATGGAGGGAATAAATCTTTTGTATTTCCTGTTCTGATTTCTTCTCCACCAATGTATAATGGAATATCAACTGTTGTGTTGTATTGCTCTTTGAACGAGTTCAAAGTCAATTCTCTTTCTTTTGTTCCTGGTGCATAAGACTTAACTGGCTCATTGAACGCAGTTGGAACTTGATAGAATCCTTTTGACATATTACGCGTATTATTTATGTAGTTTCTAAATGAATAAGTACAAATATAACGAAAAAAAATGAAACCACTTTTCTCTAAAGTCGTAAAAACATCTGCTTAACGATTTCAAAACATTGACTATCAATAGTCTTTTTATCACACTGCTTTCTTCTAACTATCTGTTATACTTTACACTGAATACAAACCTGAGTCTGATTAATAATTAATTAATATAACTACATAAGAAATAAAACAATATATTATTAAATAAATGATTAACAACCAATTAATATTCTTTAGAAAAAATTACAAGTAGATAGAAAATCTATTTCAATTCAGTATGTATTGATTTACTAACGTTGGTTTTGTACTAAATTGCTAGGGGATTGCTTGAGGGTTTCTTGCACCTTTCTTCGAGAAATACACCTTCTGGGCAAGAAAAGTCCAGGAAATCTCCTAGTAATCCCCTAAGAAGTGCAAGCAATAGGCTATTCTCTCATTCATAAATAGCAATCGTAATCAAAACTCGTGTATTCGTTTGAAAAATTCAATACCTATTTTCATTTTAATCTATTCATGTATAGTGATATCACGTTAAAAGAATACCATTATACACAAATATATGTTTTTTAAAATTAAACTGAAGTTCCAATTATAGTGAGATGAAAACCAACTAAATACCACCACTTTATATTACTTCTATTAACTTATAAAAAAACCACCTCTATGCTATTACATAAAGATGGTTTAAAGAATATATTTGTTATTATAATAACACTCTATAAGAATGTCATCAATCTATTTTTAGTTCAGTACAAAAGGCGCTACTAGCTTAAAGTTTGGGATTTCTACATTAAAATAAGTATTATTACTTAAGTTTAATACTTCGTAAAATCCTTGCATAGCCCCCATAGAAGAGTTTAGAATACATCCACTACTATACGAATATTTCATACCTGGTTCTATAATTGGTTGTTCACCAACAACTCCTTCACCTTTTACAATCTGTACGCTATTCAGAGCATCGTATATCTCCCATAACCTCCCTTTCACTTGGATGTAATCCGTAGAATTATTTTCAATGGTTATTTTATATGAAAAGGCATAACATATTTTTTTTGATTTAAAAAAATTGCCTTCATACTCAGTATTTACAGATATTTTAATTCCCTTCGTCGTTTGTGAAATCATCTTTTCCATCTTAATAATTTACTATAAAAAACACATTGAATTCTTTGTTTTATCACAGTGTCTAATACACTATGTTCTCTGCGCTCGCCTCTCCTATACCAATTACTCTATCATGCAAGTCATTATTGCCACGATAATAAACGAGTACTTGGTAGCGATTAGTTGTCATGGCATAGTTCCCATCTGGTGCAATGCTTGGATCAACAACACCATTTCGAACTGCTGTATAACTAAAATTAGTAAAACCTTGTTTCACTAAAATGATTTGTTCATAATATCCCTTCTCTTCATTATACTTCATTTTATTAGCAGGTACCAATGCATAATCATTAAATAATCCTGTCACATAATAATCTATCCCTTTCTGTACATCTTCCTCTGGACGGTAACTGAAGTATACCCAGCTATACTCTGCTTCGATATTAGGATTTCTACCATTAATATTTCGAGGATAGAAACTCCCATTGATATCTGGAAAATAAGTATATCCCTTACTTTTTCGACTCTCATTTGTGTACAAATACGTATTATATATACCGTTATCTGTAGTCACAGATCCGATCATATTATTCACTTGTTTAATATCACTATTATCAAAGTTTAAGAACTGATTCCCTGCCCAGAACTGAGTCTCATCTTCATACTTATAGATAAGATCATTCCCCATAGTATACTGAGGCTTAATATTCGTCAGATAAGAATCCCATCTTCCATTCTGAAAAATCGCTATCTTGATATTCTGAACTGGGTTTTGATATACAGCTTCCCCTAGTAATACACTAAACTCTACATTCTGCTTCGTCTCGATGACATCTAGATTCCTAGTTCTTTTAATCTGAATAGGTACATTGACTAAGCTCTCATATAAGACAAACTTCCTTCTAATTACTACTTCGTCATCTTCATTATATATTTCCAATACATAATTACCACTCTTCAATATTCTATAACGTTGAGCAGGAAGTGTCAATTGATAGTTTGTATAATTCTGCAAAGTATTAAACGAGTTTTCATACGTCATAATACGCTGTCTGTCTAATCCATCTATATACTCTATCTGCTTCAGTTTAGATGGAGTCCAGTCATAATTATAAGCCTTAACTCGATAAAAATAATTACTATCATCTCCGTATAAGTCATCAAAAGCAAGTGTAAACTGATCCCCTATTTGAAAGAACGGTGTAACTGCTCTATTATTACTCATAAATCCTACTGACTTAATATAATCTGCAGTATAGTTCTGTGGAGATTGTGCCAAAACGCACCCTATCCAAAGAAAAAAAAGAATAACAGACCAAACCTTATTTCGCATAATGACCATTTTAAACTAAACCGTTACTTCGTGCAAAAAAGATACAATATTTTCGTTTAAAAAAATCATACTTTTCAATTTAAAGTCAGTAATATCAAATCTTTCTTGTTCATACTGCAAATGATCTGGTATAGCTACTACAGTCATCCCTGCATTTTTACCAGCTGTAGCTCCTGTGAACGAGTCCTCTACTACTAGACACTCTCTAGGATCACTCCCTAGATTATGAGCTGCTCTTAAATACACATCTGGTGCAGGCTTTCCATGTTCTACATGATCTACAGAAACTATGGTTTGGAAGTAATCACGAATACCTAATCTCTTTAAAACAGTATTAATCAAAGATTCTGGAGAATTAGTAGCAAGACCAATCTTCACTTTTCTCTCTTTTAGAAAATCTAAGGTCTGAATTACGCCTTCTTTTATTTCTCCTTCTGTACTAATTAACTCATCGACTCTATCAATCACCATTTGCTCCACCTCCTCAATGCTCTTTCCTTCCCATGGAAACAGACTATACCACAGTTCAGTCACTGCTCTAGTCGTTTTACCTTGTGTTTGGATAGCGATCTCTTCATCCCAAGTAGCTCCCATAGAAGTAAACACTTCTTGTTCTGCTTGTTGCCAAAATCCTTCTGAGTCTATTAAAACTCCATCCATATCAAAAAGTACAGTAGTAATCAATGTATTCTTCATAATCTTGCTAAATAAGTACGAAGATACACAATAGGTTATAGATAGGGAAGCCCTTATAAGGATACTTTAACTAATTCTATCTACGTCTAAGAGAAATGTTATAGTCATTCTACTTAAAACAAACAGGGATAATCTCTCCTTCTGCTAAACAGTATTTAGTTACTTCCTCTGGAGTAAGTTTATGAATAAAATCTTCTTCTACTACAGTGAAACCAATCGCTCTTAACTTATCAAAATAATCACGTCCGTACACACGTACATGATCATATTGACCAAAGATGAGTGTACGCTCTTTAGGGTCTGTTATAGTATCATCTTGAAAAGTAGTTTCTCTAGACATATCTTGTGGGATTTGGAAGATTCCCATACCTCCAGGTCTAAGAATGCGATACAGTTCCTGCATAGCTTTCGTATCATCTGGAATATGCTCTAAGACATGATTACACAAAATCATATCAAAACTATTATCCTCAAAAGGTAGGTTACAAATATCCGCCTTTACATCTGCCAAAGGAGATTCTAGGTCTGTAGTTGTATAATCTAAATTGGGTTGTTTTCTAAAGCGTTTATAGAACGCCTGCTCAGGTGCGAAGTGCAACACTTTTTTTGGAGTGCTAAAGAAGTCGGTCTCGCGCTGAAGATAAAGCCATAATAGGCGGTGTCTCTCTAGTGAAAGTGTACTAGGAGAAAGGACATTATTGCGTTGCTTCGCATATCCATAAGGCAAGAAAGTCTTGAAGCTTTTACCATCAATAGGATCTGTATACACATCCCCTTTTAGGTACCATGCCATCATAGGTCGAACAACGTAACTCAACCGAATTAATATCGGTCGAGGCACAATGTTCAATATTGTTTTAAATAACTTCTTCATTAATAGAAATGAGTAATTACAGAACTAATGGTTTAGCTCTAAACTCATCTTCTTCATTACTAGTGATACCTAATGCTTGATAGATATATTGGTAAGTAGATAACAATTCTGGTTTACCATTTACTAATGCTACATCGTGTTCGAAGTGAGCAGAAGGTTTTCCATCGCGAGTCACGATAGTCCATCCATCATTCAGTTGTTTGATATTACGAGTACCTAAGTTAATCATAGGCTCGATAGCTACCACCATACCTTCTACGAACTTCTTACCTTTACCAGGTTTACCGTAGTTAGGCATTTCTGGAGATTCGTGCATCTTACGTCCTAGTCCATGACCTACTAGCTCACGTACTACCGTATACCCTTCTTTCTCACAGTAGCGTTGGATAGCACTACCTACATCTTCTACTCTATTTCCTAATTTGAATTCTCTAATACCTACGTATAAAGATTCTTTTGTAATCTGTAATAACTTTTTAGTAGCTGGATCTACATCACCTATCTCGAATGTATAAGCGTGATCTCCATAAAATCCATTCATCACTGTACCACAGTCCACAGATACGATATCTCCTTCTTCTAAAGGACGATCTGTAGGTAATCCGTGTACAATCTGATCATTCACACTTGTCAACAAGGTAGAAGGACAACCATAAAGGCCTTTAAATCCTGGTACTGCTCCGTGATCTCTAATAAATTCTTCAGCTTTTGCATCAAGCTCTAAAGTCGTTACTCCTGGTTTTAGCTCTGTAGCTATCATCCCTAATGTTTTAGAAACAAGCAATGCGCTCTGTCTCATCAACTCGATTTCTTCAAGAGTTTTTGGAATTATCATACCTTAAAATTTTATATCCTACAAAATTACACTATTACAGTTAATGAAAAAAATGATTAGCCACACTTTTTACTTGCCTTATAAAGACTAATACTTTACTTTTAAGGAAACATTTGTCTAAATACACAAAATTACACACAAAATGAATTACACAACAGCACAAGAAGCAGCTAAGCTGATCAAGTCGGGTGACAGAGTTTACGTACATGCAGTAGCCTGTACGCCTAATCATATCATTGATGCTATTGTAGAAAGATCGTCCGAATTAAGAAATGTAGAGTTCTGTCATATCCATACTTTAGGCAAAGCCCCTTATGCTGATCCAAAATATAGAGAAAGTTTCTTTGTGAATTCTTTCTTTACTGGTGGTAACGTGAGACACACTATACGAGAAGGTAATGGTACCTATACTCCTGTATTCCTAAGTGAGCTACCGATGCTGTTTGACAGTGGTCTTGTTCCCTTAGACGTGGCCTTAATACAAGTTTCTCCTCCTGATGAGAACGGCTTTTGTACATTAGGAACTTCTGTCGTTGCGGCACAAGCAGCTATTCGCACTGCTAAGATAGTTATAGCACAGGTCAATAAATTCATGCCTCGTACCTTTGGAGATGCGCTAGTACACATCTCTAAAATTAATATATTAGTACAGCATGACACACCACTTCTGACAGAATACAGTTCTGACTTTAGTGAGGTAGAAGATAAAATAGGGCACTACATCGCTTCTATGATAGAAGATGGCAGTACCTTACAGATGGGGATTGGTTCTATACCTGATGCCGTTCTTCAAAAACTGAAAGGGCATAAGAACCTAGGATTACACACAGAGATGTTTGCAGACGGTGTTGTTGATTTAATAGAGGCAGGAGCCTTAAACTGTTCTCAACAAACTACTTCTAATGGCAAAGCTATCTCTACATTCTTTATCGGAACGGAGAGGCTATATAACTATGTAGACAATAATCCATTCTTTGAACTTAGAGAATGTTCATATACGAACGACCCATTTGTGATCCGTCAGAATCCTAAGATGATAGCGATTAACTCTGCTGTAGAAATAGATGTTACAGGACAAATATGCGCAGACTCTATCGGGGCAAATATTTATTCAGGTGTAGGAGGACAAGTTGATTTTATGAGAGGAGCTACGCTGAGTAAAGGAGGGAAAGCCATCATAGCACTTTCTGCTACTACTAAAAAAGGAGGAAACAAAATAGTTCCATTCCTTAAACAAGGAGCAGGAGTGGTAACGTCTCGTGCACATGCTCAATACATCGTAACAGAATATGGAGTAGCAGATCTAAGAGGTAAGTCTATTATAGATAGAGTATACGCTCTTGCTAATATTGCTCACCCAGATTTTAGAGAAGATATTTTAAGAGAATACTTTGATAATACTAGAAAAAAATAACTGACATTCATAGATATAAGCCGTTCTTAACCTACATTAAGCAATAGGAATCAGCCTATAGCGTACCTTTGTAGTATTAAAATCATAAAGCTATGAACACAAAAATTATATACAAAGCAGATAGTAGAGGATATGCTAATCACGGATGGCTAAAATCTCATCATACCTTTAGTTTTGCTAACTATCGAAACAACGAAAGAGTACACTTCGGCGTGCTACGTGTACTTAATGATGATCAGGTAGCTGCTGGTATGGGATTCGGTACACATCCTCATGATAATATGGAGATTATATCTATTCCTTTATCAGGAAGTCTTTCACACAAAGATAGCATGGGCAATGGTACGATTATAAATGAGGGTGAAATACAGGTCATGAGTGCAGGGACAGGAGTTCAACACAGTGAGTTTAACCCTGATGAAAATAAAGAGAGTAAGTTCTTACAGATATGGATATTCCCTGATAAACTAAATGTAAAGCCGCGTTATGATCAACTAAAATTAAAAAAAGAAGATCGCGTGAATCAATGGGATCAAATCCTTTCTCCTAATCCTGATGATAAAGGAGTATGGATTCATCAGAATGCTTGGTTTCACATGGCTGATTTAGATCAAGGTAAAGAACTATCTTATGAATTAAAAGATAAATCTAACGGTATCTTCCTATTTGTTCTAGAAGGAGATGTTACTTTAGGTGAAGACATCCTACACAGAAGAGATGCTATTGGTTTTGACGGAGAAGACACTTTCACAATCAAAGCAAATGAAAAAAGTCAAATATTAGTCATGGAGATACCTATGGAACTACCAAGTTATCTTCAATAAATATCAACAAAAAAGCTCGCTATCATCTAGCGAGCTTTTTTAATATCTATATTAACCGTTTTTAAGGTTTCTTACTTCCTCATCCGTTAAATGTCTCCATTTACCTCTTGGTAGATTCCATTTTGTTAACTGTCCATACATCACACGGTCAAGTTTAATAACATTATATCCTAAAGATTCGAATATAGCACGTACCAACTTCACATTAGATGCTTTTAGCTTAATACCGATCTCTGTCTTAGGTTGATCATCTACATAAGATATTTCTTCTACGAATACACGACGCTCATCGATATAAACTCCTTTTTTAATCTTTTCTAGATCTTCATATTTAAGGTTTTTATCTATTGACACATGGTATAACTTAGAAGAACGAGAATCAGTAGAGTTTAACTTCTGTAATAAGTTAGTATCATTCGTGAATAACATTAGACCGATAGTAGTCTTATCCATACGACCGACAGGAGCTAAAGGATATTTAGAAGCTCCTTTTAATAAGCTTAATACATTCTCAGCTGATACGATTGGCTCATTAATAGTAGCGAATCCTTTCGGTTTATTTAATAATACATAAGTCAATTTCTCTGGTGTTAATACTGTACCATCAAAATTCACAATATCTGTTTTCTTTACCTTGTACCCTAATTCATTAACCACTACTCCATTTACAGTCACGTTTCCAGACACGATATAGATATCTGCCTCACGACGTGAACATACTCCAGAGTTACCAATATATTTATTTAGACGTACTTCGTCTGTTTCTTTAGGTGTATTTTTTACTCTTGGTTTACTATCAAATTTCTTTGTAGTATTAGCACCATGCGTTTTATTTCCTTCTTTATTATTGTCAAATGATCTTTTCTTGCTATCATTTCCCCCATAAGTCTTTTTAGCTCCATCCTTAGAACCAAAAGACTTCTTTCCCGCTGCATTTCTATTTCCTGAGCGATTCGATTTATTATTTCCTGAATTCGACCTACCGTTATTCATATCTAAAGATTTTTGCAAAGATAGTTTTATTCTATGCATTTATTAATATAACTCTAAAAGTTTACACAACTTTTAATACTATAAAGTTTCTTCTAGCAGTACTTTGCCACTAATTACCACATCTGGGTCTATTAGCATAATCGAGAATACTCCTAATAAAATCAACAGTTTTAAACTAATATGTAAACTGTGATACTGTTCTATTTCCTTGGATGTCCATAATCTGTATAAAAACAAGATTAATACGATAATACTTAGATAGAAGTAATATACCATATACCCAAGGTTCTCTTTATTGACTAAAAAATAGATCGGTATCAGTGTCAATACTGTCACGACTGTGATTACCTCTTTCGCTACTCTATCTCCAAATCGAACAGGGATAGTCTGATAATCATTTGCAAAGTCCCCTTTAATATTCTCCATGTCTTTTATCAACTCCCTGATTAGAATGACTAAATACAGAAAAGCTGCATGTAGAAAGATAGAAGGATAATAGAATCTGAAATGCATCAAGATACTAAAGAAAGGTAATATCGCTAGTAATGAAGCGGTAAGATTACCTATAATAGGATACTTCTTAAGCTTATGAGAATAAAACCACAACAGAAATATATAAGCAGAAAAGAACACAGACACATGCCAAGATACCGGAAACACAATCCCTACAGCCAAAAAGTTAAGCGCAAAGTAGACACGTAATTTTGTTGCCTGACTCACCAGTCGATCTAACATAGACTTAATTGGTCTATTGATTAAATCTTTTTCTGCATCATAAAAATTATTAATGATATACCCTCCTGCGATAGCTAAGGAAGATCCAAAGATAATTAGAAAGAGTTTCCAATCTAAAATCACGTCTAACGCCCTAAGTTCAGGTGCAAATATAAAGATAGACGCTAAGTACTGTGCTAGTACTATAATAAAAATATTATAACCTCTCACAACAGAGAACAAGCTGAATATTTTAGCTAAGAGTAGTTTATTTTTCCTAGATAACATTATCTCTTGTTTCAATTTTATATCGCTACTGCGAAAGGTTATAATATCTATTTTTTCATATCTGAATTAGAATTGATATACAACTTCTAATTTATAATCTTTTAAAGACTCTTTTGCCTTTTCGATATCGGCAGTAAATCCTAAGATATAACCACCTCCACCAGAGCCACATAATTTTAAATAGTAATCGTTAGTCTCGATTCCTTTTTGCCATACACTGTGGAACTGTTCTGGAATCATTGGCTTAAAGTGATTAAACACTACATTAGACAATAACTTCGTATTACTAAATAACGATTTCACATCCCCTTTTAAGAAGTTCTCTACACAAGCATCTGTATATTTCACGAACTGATCTTTTAACATCTGACGGAAACCTTGATCTTTTAGGTTCTCCATAAAGATCGTAATCATCGGTGCAGTCTCTCCTACGATACCCGAATCTATTAAAAACACAGCGCCTTTTCCATCTACGCTTTGAGAAGGAATACCTGCTGGCTCAATATTATCTTTAGAATTGATTAGGATAGGCAAGCTTAGATAACTGTTTAGTGGATCTAATCCTGAACTCGTTCCATGAAAGAATGCTTCCATTTTTCCAAAGATTCCTTTTAATACTAAAAGTTTATCCTTAGTCAAGTTCTCTAGAACAGTAACTTTATCATAAGCATACTGATCATAAATAGCAGCTACTAATGCTCCACTACTTCCTACACCATATCCTTGTGGAATACTAGAATCAAAGTACAATCCTTGCTCTATCTCAGCGTTTAGGCGCTCTAGATCGAACTGTACTAAAGTAGGTTCTTGCTCCTGCAAATCATGTAGATATGCTGCAAAGTTTTTTAAACTCTGATTAGACTTTAAAGATACTCCTTCTAGATTCTCTGCCATCTTTAATGCTCCCTTATAGAAATTATAAGGAATAGATAATCCTTTAGAGTCTTTAATAATCCCATATTCCCCAAAAAGAAGAATTTTTGAATAAAATAATGGTCCTTTCATAGCTGTTATTGTAAATTCACGTTGCAAAAATACACATAATATTCGCACACCGTCTTTTTTACTACTTTATTTTTATAAATATCTGTTTTTAAAGCCATAAACACAATGTCTACACCCATTTTGACAGCATTGTCCTTTCATTAAATGATACAATTCTGTGAACACAAAATACTCATTTTCCATATAATAATGCACCCCTTCTTCCATCTCACTTCTGCGTTTTGGAAAAGGCTTCCCCTTTGACGAAATCACCATTTCATCAAACTTAGACAAACAATTATTACATAAACATTTATGAAAAGAACCTGCTAAAAAAACACGTGTATCATTAGATATACTCACTTTAGTACAGTCACATTGTTTAATATCCTCCGTATTACAAATTATCTCTGTCTTACAATGTGTGCACACTCTATTCTCACTCATAATCTATTACTTCATTGTGGTGATATTAAAGAACTGCATCTCACCATTACCTTCTAATTCTACTACACCATCGACTACTTGCCCATTAGCTCGCTTCTTAGAAACCTTCACGCTGTTTTTACCCATTTCTAAAGGGATACGGACATAGTTTATTTGCGCAGGTAAGGTCTGCCAGTTACGTGTATCTGCTTTCTCTGAAAACAAGTTAAACAACTGTACTCCTAGTCCTATTCCTTCTAATACCGCATTAGCATCACTATCTTTACTAGTCGATCTTGCCGCCGCTTTTACCGCATATTCCGCAGATTTCTTAACTGCCATCCTCGTCAGTATCTTTCCCAATTCTTTACCTGCACGTTCTTTTAACGTCAATACAGCTAAAGCGTCTATATCCTCCGCTTTTTCGAACGGCAATACATACGTATCTTTTACTGTAACAGAAGCCTCTGTATAGGGCAATGGTTGAACAATATACTTAGGATAAGCGATGTTAACACTGTGTATATCACTCAAGTTAGTCTTTCCTGCGATACCAAAATCTAATGGAATCACAAATCCTAGAGCATTGGTAAAAACTAAAGATCCAGAGTCGCCTTTTGCTAAAGTGAAGAAAAGGTTCTCCTGTTCTTTAATCGGAGCCCTACCGTTCTCCCAGAACACAACCACATCTCCTCCATTACTTACAGGAACATCTTTTAACTTCAACTTAAACTCCTTCTCATACTTAGCAACATCACCTGCAAATCCCATTTTATCTGCCATACGCATAACATCGTATTTTAGAGCAGTAGGCATTTTCACACCATAATACACTCCTCCTCCAGACTGATAGGTCTCTACTGCGTTTCTATACGCTATAAAAGCATCGTTATAATTCTTGCTCTGTTCATAGATTAATCCTTGTAGGTTAAGGGAGAAAGCATCTTTCGAATAACGTTTTGCCTTATCATTATATTTATCACCTTGAGCATAGTTCTGTAGTGAGATACGTCTAGCCTCTACTATAGCCTCATTCGGTTGACCGAGATACATATAGTTTAACGCTTTATAGTAATGGATCATAAATATCTCAAACTCTTCTCCTTTATAATTCTGAGACATAGAGTTAAGGAATAATCCTACCGCTAAATCACCTGTAGTAGAAAGTCCGTCTTCTACCAATAAATCTGCTTGGTTAAAATATTTATTACTTGCTTCATAATCTCCTCTTAAGTGTGCCACTTTTCCCTTTTCCATATAAAAAAGCAATAGATTACGAGGCTTTTGTAATAAAGCATTTTTATCTAAAGCTTTGTCTGCTAGATCTAGTTCAGAAGCACCTACTTTCTGATAATAGTCTGTTATACGGTCATGATATGAAGCACATCCAAACACGAAAAACATCATTGCAAAAAGCAATGATGTTTTTATAACAGAATATATGGTTCTACTTGAAACCATCTATTTTACTTTAAATTAGTTTTTTACGTACTTAGCGATTTTCTTTTCACCAATCCAAACTACTTCATTTGTCTGAATATTTGTCAACTCTAAGTTAACTTGGTAATAAACCACTTTTTTCTTTTTGTGAGAATCTACAATAGAGTTGATAGAACCTTGTAACATAAAGTCAGCTCCTTGTTCTAAACCGAATTGTTTCATAGATGATGATGATGCATTCGTTTGTTGATCTGCACGTTCACCACGTAACTCCTCACGTTTTTTACCTCCTTGAACTAAACGTACTCTTTGAGAACGAATAAATGCTTGTTCCACATCTTTTACAAACGTCTCAGCTTCAATGTGCTCATGGCTCTTATTATAAACCATCCCTACAATAACCACAGGCTTCTCTCCTTTATTCTCTTCGCGGAAGTTAAAGATCCAAGGCTCTTCTAATATTTGCTGAGTCATTTGGTCAGCTACTTCTCTAGAGTCAGAGTTATTCCATCTTCCACTAATGTCGATCGTTTCTTCTGTGCTTACTCTAGTTACTTGACGTCCACATGATGTAATAGCCAGTCCTGAAACAGCTAATATTGCAGCTAATGCTATACGTTTAATTTGCATAATCCTTTTATTTGTTTTTCTTTATGTTTTTTTCCTAATTCTTAAATAGAGAACCACCAGTTACCAGTTCTAAAACCAATATTTGGTCTCCAAGTATTCCAGTTATTCCATCCAGAATAATAGCTATTATAGTTACCATAATACCCATTGTCATAGCTATAGTAACTTCTACCATATTTAGCACGAGCCATGCGTTCTTCATGTCTCCATTGCTTTTTCTGAGCTTTGCGCTCCATCTTAGCCTCGTACCAATCGTACGCTTTATAAGTATCCTGTACAGTAGTACTTAAAGTCGCAGTCAGAGAATCTTTCTGTGCCATATACTTTACCATACTTACTCTATAATTAGGGTTTTGATCTGGTGCTAACTCTTGTGCATAAGTTGCTTGACTAAATAGTAAGCTACCTAGTGCTAAACCAAAAATTGTCATTAACTTTCTCATATCTTCAATATTTATATTAGTATATGCAATTAGCATACCGTAGTATAAAGTTACAAAAAATTATTTAATTATTTCTGAACCGAATCCAACTTTATCATCTATATACTGTTCATTCTGACAGAACTGTGCTAATTCTTGTCTTATAAATGTCTGTACAAAGTCTTTATCCCCTTCTGGGTATAAAACGTGTACATTTGCCCCAGCATCAAGTGTAAAACACACATTGATTGATGTTTTTTCTCTAAATGCCCAAATTTTCTCGATGATCTGAAGCGTATTTGGCTTCATTAAGATAAAATAAGGCATAGAAGTCATCATCATTGCGTGTAGAGTCAATGCTTCGCTCTCTACTAACGCTACAAACTCCGTTAAATTACCTTCTATTAATATTTTTTTCAATCGAGCTAGATTCTCATGAGCTTGTTCAAAGCGTTGTGCTGCATAAGGGTGATTATGCATCAAATCATGCCCCACTGTACTAGACACTTTTTTCTCTCCTTTATCCACTAACAAGATAGTATCACAATACCCCTTAAAGATAGGGTGTACCTCAAAAGGAAAATTAACCCCATATAAATCTGTACTTCCAGGTATATCGCGTTGTTCTCCCCATACTACTACACTTCCCGCTATACTTCTACATGCACTACCTGATCCAAGGCGAGCTAAAAAAGAAGCTTTCTGGTCAAAATAGTCTTCTGTCATATCCGCATTCAACTTTCTTTCTAATGACATAATATTCACTGCCATCGCTGCCATACCAGACGCAGAAGAAGCTATCCCTGAGCTATGAGGAAATGTATTTTTAGTATCTATCGTGAAGTGATAATACTCGATATAAGGGCAGTATTTTAGAATTCTCTCAAAAAACTTCTGAATCTTTGGTTTAAACTCTTCTTTAGGCTGTCCTTCAAATAAAAGATCAAAACTGATGCCTTTATCTGACTTTGCTTTATACGTCATAGTCGTTTCAGTCTTACAGTTGTTTAAAGTAAAACTCAAAGACGGGTTAGCAGGAATCTGATTCTCCTTTTTACCCCAATACTTAACTAAAGCGATATTACTAGGAGAACTCCATGAGAATGTTCCCTCCTTTACTTGATTAACATCTATATCTTGGCTAAAAATAAAGTCTTCTATATTCATTGTTCATCGATTTCTAAACAACAAAAATAACATCTTTTATTAATTGCCCCTCTATTCTTTTAGAAACTTCTCTTTTTTTAGAACAACACTAAGATAAAAGAGCTAATGATTTACACCTATATTATTAGTTCTTTACTTCCTTCTACTGTAAGCAAAGTGTAATAAATTTAACCTTCATTCTCTCAACAGAATAACATTATTCAAACACTATAGAAAAACTCCTAAGTAATGATGTTTAGGAATTAAATGTCACATCAGTAATTAGAAACCTCTACATTATACTTTTCTTCTAAGCTGTATTAACTTCTAAAAAAACAAAATTACACTAATCACTAAAGATTAGTTATTATACAAGCAAAAGCTCTATTACAACTTCCATCCTATTTAATTCAGTCGTTCATTTTGTCCTTTTGAAGTTACATTCTTTATTCTCTTATTACCTAATGTATATCTCATATTTATAAAATAGCTCTTAAAATATTCTTGCTTTTTATTAAAGCTATAGGCAGAATTACTGAACCTCATATTAGTATCTGGCCTTAATAAATCGTACGCCCCAATACTTATGTAGAAATCATTAAACGATTTTCCAAAATCAACACTTAGAGAATGTTGAGCATTTACTTTACCGAATACATCTTCGAAACCATTGTCATAACCGTAAGTTAAAGTTAAAACTGTGTTCTTTTTCTTATCAAAAAACAGATTGTTCTTGATGTTGAAATAGAAGTTCGTATTGTCTATTTTTATTGGAATATTATTATACTCTCCTTTAATTTTAGACATTTCTAAAGACATACTGAATGAAAAACTCCAATAGTTCTTAAAGAGATTCTTATTAAAATAGAAATTACCTCCATACCCATCTCCATTTCCATAATTATCTATTGTATTCACAATGACGTTATCAATTACAGCATCAAAATTATTAAATAAATTATGGGTTTTCGCATAACCTAATTCTAAATTATAATCATCAAAAAAGGTATAAGTCAAACCTATAAATGATTTTTTAGTATTTTTAAGGTAAGGATTATTCACCCTAATTGAATTCGGTGAGTTTATATATATAAACGGATTAAGATTACTATAAGGTGTGCGAGTTATAGAACTAGCAAAATTTAGAGTAAATTGATGCTCATCACTTATTCCATACAAAAGGGCTACAGATGGAAACAAGTTAGAATTACTAATTTTTACAGTTTCTGAGTCTGATTTTAAAGTACCGTCTGCCGATAAATATTCGTAGCGCAAACCAATAAGCACTCCAAAAGTCTCTGAAAACAACTTACGGTAATTCGCAAATAAAGCAAAATAGTCTTCTTTATATTTAAACACATTAGTTTGCCTATCATCAGATACATATTCAACACCATTATAATTCCCAAAAAAGTTATCACTTTTAATATTACTCTTTGAATAATTAATCCCTGTAGTCAGTTTACTACTGTCTTTGAAGTTTTTCTCATATTCTGTTTTAAACTCTATTAGTTCTGCAGTATTGTCAGGATTTTGGATAAACCTCTTTTCTTTGCCATTCGCGTAAGCGAATACATTAAACATATCTCTATTATTCCTAGAATTATAATAGTTAAAATCTGAGTTTATACTACTATCTAAAGTATCTAATATAATCTTATGGTTTAAGTTATAATACACTACATGGTAATTACTTATTTTATCTTTATTTTTTGCAATATTCAAGGAATCTAATTGGTTGGTTGTTACATTGTAATAAGAACTAACAATATCTCTATTGGCTTCGTTATTACTGAACCTAGAGCTAAAACTCATACCTATAGTCTGATTTTTGCTAAGAGTATAATCAATATTTACATAAGGAGTATAATTTGTTCCTTTTGTAATAGCATTACTTTCTATTTGCGTTTCCTCATTACTTTTAAAGTCAGTATAAGAATCATATCTATGTGCTTTATATTTAGAATTTTCCAATTTGACTCCAGAAGTGACCGCCCATTTATTTTTAGAGAACGCTAAGTAAGCTGAACCGTCTTGTGTATTATAAAATGATTGTGTAGACTTAGCATTTAATACTACTTTAAAAGGCTGTTCCTTTGTTTTGTTTACAATCACATTGATAATACCATTATCACCTGTCCTATAACCACTCCCAGGATTCTCTATCACTTCTATTTTCTTTATATCTAATGCAGGGATAGATTGTAGCATACTCATCGCTACATCATTACCCCCTACATTTCTACCATTGATAAGAACCAATACACTCTTGCTATTTTTAATCTTGATTGATTTTCCGTCAGGAGTAACATTGACAATAGGAACAGTATTTAAAAACTCTAATGTAGATTTATTTTTAGCTAATACTGAGTTAGAAATATTAGTTACTTCATATTTATCGAAGTTTCTTTTCATTTTAAGCTTCGACTCTATCATTATTTCTTTCAATTCTATTCCGTAGTCGATGGTAATCTTTCCTAAGTCTACATCGTCTATTAAGCTTATCTCTTTCTTAAAGAGTTCATTCCCTAAATAAAAAATTTTAAATAGGTATTCCCCTTGTTCTTTCTCTATCTGAAAAAAGCCATTCTCATCAGAAACATCAGATACTAATAAAACTCCATCTTTGGTTTGTAATTGTATTGTTGCAAATTCAATAGAATTACCGTCTGAAGTAAGGACTTGTCCTTTTATTTTAGTTTGTGAAAACAAAAATAAAGGCAACAAAAAAAAGACTAAGATATACTTGAACATCTGACAATATATTTACTTAAATACAAACTGATCTACTGTAAACAGAAGGATTGTAAAAACTTTTAAATTATACAAAAACTAAGAACTGGTCTTAGGACTCTTTCTAGATTATCATAAATAATTTGAAACTATTAATATTATTTTTAACAAGAAAATTAAACAGCTCTTCATACTGAGTACCATTACAAGCTTATGAGGTAACATGCCACTCAATAGAGCTAAACACTAATATATTTGCTAATTATAATGGTACCTTTTCACTATTTAGATATACTTTCTGAGTCATATTCTATTCGTCTACAATATATTTTAATTATTTTGATTACACTAACAAATAATCACAACAAAACAACTCATATCATAACAAAATATTTACTTATATAACAAAATAAACATCATGTCACATTAAACAATAATAAAGTTAGAAAACATTAACTTTAAATTAACTTAAAAAACAAATATAGTAAACACAGTTCAATGTACAACATACGAATTGTGTTTTTCAATAAAATAAAAGCATCTGCTAATAGCAAACTCTTTTATTTCATTGATTTTCCGTAAGTATTTATAAGATGATTCTTTCTACTAATTTATAGCTCACTATTTACTTAGCCATAGTTTAGCAACACTCTTTATGCACCCCCTAATCGTATAGACGTATACATAATAAAACAATATAGGCTTTACTATGACCTCTACTTTCTCCTTTAGGTCAGTAATCTCCAGTATAAAAAATCAAATAGTTAAAAATAAGCATGTTACAACAAAAACCAAACCTCCTCCCTCCCCTTAATCACAATTAAATAGGATAGTGTTCTCATAGTGAAAGCATTAAAAACAGCCTTTATTATGTGAGCACTATCCCATAACTATGCGACCACTATGCGATAAATCAAAAATAAACCAACGAAAAAGGCAGTAAAACCGTGGTTTTACTGCCTTCTCTCATATTTTATATTTTTGTTTAAAACGATTGTTTCTATTTTCGATATTGTGCTATTGCCTTCTGTATAGCAGGTCTAAACTGTACGCTGATATAATCTTCACTAGTAGGTGCACTAAACATAAACATAGGATTCTCAGGAAACCCCTCTGTCGTTCTAAATAAGACGAAATAACTCTTACCTGCTTTACCCGCATTCATCCATTCGTCAAATTTATAATAATCAGCTACAGAGCGTCTCTCTCTCACCACAATCAGTACATCGTTTATCTCATTCCACTTGAGTTGCTTCTCTTTGAGCAGACTTTTATACGTCACTCCTTCTGCGTCTATACTTACTTTGATAAAAAAACATTTATAGACAAAAACGACAAATAGAAATAACATAACAGCACTAAGAGACTTAGCTAATCCATTGCCTACTTGTAGAAAGAAAATAGACATCCCTAAAAAAGGAAGTAAACAAAACACGAATAGCAATATCTTACTCGTCAAATTATAATAACTAAACTTCATCTTATTTATGCTCTATTTTAGTTGTTATCGCTAATGCAGCAAGGTATCCGTTCGTCCATGCATTCTGAAAATTAAACCCTCCTGTGATGGCATCTATATTTAAAATCTCTCCTGCAAAGTACAAATTATTGTGCAATTTACTTTCCATGGTTTTAAAGTTAACCTCTTTTAGGTCTACTCCTCCAGCAGTAACAAACTCGTCTTTAAACGTGCTTTTACCATTGACTTGATATTCTCCTTGAGTCAACTCCCCACATAGTATATCTAACTGCTTATTAGTCACATCTGCCCATTTGGTATCTTCTGCTATCCCTGATATCACGACCATGCGCTCCCATAATCTATTAGGCAAGTCTAATTCTATACGCTTAATCACATTCTTTTTTGCATGATCTTTACGGATGCGTTGCAATTCTTCTTTTAGAGACTCGAAGCTGTGCTGTGGCATCCAATTTACTGTGATATGAAACTGATATTTCTTGTCTGCTAATATTCTAGCACCCCAAGCAGAAAGGCGTAATATACCAGGTCCACTCATTCCCCAATGGGTAATTAATAAAGGTCCTGATGCTTCTAGCTTAGTCCCTTTTACACTTACCTCAGCAGGTGTAGCTACTCCCATCAAATCTTTGATGCGTTTATCATTGATATTAAATGTAAATAATGAAGGTACTGGCTCTACAATCTTATGCCCTAATTCGGCTACTGTATTCCACATCTTAGGATTACTCCCCGTAGTCATGATTAGATAAGTAGATTCGTAGTTACCTGTTGTAGTATCAAGCTTCCAACTGCTCTCTTTCTTAAAGATGCCCTGTACACTACTACTCGTGATGACTTCTATCTTAAGCTTCTGTACTGCCTTCATAAAACAGTCTATAATAGTCTGAGAAGAGTCTGTATCAGGAAACATTCTACCATCCTCTTCTATCTTTAATGTCACGCCATGTCTATCAAACCATTCAATAGTGTCTCCTGAACAAAACTGATGAAAAGGCCCTAATAGCTCTTTTGCACCGCGAGGGTAGAACTGCGTTAATTCTTTCGGATCAAAACAAGCATGCGTTACATTACATCTTCCTCCTCCTGATATTCTTACTTTAGAAAGCACTTCTTTTCCTCTCTCGATAATCGCTATTTTTAGTCCTTTATTTTGTTCTGCAAGATTAATTGCAGTAAAAAAACCTGCTGCTCCACCTCCGACTAATATGACATCATAATTCATTGAAAAACCTATTTTAACGTTTAAGACTCTCTTCTAGAGTTTTTTTATTGAGTGTAAAAAATTATCTTTACGCCAACAAAGATACTTACTTACGATCGCACCACTATCATTGTTAAATTAAGAATATGAAAAAATTACCTTTCTTAGCTTTAATTGTCTTGTTCTCTATGTGTAAATCTGCTTCTCACGTAGCGACTAAACCACCTAAAGAACTGACAGTAGATGAGCGTATCGAAAAAATCAAAGAGGAAGACAGACTTCCTGAAGAAGATGATGTAATGGACCTACCTGATTATGCTCAGGTGAGAGACGACTTTAGATCTGTAACAGACAAAACTAGAGATAATTACCTTAGAGGTATGAATGCCTCTGCTGATAACTACTCTGTAGTGATCTTAACTAAAGGCTTCAAAGGAGAAAATATCTCTATCAAAGGAAGTAGCAAGACCTATTACTACGCCATGACCATGAGTGACCTACGCTCAGGTATAGCTAAGTCTATACGTGTAGACAACACTCAGAATATAGTATTAAAAGACAGTTATACAGGAGGCTCACTGACGATAGAAAGTGACCATGCTAAAATGTTTAAATTCATCTATGTTATGAAAAACAACGCAAATAAGGAAACTCCTTTTAAAGTGACATTTAGCAATACGCTGCGTCCTGTTAGATAATCTTCAATAATGGAAAAAAGAGACCTTGTCCTTAGAATGATACAACAAACGGCTCAATTACTTAGAGCCGTTTTTAATTCGCTTCCTATCGATGACTTCGAGACCGAACAGCAAGTACAAGACTTCACCTCCTCTCTTAAGGAGAACTTACACCTAGATATAGACAGATTTATCCTTCATACAGATGAAGAAGCTTTAGCATCTTTATTAACCATAGAGGGAATGGATATAAATAATATAGAATCACTTGCTAATATCCTAAGACTACTAGCTCTCAAAACTCAAGATGCTTTAAACGAAAAAAGTGCTCTCCTAAATAGCAAAGCACTCCTGTTATTTCAATATGTATCAGATACATCTAAGACCTACGATTGGGGAAGAGAGAATAAGATCAATACCCTAAAAAGTCGTCTAACTTAGTTCTTAGAAGCTCTCTTTTCTTTAGCTCCGATCACTAAGGCAAACAACAATACTACTACTGCCGAAATAAGCAGAAATAGCCCTATCCCAAAGTTTTGCATTGCTACTAGACTTGTACCTATAGATATCATTAATAATCCTACTATTAATAACCCTTTACTTCTCTTCATATTTCTTTTTGTTTCTACTTTTTTTATACGCTTTTACTACTACTTCTCCTATTAATGACTCATTACTTACTTCTAAATGAAAATCAATATTATTTGTTGATCTACCAACTTTGATTTTATTATCTTCAAATCCAATAAATGAAGCTACTAAAGTAAGCCTTTTAGTATTATATTTTTTAGGAATAACTAACTCATACTCTCCTTCCATATTACTTTGAGTACCAATATTAGTTCCTTTAATCATA
Organism: Myroides odoratimimus; assembly: GCF_030326305.1. GTDB lineage: Bacteria > Bacteroidota > Bacteroidia > Flavobacteriales > Flavobacteriaceae > Flavobacterium > Flavobacterium odoratimimum_A. The sequence continues at coordinate 103,946 of NZ_JACAKB010000001.1, read as the reverse complement.
ATAACCGTACCAGGTAATTCAAGGTTTGACTCATAAGCTTTTCCTCTAATCACTCTCGTGTCTTCAGACTTAATACTAACCTGAACTAACGTTGGTAAAGGAGTACTTATCTTAGTATCTTGACATACAGATTCCACCTTAGGATTCTCTTGAGCTACAGCTGTACTTATAGTTGTTAGTGCTAACAAATTTACCATGGTAGCCACCATACCATTCAGCCCAAATGACTTGCTGATCTTCTCCTCTCCTAAGTCTGTACCTATATACTGACGTGGAATACGCCCGCATATCTTTCCTTCTTTCTTTATGATAGCAATGATGTCTTTCTTACTTGCTTTAGAGAAGTCAACGACTACTTTATCACATACAGCACAGTGTCTCCCTTTATCTTGAGGAGTCATTTTATCCCAATCTTCATGACAGGGTTCTGGTATTTCGATTCTGTATTTCATAGTTACTATTATAGCGAATGATAACACAAACATAAATAATAAAAAACGCATAGATACCACTATGCGTTTTTTATTATTTAAAACTATTTGCTATTTTCTTCCAGCCTTCTTCTACCGACTTAGAGAATACTTTCTTCGTTTTGTCTGCCTTTTCTATCACAGGCTTATCTACTATGCCCTCGCTAGGTGTAAATGCTCCTTTAGCTAGAATATTCTCATCACCATTAAACAACATGACTTTTAGATCATATTCTCCTTTCTCACCATCATTACAGCTCGTCACATAAGAAACAATCACTTCAGTCACTCCATCATTATCTAAATCAGTCACCACTGTCCCCATAGGCACATATCCTATATATGGAGCAGGGCTTCCTTCACCACAGGGTACCACATCATACATCTTCATCGTCATCACATAGCCGTTATCATCATCTTTATTCGTGAACATATACATATAGATTTCACCTTTCGTTCCAGAAGAGTACTGACCAAAGCCTTTCTGTGATAAATCTCTATAAGGGAAATAACCAGTAGTCGTTAGTATCAATATTTTCTCTCCTTCTTTATCTTTCCAACTAATAGATTCCATTACAGTTCCTCTAAAATCAAAGGTCTTCGGAATATCGTTATACAATAGCGTCTTTGCCTTAACAGGAGATTCCTTATCGTATATCTGCATCTTCCATTTAGGTTGTAAGGTACGCTCTAAGTTTCTTGTGTTTTGTCCCATCACAACAGAGGAGATAAACAAAAAACTACAGCACAAAAAAAGTAATCTTGACATTATATACATTATTAGAGTTTGATTTTTTCTTTATCCCATGACACTACTACAACACCTTTAGAATAATGTTGTGCAATTACATCAGCTTCTGTCAAATGCAGATCGCCTATACTATAATCAAACTCCATTGTATCAAATTTTATTGTTCTAATAGGCCATTCTTTATGGTGTATCTGGTATCGAAACAGTTCTTCATGTACATATACATAGAGACAGTAACGCTCTGTCAACCAAAAATCTAATGTAGTCTTATTTTTAACTTTCTCCCCTTTCTGATACTCAAGCTTTAGAAAGAAGTTCTTCTTCTCGTTTAAAGATAAATAAGCATTTTTCTCACGAATTATATCTGACTTTTCATAAGGCAACCCAGATATCGTACGAGATACAAATGCAGATAGGCTCTTCCCTACTTCTATATTGATAAAATAAACTCCAGGTTTTCCATCTACCACAACATAAGTACGTACGTTGATCTCATCAAAATCAGATACCATACTCACCGCAGGTAAACGACGTGGGCGAATATTCTCCATCGTGAATGGCACGATAGATACATAGTACTTCCCATCTAGACTATCCAGTTCTAAATCTTCTGCCACTAAGGGTCTCAGTACCTCTAGAGGCACTTCAAAATGTAAAAAGATAGCTCTATTCCACTCTTGATAGAACTTCCAAGGTCCTTCAGGCAATGCCCAAGGGCGATGGGATACTGAACTTAACACATCATCTATTTGGCTCATATTGTATTTTTTACTAAGCAATTTACATAAATAAATACAACCTTCTCACTATTTAAAGATAATTAATATCAATCAAATACCCTCAAACCATCAAGAGCTGAATAGAAGCTACCTTATCACTATATTCATTAATTCACTTCCGCTGTCCACTCAATCCCACTGATATCTATCAGTCGAAGAACAACACTCTGTTTAGGATGCTCAACACTTGGCTCAAAAGTAATATCTGCCTTTGCGCCTAAAGGAATAATCAAACTGTGCTTACCAGGAGCTATCTTAGCTACATAGCGATTGCTGATTTGTTCTTTATTTAGTTTAGACAGTGCTTCACCATCCCACTTTTGGATAACTTCTCCATCCATAGTTTCTAATTGCACACCTATAAGGAATGATCCATATACATCTGCACCTTCTACGCGATATACTTCAAACTTCAACTGTCCTTCTCTCCAAGTCACATCTGCCAATTCTAGCTTAGGCTTAACAGATTTATTGTGTAGCGTACCGAATACACCTCCGTGGAAAACTTGATTCGTATATAAGGTCAATAATAACACCGCAAAAGATCCTATGAATACCACAGGCTTAAGATTCTTAATAGGTAATTCACCAGAGCCTAAGAAACCAAACCATTTCTTAGTAGTAAATGCCTTGCCTTTCTTTGCAAAATAATAGTCTAGAGATCCATATCCTCCCCCTGTCAAGAATAACATAAACCCTGTTGCTACACCTAGTACTCCGATCTGCCATTCGTCTAGACATGTTGTCCCTATCCAGCCAGAACCTAATAAGATTCCCATCGCCAAAAAGAATACTCCTACAGACATCAGCCTAGTGAATAGACCTAACATGATAAACAATCCTACAATAGCCTCTACTATTGTAAAAATAACCATCGCCCACCATAGCATATCAGGATTACTCACTAGATATTCTATAAGCGGTTTTATCCCTAAAGCATTTGGCAAAAAGTGATTAAACTTTGCGCCAATATATCCCGCTTCTTCTTCTATTAATTTGTTCTCTAATATTAACCTACGCCAAAAAGCAGAAAAATAAGTCCACCCAACTACTAAGCGAATTCCAAGTGTAAAAAATCCAGCCGTTGTATACGACTGCTTATTAAAAATTTGCATGATTTTAAATTAAAATAGTGTAATCAATTTGTTTTAACTCATTAAAATACACACCTATCTATCGTTCATTCAAGAGAATAACAACACTTAGGCAAGTATATAATTCCTTACGCTATAGCTAATTTAAACTGCTGATATAATATATATTTAGGAGGATCTGTTCCTGCTATACTAAGGATATAGTCTAGTTGTACCCCCTTACTGTGATGAAATAATGCCAAGTCTACTCCCGCTGTATAAGCTAACGAACTCAACGATATTCCTTTTACTTTTTGTTTTAACTGCTTTGAAGAAACAGTTACAGATGAAGTCTCTACATCACAAGAAACCTGATTAATACCCAGTGCTTTATTTGCATTCAAAGGACGTTCCATCTGAAGCCCAGACACCTCAAAAAAAGCCTTCTTGGCAGAACAGCCAACTGTAGTAAACATCAAGAGTGCTATCCATAGATAACACTGTATTTGTACCGCTACTTTCTTTTTCAAGGTTAACATCTAGTTTATAATCTCATCATTAAAGGCTCAAAAATAGCCTTTTAAGTTTAATTTTAACAATTACAATTGACAAAGTATTGTTAAACTAAGATTGTCAACAACACGAGAAAGTTCTCTTCATCTATCCCATCTACCTTAAAATGAGCTTTTGTACCAGAACACATTTTCTCTCTAGACAATACAGACAGGCACTGACCATAATCTGCTAAACCATAAAAAGAACTTCCTAGATACACCATGACACCTTGTGGATAAAAACAGACTATCTCTCCTTCTACATAATCACTTATTTCTTGTTTAAACAAAGTCCAAGACTCTTCATAAGGCATTTTACTCTGTAACCATTGAGCTAAAAATTCCTCCTGAGTTATTTGGTTCAGAAACTCTTTATCTTCCTCTTCCAATAACGTTTCTGGCAAAAAGAACTCTTGATTTCTTATCTCAATATAGCTATTCGTCCTAAGACCGTTATGATTGGTCACACTGCGCAGATAATAGCCTTCAGCAGATATTTCATAATAACTGATACAATCTTCTACTCCTTCGAGTTTTAAATGATTATAACTATAATATACATTCATATTTATTACAATTAATGAGGTATAAACTCAGAAGGTATACACAATACCCTTTCTAATTTTCGCATTAGCTCTTCTTCTGTATCTACATAAATAGTATGATGCTCTACTATATTATTGAAGTGAACAAGGATTGCCCCTTTAGCAATAGGGTGTTTAACCTTACCTAGCGATATTTTAAACTGATTATCTATCCAGATCACCTCTATAAATAGTTTATCATTACTAGCGAAGTATAGTAGCTCATTGGATTGATAACTCTTCGTCCCTCTTATCAGTTTATGAATAACAACATACCAATACCCATACTGAACAAACTGTAGCAAATCCCGATCTGTCTGATTCAATAACTTTTGCACAACCTCTTTCACAATCTCCAAGTCATGATTCTGACAAAGGACTTCATACTTTCTAAACTCACCTTCATAATCCCAACTGCCCAGTACACGATTATACTCCATATATTCTACTTCATACCCCACCTTATCATTTCTATACATCACATACACACCTACACCATCCTTTACATTCTCAGCTGTAAATAATAAAGTATCTTCTAGATATCCTTCTCCTATGGGATTATTAATACCTACAGACCAATGCTCTGATACCACTAATGCCCATGACCACTGTGTGTGCTTTTCTATTTTCTCTATAATTTCCTTCTGACGCTTATAAAGTTGAGCTAAGTACTTACCATCACGTCCTTTCTTCTCATCTTCTTCTATATACACTAACCAATCTTTTAAGATATCCATGAACACCAACTTCCCTTCTGCTGTTAGATCATCTTCATATAGAACTACTTCACGCTTCAGCGCTCCATATTCATCAAAATTACTTGAAGAAACAAGACGCTTATTCTCAGCAAAACTCAACAAGGTCACAATCCCTTCCACCAAACTTCCCTTATGTCCTGCTAAATATTCATCGATGTCTAATATGATTCTTCTCATGGTATTCTTTTTATTATGCTAACCGATCTAATCTTTTATCATTCTTATACAGTGTCAAAAATACGAAAGCCTATAATAATACTTTCTACCTGTGGCGATATTGTATACTTATGCCTATTAATGAACACTTATGGTCACATAAAATGGGACACTACACTACAAAAAAAAGAGGCTATCCTACAACAGATAACCTCTCCAGATTGTCATTCTCTCCAACTTGCTCATAAAGATTCAGACTTTCTTTACTTAAAACCTACATTAAGCATTAGTAAAGCCTAATTGTTAATATCGCTATTTAATTAAATCAATACTCAAAACATAGCACTTATGCCTCTTCTTTAATTAACGATAGTCTCTTTGTGATATCAACTTAAGTATCACTAATGAATCCAATAGATTTTGTTTTAAAATACTATATTATGAAAGGATAAATATAAAGCTTTAAAATCAAAAATAGTAGTTAAACTTCTAAAAAAGAATCATATTCTCAAAGTTTACTATTATTTCGTAGCCTTTAGAATTAAAATACTCCAAAGGGTCATTTTTAGAAACGACCATTACAAAATCTCCTCCCCAGCCTCCTAGACTCTTGATCGATCCGTCGAAGTCCGCAAATAAACCTTGCTTCACAGTAGCGACTCCTAATACCTCACTCATAATCTGCTCATGCTCATCCATTAATTGACTAAACTCTTCTAATGTAGTGCTCACAGACATCGCCTTACTAATCTCTGAAATACGCTCTACCTGATGGCGAATACCATGGCGCTTCGCTTTAAAATTAGCAATAGCCTCTTTACTGCTCTTCTTCTGATTTAGGTATACAAAATATAAGTGCTCTTTAAAAGACGGGTTAAATGACACCAGCTCTACTTGTGGATGGTTTACATCAGTCAGGGTATAAAACACTCCCTGATTATGACGCGCACAGGCAATATCATATCCACTACCACCAAAAGATTCTTGTAATAATTGATATGGGTTGATATTGAACCACTCCGCTACATTATTAATCCAAGTAGAGGAAGTCCCTAATCCCCATAAGCGAGGAAAAGTTAACTCAGATACCACCTCATATCCTGTTCCTTCTACTAGGATAGAAGGGTTCTGTCTATGTGCAGCACGCAGTACATCTACTAGCGTTTTATAATACTCCGATTGATGTTCGATTTCATGTGTACCTAGTACATCTTGCAGAGGCACTACCTCACTCATCCAGATACTACCGTCCACATCGTAGCTCGTCCAATGAATACAGTCACCTTCCTTCTCCTTCACCTTCAGTGACTGTCCATACTTAGTAGGCAAGGCAAAAGCCTTAGCCCCTTCTAGCACGACATACTCTCCTGAGATAAGTAGCTTTCCGTTGCTATAATATTCTTTCACCATTATTTACGAAGGCTTTCTAGCAGTTCTACTACTGCACTATGAGATACCACATTCTTTTCGAAATGAGCTACTACTTTTACTCTTTCTGCATCTGTTGCCTTGAACTGGTTTAGGATATTCATTAAGTGCATCTTCATGTGTCCTTGTTGAATACCTGTCGTTGTCAATGATTTCACAGCAGCGAAGTTCTGTGCTAATCCAGCTACTGCTATGATTTGCATTAACTCAGTAGCAGAAGGACTCTGAAGCATCTTTAAAGCCACCTTTACCATAGGATGTAATGAAGTCAGTCCTCCCACAGTTCCTAGTGCTAGTGGTAAATCAATCCAGAACTTAAAGATACCATTCTCTATACTCGCATGAGATAAGCTGCTATACTGACCACTGCGAGCCGCATAAGCATGTACTCCTGCCTCGATAGCTCTGAAGTCATTCCCTGTAGCTAGTACCACAGCATCTACCCCATTCATCACTCCCTTGTTATGTGTTACTGCTCTAAAAGGTTCTACCTCTGCGATACGCACAGCTTGTACAAATTTCTCTGCAAATAACTGTGGTTCTTTGATATCCTTACCTTTTAGGTCTTCGATAGGACAGCTAACTTCTGCTCTCACCACACAGTTAGGTACATAGTTAGACAGAATACTCATCACCACATCTATTGCTTTCTCCTCTTCTGTAAACGCTGTACAGTTCATCGCCTCAGCTTTTAGCGTTTTAGCGATTTGCTCTAGACAAGAGTTGATGAAGTTTGCCCCCATACTGTCTTTTGTCTCGAATGTCACATGCAGTTGATAATAATTATCCACATCAGCAGTCTTATCTCTTAGCTCGATCGCTGAGATACCACCTCCGCGTTTCTGCATATTCTGCGTGATAGAGTTCGTATCTTCATAGAACTTGCTATCTATATCTTTAATAAACTGAACTAGTTTACTCTTCTCTCCTTTATATATAAAGTGTACTTGTCCTATCTTCTCTGTCCCTAGTATAGTAGTCTTAAACCCTCCGCGCTCTGACCAGAACTTAGCAGCCTTAGAAGCTGCCGCTACTACAGAGCTCTCCTCTATTACCATCGGAATAGTGTACCATCTATCGTTAATTCTAAAGTTAGGTGCTACACCAAAAGGCAAGTAAAAATTCGTGATTGTATTCTCAATAAACTCATCGTGAAGTTTCTGTAATTCCTCATCTGAATTCCAATATTGTTCTATCAATTCTACTGTATCAGCAGAATTAGAAAAATAGGTTTGTGCTATCCAATTGATTTTGTCACGTTTACTCAGCTTAGAGAATCCATTAATATTACCTTCCATCTTTATTTTTGTTTATGCCACAAAGATAACTCATTCTTACAAGGTTAAAAAAACTAAAAAAACAGCTATTAGTACTTTTTGTTTATGATATTATGATTTTTATTACCAAAATAGCTTCAACAGAATTAGACTTTTTTTGGTTTATTCGAAAAATAAATTGGTGTAAATCATATTTTTTCATTAAAATTGGAAGTTTTTTCGATTAAATAGATAATGAAACACCTTAACCTAACCCTACTATTTTGTATCATAGCTACCCAAATTGGGTTAGCGCAGAAACAAATTGCACAAGAAGAAATTTGGAACGGCACATTTAGAACGAAAGTAATGCAATCCGTTAATTCGATGGAAAAATCGAATCAATACTCACGCATTGAACGCGTTGCTAAAGACCACCAAGAAATAAATCTTTATAACTTTGAAACACTAGAAAAAGCAAAAACAATCTTTTCTACTAGTGCGTTTAAAGATATTAAATCGATCGATACTTATATCTTCGATCATAAAGAAGAACAATTATTAATAGGGACGAACACCACTCCTATTTACCGCCGTTCTGCTTTAACTGATTTTTATTTGTTCAACCCAACTAAAAATTCATTAGTTAAAATAGCAGATCACAAAATATCTGAACCTACATTCTCTAATGATGGTTCTAAAATAGCTTATGCATATCAGAACAACTTATATATCTATGATATCGCTTCTCAGAAAACACAACAGATAACGAATGATGGTAAAAAAAATCATATCATCAACGGTATCTCTGATTGGGTATACGAAGAAGAGTTTGGTATCGTACGCATGTTTGATTGGAATAAGAATGGAGACAAGATAGCTTATATCAAATTTGATGAGACTAACGTTCCAGAATATTCAATGGATGTATACGGAACAGGACTTTATCCTACTCAAGACAAGTTTAAATACCCTAAGGCAGGAGAAAAGAACTCTCTAGTATCTATCCATATCTACGATGTGAAGTCTAATCAAACAAGTAAAGTAGACTTAAGCGAGTTTAACGATTTCTATATTCCTAGAATCAAATGGACAAATGACAATCAATACTTAAGTGCTCAAATCATCAACAGACATCAGAATGACTTAAAAGTATTCTTCATCGATGGAAATACATTAAGCAAAAAACTGATTCTAAATGAGACAGATAAGGCTTATGTAGATGTAGCTACCCTTAGCTTCTTAGACAACAACGATTTCGTATGGCTGAGTGAGAGAGATGGTCATAACCACCTATACTACTATAACAAAGAAGGTAAATTAGTAAACCAAATCACAAAAGGGAATTGGGAAGTAACAGATTACTACGGTATCGATACTAAATCTAAGAAACTTTATTTCCAGTCTGTAGAAGAAGGTTCTATCTATAGAGGAGTGTATTCTATAGACCTTAATGGAAAAAATAAAAAGAAACTATCTGAGAAACTAGGAACGAATAGAGCTATATTCAGCCCTAACTTCGAACAGTTTATCAATGTGTACTCTTCTAGTACAGTAGCTCCTACTTACACTTTACAACAATCTAAAACAGGTAAAGTGGTAAAAGAAATTCTAAACAATAAAGAATTAGAGAGCAAATTAGTAGACTATAACTTGCCTACTAAAGAATTCATACAGATTCCTACAGTTAACGGATTACAGCTTAACGCTTGGGTGATGAAACCTAAAGACTTTGATCCTGCTAAGAAATATCCTGTGTTTATGTATCAGTACAGTGGTCCTGGATCACAACAAGTAGCTGATAAATGGCTAGATTCTAACGACTACTGGCATGCTATGCTTACTCAGAAAGGGTATATCGTGGTGACTGTAGATGGTAGAGGAACAGGATTCAGAGGAGCTGAGTTTAAAAAAATGACACAAAACCAATTGGGTAGATATGAAGTAGATGACCAAATCATCGCTGCTAAATACCTAGGTCAACAATCTTATGTAGATGCTAGCAGAATAGGTATCTGGGGATGGAGCTACGGAGGGTTTATGTCTTCTAATGCTATCCTACAAGGAAACGATGTATTCAAACTAGCTATCGCTGTAGCACCAGTGATTAACTGGAGATACTATGACAGTATCTATACTGAGCGCTATATGACTACTCCACAGGAGAACCAAGCGGGATATGATGATAACTCACCTATCACACATGCTTCTAAGCTAAAAGGTCGTTACCTTCTAGTACATGGTACTGCTGACGACAATGTACACGTACAGAATGCTATGACTATGATAGAAGCGTTAGTACAAGAGAACAAAGACTTCGACTGGCTAATCTATCCAGATAAGAATCACGGTATCTCAGGAGGAAATACAAGATTACAATTATATACAAAGATGACTAATTTCATCTTAAACAATTTATAAGCCAAAATAACCTTACAACCAAAACCAACCAAAGTACTATATCACCAAAAAGTACGAACTAAAACAAACTAATAATTACTTAAATGTCAGCAGAAACAGCTACAAACTCAAACCTGTTTAAATCTAATGTGCTTGGGCACCCAGCAGGGTTATTCGTTCTTTTCTTTACAGAGATGTGGGAGCGATTCTCTTTCTACGGAATGAGAGTATTGTTAATTCAATTCTTAACAGCTAAAGTCATCTTTGGCGATGCATTCTCAGGATGGGGATGGTCAGCAGAACAAGCAGGTGCACTATATGGTACTTATGCCATGCTATTATACTTAACACCTATCTTAGGTGGAGTGATTGCAGATAAATATATCGGTTCTAGATGGGCTGTGATTATCGGAGCTATCATCATGACACTAGGTCACGCATCGATGGCTGCAGAAGGAATTTCTAAACTATGGTTCTTCGTAGGACTTGCATGTCTTGTGATCGGTACAGGTTTCTTTAAACCAAATATGCCTTCTATCTTAGGAGAAATGTACAAATCATTACCAGACAAAAAAGATGCTGCGTATACCATCTTCTACATGGGTGTAAACTCAGGTGCTTTCTTCGGAATGATGCTATGTGGATACTTAGCAGAAACTAAAGGATGGCACTACGGATTCGGATTAGCAGGTATCTTCATGCTATTAGGTACGATCCAGTTCTGGTTAGCTAAACCTTTAATGGGAGACCTAGGTGAACTTAAAAAAGTAGACACTACTGTAGAAAAAACACCAGAGCAAATCAAAGAAGATCAAGATACTAAAAACCCTTACACACTAGTAGATTATATCTTAATCGCTATCGTATCTGTAATCGGTTTATTATATGCATTCAATGATCCTTTATCTAAAAACGGAGTACTAGATCTATTTGCATCCTTAGACACAGAGGTATTAAGAGGACAGAACATCATGGCTATTCTAGCCCTTATCACGTTCTTATACTTAGTGATCTCACGTATCTTGCGTTATGGAAAAGTGATTAGAGACAGAATGTTCGCTGTAATCTTATTGGCGTTCTTCTTAATGTTCTTCTTCATGAGTTTCGAACAAGGGGCTACATCGTTAGTACTTGTAGCGAGAGACTATGTAGACAGATCATTAGAAGGAACTGCATTAATGGCTTTCAACATTATCAATACATGTCTTACAGTGATTCCATTGTTAATCATCTCATGGGTACTTGTATTATTAGCAAAAGCTACTTGGTCAAAAATCGCGATGTCTAATATTATTTTATTCATCTGTTTTGCTGGTATCTGGGCTATGGCTATCTATATGTTGAACGCAGAGTTTAATAAAGAAGTATCTGAGATCACTGTATCTTGGTTCTCTATCTTGAACTCATTCTTCATTATTTCGTTAGCATCTACAGTGTCTAAACTGTGGGATTCTAAGTATAATCCATCAGCTGCATTTAAGTACGGTATCGGATTAATCTTCGTAGCTATCGGGTTCTTAATCTTAGGTTTAGGATCTATGGGAGCTACTGACGGAGTAAAAATGTCGATTATATTCTTAATATTAACGTACTTATTCCATACCTTAGGGGAATTATTTATCTCACCTGTAGGACTGTCTTATGTTTCTAAACTAGTACCTGGCAAAATGCTTGCATTCATGTTCGGTATGTGGTATTTAGCCTTAGCTATCGCTCAGAAATTTGCAGCCATCTTAGGGGGACAAATCGAAAATATTAAAGAAGAGTACTCACTTAGTCACTTCTTCTTCCTATTCACATTAATACCTTTTGCAGCAGCAATCATGGTAATGCTAGTGAACCCATTATTGAAAAAACTAATGCACGGTGTTCGTTAAGAACACAGTGCATTGCACAATAATAAATAACTAAAAAAATGAGTCAACAACAGACATTAGAAGAGATTCAGAATTTCTCAGGTAAATACCCTAAGCAAATCTGGAGCTTATTTTTCTCAGAGATGTGGGAGCGTTTTAGCTTCTATGGAATGAGAGGAATGTTGGTTTTCTTTATGATCGACCAACTACACTTTGAAGAAGCACAAGCTAACTTACAGTATGGAGCTACACAAGCATTCGTGTACGCATTCACATTCTTAGGAGGTATTTTCGCTGACAAAATCTTAGGTTTCCGTAAATCTCTTTTCTGGGGAGGCTCGATGATGATCTTAGGTAGTATTATTCTAGCTATAGATCCACACGCTTACTTTTTCGTAGGTATTGCATTTACTGTAATTGGTACAGGATTCTTTAAACCGAATATCTCTACTATGGTAGGATATTTATACAAAAAAGGGGACGAACGTACTGATGCTGGTTTCTCATTATTCTATGCAGGGATTAACTTAGGAGCACTTATCGGAGGATACTTATGTATCGCTATCGGTAAAGGACACTTATTCCAAGACTCTATCGCTGTAGAGAACCGTTGGAGTGTAGCTTTTGGTTTAGCTGCTTTCGTGATGTTAGTGAGTTTAATCAACTTCATCTTTACAAAACGTCATTTAGGACCTATCGGACTACAGCCTATGCAAGTAGCTAAAGATGGTAGTGAGACTAAAATGCCTTTATGGAAAGAAGTAGGAACATACATCCTTACGTTTGCGATGGTACCTGTTATCGTATTCATGATTGATAACACAGACTATACTGCATACTTTATGTACACAGTAGGACCATTAGCATTGATCTACTTATTCTATGAAATGACGAAGCTGACTAGTGCGGAGCGTAAAAAGATTATCGCTGCCCTAGTATTTATCTTCTTCTCTATTCTATTCTTCGGTATCTATGAGCAAGCAGGAGGATCATTAAGCATCTTCGCAGCGAAGAACTTAAACTCAGATTTACTAGGTATGCACTTAGATCCTAACGGAGTGAATAACTCAGGAGGAGCTTTCTTCATCATCTTCATCGCACCTATCTTAGGTCTATTATGGATCTGGATGGCTAAGAAGAAAATAGAGCCAAATACGGTAATGAAGTTCGGTTTAGGATTTATCCTATTAGGAGCTGGATACTATGCATTATTTGCTACACGTCTATTCGCTGATGCAGCAGGTATGACATCATTAGACTTCTTTACTTTTGCCTTATTGATCATTACTTTAGGGGAGCTGTGTTTATCGCCGATTGGTCTATCGATCATGACTAAACTTTCTACAGCTAATCTACAAGGGATGATGATGGGTATGTGGTTCTTAGCTAGTGCTTACGGACAGTATGTAGCAGGTATCTTAGGAGCTGCTATGTCTAAGAGTCGTTCTGAAGTAGCTACTGGTAACCATCCTAACTATGATGCTCTATTAGCGTATACTGATGGGTATAAAGATTTAGGATTATATGCAGTAATCGCAGGGGTAGTGTTAATCGCACTTTCTCCACTTATGAAAAAACTTATGCAAGAAGTTAGATAATTATCTATTCTATCATATTAATCAAAGCGTCTTAGGTAACTAAGGCGCTTTTTTTGTACAATACTTTCAATAAACAAACAAAAGCAATGAAACGAACCTGCTTTCCTTTCTTAGTTTTTAAGATTTAATTAACAATACTTACAATATCTGATCTATACACAACGTTCTAACAAGAACTAAAACTTAGATATGTATAAATCAACCTATTACTTATTTATCACTTTATTCTTATGTGTTATTGGATATGCTCAAGATACCAATTACACTATCACTTATCTAAAGACTACAACGTCTGATGCTCATATCATCTCAGCAGAAGACAAACTATACATTAGCCCTAAAGAAGATAAAAGTCTATACATTAATGGCAAATACAAATTCACTAAAGAGCCTCCCAGAGAGCCAAATGTAATAGTGATTTACGATAAACAAGAATTTGAAGAGTTCTTCTACTTTGACTTTAAGAAGAACCTCCTCTATTCAAGAATAAAGCCTTCCGAAGCGCGATACTTTATCAAGGAAGATATTCCTCAAATGGATTGGCAACTATACGATGAGACCAAAACCAATGCAGAACAGATAACCCTTCACAAGGCTACACTAAGCTTTAGAGGGAGAAACTATACGGCATGGTACTCTACCGACTATCCTGTACAAGTAGGTCCTTGGAAGTTCAATAACTTACCTGGTTTAGTATTTGAACTCTATGATGATGAAAACAGATACCATTGGAGCATACAGAATATAGAAGTCAATAAATTCAAGATATTACCTTTTAGATATGACGTTAGTCGTGCCAACGAGTCTATCCGATCATTTCAAGAGAAATACTACAAAGAACTTGATAGAATGGTCTATGGCCCTCAACGCAATCCCTTTAGCAATATACCTGGCGTAGAGATACTCGAGGTCATGACAGATCCTAATCAATTTGAACGTTTAAAAAACAGTGACCTCGAACGAAAATATGAGTGGGAAGAGTAACATAATTATCCTATTAACACTCCTGTGTACTTACCTAAGTCAAGCACAGCATATCTCTACACGACTACTAGATAGTCAGGGTGTAGAGATAATCCGTGCCACAGTATTTCTACAAGACAAAAACAATAAAACCTTAGCGTATACCTCATCTAACAATGAAGGACTAGTAGAGTTTAAGAATGTAGTGAACCACCCTACTGCCTCTCAACTTACTATACAAAAAGTAGGAATAGAGAAAACAACTATCGCCCTAGATGCTACTAAAAACAACTATGGTCTAAACAACCCCCTATACCTGCTCTCTTCTGCTGAAGTACTCAACGAGATCACCATTAAGGCTACTTCACCTATCACAGTGAAGAAGGATACCGTAGTCTATAATGTCAAACAGTTCTCTAAAGGAGATGAACGCGTCATAGAAGACCTACTCAAGAACCTACCAGGGCTAGAGATTAGTACTGATGGGAAGATCAGTGTCAATAATCAAGAAGTAGAAAAGGTCATGGTAGATGGCACAGACCTCTTCGATAGAGGATACAGAGTGCTGACTAAGAACATGCCTGTCAGTCCAGTAGAAGAAGTAGAGCTACTACAAAACTATTCTGAAAACAAACACCTGACAAATCTAAACCCTGCTAAGAAGCTAGCACTTAACCTTAAACTCAGTGAAGAGGCTAAGCGGGTATGGTTTGGCAATGTAGAGGCGGGAGCTGGTATACGTGATAAGGAGGTACATAGTGCAAGATCAAACATCATGAACTTTGGCAAAAAGACGAAGTTCTACTCTATCTTACAGTCTAACAATATTAGCTATGATGCTACGGGTGACCTTAGCTCGTTTCTAAATAGTAATAAAGGGGAAATAACAACTCCTACTGCTCTATCTAATCCTATCAATATTGACAATATCTCGCTAAACCTCAGAAACCATCGATATAAGGATAACAATAACCAATTTGCTTCTATTAACACAGCTGTGACTCTATCTCCTAAAGTAGAAGTGAAGATATCAGGACTGTTTAATAAAGAGACTCTACTAGGCAAAAGGGCAATGGATCAGACCCTATATACTCCTGATCATTCCTATCACAATATAGAAATGATGAACAATAAAAACAGAAGTAACTTCTCATTTCTAAAAGGAGATATGGTCTACGATATCAATAAAACCTCTACACTGAAATATGATCTAAAAGGCAATATCTCAAATAGTAAAATCAATAGTGATGTATACTACAACGATATTACAAATGATCAAGCTCTAGACAATGAGAACAAAAGAGTAGAACAAAATCTAGAATACACCACTAAGCTATCTGATAAACAAGCTTTAGTGCTTAGCTATAAGAATATCTATGAGCAGAACACTCAGGATTATATCAATACGCCTAATATCTATATACAGGATGCGACAGCCCCATTCAGTCAACTCGTTCAGAATAAAATGAACTATCACACTGTACAGGCTAGTTATAAAGGAATGATGAAAGGTAACCACCTCCTTCATCTCACGCTAGGGAATACGAATACGAACACACATCTCTACAGTCTAAACAACTTAGCAGATAATAACACCTATACTAACAAGAATAACTCAACCTTAAAAGTAAACGAACTTTATGCAAAGGCATTGACGAAGATGACATGGGGTACGTGGAGTATGGGGACAAGTATCTCTGCTTCCTTATTTGACAATAAGCTCAAATCAATAACTACGGATAACAGTCTTCAGAAGTTAGTCATAAGCCCACACTTCTCTATCGAAAAAAGAATTAATGACAAGAACAAAATAGACATCTATTATAAATACGGTTATACCAATATCAATGCTGCCAAAACCTATGATGGCTATATACAGACATCGTATAGAAGCTTCTTAAGAGGAACTACTAACCTAGATCCTTTCACAAATAATGCAGTAGGTCTGACTTATACATTAGGCAACTACCACGATAGGTCATTCTCTACGGTAACGATATCGTATAATAAGTACAACGACTTTTATACACAGAATAACTATATCTATCCTAATCATACGAAGAGCAATATATCTACCATAAAGAACAATGAGAGCTACTTCATATTAGCCTCTACAGAATATTATTTCCAAAAGCTAAAACACAACCTGAAGTTGAATCTAAATGCTAATCAAGCTGACTTCTATAACACGCTAAATAATTCTGACACAAGACGGGTCAGAAGCACATCACTTACCTATGGAATAGAGTTGAAGTCTAACCTTAGATCAAGATTTAACTATGCCGTAAGTACGAATTGGTTTACTACGTATATGAACATCATTAGCACTGAGCGTTTTATAGATACAGAGACTAAACTGACTGCAAAATATAAACTAAAAGACGTATTCTACCTAAACCTTATCAGTGAGTTATATTCTTTCGATAAGGTGGCACCTAGTCGTAAGTATTACACCTTTTTAGACTTTAATATTGCGTATATACCTAATAAGTCGAAGTGGAACGCACGTCTAGAGTTAACGAACCTCTTTAATACCAAGACGTATGCAAACTACGCCTTAACAGACTACAGCAATACCTCTACAACCTACAAGCTCTTAGGAAGACAACTACTACTCAGTGTTAACTATTCATTTTAAACTTAATAAAAGCGTCTTAGTAGCCTAAGACGCTTTTTCATTTCACTATGTCAAAGAACGTATGAGAATAATCTCAAGACAAACTTATCACATCCTTCTACGTTGATTTTAAATACTGATTATTTTGACTCTTGATGACTACTATTGCCCTTATATGGTAGCAGAAAGTGGGACACTCTGCTAACTGTATATAGTTCTTTTACATTCCATATTTAACAGAGATACACTGTATTCTATCCCTAATCTATAACCTAAGACATGGGCATAAATACAGCTCAAAACCACAGCCAAACAAAACACAAAAAAACATTGGCTAACTAAAATTTACCCTTTAACTTACACTCCTCAATTAAACTACCCTAACAATTATGTCTGAGAATAATAAATCATTCGTTCAAACACTACTGTCATTCAAAAAGAATTTCTGGATAGCCAGCTTTATGGAGTTGATGGAACGCTGGGCATGGTATGGGATATACACCCTATTAGGGTTATATCTAGTAGGTTCTACTGATACAGGAGGACTGGGCTTTGACCACGTACAGAAAGGAAATATCATGGGGAATGTAGTAGGTATATTATACTTCCTTCCGCTCCTATTCGGTGTGATAGCAGATCGTATAGGATATAAACTATCCCTGATGATTTCCTTCATCATCATGATCACTGGATACTATCTACTAGGAGAAGTAAGTAGCTACTGGAGTGTATACCTAGTATTCCTGCTAGTAGCAGTAGGTGCAGCCTTCTTTAAGCCTGTAGCCTCAGCTATCATCGCTAGAGATACGGATAAGTCTACGGGTACACTAGGTTTCGGTATATTCTACATGATGGTTAATATCGGAGGGTTTATCGGACCTGCGATGTCATCAGGCTTACGTACTACGTATGGATGGAGAATCATCTTTATCCAAGCTGCTATCGTGATCGCGATCAACCTAGTAATCCTATTACTATTCTATAAGGATCCTAAAGTAGAGAAACCAAAAGATTCTATCGGTAAAGCGATTAAAGATTCTGTATTAGGAATCTTCGAAGCGCTAAAAGATGTACGTCTAGGAATACTATTATTATTAATGATTGGGTTCTGGACGATGTTTAACCAGCTGTTCAACACACTACCTAACTTCATCGAAGACTGGGTGAACTCATCATCTATCAGTGATTGGTTAAACGAAAATATCCCATTCTTAGGTACTCTTATGACTCAAGATGGGCAGGTAAAACCTGAGTGGTTCACTAATGTTGACTCATTCATGATTATCATTTGTCAGGTGACGATCTCATTCTTTGTGACGAAGATGCGCCATATCAACGCAGTAATCAGAGGTGCGATAATCGCGAGTATAGGGGTAGGACTTACGTTCTATACACACAATCCACTGTTTACTATATTAGGTACAATGATCTTCTCTATCGGAGAGATGATGTCTAGCCCTACTGTATCATCATTCATCGCGTTAATTACTCCTAAAGGAAAAGATGGATTATACCAAGGGACTTACTTCTTACCTGTGGCAGCTAGTTACTTCGTGACAAGCTTTATCTCAGGAAGTTTATACCAATCATGGTCAGACAAGCTATCACTGTTAAAACGTGAGATGGCTACTAGAAGCATCGAAATGCCTGAAGTAGTAACACACGAACAGTTCATGGAACAAGGATCAAAGACTCTAAATATGTCTCTATCTGCCTTCGAAAAACAGTTTAACCTTAAAGCAGACAGCGTAGATTGGTCGCAAGTAGCTACTTCTTTTAAAGAATACGCTATCAATAAAGGTATTGACATTAGCCAAGTACACTTCCCATTCTCTAAGAATGAGTACTTCGCTTTAGCAGAACAGAAGTTGAGTATGTCTCACTGGGAGATGGTAGATATGCTATGGAGCACTTATAATCCTAACAAGATATGGTATGTGATATTCGGTATCGGGATGTTCTCAGTGATCACGCTAGTCATCTATGATAGATTAGTCATCAGACCTCTAGAACAGAAAAAAGCAAATCAATAAATATATACACAAACGCCTTAGATCACTAAGGCGTTTTTTTATGCCTTTATTTTTCCTACTTACCTCCTGCTCCACTATACTGTAGTATAACACAGATATCTTTCTATATACATTTTTACAGTTATTCTCCCATCATGACCTTATTTGGAGTTAATGACTCCATAATCCCTTAATGACCTATTCTGCACTTTTAATCAGAATATAACAACCTCATATTCAATCATTATCATTACACAAGATGAATTGGCTTCGGAAGTTATTCGATAATAACCAATATCTATCAGGGATAGAAGGTATTTTACCAAATGATATACTATCTCTACCCGAATAATCTATGTAAAAGAAGAAAACATAATTCTATACCCTATTCTTAATAACACATATCTAATAAAATAAAAATTATTTTAATTCAAAACAATAACTTTTTTATCTATAAAATCAAAACTGATCATCATTAGTACTAGCATATCGCAATATGTACATAAATATTTAAGAATAGTGAATAATAAAGTGATAAATACAAATCATACACTAAAAACTATTTATATTTTTTAGTAAAACAATTAATCTTAAGTTTATTTTACTATTTTTAGCCTTTATGACATGAGATTATGTATTAAACACAATCTTTATAACTAACCACAAACTAGACTTTTAAAATTAAATTATGGAAAACTCTACTACTGACCGGCCGAACTTCTTCGACAGTAAAGTTCTGGGACATCCTTCAGGATTATTCGTTCTCTTCTTTACAGAGATGTGGGAGCGATTCTCATTCTACGGAATGCGCGTATTATTGATTCAATTCTTAACTATGTCTGTAATAGGGCTCAACCCTGGATGGGAAATGAGTGTAGTAGATGCAGGAGCTATATTCGCTACTTATGCTATGTTACTATATATCACGCCTATCTTCGGAGGTATCTTAGCAGATAAATATATAGGTTATCGCTGGGCTGTAGTAATTGGTTCGCTGATTATGACCTTAGGTCACGCTTCTATGACCCTTGAGACAGAGTTCTTTATGTACTTGGGATTACTATTACTAGTAGTAGGTACCGGGTTCTTTAAACCAAATATG
This sequence comes from Myroides odoratimimus, assembly GCF_030326305.1. GTDB lineage: Bacteria > Bacteroidota > Bacteroidia > Flavobacteriales > Flavobacteriaceae > Flavobacterium > Flavobacterium odoratimimum_A. The sequence continues at coordinate 83,589 of NZ_JACAKB010000001.1, read as the reverse complement.
ACATCTATCTTATCTGAGATGTATAAATCATTCCCTGAGAAAAAAGATGGGGCTTATACGATTTTCTACATGGGAGTTAACGCAGGAGCATTCTTCGGAATGATGCTATGTGGGTATATTGGTGAGCGTATCGGATGGCATTATGGATTCGGGCTAGCTGGTGTATTTATGCTACTTGGAACATTACAGTTCTGGCTTGCTAAACCAATCTTTGGGAATATAGGTGATGTGCCAAATAAAAATATAGAAATAAAAGTTGAAGAAACTGAGAATACTAAAGACCTTACTGTAGAAGAAAAAGAAGAGCTTAAACGCAATCCTTTTACTACATTAGATTATATACTTATCGTGATTACTTCTATTATTGGATTTTTATACGCCTTCAGTGATGTATTCTACATCGTAGGAGAGATAAGGTTATTCCCAGCCCAGATATTTGGTATAGATGGTAAAACAGTAGTGGTAGTTACAGGACTGCTTATATTAATGTGGTTGATAATATCACGTATTATTAGATATGCTAAAGTAGTCAGAGACCGTATGATAGCAGTTATTATATTTGCTTTCTTTACGATATTCTTCTGGATGTCATTTGAACAAGGAGCGACATCACTGATTATCTTTGCCCGTGATAATACTCAGAGAGTACTGTCTGGTGATAAGGCCTTGCTATTTAATATCTTTAACTCATTACTAACTATAGTACCTTTGTTGATCATTACTTGGGTATTAATCTTATTAGCTAAGCAAACTATTAAAAAAGCGTTCTTATCTAATATCATATTAGCTGTAACATTCTTAGGTGTATGGGGATCTGCCTTATGGATGCTAAATAGAGAATGGTCTCTACATGCGTATGAGGTAACGTATGATGCTGTACAAATACAAAAGGTAGACAAAGAAGGTAAGCCTATCCTAGATAAGCATAATGAACCTATCTATGAGTATAAAGCGATACATGCTGCTAACATACCTAATGAGGGTGATAATATAGTAAAACATACAGCTATCGTATCTCAACTAGATATATTAACAAAAGGGGATAAAGTAGAAATCTATGAAGAGTTAGGTAATTTTAATATTCTTGATTCTAAACAGAAAGAACATTTAGTAACTGAATTTAAAAAGGCAGATAGACCTACAGAAATAGTCCAAGCAGAAATAACAGAGATAAAAGATAACCAAGTAGAAATAACAGCTTCGTGGTTCTCTATCTTGAATTCTTTCTTTATAATTGCATTAGCTTCATTGGTGTCTAAGCTATGGGATTCTAGATTTAACCCGCCTGCTTCTATTAAGTACGGACTAGGGTTAATCATTATGGCCATCGGATTTGGAGTATTAGCATATGGATCACATGGTATCACAGAAGGTACTAGAGTGTCTATGATGTGGCTAGTATTCGCTTATTTCTTCCATACATTAGGAGAGCTATTCTCTTCGCCAGTAGGATTATCTTATGTTTCTAAGCTAGTTCCTGCAAGAATGATTGCACTAATGTTTGGAATGTGGTATCTTGCAATCGCAATTGGAAACAATTTAGCTGCAAAACTTGGTGGACAAATAGAGACAATTACAGAACAATACTCATTGTCAGTGTTCTTCTTAATCTTCACTGTAGTGCCTATTGTAGCAGGGTTGTTAGTTATTGCTCTTAACCCAGTGCTGAAGAAATTAATGCACGGGGTCAAATAATAACAATATTAAAAGAAATATGAAAAAACTGTTTTTATTACTTACCATTACTTTCTTAGGATTAACAGCTAATGCTCAAGAAATAAAATGGATGTCGTTTAATGAAGCTATCGCAGCACAAAAGAAAGAAGCTAAGCCTATCTTTATGGATGCTTTTACTGAGTGGTGTGGCCCTTGTAAAATGCTTGACAAAAACACTTTTAGCGATGCTAAAGTAATCGAGCATATCAACAAAAATTACTATGCAGTAAAATTTGATGCAGAAGGTAATGAAGAAATAAACTACAAAGGAACGAAGTATACAAACCCTGGATACAACAGTGAAAGAAAAGGTAGAAATGCTACGCACGACTTCACTATGTTCTTAAGAATACCTGGATATCCTTCTATGGTTATCTTCGGTACGAAAGGTGATGTGAGTAAAGTTATCGTAGGATACCAAACTCCTCAACAACTATTACAACAGATTTAAGATCATTATAATAAAGAAGACCAATATCCCTTTTCATACATATCGTGAAAAGGGATATTCTTTTTTATACACATATCGATACACTTTTTCTTTAACCAAAAAGGTACTGAATTATGAAAGATCACTAATTTGGGTAACCTAACTTCTAGCATACGTTCAAAGTTTATCTTAGGTTGCCCTGAAAATAATACCACCGAAGCATCTAATAGCATATCATACACTATTCTATCACTATCTATAATTAGTACTTTCTCTTGAGAGTTAAGCACCATTCCCTCTAATGGATGATACACAACTTTATCTATACTATACTCTTGCAGATATTTATCTAAGTCACGTAGATGTCTATGGTCAGTACTATCAATAAGATTCATTAGTACATGTACAGTATTGTAGTCTCTAATCCATATTGTCCTATTGTGATTATTAGATACATATGGAACAACAATCTCTGTATCCAAAATAGATTCTCTACTGGATGCTAAAGTATTGCCCAGTTGTAAACCACAACATATCAATATCATTGCTACTATATATCTCAACTTCTTTTGATAATAAGAAAGTACGATGCCTCCTATAAGAATGAAGAGTATAGTCATCTGTACAAAATTTATCTGTGCATTCTGAAAAGAGAAATAATGCAAACGATGTACTAATTCTATTAATCGGTACAATAGATCGGTTAATACATTAAGGCAATAACTTATCACTATAGATAAACTATCAATCCACATCGTAATCAAATAGACTATTCCTATAATAATGAGCACTGTTATTAAAGGTATGACAATTAGATTAGCTAATAAAAATAGAAAAGAAAACTGCTGAAAATAATACAACTGAATTGGTATCAAACCGATTTGAACACTTATAGACACATAAGTTATACCCTGTATGTATTGTATTATTCTATTTTTAGAATAGTATCTCTTAAATAATGGTAGAATATATACAATACTGATAACGGCCAAGTAGCTTAACTGAAAACCAATATCATATACCCAATAAGGATGTATACATAGACTTATGAACAAGGCAAGTCCTATACTGTGCTCCAAGTCTTGCTCTCGCCTTAGAAGTTGACCTATAAGGAAAATAGTAAACATTAAGACAGCTCTAAATACTGAAGCTGAGAATCCTGATAAAAAGACAAAGAACCACAGTAATACAAGAATAACAATACTCCTACTCTTTCTTGATAAAAAAAATAAACCGCGAACAAACACTAAATAGATCAGCCCTACATGTAATCCCGAAATAGCCAAAACATGCATAACACCTACTTCCTTAAACTGATTAATAACAGTCGAGTCTATATACGACTTCTCTCCTAACAACAATGCCATTAATAGACCTTGAACACCCTCATTCAGTACATTAGAGCTACTATTTAAATTATTGATTAAAGAACTCCTAATCTTTAATATTTCATAACGCCAATGCACATCATGCCCTACTACAAAGTAATCGCCTATATAGCTTTGAATAAAGATTCCCTTCCCTTGCATATACTTTTTATAGTCGAACTGTCCTAAATTCTTTGGTTGTTGGATATTGCCTATTCTGCCATAGTAACTAATAATATCACCTACCTCAAGTAAGTTTTGACTTTCATTAAAATAAAGAGCTATCTTGTTAGCACATACTGTGTCACCAATTCTTATCAGTTCTCCTATAAATCGTTTGTTCGTTTTATTACTAAGTGCCTCCGTTATTTTTATATCTATCCTATTATTTATAGGGGTATTAAGATACATCTCTATTCTTTGTAACTCAGACCCATATTTATTCTTAACCAATCCTTTTATCCCAATACCTAAAAAGAAAAATAGGCTAGCAAATAATAAAATATCTTTATTTCTTGTCCCCCTAGAAGGAAGAAGAACAAACCTATTTAACTGAGATGGTATCAGACTAACCAGAAGAGTAATCACTATAACTGAAATGACTAACTCACTAACAGACACATCAATATATATCCCTAAAAAAAGAAAGAGAGAATAAAATAAAAAAGAGAGTTTGATAGGCTTCATAGTAATAACAAGCATCAAAACTCACTCCAAAATAATAGATTATTTGATTTATATCAGCAATTGTAAAAAGAATAGAAAGCTAATAAAAAAGCCCTATCCTGATGGATAGAGCTTAATATTATTTTTTTGAATTCTTATTATCTTAATTCATACTTTCTAGAACAACACGGTTAATCTGTGCGAAAGTTCTACTATAGTAATTTTCTTTTGTTGAAGATACTATCACTCCTTTGCTAGTTGAAGAATGGATGAACTTAATTTCATCGTCTAATACCTCAGTGATAATTCCTACATGACTAATTCTATTGCCACGAGTTTTAAAAAAGATCAAATCACCTATTTGTGCTTCGTTTTTTCTAACTCGTTCACCTACTTGAGCCATTTCACTTGACGTACGTGGTAGATTTACACTAGTATCACCGAAAGCTGTCATTACTAAACCAGAGCAATCCATACCCTTTCTACTCATTCCACCATATCTGTAACGAACTCCTTCATAGTCAAAAGCAGTATTCAGTACTTGACTAGTCAGATTATCGAAGTACTCCCCCTTTGCTTCTTTTGCCTCCTCAATAAAATCACCTAATAAAGCATCTAATTCTGCTTGTATTTTATCATCTACATTTTTACTCTCAGCGATAACGGCTGTAGGTTTCTTTTTAACAGGGCTACTATAAACAGATTTACTTGTTGTCTTCGCTTCTATTGTATGCAAACCAGAAAGGCCCAAAACACTGATTAATAATAATGTAAACTTTTTCATAATGTTTTTTTTGTGGTGGTTGATTAACTTCTTTTTGTCATATGATTTTTTAGTATTTCGCCTGCAACATAATCACTTGCTCCTTGACCGCCTAAATTACGAATTAATTCTTTATATTTTAACAATATTTCATTTCTTTTTTCTCCTTGTATGATTTTTGCGAATTCTTGTTCTATTCTTACAGCATTACAATCTCCTTGTATAAGCTCTACTACCACATCATCATCCATAATTAAATTAACTAAAGAGATATATTTTAATTTAATAATGCGCTTCGCTATTTCATAAGATACTTGGTTTCCTTTATATAATACTACCTGAGGAACATTGAACAAGGCAGTTTCCAGCGTCGCTGTACCAGAAGTCACTAAGGCTGCATGAGCTATATTTAACAAAGCATAGGTTTCATTAAATACAAAAGAAATATTCTTATCTTTTATAAAAGTCTCATAGAATGAAGCATCCTGTCCTGGAGCACCAGCAATCACAAACTGATACTGTGGGTAATGATGTATTACAGAAAGCATTTCATTTAATAATCTACTGATCTCCTGCTTTCTACTTCCAGGTAATAAGGCTATAATAGGTCGTTCATCTAAATTGTGCTTTGCCTTAAAATCTTGATGTTCTTCTGCTCTATAGCGCTCTATAGCATCTATCAATGGGTGCCCTACAAAGGTTACAGGGTAATTATGTTTCTTCTCATAAAAATCCTTTTCGAATGGTAGAATTACATACATAAAATCAAAATCTCTTTTGATATCATTGATGCGGTTTTCTTTCCAAGCCCATATTTGAGGTGAAATATAATAATGTGTTTCTATACCTACTTTCTTTGCCCACTTAGCTATGCGCATATTAAAGCCAGGATAATCTATAAACACTAATACATCCGGATTAAAAGATGCGATATCTTTTTTACAGAATTTAATATTGCGCAATATTGTTCCTAGATTTTGTACCACTTCAACAAATCCCATAAAAGCAAGATCTTTATAATGCTTCACAAGCTTTCCTCCTACCTGCTGCATTAAATCTCCTCCCCAAAAGCGTATCTCTGCATTAGGGTCTTTCTTGTATATAGATCGCATAAGATTAGATCCATGTAGATCCCCTGATGCCTCGCCTGCTATTATATAATACTTCATCTACACTAACTGTGTTATTATGGTTAAAATAATTACGGCTAAAATACAACCTCTAGCCATAAAATCTAATCTGCGATTAATAAAAAATGTAAATAACAGCAAATTAAGTAAGCTCCCTATCGCTGTTATTCTTCCTACTAATCCTATATTATTAATGAAACCAAAATCACTAAACAACTCGTAGTTAGTAAATAACAACAAATAAAGCTCTATACCCACTACAGTAGCCACTACACCTCCAACAAAACCGATTAGAATATGAACAATCTTATCTTTCATCTACAGATCCCATCTATTAATACGTTCTAAAACTTGATGTGCAGTTAGATCAAACTGCACAGGTACGATAGAGATATAGTCATTTCGCAATGCCCACTCATCTGTATCCTCACCTTTATCTTGATTAACAAATTCTCCTACTAACCAATAGTACTCTTTCCCATGAGGACTAACTCGTTTATCGAAGTTCTCTACCCATGTAGCTTTGGCCTGTCTACATACTTTTACTCCTTTAATATCTTCGGTTGCCAGCTTTGGGAAGTTTACATTCAGCACCACATCTTTTGGGATTCCGTGCTTTAGTGCTTCTGTTGTAATTTTTTTTATAAAAGGTTTTATTTGTTCAAAATCTGCGCTCCAGCTAAAGTCTAATAATGAGAAACCTATTGCAGGTATTCCACTCATTCCAGCTTCTAATGCAGCACTCATTGTTCCTGAATAGATAACATTAATAGAAGAGTTAGAACCGTGATTTACTCCAGACACACACAGATCAGGTGTTCTGTCTAATATCTGTCCTAATGCTATCTTTACACAGTCCACAGGTGTACCTGAACACGCATATTCTACTTCTATCTCTGGATCAATATTTACTTTTTCTAGTGTAAGTGTGTTGTTTATCGTTACAGCATGCCCCATTCCAGACTGAGCACTATCTGGGGCAACTACCACTACTTCTCCTATCTCTTTCATCACACTTATCAGGGCTCTCATACCCGGTGCTGTGATACCATCGTCATTTGTAACAAGTATTAAGGGTCTTTGCATCATATATTTATTTTAATTACATTCGCTAATGTAAGGATTATATGTTATTTTAGTTGTGAATTTACTTAGTTTTAACCGAAAATACGTGATAGACATATAAACGAAAAGTGATTATACAAAATAGATCATAAGTTAGTGATACAAGCATACAATACTATGGGTTTAGTGCTAATAGAGGAGCTATGAAATAGAACTACTTTGCAGTATTTTGCTAATGCGGATTTTGGGTTTAAGCACCTAACAACTACGGATTTTTATACGATTATGTGTTTTAACAAATAATTATCGACCTTATCGTATAAATATTTACTTTTTTAACTACTTTAGTTCAAAACTAATTAATGAATACTTTTAAGCTATTTATGAAAAGAAATTATAAGGTTATACTTCTACTTATCGGAGTGTCTGCTCTGCTGTGGAGTTTTATGCCTAAACAGCAAAAAGATACGCCTGAAAAAGATCAGCTTCTTTTAGAATTAGTAACGTATATATTAGAAAACACACATTATAACCCTGCAAAGATTGATGACAAATTCTCTGCTACTGTATATAAAGAATATCTAAAAGCATTGGATCCAATGAAGAGATATTTCTTACAATCAGATATTGATGAGTTTTCTAAATATGAGTACTTGATTGACGACATGATTCAGTTAAAGGAACTTTCTTTCTTTGACCTGACTTATGAGCGCATTACTCAACGTATGAATGAGGCTAAAGGTATTTATACAGAAGTACTTGAACAGCCTTTCGAATTCGAATCAGATGACGTACTAAACGCCGACTATGACAGTATCGGCTATGCTAAAGATGCTGAAGAATTAAAAGAGCGTTGGAAAAAACAACTAAAACTTAATGTCTTATCTACCATTACTGACAATCTTAAAATACAAGAAGGCAAAGTAGAGGAAGAAGAAGAGTTTGACGAGTTCGGAGAACCTATCGTTAAAGAAGAAAAGAAATCAGACAAAAAAGCAAAAGACAAAAAACCTGTTGAAAAGAAATCTTTTGAACAACTTGAAAAAGAAGCTCGTGAAAGTGCTTTAAAATCGTATGATGAAGTTTTCGAATTCATTAAAGATCTTGAGAGAAAAGACTGGTTTGCTATCTATCTAAACTCTATTGTAGAGCGTTTTGACCCGCATACTTTCTATTTTGCTCCTGAAGATAAGGAGAAGTTCGATGCCAGCATGAGTGGTAGCTTCGAAGGAATTGGTGCTGTTCTACGCAAAAAATCTGAAGGTGTAGAGATCAATGAGCTTGTACCTGGTGGACCTGCTTGGAGAGGTAAAGAAATCGAAACTGGAGATATTATCCTTAAAGTTGGTCAGACTAAAGATGAAGAGCCTATCGATATCGTAGGTATGCGTCTTGACAATGTTGTAAAACTGATCAAAGGGAAAAAGAACACTACAGTATTCTTAACGATTAAGAAAATAGACGGAACGATCAAGGTTATCCCTGTTATGCGTGAAGTTATCGAAATGGAAGAAACTTATGCTAAGTCAAGTATTATCCAAGACGGTGATAAAAAATACGGTATTATTCACTTACCTAAATTCTACATTGACTTTGAGAACAAAGACAGTCGTAACGCATTTACAGACGTTGAAAAAGAGATTAAAGAGCTAAAACAGCAGAATATAGACGGTATCATTATGGACCTTAGAAACAACGGTGGAGGTTCATTAGAGACAGTTATCAAAATGGTTGGATTATTCTCTAAAGAAGGTCCTGTAGTACAGGTAAAATCTTCTAGAGGAAAACAAAAAGTATTAGATGACAAGGATACTCCTATCGTATGGGAAGGCCCACTAGTTGTATTAGTAAATAACTTCTCTGCTTCTGCCTCTGAGATTTTTGCTGCCGCTATCCAAGATTATAAGCGCGGAGTGATCATCGGTAGTAAACACACCTATGGTAAAGGAACTGTACAAAACTTAATAACACTTAATGACCTATTAAGAAAACAACCTTATGGAGATCTAGGTGCTTTAAAAGTGACACTACAGAAGTTCTACCGTATCAATGGTGGTTCTACTCAACGAGAAGGAGTACTAAGTGATATCGTATTACCAGACAGATATTCTTATATCGATATGGGAGAAAGAGATATGGATAACGCAATGCCATGGGACAAGATAGAAAGAGCTGCTTATACTCCATATAACAATGATTTCTCTGCTGTAATCAAGTCAAGTAAAGAGCGTATTGCACTAAATGAGCAATTCAAACTGATAGACGAGAACGCACAATGGATCAATGAAAGAAAAGATGAAAAGCAAGTTCCATTAAATCTTGAGAAGTATCGTGCAAAACAAAAAGAAGTAGAAGAAAAAGCTAAAAAATTCAAAGCTATTTCTAAGTATAAAAACGACTTGAAATTTACTTCTTTGCCTAGTGAATTAACTAGAATCAAGAATGATACAATACTTGAAAGCAAAAGAGACAGATGGCATGAAATGCTAAATGGTGATGTCTATATCGAAGAAGGTGTTAAAATCTTAAAAGACCTAGACACAAAGAAAATATATAAAGTAAGTGGTGATAAAAACAACGTAAGTTCTAAATTATAGAATGTCTCACACTAGCAAATCATATACACAGATCGCGCTCCAAAAATTCAAACAAGATTTTTGGGGCGTTTTGTGTTTTTGGATTATTATAAGTATTGCTGTAGTAGCAGCCTTTGCTTACTTCATTATCCCTGACAACTCTAAGAATGCTAATGCAGGTGACCTTGCCCTTCGTTCTCAGAGCCCAGGCTTTACCGTATCTACTATTGCTATCCCTTCAGACACTGATCGCACTTGGAGTGAGTTTTGGTTTGGAAGAGAAGAACCTGCTAGATTCATACCTATTAGTGAATATCACATTGCTAATGACACTCTATTTTATAAAGGGTATAGTAATCAACCTCAATTAGAAGAAACTAAAAGCATCGCTCTGAGTACTTTAAACAACGCTAAAGAAGCCGAGATTATCAAACAGAAAAAATACTGGCTAGGTACGGATAACCAAGGAAGGGATTATCTAAGTAGACTAGTCATTGGCGCACGTGTATCTCTATCTATAGGCTTTGTAGCAGTATTAATATCCCTGGTGATTGGTATCACGTTAGGCGCTATAGCTGGCTACTTTGGCGGAAAGATAGATGCCTTTATTCTTTGGTTGATTAATGTGTTTTGGTCTATACCTACCCTACTATTAGTGATTGCCATTACTTTAGCTCTAGGCAAAGGTTTTTGGCAAGTTTTCATCGCTGTTGGACTAACGATGTGGGTAGAAGTAGCTCGTGTAGTCAGAGGACAAGTAATCAGTGTAAAAGAACAACAATACGTAACTGCAGCCCATGCTTTAGGCTATTCTAACTACAGAATCATTACTAAGCACATCTTGCCCAACTGTATGGCTCCAGTCATTGTAATTTCGGCTGCTAATTTTGCTTCTGCCATTTTAGTAGAGAGTGGGTTAAGTTTCTTGGGATTAGGAACACAAGTACCTACACCTAGTTGGGGAGCCATGATTAAAGAGAACTATAACTATATCTTATTAGGCAAATCTTATTTAGCCTTATTGCCAGGCTTTGCTATGTTTGTACTTGTGATAAGTTTTATGCTGATAGGCAATGCACTTAGAGATGCCCTTGATGTTAGAAAATAACATCCCATTCTTATTTTTATCTCTTATATACACAATGTCAAAGAACATACTATAAGCCATTACTTACAGTGTATCAGATCTCTATCAGATACAGCACAAAAGTAAATAACCTTATTTATGTTCTTTTCGTTATTGCTTATAATGACCTATTATGACGATAATGAGTGTATATGGTAGCAGAAAGTGGGACACTGTACACCTTAGTCTAGAAGATTAAAAAACTTTAAGGCACAAGTAATTCTCGTATATCTGCCTTATTCCCATTGTAGATATTTAAGTCCACCTTGCCATCTATACCATTGACAACTCCTTTTTCTGTAAATTGCCAGAAATGCCATTCTGCCTTTATTTCTTCGACAAAGAAGTTGTAATTAGCGATCCATAATACATGATCAGGAAACCAGGCCTTAAGGTGATGCGTATAATAATTCTCTCCTGAGTACAAGATCGGTTTTACCTTATAATGCGCTTCCACCAGCTTGATCCAGTTCTGTAGCCCTTTTCTAAGGTTTTCCATAGACTGCTCTTTAGGCATATCTTCTATATCTAGTACAGGAGGAAGGTCTCCTTCTGATATTTTTACTAACTTAATAAAGTTTTCTGCTTGCTCTGTCGAATTTTCATCAGGGCGATAATAGTGATATGCTCCTCTAATAAAGTGATTTGCTCTAGCACCTTTCCAGTTTAGATGAAAAGCCTTGTCCTTGCCATCTTTACCCATAGTCGCTCTAATGAACACAAAGTCAAGAGAAGCTTTACCAGCCACAGAATCCACTACCTTCCAATCGATCACCCCTTGATAATGGGACACATCGAAACCAACTAACATACTGTCATGTCTATTCAACACCTCTACAGTACGCACATCATAGATAGACTTACCTTCTGACTTGTCATCAGAGCTAAAGAAATAACGTATTCCCTCTCTAAAATGGAGTCCAAACCAAATACCTATTCCCACTAATACTACGATGATGACCACCCACTTCACAGTAGTCCATGTAGATGATTTAGCACTCTTCTTTCTAGAAGATTTTCGTTTTGTTGGAGGTTTTCTCTTTGGTCTTGCCCCCACAGCAGACATAGGATTTGAATTAGTTTTATTAGAAGCCATCTCTCTTTAGAAAAAAGCAAAATTAATCCTTTTATTGATATTGAATACTTCTAGAATCCATAACTTTTACACAGACACTACACCTTGTTTTAACTTCAGCACAGGCACAGGCAGTTCTATATTATTCGCTTTGAATTTCTTGTCTATTTCGAAGCGGATCTCACTACCTATACGATCGTTATCAAAAGCGTTATCTATAAAATAATATAAGATAAAACGGATTGAAGATTCTCCGAACTCATCTATAAACACTATAGGTTTAGGCGATTTTAATACCTCATCATTATCCTCTACACATGACAATAGCACCGATTTGACTAATTCTACATCAGTCCCTATAAAAGCACCTACATCGATCCTTGCACGTATCACAGGGTCTTCATGCGTCCAGTTATTCATAATATCGTCTATCAGTTTTCTATTCGGAATCACGATATCTTTTCTATTACGCGTCTCAGCGATAGTACATCTAAGATTAATGACCTTCACACGAGCTACTTCACCTCTGATCTCTACTACATCACCAACATTTAATGTCTTGTCAAACAAGATGTAAATACCTGCTATCAAATCTCTAAAGATATCTTGTAGTGCAAACCCTAAACCAACAAACAGAGCAGCTGATGTAGTCAAAAACATACTGATATTTATCCCAACTACATTCAGGATAAAGAAAATCATGATCAGGTAAATAAAGTAATTAATGAAATTAAAGACACTCCCTAGCCTAGCCGCTACATCAGGAGTAGCCATACGTATAAATGCTTTTTTCAACAGCCTCACCCCTACATTAGTAATCATAAGCGTGAATGCGATGAATAATAATGTACCTATCGTAATACTGATAGACTTACTCGTATATAATTCAAACTCTAATACAGTTGCTAGCAAATTTTTTAATTCCATTCCTATTTCCTTGATTAATCCTTAGACATTATAATTTAGACTCCACTTCACACAAAAGTCACACCATTCCTCTAAATTCAATATTTAAAGAATGAAATTTACAAAAAAAGATGATACATAATTTCTAATCAATGATAATATCAAGAAACATTTTTTCTCAAAGTAGACACTAATAAAAGTAATCTAAATCAAAATGATGGAGAGAATCGTGTATTTGATGATTGTATAGCCACAGAACAATCAAATTAATTGTTAATCTTACTGCCGAAGGAGAATTAATAGATATCTATTAGAAAAGTTTATTAAGCCATAACTTTACATCAATAAAAAAGCCTCTTCGTTTGAAGAGGCTTTCTTGTGCGGGTAAAAGGACTCGAACCTTCACACCTTGCGGCACCAGATCCTAAGTCTGGCGTGTCTACCAATTTCACCATACCCGCGAATCAGTGGAACATCCTGTTCCTTTAAGACGTGGCAAATATAATAGATTTTTTTACTTAAAAACAAATCTTAAATAATAAAAAAATCATTTATTTTTAATGATCTCTATATAAGAGATTTAAAAATGAATCATTCCTAAAATAATTCCATAAAAAAAGCCTCTTCAAATGAAGAGGCTTTCTTGTGCGGGTAAAAGGACTCGAACCTTCACACCTTGCGGCACCAGATCCTAAGTCTGGCGTGTCTACCAATTTCACCATACCCGCGTAATCAGTGGAACATCCTGTTCCTTTAAGACGTTGCAAATATACAACAGGTTTTTTTATCTGCAAGAAAAAAATTGTATTTTTTTATTCTTAGCTTTGTGAGTAACAAAATCAATGTATCCTTTTATATTATGAAAGATTCAAAACAATTTGTTCAAGAAAACAAGCAACGTCTTTTAGATGAGCTAATTGAACTATTAAAAAAGCCGTCTATCAGTGCTGATAGCGCTTATTCTCAAGATGTAATCAACACTGCTGAAGCAGTAAAAGAAAGTTTAGAAAAAGCAGGATGTGATATAGTAGAATTATGCGAAACACCTGGTTATCCTATCGTTTATGGTGAGAAAATCATCGATCCAACTCTTCCTACGGTATTAGTTTATGGGCACTATGATGTGCAACCTGCTGATCCTATTGAGTTATGGACTTCTCCTCCATTCGAACCTGTAATCAAAACAACAGATCTACACCCAGACGGAGCAATCTTCGCTCGTGGAGCTTGTGACGATAAAGGGCAAATGTATATGCACGTAAAAGCGTTCGAATACATGATTGCTAACGATGCTTTGCCATGTAACGTGAAGTTCATGATCGAAGGAGAAGAAGAAGTAGGTTCTGTAAGTTTAGGATGGTTCGTAAAAAGAAACCAAGAGAAACTTAAGAATGACGTAATCTTAATCTCTGATACAGGAATGATCTCTAACGAGCAACCTTCTATCACGACAGGATTAAGAGGACTGAGCTATGTAGAAGTAGAGGTAACTGGTCCTAACAGAGACTTACACTCAGGACTATACGGAGGAGCTGTAGCGAACCCTATCAATGTATTGACGAAGATGATTGCTTCTCTACACGATGAGAACAACCATATCACAGTACCAGGATTCTATGATAAAGTAGAAGAGTTATCTCGTGAAGAAAGAGACGAAATGGCTAAACGTCCATTCTCTTTAGAAGACTACAAACAAAAACTTGATATTGATGATGTATACGGAGAAGCAGGTTATACGACGAATGAGCGTAACTCTATCCGTCCTACATTAGACGTGAATGGTATTTGGGGAGGTTATACTGGTGAAGGTGCTAAAACAGTTATCGCTAGTAAAGCTTTTGCTAAAATCTCTATGCGTCTTGTACCAAACCAAGACTGGGAAGAAATCACTGAACTATTCAAAAAACACTTCGAAAGCATCGCTCCTGCAGGAGTACGTGTAGAAGTAAAACCTCATCACGGAGGACAAGGATATGTGACTCCTATCGACTCTATCGGATACCAAGCTGCTGCTAAGGCATATACAGATACATTCGGAGTAGCACCTATTCCTGTGCGTTCAGGAGGAAGTATTCCTATCGTAGCGTTATTCGAAGAAGAATTAGGTTCTAAATCAGTAATGATGGGATTCGGATTAGACACTGATGCAATCCACTCTCCTAACGAACACTTCGGAGTATTCAACTACCTAAAAGGTATTGAGACTATTCCATTGTTCTACAAATACTATACTGAAATGATGAAATAATCCATCAAATATATAAGTCTTTTATAAAATAAAACCCCAGCCTTATAAAGCTGGGGTTTCATTTCCTCATTCTTTTGATCCTCCTACAGAACTTGCTGAATGACCATGACCATTATCAATAGTTACAGTAATAGCTCTTGGAGCTTTGGCATTCCCATAACCATGATTTCCTTCTTTAAATACTAATGGAATTGGTTTTTTTAATACAAAATGAAATATTCCGTCTTTATCCTTTGTAACTTCTAAAGCATCAGCATAAAACCCTTCATCCACATATATATATTTTGCATCATTTTTTCCTTCTTTTTGCCCCTCTTCATTTTCAATACCTAAACTAACTTGTAGAGTTGCCAATTTACTTTTTCCAGCAGGTTTATATGCAAATCCTCTGGTAATTGTAAACAAACCTTCTACTGGTTGACTAAGTGATACAATAAGATTTCCTCCTCTTAAATCTCCATACTTTTCTATTCTTTCTTTAGTTATAGCCTTTTTTTCTTCTTTAGATTCATAAGCTACCATATCCTGCATGATAAGATAAGTTTTTCCAAGTTTTGGACTAATGTAAGTTAGAGGGCTATAATTCCAATACTTATAAGTTACATCTTTTTCGTTTACCTTCGTATTCACAGTAAACGAACCATATGTTTTTCTTTTAACTACTTCACCTCCACCATCTGTTCCACCATTACCATTGTTTACATTTCCACTGTCTTCACTACTACAACCAGTAAAAGCAAGTGCAAATAACACAATCATTGCTGTCCATTTTTTCATAATTTGATTTTGATTTAATTTATAAAAAGTAAGGTGAGTTTTCAATTTATCAAAATTACACATTTTTTAAACAAAACAACATAAACAATACAGTGTTTTTAAAATATACACACTACAAAAAAGAGAAGTCTTCTTAATTTTTTTCTTTTTACATCATTCTCAGTTTACATTACATAAATGCACTTGGCGATACACCGAACTTCTTTTTAAACATCGTAGAGAAGTGTGCATAGTTCTTATAGCCAACTGATCTAGCTATCTCTTCTATACTATGGGTTCCCTTAGCGAAAGACGTTAATAAACGATATGCTTCTTTCATGCGTATATCTAATACATACTCGTGAATAGTCATCCCAAAACACTGCTTAAATCCTGCTTGCAACTTCGTACGATTCATTCCTATGCGTATCGCTAGTTCTTCTATGGTATGTTTTAGATGACTTTCTTCCTCTAATATTGTCTTTAGGTCATGCAGCATGCTTACATCTTGAGTGTGTATAGACAGAGCTGCTTTTTGGTCTACATCAGATTGCGCCTGATTTAACTGTAATGCCAGAAGCAACATTACTTTGCCCTCGATAAACAAATCTTTTACCATACCTGTATAAGCACACGTATTGATCTCATAAATGAGTTGTTTCATCTCAGGAGTAATTGTGAAGCTACCTTCTCCTAACACAGCTATTTCACCGAGAGACATCTTTTTTAAGAATTGATAGCTCTCCTTAGACTCCTCTTTCAAGTTGCGGCTTAACCAACTTTCTCCTATTTCGATCTCACAGCTTATAGCACTATCACATACAGGATCATATAGATAACCATCTAGTACAGGCAGATAAAATAAGGTACACTTCCCTACTTCTGTATAGATAGATGACTTATGCTGGTATCGTGCCTTGTACTCCGTATATCCCTTATCTAGCTCATAATGGAGTTGTATATAAGGCTGTTCATTATACACATACGTCTTACTCTCTGTCTGTTGAGTACTCTGATAGAAGTGCAGATCCAAATCTCTTGTACACAATTGTCTATGCAGTTGTACATATCCTTCTCCAGTTCTACAGTCGTCAAATCCTAATCCTACTCTCATACACGATTTTATTATTGCAAAAAACGAACATCTTACTGCAAAAACCAGACGTATACCTCTTTAGCTTTGCTTAGTTGTTTTTACTAATTCTAAATAACAAATATAATACATCTAAAATAGACTCAAATGGATAAAATAAACTTAGCTCAAGAATCCGATTCTTTAAAAGACTTTTGGCAATTAAAGAACTTAGGAAATATCAATGATCACACCATCAATTTAATTAAACTACAAGGAGAATTTGAATGGCATTCTCATGACCATGAAGACAAACTGTTTATGGTAGTAGATGGGATCTTAGAACTTCACTTTAGAGATAAAGTCATTACACTTCACCCTAACGAATGCATTATTGTCCCAAAAGGAGTAGAAAATAAACCTGTGGGAAAAGAAGAAGTTACTCTAATGCTTTTTGAACCTAATAGAAAGTAATAGATAGCGAGTCGTTGTCGCGGGTTTTTATAATCCGTGACACGCTATCTACTCGTTTTCTCTTGTATCCACATCCCAAAGAATTTACTACTCTGTACACTGTGATGTCTTAGTACTTCACATATAAAGTTGGCTCTACGCATCTCTTTTAGATTGCTAAACATGGTATTGACAGCACTATAAAATAAGTCTCCATAATACTCACTATCATAATTAGCCTTGATAAGCTTCACTCCATATTCTTGCTTCTCCTTCCATAAAGATTCCGTTGTATAAAGCTCTACTGCTCTATTGACGAATTCTTCTACATCATCCGTGATAAAACCATTCCATTCATATTCCCCAAGCATAGCCTCTCCGCCTACAGACGAAGACACAGAAGGCGTCCCCACTCTCATAGCGTCAATAAACTTCCCTTTAATCCCTGCTCCAAAGGGTATAGGAGCTAGCATCACTCTAGCGGCACTAATGACCTCTAGAGCATCATCTGCTCTACCGTGTACTAAGAACTTCTCGCGCTCATTGTGTAATTGCATCACTTTAGGAGAAGGATAAGCTCCATAAATATGCATCCTGGTCTGTGGTAGCTTCTTGCGCAACAGCGGCCATATTACCGTCTTTAGCTTAAGCACAGTCTGCCAATTCGGCTCGTGAATAAAGTTCCCTATAAACACAAAGTCCTCTCTCTCCTCATAGCCTTTCCAATTACTGATATCCTCAGATGTGATCTCTTTTTCCATAAAGGGGATAAACAACAACGCATTCGGAAGGATATGGAACTTCTCTACTAATAACTTATATTCATACGCTGAAATAATCAAAGTCAAATCACAACGCAATATACTTGCCAATTCGCGTTTAGTACGTTCACTGTATAAATACTCCTCTATATCCTTACCTCCTTTTTTTTGCATCTCCTGACGAGCAAATCGTAGGAAGTGTAAGTCTTCTGTATCTAATATTGTCATCGCATCAGGACATTGTTCTGTCACACGCCATCCAAACTGCTCCTCTATCATAAAACGGTCATACATCACTACATCAGGCATCAGATCAGCTAACACCTCATCTGTACGGGCATCGTTAAGCCATAGCTCTACCTCAGTCACCCCATAACAAAACAAATCATCACTCACCTCAGACTTCTTAGCTGTACTTCCGAAGTAAATCTGCATCCCCCAATCTTTAAAACATTGCAATAGCTGAAGCATGCGCTTCCCTGCTGCAGATGATTTGGACTCTGGCCATACAGGTCCTATGACTAATACTTTCTTTCCTGATAAATTGTGTTTCATTCTACAAAAATACTTGTTCTTAAATCAATACGACACAAAACTATATGCAATAACATATAATCTCCCCTTAAAACATCATTTTATATGCAATAACGTATAATACAGATAAAAACAACTCCGTTATAACGATAGGATAATCCAATAATACAGTATGTTACTATCTAATAATTGCTATTTTTGCATAAAACGAAAAGGAATTATGCTTGGATTAAAACTATTAACAGACCCTCGATGGGCAGATATCGCTGAGTCTAACTTAGAAGAGATATTAACAGATCACTGCTGGTGTGAACAAAAAGCAGCTACTAATGCCATCACACTGATTACGTATAACTCAGAGCACGAAGATTTAGTGACTGCGATGACGGAGATTGCTATCGAAGAGATGCAACACTTCCAGATGGTACATAACATCATTAAAGAACGTGGATACACACTAGGTAGAGAACGCAAAGATGACTATGTAGGTCAGCTGTACAAGTTCTCTAAGAAAGACGGTAGCCGTAATGAGTGCTTTATTGATAAACTATTATTCGCTGCGATGATAGAAGCGAGAAGTTGTGAACGTTTTAGAACACTATCTCAAAACATTAAAGATAAAGAGCTAGCACAGTTCTATCATGAACTGATGGTATCAGAAGCAAATCACTATACTACATTCTTAAAGTTCGCTAAAAAATACACAGAGAAAGTAGATGTAGACAAGCGTTGGAAAGAATGGCTTGAGTTCGAAGGAGAACTAATCCAGTCTTATGGAAACAAAGAACACATACACGGATAATAGTAAAGAGCTTCAGCTAATAAACTGAGGCTCTTTATCATTTATATAATATCCTAAAAGCCTATTTTTAACTTTGGATATACACTATCATTACCACTAAGGCGTATTTTGATATTCAGATTAAAGCCTTTTATGACGGGTATCTTATCCTCGTTAAAAGAGATACCGTATCCCAATCCTATATCCATCAGATTTAATAATGATATCCCTACTTGTGGCTGTACATGTTTGGTAGAGGCTTTTGCGCCATAGAACAATAACCCATTACTCTTTGTAACATCCAGATATGGCAACCAATACCATTCCTTGTGATAAGGAGTAGCCAATACACCACCTCCTATGAAGAGCCATCTCTCATCAGAACTCAATATATCATACTCCATCCCTAGCTGGATCATGCTATGCGTCCCTTGATTATACCCTACATTAAATATAGGCTTATAATCAGAATTACTGCGCTGCCCCCAGCCTAATACCGTCATAAGGCAAACTCCTAAAACAACACTTAACTTCTTCATAATAGTCCCTTATTATTAACATACTTAAAAATAACGAACCTTATTACAAGCCTAGCTTTAGTGTCTGTCCATCTAAATTTATTCCCTCAGATAAGACAATTTTAATCTTTTGCTCTGCAGTATAACCAAATGTTTCTCCATCATTAAACACAACATTATTTTCAAGAACATAACAACATACATTACACAAAAAACTAAATGCGTCCTCAGTATCCATTTTTGTCTTAATAATCTCGAGTTCTCTAAAACCAAATTCTTCCATACCGTAAGTGTACAGATTAGTACCGTCATCCTTCATTTGTATACCTATATATACCCAGAGTGTTAGTGGAGTATCTCCCTCTTTTAGCATATCATAGTAACTCAAGTATTCTTCTCTAGCTATTAATAATGTCTGTCCTCCTTGATAGACTCCTACTGCATTAGATGTCGCTAGTATACTATACAATATCTTAGACAGTAAAGTATATCGATCGTATGTGCTCTTATCACTTACCATTACACTCACGATTACATGGCCTGTCATCCCCTCTAGATCATCCATCACAGTAGGCCAACTATATGTATATTTAGCAGTAGCTTGTATATCTTCATTAGGTATAGCTGCGGGCATATATGCTATGGCGATCATACTTCCATCCACAGTCAATATAGCTGTATCATCACTATAATCTTCTGCTTCTACAGTCATGTTCCACTCTTCTTTCAGATGCTTAATGATAAGCTCTATACTATATCTGTCGCCATTCTTAAACATTGGCATTGACAAGAGTAACTTACTTTCAGTTTCTCTTTCTTGTATTACATCTTTTTTCTTAAAGAAGTCAAATAGTCCCATACTTACTCAATTAATTACATATCAACAAATATAACTACTAAAAAGTAAAATAGAATATCCCTCTTTACACTAAATATTTCAAAATATACTGACTCAATATATGCTAATGTGATGAAGAATAACCTGAGCATATACAAAACACAAATGCATAAAGTCCTCTATAGTAAAGTTAAAGAGAGCCTGAGTTATCCCCAGGCTCTTCTTCATTCATCCTCACACAGTCTATCCTATTTTTAAGAAAGCACTCGTACTACTATACTTCTTAGTCTCATCTACTATGACTAGCCACACTGAGTTATTCTTAGTCCAGTCTGCAGGAATATTAGCAGAGATAGTACCCTCCTTGCGATTAGCCTGATCCTCTATCACATAGAATTGGTTAGCATCTTGATTATACACCACGAAGATCATCTCATCTTTCTCCTTTGCTAATCCTATCCCTACATCAGATCTCCAATTTACAGTAAGCTTAGCATTCTCTATCTTCACATCACTTACGATAGGCACAGGCAATACCCCTTTAGTGATGACTACCTTAGCATAGTCTATTTCTAACATGCCATCTTTCTCCACTACTGTCTCTAATAACTGATAAGACATCGCTAAGTTAGTTCTAGACTTAGCCCCTTGATACTCTCCGAAGTACTTCCCAGTCAATTTATTCAATGGAGATAAAAACTCTGCTACTAATTTAAACTTCGCACGTTGTTTTAACTGTCCTTCCGTAGCTACTTTACCACTCTTTTTTGGCAAACTTCGAATGATGTTTTTACCTCTCCAGTTTACCCCTACTACAGTACCTACTTTTCCTTGTACTCCTCCTAAAATTCCTTTTTTAATTTCTGCCATGATTCCTAATTTTTTAAAATGGTTATTACTTATAATATCAGATTATTACTCAGTAGCTACTCTATCGCTTAATCTTCTGATACAAATCTATTTCAATTCAAAAACTTTATTTTTAATCATGACTTTTTTGACCACCGATGACCTATTCTAGTCACTTATGGTCGCATATAGTGGGACACTATACACCTGTTCTAACATCAGATCTATATCCTAAACACAGAAAAGCCTTACTAGTATAAAACAGTAAGGCTTTTCTTCCCTTTAAAAAAATGTAAACAATTCTTCTTTTTATAAAATAATTCTCTTAGAATTTACTAACAAATTCAGTAGTGACAAAGGCTCCATTAAACAATAACTTCATTTCTTCATCTCCGAAAGCACTGAAGTTAAACTCACCATGACTCACAACACCATATTTCCCAGCACCTATACCATTATTTGGTATCATTAGTTTTTTAGTACTAAGCTTGACGTTTGTCAACTCCTTATCACGTACTGTGTACAGTTTTGACTCTTCATCAGCCCTCATAACAAAGACTTCTCTTACCACCCACTCATTTGAGTTGCTCAAAGAAACACGCTGACCAAAATCAGTAATTTCATTCTTACTATTTATCTTAATCGTTGGATTTGGAATCCAAATGGTGATATTCAAATTATTAATCGCTTCTCCATTGATATTCCAAGCATTAATCTCTACTGCATTCATCGCCTTACCATCCAGGATATACACTCTATCTCTTACCACAGATCCATAAGTGTACTGAACGATATCAAAAGTCATCTCTTGAATCTCATATTTCTTATCTCCTATCTTGAAGTTATTTGTATTAGCGATCACCTCTACAGTGACGATGTTACTTTCTTTATAGCCATTGCCATTCTTAGTGAAGAAAGTGTGCGTACCCACTTCTGTCGGAACATACTCAGTACCCTCTATCGTTTCTCCACGCTCTACATGATATATTGTAGCAGGCACAACCTTTTTTGCTCCATTCACCACCTCGAACACAATCTTATCCCCTAGCGCTACTCTACTTTCTTTTACAGACAGCATTACGCGCTCTCGCGGTTTAACTGTAATATCAATAGCCTTACTAGAAGTATACCCCACCTTCTTCGCTACTACTTTAAAATCACCTACAGTAGCTAACTCGTATAGCGCATTCACCTGCTTCTCATCTATGAATATAGTAGCATCTTTAATCTCTTCACCATTTTGACTTTCTACTTTTATCGACACCTCATCACCTACATAGTACTCTTTCTGTTCGATCTTCACGATTAACTCACCTAATTTACCATTCTCTACCACAGCATTATCATCACTACTACATGAGGCTAATAAAGATAGTCCTAGAAATAAAAATAAAATTCTCTTCATAACTTTTTTAAATAAATAATTTTAATTACAAATTAACAAAATTCACTTTTTATTAACTAAAACAAATCAAATACACCTCATACTAATCATTTATTTTTTAAACAAACACCCCTAATTGATAGAATTTTAACTAAAAAGAGCACCTCTAGCAGATAATAAATAATAACACTCATCACATATATTGAAACAATTAATTATACTATTCAAATATTCTATACTCTGCTCGTCACTGTCAAGTACTCAAAACCCTCTTTACAAAAAGAACACTACCCACTACTAATCAACTAATTAACAACCAAAAAAACATCGTTAAACCCTATTTTTAATCATTGTACTTATTATAACTACTTTCATTAGAAAATACAGAAGATAATTAGTATATTCATCTAACTATAGAGCCAATAATTACTTACTTTTGCTATAATAAAACATTACTAATTCACCGATTATGAAGTTTATCCCTCTAGCAGAGATAAAGCACTTGTTACCAGATGACTGTTGGTATAAGCATGAGAATCTAGACTTGCCGATCTTATATTACGAAGGGCACCAGCAGTGGGAAGATCCACTAAACCTAGATACCATCTCAGCCCAACATTACACTGATGATCTTATCCCGTTTATTCTTATAAATGGTAACCTTACTGTACCCCAAATTTTCAATGCTAATACAGAGATTTCTACCGGCCTAGTCGTACTAGGAAGCCTGACTACTAATAACATCACAGTAGGAGGACAGGGTATCTATGTCAAAAGAAACCTAAATGTAGCAGAAGTATTCTGGGGAGATTATAATCATGGAGAGCTTATCGTAGGTGGTACTATACGCGCCAGACTGTTTATCAATACGGACTATAATGTAGATGACTATCGCTTCAGTATGAAAGACCGTATAGAGATAGACTTCTTACTGAATCATGATTTAGAAAGAGATGTAGCAGAGCCTACAGTACTATTCCATTTGATTAAACCAGAATTCTTACATACACGAGAAGAACTAGACGATACCATATATTCTTGGGCGAATTGGCTACGTACAGACGCTATCTTACACGCATTGGCACAGAATCAATCCATTCTATTAGAAACGCCTAATCCTGTCTATGCAGATGAGAAGTACCCATTTGCATTTGCGAATAAAGACGTGAACCTAGACAACCTAATGAAGCTAGCAGGGGGTAGCATCTTTAATCAAGACCATATCCCTACTGGTGAAGAGATCATCATAGACTACGCAGAAGAGGATATGTATAAGCGTATCTCATTCACGAATGGCAACTCGTACACTACCTCTGTGTACTTCCAGTACCAAGACTTGTACGCTATGCTAGTCACGATAGAGAAGAAGAAATCATTACTTCCATTCTCTAAAGACTACGCCATACAGACCTTCTATAGATACCCTACAGAGCAGGATCAGACTTGGCAACCGATGGTGAATACCAGTATAGCCGAATCATTGACCATAGAATGGGAGAAGCTATTAGTAGAATACAGTGACATGATCGGTATCTATAATAAGAAACAGAAGATCATCACCGTAGCCAACTTTAACGATATCATGAAGCGCCCTGTCGTACAGCGACTAGGTCAGCGATACTATGAGCAGGAAGACTCTACGATATACTACTGTGGACAGCAGTGGAGATTCAGACTAGAGGACAGAGCTGCAGGACATGCCCCACGTATCACGATACAGAACTACCTCGGCAAAGGCAAAAATGGAGAGAACCAATACGAGTACTTCCACTATGAGCTAGAGCAAGACCCTAGCCCAAAAGGCAAGCCGTACATACAGCTGTATTACCAACGTGAGATCAGCCCTGAGGCAGATGTATTCTTCTTAGAAGTATCTACACGCAGACGTATGCTAAAAGCGATTAACTACTTCGTCTACCTACAGAAGTACATCGAACGCGTATGGATAAAAGAAGAGGTCATCCCCACTGAGGAAGAAATAAAACTACGCGAAGCTAAAGAGAAAGGTAACACCTATCTTAAAAGCATCCTAGGACACCGATAACAAAAAACGAGACCAGTGGTCTCGTTTTTTTTGTTATATCAGTTACAATATAACTTCTTTTATCGTGTAGTAGCCATTGACAAAACCTAATACTTTAACCTACGATATGAAAACATCTAAATTATAGTGATTTGTTTGCTGTAGAGAAAAATCGGAATTTCCGATTTTTCACAATGTATCTATTACCTCACAAGCATCCCTCACCACTAAATAAGATCATAATAAAGAAACTCTCTAGTACAATAAAACCGAACTGCATAGGTATAAATATCATTAGTGATTTAAATATACATCTCCTAGTTATTCTATAATTTTAATGATTATTTACACATGATACTTTGATCACCTCTCCTTCAAGAGTGAATACTTCTGGACATCCAAAACTATAACTCTGTACTCCCCAATAAATAGGTGGTTTATCTTTCATAAAAGTACCTATCCTTATTCGATCATACGCATCAGTATATCTAGTCATATCTGTCCAATCTGGATTGATTTGATTTAAATACTTTGATTCACTGTCTTGAAAAAATCGAGTATGTACAACCTTATCAGTTCCTCTCTCTGTTATTGTTATTAAGTAACCATAACAGCCTCTTTCACCTATTAATTCATAACTATACAAATCATATTGAATATAATGACTTTTAAATGCTTTTTGTATCTTCCAATGCTGACTACCACAATATGAACTTTCATTTGCATAATCTTCCATTACACTTAATGATAATACCAATTTTTCATTCGTTATTTCAGTCCATTCCACTACCTCTACATCTCCTTTTACTTTAAAAGGATTTACCTTCCCTACAGCGATATAAGCATACCCATAATGTGAATATATATTCGTTAATAAGGATTGATCAAAGGCAAGTCCAACATCATATGATAAGTCTCTCCCTTCCGCTATATCATACTCATTTAACATACCTACAGGTCGTAACTTAGACACTGGAATACTATACCCTTCATTATAACAATAGTTGTAATAAAAAATAGAATCGTTACTAGACATTTTAATATCTCTAAACACTTCCTCTGCCATCTTAGGCTCAAGTGTTATATAACTCCGTTCTTGCTCACTCATATTCCTAACATACTCTTGACTAACATAATTTTTCCAAACAAAACTAGAGTATTCAGCTCCACCCTCTCTACTTTTTATTAGCCCTTCTATGGGTAAAAACACTTCCCTTTTTTCTTGAGAAGAATATACCTCAATAAGTTGTCCGCGACTACTAATAGTCATTAACATCAATACTAAATAGATTAAATAACTTCTTTTCATTTTCTTTTATACATTAATTAAATATTGAAGTAGACACAATGTTTTGCGTCTTTACATGACCTGCAGAATGAAATAATAAATGCCATAGGCACACACTCCTAATTCTTAATTTTTAATTCCTAATTAAATATGAGACCTTTCCTAACGTCAAGGTGACATACTGTATGGTAAGAAAAATAATCAAAACCAATTCCCAATTAAAATCAGTTTCCTTTCATCACGTATAGCTTCACGGTGTATTGCATGGGGATTTTCTTACCTTTTATAGAAGCAGGTTCCCAGGCGTTCATGGTTACCTTATCGATTAATTGGATAAGGTGGACTTCCATCTCCTTGTCGAAGTCACTGCGCACTACCTCTATATAAGATGCAGTACCGTCAGGCTCTATCATAAAGTCAAAAATAACCGAGCGATCATAATCCACAGCATTAGTAGGAAATTTCTCCTTAAAGGCTTTGGTCAGGTTGCGAGATAGCTGCTCGATACTGATGCGAGAGCGCACAGGAGTAGCCTCCTTACTATAGCTCTTGGTAGTCTGATCGCGGTTAGGAGGAGTGTTATCCTTCTTCACTTGAGCTGTGATATCAGCAGTAGTCAGTAGTGTCAGTACAGTAGACACTAGTAGTATTTTCTTTTTCATAAACAATTTGTTGCGTGCGATTTAGCACTGTGTTTTTATTTCTTTTTAGCAATACCTAATTAACTGTTATATCGCCTATTTATTATATCACAGTTCAACATTCTCAGTATGTCCTTTTAAATTAATAAGACTAACACATACTACTATCCCTGATATAGTCTATCTTTAGCTTTACATACATAATCAAACACAACTATGAACAAGCTTATCCTACTTATCGCCACACTATTCTGTACGATATCTTATGGGCAGACGGTCAGTGACACGCCTCTATCGGAGATCACGGCTACTTATCTAGAGGTAACCGTAACAGTACCTACCCTATCAAGTAAGCATTATGCCAATATAAACTACGGGCAAAAGGCAAAAAATAAGCAACTCAAAAATGATGATGGTACACCCATGATTTTTAATTCGGATATCGATATCATGAACTATCTAGATGGCAAAGGGTATGAATTGATTCATATCAACACGCTCGTTGTCGATGGAGCTAATCATCTCTACTATCTATTTAGAAAGAAGAAGTCCACTGCGTGTACATGTACTTCATCTACTCCTATGATGCCTACATTGGGATAGCCTAATCTTTCCCATTACTCACCTCCCCTATCTCTAGGTGGAGCGATGCGCTATGCCTATAAATGAACGGATATGGAGATAATGACTCTAAAATCCCTTTTTGACCCAGTATGCCTGACTGAAATTGAAACAACACACTAATAATCAAATCACAACAAGATTTCATTTTTATCTCATTCGGAAACTATTCGGAGAGTAGCAGTGATTGCTTGGTTTAAAAGGTGTTTTACCGAACTATGGTCATTCTCTATCCGAACCATCTCCTTACTTCATCCATAGTTGATCTGAACCATCTACACCTCATCGCACAAAAAAATAGCGATATAGGCTCTCCTCTACATCGCTATAGCCGTCTCTTAGTATCTACTGATCGCCTCTAGCACCTCCTGTTCATCTAGATTTGTATACTCACAGAACTCCGTGTAGCTGACATAAGCTTCCTTAGGTTTGCGGTAGACTGTCTTGATCTTTCGCAGCAGTCTTAGTGACGTCGAATAACTCTTACCCGTGATAAGCATAACATCTTTTGGGTAAATACAAAATCTCGTTGGTTTTCTTCTCATAACATTTTACTTTTTGATGGGGTTTATAATCAGGGCACAAGATAGCATAAGCGGTCAAAAAGAGCAGATGAGTCCACCTCTAGTCCATTTATTGAACCACGTAATCAAACAAGAACAATGTTTCGAAGATTAGAGCACTTACTTCGCTTTCTAACATATTTGAATATCTTCATTTAAGCCATTTAAATCTCTATTTACCTGCTTATTTCATCAAACAAAACAAGGCTTATGACCGATAAAATAAGACATCTAAACTATACTAAACACAAATTACAAACAATCGAAACTTTGTTTATAAAGTGTATTTTTAAATGAAATCTCTTTTTTAAATTTGATACTATTCTAAAGCTATTTATCAACTTAAAAAAGACAATATGAAAAACATCAATTACATCAAGCATCTCAACTTTTGGTTTGAATTACTAAAGGATAATCCTGCTGTAAAACCAACCCATGTCAGCTTATACATCGCCTTATTCCAACAGTGGAACCTCAACCATTTTACAGAAACTTTTATTATCAACCGCCCTGAACTGATGAGCCTGAGCAAGATAGGGAGCAAGACTACCTACAGTAAGTGCCTCCAAGAGATGGTGGACTGGGGATGGATAGTCTATACACCCTCTACGTCTAGCTATAGCAACTCTGTGATGAAGATCATCTATACTCCGGATATCATAGAACGACACAAGAAGATAAAGAAGGCAAAGTCAGACACGTCTAGTCCAAAAAATGGTACAGTGCACCAGTCCACTACTTGTCCCGAAAGTGGGACACTAGAGGAGGTCAGCACTTGTCCCGAAAGTGGGACAAGTCGTGGACTAGTAGTGGGACACATATATAAAACTATAAACAATAAACAAAAACATATAAATATAAATAATTCAACAATTTCAAAATATGATGAAGCCCTATAAAACTAGTTTAGAAGACACATACGATTTGGTTGAGAGCACGAAGCAGTACGATTTTAATACTTGCTTATCTTATATCCTCGAAAGGGGAAAAAAGTTATATGGGGAGGAGTTTATCATTAATCAGTTTCTCAAAGATGCACTGTACAAAGTGCTTATCTATGCCATAGAAGATCACGCTACGCTAGAGAGATTAGATTTATCGCTAGACAAAGGATTGCTCATCATGGGGGCTCCTAATAGTGGCAAGACTGCTGTGATGCAGCTGGTCAAACCTTTTTTCTCTAGAAAAAAACAGTATGATATCAAGACGTGTCGCTCACTCTCGCATGACTTTATGCAGAGAGGCTTCGAGACGACTACGCGATACGAAAACATCAATGCAAAACCCTTCTGCCTAGATAACCTAGGCAAAGAACAAGTGGCTAAACACTATGGGTATGCCTGTGAGGTAGTTACGAATATCATTGAGAGTCACTATGAGCAACGCTTTGATCAGACGTATCCTCGCATACATATCACTACCTCACTCTCCCCTACAGAGATAGAGGATAGATATGGACAGCACTTTCGCAAGATGCTACAACAGCTCTTTAATGTTATCGTGATAAAGTAATGAGAAATAGGTATTAGAGAAAGGGAATGGATGTTGGGGAACAGGGAATGAGAGGAAAAAACAATACATTATGCCTACTACAATGTATTGATACCTTCTTTCTTTATCCATACAGGTTGTCATCATGACGACAGTATTACTCCTTTTTGGAATTAGAAAGATAATAGTCTTAAGCCTGCATTTGTATTCTTTAAGAAATAAAAAAGCCAAAAGGATCTATCCTTTTGGCTTTTTAAATGTTCATCTAATTAATCTTATCACTTACACTTACTATATAAACATTAGATAACATACTTACGATAATCAAACGAGTCTAAACTAATAGTACCCCAATCTCTCATACAATGAAAGATTCTTTTTCATAGCAATAATAATTTTCAAAATGCTAATATATACATATTTTAAAATATAATTTAACATTTTAAATAAAAATAAATATGTTTTTTTAACAATAAATACTAACCCATTCTATACAAGGTGTTTACACTCTTAGATATACTTAATGAATATACATTATCAGCTGTATGTGATACAGCCCTACGATGGGGTTGAATGGACGTGGTATGCTTACTGTGGTAGTAATTTCTCTAAAAAAAGAAAACGTGATATACTGAGTATATCACGCTCTTATCTATTGTTACTACATTTATTTTTTCAGTACTAATGTTTCTTTCTTACTCTCTTTATAATCCTTAAACTTCAAGTCATATTCTATATAAGGATCATGTACTCCTTCTAGTTTAAAGCCATACTTTCTAGAAGAACTATATCGAGTATCTACTATTTTGTTATTCTCAAATATTACTTTACCATCTTTACTAAATACACGTACTCGTGTAATCTGAAACCAATTAGGATTATCATTAACAAAACCAGGAATAATACTATTCTCTTTAATCTCTAGTGTAGCATGACCATGCGCTGCTCCATCAACATAGTTTAATCCACTTACTGTAGTAGAAACTGTTATTTTATCAAAAGGAGCCATAACATTCAGCTCTGTGCTAGCATTAATATTTGGATCTTTTTTACTAGAGGCTGTGATAGTCACAGTTCCTTTTTTATTAACAAAGGTAGTAACTATACCTTTCTCATCTACTGTAGCGATAGAAGGATTACTAGAAGTAAACACTATCATACCTGGCTCATATCTTGGAGGATCAACTAATAGTTCTAATTCCATTTTATCACCAAAAACAACATCTGCTTTTTTAGGTAATATAATAATCTGCATAATATCTGACCCTATAACTTCTACATAAATAGTTTGCTCTTTTCCATTAGGAGACTTTACATTTATAAAAACACTTCCTAATGCTACTGGCTCTGCTAGTCCAGTTGGACTAACCTTAACAATCTTCTCATTAGAACTACTCCATATTAATCCAGTAAGCTCTGCGTCTTGAGGATAGGCAGCTGCTTTTAGTTGTTCTTTTTTATTTAATATTAATACTCCTTCTAACCCAACAATATGCAACTCGCTTATCTCAGCTGGTTTAACAACAACCTTAATAGTAGCTTTGACTTGTTTATTAGTTGCAGCCGCTGTAATGTTCACTTCCCCTTTAGCAAAACCTGTTACTACTCCATCTTTTATTTTAGCAAAGTCATTATTATCCAATGTCCAAGTCAACTCATCTTTTGCCACATTCTCTAAGGTTAATAATTCGTTTAGATCAATAGTATTTCCTCTGTGAACTTCTACTTTCTCTTGCTTGAAAACGACCTTAACATCTGCGACTATCAGCTTTAGGGTGGCTTTCTTATCACTATTCTTTACAAATGCGGTAAGTGTAGTCTCTCCTTTAGCTGTTGCTTTAATCGTAGTACCTGATAAGTTGACAATCTTATCATTATATCCAGTCCATTGAATAGTCTTAGTATCTACATTCTCTAATATTAATTCATCTAATAAATTAAAACTTTCGTTGACTAAAAGTTGTTTTTCTTTTGTCTTAAATTCTATTTTACTTGGCTTAGTTGGTGTACCTCCGTTATCATCACTAGAAGAGCAATTAAACAGAAATAAAGAACAAGCTACAAATAGTATACTCTTTAATTTCATAATA
This sequence comes from Myroides odoratimimus, assembly GCF_030326305.1. Lineage (GTDB taxonomy): Bacteria > Bacteroidota > Bacteroidia > Flavobacteriales > Flavobacteriaceae > Flavobacterium > Flavobacterium odoratimimum_A. Next base: position 51,858 of record NZ_JACAKB010000001.1, on the reverse strand, counting down.
ATAGTGGTGTTTATATTAACTGTAAATTAACATAAAAAACTCAAGACTAAAAAAACATTTTTTAGACATTCATTTAATAAACCACACATTAATCTCCTCCGCCTCCGCAACCTCCACAGCTACTACCACATGAGCTACTAGAGTCTGTGCTACAACTATTAATACCAGAGTTAGACATATTACTATACTTACTATTCGATAATATAACTGTGGTAGTTAGAGCTGCTCCTAGAGCTGCTATACCTCCCTCTACATAAGACCACTGCCAGTTGTTCTCTTTTGCTTTCTTAGGGATAATTCTTGACTGATAATAGGCTAAAACTCCTTTTTCGATTAAGCTAGATGATACTGCACTTACAGTAGCGATGGTAGTGATAATCATCACTATAGTCAGTATAGCAATAAGAGACACAGGCTTATCTCTACTAATACCAATAACTATACGCATAAATGCTAAAAAAGACATTCCGCCTAATGTAACAAGTAGTTGAATAATCAACTGATTAATCTTATTTGAGTTACGGATATAACTAAATAGGGCCTCTATAACAGTCTTGTTATTCATAAAGACGGGTTTAGTCTTCAGCATATTCACTAGATCCTCATAATCTCTTATATCAGTCTCTTCTATACCTTTTAGTACAGCAGCCTGTTCACGGTTTTTCACAATGCTACTCTGTATCAACCTAATTCTACCATTAGGCTCTAGCTTTAAATTCTTCTGCTCTATCAATTCGTGAAATGTTCCTATCACACCTTCACTAACTCCTCTATTCTTTAGATACATCACTTCATACGGATGTAGATTAAAGATAAATGACTCGTAACTACTATCTGTAATAATCTCTTGAATCTTGGCCTTACTATAACGAACCATAAATATATATAACCCAATAAAGAAGATTACACAGAATGGTAAGAATACTTCACTACTAATCTCTCGATAAATAGCTCGCAATGGATAAAATAAAATAATAGAGAGTGCTATAACAAGTACTACTGATATCCCCAATAGTCTATTATTACTTAGTTTAGATTTCTTTAATCGAAGGCTGTCATACATCGTGCGATACTCCCATATCTCTTTAGGTTGTTCTCCGAATGTTTTAGTATAGAGGGTGGTAGTCTGTTCTTTTGCTTCTTTGAATTTGTCTATCTCAGTACGGTTATGTGTAGAAGGGATATGCTGTATATCCTTACCTAACAATTTACAGAAGCGATTATAGCTCTGTGTGAAGATAAGGTGCTGATGCCATACGATATCGACAATATCTGATGGTGAGACCATCTGATCAGAAGTGGCAGCGAGATACATAAACTTCTTGTATTCTAATATAGCTGATTCTGTAAAATGCTTAGTCCATAAGTTCTCTTTCGCTAAGCGTAATACGAACCCGTACTCATCTGTCCATTTATCTAGTTGGAACGCTTCTATCTTTGCCCAAAGTTCTTTATTCATTCTCATCTCGAGTTTAGGTACTATAGAGTTGGGGGCCTCTATATGTGTTATCAGAACTAAATGTAAGAAGAAAATGTTAAATCCCTTTTATCAACCTATAACAATCTAACTCATATTCTAATGACCTTTGCCAAAAAACAGATAAACTAGCAAAAGAAAAGTGTTACTTTGCAGTTAGTAAAAAAACAGACCCATTATGGCTAATAAACCACGTATAGCATTGTTTATCGGAATAATATGTATCTCTATATTCCCTGTGATTGTGAAGTTAAACTTGACTCCGAGTCTAGTATCTGCCTTCTACCGTATGGCTATAGCAGCAGTATTCGTAGTGCCTTATGCTATCTTTACGAAACAGATCAAGCTATACGATGCTAAAACAATGGGACTGATCGTGCTATGTGGAATATTCTTTGGGTCTGATATCGCTGTATGGAACTATGCGATACAAGGGTCTTCTGCTACACAGGCTACATTACTGACTAACCTCGCTCCTGTATGGGTGGGTGTAGGTAGTTATCTATTCTTAAGTACTAAGCCTACGTCTAACTTCTGGATAGGAACAGTATTCGCTATTCTAGGAATGGTAGTCCTTATCGGAGTAGAAGTATTCATGGATTTCTCTTTTGACCTGCCTTTTGCCTTTGGGATATTGTCAGGAATATTGTATGCGTGCTATATCCTGATGAGTAAAAAAGTACTATCTACAGTAGAAGTTATCCCATTTATGACGTATAGCTTACTAGTCTCTTCTGCCTTCTTAGCAATAGTGAATCTAATAGTGGGTTCGCCTTTTACAGGATGGTCTACAGAGGGATGGGTGACGCTAGTGATACAAGGTATTATCTGTCAACTATTAGCTTGGTTATTAATCAGCTACTCTACTCAGCATATGCGAGCTACTCGTGTATCACTGAGTTTACTAAGCCAGGCGTTGCTAGCGGCTATACTTGCTTGGGTATTCTTAGACGAGCAAATCACTGTACAGATGATATTAGGAGGTGCTATTATCTTATTAGGTATCGGAATTACTTTTATAGAAAAACCGCTGTTAGGTAGTAAAAAATAAAAGATAGTCTATATTTAGAACACTTATTTTTGTATATTTCAACTAGTTAACTATTAAAAAAAATATTATGAAAGTTGATTTATACACTAAAGCTATACTTACAGTGATAGCTGCATGCTTAGTGGTGATAGTATTTAAAGATATCTCTATCGTCACACCTGCACAAGCGAATACTCCTGCTAACTTCACTCCTAGTGCTAATACAAACTATGGATTAGTACCTCTAAATGCAGATGGTAGTATGAATGTACGTGTCAATAACTTCGACGAGTACGCAAATGATGTAAATGTTCGCTTCAATGATGAACTAAAAGTACGCATCACTAATTCTGAAATTAAGACTCAAGTGAGTAGTGCATGGAGAGAAACATTCAAAGTAAAAATAGAACAGTAGTTCTAAATTCACAGACTGTGTGGTAGACGCTATATGTAGCATGTCCTGAATGAATATACGTTTAGCGTGTCACCTTGACGATAGGAAAGGTCTCATTCGAAAGTCCTTATTGGGATGGGATGCTTCCTTCGTCAGCATGACATTGCTTTTGGATAAATAATTGACGACTATCTTAGAACCATACTGAGGCGTTATTCCAAATAATCTTTATCCCTAAACCTATAAAGATGATAGAAACTACTACCTTCATAAAAGTAGAAACTAAAAAACCAATCAGTGAGCCTGTAGCCGCTCTTAATGCTCTACCTTTCTCTTTGCTATTATAGATTAGCTCTCCTACTAAAGCTCCTACAAATGGCCCTATAATAAACCCTAATGGAATAGGTGCAAATATCCCGACTACGAGTCCGATATTGGTTCCCCATACACCGTACTTACTCCCTCCAAATTTCTTAGTACCCTGGGCAGGAATGATATAATCTAGAATAGAAATCGCTATCATCACCACAAAGCTCACCCACAGAATAGGATGATCCATCTCTACTCCCTTAGTCAAATATAAGCATAGAATACCTACCCAACTCAAAGGTAGTCCTGGTAGTGCAGGTAAAATACTTCCAATAAGTCCTCCTGCTAATAATAAGATACTGATTAATAATAGTACATATTCCATCTGTATTTTTTGTATTTTTGAGAATTAAAGATACAATAATCCAAGCTATGAAAAAATTACTCTTTTCAATTTTCTTATCGATAGTATTACTAGGTTGTCAGAATAAAGCGAATTATCAGCTAGACGAAGAGGCTTTATTACAAGAAGAATTAGAAAAGATAGACTGGAGCAAGGTAGATAGTTATCCGTCTGTAGAATCATGTGATTCTCTAACAGATAACCAGGCTAAAAAGGATTGTTTCTTTTCATTTGTTACCCAAAATCTACAGTTAAGATTAAATGCGGATACTATTCAAGGCAACTTCGATCAACTAGATACCCTCAAAATACTGGTAACTGTACAGGCGAATTCTAAAATAGACTTTCAACTATACGAAATACCTGATAGCCTAAAAGGATTGACCAAAACGATAGATGATATCTTACACAAACAAAGTCAGGATTTCTCTACGGTACACCCTGCCTTGAAAAGAGGTGTTCCTGTGAAAAGTCAATTCGTGGTTCCTGTTGTATTGAGTAAGCAGTAATAGTGTATATTATTCTAGTAGATACAGTGGTTGTTCTCTATTTTTTTACTTTAAACGTCAATACAAAGTAACTACCGATACTGATCGGCAAAACGATATTCAGTAACCATATCAAGGTAGCCACTAATGCGACAACCCACTGATTAACGTCTAAAGCAGTGAAAATAAACATGGCAATACTCCCCTTGACAGCAAATTCTAAGAACTGAAAGTTAGGTAATGAAGATGCCATTAAATAGATAGCCGATACGGCACATAAGAGCTCAAAATAAGGTATATCTACACCAAATAAATAATACAAAATCACATACTGATGGGTAAATGATGCATAACGAAGTAGGGCTAAGAATAGATTCTTGCGGTGTTTCTTCTTTGGTATCTCATTTAATAAATTGAGAATAGTCTGTATAGAGTAGCCCTTTATAGCGAAGTTTCTGATAGAGAATAACAAGGTAAATACAACCGCTATCACAGCGTATACAATGTATAGATAAGTATTAGGGATAATCTCATGGAACTGATTCAGAATAGTCAATCCCATCAACCCAAAAACAATAGCGTAGATCACCTGTACCCCATTACACACCATATTCAAGAATATAACACGGGGGGCATCTTTCTTCTCAAAATAAAGTGCCTTACCTGCGTACTCCCCTATCCCATTAGGGGTAAATATTCCAAGTGTCAAAGCACTCAATACTTGCTTAGCAGCTTGTCCTACAGAGACTGGTTTAATTAATGAAGATAGATTCTGCCACTTCAGAATCTCTACAAAACGATTAGAGAATGTCAAAAACATCAACGCAGCAATAGCGAGGTAATTCTTAGGGTCACTCACTACTTCGCCTAAAATATGGAAATCCAATGTCTCATCATTTGACAGTTGGTTATAGATGTAATAAAAAGCGGCGCTTACTACTAATATTTTAATTAGAAGTACGAGATATTGCTTAATTTTGTCAGATAGTATCTTCATTGCTACAAAGTAAACGATATTTTTAGTGTGATCGTGTATCTAGTACAAAAAAGTAACTACAGCTCCTATACAAAAGCTGTATTGCTAAGGTTTATAGCAAAACTGAACAGTTTTTTGGAGTAGTGTGGATTTCGTATCATCTTTGCATAGATATTAAAAACAAGAATAGATTGACAGTAGATAGAATCATATTAGGTATAGACCCTGGAACAACAGTCATGGGATTCGGCGTCATCAAGGTGGTGAATAAAAAGATGGAATTCCTTCAGCTGAATGAATTGCTATTAGCTAAGTATGAGGATAGATATACTCGTCTAAGATTGATATTTGACAGAACCATCGAATTAATTGAAACTTTTCATCCTGATGAGATTGCTATCGAAGCTCCGTTCTTAGGTAAGAACCCTCAGTCTATGCTAAAACTAGGACGTGCGCAAGGAGTAGCGATGGCTGCAGCACTGTCTCGCGATATCCCTGTGACGGAGTATGAGCCTAAAAAAATAAAGATGGCGATCACGGGTAGTGGTAATGCTAGTAAGGAACAGGTGGCAAAAATGCTACAACAATTATTACCTGGACTTAAAGAACTACCTAAGAATCTAGATAGTACGGATGGACTAGCAGCAGCTGTCTGTCACTTCTTTAACAGTGGGCGAACATTGGCTACTAAAAGTTATAGTGGCTGGGATGCATTCGTAAAACAAAACCAAGATAGAGTAAAAAAATAATGGCTGGTATCTATATACATATTCCGTTCTGTAAACAAGCGTGTCACTACTGTGACTTTCACTTCTCTACTTCATTAAAGAAGAAAGAGGAGATGCTGGCAGGTCTAAAACATGAGATGGCACTGCGCCAGAATGAACTAGATGGTGAGATCATTGAGACGATATATTTCGGTGGTGGTACGCCTAGTATCTTGGAGGTAGATGAGATTAATGACTTGATACAGACAGCCTATAATTTATTTGAGGTTAATGAACATCCAGAGATCACATTAGAGGCGAATCCGGATGATCTAGATAAAGCTACCTTATACAAATTAGCAGAATCTAGAGTAAACCGACTAAGTATCGGTATTCAGTCTTTCTATGAGGACGACCTAAAGATGATGAATAGGGCTCATAATTCTACAGAAGCTATTGAATGTCTAGAGATAGCTACGAGTCTCTTTGACAATATCTCAATAGACTTGATATACGGTATTCCGAATATGAGCAATGAACGATGGCTATCTAATGTACAGCGTATCTTAGACCTTGGCATTCCTCATATATCGTGCTATGCGCTAACTGTAGAGGAGCGTACAGCCTTAAACAAACTCATCAAAAAAGGGGTTATCCCTAGTCCTGAAGAAGAGGTGGCTCATCAACATTTTATGTTATTAATAGAGACTCTAAAAGCGAAGGGATATATCCACTATGAACTATCTAACTTCGCTAAACCGGGGTATTATTCTAAGAATAACTCAGCCTATTGGTTAGGTAAAAAGTACTTAGGTATAGGTCCTTCAGCACATAGCTTTGACGGAGTACACAGAAGTTGGAATATAGCGAATAACAGTCTTTATATAAAAGATATTTCAGAAGATAAACTACCTAGAGAAATAGAAGAACTCAACCTGACGGATCGATATAATGAATATATCATGACTGGACTGAGAACGATATGGGGAGTAGACCTGACTCGTGTAGAAAGAGAGTTCGGTAAGACTTATCACGATTATCTGATCAAACTTAGCGCTCCTTTCTTAGAAGAGGGACTGATGCATAAAGAAGGGGATATCCTTACGATCACAAATAAGGGAAAATTCTTAAGTGATGGTATTGCATCTGATTTATTTTATTTAGATTTGAAATAAAACAATGAAAGCAACGATAACCTATTCAGATACAGATTATCAAATCGACTTCTCTAAGCCGATAGATATCTCTATCCCGCTTATCAATACTGACGATAATCCTATCGCATGGTATCTAGATAAGCCTGAGATATCTCCTGTAGTGGTAGAAGACTGGATAGGGAAAGTAAGTGAAGGTAAGTCTTCGACTAACTTTAATAATATCGCATTCAACCCTCATGGGCATGGGACTCATACAGAATGTCTAGGACATATCACGTATGACTTCTACAATGTCAATGAGAGCTTAAAAGAATACTTCTTCTTTGCTCAACTTGTGACTATCTCTCCAGAAGTACAACAAGATGGAGACTGCGTAATCACATTAGCACAGCTAAAAAAGGTATGGACTGCTAATCATCAAAAAGCGATTATCATACGTACTACGCCTAATGAGTTAAACAAGAAACAACGAAAATACTCTCATACCAATCCTCCTTACTTATGTGCTGAGGCTGCTACCTTCTTAAGAGAGCAGGGTATAGATCATCTACTCATAGATCTGCCAAGCGTAGACAGAGAAGAAGATGGCGGGCAACTACTCGCTCATAAGGCCTTCTGGAATGTAACAGATACTCGTCATCTGAACGATGATGCTAGGCTAAAGTCTACCATTACAGAGATGATATATGTGGATGATGAGGTAAAGGATGGGTTCTATTTTCTGAATATACAGCTAGCTTCTTTTGTCAATGATGCTAGTCCTAGTAAACCTGTATTATATAAAATCATATAAACTATGGAACTAGATGAATTATACGACTATTGTTCTTCTAGACCTTACGCTACAAGTGGTTTCCCATTTGACGAAAACTTAATGACATTCCAAGTTGGCGGAAAGATATTTGCGATGATTGCCATGCACTTTTGGGAACAGGGTGATCGCAATATTATCCTCAAATGTGACCCTCAACTTGCGACTGAATTAAGAGAGGAATATGAAGATATTACATATGGATATACCATGAACAAGAAACACTGGAATACGGTATATCTCAGAGGCAGATTTACACCTGATCAAATCAAAGAATGGATAGACCACTCTTATGATCTAGTCTACGATACTCTATCTCGAAAAGAACTAATACAACTCGGTAAAACACCACTATAACAATGGATGTACATACACTCTATGACTACTGCCTAAATAAAAAAGGGACAGTAGAAGACTTCCCTTTTGATGAAGAAACTCTAACATTCAAGGTGGGAGGTAAAATATACTTACTCCTAAACCTAACGAAATGGGAACAAGGGAACTGCTTTATCAATCTGAAGTGTGATCCTGAACGTGCAGAAGAATTACGTGCTGATTATAGTGAGATCACACCTGGGTATCACATGAGCAAAAAGCACTGGAACAGTGTACACTTAGGAGGTTCTGTACAGTGGCCTCTATTAAAAGAATTAATAGATCATTCATATGATTTAGTATTCAACAGCTTAACTAAAAAAGTACGTGAAGAGATTAATCCATAGTATTACTCTTCTACAAACAATAAAATAAATAAAACAATGAAGGTATTTATAGAAACAGAACGACTACTGATTCGTCAATATAAAGAAAGTGATCTAGCTGACTTTATAGCTATGAATCAGGATGATCAGGTGATGGAGTTTTTCTTGAAGAAAATGACAGCTGAAGAATCAACACAGGCATACAACAGACAAAAAAGTAAAATAGATACTCAAGGATATGCATTCTTCGCTGTAGAAGAAAAAAGCAGTGGAAGCTTTATTGGGTTTGTCGGGTTATTAGATATTACCTTTGATGTGGACTTCGCTCCAGGAGTAGAGATAGGATGGCGTATGCTACCACAGTTCTGGGGTAAAGGTTATGCTACAGAGGCTGCTAAAGCGTGTATAGCATTTGGTAAAGAAACTTTAGAATTAGATAAGATCTATTCATTCACTACGACACAGAATAAGCGTTCTTATAATGTAATGGAGAAAATAGGAATGTCTTATGTAAAGAACTTTAATCATCCTCTTGTCCCTAAAGACCACCCTCTAGTAGAACATGTCTTATATGAGATCAACTTATAGAAATCTTAGCAAGGTAATCTTCTATTAAATGACTCTGTAGTAAGTCCGTAAATTCGTATAAATAATGGACTTACTACAAAGGTATTATTACATCAATAAAAAATCAATAGGTTTACATTATTCAGAGATATAGTTCTATACCAAGAGATAGTTTACTCTTTTCTTTTCTCTAATAACTTATTTAAATCTGCTGGAGTCATAATAAAGTCACTCTGCTTAATAACGAAAGGGATTGTTACTTGAGATTTAATATGCTTCCCTTCTTTTACCTCAGGAGTCCAAGCTCCTACATTCATAGCGATAGTCTTCATTCTTTCCTTGACATTGCTATTATCTACACCAAGAACGATGACTTCATTCACCTCTCCTGTATCAGTCAATAACAAACTAAGAACAAACTTAAATTCTGCTCCACTAAATACAATCTTACCACTCTCCTTAAAGAATGCTCTTAAGAAGTCTTCTTTAAAATCGCCTTGATACGTAGCTATTGTATCACGAGGAGATGTAACAACTTCTGTTGTCTGCTTATTCTTTGACTTTTTATTCTTTCTCTGAGCCACACTGTACTGAGCCCCTAATACAAACAAGGTAAAAACAAATACTAGCTTTAAGGTTCTATGTATCATTCTATTTTCTTTTTTTAGCAAGTTCAAGATAAACAAAAAAAGAGAGCGATATGCTCTCTTCTCTAATTTCGTTATACTTCTAATATGGATACATTAATATAAAAAGGTACTGAATATCGTGATGCTATTGCTGTTTTACCCTCTGTAGCAGGCTTCCACTTCTTTAGAGACTTCACTGTACGGACAACCTCCTCTGATATAGATGAGTCTGTAATACCAGGCACAGTAATATTATCTACCTGTCCTGAATCTGTTACTGTAAAATTAATAGTAAAACTAAGTTCTGTCTCTTCTGTCTCTATCTCTTGGTTATTCTTGTAAAAGGCTTTTACAAAATCATTCATAAAATGACCTGGATACTTAGCGTGCTTTTTATCTGTCAGAACAGATACTTCATTCGATAGGCTATTTGCTACCACTTTATGCATCCCGCCTTCTAACCAAAGTTAGGTAGTAGATACAAGTGTTAGTATTACTTTAGTTGTCGTTGTATTGAACACTGTATTGTGCTTTTTATTAACAGCTAACTAAGATATCTCTTATAACTATAACAAAAAAGCCCCTACATCACATTGACACTAAATTTCATTAACATCTGCTAATAATATAATCGGCAATGTATACTGTGAAGTAATCTTCTCTCCTTTATAAGAAGCTGGAATCCACGTATCTGCTGTTATCGTATAAATGATCTCTTTTAGCTTATCGTTCTCTTCTGATGTAAAGTTGCTGCGCAATACACTGATATCATTAATAGATCCGTCTTTCTCAATGGTTATTTCAAAAACAAGATTAATATTATTACTCACCTTCTTATCAGGAAAAGCTTGGTAAAAATGCTTAGAAAAGTTTATAGATAATTGATCAGCACTCATACGAGAAGTAGCGGGTTTAAACTGTTTGTTATGCGTGAATTCAACAGTATCTGTATTAGACCTAGCACAGATCAAGGCAGACTTAGGAGTATGCTCATGGATAACTACTCTATCTTGTGCGAACGAGGCCATAACTAAGGTAGAGATAAAAATAGTGAAGAAGTACTTAAAATAATTAGTTCTCATTTTTTGTTTTAAAAATACAAATTATTCAAGTGTTAGTATAAAAAAACCTGTCTTTTAACGACAGGTTCTATATAAATTTATTCTAACTACGAAGAAAGTACAAAAGGTAATACCTCCTTATTCAGATCATATTCATCTTCTAATAACTCTTTCAGTTTATCACTCTGAAGCATCTGAATAAAAAGAGCACCCTGAGCACGAAGCAATCTTTCTTCTTTATCAATACCAAGGTTTAACTTATAAATACCCCTTATTGAATCTATAAAGTAATTATATACATCATACTGTTCATTTCTAAGATTCTTCATAATGGCATTGAAAGCAAAAGCTTCTACAAAGGGCATACGTATAGCTTCAGTATTTTTAATACTATTTAATCCTACACATACCCTCGCCGTGTACTCTCCCTTTGGGGTAATATTCTCTATACTAAAGAACTTAACAGCAACATTAAGTACTTCATCCATAGAGATAGAATCTTTTTTACTATCCTTTTTTATCACTTGAGCGTTATACTTCTCTACTAACGGACTAAAAATAGTATCCGACACCATCATAGATAGAAAGCTATCTTGTGACAAAGTAATCTCTTTATTCGAGGCAAATGTATTCTTCTCTAAAGACTCAGAAAAATTCACTACAAGATAATCCCAAAACAAACGATGCTTATTAATATACTCTGCTCCCTTCACAGTAGAGTCTACTTCTTTTACTGTTTTTAATAAACGTATATCGCCTGAAGAAAGCTCAACTTTCTCAAGTGCAAGAAAGTTACTGTAATCCTCTAATATCTCTTGTCCCATACTTGTTAGTACACCTCCTAATAAAGTCACTACGCAAGTAACATATAGCTTAAATGATAATAATACTGTTGTTATTGGTCTCATGGTGTTGCTCTTTTAAAAGTTATTGGTAAAGTAAACACTGTGCTTACTACTTCTCCATTCTGCTGTGCAGGAAGCCATTTTGGCATCGTCCTTAAGGTCTTTACTATCTCTTCTCCTACTCCTAGCGGATCTCTTAAAACCACTATATTCTCTAATGTCCCATCCACTTCTACTGTAAACTGTACTACTACTTTAGCCTCACTCTCTTCTGAATAGGGATATGGATCTGTAAAATTTAGAAGAAAGTCATTAATAAACTGATTCATCCCTCCTGGATATTGAGCTCGCGTATCTGTCGCTTGGAATGGTATATCAGCTGTATCTGTCGTCACTTTCTGATTAGTTGACTTGGCTTGAATAGCAAGTGTGCCCACTAGTAAAAAAAGAACACAAGACAAACTGATCCCTACTCTATTTCTCCATGGACTATTGTTTTTTGTAATCATGATGAATCGCTTCTTTGTCAAGTTAAAGTTGAAAGAGCTCGTTACTTGTAACTCATGCTGTTTATAAGTCTGAGCTAATAACAACTGTAAATATGCTCCTGCTTCTTCTTGAGAAGAAACGCTCGAGTCATCTGCTAAAAACTCATGGTTTAACGCTATACAAGTCTTATAATAATAGAATATTGGGTGAAACCAAAAGAGCACTTTTAACATCTCTATCAATATAATATCCAAGCTATGTCTCTGCTGTACGTGTACTATTTCATGTTGCAATATTTTATTGTCTTCTGACACTTCTTCTGTTATAGGAAAGTATACTGTATTCCCAAACGAGAAGGCATTTGTGATTTGACTAGATAAAACTATAGCTACATCATTGAACTCTATACTAGTTCCTTCCTGTTTTAACCTTCTAATTTTGATAGTTTCGACAACTAACTTAAATAGTAAAAATAATATCCCTATCAGATATAACACCCCTATTCCATAAGACCACTCTATAGTAGAATTAACCATCACCTCCTGTTTAGGAGTTTCCATAATGACGTCGTTTAACTCTTCTAAAGTTTGGTTCCATGATACAATCTCCACATCTGTAGAAACAGTAATAAACGGTAAAAAAAGCCCTATAAGCAATGTCCCTAGTAGGTAATATCTCTTAAAGTGATGTGCTTTACTATTCTCTAACAACAGTTTATATATCACTAGTGAAGCAATGAGAATGAGTGTGATTTTGGATAGGTATAATAACATAGCTATTTCGTTTTTAACTGTTCATCTACTATTTTTTTTAATTCTTCTAATTCATGTTTACTCATCTTACTTTTTCTAGTAAAAAAAGAAGCAAAACGCAAAGCAGAGTTATCAAAGAAGTTCTCTACCATGACGTTAAGATGTTTCTCAAAGTAATCGTCTTTCGCTATTAAAGGGTAGTACTCTCTAGAGTTACCATATAATTTATAATCAATAAACCCTTTGTCAACTAATCTTTTTAACAACGTTGCCACTGTTGTTTGAGCAGGTTTAGGCTCTGGATACTTTTCCATAATATCCTTTGTAAATGCCTTCTCCATATCCCAAATATATTCCATTAGTTGTTCTTCTGTTTGTGGTAGTTTTATCATTCTCGTACAGTTGTAATATGTTCTAATATTCCTTTTTTATAATGCTTTACTTGTATTAATCTTCCCTTTAGATCATAGATAAACCAAGATCCTGTATAGTAATAATGCAAACCTTTATTAGTTTTGACCAATACCGTTTTACCGATTGCCTCTACCTTATGATTAGGGTGATAAAAAGTAGTGTGAGCTATAGAATCTCGTATCACTTCTTTTTTATAAAGCTTTCCATCTCGCTTATACCTCCATGTCCCTTTCTGAAAACCCGCACTGTCGTATCTTCCACGTTGTACTTCCTGCTTTCCCTCGACTGTACTTTTAAACACCCAACGACCTACTTTCTCGCTTCCAACTTTCTGATTAATCTTACAAGAACTGAAAGATACAATTATTACAAGACTAAAAATGAATACACTATATTTCATAATACTGATATTTGTAGATGTTGTTCTACAAATATAGAACACTTGTTTAGAAAAACAAATACTCACATCATTATTTTAAAAATAAGTACATAAAAGATCAATTTCTTATTAGTGTTTATTCTTAAACTAATGATTGTTTTCTTTTGACTTACTAGGGGATTGCTTGAGGGTTTCTTGCACCTTTCTTTGACAAAAACACCCTCTAGGCAAGAAAACTCCTAGGAATCCCCAAAGAATCCTCAAGAAAGTGCAAGCAAAGCGTACATATTATAAGATATATACTGATGAAATCAATCTAAGACAGCACCATCATTAATATAAAAATCACAAAGTAAACATTGCTTTATTTTCTATTCTTAATAATAACATTTCATATAGTTATTTTTAACACAAATAACTAAAAAACAACACAATAAAAGTAAATAAAACATATAATATACATTTTTTTTAGTAATTTTGCATTACTAATATTCATTCATATGAAAAAGGCTATAACTAACATTTTAAGTACTTTATTAGTATTTATTACTATAGGATGTAGTTCTGATAGTAATAATTCTAATGATGACGGCACCTCCAATTCAGGGAAAGAAAAAATCACTGTTCTAGATGTCTATACGAATATAGATTCCTTTAAAGATGATAGTGATTCTTATGAAGTGAAATTTGCCTATGATGATCAAGGCAAAGTAACAAACCATTACATGACTTATGAGGCTATAAGAAACAATCAGTTGGTGGTGCACTCCAAGTCTGAATGCTCTTACTTTTATGATAAGAACAACCAACTTATCAAAATAAAAGAAGTCAATGGCGAGGGTAAACTGACAAAAAACTTTGTTTTCGAATATGATGATAAAGGACAAATGATAAAAAGTACTGATCTAGACTATGATAGTAAACTATTCTTTACTCATAATAATAAAAAACAAATAATAAAAGCGACTGACATAAAGAACACAACAGGTTTTAATTATGATGATCAAGGTAATCTCGTAAATACTTCTACGATAGATAATGCTAATCTGGTAGAATCTTATACTTATGATAACAACCCCAATCCTTTTAGAGACATGCCAGTAAATCTACCTCTGCATTTTCAAAAAACAACAGCTTTTGATATTATGTACTATTATAAGCCTATAAATAATGTAACTTCTTACAATCAAAACAACTCGACAAAAGGGAATGTACAATATGAATATAATAAAAATAAATATCCTAAAATAAGTATTTCTACAAATAATAATGGCACTGTTAGAGAAAAATTTTCCTATAAAGAGATAGAAATCACTAAAACAAAATAAGATTACATCTTAATGAATAGATGCTCCTATCAGTTTTTATGGCTATTGGAGCATCTATTTTATGCGCAAAACTAATCTTTTACAACTTATAAAATAAAACTTACTACATTTGATTAAAATTAATTCATTTTAATGCAAATACCTAACTTTCTTACACGCATAGATAAATCGCTTACCACTAAGTATAATACCCCAATATACGATGTTCAAATAGCAGAGGAGAAAAATGACTATAATGCCTGTACCTTCTGTATCAACAACCAAAAAATCGTCTATAGAGAAGCTAAAATAACCCCAAAAAAAACAGGGTATTTCGTAGCGATATGGCAACGTGATAATGAAGGAAAGACTATCCCATATCAGATCACAGATGATTTTGACTATCTACTTATTTCTACTCAACAAGGGTACTTTTTATACCCAAAAGAAGAATTAGCCAAACTTAATATAATATCTACTAAACTAAAAGAAGGCAAAAGAGGAATGCGTGTCTACCCAGTTTTAGAAACAGAGATGAACAAGCAAGCTTTAAAGACTTATCAATCTCACCTGCCTTTTTGGAATAATTTTTAAAGATTCTATAATAAAATACCATTAACAGAATAAATACATTCCATTAAGCTTTTTTTATATATTTGTAACGAGACTGGTTATCATTGTGATACGAAAAAGGGAATTAGGTGCAAATCCTAAACAGACCCGCTGCTGTAAGCTCATCAAAAATTAACGAATCTAGCTATCCACTGTCGCATAGATGGGAAGGATATTCGTTATGAGTAAGTCAGAATACCTGCCAATCTAAAATAAGTTTTGATGTTTTCGGGGGATGAAACATAAGGCGTTCTATGATATAGTCATTGGCAACAGTGATTTTGACGCATTTAAATCTACTCCATTGTCAAAATCAACTAGCCAAAAACTAATATGACTAAAACAAAATTACTAGTACTAACCACTGTGTTATGTATAGCAAATACTGCTATGTATGCACAGACACCTAAAGACAGTATTACTGCTCTAAATGAGATCGTGATACAAAAAGAAGTCTTTCGAGATCTTATACCTGTACAAACACTAGACGGAGCTAAACTTCAACGTCTTAATAGTTATAGCGTAGCAGATGCTCTAAGATACTTCGCAGGAGTGAAGATCAAAGATTATGGAGGTATGGGCGGCCTAAAGACAGTAGATGTTCGTAATATGGGTACTCATCATGTAGGAGTATTTTATAACGGGGTACAAGTAGGCAATGCACAGAATGGAATCGTAGACTTAGGAAAGTTCTCTTTAGACAATATCGAGACTGTAAAGCTATACAATGGTCAACGTAGTGCTATCTTCCAATCTGCTAAGGAGTTTGCGTCTGCTTCTACTGTATATCTACAAACTAAAAAGCCTATCTTCCAAGAAGGAAAGGACGTCAATATATCAGCTAAGTATAAAGCGGGTTCTATCCAATTAGTCAACCCTTCTGTACGTACAGATATCAAGGTAAATAACAATATTAGTACCTCTATCAGTGCTGAATATATCTATTCTAATGGTGATTATAAATTCAGACAAAAACGCCACAATATAGATGGCTCTGTAGCTTATGATACTATTGGACATAGACAGAATAGTGATATAGAGGCATATCGAATAGAGAATACATGGTTTGGAAAAACAGATAAAGATACTTGGCAAGCTAATTTATATTATTACCAATCAGATAGAGGCTTACCTGGTGCCGTTATTAAAAAAAGTGATGTAACTCTTGAAACAGAAAACATCAATGAACGTCAGCAAGACAAAAACTTCATGGCACAAGGAGAATGGACAAGATTTGTTTCAGACAGATATCAATTCCAACTCAAAGGAAAATATGCTTATGATGAAATGCATTACTTATCACGTAAGACAGTAGGCTTTGAAGGAGAAGAGGTAACTTATAATCCACAATTTGACAATACTTATTTTCAACAAGAGTATTATCTATCTGCAGCACACCTGTACAAGCTTACAGATATATGGGATGTGTCTTTATCTACAGATTTACAATACAATAAATTAAATGCAACACGCAAAGGTCAAGGAACGCCGTTCTCTTATCCTGAACGCTACACATTCCTGACTTCACTTGCAACTTCTGTAAACTTGGGTAAAGTAAAGGCTCAAGCTAATATACTAGGAACATTTACTAAAGAAAAAGTACGTTATAACTTTGAAGCACCTGATCGTCACTATTGGGCACCTTCTGTATTCCTAAGCTATAAGCCTTGGGATAATGAGAATCTAGTCATTCATTCTTTCTATAAGTACATTTATAGACTACCTACATTTAATGACCTTTATTATACTCAATTAGGTACAGCTAACTTAAAACCTGAAGCGTCTAGACAGGTTAACTTAGGTTTTATTTATAATAAACAGTTTCAACATTCTCTTTTTGAAGAAGTGCATCTGTCTGTCGAATCTTATTATGCTAATATTACAGATAAGATTATTGCTACTCCTACTTCTAGTATGATGAGATGGATGATGACCAATCTAGGAAAGGTAGAAAACTACGGAATAGAAACTAACTTAGGAACTACTCTAAAAATCATGGAGGACTTAAAGCTAGGAGTAAACCTAACTTATGAATATACGGTTGCCAAAGACAAGAGTAAAACGCTATATGGCAAGCCTTCTTATTACGGAGATCAGATACCTTATGCTCCATGGCATTCTGGATCATCTATAGTTAGCTTAGACTATAAAGATTGGTCTCTGAATTATAGTTTTATTTATGTAGGAGAACGTTACAATGGTAATAAAAACAATATCAAGCGAAATGAAATACAACCTTGGTATACACATGACATTTCTTTGCTGAAAAGCTTTAAATGGAGACACTATCACTTTAAAGCAAGCATAGAGGCAAACAATATTGCGAATCAATATTATGAAGTTGTGAGTAACTTCCCAATGCCTGGACGTAACTTCCGTTTCACTTTAAGCTTTGACCTATGAAATTAAACAAAATAATATTCCTTGTATTAGCATTACTAACATTAATAAGTTGTCGCAAAGATGAGATGATTTTTTTATCAGATAGTTCGCAAGTATCTATCCCTGTTACTACAGATAAATACAGCGGTTTCTATCTTCTTAATGAGGGGAATATGGGAATGAACAGAGCGTCTATTGACTTATTTGAATATCAGAATGGGACGTATACTAGAGATATCTTCTCAGAAAGAAACCCTAACATTACTAAAGAACTAGGAGATGTAGGTAATGATATCAAGATATATGGAACTAAAGCCTATGCTACTATTAACGTATCAAACTTCATAGAAGTATTTGATGTTGAAACAGGCAAACATATTAAACAAATACATGTACCTAACTGCCGTTATCTCGCTTTTAAAGATGGTAAGGCATACGTTAGTTCGTATGCAGGAAAAGTAGAAATAAATCCAAATGCAGAACGTGGTTTCGTAGCGGAGATAGATACCTTATCACTAGAAGTAACTAGACGAGTAACAGTTGGTTATCAACCCGAAGAAATGGTAATTAAAGGTAACAAACTATATGTGGCTAACTCTGGAGGATACCGCGTTCCTAACTATGATACTACAGTATCAGTGATAGACATTCCTTCATTTACAGAAACCAAAAAGATAGATGTAGCCATCAACTTACATCGTATGCAGATAGATAAAGCTGGAGACATCTATGTTTCTTCAAGAGGAGACTATTATAATGTAGAACCTAACTTATATGTAATAGACTCTGACTCTGACCAAGTGAAACAGAAGCTGGACATCCCTGTATCTAATATGACTATGGATGATGATAAGCTATACTACTACGCAACTTCTTATAAACATAACACAGGAGGTAATAATGTATCCTATGGTATCCTTAATACATTGACAAAACAAGTTATTACTGATAACATCATCACTGATGGCACAGAAAAACAAATACAGATACCTTATGGAATAGCAGTCAATCCTGAAACCAAAGAAATCTTCATGACTGATGCACAAGACTATATAGGGACAGGTTTTGTCTACTGTTTCTCTCCTGAAGGAAAGCTTAAATGGAAGACAACAGGAGGTAATATACCCGCTCATATAGCATTCATTAAAAAATAAACCAATAACTTAATATGAAAACAAAAAGATTAAAACTAAGCCTAATGGCTACTTTATGCCTATCTGCTATTACTTTTTATAGCTGTTCTAGTGATGATTCATCTCCTGTTACTCCGCCAATTGATCCGGTAGTTCCAACTGGTAATGTCTTAAAACTTGACTCTATATATAAAGTAGACCGAAGTAAATTAGTACTAATAAAACCAGAATTAAAACAGTTTACTAACCCTTCTATTTCTTGGAAAGTAATAAAGCTTAATGATATTAGTAAAGACTCTATAATTAGTGACCAACAACAGTTAGACTTTGTAACTCTAAATACAGGAAACTATACTATTGAGGTAGAAGCTAAAGATCCTAAATTAAAAATAAATCAACAATTTAACATTATTGTTAACAAAGAAAATATAGAATACAAAAAGCATATTACGAGAGTATTTGACTTCATGCCTTCTTATGGTCAATTCACTAATAAACTACCTATTTATAACATTGGAGATACAAAGGAAACAATGATTAAAAAGGCTCAAGATGCAATAGCTAAAGATAAAGCTGGAATGATTTCGCTTGGTGGATTTGGAGGTTATGTAGTATTTGGGTTTGACCATACAATTGTTAATGTTCCAGGAAAGAGAGACTTTAGAGTACTAGGAAATGCTTTTTGGGCTAGTGGCAACCCTAATCCAGAAGCACCTAGTCGTGGAGGAAGTTGTGAACCTGGAATCATCATGGTAGCATATGACAAAAATCAAAATGGTATACCTGATGAGGATGAATGGTATGAAATAGCTGGTAGCGAATATTATAAAAAAGAGACTATAAAGAATTACGAAATTACATATTACAAACCCGACCCAAATAAAGAACCTGTAAAAGATCCAAGTATCAATTGGGCTACTGATTTAGAATATATAAAATGGGAAGACAACCAAGGTAATAAAGGATGGAAACCTAAAAACACTTTCCATCAACAAAGTTATTTTCCAGAATGGCATACAGGGGACAAGATTACCTTTAAAGGAACTAAGTTAGCCAATAATGCTAAAGATGAAAGTGGAAAAGGTTCATATTGGGTATTATATTCGTATCCTTGGGGTTACGCGGACAACGCACCTAATAATGATGACGAATCAGCTATTGATATCAATTGGGCTGTAGATAAAGAAGGTAATAAAGTTAATCTACCAGGTATTGATTTTGTTAAAGTATATACAGGAATCAATCAAGAGTCAGGTTGGCTAGGAGAAGTATCTACAGAAGTAGCTGGTGCTATAGACTTACATGTTGAAGGAACCTATATTAATACTAGAAAATAATTAAATAAATTAAAGCACCACTTATAAGTGGTGCTTTATTTGTTACCTCACAATAATTACAAAGATATCAACAAAAAAACATTTAAATTGCCATTATATGACATTAATATGTAAAAATTAATAACATTTTAGAAACAATAGATTCATTTATTTCATTAATTTTACACAAAATTTATTAACTATAACACTTATTCCTAAAGATGAAACTTAGATTCTTACGTACTAGTTTACTACTTGCTCTAGGCTTAACCCTTACCACTACAGTATTCACTTCATGTTCTAGCGATGACAGTAATCACACTATCGTTATTAAAGAAATAAAACAATCTGTAGAAGCGAGAAGCGAGTTTACAATCGACCCAAAAATTGACCCTACTACACATAAGTTTGTATGGCATAATACTACTACTCAGAAGAAACTTTCTGAAGAACCTATCTTAAAGTATAAGATTGATTATGCTGAGACTCAAACTATCGCATTAAGAGTAACTTCTAACACAGGAGTATTAGAAATATATGATTATATCGTTACTGCTAAGTATGGTGAAACTCATAATATTCTTAACCTTAAAGATATTAAACTAGGAATACCTGTTGAAGGAGGTAATCTATGGACAGATACTTTTACTAATGGTGCGAGAATAGAAGCTAAACCTTTCTCATTCAGTCACACTGTTTCTACTTTCGGTGAAAACAAATACTGGAATGGATTTATTGCTTCAAACAGTACAGACCAAAAAGACCATAAAGATAAGTTTGCTAGCAATATGCATGGTAGTATGGCTAAAAATACAGATAAAGATGGTAATGCTCTTCCTTTCTTAGTAGCCTATACAGAAGGTATCACTACTAAATATGCTAAAGGTGATGTAATAGACGTAAATAAAGCGGTAACATCAGTAACGCTTTCAGATGAAAAAGGACAACAATTATTACCTGTAGAAATTAATGTAGGTCTAAGCCCTTACACTTACTACTCTATCCAAAATGGAGACAACTTTGCTAGAAAATTTAAAAAAGGTGATTATTACTCAATTATCGTTTATGGACTAGATGAAAACAAAAAAGTAATCAATAATCCTATTGAGTACAAACTTGTAGATTATAAAGATGATAAAGGAAGCATCAATACTAACTGGCAAAAAATAAAACTAGACAAACTAGGAGCTGCTAAATACTTAGTATTCTATGTGGACTCATCTGATAAAGGAGAATATGGTATTAATACACCTGCTCTATTTACAGTAAAAGATCTAGTTGTACATAAACTAGCTAAGTAAAATTTAATAATAGACTTATAATATACTTAAAGGAACTGTTTTATAGCAGTTCCTTTTTTTATACCTTGTTCTAACTATAGATTAACACACTTAATAATGAACATCCAGATAATACAGTCTCTAACTGTAACTACAGATATACAACAATTAATTACAGAATATGATAGAACGATAAAAGTAGATTTAAAGCCATTAGACAACTCCAGCAACATAAGCACTAACTCAAGTACAGATAACGTCTCTAATGAAGTGCTACTATATATAGCTAAAGTGAATGATACACTAGCGGGCTGTATAGCCATGCACAGACTTACTGATACAACTTGTGAGATTACTAATCTATATATACGTCCACAGTATCAAGGACTGGGTATAGGAATAAAACTATGCCAATACATCATACAGCATATACAATCATTAGACTTCAAGAGAATTTATGTAACCACTACTAAAGCACAACAGGGCCAGAACGCTATCTATAGAGAATATGGTTTTACCAAGTGTACACCATACGTAACAGTGCCACATCCTAACGCTATCTATATGGATTATATATTTGTTAAAGATGATTATATCCAGAATAACCTTTTAAAGACAGCCTTAAGATTCTTTAGATATCATAGAAGAGAACAATACAGATAAGGATATAAAAACAAAAAAGCTCTCCCGCACTAGGAAAGCTTTTCATTGGTCTAACTACTAAACCTTTAGTGCTTTCGCACTTAACAACACAACTAATCTTTAGCTCCCTAAAAAACTTTAGAGGGCAAAAAAAGCCGTCCCACGTTGTGAGAGGCTCCTTTTAACTGGCGGTCTGGACGGGACTCGAACCCGCGACCCCATGCGTGACAGGCATGTATTCTAACCAACTGAACTACCAAACCAATATTCAATATTTTTTACATGTCATTATCAAAATTCAACAGTTGATTAAAAAAAGCTCTCCCGCACTAGGAAAGCTTTTCATTGGTCTAACTACTAAACCTTTAGTGCTTTCGCACTTAACAACACAACTAATCTTTAGCTCCCTAAAAAACTTTAGAGGGCAAAAAAAGCCGTCCCACGTTGTGAGAGGCTCCTTTTAACTGGCGGTCTGGACGGGACTCGAACCCGCGACCCCATGCGTGACAGGCATGTATTCTAACCAACTGAACTACCAAACCAGTGTTTTTGTATTAAAGCTTAATTCTTTAACGGCGACAAAGGTAACTCTTTTTTTAAAAATTCCAAACTTTTTTAAAGTTTTTTATTTCTAACGAAGAGTGGATAAAAAAGCATCTCTATATTTCAAGAGATGCTAGTCTCCCCTTTTGCGGTCTGGACGGGACTCGAACCCGCGACCCCATGCGTGACAGGCATGTATTCTAACCAACTGAACTACCAAACCTTCGTCGTTACTGCTTTAATGCGATGCAAATATACAACCATTTTCTACAGTTCCAAATGTACTTTTAAAAAAAATAAAACTTTTTCCCTTATTAATTTTGATAAAACTGAGTATCAACAACATAAAACTTAAACTTTTTTTCATTTTTTTTACTTCATATCCCCTGTTCTTCTTATAAACAACAAAAAACACACTGATTCCGCATACTACTTAGCATAAGCACCTCTTATTATCACCTATTTTTTTCAGAAAAAATAATGCAATTATTAAAAAAACGATCTTTCAAATCAAAAAACAAAACAATAACCAACCACTCCTAGTGCATAAAATAAAACATCTCATACCCAAAAACACTCAGCTATACTCCTAAAACAATAAATAAATCGAGCTTCCCCTCCATAAAAGAGCTAACCACAAGAATATTTCTCCTTTTATATATACACTATGTCAAAGAACCTATGAACTATAATTCAGTTACAAAACTATACATTCATACATTCTTTATCTTATATACTGCTTAGTATAGCTACTAATGACTTATTTTGCTCTATAATGGTCGCAACTATTGGGACACTACATTCACTTCTCTAAAATAAAGCAAAAAAAAAAGACCCTCATTACTGAGAGTCTTCCTTAATACTATATATATCGAGGATTATAATAATCCTTCAATGAAATCTACATAAGTTTTCTTAGGTGCAACACCTACTTGACGTTGTACTACTTCACCATCTTTGAATACTAATACAGTAGGGATATTTCTAATACCGAATTTAGCAGCGAATTCTTGATTTGCATCAACATCTACTTTACCTACTACAGCTTTTCCTTCGTATTCTGAGCTGATCTCTTCGATTACTGGCCCTAACATTTTACAAGGTCCACACCATACTGCCCAAAAGTCAACCACTACGGGTTTGTCTGATTTTAATACTACTTCCTCGAAAGTAGCATCTGTTATTTCTAATGCCATTATTCTTTGCTTTTTATATTATATCAACAAACTTAATAAAATTATTATAGTAATCGACCTACATACAATTTTTTTTATCTATAAAAGTATTATCAAATAATATTGCTTTTACTAGTTTAATTTAAAATCTACTTGTAAGGCCTCCAGTTCTTCTAGTAATTCTGCTGTGATATTCACTCTACTATTGCGACTAGTAAACTCTAATCTATTCACTATTCTAAACTCTGGTACATCTACTGCTATTGGCTCATCCATATCAAAGCCTTCACTCGTCCCATCATCCTCATCTCCTTCATTCATTCCTAGCTGTGGTATAGCTATAGGAGTAGCTTCTTTCACTATTCTTTCTACTTCCAACACTTCAAAATGCACAAAACTATCCCCTTGATATCTACTAAAAGCATCTTTAATTAACTCTGCTTGCCTAGTAGCCACATCTTTTACATTCATCACCACTGTAAGCTTCTTAGCATAAGTAGGAATTACTTCATGTAGCAACTTCATTTCTACAAACTGAATACGAGGTTCGCTCTTTTCTCCCGTATCCTTATTCACCCAGCCTTCTTTGACTAGGATCTTAATATATACGAATGTATTGTTTAATAAGAAATGTCTAAACTTCAAGAACTCCTCATTGAACATTCTGAACTCAAAGCTCTCGTCATATCCTTCTATGGTAAACATCGCCCAATCTTTCCCTTTAGCAGAAGTACGGAACTGTACATCGCTAATCATTCCTCCGAACATAAGATTGCGCCCCGTGAAAGGAGTCAGGTCTGTCAATTCCTCCACCTTCACATTACAGAAATATCTCATCTCAAACTTAAAGTCATCTAATGGATGTCCTGAGATATAGATACCAACTACCTCTTTCTCCTTAGCCAATTTCTCCATCGTACTCCATTCCTCACAGATAGGTAATAGAGGCTCAGGTATTTGTACTTCACTACTCTCACCGAATAGACTAAACTGAGAAGAATTATCATTCTCCTGCGACTTAGCCCCATAGCGTATAGCTTTCTCTAAGAACACTATATTATCACTTGGGTCTGTGTGGAAGTACTGTGCTCTATGTGTATTTTTAAAACAATCAAAACCTCCTGCTAAAGCAAGGTTTTCAAATGCTTTCTTATTTGCTGATCTCAGGTCTATCCTCTTCGCTAGGTCAAATACAGAAGTGTATAACCCATCTTTTCTATTCTCTACTATAGTGTTTACAGCCCCTTGTCCTACTCCCTTGATTGCCCCCATACCGAAGCGAATCTCATAGTTATCATTTACTGTAAACTTGTAGAATGATTCATTCACATCAGGGCCTAATACTTGTAGTCCCATGCGCTTACACTCTTCCATGAAGAAGGTAACCGACTTGATGTCATTCATATTATTAGACAGTACAGCCGCCATATACTCTGCAGGATAGTGTGCCTTCAGATACGCTGTCTGATACGCTATCCATGCATAGCAGGTCGAGTGAGATTTGTTAAACGCATAAGAAGCAAAGGCTTCCCAGTCTTTCCATATCTTCTCTAGTGTAGTAGCATCATGTCCTTTAGCAGAAGCCTGCTCTACGAACTTTGGCTTCATCTTATCTAGTACATCCTTTTGCTTCTTACCCATCGCTTTACGAAGTACATCGGCCTCACCTTTAGTGAATCCAGCCAACTTCTGCGACAGAAGCATCACCTGCTCTTGATATACCGTAATACCGTACGTCTCCTGTAAGTATTCTTCACATGCATCTAAGTCATACACGATAGGTTCTTCCCCATTCTTACGACGAATAAACGAAGGGATATACTCTAGTGGCCCCGGTCTATACAGGGCATTCATCGCTATCAGATCGGCAAACACGGTAGGCTTCAGCTCACGCATATACTTCTGCATACCTGCAGACTCGTACTGAAACACCCCGATAGTCTCACCTCTCTGGAACAGCTCATACGTCTTCACATCATCGATAGGTATCTTATCCGGATCTATATCTATACCTGTACGATACTTCACTAGTTTAATAGTATCCTTAATAAGGGTTAAAGTTTTTAACCCTAAGAAGTCCATCTTTAATAGACCAGCACTCTCTGCTACCGAGTTGTCAAACTGTGTTACATATAAGTCAGAGTCTTTAGCTAGCGTTACTGGAACGAACTTCGTAATATCATCTGGAGTGATAATTACCCCACAAGCGTGAATACCAGTATTACGCATTGACCCCTCTAGTATCTTAGCCTGCTGTATAGTCTCTGCAGCTAATGATCCCTCTTGAGCTAAAGCTATTAATTCTTTTACTTTATCAAATTCTTCTGATCGAAGTACTCCTTTTATAGCGTTCTCATCCTCTGTTAAGAATCGATGTAAGTTCCACTTAGATGGCATCATACCAGGGATAAGCTTCGCGATTCTATCTGCTTCAAACAATGGCAAGTCTAACACCCTAGCCGTGTCTCTAATCGCAGACTTAGTCGCCATCTTACCATACGTGATAATCTGTGCTACCTGATTAGCTCCATACTTATTGATTACATAATCCATTACACGACCACGACCTTCATCATCGAAGTCAATATCAATATCGGGCATCGATACACGATCAGGGTTAAGGAAACGCTCAAAAAGCAAATCGTACTCGATAGGATCTAGATTCGTAATTCCTAGACAGTACGCCACAGCCGAACCCGCAGCCGAACCACGACCAGGACCTACAGACACTCCCATCTCTCTCGCTGCTGCGATAAAGTCTTGTACGATCAAGAAATATCCAGGGTATCCCGTTCTCTCGATAGTCGCTAGTTCGAAGTCTAGTCGCTCTCGGATCTCCTCAGTCACCTCAGGATATCTCGCTTCTGCTCCCTTATAAGTAAGGTGCTTTAAGAAGTTATTCTCTCCTCGCTTACCACTTCCATCTCCTTCTAAATCTCTCGCATCCTGAAACTCCTCAGGTATATCGAACTTAGGTAGTAATACATCTCGGTGTAGCACGAATGGCTCCACCTTATCCACTACCTCTTGTATATTATAGATAGCATCAGGCAAGTCTGAGAACAGCTCCTTCATCTCCTCAGTAGACTTAAAGTAGTACTCCTGATTAGGCAGACCATATCTATAGCCCCTTCCTCTACCGATAGGAGTAGACTGCTTCTCACCATCCTTCACACACAATAGAATGTCGTGTGCATTCGCATCTTTTTTATCTAAATAATAAGCATTGTTCGTAGCTATCAGCTTCACATCGTGTTTACGTGCTAGCTCTACCAATACCTTGTTCACGCGATTCTCATCTTCTTGATTATGTCGCATCAACTCTACGTATAGATCATCACCGAACTGCTCTTTCCACCACAGTAAGGCTTCTTCAGCTTGGCGTTCACCTACGTTTAATATCTTACCAGGTACCTCACCATATAAGTTACCCGTCAGTACCATCACATCTTCTTTATACTGCTCTACCACCTGCTTATCGATACGAGGTACATAGTAGAACCCGTCTGTATAAGCGATAGAAGCCATCTTCGCTAGATTGTGATACCCATTTTTATTTTTGGCAAGTAATACTACTTGATATCCATTGTCTTTTTTAGTCTTATCTGTATGATTCTCACAGATAAAGAACTCACACCCCACGATAGGAGTTAGCGTCTGTAGTGGTTCCTCCCCATTCTCAGCGCGCTCTTTATTCTTAGCCTCTATCCCCTTATTATGGTTATTCACCGCCATCACGAAGTGGAATGCCCCCATCATATTACCGTGATCCGTCATCGCTACAGCAGACATATCGCAGTCACCAGCCTTCTTCACTAGATTATTAATCGCTATCGTAGACTGCAAGATAGAGAACTGTGTATGCACGTGTAGATGTGCGAAGTTAGCCTGATCTAATAATTCTTTCTCATGATCAGATACTTCCTCAGATGCTCCACCTTCTAGTTTAGCCAGTCGCTTGCGAATCTCTTCAGACGCTTTCTTTAAATTGATATGTTTAAGGCCGATCAACTGAAATGGCTGAGGGTTAGCCTCGCGATAACGCACGATGTACTCCTCATCCTGTTGTAACTCCTGCGTAGAGAATGTTCCATGCTTTATCAATTCTAAGAAACATCGAGTAGTCGCTTCCACATCGGCAGTAGCATTATGCGCCTCAGCGAATTTCTCACCAAATAAGAATGTATGCAGTTCAGTCAGTGTAGGAAGTTTATATCTACCTCCCCTACCTCCCGGTAGTTTCAGCATCTCAGCCGTCACCTCTGTACAGGTATCTAGTACAGGCAGCTCTGACATAATACTATTCACTCCCTTACGATAAAACTCACACCCCATAATATTCACGTCAAACCCAGCATTCTGACCGACGATAAACTTAGTCTTAGACAGCGCAATATTAAACTTCTCCAATGCCTCCATTAGAGAGATACCCTCTTGTTCTGCTAATTCTGTTGAGATACCATGTATGCGCTCTGCATCATAAGGAATATTAAATCCTTCTGGTTTAATCAGATAATCTTGATGCTCTATCAGCTTACCATACTCATCGTGTAACTGCCAAGCGATCTGTATACATCGAGGCCAGTTATCAGTATCGGTAATAGGTGCCTGCCAACTTTTAGGAAGACCTGTAGTTTCGGTATCAAAAATTAAATACATACGTGATTATAAGAGTTTTAACCTTAAACAAGGTAGAATAGTGTAAAAAACAAAGTTACAAAACTTTTGTGAAGTTGTGGAGTTGTTCTTTTGTGAGGTTGTTCTTTTGTGAAGTTGTGAAGTTGTGAGGTTGTTCTTTTGTGAAGTTGTGAAGCTATGGAGTTGTTCTTTTGTGAGATTGTTCTTTTGTGAAGTTGTGATGTTGTGATGTTGTATTTATGTTGTTCTGTACATTGTCATAGACTTGAATACATAAAGTATATAAAAAAGACCACTCATAAAGAGCAATGTAGAAATTTTTACGGACACTCTGTAACATAAAAAAAAAGACTGCTCATAAAGAGCAGTCTTATATATCTCACAATGCCAAAGGCAAAAATTCGTAATTCGTAATTAATAATTCGTAATTATTTACCTACGCTCACAGGCATTTTATACACCACACCATCTTGGAAAGACTTCATATTCCTAAGTGTATTCTTATAATACTCTTTCTGCTTCGTAGTTAATTTATAGAATCCTGGCATAGTATCTTTCTTCATATTCGCAAAGAATTCAGCAGTTATCGTTCCAGGCACTTGACTATCTTTATCCGCAAACTTAAATTCCCCAGTATTAGTGATATTCTCAGCTGTCTTATAGATAGCGATAGGTGCTTTCGTTACTTTATCATAGACGATATATTGCGCAAAAGCTGTCTTTAAATCTGACACATCTACTGGCACTACATCCCCAAAAGCGAATGTTCTATCTACTTCTTCATTAGAGAAAGCATAAGGAACTCTCAGGGTAAACATCGTTGTATCCGTTTCAGCTTTTAGATACAGTATATTTTCATTAGCTACTCTTAAGTCAGTATACTGAGGTCTCCATGTTTCGAATTTTACTCCAGTTGTAAATTCTTCATTATTAACCATCGCAATAATACTCGGATCAGCCGTCTTCGTCTCATTCTCACATGCGATGAATCCAAACCCTAATACCATCAAAACTATCCCTATAACCTTTTTCATATTTTTAACTATCTTCTTTAATAACAGCAAATACAAAAATATAGTATTTAGACCACACAAAAAAGCTTTATTTTAATATAATATTAACTTTTACATTCTCTCCGTAATTTACTAGCATTAAACAATTTCATTACAAAACAACTAGAGATTACAATTTATTACCTTACACTATACCTAATCTATATCTACGTTTCCTCTAATATATAAAACATAGCCTACTTCATCCATAAAACGTTCACTTCTCATAGCTTCAGATTGCTGAACATAAGGCTTCTTCTTATTTGAAATATAAGCTCTTTTTACTTTATAAGTTCTAACAAACTCAAATTCTTCAAAACAATCTATAGATACTTTTAACTGTTCTATTCCCTTATTAATCCACTTACGAGACTCCTTATCTCCCCTATTCTTTAATTCTATAAACCCAATAACATCATCATACATAAAAACTCCATCACATTGCTTAGAATCATTGCCATCATTTCTCTTTGGTATAAGGTCACACTTATCTATTGGGGCAAAGAACACATCTTTTTCTTCACTATTAACAACTTTAGCAATCCAATGAGATTCTTCTCTCTCAAGGTCTTCACACAAATAAGCAGGTTCATTATGAAGATTAGCTACATCCCCCAATCCATTACCATTCTCTTCATCGTCACACAAGCCAAAAACGCCAACACGAGAAACTTTATATATCTTAAAGTCTTTGAATCCTTCCATAGCTTTTTAGAATTTCTCGATTTCTAACAGAGTGGCATAATCATCGTTAAACTCTCCCAATTGCTCATTTAACCAATTCTCATCAGAAGGCATCCCTTTATAAGTATCTAATTTTCGAATAGTTCCTTCTTTTTCATCTAACTGATAGATAACTAATTCTTCTCCATTAATAACAGACTCTTCAGGTACTATCTTATGAAATCTCTCTCTCTTTTCTTGATTATCACCTATTGTATCTAAGACCATCTTTCCCTTCACTGCTAACGTCAAATAGTTTATTAAATACGGGCTATGAGTAGTAATCACTAATCTATTCTCATCTAGTTCATTATTGAGTGCTAATAAACTATTCAACATAATACGTTGCGAACTAGGATAAAGATTTTGTTCAGGTTCTTCAACAATATTCAAAAACGAATGGTATAAATATGGTTTTAGTATATTTAAATTCTTATTTTTAAAAAAATCCATCTCTATCTTCCATATTTCATCTAATCGTTGTGAATATCTAATAATATTTTTATAATTAGAATTAATAACACTCAACCTTTCCTTCGGAGTTTTCCTTAAATTATTCTCACTTTCTTTCACTAATTTTTCCATTTTTGAAATAATCTCCTCTTTTTCTAACTTAATGGACTCCTTATATTTTATCATAGCAACCTCTTCTTCACTTAAACTTAAATACTTATGTATCCCACCTGAAAGTAACATTCTATTCTCATCTCTTTCTAACTTGACCAATCTTGTTAAATAACTTGACACAATATACAAGGGTACCAAAGATTGATAACCACTAGACGCTTCAGATAATTTAATCTTATATTTTTCCCCTTCACCAATAAAAGATGTTCTACTGGTACTTTCATAATGAAATTGCACATTACCTATAGGTAACTGCAAACTGTCTACACTATCTTTTAACGCTTTATCAAACTCCGCAGCAAAAAGATACATCATTGTAGACAATCCTTTCAATTCTCTAAAATTCTCAACTGCACTAATAAAATTACGATCAGAAGGAACATACATTATCTTAGGCATATTATATTCAGTAGACTTATTTTCTTCTAATGACACTTTATTATCCTTCAAAGTAATATTTACTTTTTCGCCTTGATAATCAAACTCAGTAATTACATTGCCTGTCTTATCTAAAATAAAATACTGAGAAATATTTTGATAATTCAAATATTCACTCAAAGTTTCTAGGCTCAAATCTTCTGTGATTTCCTCATTCTCTTTTACAAACGCCTTTTCTAACCAAGAAAAAGTAGAAATCAACTTAGCTACAGTACTTTTACCAGAACCTTGATTACCGATAAAAACAGTAACCTTCTTAGTATCGATATACCCATCCCCATCAACTACTCCTTCTTTTATTGGTCCAAAATTCTTAATTTTTAACTTCGCCATAATTTACTTCTTCAATGATTCTATTAAGTATAAATGTACTTCAATTCTTAATACTACTTTAGTTAGTAAAAATACATAAAAAAATTAGTTATACTTATTGTCCACGCATGTTCTTAATCCTAATTTAATTTTCGATTCTTCACAACCATACCTCTCTGCCCTCTTATGACACTAATGCCTCAATATTCCCTTTTTGCACAATAATGATGGCACATCCCTAAACTAACCACCTCATTATCAACAATCAGAACTAATTCAATACTAATTCTTTCGGATACCATTCGGGTAGAACCAGTGTTTACTTAGGTTAAAGAAGGTTTTACCGAACTGTACTAATTCTCTACCCGAATGATCTACAGAGTAGCTCAGTTTAGAATAATAGAAGAGAATGGATTTACTTACACCACAGAACGCACAGTGTGTCAGATAGATATAAAATAAAAAAAATCAATATATTAACGAATCACTTCAAAATAAATATTATCTTTGCACCTCAATTTTGAACCGAGGTCGGGTACCTCAACTAATTAAATTAATTATGTCTGTAAAAATTAGATTACAAAGACACGGTAAAAAAGGAAAACCTTTTTACTGGGTAGTAGCTGCTGATGCACGCGCTAAAAGAGATGGTAAATTCTTAGAGAAAATCGGAACTTACAATCCTAACACTAACCCTGCAACTGTAGAATTAAATGTTGATGCTGCTGTTAAATGGTTATTCAACGGTGCTCAACCTACAGATACTGCTAGAACATTACTTTCTTACAAAGGAGCAATGTTAAAACACCACTTACAAGGTGGAGTTAACAAAGGAGCTTTAACTCAAGAGCAAGCTGACGCGAAATTCGCTGCTTGGTTAGAAGAAAAAGCTGCTAAAATCAACGCTAAGAAAGAAGGATTATCTTCTTCTAAAGCTGCTGACAAAGCTGCTAGATTAGCTGCTGAGAAAGAAGTAAACGCTAAGCGTGCTGCTGCTGCTCAAGCTAAAGCTGCTGAAGCACAAGCTGCTCCTGCAGAAGAAACTGCTGAAGCAACTGAAGAAAGCAACGAAGAAACTCAAGCATAATTTACTAGCGATATGCGTAAAAAGGATTGTTTCTATTTAGGCAAAATCGCAAAGAAATTTAGCTTTAAAGGGGAGGTACTTATTTATTTAGACACCGATGAACCTGAGTTATACGAAAACTTGGAATCAGTGTTCGTCGACTTCGACGGACAACTGGTTCCTTTTTTTATGGAACAAGCTTCATTACATAAAAGCGATTTTTTAAGAGTTAAATTCGAGGAGTCTAACTCTGAAGAAGATGCTGACCGATTAGTCGGATCAGAGATATACCTACCACTGACGATGCTTCCTAAACTAGAAGGAAACAAGTTCTACTACCACGAGATCACTGGTTTTGACGTAATAGATACTAACGAAGGTGAAATAGGTCAACTAAAAAGAGTAAACGATAGTAATTATCAACCTCTATTCGAGATAGACTATAACGGAACCGAAATATTAGTTCCGATGATAGATGAACTTATCCATAAAGTAGATCGTGAGAATAAGAAGTTATATCTTAATGTACCTGTTGGGTTATTAGATATTTATCTAGGGAGATAATACATCACATCATACAGCCTCGAGACACTTGTTTCGAGGTTTTTTGTTTTTATATTTGTCGATTATGGTAGCACTACATCACTTAGGTAATCGCATCTGCATCATTGGGCTTAGCTCCTCTGGCAAGTCTACTCTAGCTCAAGCCTTAGGCAAGAAACTGAATCTAAATATCCTGCATTTAGATCAGATAGCGCATATCCCTAATACAGACTGGATACCTCGTGACAAAGCGCTTATGACAGCTGATCATCAGACATTCTTAAGCGATCATACAGACTGGGTGATAGAAGGCAACTATAGCTTCTTAATGCCTGAGCGACTTAAAGATGCTACCTGTGTTATCTGGTTAGACTTCTCTCCTATCGGAGCACTGTACAGATACATAAAGCGCAGTATCACGCATAGAGATACTCGCCCTGGCAACTTAGACGGTGCCGAGAGCCAATTCAGTATGAAGATGGTCAAGTATATCTTATTCGAAGCTCCTAAGAAAAGCCCTAAATATGTAGAACTGATTAATAATAGCCCTGCTACCTTCATCCATATCAGAAGTTTTAAAGAACTAATGAAGTGGTATAGAGTGTGGTTGTAATAGTTTATTATCCTTTAAGTATATAATTATATTTTTGTAATTTTATAAAAAAGTTACTATTAACTATACATTATGATTCTTAATAACCTTGAGCAATTACATCAACAAATATTAAACAATAATGATACTTTTTGTATATTCCCTTTTGCAAAAAACAAAATTGTTTTTAAT
The DNA here is from genome assembly GCF_030326305.1 of Myroides odoratimimus. GTDB lineage: Bacteria > Bacteroidota > Bacteroidia > Flavobacteriales > Flavobacteriaceae > Flavobacterium > Flavobacterium odoratimimum_A. The sequence continues at coordinate 17,696 of NZ_JACAKB010000001.1, read as the reverse complement.
ATCTTATTCGATATAGGTACTACTCCTTTTAAATTAGTTCTTTTACAAAAAAAAGGAAATTTTAGATTAGAACTTGTTGTAACTCATAATTACAATATAGATTCAATGTTAGACAGAGAACTATATAAACAATTATGTGAAGTCTTAGATTTAACAAACGATAGTAACAATCGCTTTAGTACTAATGCTTTTTTTTCAGAATTAAATACAGTGATTCCAAGACAATACTATAGATCAACTGCAGAACGACCCCTTTATGTTTTTTATAGCAACAATATAGAAGAGCCAAATAAACTATACTATTCTTCAATGACAGATTGGAAAAACACTTTAAATCGAAAGAATCATAAAGTCACTGATAAAAACCTAGAAAAAACACGAGTGTTATATCCTGAAATTTATGAATTCTGCAAAGACAACAATATCTCAGTAAACTACACTTCAGAAAATATTAAAAAAGATCTAAAGAAAGATATTTATAAAATTAATCGTTTTATTTAAATCTCAATTTGTTCTTTATTAAGTCTCTACTCCATATTCTTTATCCAGATAATATCTCCTTCTGGTGCTTTAGCTTCTTCTGGAGTTATACCATTCAGAGAAGTCACATAAGAAGCAAGCTTCGCTATATTTCTCACGCTCCTTTATATCTTCTATAACGCTCCTTCATAGGCTCTTGATTAATACTCCAAACAGAAGTCATATAATATAAGATTGCACTTAATACTAAACCAAAAATAACACCGATTAATAGTTTTGATTTACTCCTTTGTGGCTTATTATTCTTTGATGTCCAATTTTCCATAGTCATATATTTTTAGATACTCTACCTAGGTAGGAACTCTCTTCTAAACGATTAAGAACTCATTACAATACTCTGTATTCTTAATTTACAATCAATCTATTACCCCATTTTAAACTATGCAATTATACCAATACACTAAATGTTAAATAAAAGAATTATATTAGATTTATAAAACCACAATTATGAAAAAGTATCTATTCTTATTATTGATTATGACCTCTTCTTTTGCTCAGAATACCTCTGAAGTAGAAGTGATGAGATACAGTTATAAAACGAGTGTTGCCAATGGGTCTAAGAAGCTTGTCCGCGATGGTAATGCTATACTTGATATAAAAGATAAAGAATCTAGATTTACAGATCTGATGAACTATAGTTTTATAACCTCTCAGAAAACAGACAATCCTGAAAAAAACAATCAATCAACCTTTAAATGGACTGTATATGCTGATGGAAATACTACTTCGTTTTATGATAAGATAGGATTAGACCTGAGCTATTATGAGGAAGATAAGAATAGTATAAAGTGGACTATACTTCCAGAGGTTAAAGATTGGAATAACTATAAGGTACAAGAAGCAACTGCTACTTATGGTGGTAGAGAATGGACAGTGCTATTCACCCAAGATATACCTGTACAGAGTGGCCCTTATAAATTCATTAATCTACCAGGCTTCGTAGTGAAGGCTTGGGATAGTGAGAATCACTTTGTTTTTGAACTTCTTGACAGTCAGAAAGTATCTACTTCATGGGATATTGTCACTGATGATAAGTATGCAAAGTATTCGAAAGACCAAACGAATAAAGCACGTAAAGTAGCCGCTAGTAAAACGTATGCACAACTATTAGAAGAAAAAGGCACTGTCCTGGACAAAGTTACTGCTGAATATTTCAATAGAAAAGTAGGTGACAGTGAGAACCCTATTGAACGTGATTTTTAACTTAAGTCTTTTATTCTACCTTACACTTCTGTACAGCTATACATTAGGTCACTAAACCTCCTTTTTGTACTTTTGCAAAAAGACTAAGCAAGATGTTTCAATTTAAACAGTTTACGATACAGCAGGATAAATGTGCGATGAAGGTAGGTACGGATGGAGTACTATTAGGAGCATGGACACCGATAGACAATAATCCTTATAAGGTGTTAGACATAGGGTCAGGCACAGGACTGCTAGCCTTAATGATGGCACAGCGCACAGGTGCAGAGCAGATAGATGGAGTAGAAATAGACGAAAACGCACATGAGCAAGCTGTAGAGAACTTTGAGAACAGCCCTTGGGGTGATAGACTATTCTGCTACCATGCCGACTTAGAGACCTTCGCTAATGAGATGGAAGAAGAATATGATCTAATTATCTCTAATCCTCCTTTCTATAGTGAAGATTATCACACGAATGATAAGCAGAGAGATACTGCTCGTTTTCAGGATGCGATGCCTTTTGATTTATTAATTGAGGCAGTAGAATATTTCTTGTCTGAGAAAGGGGTGTTTAGTGTAATTATTCCAGCCAAAGAAGAAGAGACACTGATGCGATTGGCAGCCGAGTTTGGTATCTATCCATTCAAGGTAACTCGCGTTCGAGGGAACGAACAAGCCGAAATCAAACGTAGCTTAATTGCTTTTTCACGTCAATTAGTAGAGAAAATCCCCTTAGATGAGCTAACTATCGAAGTAGAGAGACATCAGTACACCCCAGCATTTGAGGCACTTGTGAGAGATTTTTATCTAAAATTATAAAAAAAGTTAAAATTATTTTGTTTATTCCGAAATAATTTAATGATATTTGTACCAACAAAAACAAAGAAGAAAAAATGAATACAGTTTATACAATGATGATGACAATGATGATGTGGAGAAATCCGCAGGGCTTGTTATTTGCATAAACTTAAATTCTAAATAACATATATAAAGCCCTTGCGATAGCGAGGGCTTTTTTTTTTACACTAAACCAAACAGTATATAATTAGATAAATATAAATACCATGATTTTCAATACTAACACAATGATGATGGCAATGATGATGATGAACATGATGATGTTCACGACGCCCTATTGCCTAAAGTCAACGAGTTAGTTATAATCTAAACAAAGAGATTAAAATACTTGAAGTCCTTTTGGCAATGCCGAAAGGACTTTTTTTATGCCCTTTACTCAGCAGGGTTAAGTACTGAGAAAATAAAAAACTAAAACATTAAAAAATATAACCATGAGCAATCTAAATTTTTCAACACAAGCATTACACGCAGGACACAATGTACAATCTACAGCAGGAACAAGAGCAGTGCCTATCTATCAGACATCATCGTATGTATTCGAAAATGCTGATCATGCAGCAGGAGCTTTTAACCTGTCTATCCCAGCGTATATCTATACAAGATTAAACAACCCTACTAACGATATCTTAGAACAACGCTTAGCAGCACTTGAGGGAGGTATCGGAGCAGTGGTAACAGCATCAGGAGCATCTGCTATCTCTACAACGTTCTTAACATTATTAAAAGCAGGAGACCACATCGTATCATCTAATAGCTTATACGGAGGGACTTATAACTTATTTAATGTTACTCTTCCAAGATTTGGTATCAACACCACTTTCGTAGATCCATCTAATGTAGAGAACTTCAGAACAAATATTCAAGAGAACACAAAAGCAATATTCGTAGAGAGTTTAGGTAATCCTAAGTTAGACATCATTAACCTAAAAGCAGTTGCGAAGATCGCACAAGAGTTTAAAATACCTTTCATCGTAGATAACACTGTTGCCTCTCCTGCTCTACTTAACCCGATCGAATATGGAGCTAATATCGTAGTACACTCACTGACTAAGTACATCACAGGTAACGGTACTTCATTAGGTGGAGCGATTATCGATGCAGGGACATTTGATTGGTCAAGTGGTAGATTCCCTGAATTCACAGAACCATCACCAGGATACCACGGACTAATATATCACCAAGCATTAGGTAATGCGGCTTTCATCGCTAAGATAAGAGTAGAAGGATTAAGAGATTTAGGTGCAGCACTTAGCCCATTCAATGCTTTCCAAATCATCCAAGGATTAGAGACATTGCCTATCCGTATCCAAAAGCACAGTGAGAATGCTCTTGCATTAGCAGAGTGGTTAGAGAAACAAGATGCTGTAGCATGGGTAAACTATCCAGGACTAAAGTCAAGCCCTTACCACGACTTAGCAAAAGAGTACTTACCTAAAGGACAAAGTGGAGTGGTAACATTCGGATTGAAAAAAGGATTTGAAGCAGCGAAGACAGTAGCGAACGAGACAAAACTATTCTCACTACTTGCCAACATCGGAGATACCAAGTCATTAATCATCCACCCTGCTTCTACTACACACCAACAGTTAAGTGTGGCTGAACAAAAAGCAACTGGAGTAGCACCTGACTTAATCAGACTATCAGTAGGAATAGAAAACATTGAAGATTTAAAAGCTGATTTAGCTAACGTATTTAAAACATTATAAGATGAGTACCCAAACAGATATACTAAAACACATTCCGATAGACCCACACACAGGAGCCATCGCAGTACCGATCTATCAGACAACGACATTCGCTCAAGAAGCACCAGGAGTAAACAAAGGATTTGACTACACACGTACCAACAATCCTACTCGTCAAGCCCTTGAAGAATTAGTTGCCTCTTTAGAAAACGGTGCAAAGGGGTTTGCCTTTGGGAGTGGACTGGCAGCTATAGATGCTGTATTTAAAACACTGAGTCAAGGAGATGAAGTAATAGCAGTAGCCAATATCTACGGTGGTACATACAGACTGTTGAATGAGGTATATGCAAAGTTTGGGATCAAAACTCATTATGTAGATACAACAGTAGCAGCTAATGTAGAGAAAGCAATCAATGACAAAACTAAGTTGATATGGATAGAAAGTCCTACTAACCCTACACTGCGTATATCAGATATACAAGCTATAGCAGACATTGCTAAGAAACACAAGGTTTGGTTATGCGTAGATAACACTTTCGCTACCCCAATAGCTCAAAAACCTTTAGACTTAGGAGCTGATATAGTTGTTCACAGTGCTACGAAGTACATAGCAGGACACTCAGATGTAGTAGCAGGATTGGTCATCACGAAAACAGAGGAGTTAGGCAAGATCATTAAGTTTCACCAAAACTCTACAGGAGCTATACTAAGTCCTTTCGATAGCTTCTTAACCATCAGAGGCATTGAAACACTCTTGCTCAGATACAAAGGATATTCAGAGAATGCCCTAAAGATAGCAGAGTACCTCAGCACACATCCGAAGATAAACAAGATATACTATCCAGGATTAAAAAGTCATGAAGGACATGAACTTGCTAAGAAGCAACAAAAGTATTTCGGAGGAGTCATCAGCTTTGATCTAAAGGACAACAGCAAAGAGGCAGCTCTTAAGATTATACAAAGTCTAAAACTCTTTACACTGACTGAGGGTTTAGGAGGAATAAAGAGCTTGAGCAATTATCCTTTTGAGATGTCTCATGGCTCAGTACCTAAAGAGACTAAAGTACAAGCAGGGATAACAGAAAGTCTAATACGACTATCCATAGGATTAGAAGAAACAGAGGATTTAATAGAAGATATCAAACAGGCATTAGCACAATAAATAACAACAGAATACCATGAGTCGCTTACAAGAAATAACAATCACTAATCATACACTACCAAACGGAAGTACACATACTTTTCACATCACCTATCAGGTGGTGGGACAGCCTTTACACAGTGCTCCAATTGTATTGGTCAACCATGCTTTGACAGGAAATAGTCAAGTAGCAGGCGATGACGGATGGTGGAATAGCTTAGTGGGTTATGACAAAGTAATCGACCTCAACCGATACACAGTCCTTGCCTTTGACATACCTGGTAATGGTTTTAACCAACAGGAGGCTCACCTCATCCAAGATTATAAAGCACTAACGACTAAAGTAATTGCAGAAGTATTTTGGAAAGCGTTAGATCGATTACAGATCAATAGACTATACGCTGTTATCGGAGGAAGTTTAGGAGGAAGCATTGCTTGGGAATTAGCTTTTTTAAGGCCAAAAGCGATAGACCACTTAATCCCCATAGCGACAAGCTGTAAAGCATCTGATTGGTTAATAGGAAATGCTTTAGTACAAGACAGTATTCTGAACAACTCTTCTCAACCGATAGAAGACGCCCGTATGCATGCTATGTTACTCTACCGCACTCCTGCATCGCTCCAGCAGAAGTTCGCTAACGGATATAAAGAAAGCGAAAACCAATATGCGATAGAGAGCTGGCTTAAATATCACGGACAGGCTTTAGAAAGTCGCTTTAAACTCCAAGCCTATAAATTGATGAATCACCTTCTGAGAACCATAGGCCAAGAGCAAACACAAGACAGTTTAAAAACTTTTGCTCAACAAACCAGTGCACACATACACTGTATAGCAGTAGATACAGATTATATGTTCACCAAAGAAGAGCAAGAGCAAACAGTAGAATTACTAAAAGACTGTTGCAAACACATTACATACCAAGAGATTCAGTCCATACACGGCCACGATGCCTTTTTGATTGAATACGAACAGTTAAACAATTTATTAAAACCATTATTTTAAAATCAGCACATTATGAAAGTATTAAAGTTTGGAGGGAAATCCCTTGCATCAGGACAAGCTTTTGACAACGTTATAAACATTATCAAAACAAAAGTAAACGAAGGACCTATCGCTATTGTGGTTTCTGCCATAGGAGACACTACAGATACCCTTGAACATATATTAGACTTAGCAAAGACTAAACAAGATTATACAACTGCCTTTGAAGCTTTTAAGAACAGACCTTACCACCAAGAAGCAGATATAGATACAGAAATAGGAGTATTGAGCAAATTATACGAAGGAGTATCTCTAATCGAAGACTACGGGCTAAAGATTAAAGACCAAGTATTAGCACAAGGAGAATTAATATCAAGTAAGATATTAGCTGCTCAATTAAATGCAAAAGGGATAAGAGCTACCTCTGTAGATAGCCGTCAGTTCTTTATCACAGATAACAACTTCGGTAGTGCACAAGCTATAGATGAGCTATCAAAAGAAAAGACTAAAGCTTTCTTTGATCAATTAGACAAAGACACTATCGCTATCGTTACAGGATTCATAGGAGCTACCGAAAAAGGAGAAACGACTACTCTTGGACGCAATGGTAGTAACTACTCTGCAGCACTATTGGCTAATTTTATCCAAGCAGATGAATTGCAAAATTATACTCATGTAGATGGTATTTATACTGCTAACCCTGATTGGGTTAAGAATGCACAGAAGATAGAAGAACTTCACTTCGATGAAGCAAATGAGTTGGCAAACTTCGGAGCATCTATTCTACACGCCAAAACAATATTGCCTTTGGTAGAGAATAACATTCCGCTGCGTATCTTAAATACATTGAACCCTAATAGCAAAGGTACACTTATCTCAAACAGACAAACAGTAAAGGGAATCAAGTCTTTATCTGTACAGTCTAACGCAGCCTTAATCCAATTCGAAGGACGTGGACTATTAGGGATCGTTGGAGTTGACGCACGTGTATTTACAGCATTGGCTAACGAAGGAATAAGCGTTGGGGTAATTTCACAAGGTTCTTCAGAGCGTGGTTTAGGATTTATCGTGGAAGAAAAAGACGCAGATAAAGCAAAGGATGCCTTAAACCGCGAATTCTCTAATGACTTCTATACACGTGATGTGAATAGCATTTCTATTATCCGTGATATAGCCGTTATTTCAATCATCGGACAAGACCTAAGCACATTTGACAAGCCTTATGCTGCGTTAGTAAAGAATAAGATCGTTCCTATCCTATTCAACAATACAGTGACAGGAAAGAACGTGAGTTTAGTAGTACGCAAAGAAGAAGCGAAGAAAGCGCTAAATGTGATCCACGGACAAATATTTGGTATCGCTAAGAAAATCAATATCGCTGTATTCGGTCATGGTTTAGTTGGAGGTACTTTAATTGATCAAATCTTACACTCTGCTCAATCTATCGAAGACAAAAAGAATATTGCCCTTAACATCTTCGCCATCGGTAACTCTAAAAAAGTATTGCTAAACGATGGGGGGATTAACTGCAACTGGAGAGAAAATTTAAAAGATAAAAGTGTTGCCTATAATATCCAAGAGGTCATCGACTATGCGAATGCTAACCACTTAGAAAACTTAATCGCAATAGATAATACAGCATCAGGAGAATTTATCAAAAATTACATCCCATTAGTAGAGAATGGCTTTGATTTAATCTCATCAAATAAGATTGCCAACACTATATCGTATAGTTTCTACAGAGAGTTACGCCAGACATTAAAGGCAAACCACAAAGAGTATCTATACGAAACAAATGTAGGTGCAGGATTACCCTTGATTGATACGATTAAATTACTTCACTTATCAGGAGAGAATATCACGAAGATAAAAGGAGTGTTCTCGGGAAGTTTGAGTTACATTTTTAATAACTACTCTATCCAAGACAGACCATTTAGTGAGGTACTTAAAGAGGCTATCACTAAAGGGTTTACAGAACCAGACCCACGTGAAGATTTATCAGGTAATGACGTAGGACGTAAGTTGTTAATCTTAGCAAGAGAGTTAGACTTACAAAACGAGTTCGAAGAGATAAACATTCAGAACTTAATTCCAACAGACTTACAAACTGTGGATACCCCAACGTTCTTAAACAGTTTAGAGAAGTTAAACCCTTATTTCGACAAGATAAAACAAGGCTTAGCACCAGATACAGTACTTCGCTATGTAGGAGAGCTATCAGGCGATCTACAAGAAGACAAAGGAGTCTTAGAAACGAAGTTAATCGAAGTACCAACAAGTTCTGCATTAGGACAACTAAAGGGTTCAGACAGTATATTCGAGATATACACAGAGAGCTATGGCGACAACCCTATCATTATCCAAGGAGCTGGAGCTGGAGCATCTGTAACTGCCAGAGGAGTATTTGGAGATATTTTAAGATTAGCTGATAAATAAATTGGTTAACAGTAGACAGTTTACTGTTAACGGACTAACCAACGTAACTGTAAAAGTGACACAGAATCTTGTGTCAAACACTATTAACTGTAAACCGTTAACCATAAGCTGTAAATCAACATAGTGTCCCACTTTATGCTACCATTTAATACTAAAATAATCATATGAGACCATAATAGTCAAGTATTTAAAGAGGCTTTGATTAAGCAACTACTTTTGATTTACAAGTGAATACCAAAAACTAACCACTGTTAACTGTAAACCGTTAACCGTAAACTAAAAAAAAGATGAGTACAATTAACAATGATGAAGGCTGTTGTTTTGAGACACAAGCCATAAGAACACAGACAGAGCGCTCCCAATACAATGAGCACTCTACACCACTATACCTAACCTCAAGCTTTGTCTTTGACGATGCTGAAAATATGCGTGCCGTATTCGCAGAAGAAGTTGAACAATATTCTTACTCACGTTTTACTAACCCTAATCAAACTGAGTTGGTAGAAAAGATCAGGCTATTCGAGAAAGCAGAAGCAGGTTATGCCTTTGCCACAGGTATGGCGGCTGTGTACTGCAGCTTGTTCCCATTATTAAAAACAGGTGATCACATTGTTTCTTGTTCTAACATCTTTGGTTCTACGAGAAGTTTATTCAGTAATATGTTTCCAGAATGGGGAGTTGAGACGAGTTACTTTGACCTTAATCAAGTCTATGATGTAGAAAGCTTAATTAAGCCTAACACTAAGATTCTCTTTGCAGAAAGCCCTACTAACCCAGGAGTGGATGTATTAGACTTAGCTTTTTTAGGAGAGATTGCAAAGAAACACAACTTGATCTTTATTGTAGACAACACTTTTGCCACTCCTTACTTGCAGAACCCGATTTCATTAGGTGCACATATAGTCATACACTCGGCAACTAAGTTAATAGACGGACAAGGAAGAGCTTGTGGAGGTGTGACTGTTGGCTATCAAGACTATATTCAGAAAATATATGTCTTCGCTCGTACCATTGGCTCAAGCATTTCACCATTTAATGCATGGGTCTTGTCTAAGAGCTTAGAAACATTAGCTGTACGAGTAGACAGACATTGTGAAAATGCCTTGACTATAGCAGAGTATTTAGAAAGACATCCAGCAGTGGAGTTTATCAAGTATCCGTTCTTGCCAAGTCATCCACAATATGAAATAGCAAAAAAACAAATGAAACAAGGAGGGAACATCATCGCCTTTGGGATTAAAGGAGGACTGGATGCTGGTAAAGCATTCTTAAATGCTTTACAATTATGTAGCCGCTCTGCTAATCTTGGAGATAGTAGAACGATCGTTACCCACCCTGCTTCTACCACACATAGTAAAGTTCCTGCAGAAGAAAAAATAGCCACAGGTATTACAGACAACCTGATACGTCTATCTGTTGGCTTAGAGAATACAAAAGATATTATCCGTGACTTAGAGCAAGCATTATCTACTGCAATTAAATAATGCCTTTCAAGACACTTCAAAAAACATTGATTAAAAGAGAAAATTATGTCAACAACACGAATACATACTGATATCAGAAGCCTATTAAAAGAACGCACCTTAGTACTCGATGGAGCAATGGGTACAATGCTTCAGGCTTACCGATTCTCAGAAGAAGATTTCAGAGGGGAGCGCTTTGCTGATTTTGCTCACCCCCTGAAGGGAAATAATGACTTGTTGTCTATTACTCAACCTGAAGCTGTTAAAGAAGTACACAGACAATATCTTTTGGCAGGAGCTGATATCTTATCTACAAACACTTTTTCAGGGACTACCATTGCGATGGCAGATTACCACCTGGAAGATATAGTATACGAACTAAACTACCAATCGGCTAAGATAGCCCGAGAAGTAGCAGACGAAGTAGAAGCTTTAGATCCTGACAGACCTCGCTATGTAGCAGGGGCTATCGGACCGACGAATAAAACAGCGAGTTTATCTCCTGATGTTAATAACCCAGGATATCGTGCCATTACTTTTGAAGAGCTGAGAGTAGCTTATAAGCAACAGGCTGAAGCTCTATTAGATGGAGGATGTGACTTACTATTAGTAGAAACCATATTTGACACACTAAATGCTAAAGCAGCTTTATTTGCTATAGACGAGATACAGGCAGAACGAGGTATTGATATTCCGATCATGATTTCGGGTACGATAACTGATGCTTCAGGACGTACTTTATCAGGACAGACTGTTGAGGCATTTCTGATTTCTATAGCACATATTCCTCTGTTGAGTATAGGGTTTAACTGTGCATTAGGAGCGGAGCAATTAGAACCGTATGTAAAGCAATTAAGTCAACATGCAGCTGTGAATATCTCTGCTCACCCGAATGCTGGTTTGCCAAATGCCTTTGGAGAGTATGATCAAACACCAACAGAGATGAAGGAACTAATCGACAGTTTCTTAAGTCAAAACTTAGTGCAAATCATAGGAGGGTGCTGTGGTACAACTCCAGAACATATTAAGCTAATTGCTCAGGCGGTAGCAGAACACAGTAAGGACAGAAAACCAAAAGAAAACAACCTAAAACCAGTACTTGCCCTATCGGGATTAGAACCTTTATATGTGACTGCAGAAGCGAACTTCATCAACGTAGGAGAACGCACAAATGTTACAGGATCACGTAAGTTTCTTCGCTTGATCAAAGAAGAGAAATTTGACGAAGCCTTAGCTGTTGCGAGAGAACAAGTAGAGGGTGGTGCTCAGATTATTGACATCAATATGGATGAAGGATTGTTAGACGGTGTGCATTGCATGACTAACTTCCTTAACCTCATCGCTTCTGAACCAGATATTGCGAAAGTTCCTATCATGATTGACAGTTCGAAGTGGGAGATTATCGAAGCAGGACTACGCGTAGTACAAGGTAAAGCGATTGTGAACTCGATCAGTCTAAAAGAGGGAGAAGAGTTATTTATCGAACACGCTAAATTAATTAAACGCTACGGAGCTGCCTCTGTAGTAATGGCATTCGACGAAAAAGGACAGGCAGATTCCTTAGAAAGACGTATAGAGATCTGCCAACGTTCTTATGATATATTAGTCAACCAAGTGAACTTCGCACCTCAGGACATCATCTTTGACCCTAACATATTTCCTGTAGCGACAGGAATGGAAGAGCACAACAACAATGCTTTGGACTTCTTTAATGCTACCAAATGGATCAGAGAGAACCTTCCTTATGCCAACGTAAGTGGTGGTGTAAGTAATGTTTCTTTCTCTTTCAGAGGAAACAACAAGGTAAGAGAAGCAATGCATGCTGCCTTCTTATACCATGCGATACAGCACGGTATGAACATGGGGATAGTGAATCCTGAGATGTTAGAAGTTTACGATGAGGTAGACAAGGATTTAATGGAACACGTAGAAGACGTATTGCTAAATAGACGAGCTGATGCGACTGAACGCCTACTCGACTTTGCCGAAAGTATTAAAAATGAAAGTGCTATTCAATCAACCGAAGTTAAAGTAGAAGAATGGCGTTCAGGTAGTATCCAAGACCGACTAACACATGCCTTAGTCAAAGGAATCGAAACATATATCGAACAAGATACAGAAGAAGCTCGCCTTAGCGTACCTCAACCGATTCAAGTGATTGAACAATATCTAATGAATGGAATGAATGTAGTCGGAGACCTTTTCGGAGCAGGTAAAATGTTCTTACCACAGGTAGTAAAGTCTGCACGTGTGATGAAAAAAGCTGTTGCCTATCTACTTCCGTTTATTGAAGAAAGTAAAAAACAGAATGCAGAAGCCTCTGTAGGTAATGCAGGTAAGATACTTATGGCTACTGTGAGAGGAGATGTACATGACATCGGTAAGAATATCGTAGCAGTGGTATTGGCTTGTAATAACTATGAGATCATCGACCTTGGGGTAATGGTTCCACCTGAGAAGATTATTGAAACAGCGATAAAAGAGCAAGTGGATATTATCGGACTAAGTGGATTAATCACTCCATCCTTAGATGAGATGGTACACTTGGCTAAAGAGCTTGACAAGGCCAATAGCAATATTCCAATCATGATTGGTGGAGCAACTACTTCCCGTGTTCATACAGCTGTGAAGATTGCACCAGAATACAAGAATTGCGTTGTACATGTACACGATGCCTCACGTTCAGTGACCATTGCCAATCAGTTGTTACAAAAAGAAGTTGAAGCAAGCTTTAAAGAAAACATCAAAGCAGAATACGATCAGCTTAGACGCGATTACTTAGGTAGAGCAAGAGACAAAAGCTATATCACAATCGAACAAGCAAGAGCAAACAAAGTCAAGATAGAATGGGATGCTAAAGACATTGTCAAACCCAACTTCATCGGTACGAAGACCGTAACAGTAGAGCTGGACGAACTATTGCCATTTATAGATTGGGCACCGTTCTTTCGTTCTTGGCAGTTGTTTGGCAAGTTTCCTGAGATCTTGACAGATGAGATAGTAGGACAGACAGCAACACAAGTATATGACGATGCTTTAGTAATGTTAGACAAAATCATCACTGAACGTTGGTTCGAAGCACGAGGTGTCTTAGGCATTTTTCCTGCAAATCAAGTTAATGATGACGATATCGAAGTGTACAACGAACAAGGAGAAACATTAGATAAGTTATTAACGCTGCGTCAACAATCGCTGAAGAACATCAAGGCTCCGAATATTGCCTTAGCCGACTTCGTTGCTCCAAAAGAAAGTGGATTAGAAGACTACATTGGTTTATTCGCAGTCTCAACAGGTTTTGGAGTAGATGAAATAGCCAAACAATACGAAGACGACCTTGATGACTATAACGCTATTATGGTGAAGGCATTAGCAGATCGTTTAGTAGAGGCTTTTGCAGAATACCTTCACCACGCAGTGCGTAAAGAAATTTGGGGATATGCTTCTGCTGAACGCCTTAGTAATGAAGAACTGATAAAAGAAGCATATCAAGGGATTCGACCAGCACCAGGTTATCCAGCTTGTCCTGATCACTTAGAAAAAGGAACAATATGGAAACTCCTACAAGTTGAAGAACGCATTGGTGTTAGTCTAACAGAGAGCTATGCCATGTTCCCTGCCGCTGCAGTATCGGGTTATTATTTTGCCCACCCACAGAGTAGATACTTTGGATTAGGTAAAATAGAACAAGATCAATTAGCAGACTATGCTAAGAGAAGAAACATAACAATAGAAGAAGCTGAACGTTGGCTGTCACCCAACTTAGCACAAAATAATAAATTAACGACGAACGAATCATGAAAGTAACAGAACACATCCAAAAAGCAAACGGGAAAACACAATTCTCTTTTGAGATATTACCTCCCTTAAAAGGGCAAAATATTCAAGGAATATTTGACTCTATCGAACCGCTAATGGAGTTTGACCCTCCTTTCATAGACGTAACGTATCATCGAGAAGAATATGAGTACAAAGAAGCAGGCAACGGACTGTGGGAAAAAAGAGTTGTCAGAAAAAGACCAGGAACTGTCGGTATTTGTTCAGCTATCCAACATAGATTCAAGTTGGATGCTATACCACACATCTTATGTGGAGGCTTCACCAAAGAAGACACTGAAAACTTCCTTATAGACCTTGATTTCTTAGGGATAGATAATGTTGTAGCCCTTAGAGGGGATGCTGTGAAGAACGAGACTTACTTTAAACCCGAACCGAAAGGAAACAAATATGCCTCTGAATTAGTTACTCAAATCAGTGAACTTAACCAAGGTATCTATTTAGACCCAGAGCTTGAGAATACCAGTAAGACTGACTTCTGCATTGGAGTGGCTGGTTATCCTGAGAAACACATGGAAGCACCTAACTTTGATACAGACCTTAAATACCTAAAGCAGAAAATAGACAACGGAGCAGAATACATCGTTACACAGATGTTTTTTGACAACAGTAAGTTCTTTGCCTTCGTAGAGAAATGTAGAGCTATAGGTATTGATGTACCGATTATCCCAGGACTTAAACCATTAGCAACACTAAATCAACTCAATCTATTACCTCAACGTTTTAAAGTTGACCTACCAGATGATTTGGTTGCTGAGGTACTCAAAGCAAAAGACAATGCTGCCATCCGCGAGATCGGTATTGAATGGTGTGCCCAGCAGTCAAAAGAATTAATAGATGCGGGTATCCCTATTGTACACTACTACTCTATGGGTAAATCTGACAATATCAAGAAGATCATTAAGCTTGCAACAGTTTAGAGAACAGTGAACGGTTGACTATTTGTAGACCGTAAACTAATAAGCTCGTTATTTATAATTTTTTGGTTGTGATAAACCTCTTGTCTATAGGATAAGAGGTTTTTTTAGTTTCATATACAAGCCCTATTTCCACAACGTACATCCACCATCCTTGTCATGCTGAAGAATGAAGCATCTCACACGTAACTCCACACAGTAACCACAATCCACTATTAACCATAAAACAATATTTCAAAGAACATCCTCTAAGTGAACTTAAAGGGTAACTGATACACTATCAATCACCCTCCAAAAGTACTTCTCTTATCAAATGTTCTTTTTAATACTGACTATTTTGATTATGAATGATATCATTTAGTCACTTTTAGTAGCAGAAAGTGGGACACTATATCTAATAGGGCAATATAAAACATTCCTAATTGTCTATCCTCAATTAAACTCCTCCCTATAATCAGTGATTTAAAACAATATTTTCAACCTCTAATAGGCTATATATCAAATCATAGTGTACATTTGTTAATAAAAAAACATGAAAAAAACATGAAAAAGACACTCAAACTATTAACCCTAATGTTATTCATAACATTAACCTCTTGCTCTAAATCAGCAGAATACGGAGAAGCCTCTGCCGTTGCTTTAGAAGATATCAGCACAACAGATATTGCTGCAGAAACCACTACTGAAGCACCACAATCTACAGATGCTACTCAAGATATCACTGTACCTGAACGTATGATAGTCAAAGAGGGAAATATACGTTTCGAAACTTCGAATGCACAAGAAACTCGAGCTAATATCGTAGCAAGTAGTAAAAAACTCAACGGATATCTATCACAAGACACATCAAATGTCTACAGCAATCGCACTGAACATACCATTGTGATTCGAGTACCTGCGAAGAACTTCGAAACCTTGTTAGAAGGAGTTACACAGACTGCCACTAAAGTAGACAGCAAAAACATCAATGCCTTAGATGTAACCGAAGAGTTCATCGATGTAGAAGCGAGAATCAAGACGAAGAAAGAAATAGAAGAGCGCTATAAAGAATTACTTAAACGCGCCAATTCAATAGATGACATTCTAAGAATAGAAAGAGAACTGGGGGCACTACGCGCAGATATAGAATCTTTTGAAGGACGACTAAAATACCTAAAGAGTAGAATATCGCTAAGTACCCTTACGGTAACTTTCTATGAAAAAGGAGAATCAACAACAGGGTTTGGGTACGAAATATCATCTGCCTTTGGTTCTGGATGGAGTAATCTATTATCATTTGTGATAGGACTATTCTATATCTGGCCATTTATCCTAATCTCAATTGGATTAATCTTGATCATCAGACGTATCAGAAAACGCAGAAAACAGAATAAAATAAACTAATATAAAGCAAAAGCCCTACTATGACAGTAGGGCTTTTTACATTTCTTTAATTATGTATCTACCTGCTTTATGTGACACGCAAAATATTGCGTCTCTACAGTAAACCTATACCTAATACCATAGGCAAAAACTGTTAACCGTTAACTGACAACTGTAAACCTGTTATCTCCTCCTTCATCTCTAACAAATTCAACTCTCCATCGTATAATGCGTGAAACACAAAAGGCTTACTCTCTAATATGTATTTATAGATAAACCAATCTGTTTTCGGAGTAGGTACATTCAGCAAGTCCTCATACGCTATCCACTCTAAAGTTCCCTCGTTACACTCAGGAGGAGTTACAGCATCGATATCAGCTACATACACATAGCTTAGCCAATTATACTTAGTAGGAGAAGTCTCCGTCAGTATACCGCAGAACTTCACCTTCTCTACTTTTATACCCGTCTCTTCAAATGTCTCACGGATCACACCCTCCTCAGGAGTTTCGAAAGGTTCTATCTTACCTCCTACAGGAGTATACGTATCTTTATTGGGTTCTTTTAAACGCTTTAGCAGCATTAAGTTGCTACCATTTCTAAGCACACATAATGTCGCTATCTTCTTTATGCCCTCAGGGATGATTACTTTACTCATCTTACTTCTCGTTTAAAAGTTGTTGAAAACGATCTACGAACTCCCCTACATGTACTCCATCCATCAGTGCATGATGTCCATGTATAGATACCGCCATACGCTTACGACCATTCTCTTCCATCACTTTACCAAACGAAATCTTAGGGCAGCTATCAGGAAAATCATAGTGACGTGCGTGCGACATAGAAGTAAAATCAAGCCAAGGCACAGCAGATATATGCAATACATTCTCCCCTTTTGATGCTGGGAAGAAGTCTGTTGATTGCTGTACTCGATCAATCTCTTCTTTTGCCTTAATCAAAAAAACTTCTTTATCACTATAGTAATCCATATACGCAAACCCAAACGTACCATTCGGTCTATTGATAGTAGGTGATGCGTGTACCTCATCATACAGATATACCTCGTTATCCACTATTCTATATCTAAACGCCTCTACCTCATTAGCAGCCTTTAGTGCGTCGTATAAATAAGTTAAGAAAAAAGAATGCCCTTTCTCTTTTGCTTTTTGGTAAGCAGTGGTACAATCCACTTGTACGGTTAATCCAAAGAAAGGTTCTGATTACTATGATAAAAGCAAATAATAATTCATAATATTTATTTCGTTTTTCTGATAATAATTCAATAATCTAAGAC
>NZ_JACAKB010000019.1:35247-67341 GCF_030326305.1 Myroides odoratimimus | reverse complement strand
GCCTTGGTACGGATCCGTATGCCAGGTGGTGTGAGAGGTCGGCTGAAGAAATAATCTTCAGCCTCCTACTCGATTAATTTTGTGATGTTCTGTGTACTACTTCGAATAGGGTACCATCGTCACATTTTAATGTTTTAGCAGGAAATTTTAATAACAAGGCATAATCATGTGTTACCATGATAATAGTTCTACCATTCTTATTAATTTTAAGTAGAAGTTCCATTACTTCAGCACTAGTCTGAGGGTCTAAGTTACCTGTTGGTTCATCAGCTAGGATTAGATCAGGATCATTTAGCAATGCTCTAGCTATAGCGATACGTTGTTGTTCCCCTCCTGATAGTTGGTGAGGCATTTTTTCGATATGGGCTAGCATATTTACATTGTCTAATACTTCGTGTATTTTTCTATCCATCGCTTCTTTTTCTGACCATCCTGTTGCTTTTAAAGCAAAGTATAAGTTTCCATAGACTGTTCTGTCAGGAAGTAGTTTAAAGTCTTGGAATACGATACCTAGTGATCTTCTTAAGTATGGAATATCTTTTTCTTTTAAGGTCTTCAGGTCGTAGTCTACGATAGAACCTTCGCCTACTTCTAAAGGAAGGTCTGCGTACAGCGTTTTCATAAAGCTACTTTTACCTGCGCCTGTCTTTCCGATTATATATAAAAATTCTCCCTTATTTACTTCTAAGTTAACATTAGAAAGTACTTTATGTTTGTTCTGGTAGATATCAACTCCTTGTAGGGATAAAACTGTTTTAGACATAATAATCGTGTATTTTGTGGTAAAAATACTAAGATAAACAATAATAAAGTATAGTAGAGCTGAAAATATCTATATCGAATGTGATTTTTAAGAAAAAATGAGATTGAGGTCTTATTGTGGAGTGTAAATAATGTAAAATAAACTGATGTAGTAAGTAGTTAAATCAAAAGGAGAGATCTGTTGTAGACCTCTCCTTTTGTTCTAACTAACCAATTTAATCTATATTTTATTTACATATTTTTCTTTTTGTTTACATGACAAAGTTGCTCTAATTTTTTGAATATAAGATTAAGTGAAAGTTACCAAAAAGCTAAGTGATTGATTCTTTTTTATTGTTGAAGTGATGTTTTTGGGTTAGTTGTCTAGTTGTTAAATAATTTATTTTTATCTGTTTTGTTTCTTTCATGGAGATTGTATTTAGTAATTTTGTGATAAATATTTAAATAAAATGAATTTAATTAAGCAGGTGGCAATCGTGATAGGTTGTCTAGCCTTTGGAGAGTTAGTGGTGTATCTCACAGGATTAAAATTACCATCAAGTATCATCGGTCTAATCACATTATGGACAATGTTAAAACTGAGGTGGGTAAAAGTAGAATCAATAGGTGGTATTACTAATTTCTTAATTAAAAACATGGGAATATTCTTTGTTCCGCCTTGTGTGGCTATGTTGAATTATTTCGGAATTCTTAGTCAGTCGATTGTACCTATTGTTGTAGCTACACTGGTAAGTACAGTGATAGTGATTTTTGTAACTGGATTTACTCATCAATTATTAAGAAGAAAAAAATGAATTTTTTAGCCAATCCAACATTTTTGTTATTTCTGACTTTAGCTTTATATGCTTTAGGAATAGCTTTAAGTGAAAAGAAAAAATGGATTATATTTAATCCTATTATCTTGTCTATGGTGGTTTTGATGGGGTATTTATATTTTTTAAAAATACCATATCAAAATTATGAAGAGGCAGGTAAATATATCGATTTCTTTTTAAAGCCATCTATTGTAGCGTTAGCAGTTCCTTTATATGTTCAGTGGGAAAAAATTAAAAAACAGTTGTTTCCTATTTTAATTAGCCAATTAATAGGATGTGTTGTAGGGGTAGTGTCAGTAGTGATACTAGCTAAGATGACAGGTGCAGATCAAGAGATTATTTTATCACTAGCTCCTAAGTCAGTTAGTACACCTATAGCCTTAGAGATATCTAAGTCAGTTAATGGTATTCCGTCTGTAACTGCCGCTGCTGTTATGATAGCGGGGATATTTGGTAGTATGGTGGGATTTAAGGTACTTAACCTTACTCGTATAAGTAATCCAATGTCACAAGGAATAGCTATGGGGACTTCTTCTCATGCAATGGGTACGATGAAGGCAATGGAGGTGAGTAATAAGTATGGAGCCTTCGCTAGTGTGGGGATGATTTTTAACGGAATTTTTACTGCTGTATTAGCTCCTATTATCTTAGGATTGTTATCTTCCTATTTGTAATAAAGACTTTTTTATATGATCCCAATTCTTTTGAATTGGGATTTTTTGTATCAAGGAGTGTTTCTTTATTATGTTTTTTGCTATTTTCTTGTGAAATGCGATTTATTAAATCTCAAAAAGATATAATTTATCATGTTTTTTTATTGCTGAGCAAGAGGTGTAATTTTAATTTAAATATATTTTTGATAACAATTAGGGCAATATATTGCTGAAAAATAAGTTTAAAAGAGTATAAAATGATATATTTGACGTTATATAAATCTGAATGGAAATGCACAAAAATAATAGGTTAACTTTATTAACTCTTGCACTGGGGAGTATAACTGCAAGTGCTCAACAATCAGCTGCTTATGTAGAGAGATTGGCTGATTATAATCATGCTGTAGCATTGTATAATGAAGAACAATATTTAGCTGCGCAATTGTTATTCACGAAAGTAAAACAAGCTCATGTAGGCGAAAATACGGAGGTAGAGGCTGATTGTGCTTATTATATCGCGTATTGTGCTATTAAGTTGAATCAAGAAGGAGCTGAAGATAAGATAGATGAATTTGTGAAGAAGTACCCTACTAGTTCTAAGCAAAATCAGGCTTATGTAGAGGTTACAGATTATTATTTCAGCAAAGGAGATTTTCCTAAAGCCCTGCAGTACGCTGTAAAAGTGAAAGAAAACGCAATTACTAATGAGAAGAAGTTAGATCGTTTTAACTTTCAGAAGGGATATAGTTACTTCTATACAAAAAATAAAAAAGAAGCAGAACGCTATTTAAAGAAAGTAAATACTCGTGGAGAATGGGGGGAGCAAGCAACATATTATCTAGGATATATTGCTTATGACTCAGATAATTTTGACGATGCAAAAAAATTGTTTGACAAAGTAGAAACTAAGTCTTCTTACCAAGAGAAGATGGGGTACTATCAAGCAGACATGAGTTTTAAGACAGGAAACTTTCAAACGGCTATAGAACAAGGGACTTCTCAAATGACAAAAGCGACTCCTGAAGAGAAATCAGAGTTGTCTAAAATAGTTGGGGAGAGTTATTTTAACTTAAAGCAATATGATAAAGCGCTACCTCATTTATTAGCTTATCAAGGTAAAGGAGGAAAGTGGAGTAATACTGACTTTTACCAATTAGGATATACTTATTATAAATCAAAAGATTATCCTAAGGCTATTGAGCAATTTAATAAAATTATCAGTGGAGATAATGGTATTGCGCAGAATGCATATTACCACTTAGGAGAAAGTTACCTTCAAACACATAAAAAAACGCAAGCTCTAAATGCTTTTAAGAATGCTTCTGAAATGCGTTTTGACGCAGGGATCCAAGAAGATGCTTTCTTAAACTATGCGAAACTTAGTTATGATATCGGGAATGCTTATGAGAGTACACCTGCTGTATTAAATGCTTATATTAGTAAATATCCTAATTCGTCTTATCGCGGAGAGATAGAAGGTCTTTTAATCGACTCGTATGTTTCTTCTAAAAATTATAAAGAGGCTTTAGTTCTATTAGAAAAGAATCGTTCTGTAGGAAATAAAGAGGTGTATCAACAAGTGACATTCTTGCGTGGTCAAGAATTGTTCAATGAAGGGAGTTATAGGGAAGCATTAAGTCTTTTTGATAGATCTCTAGCAGAGAAGCAAAATTTAAAATATACTGCAAAGGCTCAATATTGGAAGGGTGAGACATTGTTTTATTTAAATGACTTTAACGAATCTATTACTCAGTTCAAAGCATTTGATCAAAATACAGCGTCTAAGGGATTATCTGAACGTAATAATTTGTATTACAATCTAGCATATTCATACTTTAAATTGAAAGACTATGTTACAGCAGCGGATTATTTTAAAAAATACACAGATGAAAATCCTAAAGATGAGGCGCGTCGTCTAGATGCCTACCTAAGACAAGGAGATTGTAATTTTGTGACTGGGAAGTATTGGCCTGCGATGGAGTCTTATAATAAAGTTATTGAGGCAAATAAAGCTGATGTAGAATATGCACGTTTTCAAAAGGCAATTAGCTATGGATTCGTAGATCGTAATCCTCGTAAAATAGAAGACTTAACGAAGTTTGTAAAAGATTATCCTACTTCTAATATGGCTGATGATGCTCAATATGAGATAGGGGTGACTTATGACGTTATGAATCAAAGTCAAAAGGCATTAAGTGCTTTTGATAAAATGTTGAAAGATTATCCTACATCAAGCTATAAGGCTAGAGCTATCTTGAGACAAGGTTTGATTAACTATAACGACAATAAACCTGATCAGGCGTTAGCTAAATTTAAACAAATAGTAAAAGAGTCTCCAGAATCTTCTGAGGCTATCGAAGCGGTTCAAAATGCACGACTAATCTATGTGGATAATGGAAAGGTAGATGAATATGCTGCATGGGTTAAAGGTCTTTCTTTTATCCAAGTAACCGATGCTGAACTAGATAAAGATACTTACGAGTCAGCTGAGAAACAGTATATCCAAAATAATACACAATCGGCTATAGATGGATATGAGAAATACCTAAAAAGTTTCCCGACAGGACAGAAGGCGTTACAAGCTCATTTTTATTTAGGACAAATGTATTTTGCTGAGAATAATCTAGATAAGGCTACCGCTCACTATGAAGTAGTAATCTCTAAGGATAAGAATGAGTTCTCAGAGATTTCTCTTGCTCGTTTGGCTGAAATTTATTTGAAAAATAAAAATACAGCAAAGGCTATAACTACTTTAAAACGTTTAGATGCAGAGGCAGCACAAGAACAGAATGTAGTGTTTGCTAAGTCTAATTTAATGAAGTTGAGCTATGAGCAAAATAGCTATAGTGAAGCCCTTCAATATGCTGAAGCTGTATTAAAAATGGCTAAAACAGATAATAAAGTAAAAGGTGATGCGCAAATAGTTATTGCTAGAACGGCTATGGCTACTAATGATGAAGCTAAAGCTAAGAAAGGCTATCAAGAGGTATTAAAGATAGCAAAAGGGGAATTAGCTGCAGAGGCGATGTATTATGATGCTTACTTTAAGAATAAAGAGGCTAAGTATGAGGCGTCTAATGAGAGTGTACAGAAATTAGCGAAAGACTATTCGGGTTATAAGTATTATGGTGCTAAAGGATTAGTATTAATGGCAAAGAACTTCTATCAATTAAAAGATAGTTATCAAGCTACTTATATTTTAGAAAGCGTTACTAAGAACTTTACTGACTATTCAGATGTGGTAAAAGAAGCTAAAGATGAACTTCAAAAAATAACAGCGCAAGAGGCTAAACGAAACTCTTCGATTGCTCAATAATTTTTAATATAGAAAATATTATAATGAACAATAAGAATATATATACGATATTATCTGTTTTAACTCTAGGGGGAATAGCAGGTTATGCTCAAGATAAAAATACGGAAGCAAGTAAATTAGGTACAGAGGTTGTTAATGTAGTAAGGGCTTATGATGCAACAATTTCGGATGCTTTTAAAGTTCGTACTACAGCTAATAATGACGATGAAACTACAGGTAATAAGAAGGATGTAATTTATACTATTAGTTCTTTTCCTGTAGCATCTACTTTTGTACCTGAGAAAGGAAAAGCAGCAGAAGTAGAAAGAACAAGTAGGTTGAAAAGCTTTAATAATTATGCTCTTTTTTCTGCAGGTAATTATACTAATCTGAATGGAGAGGTGTTCTTAAGTCAACACTTAAATAAGAATAGTTTTTTAGCAGGATATGCTAGTCACTTTTCTTCTCAAGGTGGAATTAAGAATTTACTTTTAGACGATAGTTTCTCTAATACAAAAGGAGGTTTGGTTTATGGTGGACAATTAAAGAATTTTGGTTGGACAGTAGAAGCAGGTGCTAGATACCAATTGAGTAATTATTATGGATTACCAACGAAACAAATTGACTTTAATCAAGGTGATATTTCTGGAATAGACGAATCTCAACACTATAAAAATGTTTTTGTAAATGGAGCTTTAGAGTTTAGAAATAACCCTTTTACAGGATTGGATTTTAGATATGATTATTTTTGGGATGATTTTGGAACGGTAGAAAATCGTTTTAAGATTAGACCAAATGTAAAAACAGCTTTAGATTTAGGGGAGTTGAATGTTGGAGTTGTTGTTGATTATGTAGGCACATCATATAAAAACTCATTTATAGGGGGAACAACGAAGTATAATCATTTAAATCTTGGTGCTCAACCTAGTCTTACATTTAGAGATGATAACTATTCTGTACAAGTAGGAGTAGGTGTTTTCTTTAACAATGGAGAATTAGCTGGTAAATCAGAGAATAATTTTTATATCTATCCACAAGTTAAAGCTTCTTATGATTTAGTTTCTGGATTATTAGTTACTTATGCTGGGATAGAAGGAGGGTTGCAACAGAACTCTTTTCAACAGTTTTCAGAAGAAAACCCTTTCATTTCTCCAGATATTCTGATTACTCCTACTGATAAGAAATATGATATTTATCTTGGATTAAAAGGGAAATTAGATAATAATATCTCTTATAACATCAAGGGATCTTACAAAAGAGAGAAAGACAAGGCTATGTTTTTGCACAATGAATATACTTTGAATAGAAGTAGAATACCATATATGTTTGGAAACTCATTTGGAGTGCAATATGGAGATGTGAAGACATTGAATCTGTTTGGGGAATTGCGTTTTGACTTCGAAGAGAATGTTTCTATAGGAGTTCATGGAGAATATAATAACTATAATACAAATTCTTTAGAAGCTTGGAATTTACCAAAAGTAAAAGCAGGAGCTGATTTTAAATTTGATTTTACAGAACAATGGTTTGCAGGTGTAGATGTATTTTATGTAGGAAAACGCAAAGATGTTTTTGTAATTGATTCTACTGGGCTTATAGGGGATTATAATACATGGGGAGATCCATCAGTTGTAGAATTGAAAGATTATGTTGATTTAAATATGAAAGTAGGGTATAGGCCAACTAAAAATTGGACTATGTTCTTAAAAGCCAATAACTTATTTAATCAGAAATATAATCAATGGGATAATTTTAAGGTGCAAGGTTTACAGATTATGGGAGGAGCAATGTATAAATTCGATTTTTGAGATTTTGTAATCAGAAAAAAAGCTAAAAACTGATAATTTATGACTAAAATTCGCTAAAAGGTGCACAATACTGTTTTTTTTCATTGATTAATAACTTACTTTTGTCGTTACAAACAACAAAACATGTATTTTCTTTCGATTTCGCAAAGAAAGAAATTTTAAAGACGTAATGATGACATTAAAAAAGAAGTTAAAAACAATTTGTTTAGAACGGTTAAATGACAAGGTGGAAGCGTTGCAAGGAATTGTAGAAGATTTGACAATCGACGCGCAGAACGACGCCAAAAGTTCTGCTGGAGACAAACACGAGACAGGCTTGTCAATGATGCATTTAGAACAAGAAAACTTGAGTAAGAAGATTTTAGAAAATATAGCTATGCGAGA
Organism: Myroides odoratimimus; assembly: GCF_030326305.1. GTDB lineage: Bacteria > Bacteroidota > Bacteroidia > Flavobacteriales > Flavobacteriaceae > Flavobacterium > Flavobacterium odoratimimum_A. The sequence goes on along the minus strand of NZ_JACAKB010000019.1, from coordinate 59,624 downwards.
TATAGTTGCTAAAATAGATGATGAAAAAGTGAGTTCTGTAGTAGAATTTGGAAGTTTAGTACAAGTAAATTCAGTGTATTTATTTTTCTCAGCAGCTTTGCCAAAAATTGTTTTAGACGACCGTTCTGTATTAGCCGTTTCTATGGATGCTCCAATCGCCAAGGAGTTATTAGGAAGAAAAGTACATGAGAGATTTACATTTAACAATTGTGAATTTACAATTCATGAATTAATGTAAAAGTCCTTTATAAAAAAGTATGAAACGCAGGTGTGAAAACATCTGCGTTTTTTTGTTTTTATTTGTGAGAGATATGCATTTTAGGCTTGTTTAGAGTTGATAAAGTCTTTGATAATTGTTATATTTGTACGTTAGATATTTTAGATTATTATTATGAGCCAAGAAACAAATAAGAATAATTATTCAGCGGATAGCATTCAAGCTCTTGAGGGAATGGAACACGTAAGGATGCGTCCTTCGATGTATATTGGTGATGTAGGAGTAAGAGGATTACACCATTTAGTATATGAAGTGGTTGATAACTCAATTGATGAGGCTTTAGCTGGTTATTGTGATACAATAAGCGTTACTATAAACGAGGATAATTCTATTACTGTAGAAGATAATGGACGTGGTATCCCAGTAGACATCCACAAAAAAGAAGGAGTGTCTGCTTTAGAAGTAGTAATGACAAAGATTGGTGCTGGAGGGAAGTTTGACAAGGATTCTTATAAGGTATCTGGAGGTCTTCACGGAGTGGGGGTATCGTGTGTGAACGCATTATCTGATTTGTTAAGAGCAACTGTTTATCGTGAAGGGAAAATTTACGAACAAGAATATTCGCGTGGTAAAGCTTTATTCCCAGTAAAAGTTATTGGTGAAACAGATAAACGAGGAACATCGGTTACATTTAAACCAGACCATACTATTTTTACGCAAACTCTTGAGTATTCGTACGACACTTTAGCTGGACGTTTAAGAGAATTATCTTTCTTAAATAAAGGATTAAAGATAACACTTACAGATAAACGAGTTATTGAAGACAATGGTGAGCCTAAACATGAAGTATTCTTCTCAAAAGAAGGATTAAAAGAGTTTATTAAATTCTTAGATGGTAGCCGTGTGCCAATTATTGAAGATGTAATCTCTATGGAACTTGATAAAGGAGAAATCCCTGTTGAAGTTGCATTAGTTTATAATGATACTTATGCAGAGAATATTTATTCTTACGTGAATAATATTAATACGCATGAAGGAGGAACACACCTACAAGGATTCCGTATGGGGCTTACTAGAACATTGAAGAAATATGCAGATGCTTCAGGGATGTTAGAGAAGCTTAAATTCGAAATTACAGGTGATGACTTTAGAGAAGGATTGACTGCAATTGTCTCTGTGAAGGTAATGGAGCCTCAATTCGAAGGACAAACAAAGACAAAACTTGGTAATAGAGAGGTTGTATCTCCTGTGAGTCAGGCTGTAGCAGAAATGCTAGAGAACTATTTAGAAGAACATCCAAATGATGCTAAGATTATTGTTCAAAAGGTTATTTTAGCTGCTCAAGCTAGGCATGCTGCTAAGAAAGCACGTGAGATGGTTCAACGTAAGACTGTTATGGTTGGTGGTGGACTACCTGGAAAGTTATCTGATTGTTCTGAACAAGACGCTTCTAAATGTGAAGTATTCCTAGTGGAGGGAGACTCTGCTGGAGGTACTGCAAAACAAGGACGTGATCGTAACTTCCAAGCAATTCTACCATTAAGAGGTAAGATTCTTAACGTAGAAAAAGCAATGGGACACAAAGTATTCGAAAACGAAGAGATTAAGAATATCTTTACTGCTTTAGGTGTTACGATGGGAACAGAAGAGGATAGTAAAGCATTAAATCTTGAGAAATTACGTTATCATAAAGTAGTAATCATGTGTGATGCCGATGTGGACGGTAGCCACATCGCAACGTTGATTTTAACTTTCTTCTTCCGTTATATGAGAGGGTTAATAGAAAATGGATATGTTTATATTGCTACACCTCCATTATATATGGTTAAAAAAGGGCAACGTAAAGAATATGCATGGACAGATGAAGAACGTCTTGAGTTGATGGAGAAAATGGGAAGTGGATCAAGTGTTCAGCGTTATAAAGGTCTTGGAGAGATGAATGCTGAGCAATTATGGGATACTACAATGAATCCAGAACATAGAATTCTTAGACAAGTAACAATAGATAGTTTACAAGAGGCAGATAGAGTATTCTCTATGTTGATGGGAGACGAAGTTCCACCACGTAGAGATTTTATTGAGAAAAATGCTACTTATGCTAAAATTGATGCTTAGTATTTAAATATGTAAAATTATAAAGGTCAAGCATATTATATGCCTTGACCTTTTTTTAATAAAAAGATATAAAGTTATGAAAGTTACAATTATTGGAGCAGGAAATGTTGGGGCTACATGTGCTGACGTTATTGCTAATAGAAGAATCGCTAGTGAAGTAGTTTTAGTTGATATTGCAGAAGGATATGCAGAAGGTAAAGCAATGGATATCATGCAATGTGCATCTAACTCTAAATTTGATACTATTGTTAAGGGAAGTACTAATGACTATAGTTTAACAGCTAATAGTGAGGTAGTAGTAGTTACTTCAGGAATTCCAAGAAAACCAGGAATGACTCGTGAGGAATTAATAGGTACTAATGCATCAGTAGTAAAGTCAGTTATGGAAAGTGTTTTAAAATACTCTCCTAATGCTATTTTTGTGATAGTGACTAACCCTCTTGATACAATGACTCTAGCAGCTTTAAAAATATCAGGATTAGATCGTAAGAAAGTAATAGGTATGGGAGGGGCTTTAGACTCTTCACGTTTTAAATATTTCTTATCTCAAAAACTAAATAAACCTGTTGGAGATATTGAAGGAATGGTTATTGGAGGACATGGAGATACTACAATGATTCCATTAATCAGATTGGCTACTTATAAAGGTATTCCAGTGAGTGAGTTGTTGACAAAAGCAGAACAAGAAGAAGTATGTAAATCAACAATGGTGGGTGGAGCTACTCTAACAAAGTTATTAGGAACATCTGCATGGTATGCACCTGGAGCAGCTGTAGCTAATGTTGTGGATAGTATCTTAAATGACTTTAAAAAGTTAATCCCATGCTCTGTATACTTACAAGGTGAGTACGGGCAAGAAGGATTGTGTATAGGAGTTCCTTGTGTTATTGGAAAAGAAGGAATAGAGGAGATTGTAGAATTAAAATTAAATGAGGAGGAATCTCAGAAATTTGCTGATAGTGTAAATGCTGTTAGGGATACAAATAAGGAATTAACAATTGAATAGTAAAAGATTGTTTAATTGTTAAAATATATGTAATGGAAAAAAGCTCTTTTTACTGATATTCTTAGTCAAAGAATTGCTTAATCATTGTCTATATCATATATTTGCTCGTTTTAAAAAAAGTAAATAATTAATTTTTAGTAATAATGCAAAACAAAGGACTCGTTAAATTTTTTGCAATTATCTTTGCATTGGTAAGTATTTACCAACTGTCATTTACCTTTGTTACCAACCATTATGAGGATAAAGCGAAAGCTTTTGCTGGTGGAGATTCGACAAAAGAATTACAATACCTTGATTCAATTGGTAACCAAACGGTATTTTTAGGACAAACATTCAATGAAGTGAGAGCTAAGCAAATCAATAAAGGATTAGACTTAGAAGGAGGTATTAATGTTACGTTGCAAATATCAATCAAAGACATTTTAAAAGGTTTAGCTAATAATTCAAAGAACGCTACGTTCAATAAAGCGTTAGCAGAAGCTGAATCACAAAGACAAGGTAATCAAAGTTACTTAGATGCTTTTTACACTGCTTTTGATAAAGAATCAAAAGGGAATGTAAAATTAGCATCTGCAGATATTTTTGCAAACAGAAACTTAAGTGAGATTACTGTTGGAATGTCTGATAGCCAAGTAAAGTCTATCTTAGATAAAAAAGTAAAAGAATCTATAGAGAGTGCTTACCGTGTATTCAGAGAGCGTATCGACAAGTTCGGGGTTTCTCAGCCAAATATTCAAATGTTAGGTGATACAGGGCGTATCTTAGTTGAGCTTCCAGGAGCAAAAGACGTAGATCGTATTAAAAATTTATTACAAAGTACTGCTCAGTTAGAGTTTTGGGAAACTTATAAAGTAGATGAAATAGGAAACTATATCATGGCTGCTAATGAGTACTTAAAAACAACTGAAAAGCAAGCTAATCAAAAAGAGACTGCTACTGATAATACAACAACTAACTCAGATGTTGAAGCATTATTAGGTACTGTAGCAAAAGACTCTATGGGGAATGCAGCTAATAAGGAATTCAACCCTTTATTAGACTTATTCGCAATGGGTGGACAACAAGGAAGCCCAATCTTAGGATATTTCCAAACGAAAGATACAGTTAAAGTAAATGCTTATTTAAACAGAGCTGATGTACGTAACTTATTACCAGCAGATCAAAAATATGCTCGTTTTGCATGGGGTAAACCAAGTAAAAAAGCTCCTGATTTAGTTGAGTTATATGCTTTAAAAACAAATAGAGAAGGTATTCCTCCTTTAAGTGGAAGCGTTATTACTGGTGCTCAAGATGAGTATGATCAATTTAGCCGTCCTGTAGTAGGGATGACAATGAGTCCTAAAGGAGCTAAAGTATGGGAAGAGTTAACAGGAAAAGCTTATACAGAGCATTCTAATATTGCTATTGTATTAGATAATATCGTTTATTCAGCTCCAGGTGTTACTAGTGGACCTATCTCTGGTGGTAGATCATCTATCTCAGGTGACTTTACTGTTGCTGATGCGAAAGACTTAGCGAATATCTTACGTGCTGGTAAATTACCTGCAGGTGCAGATATCGTTCAATCCGAAATCGTAGGACCATCGTTAGGACAACAAGCTATCGATGCTGGTATGTTATCTGCTGTGGCTGGTTTAATTATTGTTGCTGCTTGGATGGCATTCTACTACGGTAGAGCTGGATGGTATGCAAATATTGCCTTATTAGCGAATTTATTATTCTTATTTGGTATCCTTGCTAGTTTAGGTGCTGTATTGACATTACCAGGTATTGCAGGTATCGTATTAACTATGGGTACTGCAGTGGATGCGAATATTATTATTTCTGAACGAGCAAAAGAATGTTTGCGTAAGGGAATGAGTCTTGCAGATACGATTAAAGAATCTTATAGCTGGCATGGTGCTATGCGTCCAATTGTTGATGCTAACGTTACACATATCTTAACAGGGGTTATCTTATTCGCTTTTGGATCTGGACCTATTAAAGGATTTGCTACGACATTGTTAATCGGTATTGCTACTTCATTATTTACTTCAATCTTTATCGCTCGTATCTTTATGGATAGAGACGTTAAAGCTGGTAGAACTTTAGCATTCAGTACAAATATTACTAAAAACTGGTTTACAAACTTCAACTTTGATTTCTTAAAAATGAAGAAAGCTACTTATGGTTTATCATTAATCATTGTAGTGGTTTCTTTTGCTTCATTTGCAATCAACGGATTTGACCAAGGAACTGACTTTGTTGGAGGTAGAACATTCCAAGTTAAGTTTGATAAAGAAGTTACAGCTAACGAAGTAAGTGATAAGTTAGGAGAAGTATTTGGTGTAAATGTTGAAGCGAAAGTATTCGGAAATAAACAACAGTTAAAACTTACTACTAAATATAAAGTTGAAGAAGAAGGTGCTGCAGTAGACCAAGAAGTAAACGAGAAGTTATACGAAGGGTTAAAAGGGTACTATTCATCTCCTATGACTTATGAAGAGTTCGTTAATGCTACAGAAGGAAAAACATTAGGAGTTATCCAAGCTTCTAAAGTTGGACCAAGTATGGCAAAAGACGTTAAACAGAATGCATATTGGGCTGTATTAGGGTCTATGGCTGCTATCTTTATTTACTTAGTTATTTCTTTTAGAAAATGGCAGTATTCATTAGGAGCTATTGTTTCTGTTGCGCACGACGTTATCTTTGTATTAGGTATTTACTCATTAACATATAAGTTTATGCCTTGGCATATGGAAATTGACCAGCACTTCATCGCTGCGATCTTAACTGTTATTGGTTATTCTATGAATGATACCGTAATTGTATTTGACCGTGTACGTGAGTACATCGCTGGTAAAACAAAAGGTGATTTCAATAAGATCGTTAATGATTCAGTAAATACTACATTATCGAGAACTATTAATACTTCGCTTACTTTAATCCTAGTATTATTAATCATGTTCGTATTCGGAGGTGATTCAATCAGAGGATTTATCTTTGCGATGTTAATCGGTATTATTGTAGGTACTTATTCTTCATTATTCTTAGCTACTCCAGTATTAGTGGATACTATGCCAAGAAAAGATAAAGAAGAAATCGAAAGAAGACATAGAGAAGCTCAAGAGGAGATGTTAGTTGAGAAAAACTAATTCTATCTTAGAACTTGTATTTATATAAAAAGCCACTCCGCAATGGAGTGGCTTTTTTATTTTAGCACTAGTCAATGACTAGTGTTAGTTAGGCTAGTAATCTAATTGTTTTATTGTTGACTATGATATAATCGACATAATGCTATTAGGAGATGAGCATCAACTATCTTGTCTAGATTATTGATCAGGTCATTTATTTTTATCCAATGTAGTGTATCAGTAGGCTGATCTAAATGGATAATGTACGGATATACTTGTTCAGGTGTAATTCCTATACTAGGAAAGTACTTTTCTCCTAACTTAGAGTATCCAATTACATTGCTATTGCCAAACTTCAGGGTATTCAGATATTGTTCTAGATCATGGTAGTTTTTAACCTCTTTAGGTAACCGAAATGCTGGTACCGTTATAATCGTACTATTGTTAGTGAATATTTGTGGTACAGGAAGGCTTCTAGTTTCTAGACCTACATAAAAGGCTTCATTGTTTTCAAATACTGAGAGAGTCACTACCGTATTAGTACTATATTGAGTAGGGGATACATATTCTAGTATCGCAGAATCTTTATTAATACCTGTTGCTTCAAAAGAAGCTCTGTGTGTCTTTAAGAAACCAGCTTGACTGTCATTATAGATGTATTCTTTTGTATTGAGTTGTAATAGTTTTTCTAAATCAGTTGCCTGAATTTTCTCTACATTTTGTATAGTTGTTTTTTGTCCTAACCATTTAGGTAATGGTATGTTTAACTTTAAAAATAGATTATAGATATTCACTTCTAATCTAGCCTCTACTAATGCACCTGTCTGAGCAGTATTAAGGAGTTGTATAGCATCGTATTCATGTAAATAACCAGAATCTTTAAAACCTGAATACCCTTCGTTTAATGGAGTATTTAATGAAATAGGCGAGTGTAGTTCTATGAGCATAGAAGTTACCTTTTCATTGATACCGCCTGGAGAGGTGTAGTAGTTTAGGGAAGTATAAGTAGTCTCATATTCCCCAAGTTTTATATTAAATCTGTTCTCTATTTCTGATTTTATATTATCTGTTTCAGCTATTGCAAGTCCTTCAGGTATATAGCCGCTATATTGTTTATTATCTAAGATAGAACTATCTGTTTTGACATTAGCTAATGGACGAGGGTATCCATGTTTAGCGATTACCTTTAAGCCTGTATCACTATTTCTGTAAGGAATAATATCTATTACTTTATTTGGTCGTTTTACAATATCATATAACCTATTTGTCTTTATATTTTTAAAGGTAGATAAGGTTAAGAATGGTGTATTGTTTTTAGGTAAATGTCTAGTTAATTGTAACTGTTTTCCACCAGATACTTTTTCTCCTGCAATCAGATAATTCGTAGGAGGAAAGCCTATTTCTTCTCCTGCTAAGTTATAGATTGTAAACCGGTCTTTATACCGGTTATTAATGATCCATTGATTGTAGATAGGAGTAGATATAATGATTCGCAATCCTAGTTCCTTAAAGATTGTTTCAAATTCTTGTTGTGTATAATATCCATACTCTTCTTGTAATTCAATGTCCCAATTCGCATAATAATCTTTGCGACGAATAAACTCTACTACATCAGTATAAAATGCATGAAATCGCTTTGTATTAGGCTTTAGAGCCTCTATTTCTTCAATGGGAAAACCTTTTTCTGTTGCTAGTGATCTAGCCGTTTGGGAAAATTGAATGAACAATTCTGCATCACTGGGATTACCCTCTTTAGTTAGAGTAGATAGTTCTAATATAACTTCTTGTTGTTCTACTTTGACAAAATCACGAATGACTAGCACTCCTTTATCTTTCAATAACTCTACTTGTCTGCGAAGTGTATTGTATGCTCTGTTATTGTCATAGTCGTTATATGAAGTAATATGGTGAATGGCAGAACAATTAAAGAATCCACTAATTGTATTCTTTTCAAAAGTCAATAGTTTTTCACCATCATCTTCTTGGAACGAGAGATTTGGAAGGTTATACGTTTCTTCAGCGAATTGAACCATTTTAGGATTGATATCAATACCTATTATTTGTAGTTTAGGAAATAGTTGAGCTAATATAGCTGTACTCGTTCCTGAGGCCATTCCTACATCTACTAGTACATTTCCCTCTTTTGCCTCAAAGAACACACTTGCAGAAGCTACCTTCTCGATAGCTATCGTGTCCATTGCTTCTAAATATTGCTGGTAGTCTTTTTTATTTCCTCTATCCTGAGTCGTATAGTTCTTATCCATTGAATGCCTTGTTTACATTCAGAAAAGTAGTGATTTTATCTGTGAAATTGTTCGTTAAAAAGAAAAGAATATCCAATAATATTGATGTTACTAACTAAAAAATTTTTATCCTTAGTTAAAAATAGGGTACGTTAGAATCAGCCAAAACAATAGAAAATTATTTCCAGAGGTAATGTTTAATTGATTATCTTAGAATGAACTAATTACAATATTATGAAACGATTTGAATACAAAACAATTGAAGTAGTGACTAGTGGATTCTTTGCAAAAATGGAAATGAAGGAGACTGATGATACACTAAATGATCTAGGAAGTCAAGGATGGGAGCTAGTGTCTACAGCCCCTTGTATTATGGGGAGTACAACACAAAGGATCTATTATACTTTCAAGAGAGAAATATAAAAAAAGAGAGCTAATCTAGATAGATTAGCTCTCTGTATATTTATGATTCGTATACTCTATTCTTGGCAGTAACCCATAAGTAAATCCCTACGATGATAAATGGAATACTTAACCATTGTCCGGTTGATAAAATATTACCTAGTTGATCTTCAAAACCTCCTTGACTCTCTTTCATATATTCTACTATAAATCTTACCATCCACAGTAGTACTAAGAACACTCCAAAGATATAACCTAACTTTTTGCGTGCATCTGTCTTCCAGTACATATAGTAAACAATAATGAAAACAAGTATATATCCAAATGCCTCATAAAGTTGAGTAGGGTGTTTAGCTACTACTAGGTTTAAAGCTTCTGCAAACTGTGGGTTATGAGCTATCGCATCATAAGCTTGGTTATAATCAGGAATTCCTGTAATCTCCATCGCTTCTCTAGGAGAGAATTTATCTCTTAAAAATCGAATACCTAAAGCATTCGTAGTTTCGTGTCCTATAATTTCTGAGTTAAAGAAGTTTCCTAAACGAACAAAAACTCCCCCTATTGCCACAGGGATGATTACTCTATCTAATATCCAAAGTACAGGTTTTTGAATAATCTTTTTACTGTAAAAATACATAACAGTGATAATAGCAATAGCAGCACCATGACTTGCCAATCCACTAAAACCAACGATTTCAAACTTAGGTGTGAAACGCACTGGTGATATAATTTCAAATAAGTGATCTTTATAATAATCCCAATCGTAGAAGAATACATGTCCTAGACGAGCTCCTATTAAAGTTGCTAATACAGTATAGATAAATAATTTGTCTAGTTTCTCAACACTTAGTCCTTCGCGATCATATATCTTTTTCATTAAGAACCATCCTAAACCAAATGCGATTACAAACATAAGACTGTAATATCTCAGTTTAATAAATCCTAAATCTACCCCTTCTGAAGGGTTCCAAATCATATGTAATGAATGTATCATAGTTTTTTATACTGTTAGATGATAAATGTATGAAATAATCTTTATTCTAAAAAGAGTAATTGTGGTTTACACCCAAGAGTACTTCATTGTTTTTTGTTTTCTATTTCAGTTACCAGCTCCCTGTTTTGTGTTCCCCAGTTTCTAGTTTATCTAAATAATAATTAAGGCACTGGATCATATCCTTTACCTCCCCATGGTCCACAACTAGCGATTCGCTTTATAGCTAACCAACCACCTTTAAAAAGCCCATGTTTTTTTAGTGCTTCTAAGGTGTATTGTGAGCAAGTAGGGCTGTATCGACAAGCAGGAGGGAAGAATGGTGAAATAGCCAGCTGATAAAAACGGACTAATATTACAAATGGGAATATTAATATTTTCTTTAGCATAGTAACAGAAATATGAAAGTGTACAAATGTACGATGAGTTTAATTATAGTGCTAAAAGTAAGAAATTCTAGGTTAGAAACGAGTAGAAGGAATTAGTTTTAGCAAGACTATTTTATAATCACAAAAAATAAACTTAACTATTGTAGGTGAGGTATACATAAAAAAAGAGGCTATTCATAGAATAACCTCTTTTGTGTATTTACAGAGAGAAGGAAGTACCTTCTTTACCATCTTTTAGTTGAATACCGATTTTAGCTAGTTCATCTCGAATGTGGTCAGACATTGCGAAATCTTTATTTGCTCTAGCCTCATTACGCATTCCGATAAGCATATTAACTACACCTTCTAGTTTTTCGTTATTAGCACTTGCTGTTTCAGTGTTTTCTAAACCTAATACATCAAATACAAATGCGTTCATACTGTGAATTAAAGTATCTAAATCTGTAGCCGAAATAGTTTCTTTATTATCCTTAATCAGGTTAATGAATTTAACTGCTTCAAATAAGTTTGCAATTAAAATCGGACTGTTAAAGTCATCATTCATTGCATCATAGCACGATTGTCTCCATTTTGTGATATCAACAGAAGAGTTGCTAGAAGTTTTCAAATCTTTTAGAGATTTGATAGCTTCCATTAATCTTTGATACCCTCTTTCAGATGCTAAGATAGCATCATCAGAGAAGTCTAAGATACTTCTATAGTGCGCTTGTAAGATAAAGAACCTTGCTACAGAAGGAGCAAACCCTTTGCTAAGGATATTGTTCTCGCCAGAGAATAATTCATCAGGAAGAATATTATTCCCTGTAGATTTAGCCATTTTCTTACCGTTTAGAGTAAGCATATTAGCATGCATCCAGTAGTTTACAGGTGAGTTACCTGTAGAAGCTTCATTCTGTGCAATCTCACACTCGTGGTGAGGGAATTTTAAATCCATTCCACCTCCATGTATATCGAAGTGTTTACCTAAGTATTTTGTACTCATAGCAGTACACTCTAGATGCCATCCAGGGAATCCATCTCCCCATGGTGAAGGCCATCTCATGATATGCTGAGGCTCTGCATTTTTCCAAAGTGCAAAGTCTAGTGGATTGCGTTTGTCAGATTGTCCATCTAAATCTCTTGTATTAGACATCATATCTTCTATCTTACGGCCACTTAACACTCCATAGTTATGAGACTGATTGTATTTCTCTACATCGAAGTACACAGATCCATTCACCTCATAAGCAAAACCATTGTTGATGATCGCTTGTATGATTTCTATTTGCTCGATGATATGCCCAGTAGCAGTCGGTTCAATGCTAGGAGGTAGGTTATTGAACTGTTTTAGAATATTGTGAAAGTTCAAAGTATATTTCTGAACAATCTCCATTGGTTCTATCTGCTCAATACGCGCTCTTTTAGCGATTTTATCTTCTCCTTCATCTACATCGTCTACCATATGTCCTACGTCAGTAATATTACGAACGTAACGCACAGCATACCCCAAGTGTTTTAAATAACGATATACCAAGTCAAAAGATATAAAAGTACGACAGTTCCCAAGGTGTACATAGTTGTAGACTGTTGGTCCACATACATACATTCCCACTTTACCCTCATGGATAGATTTGAAAACTTCTTTCTCTCCAGTGATGGAGTTGTACATTTTTAATTGCTGTTCTTGATATAAAGGCATAATATAATTTGTAATGTTTAGAACTTAGTCTCTAATTGGATATAGTTTAAGAACTCCTTACGAACGTTCTCATCTTGGAATTTTCCTCCGAACTCAGCAGTTACAGTACTACTTTCGATATCGCGGATTCCTCTTGAGTTTACACATAAGTGTTTTGCATCGATGATACATGCCACATCTTCTGTGTTTAATACACGTTTTAATTCATTTACAATTTGAATAGTTAAACGCTCTTGTACCTGAGGTCTCTTTGCATAAAAATCAACGATACGGTTCATCTTAGAAAGACCTACTACAGTACCATTAGATATATACGCTACGTGAGCACGCCCAACAATAGGTAGTAAGTGATGTTCACAAGTAGAATAAACTACAATGTTCTTTTCTACCAACATCTCGTTGTATTTATATTTATTGTCAAATGTAGAAGCGCTTGGCTTTTTAGAAGGATTTAATCCTCCAAACATCTCTTTTACAAACATTTTAGCTACACGGTTAGGTGTACCCTTAAGACTGTCATCTGTCAAGTCTAATCCTAAAGTGTTAAGAATGTTTTCTACATCTTTTTTTATCAATTCTATTTTTTCGTCATCTGTGCGGTCAAATGCATCACTTCTAAGTGGAGTTGCATCACTAGATGCGATGTGGTTGTCTCCCATTTCGTCGTGAAACTTTTCGTCTGTATTCATTCTATTTCTTTTTAATACATATTGTTATAACTTGCTACAAATATAAATAATAATTATAGATAAACTCTGACACTTATTTATAAATAATCTACCTCTAAGTGCTGGAATTAGTTAAAGTTTGTCACTTTTAATTTTTAAGGAGTAGGTGAAGAGAGAGAGATTGTAAAACCTCTATTAATAAAGATTTCTAAATTAGAACAAGAAATCGAATCAATACAAAATCTAATTTTTAGTAATTCAATAAGATATAACTTTAAAAATCATCATTATAATCAAAAGATTTCCTCGAGACTCTGCCTCGGGGCAGAAGAGTAGAGATTAGTATATTTGTTTGATGAGTGAACATATTTTCAAAAGACATAATAAAAGCTTGCTGCTCTATCATTTAGTTTGTCCTATAAAATACCGTAGAAATGTTTTATCAGAGGATGTAGAAATTAGTTTAGTTGAAGTTTGTAGAAAGATTTCAGAACGTTATGAAATTCATTTTGTTGAAATCGGAGCAGATGAAAATCAAGTACATTTTTTGATTCAAAGTGTGCCAAAAATTTCTGTTGAGATTATTGTTAGAACAGTGAAGAGTATTACTGCCAAAGAGATTTTTCGCTTGCATCCAGAAGTAAAACACCAGTTATGGGGAGGTAATTTTTGGACAAGTGGATATTATGTAAATACAGTTGGTCAATATGGTAATGAGGATGTAATTAAGAAATATATTCAAAATCAAGGAGAAGACAACACTGTATACAAATCGTTCAACAAAAATCAGTTACTACTATCTTTTGAGTAACGCGATACCTCGAGGTAGTTCATTATTTGTAATTAGAGTTATTTGTTTGGGAGATATGGGAGGAGGAATTATCAGATTTCGAATAGATATTACTATAAGAACGTTGTGAAAAAACACATAATAGAGCACACAACAAGGGGAATAATTTTTTAACCATAGTAAACATGTATTAACTTAAATTATTATATAAAATATAGTATATCAGATGGATATATATAAATATACAGTCAGTGCCTACATGTTTAAAAGTTAATATATTAAGTTGTTGTTACGTCAAGGTTATCAGGAGGTAAATATTTATTTGATTAATTGTGTTAGAAGGTACTTTGTTTGTTTCTATTAATATTTAGTTTTTACGTGAAAGAGAATTATAAGATATAAGAGGTGATTTAAAGCAAAAAAGCGATGGAGATCTCCATCGCTTTTTTTATTTCTTGGTAATTTCATTTTGTGTTTGTACTTCTTTAGCTTTCACTACTTCTTTAGCCTTTGTCCATTTAGAAGGGTCTTCTTTTAAGTCTAGGTAGTATTCATAGAGCATCTTAGTTAGTTCTACTTCTACGCGCTTACCTACGAAGTGTTTATTGGTACTGAAGTATCCATATGTAATTCCGTCTTTCTTTACGATAGGAGGTTTATCTGCATGTATATTCCAGGGAGAGTAGCTACTGGTCTGGTCTCCATAGATACCATATTTATTCCAAATTGACTTTTGGCTGTATAAGTTCCCATACGTTCCATAGGTATTCCATATAGAGTTAGCCTCTTTGGCATCACAGCTTAGGCAACCTAGATATTCTTCTTTACCATCATTGGTATATAACTCAAGCTTTTGGGCATAGGTGCTAACACTTAATAGAATAAAAAATAGTATATAGTGGAAGTGTCTTTTCATGTGTTCTTTTGTTTGTCGGCAAATTACGAAAAATTTCAAAATAAGGAATGTCAAATTTTAGCAATATGCTTAAAAATGCGGTAAACTGTAATATTATTTTGATGAACGGCTTTTATGTTGTGTTTTTTACACTTTATACACAGGATTAGGAGGGATGTTGTTATTCGGTTTTTAAGGTAATAAAAAGGAATTGTTGCTTAAATGAAGTGGTTTTTGGAAGGGATTTAGAACTGTTTTATTAGGTGAAAAAAGAGAGATTTTGTATCTTGTAAGCTTTGTTTTATATTGAAAAAACTTCTTAATCATGCTTTTCAAATTATTTTATCTCTTTACTAAAATAGGACTTTTTACCATTGGTGGTGGGTATGCTGTGATTCCATTAATCGAAAAAGAAATAGTTTCTCGCGATTGGTTAACTCAGGACGAGTTTTATGAGCTCCTCGCTATAACCGAGTCTCTCCCTGGTGTGTTTGCTACCAATATAGCCGCCTTAGTGGGGTTTAAGATTAACGGGGTAAAAGGGGGAGTAGTCGCAGCACTAGGCACTATATTAGCTCCTTTTACTATTATACTTCTTATAGCTGTTTTTTTTAGTCGATTTCAAGAAAATGTCTATGTGATAAAGGCGTTTAAAGCGCTCAGACCTGTAGTGGTAGCTCTTATCTCGGCGCCTTGCTATATCGCTATTCAGGCTAATAAAATGACTGCAAAGACGTTGATATTTCCCTTAATAGCTCTAGGCATGATGTGGGGATTAGGTGTGTCTCCAATTTGGATTGTAATAGGTGGATGTGTAGGAGGGATCATATATCATAGTATAAAAGAAAAAAGTAAAGCATAAGATATGATATTTTTAAAATTGTTTTGGGTGTTTATAAAAATCGGTACTTTTGGGTTTGGTGGAGGATACGCTATGCTGTCTCTTATCCAAGAAGAAGTAGTAGAGAAGAATCAGTGGATCAGTAGAGGAGAGTTTACAGACCTTATAGCAGTCTCTCAGATGACACCTGGTCCTATAGGGATTAATTCGGCTACTTATGTTGGTTATAGTGCATTACATGGTGCGGGATACCCTCCTATGGTAGCTATACTTGGGGCAGTCATCGCTACAGTAGCTCTTTGTCTACCTTCTTTTACGATGATTTGTTTGATTTCATATTTTTATTTAAAGTTTCGATCTAATAAGTATTTTTCATACGCCTTAATGGGGATTAAGCCACTGAGTATAGCTTTGATTGCCCTAGCAGCTGCATCACTAGTAGACCGAGAGAGCTTCTCTGATTATTACAGTGAAGGTTTGTTTAGTTTAGCTCTTATTTTTTCTATCAGGTTTAAGATACATCCTATCCTTATTCTTTTTGTTACAGCTGTCGTAGGGATATTGATTTATTGAGATCATAGATAAGAGAATTAAAGAGTATTGATATATTCCTATATAATTGCCGATTTTATAAACGGAGAAAGAATAAACTCTATTTCTTATGACTGCAGTCATAAAATGCGTAGTAGATAAGCTTCTATATTTGGCTGTAACATTATAAAACAACGAAGACATGTTAACAGGTGAGCAAAAACAATTAATCTTGGCAACAGTACCTTTACTAAGAGAGAAGGGATTAGAACTAACAAAACATTTTTACTTGAGAATGTTCGAATATCACCCAGAATTAAAGAATGTATTTAATATGGGGAATCAACGTGCTGGTAAACAACAGATGGCTTTAGCGATGGCAGTACTTGGTTATGCAGAAAATATTTCACAGCCAGAGCGATTAATGCCCGTAGTTGATCTAATAGGGCATAAGCACGCCAGCTTATCAATACAGCCAGAACAGTATGAAATAGTAGGAACTCATCTACTAGCGTCTATAAAAGAAGTACTAGGTGAGGCAGCGACAGAGGATATCGTACAAGCCTGGGCAGTGGCTTATCAACAATTGGCAGATATCATGATAGGACACGAACATAAGATTTATCAAGCTAAGGAGAATGAAGCGAATAACTGGATAGGGTGGAAAACATTTACTGTGAAGAGTAAGGTAGTAGAGTCTGGAGAGATTACTTCCTTTTATTTGGTACCAGCTGATGGAAGTGCTGTTGTACAGCATCAACCTGGACAATATATTAGTATTAAAGTCTTTTTAGAACGAATAGGTCTAGAGCAGATCAGACAATATTCTATATCATGTGCTCCTAATAACGAGTACTATAGAATATCTATCAAACGCGAACTAGGGAGAGAGATTGATATGAATGGTATGATTAGTAATCATCTGCATGACCATATTAATGAAGGAGATACTGTAGAAATTAGTTCTCCGTCAGGAAATTTTGTACTACAGGAAAACCAGAGAGATAAAGTGTTTATCAGTGGAGGAATAGGGCAGACACCTTTATTATCGATGCTAGAGGCATTAGAATTAAGTGGAGTGGTAAATCACAATATTGTGTGGATTCATGGCTGTAGAAATCAAGAGGTACAGGCATTTAGAAATAAACTAAGTTATATTACGAATAACTGTTCTCAGGTGAAGCCAATCTTCTTTTATGACAGTCTAGATCAGGTGGCTGAAGATATAGAAACTTATCAAGGTATTGTTGATTTATCTACGATTAAGGGATATGAGTTTACGAATGAAGCAGATTACTATTTATGTGGGCCTCATCCTTTCTTAGAGAAGCAACTTCGTGATTTAAAAGCTCTAAATATCAGTGCAGATCAGATCTTCTATGAAGAGTTTACACCAGCATCTGTTTAACTCGTAATAGTTAATTGACAATATTGGATGTAAGTCTATATTTTTTTAAGCGAAAATACTAAGTGTATTTTCGCTTTTTTTTAGCGTTTGCATCTATAGTTTATTAGTAGCTTTGGATATCAATATACGTAAATAAGGTAGATATTTAAAAGGCAATATGATTACGATAGAATTGTTAATGCAATATGGAGCTGAAATAAGGGAGGTGAAGAAGAATGAAATTATCTTTCAAGAAGGGAATTACCCTAGCCACTATTATCAAGTTGTTTCAGGCAAAGTAAAGATGAATAACTTTAGTGCTGATGGGAGAGAGTTTATACAGAATATTTTCACATCTGGACAGAGCTTTGGAGAGCCACCTCTATTTATAGAAGAGCGCTATCCTGCCAATGCAATAGCGGTGAGTAATGCAAAGATTATTCAATTGCCCAAAGGTGATTTTTATGAAATGATGAGACAAAATAACGAGGTGTCTTTAACTATGAATAAGAGCCTGTCTAGACGTTTATACTATAAGTCTATTATGGCACCTGATATTGCTTCACAAGACCCTGATAATCGTATTATGACCCTGCTAAACTATCTAAAGTCTCATCAACAAGCTGTGGAAGAAATTTCTCGTCCACTGACTATTGATTTGACTAGGCAACAAATTGCAGATTTGACTGGGTTAAGAGTAGAAACAGTTATTCGTACTTTAAAAAGATTAGAGAGTGATAGCAAAGTACAAATTATCAATAGTAAGGTGGTAATTTGATCCATTAAAAGGAGTAATCACCAAGGGAATCTATAAAATATCCTTGGTGATTTTTACTTTTAATTATCTTTTAAAATCTTAGATTGACTAGCCAGAACCATCATAATAATCCCAAATACAGAGAATAATAAATAAGAATATCTCAAGTCAAAAACCTCTGCTATAAATCCAATAACAGGCGGACCTATCAAGAAGCCTAAAAAGGCGATAGTAGAGATTAAGGTTAAGGAAATACTAGGGCTTACTTGGCTATGCTTACCTGCTACTCCAAATACAGTAGGGACACTACATGAACCACCTAAACCTACAATCATAAAAGAAAGTGTACATACCCAGAGATTAGGAAAGAGTACAGCGATAATTAGCCCACTACTCATCAATAAGCCTGATAGCTGAACTACTCTTTTTCTACCTAATCTGACAATGAGATAATCACCTAAGAACCTTCCTATTGCCATCATTAGTACAAAGGATGTGTATCCTAGAATAACATATTGTTCTGGGGCCTTTACTATCTCTTGAAAATAAACGCCACTCCAGTCAAACATAGCTCCTTCAATAGCCATGCTCATAAAGCCTATTATACCTAACTGGATTAGTGTTTTGTCAAGGTGTTTAAAGATAGAACCTTTTTCTTTGTCTTTTTGTTGATTGGTGATAGTAGGAATTAGCAGTTTAGTATTAAATAACCAAATAATAAGAATCAGAACCAATACAATAAGAATCAGAACCAATACAATAAGAAAGTGAGTAGAAGTAGTCATATTTAGACCTAGCACAAGAAGTCCTAATAAGGCTCCTGCAAAACCTGATATACTCCACGCTCCATGAAAGGAAGACATCATAGGCTTATTCATGATAGATTCTAGTTCTACACCTTGGGTGTTGATAGAAATATTACATAGATTACCTGCTACTCCAAAAAAGAATAAGCAAACCGCTAGTTGTATATAGGTAGTCGATAGCCCTATAAGTAGTAAAACAAGGGGATAGAAGAGAAAGCCGTATTGAACTACTTTTTTACTACCAAGGCGGTTCACTAGTTTGGCCGCTGTAGGCATGGTGCTTATCTGACCAATAGGCATAAGTAGTAATAAAGTACCTAGTTCTGCTTCTGATATACCTAAATACGTTTTGATAGAAGGGATTCTACTTGCCCAAGAGGACAGTATTAGCCCATGAGAGAAAAAGAATAACGCTATAGCGAGCCTCATCCTGTTGTGTGTGTTTTGAGTAGTTGATGACATGATATGTGATAAGACATTATTATTTGGAGCGAAATTAGAGTTTCGAAGTAGAGTAGTGATATTCCATTTTAAGGCTTTTATATTCCATTTTAAATATTCTACAAATTATCTTCTCTATTTACTGATACAGTCCTCTTGGTTTTATATTTTTACAAGAAAAAACAATGGACTTCTTTAGGGTTGCTGATTTTCAGAGAGAATATAAAGTTGATTATCCTATCCGTATGGGAGGATTGTTGATTATGGATATTACTGATCCTATGTATAGTTCCTACTTTCAATTAAAACATCGGTTTGGAGGATTGACCTTATTGTTTTGTAAAGCTGGTGAATTACATATTAAGATTAACAATCTATCGTATAGTGTGTCTAAAGGAGCTACACTTACTATATTGCCAGAGATGTGGATAGAGCCTATATCATATAGTGAAGATTGTGAAGCAGTAGTTTTTGTGATGGACTATGACTTTATAGAGAAATATACTATACTACCTGAATTTATTAGTAATACAGAGGTCCTAGATACACCTGTTATTTATCCTAATAAACAAGATAGCGAACTGATTGAAGAGTTGTCTTTAGTTATCAGAAAACAGTATAGCCTACCTAAGACTCATTTGTTAGAACAGATGCTACAGTACCTTATTTACTCCTTAATTACAGTAGTGTCAAAGTCGTATTATTCTATGACTTTAAAAGAAAACTTACAGAAGAATAGAGTCAATGATATTATGGATTGCTTCTTTGAACTTCTCGATGAATATGGAGTGTTAGAACGCAATGTTTCTTTTTATGCCACACATCTACACCTAACACCACAGCATCTAAGTTCACTAATCAAGAAGAGAACTGGTAAGTCAGTTAAGTCATGGATAGGTTTTGCTGTCATAAATAAAGCTAAAGAGTATTTAAACACCACTTCTCTATCTGTTAAACAGATTAGTGATCAGTTAGAGTTTGCAGATGCATCTTTGTTCTGTAGGTATTTTAAGCGCTATATTGGACAGACACCTAATGAGTATAGAAATAGTTGAGGTTAATGAACTTTGTTTCTATAATAAGACTATTCCTGTTATCTATGCTTGACTTTTGACTTTTTGAGGTACTCAATAAGCTTATTGAATCAGATTTTTAGTTGACTCAGTAGCTTTTAGTATATAGAATAATAGAAACTTTATACTTTCGTTGCATAATGAGCGTTATTGGAGAAAGGAGGCTTAGAGAGGACTATATCTCTATTGGCTCATTCTTAGTTAATTATCGAAAGTACAATATTCATGAAAATAAAATCATTTATAGTAGACGCATTTACAACAGAACTTTTTAAAGGAAACCAAGCTGGAGTATGTTTATTAGAACAACCTATTTCTGAGGAAAAAATGATCCTTATCGCTAAAGAATTTGGTTTTTCAGAGACGGCATTTGTGATGCCTCTTACAGATAATAAGTATAGCATTCGTTACTTCTCTCCTAAGATGGAGATTCCACTGTGTGGACACGCTACTATGGCTTCTGCCAAAGCACTTTTTAGTGGAGAAGAGCAGTTACATACGATTATATTTAATACACACTCAGGTTATACAGTAGAAGTGCGCAAGCAAGGAGTGAATATAGAAATGTCTTTTCCGCTTCTAGAGATAGAGTATACGACTTTATCAAAAGAGATAGTAGATGCACTAGGTATAAAAGAGGTGTTGAGCTGTGGATATAATAAAGAACATAATATCGTCATGGTAGAGATACAAGATGGCGTAGAACTAGCAGCCTTATCTCCTGATTTTAATAGATTAAGAAATATTGATACAGGGATTAATGGAGTGGTGGTCACTGCGAGTTCTTGTATAGAGGGATATGATTATGAATATAGATATTTTTGGCCTTGGTCAGGTACAGATGAAGATCCAGTGACTGGGGCTGTTCAGAGTTTTTTAGCACCGTACTGGTACATCAGATTAGACAAAAAGATACTGAAAGCATTTCAGTGTTCTGAAAGAACTGGTAGTATGGAAGTAGAGTTGACAGAGGATAAAGTGATTATTAAGAGTTGTGCTGTTATCTTTAGTGAAGGAATAATTACAATATAGAAGACTATATATGCGAATTACATTAAGAGAAGTAACAGCAGATAACTACTGTGAAGTAGGTCTGCTAACGACTAATCAAGATGGTAAACCTACTTTTGATGAGGAGTATATCTGTGGCAATGCAGTATCTATAGCAGAGTCTAAGTTTTATCCTAATTTAGAGCCACAAGCTATTTATAGTGACGAAGAATTAATTGGTTTTATTATGTCAGGACCTTATGATCGAGACCAAGATAATTATTGGATCATGCGATTTATGATTGATTACCAATATCAAGGTAAGGGATATGGAAAGAAAGCATTTGAAGCTTTTTTAGAACAAATACGACTTAGAGAGCTTGTCCAAGAGCTTTATCTCGGATTAGATGAGAGTAATGTGAGAGCGATCCAACTGTATACCTCTTGTGGTTTTGGCAATACAGGTGTAGCAAAAGACGACGAACAAGTCTATGTACTTCATTTATCACAATAATCACTGTTCTCTATAACCATCCATAATAGAGCGAAATAGCTCTCCATTAGATGGAGGAGTAAGAATGATAGCATTTACCTTTTTTTGTGCTATATTTTGAAGTGATTTATTTGTTTTTCCTCCAGTAGAGATTATAGCTATATCAGGATAGGTTGTTTTAATATAATCTACTATTTTTAGAGTATCTGCTCCACCTGTAACATTAAAACAGCTAACCCCTGCTTCAATACGTGATTTAAAATCAAAATTGAGGGTTGATACACTAGATATAATAGGAATATTGATATGCTTCTTTACCTCAGCGATATCTTCATTTTTAAATGGTTGATTGACTATGACTGCAGCAGCGCCTAAAGCTTCTGCTTTTTTAGCCATTGTAATGGCGAAGTCACCTTGGGTAATACCTCCACCTATACCACAAATAACAGGTTTCTTAGAAAACTCAATTAAGGTTTTAATAATATTCTGTGAGGGAGCAAATGGGTACACTGCAAGAATAGCATCTGCATCATTGTTCTCTATTAAGGCAATATCTGTTGAAAATAGAATAGATTTGACCTTCAGGTTGTTTAATACTAATCCTTTACACGACTCTATAAGGTGTAGGGGAGTAGGGAGTTTGACTTCTGGACAAGGTCTTTTTTTCCAGAACATAAGGAAATCCAGTAGGCTTCTTTTGCGCCGATTATTCACCCAAATAGAACTTATATTATTTGTAGTAGTCATCACTATAGATTTAAAATTAACATGACAAAGATTTGTTTTTATCCCTTTAGAAGAAGGTGGAGTGTAATTAAACTTTGAAGAATTGTAATCAAATCAGATTTTTATGTAAGGAAGTAGATGAAGTAAAGTGTTATAATGTCTGAATATTGATCTTTAGACTAGGTAGATGAAGTAAATAGTAGTTGTTGGATGATTCTGTGTAGTTAATATTTCATACAAGTATTGTTTTGTATAAGAGTGAATTGGTGAAGAGATGAATCAGTATTCAGTCCGTTGTTTTGTTTAAAATAACGGACTCACTACGGACTTATACCAAATCAATCTAGCTCAAAAATCTATAGAAACAAAGAGATAGATTATAGGGAGTATTTGTAAAAACTGGACTAGGTAGGAGTTGTATTAACGATATACATTTGTATCACAGAATAAGGCTTAGAACAGTAATTAAAATGATAGAGTTTTAATTGGATTGGAGCTGCAAGAGGATAAACAATGAGTGCTATACAAATGGTTGACTTACAACGTCAATATGAAAAAATAAAGGAAGAAATAGATAAGGGAATTCAGCAGGTAATTAGAACGAGTACCTTTATCAATGGACCAGCTGTTAAGGAGTTTACAGATAATCTAGCAACTTATACAGGTGTGAAGCATGTGATCCCATGTGCTAATGGTACAGATGCATTACAGATCGCATTGATGGCATTAGGGTTAAAGCCAGGTGATGAAGTGATAACTCCATCCTTTACCTTTGTTGCAACAGTAGAAGTAGTAGCTCTATTAGGATTAACACCAGTATTTGTAGATGTAGATAAAGATACATTTACTATTAATAAAGAGAGTTTGGAGGCAGCGATAACTGAGAGAACGAAAGCTATTATACCTGTTCATCTGTATGGTCAATGCTCTAATATGGGAGATATTATGCCAATAGCAGATAAGTATAATCTCGCGGTGATAGAGGATAACGCTCAGAGTATAGGAGGAAGCTATAAGCAAGGAAGTACTTCTTATAAAACAGGAACAATGGGAACAATCAGTTGTATTTCTTTTTTTCCTTCTAAGAACTTAGGTGCTTATGGAGATGGTGGAGTGATTATGACCAATGATGATTCATTAGCTCATACTATGCGAAAGATTTGTAATCATGGTTCGGAGAGACGTTATTATCATGAAATAGTAGGGGTGAATAGTCGTTTAGACTCTATTCAAGCAGCGGTTTTAAATGTGAAATTAAAATATTTGGATGACTACTGTAATAAAAGGAGAGAAGTAGCTGCTTATTATAACCAAGCTTTTAAGGTTAGTTCTAATATCATTCCCCCTTATGTACCAGATTATAGTCACCATGTTTTTCATCAATATACGATGATTCTAGAAGGGGTGAATAGAGATGAGCTACATGAAGAACTAGCAAAGTTAGGCATTCCTAGTATGATATATTATCCTGTACCTTGTCATGAACAAGAGATGTTTAAAACATTAAAAGATAGAGAATATAATTTGCCTAATACAATGTATTTAACTTCTAGGGTGTTGTCATTACCTATACATACGGAGTTGACTGAGGAAGAATTGATTTTCATAACAGAAGGAGTATTAAGTGTAATTGAAAAACTGAAGAAAAGGTAAGATACATTGATAGTATTAAAGGTTCTGTGGCCGAGAGGATAGGCATGACTACGCAATGGTCATTAGATTGGTTCGAATCCAGTCGGAACCTCAATATAAGAGGGTAAACAAAAGGTTCTGTGGCCGAGAGGATAGGCATGATTACGCAATAGTCATTAGATTGGTTCGAATC
>NZ_JACAKB010000019.1:0-35147 GCF_030326305.1 Myroides odoratimimus | reverse complement strand
CAGTCAGAACCTCAATATAAGAGGGTAAACAAAAGGTTCTGTGGCCGAGAGGATAGGCATGACTACGCAATAGTCATTAGATTGGTTCGAATCCAGTCAGAACCTCAATATAAGAGGGTAAACAAAAGGTTCTGTGGCCGAGAGGATAGGCATGACTACGCAATAGTCATCAGATTGGTTCGAATCCAGTCAGAACCTCAACTCAGTAATAGAGCTTGTTTTGTCAATTAGTGAATTAGTTATGTTGTTACTAGTACAATACTAGTTCTCTAATTATTGAATTTTACTTGTGGAATGAAGATGTATTTACTTAAAAACAGTTTACTAGCATAATCAAAATGATTTTTTCTTTACAACTTTATTATTACTAATCGCAAGTGAAGTTATGTACTTGACTACACTGTTGGGTAGTCAAGTACTCTTTTTAGATAAATATGGTATAGTACTTTATCTATTAAAAACAATAATATCAATTTTAAAAATCAATATACTTATGAGAATACACAAAGAAGGAAAAGGATCTATCCTGATAGGAGTATGTACTTTTATCATGGTTAATATATTGTCTTATGAATTGATTAGTCCTCGTTTTTGGTTGTTACAATTAGCTGTTTTTATAGTCACATTGATTCTTATAGCATTGGTTATTTCTTTCTTTAGAATCCCGTCAAGAGTGTTGATACAAGATGACAACTTGGTCTTAGCTCCTTGTGATGGAAAAGTGGTTGTGATAGAAGAAGTAGAAGCAGATGAGTATTTTAGTGATAAGCGTATTCAGGTTTCTATTTTTATGAGTGTCTTGAATGTACATGTCAATAGAAATCCAATAGAAGGAGAGGTATTATATAGTATGTATCACAAGGGAAAACACCTAGTGGCTTGGCATCCCAAATCATCAACAGCTAATGAACGTCATACTGTGGTGTATAAGCATAAGAGTGGAAGAGAGGTCTTGGCTAAACAGATCGCAGGTGCCTTAGCTAACCGTATTGTCAATTATCTTACGATAGGTAAGATTGCTAAACAAAGTGAGGAAATGGGATTTATTAAGTTCGGCTCTAGAGTTGATCTACTATTGCCTTTAGATGCTAAGATTAAAGTAAAATTAGGGGATATCGCGCAGAGCGGTATTACAACTATAGCAGAGTGGGAGTCATGCTAGAAGTAGGGAGCAAGGAATAGGAGTAGCTTTCCTAGAATTAATCCTATGAGTAAAAGTATTCCAGTGTTTATCTTTTTGAAAAATAGACTGATAGATAATATAGTGAGAGCGATTATAAAGTCGTTTTTATCCCTAATACTCTCTGAAGCCAGACTAATACAGACAGAAGCAATAAGAGCAATAGAGGTTATGTTCACAGCTTTTAGTATTAGCTGAAAAAGATTAGATCTCTTTAGATAATGTACGATAGGAGTAATTAACAAAATCAAGAGGAATGAAGGGATAAATACTGCAATAGTAGAAAAAATAGCACCTGACCAACCTCCTATTTGATAACCAACGAAGGTTACTGAAGAAAAGACAGGGCCAGGTGTTATCTGACCTGCTGTAATAGCATCTATGAGTTGAGTTCTTGTCAATAAACCTTTATGAACTAGTTCTGTTTCAATAAACGAAAATAAGACGTAACCACTTCCGTATAATACACTACCTATCTTTAAAAAGATCCAAAAGAGTTTCATATTCACATCAGCGTGATATCCCGTGTAAGGGATTGCTAATAAGGGGATAAAAGAAGGAAGGTGGTTTCTACTTACTCGGTAGTATGTATAGTATAATAGAGATAAGGCTAAAGTAAGTAATAGTAAGGTCATTTCGCTATACCCAGCTAAAGAAAGTACAAACACTCCACAAGTGAGTATTATCGATTTGGGGTTAGTGATAAATTGAGTCGTTAATTTAAATACAAGTAGAAGGATGATAATAGTGATGGAGGGCTTTAATCCATATAAATAGGTTTCTACTTCAGGAAGTTGTCCATATTGTTTATAAAAATAGGCTAGTATGCAAGTCAGTACTACCGCAGGAAATATAAAGCATATACCAGCGATAAACAGTCCTTTCCAGCCTCTGGTGGTGTAACCAATATGGATGGCAAGCTCTGTACTATTAGGTCCAGGGATTAGATGAGTGATACTAATTAATTCTAGAAACTCTTGTAGATTTAGCCATTTTCTCTTTTCAACTATTTCTCGTTGCATCATTGCAATATGTGCAGCGGGTCCACCAAAGCCTAAACAACCCAGTTTAAAAAAGACCTTTGCCAATTCCTTTAATCCAATAGTATTGTTTTCCATAATGTACACGCTATAAGAGCAAAGGTGGATAATTTAATAGGAGTTTATCTGGTATATTTGAAAATAGAATGGTATGAGATTAAAGTTTCCTAAAGTTATTTGGTGTATAAGTAGTATGTTTTTTAAAATATTTAGTAAAGTGTGATGCATCTGTAAAATTGAGTTGTAAACTAATTTCATTGATAGAGAAATCTGTGTAGATCAATAGTCTCTTTGCTTCTGCAATGATGTGTTGTGCTAGTACTGCAGCAGCTGATAGTCCAATGTTTTTTTGGCAACAGGCATTTAGATTTTGAGGGGTGGTATGGAGGAGTTTAGCATAGTGATTTACTTTGTTGATTGGTGTGTGATCTATGTTTAATAAGTGTAGATAAGCACTGTATATACCTGATTTAAGAGGGAGTTGTTCTGTTATCGTAGAATTGCGTATTTTGATAAATAAAGCCTTGAGTAAAGCCTCTTGAGCAGTTTGATCATCTTCTGTAAGTAGTAACGCAAAGAGGAGATCAATGTTAGTATCTTCAGGTAAGTCTATTTGAGTCAGTTGGGTAATATCAAAAAAGAATTGTTTTAAAGTGCTGTCCATACACTGTAAAAAGAAGTCTCGTTTAATTAAAATTACATATCCAAAGGGCTCTGAAGTTATGTTCCAATAGTGAACTTGCTCCTTTTTTATGATAAATAGGTTGTGTGTACTAAGCCGGTATTGTTGTTCATCTATACAGTGGTATCCTGTTGTATTCTTTAGATATATGAGTTCAAAATAACCTTGGTGTTTGTGTGGTTTTGTCGTTCTGATTTCTTTTTTAAATATGGCTATTTTGATTAATTTTTGTTCTTCTATTTTATTGTTGATCGGAATACTCATTTTGTGTTTACTTAGATAATACAAGTATAATGAAAAAACCTCCTTCTATTGGTTAGAAAGAGGCGTGTATAGTGAATTACTTTTATTTTACAAACTTATAGTAGCGTGCTCCTATTAGATGAGGTATTGACGACTCGATATAGTCTATTACAAATTCATTATTAGCAGGCTGTATTGGTGTTTTTTGCTCTTTCTTATGAAGAGCGATATAAGTGTTGAAGTCTATCGCTGTTGACTGTTTTAAAGTTTCGAAGATAGATACTTTAGGCATACCTTCTTGCCATGTACTCTGTACTTCGGCTTCGAATACTTTAGATTTAGATCCTGAACCATAAGCAATAAACCCTAGTGTAGTATCTACTAAATTTTCTTTTGTATCGTTAAAATGAGATAGAGTAGATAGCAAGCCTAAGAATATAGATCCTGTATAGATATTACCTACTTCTCCAGAAGCTATTTCTGATGGAGCGATCTTAGTATTAACCAATTCCATATACGCTTTTGACTTAGCAAATGCTTTGATTTGGTCTTTTGCATCAGCAGCTGTTCTATCTACTAGTTCAGGGTTCTCTTGTAATACTATTTCATGAAAAGTTCTACGTCCTTGGAAGCAATAAGGTAAATGCATTAGGACAGCCTTCCAATCTTGGTATACTTTCAGGTCTTTTTTATTGTTTAACTCTTTGAAGTGAGTGTACGCTTCTGTGATTCTATTGATATAGCATTCGTTAGAGTATTGTCCTTCGAATACAGGTTGATCTTTGTGTATAGATATTTCTGCTTCTTCTATACCATGCCATGCCTCATTAGTAGAGTTTCCAGTGATGCTTTGTTTCTCTATTGAACGATGAGGTTTAAAGAAGTCAAATACACTTTCTGTAGCTACTCCAGTCTGTCCTGTGAAAACTAACATACGAGGATTAGCACTAATTAATAAAGCAATAGCACCTGCACCTTGAGTGTATTCTCCTGTAGAAGCTAAGTCATACTTAGCGTAGTCTGTTGCGATAACAATAGCTTTCTTGGTAGGGTTAGCTTTTATGAAGTCAATAGCATTCTGCATAGCATCTACTGCACCTATACAAGCGAAAGTATGATCTACAGCATCACAATTCCTAAAAGTACCTTGTCCATAGATTTGCTCTAATAATCCTAAGGTATAAGAAGCAATAGGTTTAGAGTTGTCTAATCCGCTCTCTGTACCTACGTATATTTTAGCAATGTCTTGAGGAGCGATAGCAGTATTGTCTTGTAGTAAGCTATACGCAGCATTAGCAGCCATTGTGATTACATCTTGGTAAGTATCTAATAAGGCCATCTTTTGTAATCCAAGCCCCTTAGTTAATTTTAGAGGTTCGATATTTCGCTCGATAGCTAATGTTTCTATAGGTAAGTGAATTTTAGGGATAAAGTATGCAATACTATCTATTCCGACTTTCATAATCTTTACTAATTTAAATGAAGGGTAAAATTAAAGTCATTTGTTAGAAATAACTAACTAAATTGAATAAAATTTATGTAATAATGCTATGTTATTGGTTTAATGTTATTAATACATAGTTTTTCTGTTTATAAAAGATTATAGTATTTTTACAATATAGTTAATTTAAAAAGATGAACAATTTATTCAATTTTGAAACAAATGTCAGCAATATTATCTTGAAGCGCGGATTTGAGTATTATGAGCAAGGGATGGTGAAGGATATTACTAAACTAGGTGATTATATCTACGAGGGTGAAGTAGAGGGGAATGATGATTATACTGTTGTTATAGAATTAGATAAATCACAGAATATCAAAGATTATAATTGTGACTGTCCTTATGATGGAGCTGTCTGTAAACATGTTGTTGCTGTATTGTATCAATTGAGAGATGATATGACAATAGAGGTTGTACCAAAGAAAACAAAGAAGGTAAAAAGGATGAGTTTTAAAGACTTAGTTGAACAATTAAGCATAGAAGATTTAAGAGAGTTTATTTTTATAAGTGCAAAAAAAGACGCAAGACTAAAAGTGTCTTTAGAAGCTTATTTTGTAGATAGGGATGATACAGTCGATATAAAAGAGAAGTATAAAGAGGTTTTTAGAAAAATAATTAAACAGCATACTTCACGAGGTTTTGTCAGTTATACAGAAACAAAAAAATTAAGTAAAGAATTAGAAATATACTTAGGTAGAGTAAATGAACTTATAGCTGAAAGAAATTATAGAGATGCGTGTAGTATAATACAAGTATTTATAGAAGAAGCTATTGATGTGATTACCTTTTCTGATGATAGTAATGGATATTTTAGTGATTTAATCTTTAAAGCTATTGAAATATTGGATAGTATCATAGAAGCAGATATAACTATTGAGTTTAAAGAGTCTTTAATTTCATTCTTTGAAGAGGAATTAGCAAAAGAGGTTTATTTTGATTACGGAGATTTTGGTTATGAGTTATTAGGTTCTTTCGAATTATTGTGTTTGAAGATATTTAAGGAAGAATTTTACCTCACATTTTTAGATAAAAAGATAAAAGAAAGTAATTCTGAGGAATATAGAATAAGACATTTTACTAACGTTAGATTATCCTTTTTAGGAAAAATAGGAAGAGAAGAACAGTTGAATCAAGAGATGTTGGATAATATATCTATTCCAGAAGTTAGAAGAAACTTAGTTCAACGAGAGATGATGCATGGAGAGTATGAGAAAGCAAAAATATTACTTATTGAAGGAATAAAAATAGCAGAAGAATTAAAACATCGCGGAACTGTTAACCAATGGGAACTTATCTTATTAGAGATTGCAGAATTAGAAAAAGATGTTGAACGTATGCGTTATTTCTACAATAAACAAGTCTTTTTTGGTTGGCAAATCAATAAATCCTATTATAGTAAGTTAAAAGCAACATTTACAAAAGAAGAATGGACAGTAATTATCGAAGAAAAAATAGACAGTTTAATCAGTGAAGCTAAGAGTAAAGTGAAACAACACAGTATGTTTAATAGTAATCCATATGATGGTTTAGTTAATTCAGTAGGTGTTCTATATTCTTTAGAGGGGTATGTAGATAGGTTATTTGACTTGTTAAAAAAAGTAAGTAGATTAGATTTAGTATTACCTTATCTAAAATACATTAAAAAAGAGTATACTGTTGATGAAATATTTGATGTTTTAAGACCTCTCATTGTTTTAGAAGCAGATAGAGCTAATAATCGTTCAGATTATAAGAATATTGGTAATCTATTAATTTCTCTTAAAAAAGAGTTTCCGCAAGCTGTAGGAATTATTGATTCTATAGTAGATGAGATGAAGAAGAAGTATCCTAAGAGACCTGCTATGCTAGATGAGTTTAATAAAGTTTAGAGTATCGAGATTTTATGTAGTAGAACCCACTTAAATACCCTAATTTTGCATGAAATATCAAGATAATGAAAGAAGCAAAGAAAACGCAGAAGAAACTACACCCACGTAATAAACATCAGGATTTATATGACTTTGATA
This sequence comes from Myroides odoratimimus, assembly GCF_030326305.1. Lineage (GTDB taxonomy): Bacteria > Bacteroidota > Bacteroidia > Flavobacteriales > Flavobacteriaceae > Flavobacterium > Flavobacterium odoratimimum_A. The sequence continues at coordinate 28,495 of NZ_JACAKB010000019.1, read as the reverse complement.
AGTTAAAACAAGCGGTGCCTGAGTTGGCAACTTTTATTATCAAGAACCCGTCAGGGGTAGATACAATTGACTTTGCAAAACCTGAAGCAGTGGTTTTATTGAATAAAGCCATACTGATGAAGGACTATAAGATGACGTATTGGGAAATGCCTAAGACAAATCTATGTCCACCTATCCCTGGGAGAGCTGATTATATCCACTATATAGCAGATCTACTAGCTGAAGGGAACAATGGAAAAGTACCTACAGGAAAGGGAGTAAAGATATTAGATCTTGGAATAGGAGCTAATGTGATATATCCTATTATAGGGGTAGCTGAGTATGGATGGGAATTTGTGGGGTCTGAAGTAGATGTAGTGTCTGTGAAGACGGCTAGCCATATCGTAGAGAATAATCCTCATCTAAAGAGTCATATCAGTATACGTCAGCAACCTACTAAGCGAAATATATTAAAGAATATAATAGGAGAGAAAGAGTATTTCGATGTAGTGATTTGTAATCCTCCTTTCTTTAAGTCAAGAGCTGAGGTGTTGGCAAAGACAACACAGAAGTTGAAAAACTTAGGTAAAGAAGTGGTGGGTAAACCTGTACAGAATTTCAGTGGACAGAACAATGAATTGTGGTGTGATGGTGGGGAGCTTGCTTTTATTACTAATTACATTTATGAGAGTAAACACTTTAAAAGACAGGCAGTATGGTTCACTACTTTAGTGTCTAATAAAGACAATCTTAAACCTCTACAGTCATTATTAAAACGAAGTGAAACTAAAGAGGTTCGTATTATAAATATGGAACAAGGGAATAAAATAAGCCGCATTTTAGCGTGGAGATATTAACAACAAAGGATGCTGTATAAGCATCCTTTGTTATTTTATTTACTCATTATCATTTCTCTTACTTCCATCAAGGCAAAACCAAGTAAGTTCAATCCATTCCATTTGACAGGAATATTTATTTTTTCATTATCTGCTGCTAATCCTACTCCCCATATCGTATCTACTGGACTAGCTTCTACTAGTACTCTTTTTTTAGTATTGATTAGAAAGGTTTGAAGTTCTTTGTTTTGAGTAAACTTATGATAGTTACCTTCTACCACGATACGATAACGATTAGTTACCCAAATATCTTCTCGAAAACCTCGTACTTCTCTTCCTAATGCTTTCATCTCCATAGGGCTTTTGGCATTCATAATGCGCTTATAGATTTCGTGATCATTGAACAATAATGCTTTTTGTGCCATCATCCAATGCTCTGTAGAAGCATAAGACTCTCCATTGACCTCAAATCGACTAGGCCACCATTGGCTAAAACATGCTGCTGTTACCTCTCCACTTTTGCTTTTCTGATGTCCCCAAAAGAAGATGTACTTTGATTTCTTTCCACTTTGGTACTCTTTTATATGTTTCTCTAGGCTATACTGTTGTTCAAACTCCATTGTTATTCTGAATTATGCTGTGCAAAAATAAAGAATCCTATTCTTTATTAAATTGTTTATTTTAGCCGAAACCCAATCAACTAATTATTAAAAAATGAAATTAAAGAAAGTAGTACAGTATTTTGCGATATGTACTTTATTGATGAGCTTTTTAGTAGCTTGTAGTAGTGATGATAATTCGTCTATTACAAGAGAAAATAAGCGTGTAAAAGTAGAATCTTATACCATGATGAAACCCATAGAGCCTTTTAAAGGACAAGATGTGGAGCATTTAATATTATATACAATGTCTGGTGAGATTTTAGATTATACACCGTCTATAGAAGGATTTAACTACGAAGAAGGTTATATGTATGTATTAGATATTACAAGAACTCACAATAAAGAGTTAATGGATAGTAATTTTGAATATGTGTTAGTCAAATTAATTTCTAAAGAGAAAAAAGAATAAATAAGTGTATATAGATATACTAATAAGGATGCCGCAGAGCATCCTTTTTTTTTGTTCAGTTAACTTTTTTGTTAGGAGTCCTCTTTTTGTTGTTTTAAAAGTTAAATTTACTTCAACTTTTATAGATTGTTTTTATGCGATTTTCTATGATGAACATTCGCTTGTTTATACTATTGATAGCCCTTATTATTGGGGCTACTTGGGCTAAAAATAAGAAGCCCTCTTCTAAAACTCCTGAACCAGTCGAGACTGTTCGCACTGTTGTCGTAGTGATGGAGAAGACTCTACAGTTCCACCAAAGTATGTGAAGGAACAACCAGAGAAAAAGAATTAAAAGTAAATGATAGATAAGAGCACTGAGATAATTATTTCGGTGCTTTTGTTTTTTATAAGTGTGTTTAGAGGGGATTAGATAGTGTTTTGTATATTCGTTAGATAAAGTATAAGCAACTATGGAAGATATGAAAGTAGCAATAATAGGAGCAGGTATAGCAGGATTGACTATGGCAATAGCTTTTAAAAAGGCTAATATTCCCTTTGTTATCTACGAGTCTACAGAGAGAATTAAGCCTGTAGGAGCGGGTATCGCTATCGCTAATAATGCCATGCAGGTTTATAGACACTTAGGCGTGTCTGATCAATTAACTCAGAAAGGTACGCGTATTTCTAAAGTGAGATTAACTGATATGAATTTGAATATATTGACACAATCAGATTTGATTGCTTTTGAACAAAAATATCAGTTGGTTAATATTGCAATACATAGAAGCGATTTGCACCATGTTTTGTTAGAAGAGGTGGGAATGGAGCATATCGTACTAAATAAGCGCTTAGAAGATATTAGTTTGGATACAGAAGGACTTTATACACTTCGGTTTACAGATGGAAGTAAAGCAACTCATGAATATGTAGTAGGTGCTGATGGTATTCGCTCTCAAGTAAGACAGAATATATTTGGTGATTATCCTTTGAGAGATGCTAAACAGGTATGTTGGCGCGGTGTATTAGATATTGATTTATCTACGGATTACGACCATATTGCATTAGAAGGATGGGGAAGGGGAGAACGCTTTGGCTTTGTCAAACTAGAAGGAAAGCAGGTGTATTGGTATTTTCTAGTCAATGAGGATAAGTATCTTAAAAATCAAGACCTTTCTGTTCTTATTAAAGATTGTAGTCCGTTAGTTAAGGATATGATTATGCAGACTGCTGAAGATGATATCTTTTTAAATAAGATATATGATTTACCTCTTATCCAGGAGTGGTCTAAGGATAAAGTGTGTATAATAGGAGATGCTGCACATGCTACTACACCGAACCTTGGACAAGGTGCTTGTCAAGCCATAGAGGATGTATATATTATCAGCAAACTATTAGAGAAGTATTCTTTAGTTGATGCTTTTCATAAATTTACTTCTATTCGCCGTGAGAAAGTATCTCAGATTGTTCGTGATAGTTGGCGCATGGGACAAGTATCTCAGTTTAGTAATCCATTAATCACTTCTGTTCGAAATATGATTTTTCGATTTGCTCCTTCTTTCTTAAAAGATAAACAGATCAGCATGATGTTTGAATTACAAAAGGTATAAAAGCGTTATAGGATATATAACGCTTTTATTTTTTTTTACCCTTCTAAATATCTTAAATTAGTTGATTTGCAATGGGTTGTGTGGGTTGTGTGATGTGGATGTGGTGTATTCACCCGAGCAAGTGCATGTTTCATAATATAATGTAAGGAAGTAAGTTTACTTTAAATAATAAAGAGATGAGCAAACAAGAAATTATGTACTCTCATGTAGAGGATATAATGGGGGGTAGTACATTAGCATGTTCTAGTGATGATAATAGTTCAACACCAGATTATAAGACAAGTATTCAAGGTACTTGGAAAGATTCTAAAACTATTTTTTTAGATAAGGATAAGAAAGTAATCGGTGAGGAACTAGCTTCTGATAATAATGGATGTGGTATTGATGAGAGAGAGTTTAAAGGAGATGTAGCTAATTTTAAATATTATTATAAAAAGATAGTTGGTAACACTAGTGAATGTGTCACAGATGAATTTACTGATAAATTTGAAATAAAAGGTAATAAAATTAGCTTTATTGACGAAGAAGGAGAAATCGAAGAATACGAAATCACAGAATTGAATAAAAGTAAATTAGTTATTTTAGACCTTGAAGAAGTTACAGAGTCAGAAGTTGAAGGATATCCGAAAGGAACAGTTTATATAAAGTTGGAACTTGTAAGAAAGTAATCGATATCATATAAATATTGTAAAAGCTATTTAGTTTTTAACTAAATAGCTTTTTTTGTTTACACTTATACTATTCAAGTTGAATATGCTGTGTTAAATAAATCTTAGACTTTTTTTGGCATCTTTCTTAATTTGATTTTTTTTACTTTAATAATAAAGTATATATGTTGATTAAAATGTTTTTTATTCTTTGTTTTTTGTATTTAAATTAAAATCTCAATGGTATTTGTTGTTTGTTTTTTAAAAATAATTATAAAAATTAAGTTATTGAAATGTTTTGTAATTTTGCAAAAAAATAGTTAAAAAGAAAAAATACTACTGTGAAATTAAAGTTAATACTTAGAGGTGCTGTTGTTTTGATGGCATCCATGTTGTTATGCGGTTGTTATAACGAACAGACAGAACAAGTGCAAGCTAGTTTTGAATATGAGTATGTAAAATCCAATCAAACAATTCCAGTGCTTCTGAAGTTTATTAATAAATCAACAGGAGGAGATAGTTATAAATGGGAGTTTGAAGGGGGCAATCCTCAAGAATCTACAGAGAAAACTCCTGGGCAGATATCTTATGTAAAGCATGGAAAGTATACTATAAAACTTACAGTCACAAATGTTGATGGAGAGGTTAATACTACAAGTCAGGTCATAGAGATATTAGATGCTATAAAAGGTGATTTTGATTATACCATCAAGGGGAGTCATTATCCACCTATAAGTATGACTATAGTAAATGATGTGAAAGGAGATGGACTAACTTACTTATGGAAGTTAGAAGGATCTCAACTTAAAGAATTTACAGAGAAAACACCTCCTGAATTAACATATAATACTTCAGGTAAATACGATATAGTACTATTTGTTAGCAATGGTCAAGATACTATTAAAAAGGTTAAAACTTTAGAAGTCCTACCTGATATTAATGTAGACTTTAGTTGGCAGGTGGCCCATAGTGATTATGATTATCAAGTACCAGTAAAGGTCTTATTTCAAAATAATACTAGTTCAGCAGATAATTATAGTTGGAAGTTTAGTGGAAGTGACATTAAAACTAGTATAAGTAAATCACCTGAGATTATTTTTAATAAAGTCGGTAAGCATTCAATCGAACTTACAGCTAGTAATGATAAGAAAAGCAAAACACTTGTTAAGACAATTGATATTTATGAAGATACAAACTTGTATGTTTTAAATAATATTAAACTAGGTAATGTATTTAGTCATAATACAAGTGAAATATCAGCTTTGTATTCTACAATAACAAGAAAGAACTATTATACTAGTGAAGTAGATGCTCTAGTTGCTAATAATATTGAGATTGTTTTTGCAGGAATGACAAGTGACCTTTCAATGAGTAAGTTTATTAGCCCATCAGAAATTAAGACTAGTGGTTTGTTACCTTTTAGTGGAGGACAAAAGGTTAAGGTAATTAACTCCCAAGAGCTTTGTAATTGTGGAGTGAATTTTACTATAGCTAATTTTGAGTCTATGAAAACAGATAAGCCTCTTCAAAGGGTATCTATTGTAGAAACTTCAGGTGGTAAGCAATTCTTTAATAATAAACAAAAGCGAGTAGTACTATTTGAGACAGCAGATGGTCGTAAAGGAGCTATTTATGTAAAAGAGTTTGTAAGAATTAATGCACAGCAATCTTATATTTTGTGCGATATAAAAGTTCAAAAAACAAGGAGATAAATATGAATAAAAAACTACTATATATAACCTTGTTTTTAGGTGTATTTACTTCTGTAAAAGCTCAAAATATTGATATAGAGACCTTAATGAAACCGAGTAAAATCAAGGTTTATGGAGGAGTCAATGCCAATATGATGTACAATAGTTCAAGTACTGGAACTCAAGATCCGTTTACCTATACTTTAAGCGGAAATGTAGGGGCAAGTTATAAAATGTTTTCTATGCCTATTAGTTATACAATAACGAATCTAGGTAGTCAATTCGGGTATCAGATGCCTTATGATTTTAATCGGTTTAGTTTAGCTCCCAAGTATAAATGGGTACAAGCTTATTTAGGGGATGCTAGTATGAGCTTTTCAAATTATACTTTAAATGGACATCCATTTAGAGGAGTAGGAGCAGAATTAACTCCATCAGGGCCTATTAAGTTTAGTTTTATGGGGGGGAGATTATTAAAACCCACTGAAGCTGATAGTTTAGGGTATCAAGTAGCTACTTACAAACGTATGGGAGTTGGAGGTAAAGTTAACTTTGAACAAGAGAAATACAAAATAGAATATATCTCTTTTTATGCAAAGGACAAAGAAAACTCTATCGTAAATAGTGGAGGAGCAATTGCTAAGGAGAATACAGTTAATAGTTTAAAAGTTAGTACAACGGTTATTTCTAACGTAGAAATAGAGCTTGAATATGCTTTATCGATTTTATATGATTTAATTCCTCAAGAATTAGCAGGCGATAAATCTACATTAAAGACCCGATCTAGTCATAAAGCTTTCAAGACATCTGCAAACTATACAATAGATAAATATCAAATAGGTTTAGTTTATGAAAATGTAGATCCTGAATACCAGACTTTAGGAGCGATGTATTTTAATAATGATTTAGAGAATATAGGCTTAACATTTGCAGGTCCTTTTGTAAAAGATCGTTTAATGATCAGTACTCAATTAGGTTATCAACGTGATAATTTGGACAAAAAGAAAGCACAAGATAGCAAAAGATTAGTGGGGACATTAAATGCTAGTTTTAAAGTGAATGACCAATTAAATTTAAGTGGTAGCTATTCAAATTTCTCAACTCATACCAATCGAAGATTAGATCAATTTGATTATATCAATAATCCAAATTTAAATCCAGCAGATACTTTAAATTATAAGCAACTTTCTCAGAATGCTAATGCTAATATTAATTATATACTTGGCAAAGAAAAGCAGCATAATATAAACTTTAATTACTCTATAGCGGGACAGGCTAATAAGCAAGGAGGAGTAATACGCAAAGGACAATCTAGTACTATTCAGAACTTTAATCTTGTTCATACTTTAACAATGAAAAGCATAGCAGCGGGATTGAGTACTTCCTTAAACTATACAGATAATAAGATTAGTGCTATGAGTTCTAATTCTTACGGTGCGGGAGTAAATTTTATGAAGAAGTTTTTAGACAATAAGTTTAATTCAACTTTAGGAGTACTGTATAATCAGATGCAGAATACCTCAGGTAATAACAGTGTATATGGTTTAAAGTTTAATGCTAGTTATGTTTTATTAGAAAAGCACAATTTCTCCTTAAATGGTGTACAGATGTTTAGACAGCTTTATACAGGAATAAATAATAATGATTTAACCTTAACCTTCAACTATAGTTATAGTTTCTAGATATGAAAAAGATAATATTATTTTTTGTATTAATTGTTCTATATAGTTCATCAATACAGGCCCAACAGATCAGAGATGCTTCTGATAAAGTAGCAGAGGCTAGCTCTCAAATTAAAAAAGTAGAAGAAGGAGGTAATTGGGTAGAGAGTTTCTCTAAAGAGGATTTAATGGTGTTGCCTATAGGTATATCTACAGGTAAAGATAATGCCCTATATAAAGTAGTTATAACTAAGGCGAAGTTTTATCCAGAATATGCTGAAGTTACTGTTTTTTGTCAGATTGATATCCCCCAAGTAACGGATCAAAAAGGAGGAGATAAGAAAGCGCCAAGGTCATTGTACTTTGGAGCAGATGGAGTCAAGATATCGAATAAAGGAGGAATTATAGGAGATGCAAAACTTACACTATTAGGAGATGTTCACATTGAATTAGGAAGTAAATGGGGGATGTCTTTGTATGGTGGTTTTGATATGGCAACAGGAGCAGTCTTGAATCAAACTTATGCAAGTATTGACTGTAATGGTTTTAGAGAACTCCATGTTAATGGAGCAGTTCATTTTAGTGATGAATTAATAAAGAGAATAGATATAAGTACAGGTGATCTTATCCCAGGAGAGACAAGATATTATACTCATCCACTTTTGGGTAAACAAATCATGCCCAATAGAGTAAAAGGGGATTTCGAGTTTGCAGTTAAAAGCTGGAATGATATCTTAATCAATGTTAGTTTAGAGCCTTTTACCCTTGCAGATAAACAAAATGGTCAGGATTACAAAGGTAATTTCCAGTTTCATGTAAATAATGCTGTACTTGATTTGTCTGATAGTCAAAATGATCCAAGTGTTGTTTTTCCTGAGGAATATAGAGATAATGGACTGTTATTTCCGAATCAAAATAGTTGGAGAGGAGTCTATGTGCAGAGTTTATCTGTAGCGTTGCCAGCAGAGTTTAAAACTAAGGATAATCCAAGCAAGCGAATAGAGTTAGGAGCAAAAAATTTAATTATTGATAAGCATGGAGTGTCTGGTGTTTTCTCAGCTACTAATGTTTTTCCATTAGATCAAGGGACAACATCTACATCGAATGCGTGGGCTTACTCAGTAGATTTAATAGAAGTTAGTTTTGCAACTAATCAACTAAAAGGAGGTCGTTTAGCAGGAGATATTTTATTGCCAATAAGTAAAGTAAAACAAGGCGAAGCAGCCAAACAAACAGCTCTTGGATATAACGGATATATATCAAAAAGAGAATATGGTCTTCAGGTAATGACCAAAGAGAATATTGATTTTAATATTTGGCAAGCAAAAGGGACATTAGCTTCAGGTAGTGCAGTGGAGTTAAAGGTAAAAGAAGGTAAGTTTTTACCTAAGGCTAATTTAAGTGGAAGAATTTCTTTTAATGTAAAGAACAATGAAGCTAAACAAGATGATCCAAATGAGAAAGATTTAGTCGCTTTTCAGAATATAGTATTTCAGAATCTTCAATTACAAACGGTTGCTCCTATGATTTCAGTTGATTATATGGGAACAAAAGGGGAATTGAGTTTTAATAATTTTCCAGTTTCTATTAGTGATATTAGTGTTAATATGGGAGGGACATTTGCTGCATTAAATTTTAAATTGGGATTAAATTTAATGGAAGGTAGTAAATTCTCAGCTAAAGGTGGACTTTCTATTGTTGGAAGACTTAGTTCAGAAGGAGTTGTTCAGAAATGGCATTTTGAGAAATTAGATATTAGTTCTATTGATATTAATGGGAGTTTTGCTGGGTTAAAAGTAGAAGGAGAACTTAACTTAATGAGGAAGGATCCACTGTATGGAGATGGATTTAATGCACGTTTATTAGTAGCTTATCCTAGTGTTGGAAGTGTAGAGAGTAAAGCTATTTTTGGAAGAAAGGACTTTAGATATTGGTATTTTGATACTTCAGCTAATTTCTCAGGAGCATTTATTAATGGTTTTGGAGGGGGAGCTTATTATAAAATGCAAAGAAAAGCAGGAATAAATCCAACAGAATTTTCTCCTTCAGGCTTAGCCTATACACCAAAAGAAGAAGTGGGATTAGGAATTAAGGCAATGATAAGCATGGGGGTAGGAAAGGATTTAATAAGTTTACAAGCTTCATATGAAATGGCAACAACCTCTTCTGGAGGTATAGCTTTTATTGGAATTTATGGAAATGGTAAAATATTAGGAAAGATTCCAGGAGTAGATAAGATATCAAAAATAATTGAAACAGTTGATTCTAAAACTAACTATTTTAAAGATAAAGGAAGTTATGATATAACTGAAAAATTAGGTCTTACTAAGGAAAAAGAATATACTTTTTCTCAGCTTGATAATCAACGAGCTCCAGTTAATAAACTAGTTGATATTTCAGTAAAAGAATTACCACGTGATAAAAAGAAGGGAAGTTTGTCTTTTGAAGTACAAGCTGGAATAGAATTAGATTTTATAAATAATTCATTTTTTGGAAGTTTTAAAACATTTTTACATGTTCCTGGTAATGTAATTCAAGGAACTGGACCAGAAGGAAGTGTAGGTTATGCTGAATTTTATAAAGGACCTAAAGAATGGCATATATATATTGGTACGCCAGATCAACGCATTGGTACTAAAATAGGAATAGGTGGGATGTTTATTGCAAACAGATCTTATTATATGGCAGGAACTAAATTACCTGATAGCCCACCACCTCCAAGTCATGTTGCTCGTATCTTAGGAGTAGATACAAAAGAATTGAATTATATGCGTGATGAGAATCAATTAGCTAGTGGAGCTGGTTTAGCTTTTGGATCAAGTCAAGATGTAGACACTGGGAATTTGAATTTTCTGATTATGTATGCTCGTTTTATGGCTGGTATGGGATATGATATTATGTTGAGAGATTATGGGGAAGCTTCATGTTTAAATACAAGTTCAGACCGTATAGGAATTAATGGATGGTATGCCAATGGTCAAGCCTATGCATATTTACAAGGAGAATTAGGTATCCGAGTTAAGTTGTGGTTTATCAAAATGAAAATTCCAATTTTAACAGCTGGTGCTGCTGCATTGATGCAAGCTAAATTACCAAATCCATTTTGGGCAAGAGGTTATGTAGGAGGTCATATGAATGTATTAGGAGGACTAATAAAAGGTAAGTTTAGATTTAAAGTAACTATAGGTAAAGAATGTGTCTTTGCAGATGCAGGAATATTAGGAGGAATGAAGATGATAACAGATCTAAGTCCTAAAGATGGTAGTGATGATGTAGATGTATTTATAGCTCCACAAGCAACCTTCTCTATGAAAGTGAATGAACCATTTGTAATACCAGAGGATAGTGGAGACAATACTTATAAAGTAATGTTAGATAAGTTTAGAATTATAGATGAAGCAGGTGTAGAAGTACCATCGACTATCTCATACTCAGAGATGAAGGATCGTGCGACTATTCTGCCTACAGATATCTTAGGATCTAGAAAAAAATACACAACAGAAGTAGAAGTTAGTTTCTACAAATTAGAGAATGGATCATATCAACCAGTGATGGATAATGGCAAACCTGCTAAAGAGACAAAGAGTGTTTCTTTTGTGTCAGGAGAAGCACCAGAGTATATTCCGTTGCACAATATTAAGTATTCTTATCCAGTGGTGGATCAGCAGTATTTATATACTAAAGAATATCCACAAGGCTATATTCAATTAAAACAAGGTCAAGATTATTTGTTTGAATTAGCCGAGTGGGATACTTCTATAAAGATATCAGAGAAGGGAAGTAAGGAAACATTAGCTACACCATTTAGTTATAACAATGCAACAAATCAAGTGAGTTATGAATTACCAAAAAAACTGAAGAACGAAAAAGAATATTTATTCTCAATTATCAGTAAGAGTAAAACAGGTAAGGTTATAGAAAAAGAAAAAACAAGAGGATACACGGGGCAAACTGAAGCAGGTAAGTCAACCAATGAAGAAGGTAATGAAATTACGGTGACTCAAAAACAAGCAGAGGTAGTGTTATCTGATGGAGAAGTAGATCGTCTGTCTTATGAGTTTGCAACCAGTAAGTATAAGACTTTTACAGATAAAATGAAGCGCATAAAGACGACTTCATATAATTTTGGAGTAAAGTACTCAGATGCTATCTCTTTGGAGAATGCCATTAGTTCAGAGGAACCTTTTGAAGCAATTGAATTAGTAGGCTCTAGTTTTACAGATGGAAAACCACTATTACAACCTGAGGCTGTTATGGATGATAAGTATTTTATAATGGACATTAATCCATTCTTGTATGCTAATTATCCTTTAGAAGGCAAGTATACCTTCACTCATAGAGATACACAGGAGTATGGTGTAGTGCCAAGTAAAGCCTTGTTTATTAGAAGTTACTATTTAATGAGTGCGGATCGCAATGTGAATAAGAATTGGAGAATGTCTTACTTCCCCTATACTTATAACTTAGGATTGGTGTACAAAGAAGACTGGGTTAATTTAACTAATCAAATGGTTAATGATGCAATAGATAAACCTATTTCGTCATCATCTGTTTATTATGAACTGCTTCGCAAGCGATTTGAGTTTATGCGACATGGAGATTATAACATCAAAGTAAATTATGTATTACCTGGTGAAAAACAGAAGGTAGAGTATAAGTACAAGTATAGAAACTTAAATGAATTTAGATTTTAAACCATGAGAATGAGTTATATAAATAAAGAGATCAATCTATTTAGTGTATTTCATAGAGTGATACTAGTTATCGTTTTAATGTTATCAACATTCATTTTTGCACAGAAAAAGAGTGAACAAGTGGAGCAACCGATTATCAAGGTTGCTGCACGTGCTCAGCAAGATGCTGTTTTATTAAGATGGGGAGTTACTACTCCTATAGCTTGGAAAAAAGCTAATGAGAAAGGGTATATGCTTTATAAGAGATTAGTTAAAAAAGATGGTCAGATTATAGAGAATGCACCTAAAGAAACAGTATTAAACCTTATCAAACCAGCAGAACAAAAGCAGTGGGAGAAAGCTATTTTAGAAGATAAAAACGAGTATGCAGCAGTTATTGCTCAAGCTCTTTTCGGGGAGAGCTTTCAGATGGAAGATACAGGTGAAATAGAAGATAGCGAACTTGGACGTATAGTTAATACAGCAGAAGAGATTGATCAGCGTTTCTTGTTCTCATTATATGCAGCAGATATGTCATTTGAGGCAAGTTTATTAGCTGGTTGGGGATATGTAGATAAGAACGTAAAAAAAGGAGAAGAGTATATTTATCAGGTAGAAGTAAAAGATGATTTAAGCATAGGTAAAGGAGCTACTCTAATCGGTATTGACCAATATGAGCCGCTACCCGTGATTACTGATTTTATCGCTATGGGAGGAGATAAAAACGTTCTTTTTGGGTGGTCAGCTACTTTGTATCGCAATGTTTATGTATCCTATGTTATAGAAAAATCAGAGAGTGAGCAAGGACCTTATATACCTTTAAGTGATAGAGGAATAGTTGATCTAAATGCCGCTACGGCAGATAGTAGACAGAACCCGTTAATTTATTATGCAGATACATTAGCTGTTAATAATAAAGATTATTACTATCGTATTTATGGTATTAGCTCTTTTGGAGAAAAAGGACAGGTATCAAAACCAATCGTGGTAAAAGGAATTGTAGAGAATCAAATCGCTCCAGTGATGCAAGGATTTAAATATGATGATAAAGGAGGAGCAGAGATCTTTTGGGACTTTCCAAAGGAGAAAGAAGCAGATATAAAAGGTTTTGAATTAGAAGTAGCTACTTCTATGGAAAGTAGATTTAATCGAGTTGGCGGATTGATTGATAAGAGTAAAAGAAGTTCTATTCAGAAAGAGTTAGAGCCTTCTAATTATTTCAAAGTAGCAGCTATAGGATTAGATGATAGAAAGATTAGATCAATGAGTATTTTAGTACAACCTATAGATAGTATTGCGCCTGCTATTCCTACAGGATTAAAAGGGCAGATAGATACATTAGGCGTAGTACATCTAACTTGGAACGCTAACACAGAGAAAGATTTATTAGGGTATCGCATTATCCGTGGTCAACAAGCAGGCGAAGAGTTTGTGGATGTTTTTAGAAATGCTTATCCTACCAATACATATACAGATTCAGTGAATTTAAAGTTTGCTAACAAGAAAGTATATTACCGAATAGCAGCAGAGGACAAAAGACATAATGTATCAGATTTCTCAGAAGTACTCGTGTTAGAGAAACCTAATATTATTCCTCCTATTGCACCTATTTTTACCAATTTTGACCTTAAAGCTGATTCAGTTACTCTGTTTTGGGAGAATAGCAGTAGTGAAGATGTAAGCTTAGTAATGTTATCTCGAAGAAAAAGAGGAGAGGGGATATGGCAGACTATACAGACATTTACTCAATCAGAGGATTCTTATACTGATAAGTCAGAACTAGAACCAAGGCAAGAGTACGAGTACCAGATAAAGGCTAAAAATATGTCTAATCTATGGTCAGATCCAGAATCTATTAATACTATTATTACGATAGAGACTTTAAATATTAAAGCCAAGAAAGTATTAAAGAATATAGAAGCAGTAGTTGATAGAGATAAGAGAAGAGTACTTCTTAAATGGGATTATACCACAGATAAAGCAAAAGTAGAGAGTATAGAGATCTATAGAAATGAAGTAGGTAAAACACCATTTCTATGGAAAGTAGTAAAGACATCAGAACCTGACTTTATCTTAGATAATCAGTTATCATTAAACACAGAATACGAATATCACTTTATGCCTAATCTAAAAGACGGAGTAGGTAAAGGAGAGAAGTTAGAAGTTAAGTTTTAAATATATACATTATGAAAAAGAACATTTTTTTAAGTTTAGTTTTTACACTATTGTTTTGTGCAACTAGTTTTGCTCAATATGTGTACACTGTTAAATTAACAGATTTTAATTTCGAAAGTTATGACCGCACAAGAACAGGATCTAGTAATTCAAAAGTATCTTTTGAAGTAACATTTGAGGATGGAAGCCGCGAAACACTTTATTTTGAAAAAGTAAGAGGTATAACGTATAAAGCTGTTAATCTACAAGAGCAATTAGTGTCTGTTAAAAAGCCAATAAGTCTTAAAGCCTATGTGTTTCTACATTTTAGAAATGGAAGTTATAATTTAAACAAAGATTTCAGTTTAAGTTCTAGTGGTGCGGAATCTGAAGTTATTCCAAGTTGGCTACCTAACAAGACATCTGACTTTGCGTTTACTTATGAAGTAATTAAAAACTAAAAAATATAACGTAGTTTTTTAATTAAAGAAACTACGCTATTAAAAATGTATATATTATGAAGTTAACAAATACGATATATAAACGAGTACTATTAATCTTGTTTTTAGCTCTCTGTAGTGTTAATCTTTTTGGACAGAGAACAAAGCCATTTTATCATATAATAGTAAATGATCATTATTTCGAAAATTGGGTTGAGACTAGAACTTCTAGTAATTCAAAAGTTCAAATTTCAATTCATTACAAAGATGGTAGTAGTGAGTTTTTAGTTGATCAGAAAGTTAGTAGGAGGAAATATAAGGCTTCTGGTACGACACTTATGGATAGAGAAGTTGATAAAGAAATATCTTACTTTAAGATTTATACTTATCTTCATTTTAGAGGAGGGAAAAGAAAAGAGTATAAAATTGATGACTATGAAAGAAATTTAAATAATTGTTCTACAGGTGTTTATTTGTATAAGTCAGATCATGGTAGAGTAAGTGATATGAGATTTGTGTATTCAGTATCACCTGTTTTAGAGCTATATAGTGATAATATTAATGAAACAGCTTTACCTACACATAGTAAACGTACTATTAAATCTAATTTAGGTTTTGCTAAAGAGATGTATAATTGGGAGTATATCATAAGAGATAATAGAAAAGATGTTACAGATGCTGATGTAGATGCTTGGCTACCACTTCCTCAGTACCAAGGTGAACCTGATATTTCTATATCGGCTTTAGATTTAGAAGGTTCTAGTATTTTAAATCATATAGGAAGAGTTGTAGGTATTAGACAAGTAGCATGTGATAGAAGAGTAAGGACGCAACCAATTATCTATGATATAGTGTTTTCTAGTCCACATATCACAGCTAAGACAACTAAGAATACAACCTGTTACTTAGGAAATGATGGAGAGGGAGAGTTGTATTTAAGTCGAGAGCTTTTTGATGAAGAGAAGATAAGTTTAACGGTTAGAAATAAAAGAACTGGAGGAGAACTACCTAGTTTATACAATATTACCAAGAAAGATATACAGAATAATAAAATACCTATTAAAGGATTAGAATCAGGTGATTATCAGATTGAGGTTACAGGGTGGTATAATGGGATTAATACCTATTCTAACGTACTTCAAGAAGATGTAAGTTTTACCGTTACTCATCCTACAGCTGTAGAATTTGAAATCATCAGTTCTCAGGATATTTATTGTCATGGAGGTAATGATGGATATATAGATATAAAAGCCACTGGAGGAAGTGGGACTTATAAGTACCAATTAAATGGAGGAGACTGGTTACCGTTTACTAATGGAGCTGATATGCGTATAGGCAATTTAAAGGCAGGTACCTATAAAATAAAAGTAATGGATAGCAACGGATGTATTGCTAAACATATTGTAAAAATAGATGGTGAACCTGATGCACTAGGAGATGATATTGTAAGAGAACAACCCTTAACGCAGCCTGCATTTCCATTAGAAATAGAAGAAGTAAAAAAAGCAGACATTACAGAACCGAAATTTAATGGAGGGACTAATGGGATGGTAGTAACTCGTGTAAAAGGTGGAACACCTATTAAGAACTCAGGTAAGTACTACTATAAATGGGTAGACGAGCATGGTAATGATGTAACTCATCTAGCCTCTGATAAAATAGAGCTTAATGTATATACCAATACTCTTAATGGTATAGGAGCAGGTAAGTACTACTTGACAATCTATGATGAGAATTATAATGATGCTATTGCAAAAGCAGGATGTACAACTATTAGTAAAGAGATCATAGTAGGACAACCAGATGCACTTAAAGCAAGAGTAGAGCTTATAAATGAGATCTCATGTAATAACCAGAATATCTATTCAGATCCGAGTGGAGATGGAGCCTTGCGCGTTATCGCAAGTGGTGGAGTGCCATTTACAGGATTTGAGAACAACAGACAACCCTACAAATACTTTTGGAAGAAACAACAAGCAGATGGTTCTTGGAAAGACTTACCACAGTATAGTACAGACACCGCTACTGGCTTAGACACAGGAACGTATGCGGTAAATATAGAAGATAAGAATAAGATACGCATCGGAACTTATGTAAACAATGTCCTTTTAGAGCAGAAAGACATTACTTACTTCTTAAATCAACCAGAATTATTAAAAGTAAGTCTTAGTAAAACAGATGTATGTACCGTAGCAGACGCAACTATTACAAGTAGTGTATCAGGAGGAGTAGCTCCTTATAGTTATACATGGAGTAACGGAGCTAAGACATCAGATCTTTCTAATATAAAAGAAGGGAAGTACAGTGTCTTGGTTACAGATGCTAAAGGCTGTCAAGTAAAAGCAGAAATCATCATATTACCTTCATTAAAAGTAGAAGCTATTACTTTAACCCAACCTACTTTTGCAGGTGGAAGCAATGGAGAAATCACAGTTAGAGTATTTGATGGCTTAGCATTTACAGATGGTAGCTATAGATTTACTTGGTTTGATACTAAAGGAAATAATATTACCTCTAAAGCACAAACACAAGTAAATATAGCAGATCAAAGTTATTATATTACTTTAAAAGGAATAACTAAAGGAAACTATACAGTACGCATAGAAGATGCCAGATATACTTCTACTGCTGCTTTAAAGGACTGCTATAGTCTGACTAAGACTTTTAAATTAGATGAACCAGATCCATTAAAAGCGAGTTTTATAGAGGATCAGATTATATCTTGTTATCAAGGTAATAATGGTGTTCTACGTGTAGAAGTAAGTGGAGGAGTACCTTATCTAGGAAATGAAAATAACAGACAAGGATATAAATATTATTGGAAAAAGAAACAAGCAGATGGTAGTTGGAAATCACTTCCAGAGTTTACCACAGCTATTGCCACAGGACTAGATACAGGAGAGTATGCTGTGAATGTAGAAGATAGTAAAGGCATTCGTCTAGGTACATATGTAAATAATGAGTTGGTAGAAGAAAAGGATATTACTTACTTTTTAGATCAACCAACAGCCTTAACACTTTCTTTTGTAAAGACAGATGTTTGTGTTGAGTCAGATGGTACTATCCAAGCTTTAGTAGAGGGGGGAGTTGCTCCTTACACCTACCAATGGAGCCATGGAGCAGTAGTTCCTAATATTTCAGGCTTAAAAGAAGGAATTTATAAGGTTCTTATAACTGATGCACACGGTTGTACTATAGAGAAATCTATCGATGTATTACCTTCTTTAAAATTAGAGGTAGTACACGTAGCAGACCCTAGTTTCTCAGGGGCGAGTAACGGAACTATCACTGTTAGAGTATTTGACGGATTAGCTTTAAGTGATGGTAGCTATAAGTTTACTTGGTTTGATGCTAATGGAAATGATGTGAGTCATAAGGCTAAAGCAAGTGTAAAGGCAGGCACTCAAGGTTATGATATCAGTTTAAGTAATTTAAAACAAGGAAAATATACCGTGCGCATAGAAGACGCTAGGTATACTCCTACAGCGGCCTTAAAAGACTGCTATAGTATAGAAAAGGAAATAGAATTAACAGAACCAGATCCACTAGAGGCACGCTTTGAGCTTTTAAAGCCAATTTCGTGTCATGTTGATAATGAATTTTTAGAACAAGGGCAAGAGAGTGATGCGACTTTAAAGGTTCATGTAAAAGGAGGACGTAGGTTTTCTCCTACCCAAAACAATGGGCTTGCGTATAAATATACATGGAAGAAACAACAAGCAGATGGAACTTGGAAAACTCTTGATCAGTTTAAAACAGAGACCGCAGCAAAGCTTAATGACGGAGTATATGCTGTAAATATAGAAGATAGCAATGGTATTGTACTAGGGAAATATGTTAATAATCTACTTGTTGAAAAAACAGATTCTATCTATAAACTGGTTCAACCAGAAAAGTTAGTGATGAGCTTTATCCCAACAAACCAGTGTCATAATCGCTTAGGAAATATAGATGTAGAAGTAAAAGGAGGAGTAGCTCCTTATACTTATCAGTGGAACACGGGGGCTATCACTCCAGGATTAGAAAACCTAAAGGCGGGGCATTATAGTCTAACGGTTATTGATAGTAGAGGATGTATTATATCTGCTAGTACTGATATTCTTGCTCCAGTAGAAGTAGAATTAGTATCAAATATAGAACCCACCTTTTATCAAGGTACCAATGGAGAGATAACTGTGAGAGTCAGTAAAGGGAAAGTGTTCTTAGATGGAAGCTATAAGTATCAGTGGACAGATAAACAAGGTAAAGTCTTAAATACAAAAGTAGTAACCAAAACAACAAAAGAGTACTATGAGTTAAAACTAAAAGGCATTAGCAAAGGAGAGTACTTCTTAACGGTGTGGGATGCTCATGATTATAGTGAGTCTGTTAATCAGTGTTTTATAGTAGAGAAGAGCTACCAAGTGACTGAGCCAGATCCTATTGTAGTGAAGTATGAGGTTGTACACCCAATTTCATGTAACCTAAGCAATATGTATGGAAACGAAGTAGACAGTGATAACAATGGTATTCGAGATGAAGCACAAGATGGAGTATTAAGAGTGACTGTGACAGGAGGACGTCCATTTAAGAAAGGACAGAACAACGATAGACCTTATAAATACACCTGGAAGAAACAACAAAAGGATGGTACATGGCAAGAGTTATACAACTTTAGATCTGAGGAAATTACTAATTTATCAACAGGTAAATATGCCTTGAATGTAGAGGATAGCAATGGAATTGTTTTAGGAGAATATGTTAATAATGTATTACAGGATAAGAAAGATTCTATCTATTACTTAGAACAGCCAGAAGCTTTAACTTTGAGTTTTGAAAAGACAGATTCTAGTTGTCAAGGAGATTTAAAAGGAAGTGCTAAAGCTATTGTTAAAGGCGGTGTAGGCCCATATACTTATCAGTGGAGTAATGGTGCTACAACAAGCGAAATTAAAGATTTAATATCTATTCCTTATTACTTAATCGTGTATGATAGTAAGGGTTGTAGAGTAGAAGGAGTGGTAAGTATTGATGTGCCTGAACAGTTTAACGTTATAGAGAAAGTAGAACCTCTAAAATGTCATAATGAATCAACAGCAGCTATTTCTCTTCAAGTAAGTGGAGGAGTGGCGCCTTATACCTATAAGTGGAATAATGGAGCTACTGTACCAGTATTAAAAAACTTAAAGGCAGGTGTTTACAGAGTTGTGGTACAGGATGCTGAAGGATGTGGCTTTGTGAAAGAATATACTATAGCTAATCCAGAAGAATTCAACTTTTCTTTAGGAGAAAATGTAACCTTATGTGAGGCACAAACTTTACCTCTAGATATCACTATCAAGGATAAAGGAACTAAGTATAAGTGGACTTCGACTAACGGGTTTAGTTCAACCTCGAGTAAAGTAGAGTTAAAAGAAGCAGGTCTATATACAGCTATTATCACAACCTCTCAAGGATGTACAGCGACAAGTCAGATTGAGATCAAACGAATGAATATACAGATTAGTTCTGAATTTTTAATCACTACCCAAGCTTATCAATCAGAGGAAGTGGTGATCGTAAATGTAAGTAAGCCAAAAGGAGATAAGACAACATGGCTATTGCCTAAAGGGGTAAGAGTCATCGAAGAGACAGATCATTATATTAAACTAATTTTTGATCAAGTAGGTGAATATGAAATAGGTCTTAGAGAATACCAAGGAGACTGTTATCAAACCTTCTATAAGAAAGTAGTGGTAGAAGAAGATTCAGGATATGGCGGTGGAGAAGATTTAACAAGACCTTTAATAGAAGAGTTTATCATCGCTCCAGTACCGAGTAATGGAGAATTTACAGTATATGTAAAACTCTCAAAAGAAAGTCCGATTAATCTAAGGTTGATTAATTATATCAGCCCACAGATATTTTATCGTCAAGAGTTGTCAAATAGTAAAGATTATGTAGTCCCAGTCAGTGTTAAACTTGCTGCAGGGTTGTATATTGTGATATTAGAGACATCAGGTCAAACAATAAGTAAAAAAATTATTATCAAGTAAAATAAACTCTAGTAAGAAGAACTCTTACTAGAGTTATACTTCAGATGTAGTTGAGTTTATGATTATTCTAATGTGAGTAGATAATACTTCCGTAGTAAGTCCGTAGTTTGTCTCAAAATAAGGGGCTCATTACGGACTTATAACGGAGTCACTACGGACTCACCCAAATCGGGAGAGCATTAAGAATACATAAAGAGTAAACAAGTATTCGTTAATATTCAGTATAAAGGTTGTGTTTTCTAAAGGAGAATAAGAAACTTGAGTATTGACATAATAAGAAAAAGAATGCCTTTAAAAGAGGCGTGTAATATATAAAATTACTTATAAAAAATATTGAGTAATAGAATTAATTAGCTGTTTTTTAAAACGTTAAAAATGAAAAAGATCCTCCATTACCTTTCTATATTTCTGTTGCTGTTATGCAGCGGCACTATGCTAGGACAGTTATATCCCGTACAAGTTATTCCACAGATTATACCACCTTATAGTAGTAAATTAGTAGAATATACTGACAGTTCAGTTAACCGTATGCAATTGCAGATGGTGACAACAGATTTAACGGTTATAAACCGTCCTGTGTATTTAAAAATGTATATAGAAGGCAATGGTATCAAAGCTCAGAGTAGAGATTTGATACAAGGAGTGCCCCCTTTGTTTATTAACGGAGGAGATATCTTAAGTCTATCAGGTATGGAGCTGGCTCCATATTTCCAATTGCGCAATTTAGACGGTATTAGCCAGAATATGTATGCTAATAGCTTACCTGATGGCATGTATAGTATCTGCTATGAAGTATATGACTTAGTAACGCGTAAGCGCCTATCTCAGAAGAGCTGTGCTCATATGTACTTGGTGCTTAATGATCCTCCTATGCTAAACCTTCCGTTAGACAAGGACAAGGTGAATCAGAATGACTTTACTAATATCGTATTTAGCTGGACACCACGTCAGATCAATGCTCTAAACGTAAGCTATACTTTTGAGCTAAAAGAATTAAGAGATCCTAATCTAGGAGTAACATACGCTTTTGATATGGCACCTGTGCTGTATAAAGAAGAAGGGATACGCTCTACTACACTGCTATATGATTTAATCAAACCTACACTAGTAGCAGGTAAGCGCTACGGGTGGCGAGTAAAGGCTACTTCATTTAGCGGATTAGCGGAGAATTCTGTGTTTAAAAATAACGGCTATAGCGAGGTACGCTCATTTAGCGTAGCTGTTAATTGTAGTGCGCCAAGTAGTATTATACCGCTTGCAAATGGGCGCAATGCAGTGAAGTTAAATTGGCAAGGCGCACCTACGCATCTGAAGTATCACGTGCAGTATAGAAAAGAGGGGGTAGTAGGAGCAGAATGGTTCGATCGTTATGTTTTAAATAACCACACTATTATTACAGATCTAGAACCAGGTTTTACGTATGAGTTCCGAGTAGGGGGAACTTGTGAAGCTGAGGTATATCCAGCTAAACCAAACTATACGTATAGCGAGATTGTTAGATATGAAATTAAACAATCAAAAGATAAAGACAAGGACTTTAGTTGTGGATTAAAGGCCGATACCCAGATTACTAATCGCGATCCGATGACTAACCTTGTGGTAAATGAGTCATTCTACGCAGGAGATTTTACGGTGAAGATATTGGGCTTAGAGGGTACAGGCTCATCTGTTTATACAGGTGTAGGGTCTATCTATGTACCATACTTAGGAATTACTTTAGCTGTAGAGTTTAAGAACATCCAGATCAACACAGACTATCAGTTAATCAATGGAGTGGTAGAGACAGCCTATGACAAGAATTGGGAGAATGTCAAAAATACAAATGAGTTAAATAAGAAAGAAAGTCTTCGTGAAGAGGTAGAGTTTGAGATTAAAGAGATCACAATAGACTCAGAAGGTAACCCTAAATTAGTAGGAACTAAAGGGGAGGAGAAGATCTTAGAGAAGAAGAAAGATTACACTATAGTAGATGGAGCAGGTAAAGAGTGGACCATCCCATCAGACTTTGATGGAAAAGAAGCAATCACAAAGCCAACAGGTGAAAAAGCAGAGACAGGTGTGCCTCAACCAGAGAACACCAAAGGAGTGGGCAAAGATGGGCAGGTAACCGAGTTTAGTGCTAAGGGAGTGCGTATATACTTTGAGAATGCAAGTGATGCAGTTTATACTTTTGACAATGCCAGCGGAGCAAACGCATCTAATAAATATGGTGCATTATACAAAAAAGTAAAAGGAGAATACCTTCCATATAAAGCAGTAGAGAACGGCAAGACAGATAAAGTAATCGCAAGAGTTAAGTTTACA
The DNA here is from genome assembly GCF_030326305.1 of Myroides odoratimimus. Lineage (GTDB taxonomy): Bacteria > Bacteroidota > Bacteroidia > Flavobacteriales > Flavobacteriaceae > Flavobacterium > Flavobacterium odoratimimum_A. The sequence goes on along the minus strand of NZ_JACAKB010000019.1, from coordinate 5,436 downwards.
GGAGAGGCTGTGAAGTTAGATTCATTAGACTTTAAAACTTCAGCAGGTTCAGCTATTGCTTTTGTGAAGAATAGTGATACAGAGTACGAGCTTACCGTTAAGGGACGCTTTAAGTACGCTGAGGATCAGATTATGGCGGTGTATAAGCCAGAAGGCGAGGAGAAGTATGTGGTAGCAGGAGCGATGCAGTTAATCCACCTAAACGCTATCACACTACCACTTAAGATAGTACCTACGTCTAAGTCAGTAGATGCAGAGAAGTTAAAACAGGAGCTAATAAAGATCTATAGCCGATCAGGAGTGACTGTAAAGGCAGATGTATTAGAGCTATATGCAGATGGACAGTTAGACGTTAGTGAGGTGTCTAAAGATGATAAGAAATTTTTAAGTAGCTACACACCATCAGAGCAGAAGTTTATCGAGCAGTACTTCTCTAGCCACGATCAAGAGGCAGCATTCTATCTTTTTGTATCAGACCAGGAAGGTGGTCAGTTTGGTCGTATGCCTATACAGAGTCAGTTTGGATTTGTGGCAGATCCAAGAAAAGGGATATACGAGGATAAGGATAAAAAGAGAGTAAGTAAGTTTGATTTCATATCACTTACAGCAGCCCATGAATTAGGACATGGCGCGTTCGAGTTACAGCATCCATTTACGCAGTATAGCACTAAAGGTGGAGCTGCTAATAGTATCATGGATATACCAACAGCTGATGACTTTAATCAGGTGGACTGGAAGCAGATGAATATGCGCAAGTTTAGCCTGAAGACTGTGGTTCAGAATAAGGGTGATGGGGCGTTAGGATTACGTGAAGGAGAATATTTAGGATTTACCCCTAATGGAAAAGTGATAAGAAGAACGCCTACAGGATACTTCAATAATGAAAACAATTCTTATTTTATTACAGGTTTTGGAGATGGAAATCAAAAACAAGTTTATAAGTGGATTGATAAAGATGGTGGTTATTATTATGATGAATTAAATGATAAGAAAGTCTATCCTGAAAGTCAACCAATAACAGGAAAGGTAGCTATTTGGCAAAACTCTTCTAAACCAGAGTGCTTCACGCTATATAAATTTATTGATGTTAAAAATTATACCTCAAAAGACTTTAATAAGATAATAGACATTATTAAAAAAGATGATGGTAAAGGTTGGAAAACAGATACTGTTCATAGAGCTGATAGCGAGTGTGGAAAAGAAGCTGCAAGAGTAGAGAAGGAAGGTATTGTACCAACAAAGATAAATGCTAAAGGAGTAGTAGAAGGTGGTCAAGAAACAGAATCATCTTGTAAAGGTTTTATGTACTTCAATGTGATGTCAAGTGAGGATAAAGACGTAATAAAACAAGCTCTAATTAAAGGATTTAACGATAGAAAAGGTTTAAGTAGTGAGGATAGAAGTTTAGGTAAGTTTAATCATATTCAAATTGTAGGAGATAAAACGGGAGCACCTATAGCAGAGTTAGAATTGTTGGAAGATAGGCTACATTTATTGAACTATTATCGTCCAGATGTTTATGTAGGAGTAGTGTTTTTACAAAAAAATATAGAGGCATTCTATACAGTAGAAGCACTGAATATAGGCGCATCAGAGATAGTAAAAGAAGCTCAATTAGGAAAGAAAACACTACTAATGATTGTGCCTTATGGTAAGACACTTAATTTAAAAGATATCTGCGTTAAGCTTGGTTATGGACAGGTAAATGATGGAGATGTAGTTTTATCTGGAGATGTGAGTATAGATGAAACGCAATCGTGGAATAAGAATGTATACAAGATTTTTGCACAAATAGAAAAACCTTTGTTCGTACATAGGTATTATCGTTTTGCAGATGAGAGTATTTTAGAAGTTACTTTTCCTAAGACTCAAAAAGTAAAAGGATATCCTTTTATCAAGAATCTTGAATTCTATGAATCAAATGGATTAATCAAATTAAAAGAACTTGATAGAGCATGGAGCTACCTAAAGGGAAAAGACACTGGTTATTATCAAGAGTATGAAGAAAAACGTGCTAGAGAATTAGAAGGGTATCTCTCTTTAGAAAAAACACCTAAGGGATTAGAAAATGTAAGTTTATGGCATGGAATAAGTACAGAAGATTTAGGTAAATTTAGAGAACCTTATTTTGATAATAAGTCTCTAACGGATCAGCTATGGGTAGATAGTAAAGAATCTTGGACATGGGGAGCTAAAGTTAAGATTGGTTGGCAACTGAATGGAACACTTTTAAAAGATCGTCATTTTTATGGATTTAGTCGTGCTAAGCTTTTTGATGATTTTGTTTATGGAGTGACAGATGTAGTTGGAATGATTCCAGTTGCTGATATATTTGCAGATGCATTTGGAGTATTGTATTCAGCAGCAAGAGGTAATTATTTCGAAACAAGTATATATTCAGCTTCCTTAGCAATTCCATTAGCAGGAGCAGCTTATATTAAAGGAGGAGCAAAAATCGGTGAAGATGCTGCTAAGCGTATTGGTATAATCGCTACAAAGGCTGATAATGCAGATGGATTTGTACTTAGAGTAGCTCATGTAGGAGATATAAAACCAGGGGAATTACAGTTGACATCGGTTTATCTAGGACCAAATCAACAATTGACGAAAGAATTTGAAAGTAGTGTTCTTGCAGATGTAAAAAACTATACGAAGAAAGCAGAAATCAAAGAAGGATTAAAATATGTAGATGAGATTAAGTTATTAGATAATGAGGCTAAGAATTTGATATTAAAAACATTTGGTAGAGGTTCTAAATTTGCAGAGGACAAACTTGTGTTTAATAAAGTGGCAGAGTTCTTACATCCTTCTAATAAAAAAGCATTAGATGCCATAGGCGGAGAAAGTGGATTAGAAGAAATTATTAAGGCGAATGTTAGAGCAGGGTGCAGTACTTGTGGAAAGGCATCAACAAGTTTCTTAAAAAATATGGATGAGTATTTAGACGATGTTCTGTATTTTGGGAATACCTTTGCAGGTAAAGAAGGTTTTGATAAGGTAATCAAAGAGCTGAAAGTTATCAATAAGAAGAATAAAGATCCTAATTACGCTGTAGAAGGAGCTACTTTTATGTTGAGAAAGATAAGGGAAACACCAGAGATAACAGCAAATAGTGTTAAAAGGTTCGATGGAATATTTGAAGGAGAGATAGACAAGATATGTTTAAATTGTCGATTTGATATTGAACTGATAACAGGAAAGAAATTTGAGTATAAGAGTTACGGATCAACTTCTATTAGTAGTATCTCAAGTAGTGATGCATTCTTGAGACAACACCTGAGTTATTTAGAAGAAACAACTTCTTTAGATAATATAGTGTATGAGTTTGATAAATTAAAATTCTCAGATAGGGATAAAATAGTTGAACAGTTTAGAAAAATGTATGAGAAGAATGCAGAACAAATTTTTAAACCTAAGTCTAAAGGAGGATTAGGAGAAAGTAAGATAAAAGAGTTATTTGGTAATAAAGTAAATAGTATTGATGATTTTCTTGATGAGATAGAAAATATCAATAGCCCAGTTTATAAATTTATAAAAGTAGATTAATGGAATTAATAGGGCATTTAAAAAATGTAGGAGATGCTAAGGTTTTAAGCAAACGAGTATATTATGAAAAGAATGGAGTTATTATGCTGTATCCTAATAAAAAGATTATAGAATTAGATGATTTTTGGGGTATTCACTATAGTGATAGTATAATCAATGTTTTTACAAATAGAAGTTTTAATTTACTCTATAATTATGAAGGTAATCTGTTAAGTTCATATGAGAAAAGAAATTTTTATTATATTTTGTCAAAAGACGATTTTATATATTATGATAGAGTAGATAAAAGAACAAAGAAAAAGGATATAAAATTATATGATGGAAAAATAGATTTAAGTTACTTTAAAGATAATTTATTCTTCTTTATTGACAAGGAGTTATTGAGATTTTGTAATATTCAAGATGGCAGTATTAATTGGCAATACGATGTATCAACTATTTCTAATAACCCTCATAACGATGTTTATAGCAGAGAGGCAGAATGGAAGGTAAAGAAATTTATAGGTGTTTTAGAAGATAAGTTATGGATAGCCTTAAACCATCATACTATTATAGCATTAGATGTGAAAACAGGACAGTTGGTTCATCGAATTGATTGTATTGATGGATTTAAGTGTGAATGGCTTCCATCTGCTATTCCATTGCCAGAAGCAACAGTGATAGATGAAAAGAATAATGTGCTAATTGGCTTTATGTGGGAGTTTTATTGGGAGATAAATCCTGTAGACGGAACGCTAATTTTTATAGACTTGACAGAAGAATTAAAGCGATTTGCTATCCGAAATGATCTTGCAGAATTTGTTTTAACAGACGATTCTATTTATTTTGCAAGTCATCCAAGTGAAAGTAAGATTGGATTATTAGATCGACAGAGTAAAAAGGTTACTTGGAGTTATGAGTTTAAAACAGAAGAAGGGGAACGAGAAGTACGTATTATGCAGCTTCAAGGCAATGAAGAGAAAATAGGAGCTTTAAGTTCTGCTAAAACTCTTTATATCTTTGAAAAAGAATAGATAGACAGCTCCTATGTGGAGCTGTTTTTGTAGATATACTGTTTAAGTTTGTTAGTAGAATTGAAAAAACAAGAGTTTAGAGGACAAACTTGTGTTTGATAAAGTAGCGGAGTTCTTACATCCTTCTAATAAAAAAGCATTAGATGCCATAGGCGGAGAAAGTGGATTAGAAGAAATTATTAAGGCGAATGTTAGAGCAGGGTGCAGTACTTGTGGAAAGGCATCAACAAGTTTCTTAAAAAATATGGATGAGTATTTAGACGATGTTCTGTATTTTGGGAATACCTTTGCAGGTAAAGAAGGTTTTGATAAGGTAATCAAAGAGCTGAAAGTTATCAATAAGAAGAATAAAGATCCTAATTACGCTGTAGAAGGAGCTACTTTTATGTTGAGAAAGATAAGGGAAACACCAGAGATAACAGCAAATAGTGTTAAAAGGTTCGATGGAATATTTGAAGGAGAGATAGACAAGAGTATTCATCCGAGCAAGTGCATGTTTCATAATATAATGTAAGGAAGTAAGTTTGCTTTAAATAATAAAGAGATGAGCAAACAAGAAATTATGTACTCTCATGTAGAGGATTGGAAAACAAGTGGATTAACACAATCAAAGTATTGTGAAAGTGTTGGAATTAAGTTAGCGACATTTAGTTATTGGGTAGTAAAGTTTAAGAGTGAAACAGAGCGAGAATGCTCAAGTAACTTTATAGCAATAGGTAAAACACCTAAAACAGAAGGTAAACAATACGAGATTGTCTATCCTGATAGAGTGAAGTTACGTTTAGAAACGAAAGACCTAAGTGAACTCTATTCATTAGTAAACCTTGTGTAATGTTTAGTCTGAGTAGTAGCCATCAATTCTACTTGTATAAATCAG
>NZ_JACAKB010000018.1 GCF_030326305.1 Myroides odoratimimus | reverse complement strand
TCTAAGTCTAATTTATCTATTACAGTGTTAATAATACGTACTGGATGCAATTTTGGAATAAAATCTTCTAAAGAATGCGGAATTAAGCTCATTTGATTCTGAGCGTAATACTTAAATCTTGGTGCTTGTTTTGCCATAAAAATCCGTTGTAACACAGGTGTAATTTATTAAAAATCAATCAAATAATAAATAATCATGAAGTAAAAAATACACAGAATTTAAGAAAAAAAGGGGCTGTCTTCATGAGACAGCCCCTAGCTATTATATGGGGATATTTCTTTACTTTGTATAAGTAATAGTTGGGATAAATCCTTAAACATTGATATCTGTAAATTCGTCAGTATGTTTTATTATCTCAATCCATTAGTGACCCTTATTTCAGTCTTAGTAGTTCAAATATTAGGGGATTTAATCTTCTATAAAAGAGGGATTAAGAGGTGAAGATATGCATTATTTGCTCTTGTTTTTTTCTTATTTCTGATTGTTTTTCCTTCTGTATTTGTCTCAAAATTATATCCAATAGATGAGTTCTCTGGCTCTCGATGTGGTATGGTTGACTTAGGTGTATACCTGTTTTTTGGGTTTATAGGGATAGGAGGAATGCTAGTAATTCATCTGTTATTTTGGGCTTCAAACAAGTTTTTTTGTACTAATAAGGACTAGAAAATACGCCAAACTAACCTTTTTTTTAACTAGCTTTAATTGTGTTAGTTATCTTTTTTTATATTTAGTTGTTTGCTGTATTTTTCTTATTTACAGTGTTTTGTGTAAGTGTGGTTGTTTTGATTATGGAATGACTACTATTACTGTATTTAGAGCATTTTAAAGCCCTCAGCTGAATGAACGTCTATATTATAACACTTTATACTTCTAGTATTATATCATGTTTTAGAGCTCTTTATAGGGCTTTTTAATAATTCACTCTTCTTTTTTGGGTATAAAAACAAGGTTTTTTATACCTTTTTACCTTGTAATTGTAGTTCTTAAGCAATGTGTTTAGGTGGCTAGCAGTTATTTATTTTACTTGTTTTATACTTTTAATGAACTTGTTTTTGGATAGAAGTAGTAGGTGTAGTTTACACTTTTTTGTACTTCTATTTAGCAAAACTATAGTTGTAGTATAATTCCTTTTTCATCTCTATTAACTTTATCAATTAGGAGAGGTCTATTCATTTTATCAAGTTGAGAATTGCTTTTTTTGTCATTCTGTATTTCTCTGTTTAAGTCTTAATAAGGTATTTGTATTGTGAGTCTTTTTTACAATATAGCTAAGTCTTGTTTTATGTGTCTTGTTGTTTTGTTTTTTTGTGTAATAAAGACATGTTGTTTTATGTTGGTATTTTTTTATCAATAAATTATCCTATTGAAATTGTTAATGATGCTTTGTGTTACCCCTTTAGTGTTTGTGTAAAATAGAATATATATAATTTCTATTGTTGTGTAAATTATAACTATTATATTTGATGTATTGGATATTCTTTATTGTATAAGGTGGCTAGTTTAGGTGAGTTTAAGCTTTTTAGCCAGGTAGTTTCTTTGAGGTATTAATTTTATGTGCTGGTAATTCGGTTGATTTGACTTGCTTTTCTAAAGATTGTTATTTTCTTTTATTGTGGTAAAAAGTACTATTTCGTTGCTAGATCTGTTGTGTACTAATTGTAGTTCTTTTTGTTTGATGGGCTTCGGTGGTAAACAATAAATAAGGAGGGAGAGTATGAGTTTTTTTTGATACATATATATAAGAAAAGAGTGGGAGATTGTGTCTGGTAGTTTTGTAAAAAGAAAGTGTTTTTGTGTTCTTATACCAATGCTTTTTTGTGTTAGATAAGGAGGTGTTTTGTATTCTATTTAAGAAAGGTTTGAGTGATTTTGTTTATTGATTTACGTTGATTATATAAAGTATTACTTTAAGTTTTATTTAGCTCAAGTGAAGCTTGATGTGTTTTAGGGGAGTGGCAAATGTCTTGTTTTTAGGGCAAAGGGTTTTTGTCAAAATGGCAGTCTTTTTATGAGATGTTTTAATGTTATTTTTACTTTAAAAATAGTATTTTTAACAAGTAAAAATATTTTTTGTTTGAATAAATAGGTATTTAAATCATATTGATTTAAAGCTTTAGGTGATTATTGTAAGTGTATGAATATTAACTATTACTATTTTATTGTTTTGTTTTGTTTGTTTTTATGTTTGATATTGTTGTTATGATTACTATATTTGCAACAACAATATTTAAGTGATGAGTAGTATAGAGAAGAGTTTTAGGGACTTTGAAAAGGTCTCAAAAGTATGGAAAAAAGCATTAGAAACATATTCTGAAGTGGAAATTTCTAAAAATGGATCAGTAGATCATTGGTCTTTAGGACAGATTTATTTACATCTAATTAATTCTACATTGTATTTTCATGGCAAGCAAATTGAGTGTTGTGTGAAGACAAAAAACAACTGTAATAAGAGAAAGAATTTTAAAGGATTTATGGTCTATAATGTATTAGGTAAATTTCCTCCTGTAAAGATAAAAGTACCTGCGTCGGATGATTATACTCCTATTGCTCCAGTTAGTAAAAAAGAAGTCGAATTAGGATTGCAGAAGGTTGATGAGATGATGTGTGTTTGGAAAGAATTATTAAAAAATAATTTGGGGGGAAAAACACCACATCCCGGCTTTGATTATTTAAACGCTAGCGAGTGGTTTAGATTAATACCAATGCATTGGACGCATCACTTAAGACAAAAATCAGATAGAGATAAAGAATCTGTTTAGTGTTTTAAGTGCTTTTAAGTTTTGTGAAAAAATTGTAATAATTATTAATGATTAAGGTAATATGAGTGATCAAGTAAGCTTCCCGTTTAATACTCCTGAAGAAAGTTCAGGATATTTATTGTGGCAAGTAACGATGTTATGGCAACGGACTATGAAAAGAGAATTGGATAAAATAGACATTACGCATACTCAGTTTGTTTTGATGTCTGCTTTGGGATGGTTGTCAAAAGAGGGTAATAGTGTTACACAAATAGATATTGCTAATCACAGTAATACGGATCGTATGATGGTGTCAAAAGTACTTCGAACCCTCGAAGAGAAGAAGGTAATTAAGCGTAAAGATCACCCTGTGGATACGCGTGCAAAAGTGATTACTTTGACTCCGAGTGGAGTGGAGCTTTTACAAAAAGCGTTAGTGGTTGTTCAAGAAGTTGACAATACATTTTTTAATGTATTAGGTCCTTATCGTCCGATTGTCGATCTTAATTTAAAATCATTGTTTGAGAATCACAATCATTCAGAGGGTACTTCAGCGAGTAATGAAAAGTAATATTTCTTAGTAAGGTTTTTTGTAAAATTCAAAATAAGCTGTTTTAAGAGTTTGTTTTTGTTTGAACGAGTAAATGTTTGGTGAGTGTGTAAAGTGTTTTAAAATAACCTTTAAAAGGGTGTTAAAGAGGTATGTGATGTGAATTCTGAAATGTGTTTTAGAAGATTATTACGTACAACAAAAAAGCCAAGGAATCTTAACCTTGGCTTTTTTGTTGCAAAAGGAACTGTAAGTTCTAATTCAATTATCGAACTTCTATTGTTGTTTTTTGATCAACACGTGTTTTAGGAGTGATTGATGGTTGATTAGTATCCTCGTTATCTCTATATCCGATAGCTACAGCAAAAACACTTTTGTAAACTCCATCTTCATTGATAATCTTATCAAACTCTAGGGTATTAATACCTTCCATTGGTGTTGCATCAATTCCCATTGTGCCACAAGCTGCTAAGAAGAATCCTAATGAAATATATACTTGATTTTTTAACCAAGCTGTAACCTCTTCTTCCGATCGAGGTTTTAGGAAATTATTGTAATACATTTTAGAACCTTCAGCTGCATTTTCTAAACGCAATTTCTCAAAGTATTCTTTTGTACTTAGTACATTGAACACAATTAAGTGACTAGCATCTTCTATCTTTGTTTGATTAAAAGCTGAGTTGCTTGCTAATAGATTTTTTACCTCTGTACTTTCAACAATAGTAAATTTCCATGGTTGACTATTAATCGATGAAGGACTTAGTTGTAGTATATCTTTTAATTGTTCTATTTTGTCACCACTTATTTTTTTAGTAGAATCATATTTTTTAGTTGTGTATCTACTCTTAGCAATTTCTAAAAAGCTCATTTTTATAATATTAAATTAAACTATCATTTTTATAGTTGCAAACTTAAGTATAGTGATTTATATTTGCAATAACGGTCAAAAAGTATAGTAACTGATGTATAGTATAGATGATAAAGATTATCCTTGTAGTACGAGTGTGACGATGAGGTTTATAGGAGGTAAATGGAAAGCTGCAATTATAAAATACCTTGCTAAAAAAAAGAGATATAGTGAGCTCAGAAAAGATTTGGTCAATATCACAGAGCGTACTTTGAGTTTGCAACTTAAAGAATTAGAAGCAGACGGTATTGTGATAAGAACAGTGTATACTAGTAAGCCTCCTTTAAGAGTGGAGTATGAATTGTCTGATTTTGGAAAAACATTGCTTCCTCTTATCCAGACTATTTCTGATTTTGGAAAAGAGATTATCAAGAATAATGACAAGGTGCACGTGGTGAGTCCACCTCCTTGTTCCTTAGAATAATTTAGAAAGGATATTACAGAGGTGTAGTATCCTTTTTTTGATTTTGTGTTTAGGGAAAGAGAATAAGTAGTATTTTAGTTGTTTAAATTAGAGTTGGTTATGGAGGGAGTAAAAGAACCTTTTGTGTTTAAAGGATACCAATATGAGGATTTAGACTATGCCATTGAAAACTTTGTGAATGAATATGACTTGCCTTTAGATCCTCAGAAACTTGAGAAAGTAAGGAATGTGGCTGAGATGTTAGATTTAATAGTTAGCTATTTTAAGCAAGAAAGAAAAGAAGACTGTACTTCTTAACAAGCTTTTTATAAACGGAAAACAATTTTTTACAAGTATACAAACGAGTCTGGTATAAAACCGAATACTCGATTAGAAGAATTATTTCCTAAACAGAATCGCATTGAGAATATAAAAGGGTAGAAGAAGATTTAGGATTTAAGTTACATATCTTAAAAATGAAGGATGATGTTATTGCTATACTTGTGATTACTTTTTTAGCATTGTTTGTATTGTTGTTTTTTACAACACTGTATGCAATGTTAGGAGGAGTTATTTGGCTTTTTGCTTATAAAGTAGCTGAGGATTATAGAAAGGAGTTTTAAGTAGAGACGGTAGGTGAGTTGGCCAAATTAATAGTTGAGAAAAACTATTTTAAGAGTAGAAGAGATCCCAATACAATGAAAGAAAAGGAGCTTAGAGAAATGATTGCTAAGTATTTTGCAGATTGTTTAGGTTTAGAAAGAGAAGAGTTCCTGAACGCTAAGTTCGGATAATGACAAAGTAAAAAGAAAGATTAATAGAATTTTAAAAGTCGAGTATCATAAGGTATTCGGCTTTTTTGTTTCTTACTACTTAGCGTCCTGTTCCCTGATTCTCCTATATCCACTACTCTTAAAGAAATGTGAATGCCTATTTTATGGTAGTATAGTCAAGATTTGTGCTATTCTTGATGGAGAAGTGTTTTTACATTTGTACCGTTAATAAAGGGGGCTTGGCTAGTATGTGATTGGTTTTGATTTATTAACAACAGCAATTCTTAGAAATACCACTTTAAAGTATTTTGTAAAGAAAAGTGAAATTAGTGTCTATTCAAACCGAAAAGAATAGTACTGACCTAATCAGCGAGAATCCACACTAATCAAAAAACAGTTTAACTGTAAAGAATTACCTCAAGTTTCACAGTTAAACAAAAAAGGGTCTAAAAATTGTAGATACCTTTTTATCTGTTATAGTAGAGTATATATAGAATTAAAATGTAAAGCGATGCATGAATTGTCAATCGTGAAAGATATCTTTTCTACACTAGAAGAGCACTATGAGGCTAAAGTAGAAGATATTCAGAAAATACAGGTCACAGCAGGGTTGTTATCTAATGTACAGCCTGTGCTGATACAGAATGCTTTTGATGCCTTTATCATCGATAATGAGGTCTATAGAGACATGGAGTTAGAGGTGGTGGTCAATGATATCATAGCACACTGTCACAGTTGTGATAAAGACTTTAAGGTAGAGTATCACCGATTTGTTTGCCCATGTGGTACTCCGTCAGCTGATATTGTACAAGGCAACGAATTGTATATTTCAAAAGTAATATTTAAACAATCATTATAAATCATTATTTATGGCATCGAATCCAAAAAGTTTAGGAAATCGCGTAGGTTCATTGCAATGTGATAATACCACATTACACTTATTAAAAGCAAATGACTTTGTAGCTAATACTATTAGAGAACGCTTAAAGAATATTTGTGTTATTAATGTTTGTTCTTCTCCTGGTTCTGGTAAGACGACTTTAATGCAAGAAACAGGTAAACGTCTAGGAAAAGACTTAAACATATCAGTATTAGTAGGAGATCCAGAGACTGATAGAGATGCTGTTCGTATGAAAGAAGTAGGGTTAAATGCACTTCAAATCGTAACAGGAGGGATGTGTCATATTGAAGCACAGATGATTCTTCAAGCTTTAGATCATATTGACCTAGAAGGAACGGATTTATTATTCATAGAGAACGTAGGGAACTTATTATGTCCATCTGCTTTTGATTTAGGAGAAGACTACAGAGTTACTTTATTAGCGACTACAGAAGGAGATGACAAACCGAAGAAATATCCTCGTATGTTTTTGACTAGTGAATTAATGTTAGTGTCTAAAGCCGACTTACTTCCTTATGTTCCTTTTACAGTAGAGAATGTAACGAAAGATGCTAGAGAGGTTAACCCGAATATTGAAGTATTGACAATCAGTACAACGAATGGAGAGGGGATAGACGAGTGGTGCGAATGGTTAAAAGAACGTGTAAAAGCTAAAAAAGCAAACGCAGCTGAGTAACTCACCTATGCAACAAACAATTTATATAGATGATATTCAACCTTGTGAACGAATTGTTGAGGGAATAGATGTGTTTGAAATCGAATGGTTCGAAACACAAAAGCATCTATTTCACCGATTGACTACTAACGGGGTTGAACTACATCTGCTGAAAGAGGATAGAGACTGGCAACACGCTGATGCATTGTATTGTCAAGGGGAATTAATAGCTCAACTTGTTATTAAACCCACTTTAACAATACAGTTTAAATCGGATAATGGGCAAGAGGTAGCTGACTTCTCTTTTTATATAGGCAATAGACATCTACCTGTGTTTATAGAAGGAGATAACACATTCTTAGTGCCTTATGATGGTAATCTATATGAACAATTGGTAAATAAGTTTGCTGATAATATTGTCTTAGAGAAGAGACAGTTATTTACTTCTAAACTACTCAAAAAGAAATACAGGAAATAGGAAACGGAGAACTGGAAATAGTGAACTAAAAACCAGCTGTCGTGGATTGGCAATCTGTGACGAGTAAATTCTAAGAATTATGAAATTAAGATATTTATTAACTGTATTGTTTTCACTTGTATTATTACAATCGTGTAAACAAAGTACAGAACCAACACAATCTACAGAACCAACCTCAAGAGAACTTGTAGCTATAGACAGTAGAGGTAAAGAGGTTCGTTTATCTAAGCCTGCTACTAGAGTAGTAGTTTTATACGAGGCTCTAGTAGATGATGTATTTATGTTAGATGCACAAGAGAAGTTAGTGGGTATTCCTCAACAAATTTATTTGAATGAAGATACTTTCTCTTTTCTATCTACTTTAGATAGTCGTATGGCTAAGAAAGAGATTGCTACACCTACTTTCGGTGGAGGGTCTTCTAATGTAGAAGCGATTATAGGGCTTCAGCCAGACTTAGTCATCACTTTTGATCAAGATGCAGAAGCTGTAGCTCAATTAGAAGATCTAGGTATCGCAGTGTTTACCATTGCTAGTGAAGACCAAAAAGGTATTATCAGTGAACTTAAGGGAATAGGAACACTACTGGGGAAAGCAGAGCGTGCTATTAAAATCACAGATTATATAGAAAAAGAAGTAACAGAAATGGAAGCTTATAAGGTAGAAAGCCCTAAAAAAGTATATTACGCATGGTCTAAAGGACGAGTACTTTCTACTTCGGGTAAAGGTACTTTAATGGATATGGCGATTGCACTATCTGGAGCTATTAATGCATGTCCTTTAGAGATGCAAGCTCCTAATGTAGGAGCGGAGATGTTGTACAAATGGAATCCTGATATCATTCTTCTGTGGAACTCAAATGAGAGCGATGTATATGGGTTAAGCGAATTAGCTAATCTACCTGCAGTAGTAAATAAACAAGTAAAGGTCATGAAGCCTTCATTCTTATACGATCCTCACACAGTGAAGTTTTTATTATTTGCCAAGCAAGTTCGTCAATGGAGTTACCCTGAGTACACAGAAGATGCATTAAGAGCAGAGATAGATGAGGCGATGAATATATTATACAATACAAAAGGTCAGAAGTAAACCATATATGAGATATAGCATTAAAGTTGGGTTATTGTGGATTATCCCTATTTGGTTATTAATAGGGTCTCTTATGTTGGGAACTACGGGTACTTTATCTCCATCAGAACTATTTAGTCATGTTGTGAAGTGGTTTAGTAGTTCAGAGCTTTCTACAGACCCGATAGAGACGATTTTGTGGAAAGTGCGTTTGCCTCGTATTATCTTAACCTTTCTAGTAGGAGCCTCTCTTGCTGTATCAGGAGGAGTGTTACAAGCTATCTTTCGCAACCCTATAGTAGACCCTTTTACTTTAGGTATTTCTTCAGGAGCTGCCTTTGGAGCTGCTCTAGCTATGCTATTTCCTTTTATATCGATTAATCTATCTGCCTTTGCCTTTGGGATATGTGCTGTAGCATTGACTTATACAGTATCTTATGCAGGGAGTCGTACTTCTATAGTAAGTATGGTCTTGTCAGGAATTATCGTATCAGGAGTCTTTACAGCTTTGCTAACTTTGTTACAATATATGAGTGACCCTTATAAACTACAAGCAATAGTGCAGTGGACAATGGGAAATTTACACACCGCTTCTTGGTCTAAAGTATATACCGCTTTTGCACCTATACTTTTGGGTTTATTTATAATTGTATTGCTGCGTTGGAAGCTTAACCTTTTGTCTTTAGGAGATAATGAAGCTTTAGCCGTAGGGGTGAACCCTAAGTACTTAAAGCTTGTTCTTATCTGTGTAGCGACCATGATTACTGCTTCTTCAGTAGCAGCAGTTGGAGTGATTAGTTTATTCGGACTGATCGTACCTCACATGAGTAGAATGGTATTCGGACCTAATAACAATATTGGTGTTTGGGCAAATATCAGTATAGGAGGTTCTTTTCTATTGTTGATAGATGATTTCTCTCGTGCTATAATGCCTTTTGAGATTCCAGTAGGCGTGTTTACGATGATTATAGGTGCTCCTATATTTATTTATTTGATGAAAAAGAGTTTAACTAGTTGGAGCGCATGAGACAGTTGATAGAAATACAAGACTTAGTGTTTTCTTATGCTAAAGAAGTAGTCTTAGACAGGGTGAATGCGTCTTTTGAACGAGGTAAACTCTCTATTATACTAGGGCGAAATGGAAGTGGTAAGTCTACGATGTTTAATATCCTAGCAGGTTTAGAAAAGAAGTATCACGGCAAGGTGTGCTTTGATGGACAAGAACGCAGAGCAATTAAGTTAGGAAAGGAGCAATATATGCGTATAGGATTCTTAAATCAGTTTCATCAGACTACTTTTCCTTTTACGGTGAAAGAAGTTATTCTAACAGGAAGGGTTTCTTTTGCGAAGTTTGCTCCTGCAGAACAAGACTTTCAAGAGGTAGTCGATATATTATCTCGCTTTCAATTATCTCATCTGATAGATAAACCTTATACTTCACTTTCGGGTGGAGAGCGTCAGTTAGTCTTATTGTGTAGAGTATTAGTGCAAAAACCAGAGGTGCTGATGCTAGATGAGCCTACTAATCATTTAGACTTACATTATCAGGTAGCTGTACTAAAGTGCATTAAACAATTAGCAGAAGAAGGTACTACTGTACTCTGTGTGATGCATGACCCCAACCTTGCGTTTATGTATGGAGAGCGATTTTATCTGATGCAAAACAAACAGTTGATAGATATTCAAGAGGTACAAGGGGAAGAGTTACACCGATTGTTAGAAGAGACTTATCAGTTGCCATTACACCGTATAGATAATCAAGGTAAACCTATGTTTATGCCTTTAATATAGTTGGTATTATGAATATTCAGATCAGTAAAGTAGAGTTACACCAAGCTCAAGATATAAAAGAATATGTCAAAGCATTCAGAAAAGGTCTTTTTCCTATGTTAGATAGTACTATAGTCCCCCGGGACCTTTTACACTTTGAACAGACTTATCTTTTACCCCCTCATGGATGTTTTCTACAGGCAAGAGACCGCGATGATAATATCATGGGTGTGATCGGAATGATGCCTTATGATTATCGTTTTGATTATTTAGATTATAGAGATAATCGTACCGTAGAGGTAGCTCGCCTTTTTGTAGAACCTGCTTATCGAAGAACGGGATTAGCAACTAAGTTGTTTAATGCTTTATTAGAAGTAGCGAAGGAGAAAGGGATAGATATGCTGTATTTACATACGCATCCTTTCTTAACAGGCGCTTTTGAATATTGGCGAAAACAAGGTTTTCAACTCATTAAAACGACGATGTATGGTGAGTTTGAGACACTGCATATGGATAGAACAGTTAGGGATAAATAGTATAGATTGTAAACAGTAACTATGAGTTTACAGCACTTTCTGCTTTGAATAAGAATAGAGTAATTATAATATAAGTTCATGGTGAGTCCGTTATTTTAAGCTAAATAACGGATTTACTACGGACTCATTTCCAAGTAATAATAAACTTGAGAATACCTATATCGGATATAAAATAAGAAACACATTTACTAATGAAAACATATTTACATAAATCAGGAATAATAGCATTGTCTCTATTACTTCCTTATCTCTCTAATGCCCAAACTTCTCAGAAGATATCGGGTAGAATATTAGGAGAGAAGAATAATCCCATAGCTTATGCTACTGTTACGATCGGTACTGATCATGTAGAAGAGAGTGATGAGCGAGGGGAGTTTATAATAGTAGATCAAGTACAGTTTCCTTTTTTACTACAGATTAATGCTTTAGGATATAAACAAAAGTCAGTAGAACTTACAGAGGCGAGCTATAAAGAAGGTTTTGTCGTTAAGCTTGAAGAAGATGTGAGTCAATTACAAGAGATTCTAGTAACGGCAAGAAGAAATAATTCTTATTTAACCAACTCTACAGTATTAGGAGGAAAGTACAACGGGAGAATAAAGGATTTACCTCAGTCTATTTCGATTGTATCGAGTGAGTTAATGGAGGACAAACAAGTGTTCCAGGTAGCAGATGTAATTCCTGATTTGGCAGGTGTAACACAGGCATCAGTTTATGATGAGTTTGTTATCCGTGGATTTAAAAGTGGGTATGACAATGGTATTCGTCTAATAAATGGAATGCGTTCTGCCTACGGTTTTGGAGAGAGTTACTATCGTTCACCGATGACGATTAACTTTGAGAGTATCGAAGTTCTTAAAGGACCTGGAGCTTCTTTATTTGGAGATATTGCTCCTGGAGGAACAATTAATATGGTTACTAAAAAGCCATTAGAAAATCATAAAGGATTAATTAACTTCTCAGCAGGGAGCTTTGAGACTTTAAGAACTACTATTGATGTAGGTGGACCTATTGATAAAGATAAGAAGATATTATATCGCTTAAATGCAGGGTACGAAAGTTCTAAAACTTTTAGAGATATTAATAACCGTAAGAACTTTGCAGTAGCACCTTCATTCACGTTTAAACCAGTAGAGGGAACGACCTTTGATGTAGATTTAGTATTTGATCAATTCAATGGTTATTTAGATAGAGGTATGAGTACTAAGGGAGGAGATTTATATGCTTTGCCACGTACATTTACATTGAGCCAACCTTCAGATTATTTTAAGACTAAGACTACAACACTTAGCGGACGCTTAACACAACGTATTACAGATAATGTAAATCTGCATGTGAATTATATGAAGTCTATCTATGAAGAAGACTTAAATGAGCACAGAACACTAAATACGTATGCTAACCCGCCAGAGAACACAGTGGTGAATCTGCGCTTCTTTGATCGTCATGGTAAGGAGTATACGGATAACTTCGTATCTTATTTAAAATGGGATAAATATGGTAAAAATATCGACCACCATATCGTAGTAGGAGTAGATTATGCTCAGTATAAAGGAGATAAAAATAGCTACCAACGCGAGGCGCGTAGTAAGAAAGAAAATGGAGAGGTAGTAGCTTTGACTTTTGATATGAATAATCCTGTATATCAAGGTGCTGATATTACTAATTATGTATGGAGATCAAACACGCAATATCCTTTTATGAGCCCTTACAAGAGCACAGGAGTTTATATCCAAGATCAGATCTCTGTAGGAGAAAGATTAAAAATGGTATTGGGATTGAGACATGAGAGTTATAAGTCAGAGAGTACAGATACTAAGGTTCCTTTTACAGCGACTCAGAATGCTTGGCTACCTAGAGTTGGGTTAACTTACCTTATCAATGATAAGATTAATTATTTCGCTAGTTATTCTCAGGGGTATGTGCCAGTGGCTGCTAACTTTGTAGCAAATTATAAAGATTACGGAGCGAATAGTGCTTTTAAGTCAGAGAAGAGTTTCCAAGTAGAGACTGGGCTAAAAACAGGTTTCTTTGATAATCAGTTGCAAATGGATTTTTCTTTATTTAGAATCGAAAGAAGAGATATGCTTATCGGTACAGGACAGTTGACAGAAGCAGGATTACCAGTGTATAGACAGTCAGGTAGAGTAATCTCTCAAGGGGTAGAGTTAGATATGAGAGGGCAGCTTACAAAAGAGTTTCAAATTATGGCCAACTATACTTATAATGACACAGAGGTGAAGGAATCTGCTATCGCTTCAGAAGAAGGACAATTGTTACCTGGAGCACCTAAGAACTCAGCTAGTATTTGGTTAAAGTACGTTTTTTCAGATACAGCACTTAAAGGATTGGGATTCGGAGCAGGAGTCTATTATGTAGATCAGCGCAGACTAAGTGAAAGCGTAGGTAAAGATGCTCAAGAGAATGCTCAGTGGGGATATCTACCAGCTTATATGACTGCTAATGCGGCAGTGTATTATCACTTAGACAAATTTAAATTAGCTGTCAATGTGAATAATATATTTGATAAATACTATTTCCTTGGAGGTTTTGATTATACCAGAGTGTTCGCAGGCGCACCTCGTAATGTGATGGTGTCTTTAGGATATAATTTTTAGATATATGATATTTCAAGGATTTTAATCTGAGACAATTAAAAAACCTCAATAGATGCATTCTATTGAGGTTTTTTTGCATTATTTTAGCATAAATATTTTAATAGTTCTAATGATGGCAAAACTAAAACAAATAGGTTATACTATTACTTATGATCAAATAGTAGATGAAAAAATAACTCCTAAGGTTGCAAAATTAATGGGAGAGATGCATGAAGTGGCAATACAGGGAAGTAAAAATGGAGATAAGTTATTAGAGAAAACGATTGCCACATACCCTACGATTCCTCAGTTTAAAAATTATTTATCGATTTGGTATAACACAAAAGGTAATACCAAGAAAGCCATTGAGGTGAATGACAGTATAATAAAAAAGCACCCAGAATATTTATTTGCTAAGGTTAATAAAGCAGCAATGTGTATTGATAATCGAGACTTTGATACGGTAATAAAACTTTTGGGCAGTTCTTTAGACCTTAAGGTATTGTATCCTGAGCGAACAGTATTTCATGTAAGTGAAGTAGAAGCAATGTCTAATATAGCTGTTAAGTATTATGTCTATAAAGGTAATTTTGAGCAAGCCAGAATAAGACTCGACATACTTAAAGAGATAAATCCAGAGTCAGTATTAATAGATGCTTTTGAGAATTTTATTCTTGCTTCAGAGGTTCTTAGTAAGAGTACTATAGAGGCAGAAGATTATATGAGAACAACTATTAATCAGCCTAAGACAAGAAATAAGTTAGCACCTAAGTTTAATCATAAAGAGATTGAACTTCTTTATAAACAAGAAATACTTAGTGAAGAAGATATTCAGGTGTTGTTAGCTTTACCACGTGTCACTTTGATAAATGACTTAGAGACTGTGTTAGATGATAGTATTACTCGTTATACATATTTTAGTAAAGAGGAATTTGATAGTTCTAATTATAATTTTGTTTTTAATAGTTTATTATTATTAAGAGAATTAAAAGCAACAGAGAGTTTACCTAAATTATTGCATGTATTAGCACAGAGTGAAGAATACTTATACATGTATTTTGCTGATCTGTTACCTGAATATCTATGGATGATTATTTACGAATTAGGACAAAATCAAACAGAGATATTGTTAGATTACGTCAAAAAACCACTTATATATACTTATTCTAAAACAGCTGTTACATCTGCTATTGCACAGTTAGCTTTATTTCAACCTAAAAGGCGTAAAGATGTCATAAAGTGGTTTAAGGTAGTTATGAATTATTATATTCAGGGTAAAGAAGAAGAAATAGACCCTGATTTTATAGGTCTTTTGATAGGAGATGTTATTGATATTCAAGCAAAAGAATTATTACCAGAGATTGAGAAGTTATTTGAATTGGAGTATGTGGATTACATGACTTGTGGAGATTTAGAAGAGGTTATGATGTGTCTTACAGGAGATTTAGATGAAGTATTCCAATTAGAATTTAATACTATTGGCCAAATCAATATGATGCTAGAAGGTAATGAAGAACCTGATGATATGGATAGTGTTAGTAATGAGATGTATAATGATTTTATTTTAAATCAGTTCACTAATCATCAAATTATCAATTCGCAAAAGGTTAATAGAAATGATCCTTGTCCTTGTGGAAGTGGTAAGAAATATAAGAAGTGTTGTTTATTAAAAAACACTAATGCTTAGTTAGTAGAAAATGAAGTATTAAAAACCTCAATAGATGCATTCTATTGAGGTTTTTTATTTGCTAAAAAAGATTAAGCTTATTTGAATTGATTTATTTTATTGGTTTTGTAATCAGTATTTTAGTTGTGGTTAATAATGCTAAAGTTATCTTCGAAAATAAGCATCTAGAATTTAAACAACAGCTAACTTCAGATTTAGAAAAAGAAATTGTCGCTTTCTTAAATAGCAATGAAGGTGGTGTGCTTTATATAGGTATGAATAATAAAGGTATCCCTATAGAAGTAAAGAATCTTGATCAAGATCAACTATTTATTAAAGATAGGTTAAAGACTAATATTCTTCCTTTGTGTTTAGGGCTATTTGATTTAGTTGTTGAAAATACAGATGGCAAGAATGCTATAAAAATTATTATAGCAGGTGGATATGAGAAACCTTATTATATCAAGAAATATGGAATGTCAGAGAAAGGAACATTTATTAGAATAGGAAGCTCTTCAGAGCCTATGACCACTAAGCTAATAGAAAACTTATATAGTAAATGAACAAGGAACTCTATTAGTAAAATTAGATTTCCTAAACAACAGTTACATATCTATTTTCAGTTTATTAATAGGACATTAAATGAATAGTTTGCTACTAATTTAGAACTTTTAACCAAGAAGGAGGAATATAATTATGTCGCTTATATAATGAGTGATAGCAATAGTGTTTCAGTTAAAGTGGCTCGTTATATAGGCTAGATAGGGTAGAGTTAGAAGAGAGTACTGAGTTTGGTTATGAATCATTGATAAAAGCAACTTACCAAGTACTAGATAAGTTAAATGTAGAAAACAGGACTTTAACTAAAATCACAGCAAAAGAAAGGAAAGAAAGGCGTTTATGGAATGTAATTGCTTTGCGGGAAGCTGTTTTAAATGCTTTTGTACACAATGATTATACTCAAGAGATCGCTCCTAAGTTTGGGATCTTTGATGATCGACTAGAGATTACCTCCTATGGTGGATTGCCTGATGGATTGTCAAAAGAAGAGTTTTTTTATGGTTTTTCTGTACCTTGAAATAAAGAGATTATACGAATATTTAAAGACCTAGACCTAGTAGAACAATTAGGGTCAGGTGTACCTAGAATATTGCAGGGCTATGGTATAGATTGTTTTTCGTTTTCAGAAAACTTCTTGAAGATTACCCTTCCTTAGCAGAACCTCTTGTACTTATTGAACATGATACCATGCAAGATAGTCCACAAGTTATAGAATTTTTAAAAGCTTTTATTGATATACATAGTAGAGAAGAATTACAAGAGAAATTAGGGCTATTAAATAGAGAGAATTTTAGAAGAAATTACTTGCAAGCAGCTCTTGAAAGAGAATATATTGCTTTGACAATACCTGATAAACCTACGGGCTGTAACCAGAAATACTATTTAACTGAAAAAGGGAAAGCAACGGCAAAGAGTTTACTTAAAAAGAAGTAGTAGTATAAAGTAATAAGTTGATTTTATTCTTTAGTAGTGATTATTAGGATATTTGATTTTCTTTATAAACGAGCTTTTGTAGGAGGTATCTATTGAATATATTTGGTTGCTGAATATGAGAGGTGTTTTTGCAGAGTTATTGCCAGAGGAGTCCTTTTAAGTAACAATTCTGTATTAATATAGTGGTATAGCTAGCAAGAATGATTATTTCTTTAGGGTTTCAGTATTATTATTTTTGATTAAAACAATGCCATCGACAACTTCTGGGATATTCATCTTAAGGAACATATTACCTAAAAAACGAGAGTATGTTGCTTGAGTCACAATTTTATCATTTTTATTAAGATAATAAGAAGTTGCTTCTTCTTTGTGATTGGATGCTATTATTTGTTCGATAGAGTTTGGTATTGCTTCTTTTAATTTATGTTTTTTACCATAGAAGCCTAACGAATTTCCACTTATAGCAGTATAAGCTATAAAAGCGTAATCATCTTTAAAGTTATCAGCTAATAGAGACCCTAAAGTGATTCTGTTATTTTGCATAAAAGAAGATTCAATAGCCTTTGGTTTTCTAATAAAGTGAGTAGAAGAACCAAATAAGATTATCTTCTCATTAGGATATTGTTCTTTTAAGAATAATATATTCTCATACATTAATTGATCTCTATGATTATCTGAGTCAGTCTTGCTATTTTTTGCTTGTAATTTTTTTATCAGATTGTTTAAAGCTTGTTCTAATACTGGATTACTTTCTATTTGGGTTAGATAACATTGAAGGTAGTCATAAACAATATTGTAATCTTTTTTAGTACGAAATAATGCTTTAAGATTGGTAATAGCTAGGTTTTTAAAGTGCTTTTTAAACTCATTAGAAGATATAGATGTACAACTTAGAGTGGTATTATGAAGAGTTTCTGTTATAGCTTTTGTAAAAACAGTATCTGAATACTCACCAGAAAAGTCAGCATCAAACCCAACTACTTTGACAGGATTACCTTTCTCATATTGTTCTTTTAGATAGATAAATAACTCTTCAAGAGGTTTATTTCTCATGATAAAAAAAATAGCATTATTTATTGTCTCAACTTGGCCAGTGATCTTGTATTGTTCAAAAGCCTGATACACTTCATATAAATTAGATTCAAGAGCAATGATCTTGAAATTATGTTGTTCTACTAGTTCTTTTATTAGTTCTACTCTAAGTGTACTCGTTGTATAATCAGTATGATTTGCATCTCCAAGAGCTACAATTGATTTGTCTTTTATGTCATTGACAATAAGTTTGTTTTGAGCATAATTAGTAGAAATGTAAAGACTACTTAAAAACAATAATAGGTATTGAAATATTTTAATATGTGATGGTAGCATAAGGATATATTTATTATACTAACGAGGAGTGTACGGATTTCGTGTGTCTATTGTTGTACAAGGATAGTAGGATTGTGTTTGATAGGGAAGTTTACTGAGTTAGCGATGAAGCAATATTCATTGGCTTTATAATGTAGTTCTTTTGCTTTTTCGACCATATCTTTATTAGTTACGACTATCGTAGGATTAAGAGTTACTTCAATAAATCTACCTTTGCCATCTACTTTTTCTATCATTACACCAGTCACATGATCTGTATATGCTACTACAATAATATTATTTATAGAGCAGAAGTGTAAGTACCACAACATATGGCAAGAAGATAGAGAAGAAATAAGCATATCTTCAGGGTTGTGTCTGGTCTTATCTCCTCTAAAAGCAGGGTCAGATGAACCTAATATAGCAGGTTTATAATCAATTGTAATAGTATGATCTCTTTCATAGTTCTTGTAGTTATCAGTTCCTGTTCCTTTGTTACCTGTCCACTCTATGGTAGCTTGATATTTATGTGTTTTCATTGTTGTGTGTTTTATGTCCATAAAGATAAAGACAAGTTTAACGATTTATGTTCTCAATTGCCTATTTTATGGTAGTATAGTCAAGATTTGTGCTATTAGATGGAGTATATAGATTTTATCTTTGTGGCATAATTAAGAACAAGGTATATAACGCTGTTATGAAAGCATTATCTCGAATTATCGTTTTGTGTTTTTTTCTCTTTCATTTTGGATTTGTATTTGCAAGCCAACGTGTAGAGGCAGGGAAGAATTATGCCGTATCAGGTAAGGTTTTGTTATCTGATCAAGTTAGCAAGAAAGAAGCGTCTAAAGTTTTTTGTCAAATAGAAGTAGAGGTGGAATATGTAAGTTCATTAGACACTAAGGACTTCTCTACTGATAAAATAGATTTAGGTGATCTACTACACTTTCTGCATACATACGTTTTTAATGAGCGTTTTACTACACCCGTTTTAAGTAAGGACAATGTATCTGCTTATCTGCAACAGCATAGAGCGAAATATTTGCTATATCAGTCACTTAAGATTCCTCATGGGATAGTTTAAAAAAAATAATGACTACAGGGTAATTGTGGTCAAATCTTTGCTACTTAGTTAATCAATCAATATGTAGCCAATATAGTTAAATCTATGTTGGAGTGTTATTCTATTTTTTCAATTTTAATTAAAAATATATATGCATTTATTACCGAGAGAAACGGAAAAGTTGCTTTTGCACTTGGCTGGTGAATTAGCCAAAAAGCGTAAGGCTAGAGGGGTAAAACTAAATTATCCAGAATCTATAGCCTATATCAGTAGTGAGCTTCTAGAAGCGGCACGAGATGGAAAAACAGTAGCAGAGTTAATGCAGTATGGAGCTACACTATTAACACGTGAAGATGTAATGGACGGAATTGCCGAGATGATTCACGATGTACAAATAGAGGCTACTTTTCCTGATGGAACAAAGCTAGTAACGGTACATAACCCTATTCGATAATTTAATACCAAAACAAATGGTTCCAGGAGAATATTTTATTAAAGAGGAAGATATCATCTGTAATGAAGGTAGAGAGATTACTACCATTACAGTGGTTAACAAAGGAGATAGACCTATCCAGGTAGGGTCTCACTATCATTTTTTTGAAGTTAATAAAATGATGGAGTTTGACCGTGCTGCGGCATTTGGTAAACGATTAAATATTATTGCTAGTACAGCTGTTCGTTTTGAACCAGGAGAAGAAAAAGAGGTAGACTTAGTACCTTATGCTGGTGAACGTAAGATATATGGACATAACGATTTAGCCAATGGAGAGACTATCTCTGAAGAAGCTAAAGCTATAGCGATGAAAAAAGTAGAGAAACAGTACTTTAAAAACAAATCATTATGAGTTTAAAAGTTGGTAGAGCAAACTACAGTGCAATCTTTGGTCCTACAGTAGGAGATAGAGTGCGTCTAGGAGATACAGAGATTATCATTGAGGTAGAGAAAGACTTTGCAAGTTATGGGGATGAGAGTAAGTTCGGTGGAGGAAAAACTGTACGTGATGGAATGATGCAATCTTCTAATCATCTTAGTCATGAAGGGGTGTTAGATATGGTAATTACAGGAGCTATTATCATTGATCACTGGGGTATCGTAAAAGGAGATATCGGTATTAAAGATGGTAAGATAGTAGGAGTAGGTAGAGCGGGTAACCCAGATACGATGGATGATGTGAGTCCTAATATGATTATCGGGGCTTCTACAGAAGTACATGGAGCAGCAGGGCATATCGTTACAGCAGGAGGGATAGATACTCATATTCACTATATCAGCCCTACACAGATAGAGACAGCCCTATACAGTGGAGTGACTACAATGATAGGAGGAGGTACAGGACCAGCAGATGGAACAAATGCAACAACTGTGACTCCTGGTAAATGGAGTATTAGACGTATGATGCAAGCTGTGGATCACTTACCTATGAACTTTGGTTTCTTCGGAAAGGGAAATGTAGGTACAGAACAGCCTATTATCGAACAGATTGAAGCAGGAGCTTTAGGAGTAAAGATACACGAGGATTGGGGAGCTACTCCAGCTACTATAGATAGAGCGTTATCTGTAGCAGATAAGTATGATGTGCAGGTAGCAATACACACAGATACGTTAAATGAAGGAGGATTCTTAGAAGACACAATGCAAGCGATTAATGGACGTGTAATCCATACATTCCACACAGAAGGAGCCGGAGGAGGACATGCACCTGATATTATAAAATCTGCAATGTACCCTAATGTATTACCTGCATCAACTAACCCGACAAGACCATTTACTAAAAATACAATCGATGAGCACTTAGATATGCTAATGGTATGTCACCACTTGAGTAAAGATATTCCGGAAGATGTAGCTTTTGCGGATTCGCGTATTCGCCCTGAGACTATTGCGGCTGAAGATATCCTGCAAGACCAAGGAGTATTTAGTATCATGAGTTCTGATTCTCAAGCAATGGGACGTGTAGGTGAGGTAATTACTAGAACATGGCAGACAGCTGATAAGATGAAGAAACAAATCGGTAGTCTAGCAGAGGATGAGGGAACAGGGAATGATAACTTCCGTGCAAAAAGATATGTAGCGAAGTATACAATCAACCCTGCTATTGCTCATGGGGTATCTAATTATATCGGGTCAATAGAACCAGGTAAGATAGCTGATTTAGTAATATGGAAACCAGCATTATTTGGGGCAAAACCAGAGATGATCTTAAAAGGAGGAATGATAGCGGCTTCTAAGATGGGAGATGCAAATGCGTCTATCCCTACACCACAACCTATTATCTTAAGAACGATGTATGGAGGATTAGGAAAAGCAGTAACTAATACTTGTTTTAATTTCGTCTCTAAGGTATCTCTAGAAAAAGGTATTCAAGAAGAATACGGGGTAGCTAGAACATTGCTTCCAGTGACTAACTGTCGTAATATCTCTAAAGCAGATATGATTCACAATCATGCTACACCAGAGATTGTTGTGAATCCAGAGAACTATGAGGTAAGTATAGATGGTAAGAAAATCACTTGCAAGCCAATAGATGAGGTAGCATTAGGACAGAGATATTTCTTGTTTTAAACTATAGAAACAACAAACAAATAAACCAACAACAAGAGAATACAAGGGCTTTTTAGCCCTGTATTCTCATTTTTAAGTAAACGTAAGAATGCTAGTAACTCAAGCGATAAGAAATTGTAAGTCAGAAGAGATAGAAAAGCATATCGATTATTTACACATCGAATGGTATCAAGTAGACAAGCGTATTCAGCGTCTAGTGACAGCTGATGGGGTATCTATTGCTATTCGTTTTTTAGGTAAAGGGCAGAGTTTAAAAGATGGAGATATCCTATATGAAGACCAGCAAAAAGTAATCATGATATCTATTTTGCCTTGTAAGGCTATTTGCTTTACAGCATCTGATATGATTACATTAGGTTTAGTGGCTTATGAAATAGGAAATAAACATATCCCACTCTTTGCTGAAGATAATAGTTTATACATGCCTTATGAGCGTTCTATGCAAGAGTGGTTTGATAAAAATGGATATACAACAGAAATTGTAGAAAAGAAATTGCGTTGTCCACTAAATGCAAATGTTGATTTTGAGCAACATAAGAAGTTTACGTTTACACTGCCTAAAGGTAGTTTATCATTAAAATTATAGAGTATGCAAGAGTCATTTTTAGGAAGGTTATTGCATTTAGCAGATCCAGCATTACCCATAGGGGGATATACGCATTCTAATGGGTTAGAAACCTATGTACAAAACGGGATGGTGTGTGATAAGATATCAGCAGATCAGTATATAAGACATAGTCTATGGTATAATATTAAGTACAATGATGCAGCACTAATGAAGCTGGCCTATGATGCTACTGTGTTAGGAGATATCAAAGAACTAATTGCATTGGATCAAGAGTGTAATGCGCTAAAAGGGCCAATGGAAATAAGACAAGGGAGTCAGAAGTTGGGATTGCGTCTATATAAGATATTTAGTAGATATAGTGGAGAACATGCTGTAGTACAACAATGGGAACAGTTGATTAAGGCAAAAGAGACTTATAATCACTATTGTATTGTCTATGGAGTCTTTGCAGCAGTAATGCAAATCCCTTTAGTAGAAGCTATGCATGCATATTACTACAATGCAGCTATAGGGATGGTTACCAATGCAGTAAAGCTAGTACCACTAGGACAACTAGATGGACAAGATATCCTGTATTACTTACACGATGATTTATTGAAACTAAGTGAAGAGTCATTGGTAATGGATAGAAACCTTATTGGTCTGTGTAATATTGGTTTTGACATCAGATCTATGCAACATGAACGCCTTTATTCAAGACTTTATTTATCATAAGCAAATAACAATATGGAAAATAGAAAATATATTAAAATAGGAGTGGGAGGACCTGTAGGATCAGGTAAAACAGCTCTATTAGAACGCTTGAGTCGTCGATTATTAAATGAATATGATTTAGCAGTGATTACAAATGACATTTATACTCGTGTAGATGCAGAGTTTATGGCTAAGAATAGTCTATTGCCAAAAGATAGAATCATCGGTGTAGAGACAGGAGGATGTCCTCATACTGCTATACGCGAAGATGCGAGTATGAATTTAGAAGCTGTAGATGAGTTAGCTAATCGTTTTCCTGATTTAGAGTTGATTTTTATCGAGAGTGGAGGAGATAACCTATCATCTACCTTTAGCCCTGACTTGGCAGATATTACCATTTTCGTATTAGATGTAGCAGAAGGGGAGAAAATGCCAAGTAAAGGAGGGCCAGCCATAACACGTTCTGACCTGTTGTTAATCAATAAGAAAGACTTAGCCCCTTATGTAGGTGCAGATCTAAATGTGATGGAGACAGATGCAAGACGAGTGAGAAAAGGAGCTCCATTTTTATTCTCTAATTTAAAAACAGGAGATGGACTAGAAGAAATAGTCGGTTGGATTAAAAAATATGCCTTGTTAGAGGATATTGAAGAACCAAATTTATTGAGATAATATGATTTCATCATTAGATATAAAAGTTGAGCAACGTGAGGGAGTTTCTTATTTAAAGGACGCTTACGTTACTCAACCTTTTCGAATTGTACCAGTTGGGCAATATAAGAGAGATAAGGCAGCTTATCTGATGATTATGAGTTCTTCTCCAGGACTGTTAGATAACGATGATCATCGCATCTCTATTCACCTTGCTAAGTACACTAAACTACAATTACAGACACAAGCGTATCAACGTCTTTTTCACATGAAGAATAAGTCGATGCAAACCACTGTAATAGATATGAAAAAGGGAAGCGCTTTTGCCTATGTCCCTCATCCGGTAGTACCTCAGAGTTCGTCTACTTTTATCAGTCGTAATAAGGTAGAAATGAAGGAAGATTGTCACTTTTTACTTTCTGATATTATTACTTGTGGAAGAAAGTTATCAGGAGAAGAGTTTGAGTACAATCACTTTCAGAATTTGACGGAGATCTATGTAGAGGGAAGGCTTACAGTAAAAGATAATGTACTGTTACAACCTGATTTACTGCCTATAAAAGGGATAGGTATTTTAGAGGGGTATACTCATCAAGGAACTCTGATTTATTATAATACGGCCAATGTATCTGTACTAGAATACATAGAGTACTTCTATCAGCAGTATGGACAGCTCGATCATATAGAGTTTGGTATTAGCTTATTAGAAGGAGATGGTTTTATGATTCGAGTTTTAGGACAAGGAGCAGAAAAGCTATTTACTATATTTCAAACAATTCAACAGAAGCTATGGGATGAGTTGTTTTTATAACAGCCTAAGTAGATTTTAATTAAAAACTCAAAAATAAAACCATGAAAGAACTTATAGTTCATTGTTTTAAGGCCTTTTTTAGAGGTTTTGGACAGATTATGTTACAAGCCAATGCAATAACAGGAATGCTTTTTTTAGCAGCGATATATTACGATTCTACTAATATGGCCTTAGCCGCATCTCTGAGTAATATTGTTGCAATAGTGACAGCTAAGTTATTGAGATTTGATAGGCAAGACATAGAAAATGGGATATACGGGTTTAATGCATGTCTGATAGGAGTAGCTTTAATATTTTATTTTGAACCTAGTATTTGGGTATATGGCATGATGATTATTTCATCAGTTTTATCAACCATTATAATGGGATGGGCAATAAAAAAGGAATTACCAGCTTATACATTTCCTTTTATTCTTTTTACTTGGATTTCACTGTTTATTCTAAGTATACCTGATTTAGCGATTCGTTCTGTACCTGAGCACTTTGTAGATATAGAAGAACTGGATGACTTTTTAATTCAAGGTCATGCTTTTGGGCAAGTATTATTTCAAGGAAGTTTTGTAGCAGGAGTTGTATTCTTTTTGGGAGTGTTTATCAGTCGACCTATACAGGCGTTATACGGTTTTGTAGCAGTGATAGTCAGTGTGTATATTTCTCATAGTAGTCATGCCTCTAATGCTCTAATTAGTGAAGGGATATTTAGTTTTAATGCTGTATTATGTGGTATTGCTATGGGAGAGGATAAAGTACGCGCAGGCATGTATGTGTTGATCAGTGTAATTATCTCTACTTATTTTGATATTTTTATGATTAAGTATGGATGGACTACCTTGACATTTCCCTTTGTATTTGCGATGTGGGTGATGTACCCTATCAAGCAGTTAGACAAATGGATAGTGAAGAAATTAGAAGAATTAGGAGTTACTAGTTTTATCGATAAAATATCTAAGTAATATTAGCAAAATATTAGCTATAGACTATTGATAATGATCTATTTATTTTATAAAATTTGCCTTAATTATTTGGTTGAAATATGTCGAAGCCGTCTATTGAAATATTGAACAACTATCAGTATAAGAAGTTGTTTTTGCCTCATCTAGATCACAGTTATTTAGAGAATGATAGCAAGATTCAAGTTTATCGTTTAGAAGACTATTTAAGAGGTATTTTAATGCCTGTTATCCCGTATCGTACTACATTTAATTTTATGATAATGTTGACTAAGGGAGAGATGACACAATATTTAGATAGTGGAGCTTATAGTTTATCTAAACATGAAATAATCAATGTAAAGAATGGAAATATAACCGCTACTCTTTCTATATCAGAGGATATCAGAGGGTATTTTGTAGTCTATGAGAATGATGTGATTACAGATATATCATTAGGGGCAACTGATTTGAAGTTTTTTGCCATGAATCCTCATGTAAAGCTTAATGAGATGAACGCGAGTTGGGTAAGTAGAACATTAGATTTACTAGAGGAAGAATCTTTAAGTGAGAATAGGGACGTGGAGATTTGTGTTACCTTGTTAGAGACTATATTAATGAAGGTAATTCGTGTAGATATGGAAAAGAAGACTCCAATGAGTAGACAATTAGATATTGCCTTTCGATTCAGGGAGTTAGTTCAGAAGTTTCATATTGATCATAAGAATGTACTGTTTTATGCTAATCTTCTTCATATTTCAGAGAATTATCTCAATAAATGTGTCAAGGAAGCTACTAATAAACCACCTAAACAGTGGATTAATGAAATCAGTATCTTGCATAGTCAAATACTCTTACAAGATAAAACACGAGATATCGCTGGTATCGCTTTTGAATTAAAATATAATTCACCTTCATATTTTACGAGGTTGTTTAAAAAGGTGACAGGGTATTCACCGAGTGATTATCGAAAACATAAGTTTATATTATAACTCGCCTTTTATTGACGATATTTATAGCAACAAAGAGAATAGATATAGGCTATAATACTATTCTCTTTGTTGTTTTTTACTTTTCATAGGCCTTATCTACAATAGAATTCATAGCCTCCTTTATCTTTTGTCTTCCTTTATCACTGTGGAGGTCTATACCACAGAAGTACCTTCCATTGTGTTCAGCGTATAAGTTGAGGTAATAAGCCCCAGATACAAGAATAGCCATTAAAGCGCGATAATTATCTGCTTTATCCCCGAAGTGATGATCGGATACATTCTTAAATAGCACTTCTCCTATATCTTCCTGCTTAGCTATAATTTTCTTTAAAGAATCTCTGTCTTCAGATAATTGCCAAAGCATTAGTTTTTGAAACTCCTTATTTTGTTGAACGAAGTCGTATTGTTCAGCTATTAATGCTTTACCCATCTCTTTTCCGCCATCTTTGGATGCCTTATCTAATAATAAATCAGGATCTATATTGTTCCAAAAATATTGGGAGTTGATATACTCATCAAGTAATTGATCTACACCTCCGAAGTAATTATAGATAAGTTTTTTGTCTAGTCCTGCTGTTGCAGCGATATTATTAACCTTAAGAGCAGAGTAACCTTTTTCTTTTAAGATTATTCCTACTGCTTGAAGTAATGTTTCTTTACTTTTTTCTTTATTTCTCTCTCTTGGTTTTTCCTTTTTCTCTGACATAATGAAGTAAAAAAAATATTTTATCAAAAGTACTAAATATTAAGTCACCATTAAGTGATTTGTTATATATTTGTCTTGTAAAAGAAGCTTAGTAAAAATTGAAACCTAAGTGTTAATGGAAGGAGAATTAGTGTTTTGTACTGATTATGTATTTTTTATGAAGAAAGATTAGTCTGATTTTTTTTTATATAAAAATAGTATTAGAGTTCATATTCTTTTTTATAGAATGTAAGAAAGCAATTAAAAAATTAGGTATAATGCTATAAATATAAGTATTATGATTAAATGGTTAATAAGTGCTGTTGTTGTAATTTATTCTCTTGTAATAGAGTTTGTTAAGCATCTGTTGTAATGCTGTTTTTATAGTTGTATAATAAAATATAGTTCTGGCCGAATTATAGATACGTTGTTTGTAGTAGGTTTCTAGTTAGTGTATTATCTAACTAGAACCTATGTTTTTTAATCAGTCATCTATTAAATTTTTTAGCATCCTGTATAATTGCTAGATAATGTATAATATTAATGAAAAAGGAAATTAGTGAAAAGAGTCAAATACCTTAAGGTATTTGACTCTTTTTTTTTAAATGATTGTAAAGATGGAGAAAGTAACTGAATAAATGATAAAAATAGTTTAAAAGAAAATATTCACCATCAGCGATTGTTTGTTGTGAAATAAGGCTGTAATTTAACGATTAATCACTAGAGGTATACATAAGGTGTTTATAGACTAGAGGGGAGTCACTTATGGTGAATATATAGTTTTTGTGAATTATTTTTTATAATTGTTATTTTTTTGAGTTTTAATAAAATTTTTGGGTGTTGTTTTTATTTATTGCGTATGATATTTTGTGTATTGTTAAATAAGTGTTATTTTTGTCTTGTGGAATAATTATGAAAAAAAAGAAATAGTATGTTAATTTCATGAGTGTTTAAGACTATTGAAGTTGATAAATAAAACTAGCAGAAGGATCGCTAAGTATAAAAAAGTATACAAAATAGATTAATTGGTGCGATTTTTGGTTTAATATAAAATAAAACCATAAGGATAAGTTTAAATACTAGAGATAAAAAGCTAATGACGCTTTTAAAGCTGGGAATAAAATGAATAAAAAGTGTAGTTATGAAAAAGAAGAATATCAGTTTAGTAATTCTTGGGCTAGTGCCATGTATTGCTTCAGCACAGACTGTAAATGAAGGAATAGTTTCTGTTATGCCAGGTACAGAGATGGGGACTGTGGCGGAGTTTATTAACGAAAAGAAAGGGGATTTTACTAATGATGGTACTGTTTATTTCTTTAATAATTTTACAAACGAAGGAATCTATAGTATTAGTAAAAATGCTAAAACAGGAAAAGTTGTGTTTAGTAGGCACGAGGATGAGACAGGAGTACAGATTATTTCGGGTAACTCATTTAGTGAGTTTTATGATGTAGTCTTAAATAATCCACAGACAGCAGGAGCTTTTGATC
The DNA here is from genome assembly GCF_030326305.1 of Myroides odoratimimus. GTDB lineage: Bacteria > Bacteroidota > Bacteroidia > Flavobacteriales > Flavobacteriaceae > Flavobacterium > Flavobacterium odoratimimum_A. Next base: position 48,531 of record NZ_JACAKB010000018.1, on the reverse strand, counting down.
TAAAAACAAATATTGATATCTATGGAACAATGGATTTTCAAGACGGAATCGTAAAGATAGACTCGACTCTGAATACTAAAACAGGATTATCTAAAGGGATGATCAGTTTTCAAAAAGGAGCAAAAGCAATTAATGCAAGTAATAAGAGCTTTGCTGATGGTGAGATAGAGAAAATAGGAAATGATGAGTTTATGTTCCCTCAAGGAAATAAAGATAACTTTAGATATGCTAAGATCTCTGCTCCTAAGAGTGATAAATCTGTTTATGTTAGTAGATATGTTTATGATGATAAACAGTTTTTTGAATCTCATAGTAATAAATCGGGAGTGATTAATTTATTAAACACCAATGAGTTTTGGTTAGTTGATAAAGGGAACAATACAGAAGGGGATATCTTGTTAACCTTGAGTTGGAGTGAGAATACTACACCTAAAGAGATATTGGCAAATCCAGAAAAAGATTTACATGTTATTCGTTGGGATCCACATAACCTTATTTGGGTAGATGAAGGTGGAGTAGTTGATATTGCAAATAAAGAAGTAACTACAGCTACTGCTGTAAATGGGTATGGTTTCTTCACGCTAGGAACAGTAAATACTGATATTATATTAGATGGTGATGTGGTTATTTACAATTTGGTTTCTCCAAATGGAGATGGTAAGAACGATTATTTTATCATTGATAATATTACTCGTTATCCTAATAATAAAGTACAAATCTTCAACAGATGGGGAGCTAAAGTTTATGAAACAACCAATTATGATAGTAATGGTAATGTATTTAAAGGCTACTCAGAAGGGCGTGGAACTCTTAATAAAAATGCTAAATTACCAACAGGTACTTATTTCTATATTTTAACCTATGAATATTCTGATGCTAGAGGAGCTAGAATTATCAAAAAACAAGGTTATCTACATTTAGAGAATGAATAAAGTTAAAAGAAAATGATTAATATAGTTATTAAGGCATTGTTGAGATAGATGCTCTTAATATAAAATGAAAGAAAACCATTAGCTAATGTTAGTGGTTTTTTATTTATTAGAACTCATGCGATAAAAAAGGAAAATACACTTTAGAAGATAAAGTAATACTTTTACATTTGTGTACTTATAAAACACAAATGGAATTAGATATCTTATTGTATTTAGGAATAGTTGCTTTCTGTGCAGGGTTTATAGATGCCATTGCAGGAGGAGGGGGACTAATACAAACACCACTAGGCCTTGCCTTATTACCTCAAATACCCGTGTCAACAGTAATAGGTACTCTTAAGATTCCTGCTTTTTCGGGAACGGCTATAGCTGTTAGACAATATCTAAAGCAGACTAAGATAAATTGGATGTACTTTGGCCTATTGGCATTGATATCATTTGGGAGTGCTTTTGCAGGCTCTTATGTTTTGACGATAGTGAATAATGACTTTATGAAGCCTTTGTTATTTATCATCTTAATAGCCCTATGGATATTCACTTATATTAAAAAGGACTTCTCTAGAAAAGCGATTACTAATATCACAGATAGACAGAAGTACACCTGGGGAGTTATCATTTCGGTAGTAGTAGGTTTTTACGATGGTTTTATTGGGCCAGCTACAGGTACTTTCTTTATTATGGGCTTTGTCTTTTTAATAGGTTTTGACTTTTTTAAAGCATCTGCTTATGCAAAACTGATTAACTTAGTGACTAATTTTGGTAGTATCTGCTTATTTTTATTAAAAGGTGCTATTATATGGAAGGTTGCTATCCCCATGGCTGTTTGTAACGGTTTAGGAGGATATTTTGGAGCGAAGATGGCTATTTTAAAAGGACAAATATGGGTGAGATATATCTTCTTATTTATCATGTTTATCGCTATTTGTCGATTTGGATATGAAGTGTGGTTTAAATAAGAAAATATGGAAAGAGATAAACCATTTTACTTATCACTGACTAAAGAGAATAGTCACAAAGTAAAGATAACAGCAGGACAAGGTCGTTTTACAATAGGAACTAAGGGAATTACAAGGTCTAAATGTGATGCTTTAGTAGAGAGAGAAGATGTTATTAATTGGGACGTATTTAATGAGTTTCAAGTTCCTGCAGGGGGCAATTGGCCTCGTGTGATGGAGTACCACGGAGATGATACGTCATTTATCCAGTGGAGCGCTACTCGGGAGATGGAACAGCTAGATTGGGTACCACTAGATTGTACAGAGGCTGATTTTAGTCAGGCAGCTATTAGAAGATTAGTAGTGACTATTGATCATCCTATTCGCTTAATATTAGGCAAGGGAGTCAAAGACATCTCTATTAGAGCAAAGGTAAATAACCTAACCCTAGAGAACTATGAGCACTTAGAAGCTTTGTCTTTTTCGTTTGCTAATGATATTGTATCTCCCTTGAGATTACAAGTACTTAAAACGACAGCTCATATCAAGGAAATCAATATTCATACTAAAGTAAATGGGCAACCTTTTGATTGTAGTAGTTTATTACAGTTTTCGAATCTAACAGCAGTAGCGCTATCTGGGCACTTATGTAATCTAGATGTCTTAAGTCAATTGAAGGGATTAGAGAGACTAGAGTTGAGATACGCGCCTACCTTAGAAGGTATCCCAGCATTAAATAGTTGGGCTAATCTAGATTACTTTATTGGTTGGAATATAGAAGATAGAATAGGAAAACAACTCAAGAAACAATTAACTGAGCTAGAGAAGGAGAGAACCTTTAAGTACGCTTCTGTTTCTAATTTAAAGAAGCCCGAGTGGTTTGTTACAGAGTTTAGTATCCCATTTGGTTCTTGGGTAGGGAAGAACAATAAAGTGGCTGTAAAAGCGTATAAAGAGGTTCTAAAGGTAATTAAGAAAGCTAAAACGAAAGAGGAGGTCAAGGAATCAATCAGAGTTTTAGTAGAGATTGTAAATGATTTACCCAATATCGAGACTACAGAGAGAGAGGATACTTGGGAAGCAATCATGCAATTAGTTTCTTTTAGTATCTTAGTAATAGCGGAAGAAGAAGCTAATAAGTGGTTTGACCAATATAGAGACTTTTAAAAAGAATAGTTATGACTATAGCAGAATTAGAACATAAATATAATATCGTTTATCCTGAGCTTTATAAACAGTTAGAACAGGATAATATGTTAGAAGTAGGAGAGTACAGCCAGATGTGGTATGCTACGACATTTCCGAAGTTAAAAGATAATCCCCCCTTATTGTTATTTAGTGATGATTTTGAATTAACGCCTTTAAAGGATGTTGACAAAGATATAGCCTGGCTAAGAGATCCGGATAATTATATGGAGATTAAACAAGAGTACAATTTTGTTTCATTTGCTAAGAATGGAGCAGGGGATATGTATTGTTTTTTTATGAGTGAAGAGGTAGATGGTGATTATCCTATTGTGTACCTATGGCATGATGATATAGAAGCTACTTATGAAGCAAAGAATTTAAGAGACTTTATCTTTAAACGCATCGTGATGGATATGAGTCAGCTAGATACTTATAACAATCAGTCTGACGAAGAGTTTATAGAGAACCTTAGGGCTACTCTAAAGACACATCTACAGTATCTATCGGATGATAAAGTAGCTCTTTTACAGGAGTTAATAGAACGTCCTATCATCGATTATAGATTAGAAGATACCAATGATAAGTATAGAGGATTATTGACCTATACAGAGTATAAAGAGATACTCGCAAAGTACATTCCTTATGAGAAGATGAATGTCTCATTTCCATACTCCAAATAAGATAGTTGAAGCACCAATATTGTTTATTGGTGCTTTTTTTAGCTTTAGATTAAAGTGTCTTAAGGAGTGAAGAGTATCTTTGTATTGAATAGAACCCAATATGTCGTAGAACCATGAAAGTAGCTTTTGAGAAATACAATCCTCAGTGGAGAGAAAAGTTTGACCTGATAAAAAGAGAATTAACACCTGTGTTAAGTCATCTAGAGCTACAGATAGAGCATATCGGGAGTACTTCTGTAGAGGGGTTATCTGCTAAGCCTATTATCGATATTATGATAGGATTAAAATCAGAACAAGATCTAGATAAACTGCCAAGTCTTATGACGGCAAAAGGATATATCTATTATGAACTATACAATGAAGACATGCCTTACAGACGTTTTTTCGTTAAACTAGATCAAGAGCCTAGTGTATATGGATTTCCTACTGAGATAGGTATAGGAGAACAAGTGCCTGAAGGACTGCATAATCACGATATAAGAGTAGCGAATATACATGCTATTGCAGTGGATAATATGAATTGGACACGTCATATCGCTTTTAGAGATTACTTAAGAGCACATCCTGCTGTAAAACAGGTGTATCAAGAATTAAAAGAAAAACTAAGTACAAAGGAGTGGAGAGATGGTAATCATTATAATGAAGGAAAGGATAGTTTTATAAAAACAGAAGAAGCTAAAGCTATAAAATGGTTTTTAAATAAAAAGTAATAATAATGCATCTTTAAATGTTAAAAAATAAAAGAAAGTTTATTGTTAGTTCGCATAAAAGCCGTAGCCTTATTTTAAGACCACGGCTTTTACTTTATATATCATAGACTATCTACAAGCATTATAATCTTGTGATACTTGTATATAGTTGATCTTTTGTTTTGGATGAGCGTAAAGTAGTTGTAATATCATTTCGTAGTGAGTCCGTTTTTTTGTCTAAAATAACGGACTCATTACAGACTCATAACGGACTTATTCTATCTCGTCTTACTATAACTGTACAGTTTCTTTGATATCCACTAACTGTATTGTGTTTTTTTAAGAAGAAAGTACCTCCTTGAGAATTAGTTAGATTGGTGTACTACTGTGGTAGTACTTCTATAAAATAGCTGTTTTTATTAAGGTGAAAGCAGATTTAAAAATGTATTTTCGTGTTTTATTATAGAAAAAAGAAAGTCAATGGAAATCGTGTTATACCCTAAATTTGAAGAGGTTTTTATAGATGATACAGTAAGGGGAATCTTCTATCCGCTGTGTACAGTGGAACTAGCTTCTGGTAAGAATGTACACTTTGTCTCTCATAATGGTATCTGGACAAATGATGAAAGAAATTCTGATCAGAACTCATTTGATCATTTTTGTTTCTCACTAAGGGAAGGTAAATATGTATTTAGTGGAGATATCACCCTATATAAAGGACATAAAGTGGCTCAGGCGGTATCTTCTGTATTAGAAGAAGAGTTCTGGACAAATGCAGACTATTATTTTAAAGCAAAGATGTCTTTAGGAGACTATACTGAGAGGGTAATGCCTTTAGTGGCTGATTTAGCTGATGATGAGCTAGATCTAGATACCTATATAGAGTTCTTCTATGCCTATTCTTTAAACAAATTAGTTTTTCAGAAAACAGGACAATTTGCTAAATATAGACAATTAATAGATGGTTTTGGCAAGGCAGATCCTAGCCCTTATGTGTATAAAGTGGGAGACGAAGATTTTGATACTACCTTGCGCTATAACGAACTAAGTGAGATAGCTCCAGCTTCTTTAATATCAAAAAATTATCTCCCTATAGGGATGACAATAGGATGTGAGTTCTTTACAGATGGCAATGACTGTGTACTTTATTATAATGAAAAAGAGGAAACCGTCATTTGCCTTAATACTTATTCTTAAGATTATGAAAACAATAGAACAACTAAAACAAGAGATAGGACGCACTGTTACAGCCTTTGAAGTAGGAGGTTTTCGTCCGTTAAATACCATTGAAGAATCATGGATTGCTCGTGTTACGGCATATAAAGAAGAAGAGGGAATACCACTAGATGATCAAGGGAGAGAGATGATTCCTTTGCTACAATTGTATTTACCTACTCTGCCTTTTGTACCCAAGGCTTTAGAGGGGATTGTATTACTGACTGTATTTATGTCTTATGAATTTCCTGAACAATTAGAACCAATGGGAAATAAATGGGTGATCAGAACTTATGATTCCTTAGAAGGTGTTGTTCAGAAGGAATTGACTAATAAGGATTCTATTTTACATCCATTTCCTTTAAAACCTCGATTAGAACAGGTAGATTATCCTATCTGGGACGGAGGAGGATTAACCTTAGAACAAGAGAATCGAATCTGTGAGATGGAGGATGAAGGGGTTATGGAGAGCTACTACGACGTGTTTGACGCACATTGTTATGATACTAAGTTAGGAGGGTATCCTTCTTACTGTCAGTCGGGTATCGGAGTAGATCAGGGGTATGGAGAGGGATACGAATTTGTATTCCAAATCTCGACTAATGAAAAAGTGAATTTGAATGTAGTAGATAATGGAAGTTTTATGTTTGCTTATAATAAACAATCAAAGGGTTGGAGCATCTATTATGATTTCTATTAATGTATTGCGTATTGTGTAGTTGTGCTGTGAATTAATAAGCATATTGATAGATTACTTGTGTAATGTATAGAGAACGGATATAAACTGACTCTTTTAATCCATTTTTGTAATTTAGTGAGTATACTTAAAACCATAATTATGAAAATGAAAGCAGTACGTTTTTTAGGACTACACGATGTGAAAATCGTTGATGATATGCCTATTCCTGTACCTACAGGAGAGCAAGTATTAATTAAAGTAGCGGGGGCTGGAGTCTGTCATTCAGATTTGCATGTGATAGATGACGGTATCGTACCAGGACCTTTTACCTTAGGTCATGAGAATGCTGGTTATGTAGAGGCAATGGGTGAAAGTGTAAAAGGATTTAAAAAAGGAGATGCCGTAGTGGTCTATGGTCCTTGGGGATGTGGGCATTGTAAGCCATGCAAACAATCTTCTGAGAACTACTGTGATAACCATGCGAGTCAGGCTGCAGGAGGAGGATTAGGATTAGATGGAGGGATGGCAGAGTATATGCTAGTACCTTCTTCTCGTTTATTAGTTCCGATAGGGGACTTAGACCCTACTATAGCAGCGCCTATTACAGATGCTGCTTTAACGCCATATTCTGCGATTAAGCGATCGTTGCATAAACTGTCTCCAGACTCTTATGTAGTTGTTATCGGTATTGGAGGCTTAGGACATACTGCCTTACAGATATTAAAGGCCATTAGTAGCGCTACTATTATTGCATGTGATATTACTCAAGACAAATTAGATTTCGCTAAGAAAATGGGAGCTACCTATACTGTTAATTCAGCAGATAAGGATGCTGCAGAGCAAATCGTAAAGATAACAGGTGCGAAGAAAGCTATAGCTGTACTTGACTTTGTAGGAGCGACCTCTACTATCGAATTAGGAGCAAAAGTAGTGGGATTAAATGCAGACCTTACCATCATAGGACTGTCAGGAGGTAACTATCCTTTTGGCTTTGGAAGAGTTCCTTTTGGGGTGAATGTATCTATACCGTATTGGGGATCTGAGGTAGAACTAATGGAAGTTATAGAACTAGCTAGACAAGGGCATATCCATATCGAAGTAGAGAAGTTTCCTTTGGATCAGGCTCTAGAGGTATATGATAAAATGAGAAAAGGAGAGCTGAAAGGTAGAGCCGTATTAATACCTTAAAAGACAGATAGTATATAAAAAGACAGCTTATAGGCTGTCTTTTTGTTTAGTTATGGTTTTAGTAAGTAGTATGCCGCTTCTGAAGGGTGATCTTGTACCCATGTATGTTTGTCTTCTTTATGGATGAGGTAAATAATCATAAAGTCTCCCATAGCTGATACAGTAAAAAATATGCCGAATAATAGCACTTCTAAGCTACCTGTCCATATAGCGAGTATAGAAGGGATAAAACCGAGTATAATAGCTGGCATGATTGCGCCTATACTATAGGCTCTGACTTTAAGTGGTTCTTTACAATGACAGTAGGGAGTGAGATATTCTTTTAGAATACCAAACTTTATAGACTTAAACCCTTTCTTTGCATATATAGCCCATGTAGCTCCATGTATAAGCTCATGTACTACGATTCCGAGAGTCATAACGACTATGTATAAGAAGCAATAGCCCATGACTAGTAATGGATGTAGTCCTTTTAGATTATAAATATTAATTATTTCTCCCCAAACGAGATAGTATACAGCAAAATTAACTATTGCAATAGGGATAAAGCTCAGTAGTGCATACCCATTTGCTTTTCCTAGATCAATGGTCTTCTTCTCTATGGTATAGTCTTCGAATCCTTCAGGCTTAGGTAGCCAAATAGGAGTAGTGGTATTTTCTTCCAAGGTCTGTTAGTTAGGTTATTAGGTATGTAAATTAAGAAAAAAAACAATATAATGTGCTTTGTACTGTTTAACCTCCCATTCGTATCTGACTTTCTGATAGAATCATCTCTAATTTTACTTTAGTCAAATGAATTAAAAAAAGAAGAAATGAAGTTAAATGAGATTTTAAAAGAAACAGATAAACCAGTATTGTTACAGTTTTTTGCAGAATGGTGTGGACCTTGTAAGATGTTGACTAGGATAATAGATGAATCTGTAGGAGAGATTACAGAGCATGTCTATTTGCAACGTATAGATGTAGATCAGCATCAGGAGATATCTGCTCAGTTTCACATACGAGCGATTCCTACTATGCTACTTGTAAATCAAGCAGGAGAGATATTGTGGAAACACACTGGAGTGATGGAGGTAAGAGATATCGTAAAAGAGATAACAAAGTAATTGATTATAAAGAGTTAGCCTAGTGTATATACTTTGGTATATTAGAGTATATAAAGGTTATAATTGCATTTTATATTATATGAGCAAGTAGGCTGATGGTCTACTTGCTTTTTTGATGTTATAAATAAAGGAGCTCATGGAGCTCCTTTTCTGTTTTTATTTGAACATACGTATTACTTCATTAATTCGCTAGTAAATAGAGAATTGTCTTTTAAGTGTATTGCCTCGTATTTAATAGGATATATGTAGTCATCTTTAGTTAGAGGAGTTGTAAGAAACTCTAAATATGCTAATATTAGTTCTTCATTATTTAAATCAGAAGTGTCAATAGAATTTTTACCAAAGAAAAGAACATGTACAGATGCATCAGCTAATATTTCCTTAGCTTCATTATATCGGTTTGTATCTTTATCTTTATATATATTAAATGCTGTTCTTATATTGTTACCTTGTTGCGCTGACTCAATAAGTAAATCCGCTCTTCTTCCAAAATAAGTACTAGCAATTAAAATAGGAGATTGGTTTTTTATTTCATTATATTTTTCGTCGGTGATATAAGATCCTGGAATATCCATATCTAGGGAATAAGTTATTCTTTCTCCTATACTTCTGTAAATTTTTTTAGAGCTTTTCTCTATACCATAATAATGCTTAGCAGCATCATAAGTATTGTAATATTTATCTAAAACTTTTAGATCAACTTCTGATGGAGTGTTAAAACTAAAAGAGACGTTTTGTTGTTGTTGTGCTATAAGAGGATATAATTCTTCTAGTTTTTTTAGCCAACTTTCTTTTGAGGTATCTGTTATCTCAAAACTTTTGATAGCAACAGAAGGAACAATAACTAAAGCCTTATCAGTAATAGCTATTTTTTTTACTTCTGAACTTGTTAATGAATTTTCACTGAAGATGGCACCTTGATAGAACTCATCTGATTTTGTAATATAGTGGGACTGAGCGAAAGTTGCACTACTAAAAGCTAAGGCAACTAGAGTATAAAGTATTTTTTTCATGATGTCTTAGTTTTTTGATTTGTATTCGAAGGCAATTTCTAAATATTTACCACTAGTATTCTTTAAGTGATCATATCTCTTTTTGAATGTAGTGTAGTCTACTTCTCCGTATTCTTGAAGAGAAGCTACGTTGTTTACATTTAATGTTTTATGTGCTCCTTTAATACGGAAGAATGAAGAGTATATGGATAAACTCTTTTTGTCCTCTGATATTTTAGCGAAAGTATAAGATGGATAGTCTTTAGTCGCTTGAATCACGATATTGTTATTCTGTATCTTAACAGTATATTCTTTTATTTTACTTTCGTTATAAGTAACCACTAACTTTTCTTTATCTAAGGTTAGTTGGATAGGTTTTAAGTAGGCTAGAGTAGGTTTCCATTCTTTAGAGACAGTAGTTCCTAGATCTGTAGTCGCATTGTCTTTAAAAGATACTTGCTTAATAACATTCTGAGTACTAAAATCAAAAATAATTGCCGTGGCAGGCTCCGGTTTTTCTGGATCAACAATAGGTGGCTTTACTGGGCTGCTGTCATCACTACTACAAGAAGCAGTGATAACTCCTATGGCTAGACATAGGGTAAAAAGTTTTACAGTGGTACGTATCATATCAATTCGTGTTTGTTACAAGGTGTAAGATATGTTTTTTTGTTAAAATTAACAATGTTAAATATCCTCTATTATGTGATTTATACTGTAAAGTAGCTTATGTAGAAGGATGCATAATACTATTTAGTTGATGTTGATATAAGTACTGATAATTATGTCAAAACATGTCTTTTGAAAAATAGTAAAAAAGTAATAAAAAAGGAGCTCATGGAGCTCCTTGTACTATTTTATATTCAAGAGAAATGCGTAAATACTTTCCTTTAATATCTTTTAGATGATCGAATTGTTTGGTAAAGGACAATAAATCGATTGCTTGATAGTCGTGTATTTCTTCTTTTTGTGTCATTAATGAAACCTTGTCTAATCCATCTATTTGATAGAAAGAAGAATATAGTGTGATGCTTTTATTATCCTTTGCAAGCGTTGCAGCTGGTAGAAGAACGCCATCACCTCTGATAAAGTGAATAGTATGATCTATCAGTTTGATTACATAGTTTGTATCTTTTCCATTGTTTAGTATTACACGTAGGCGCTCTCCATCTAATGTCATGGATATAGGTCGGATAGCTTCTATTTCCTTTTCCCAATCTTGGTCTAAGGCTGTTGTCCCTTGATTGTTAATTGCTTTATCTATGAAGGTACTCTGTTGTTCTATAAATACAGAGCTAAAACTATAGGTATGAGGCTCTGTTAGATCAATAATTTCCTCTTCTACAGGTGGAGTGATTTTGATATAATCATCACTACTACAACTAATAGTAAGAAGGCCTAGTGATAATATAGAAATAAATAATCTACTGAATTTAATCATTTCTAAATAACATTAATCATAAAGTAAAGATAGACAATACCTAGAAATATTTATTCTTTTATTTCATTGTTAAGATGTGTATTTTGATCTGCAAATGATTTACCACAGTTATGGCAAAGGCCTTTGCTAGGATCTACATCTTCTTCTTGAGTTTCCCATATATAAGTAGTACCACATGAGCATTCTATAACATAGAAGGGCTCTTGATCAGGTGTTGTTATAAATTTATGGAATACCCCAAAGTCAAGGTTCAACTTACTTATCTTTTTGAGTTCTTTTTTCTTGATTACTCCTATATAATAAGCTTCATCTCCTCTCTCTAGATTGCAGACCGTATAATTCTTAGGAAGTTTTTTACGGATTTGATTAATCATATAAGCAAGAGCTTCCCCCTTGTCAATCTTTTCTTTTTTTACAGCTTTAGAGACTTTTTTGTCTAATTTCTTTTCATTGATTACGAAATCTTCACCTAGTGTATTCATTCTTTGGCTGATAAAAGAGATGGCATCACTATCTAGATGCGGAGCATTAGCATTGACTTTATATAAGATTTTGTTCTTAAGTAAGAAGTTAAATAAGGCATCTTCAGGAACGGTATCTTTTGTACTTTGTAGAATACGAGTGTACTCCTCAGGAGATAGTAATGCATTTAGCACTTGTTGATTCGCTTGTTTCATAACGGTTTTGTTTTTTTGGTTACATTATCGTTAGTTGAGTGGGTAAGAAATCTTCCTCCAAGATACAAATTAATTTAAGTAAGAAATGTTAATAATGCGAATAATATTTCTTTGTGCATTAAGTAAAATGTTGTTTATCGTGTGTTTTAAAATGTTTTTTATAAAAAAAGATTGTATATGTAATGGATTACTGTACATTTAGCCTGCGATAGTATAGATGATTATTATCGATTAATCAAATAATAAACAATGGACAACCTTTTTTTACTATACATCCATGGATATGGATCAAACAGAGAATCACGTAAATTTTATAATATAAAAGAGTCTTTGCCAGACTTTCCGGCTGCGGTTTTTGAATGGGATGAGAACACAGATTTTAAGTTGTTATTACAAACAGCTGTAAGACAGACTGCAGAGATTGAACAGATCATTTTAGTAGGAGACTCTACAGGAGCTAATCTAGCGTACCAAGTAAGAGAAGCTCGAAAAGCACTAGGGTTAAAGACAATATTAGTACTAACAAGTCCATTGCTAGACTATGATAAACGCCTTAATGCTGATCTACAGTTTACAGAGAATCTCCAAGAGAGTTTAATAAAAATAAACAATGTAGAGGATGCATTAGTGATTATGGCTAAAGAAGATGAGGTAATTGACTTTAGTAATTTTGATGTAAAGAGTAATGCTTCTAATAGTACTGTGATCTATGTAGAGGATAATCACAGGTTAGAAGGATTTATCAATTATGTTGGCTATATAATAGGTTATATTGTCAATAAGAGTGTTAGACCAGAAGTAGAAGTAAACTAAAATAGCAAAGCAACCTGAGGGTTGCTTTTTTTAGATATTTTGCACGCTTGTTGGATGTAATTAAAAGGTATGTGAGTTATGTGTATAGAAAAAGAATCAGAGGAATAAGTACTTGTTATATCAAGGTGCTATAATTTAAGATAATTGATTTATAACGAACTAATTAAATACAAATAATAAAAACCAATAATTACAAAGCAGTCAGTGTTTATGTAAATTATAAGTTCGCTTTTAACCATCGCAATTTTGAGGTTTTGTGAGGGTTTAAAAGAAGAGAGTTTTATGAGTGAAAGTATCTTTGGCTAGTATTCAGAATTTAATATTAGATAATCTGAACAGTATAGTATTGGGACTTGTAATACAGAAATGACAGGGAGTGCTTATGACTGGGTATTAAGAGGATGTTTTTAAGAAGATGAGGTATAAGTAAAAAATCACCAAGAATCGTCTTGGTGATTTTTGTTGTTATTTTGATTAATCTAAACGAATTAGGTATTGATTTCTTTCATCTCTTTTATGAGCTAAATGAGCTGTTTTTGGGGAGATACCAAATAAAGGAGAGAAGGTCTTAACCTTAATCGTTCTATTGTCGTCATAGAATTCTAATATTCTTATAAAGCCGTCTCCTCCGTTACCTTGATGACCACCACCTTCAGATTGCATATCAAAGAGCATCTGGTGTACTTCTTGTCCAAAGTTATTTTTATCTACTCTATATCCTTCTCCCGAAATATGTCCAGATAGGACTAATTGCATATTCTTTGTGTCTTTTACTATTTTATTCCAAATCTGTTGTCCATTATTAGATTCAGGGAGTAATATTCTGTCTGATTTTCTTTCTTTTTTATCCTTAAAGTAAGGTTCAAAGATTATCCATTTGTTATCTCCTTCTAATCTTGTATCATCGCGATTGAGATAGGCGTGTGTTAACAAGACGATTTGATGATTTTCATATTGTTTAAATTTTAAAACTTCATTTGCCCAGTTTAAAGTTGTGTTTCGTGGAGCGTATTCTAAGTTGACAATCAGGTAATCTTTATTGTTAATTCCTTTAAACTCATACATGGTATTCGTTAGAGTAGGTAAGTTATGCTCATTAAGTCCATGTTGTACAAGATGTTTTTGATTTAAGTAATTCTTAGTTATAGGGAAGTACTTGTCATATTGGGTAGTTCTCGTTCCTTTAGAGTCTATGGTGTAATCGTGATTTCCTGTTGCTAGAATATAAGGAATCTTATGATCTAAGATAGTAAAGGATTTATCTATAAACTCCCATTGTTGCTTAGAAGAAAGATTTCCATTTAATCCAGGAAGAATTATATCATCTTGTTCTACTAAGTCACCAGTGCACAGTACCATTTTAATATTTAATTGATCTATATTAGCCTCTATCCATCTATTAATTAGGTCTAGTATAGGTTGATTTTGGCTATACTTAGAATAGTTTTGAATATCAGGAATTAAAATCATAGACCAAGAGTTTGGCTCGTCTAATTCTACTTTTGTCGCGTATTTTTGAGCAAGAGAAATAGGGGATGCTAATAAAAAAAGCACCCCTATTTGGAAATATAAACTATACAAACACTTCATTTTAATAACCAGGGTTTTGGGTAAGGTTAGAATTGATAATAATTTCTTTTGACGGAATAGGCCATAAGTATTGCTTATTCTTATCAAAAGCCCTGATAGCTAATACTTTTATTTTTCCTTTACTAAGTAAACGGTCAAATACAGGTAATCCATTTTCATCTATGGTTGGTGTTTCTGACCAGAACCATAGTCCTTTATCAACTACTTCTTTTTTTAGTTTGTCAGGGTCTAACATGCCATAATTTGGTCTAGTTAGGGCGATTTCGGCATGTTTCCAACGTATAATATCTTCAATTCTTCTATTTTCCCAAGCAAACTCTACTCTTCTTTCTATTCTAAGGTATTTTCTCATTTCAGTTTGTGATGAGATAGTTAGTAATGGAGCAGTAATACCTGAGTCATTATAAGCGCGTGCTCTTACTTGGTTAAACGCTTTAAGCATTTCGCTATCTAATTGGTTTAGTTCTATTTTTGCCTCTGTATAAATTAGTAGTACATCAGCATATCTCATAATAACAATGTCAGCATCTGAATAAGAATCATCAGACCAGTCTGTATCAACTCCTTTTTTTAGTGTTAATCCATTATAAGAAGCATAGGTATCTACAGATCTTGTGTCTTTATTTTTTACTTGCTTACCTGTTGTAGTGTTAAGAACATTAGTCGAGTAAGGGTTAGGATCATAAATATATCCAAGGTGATCAGTACCAAATTCTACTATAGTTTCTTTTAATCTAGGATCTCTGTTTTTAAATGGGTTTCGAGGATTAAAAAGAGGGGATTGATCTATTGTTTTTCCATCAGTGCATAGATAAGTAGCAAATAATTCCCAAGAAGGTTGTGCTACAGAGCTTCCACCAGCATTTCTAGTATAGAAATTTTTAACTGAGAATATAGAATTATGTTGAGCAGAACGTGGAATAGCAAAAACAGTTTCAGAAGAATTCTTAGTTTTAGAAAGGAAATATTCACCATAATTACTGTGTAGCTTATAATTATTTAGTTTTATACACTCTTCAGCAGCCTTACGTGCTATTTCATAATCGTGAAGATTTAATGCTGTTTTAGCCTTAAAGGCTAATGTAGCGCCTTTTGTTAATCTTGAATTCTGTGTTCCATTGTACTTAATAGGTAGGTTATTGATTGCAAAGTTAAAATCATTGTATACTTCTTGTAAAATAATTCTTTTATCAGTTCTTCCCATTTTGAAGGCTTCCTCTATCGTAAGAGTTTGAGTATAAAAAGGAACATCACCAAAGAAGAATAGTAATCTACCGTAGAATATAGCTCTAAAGGCACGTGCTTCAGCTTCAAACTGTTTTCTATCTACTTCTGATAGATTACCTCTATTTTGCGCTAAGTTTTCTAATATAGTATTTGCTCTAGCAATTCCCTTATAAGTATTCTTCCACAATGCAGCACTTGTACCCCATTCACTATTAATCGTACCAGCAGCATATTCATTCATTACTTGTCTTTGAGACCAGTTATCTGTTAATCGTTCACCAGCCCAACCTGTCTCAAGATTCCATAAGTACTCTCTATAAAAATCATTAATAGAAAGTTCGTATTCATTTTTATCAGAATACCAATTCTCTGAAGAAGCACTAGAAGGAGGGTTTAAATCTAAATCAGCACAACTGCATGTAAAGATAAGTAAGCTAAGTATATAAAGTGTTTTTTTCATTTTAGATAATATTAGAAGTTAACAGATACCCCGAAGTTGAATGATTTAGCGATGTATGCATTATATGCTGATTCTGGATCATATCCCTTTGGAAAATTACTGAATGTAAAATAGTCGTTTAGAGAAATAAATACTTTAAGCTTGTCTAAATGCATTGAGTTTACTAAATCTTTAGGGAAATTATAAGCTAAAGTGATATTCTTAATACGGAAATAAGCTCCATTAATTAACCAGAAATCAGACATTTTATAGTTGTTGTTTTCTGCGCTTATATGCGATAATCTAGGATATTTAGCATTTAGATTTTGTTCCACAGTATTGTATGGGCTCCAATATTGACCATCTATTTCTTGCATTGGACTTGTCCATGAAGATTGGAAAGGTCTGATTTGGTTTTCTGTCAATAGACTTTTTTGTTTTCCAACTCCTTGGAAAGCTATTCCTAATTCCACTCCTTTGTAATCAAGGTTAATATGCCCACCAAATATGTAACGAGGTAGTGATGAACCTAAAGGCACACGATCGTAATCTGGTGATATGATTCCATCAGGAATACCATTAGGTCCACTTATATCTAGATATTTAATATCTCCTGGTTTTACAGCATTAGATAGTTTAGGGCTATTATCTATTTGTTCTTTATTTTGAAATATACCATCAGAAATATATCCGTACCATTCGTTAAATGAAGTTCCTTGTCTTATGATTTTTCCATTAGACATAACGATACGTCCTCCCAAGTCCCCCATAGTGGTTCTAGAGTCTGATAGATTAGCTCCTATAGAGTATTTTAGGTCACCAATCTGATCTCGCCAATTAATATCTAAGTCCCAACCTTCAGTGTGCATATTACCAGCGTTCTGTTGAGGGTTTTCAAATCCCATAAAAGCAGGAATCTCTAACTCTAACAGCATATCTCGTGTCTTCTTTTTATAATAATCAGCTGTGATACTAAGGCGATTTCTTAAGAAATTAATATCTAAACCAAAATCAATTGATTCTGTTGTTTCCCAAGTAATGTTCTGGATAGCGTATTGCGTTTGAGCAGCAGTTAGAGCAGAGATAATCTGGTTGTCTTTATAGAATAATGTATTAGAAAAATTGATTGAAGATTGATATGGATAGTTTCCGATTCGTTCATTTCCTAGAGTACCCCAAGAACCTCTAAGTTTTAAGTAGCTTATTACATTTTGGTTTTTCATGAAGTTTTCTTCTGATACTGTCCACCCTGCAGAAAAAGAAGGAAATATCCCCCATCTGTGATCTTTGTGAAAGCGCGAAGAACCATCTCTACGAATATTAGCTTGCAAATGATATTTGTTGTCAAATGAATAGATTAATCTAGAGAAAAGAGATTGATAAGCTGTCTCTGTTTTATCGCCAGAGTTAGTCATAAATTCTACAGGAGCAAGGTCTAAATATGGAAAATTAGGCAATTCCATATTCATCGCTTTAGCGCCTAAATTATCTATAGAAGAATAATTATCTTCATACCCTAATAATAGATTAATACTATGTTTTTTTAGATCTTTAGTGTAAGTAGCAAGTACTTGTTTTGTCAGTATTTTGCTTTCGTTTCTATTCTCTATTAGAGTATTGTTTGTATGACCATTTATATAGCCTGAGAAGCGCTCAGGGTTCTCAGCATCATAATATTCTATTTTTTTTGTAAAGTTCTTTCTTCTATCAAAAGCTAGTTGTGGGGCTAAAACTAATGAAACTTTTAAATCTTGAATTGGCGTAAAGTTCAAGGCTACTCTTCCGTATATTTTATCAGAGTGATGTCTTTTAGTTCCGCCATGATACAAACTAGCATAGGCATTAGAACCTGATTTTCCCTCAGCTATTCTTCCATCTTGCCAAGTAGCAGCATATACAGGAGCATAACGCATAGCTTCCCATACAGGGTCATTAACAGGGGAGGTCTGTTGGATTGTATTATATGATAAATCAATATCTCCAGAGATAAAATCATTAACCTTGATATTGTTATTTACACGAGTCATAATCCTCTTGTAATTCTCAACATCATAAATTGCTTTGATATTCTCATAATCCACACTTGCACGCGTCTTAATTCGCTCACCACCACCAGAAAGAGAGAAGGAGTGTCTTTCTTTTGCAGAAGAATCTTTTAGTAAGAGATCTTGCCAGTCTGTAATAGGGTATTTATTAGGGGTCTCTAAGTTATTCTGATGCCAATTGTCTATGTCTTGTTTGCTATAGATACCATATTCTCCTCCAGGAGCTGTACCTGCATCATTCCAAGACATTTCATTGATCATCTCCATGTAGCGTTTATAACCAACAGACTTAGGCATCATCGTAGGTTTTTCAAAGGCGTAATCAGATTTATAAGAGAAGTGAAATTCGTTATCTTTAGCGCGTTTAGTTGTAATTAAAATAACTCCTGCAGCTGCTCTAGCTCCATAAATAGAAGCCGCTGCTGCATCTTTTAAGACAGATATTTCTTCGATATCATTAGCGTTTACTTGATCCATATCATCTTGTGCCACTCCATCTACAATAATTAATGGATCTGTATTACCTATAGTAGTCACACCACGAACTTTGATATTAGCTTTAGCACCAGTTTTACTTGAGTTACGTGTTACCATTACTCCTGATAGTTGTCCTTGAAGAGCCTGCGAAAGCTGTGTTGTATTTCGCTGTTCTATTGCATCTCCACTAACCTGTCCTACTGAACCTGTAATATCTTTCTTCTTAGCTGTTCCATAACCAATTACTACAATCTCATCTAGATTAGACGCTTCTTCTCTCATTTTGATATTCATTATAGAAGAAGCCTTTACCATTTGATCTTGAAAACCAATAAAAGAGACTTTTATTAAGTCATTTGGATTTGCTTTGATATCAAAATTTCCATCTAAGTCAGTAATGGTAGACTGTGTATTACTTAAGTTTTCTATGGTTGCTCCAGGTAATGTAAGTCCATTGTTGTCCAATACTCTTCCTTTAAGCATACTTAAAGCGATAGAAGAGTTTCCTTTTTTGATAGAAAGTAGATTGTCCTCTAATTTATAAGATAGATTAACTTTGGCTTGTAATGAACTTAATATTTGTTGAAGAGTAAGCGTTTTACTACTAAAGTTTACCTTAATACTCTGAGGTAATTCATCAGTATAGTAAATCTTAATAGAAGTTTGTTTCTCTATTGTTTTTATTAATTCATTGATTGTTAATTCATTTTTAGGGAGTGCTAAATTAATTTGAGAAGGTGATTGTCCTAGAGTAATATTTGACCATATCAGACAAGCTAGCGCTATTACAGGGAGCTTAATTTTTTTGTAGTTTTTTTTCATGGTTTAAGTGCATAATAGATTTTTAAATGTTTAGTTATTTTTTAAAAATTGAGATCTCTTTATCTTGTTTTTTATAGGAAAGGTCTTCTAAGAAGCAGATACTTCTCAGAATAGCAAACAACTCATGTTTTGGATATTGTCCATGTAAGATGGTTTGGGTACTTACACGATGATCAACGTGGATATGGATACGGTAGTATTCTTCCAACTGCTTGATAGCTTTATCTAAAGAGATATTATTAAAGTCAAAGTATGAAGTCTGAGCGAGTAAAGTATTATGAGCAAGTCTATTATTATGCCATACCAAACTATCATTAGCATGTAATATTCTTAACGAAGAATCTTTAGGGTTTTCTACTGATACTATTCCTTCTATCACGCGAACTTTATGGCTATTAGAAGCCTTATCACTTACTGTAAATGTTGTTCCTAGAACTGTAGTGTTAAGGTGATCAGACTTGACTAAGAAAGGAAGATCTCTGTTTTTGGCTACTTTAAATAACGCAGTACCTTTTAGTTTTACTGAACGATTAGAGGTATTGTATTGATCGTTAATTTCTAATGTAGTACCAGGTTCTAGAATAATAATAGTGTTGTCATCTAAAGTGATACTTGTAGTCTTTTCTGCATAATATACATTAGTAGAAGAATTATATTGATTCCATAAAAAAACACCACTTAACAAAGGTATTGTAAGGCAAGCAGCCCAGGTAGCAGTGCGTCTAAAGCGCATGCGTCGAGTATGTACTTTCTGACTAACTACTATTTTATTATGTAATCTGTTTTCAACAGTTTCTTTGTCTGCGATGGTAGATGTACCTGTTTGTTGTAATCTTTCTAACCAAGAAGTTAAAAATTGATTTTCTTGATCAGATGAATTTTTCTTTAAATATTGATCTATAATATTTCTAATCTTGTTTTCCATGAATAGTGCTTATATCTATAAAGTGTGCTATTCTATAAATGGTACTATGCGAAAAACTGGATTTAATGATTACTTAGTATAGGTAATAATTACTTAACGAATAAAAGAAAGAAGAAAAAGGCTTCTACAGAATAAGAAAGATTAGCTCTTAATAAGGATAATGCCTTGTTTAATTGGTTTTTAACTGTGTTTTCTGACAAGTTTAGGAGTTGAGCAATTTCAGAATAAGACTTCTGACTGTAATATCTCAACTGAAAAATTTCTAAACATTTTTCTGGTAATATTTCTGTAGCTTTTGATTTGACTTGTTTTAGTAGGTAAAGTTTAAATTGTTCTTGTTCCTCTACAGTAAGTAATTCAAATTCTGATAATGCCTCATAAGCAGTCTCTAGTTCTACAGAAGTAAATTTTCTATTGCGCAAATATTCTAGACATTTATATTTAACAGCTGTATAAAGATAGGCTTTAAAATTCTCAATATGTAAGGTATCAAATCTCTTCCAAAGATCAATAAATACTTCTTGAATGATATCTTCTGTCTGTGCAGTATTTTGAGTTAGGTTATTAGCATAAATATACAGAGACTCCCAATAAGACGTATACAAGTTGTTTACGAATCTATCTTTATTAGTCATTATTATATTATTTTGAGACCAAAATTATCTTATAATAATAGTAATGTTCTTTCTCTAACTTTACTAAAGCATTAAGCTTTTTTATGTAATAAGTACATTATTTCTAAAAAGTAGTGTTTTTATAAGGATATATTGTGTGTGTTTTACAAGGTATAGTATTGATATACTGATAAAAGAGAGAGAGTTTAAGTGAGAATAGATGTTAGTGTATGATTAAGGAAGTGTAAAGAAATAACTATAAGGTAGGAGTTTTTATGTTTTATGCGACGTCTTCTTATAGAGATTATTATATGTTGATCTACTAGGAAATTGCTTGCTGTATTCTTGTACATTTCTTCCTAAGATGGGCATTTTGGGCAATAAAAGTGCTAGAATTCCTTTGAAAGAACGAATTATTGGTTATATAGCCTTCGTTCTTTATTCAATAGGTTCGACACCACACTTTCTAGTTGGATGGCGTGGAACTTCATTGCTTTAGGACTGAAAAAGTTTTATAAAACTAAAAAGTCAAGATGACTCCATTTCAAGAAAGTAAGAGCCTGGATAAATAATTAAAAATTAATTAAAAAATATTAATAAGTAAATGTGATAATTATGTTATAATAATAAGAAATAGGAATTGTTTGTTAATTAAACTTAGCGAGTAAAAATGAAATAAATAGTAGGTGGTAATCTTAACGATTTAATAAAATTGAAGACAGGCTATAATATTACATTTGATCCTATATGAAAACCTACTAAAAGTAACAACATATAATGATAAGTAAAGAGAAAGTGTTTGATGCTTTATATGAAAAGCATTGGTCTGAGCTATATGCTTTTGCTCTTAACGTAACAAGGGATAAAGTGATAGCAGAAGATATTGTACAAGAGGTTTTTATTGATTATTGGAGCCGCATGAATACCATTAATGTAGAGCTACCAAGGGCTTATTTTTTTCAAGCTGTTCGAAATCAATGTGCAAAAGTATTGAGTAATAGAAACTTCAATCAAGTACAAATAGAGAATATAGCTTCTTTAGTTCCAGATCTTGACGAGATACAGTTTGAAGAAGTAAAACAACAATTATTGAACGAGATTAATCAAACAGCAATTTCACTTCTACCAGATAAATGCTTAACTATTTTTAAAATGCGTTTTTACGAGCAGTTGTCTTATAAAGAGATTGCTTCTCGTCTAAATATTTCTGAAAGTACAGTAGAGAATCAAGTGAACAAGGCTTTAAAACTGTTGCGAGGAAAGACAAGATATATTACAGATATGCATTTTTCTGTATTGTTAAGTATTATGTGTTAAGTAAAGTTTAGCTGTATTATCTAATCGTTAAGTATGATTTGATACATAGGTGTTTTTTAAAATGGAAGAACATCATAGTATAAAGCATACTAAGAATGATAAAACAGTTTAAAAAAATATTGTCAAAATACGCAGAAGGAAATAGTAATAAAGAAGAAGAATCTTTAGTTAATCAGTATTTTGATCGCATGCAAATGGAAGGTGTGCTTCCAAAAGATGTAAGTACAGCTGTTGGTGAAAGGATGAAAAGAAGAATAAACCTTCGCATTAAACCAGTCCAAAAAACGCCTTTTGCAATGTACTATAAGATAGCAGCAGCAGTAACAATTGTTTTATCATTATCTTATTATTTTCTTTTCCCTTCAACAAAAGAAATAGAATATGTGGAGCAATTTGCAGTTAAAGGACAACAGCTTCAGTTTTATTTAAGTGACTCTACCTATGTACACTTAAATTCAAATAGTAAATTAATCTACCCTAAAACATTTAACGGAAATTCTCGTGAAGTACAATTATTAGGAGAAGCTTTTTTTGAAGTAAAACACACTTCAAGAGATACTCCGTTTTTGGTTGTTAGCCCTAAATTAAGAACACAAGTATTAGGAACAAAGTTTAATGTAAACGATAGTCCTAACGAAACAGTACAAGTAAGTGTTTATGAAGGAAAAGTAAAAGTAGAAGACAAACAAACTAAGCAACAGGTTATTTTGGCAAAAGATGAACAAGTGACTTGGACAGATGCAGTAAGTTCATTACAGAAAGCGACTATACAAGAGCGTCAGTTTAATCAATGGTATAAAGGAGAAGTCAAATTTAATCAAATGGGAATCCAAGAAGTAATTACAGTATTGAATAGGCGTTTCAATACGCATTTGCAGTTAGCATCAAGTAATTTACCAACTTCAACAATTAGTGGTGATTTTACAAGCGATAAAATTGAAGATATCCTTCAAAGTTTGCAATTTATATACGGTCTTCAATATAAGAAGCAAAGTGATGGGAAGATTATAGTACACCTCAAATAGTTTATGTCTAACCACAATATTATGAAATGAAATAACACAACTACAATTAACTACAAAGAAAAAACCTGTACAAAGTGGCAGCGATGAACAGGTTTAGAAGTGATAATTAATTATCCAGCAGAACAATTAACTAAAAAACAAAGATAACAATTATGTATCTCAAATTATTCAAAGGAGGTAAGAAATTATATACTCCATTAGCTACTGCTTTGCTTTTTTTACACTTATTAAGTGCAGAAAACACTTATGCACAAGAAAAAGCAGCGACACCGATTTCAATTCAGTTGAATCAAGCTTCTATTACAGATGTTTTTAACGCCATTAAAAAACAATCAAATTACACTTTAATTTATAGTGATAAAGTAACCGCTTTGACCAAAAAAGTGGATATGCATATTGACGCTAAAGACATAAAAGGTGTTTTAGATTATATGTCTAAACAATATGGAATTACTTATCAAATTACAGGTTCAACTATCTCTGTGAAATTAGGAGAAGTAAAAACACAAAAGATAAAAGGAATTGTAATGGACGAACAAGGATTGGGGGTCCCAGGAGCTACAGTTATATTAAAGGGAACGGACAAAGGTGTGAGTACAGATTTGGACGGAAATTTTGCTTTGGATGCTGTAGAGGGAAAAGACAGAGTACAAATTTCTTTTATTGGATATAAAACAGTTGAAGTAATAGCAGCTGCTAATTTAAAAGTAGCTTTAGTAGAAGACCAAACTAATTTAGATGAAGTAGTAGTGGTAGGATATGGAAAGCAAAAACGAGTAAATGTTACAGGAGCTGTAGATCAAGTAGGAGCAGAGGTGTTTAAAGATCGCCCTGTTTCTAACGTAGCTAAAGCATTACAAGGAGAAATAGGAAACCTAAACCTTATCATTGGAGATGGAAAACCTACCAGAAGTGCAACATTTAATGTGCGTGGTACAACTTCAATTGGAGGAGGAGGGAATGCTTTGGTATTAATAGATGGAGTACCTGGTGATCCTTCTTTATTAAATCCCAATGATATAGAAAGTGTATCTGTTCTTAAAGATGCTGCTTCTGCAGCTATTTATGGAGCAAGAGGAAGTTTTGGAGTAGTTCTAATTACCACTAAAGCATCTAAAAATGAAAAGTCAAAGATTAACTTTTCTACCTCTTTTTCAGTTTTAGATCATACAGTCAAACCTGATTTAGTGACTAATGGATACCAATGGGCGAAACAATTTGACGACGCTTATTATTCTTGGAATGATTACAAAATGCATCCGTCTAAAGCAAATAGCGTATTTCCTTTTTCTATGGAATATTTGCAACAACTAAAGGAACGCGACGAAAACCCAAGTTTGAGTAAAGTAGATATTGATCCTGTAACGGGAAAATATGTGTACTATGGAAATACAGACTGGATGAAAGAGTTGTATGCAGATATGATTACAGCACAAGAGTATAATTTAAGTGCCAGTGGAGGAGGAGAAAAAGCAAGCTATTATTTATCAGGTAGAATAAATTCTCAAGACGGTATTTTTAGATATAACCCCGATAAATTTAATATGTATAATTTAAGAGGGAAAGGGTCTTTACAAGCAACAAGTTGGTTGAAGTTAGAAAATAACTTTGAATATGCTGAAATGGATTATTTTTTTCCAATCTTAAATCACCCTTCAGATACACCAGTTTGGCGTAGAATATCAGACGAGGCCTTCCCTGTAGCGATGATGTTTAATCCTGATGGAACCTTAACACACAATGCGGCAATTGTATTTGGTAGTTTTGTTTCAGGAGGAAATTATTCAGATACAAACAGACAACAATTGAGAAATACAACAAGTTTTGTTGCTGACGTAATTAAAGATGATTTGAAGCTATATGGAGATTTTACTTTTAGGAATTTAAATGAAGTAGAAACGAAACAATATACTCCAGTGCCATATAGTACCAAACCAGGAGAGTTGCTTGAAAGAGGAGAGAATAAGTTAGAAGAGTTGCAAGAGAAAACGACTTATAAAGGGATGAATCTTTATGCAGAATATAAAAAGCAATTCGGTAGTCACTATTTGAAAGGATTAGTAGGATATAATTACGAAAAATTGCGTTTAGACAAGCGCACTTTAGAACGTAATGAGTTAACGAATTCTTTATTACCTGATTTTGGCTTAGCAACTGGAGAGAATATTGTTTTAAAAGGAGGAGGATATCAATGGGCGACTTTAGGGGCTTTCTTTCGATTGAATTATAATTTCAGAGAAAAGTATTTTATAGAAGTAAATGGGAGATATGATGGTTCTTCAAAATTCCCACAGAATCAACAGTGGGGGTTCTTTCCATCAACTTCTGTAGGGTATCGTTTATCACAAGAGAACTTTTGGCAAAACAGCCGTTTAGCAGATATTTTATCTGAGTTGAAATTTAGAGCTTCTTATGGTTCATTAGGAAATGGAAATATCTCTCCTTATCAGTATTTAGAAACGATGTCTGTTAATCAATTAAATGTTTTATTAAACGGAAAAAATCCATTGTATACAAATAAGCCAAATGTAATTCCTAATGGATTAACATGGGAGAAGGCTACTACATTCAATATTGGTTTTGATACAGAATGGTTTAACCGACGATTAACAACTTCTTTTGATTGGTATAAACGTGTTACAACAGATATGTATACACAAGGTACTCCTCTGCCACAAGTATTTGGAGCAACAGAACCTAAAGGAAACTATGCCGATTTAGAAACAAAAGGATGGGAGTTGTCGATTGCTTGGAGAGATAAAATCAACTTTAAAAAACCTTTGACTTATAAGTTCCGATTTATTCTTTCAGACAATCAGTCTAAGATTACAAAATTTAATAATCCAACAAATTCATTAGACACATATTACAACGGAATGAAGATAGGAGAAATATGGGGATTTGAAAATGCGGGTTATTTTAGTGATCAGAATGATATTAATAATCATGCAGATCAAAGCTATATCCGTGTTTCTGCAGCAAATATATTAATGCCTGGAGATATCAAATTTACTGATTTAAATGGAGATGGAGTAATTAATATAGGCGATAATACACTAGATAACCCTGGAGATAGAAAAATTATTGGAAATTCAGCACCTCGTTTTAATTTCGGTTTCAATACTGATTTGGAGTGGAATGATTTCTTTGTATCTGCCTTTTTTCAAGGGGTAGGTAAACGCGATTTTTGGCCTGGAGCAGACAACTCTTTATTTTGGGGTGCATACAATAGACCATATAGTTGGCATCCAACAAAAATGAATGATATGATGTGGTCTGAAGAGAATCCAGATGCTTATTTTCCAAGGATGAGAGGGTATGTTGCACTTAATAATAGAGGTGAGCTACAAGTACAACAAAGCAAGTATATCCAAAATGCAGCTTATATCCGCTTAAAGAACTTAACAATAGGATATAACTTTCCCAAACAGATGTTAGAAAAGAATAAAATAGAGAGTTTAAGAATTTTCTTTTCAGGACAAAACTTATGGACCTATTCACCCATGTTTAGAGTCTTAAAAACAATGGATCCTGAAGTAATTGATGGAGCAGATCCAGAATTGTCACCAAACGCTGGTAATGGAATGCGTTATCCGATGTTAAAAACATTCTCTTTAGGAATCGATATTACTTTTTAAAACAAGCAAACAATGAAAAAAATAATATTAATAGCTGCTTTAGCAGGTTTGTTTATCACAACTTCTTGTTCAAACGACTTGGATCAATTACCCTTTGATAAACTTTCACCAGATGTAGCTTTTACAACAGAAAAAGATTTAGAATTATATAGCAATTCTTTTTATAAAATATTACCTAACGGAAATGATGTCGTTCGTGGAGATAATATGTCTGATTATGTTATTGGTCGAACAATCAATAACTATTTAACAGGTACTTATACAGCTTATGATAGTGGGGGTTGGAGTTGGAGTGATTTGAGAAATATCAATTATTTTTTAGAAAAATCAAAAGGAGCTAAGATCATAGATAAACGGAAAGCACATTACGAAGGATTGGCTCGCTTTTTCAGAGCGTGGTTTTACTTTGATAAAGTAAAGCGTTTTGGCGATGTGCCTTGGTATGACAAAACACTAACAGTAGATGATCCCGATTTGTATAAACCAAGAGATACAAGAGAATTGGTGATGCAAAAGGTTTTAGAAGATTTAGATTTTGCAATTAGTGCTATTGAAGGAGGAAAAGATAATAGTGCTTCACGAATTACCAAACAAGTTGCATTAGCTTTTAAATCTCGAGTATGTCTTTTTGAAGGAACGTATCGAAAATATCATACAGATTTAGGGTTGGTTGGTAGTTCATCAGAGTGGTTAAAACAAGCTGCTAATGCCGCAGATGAATTAATGAAAACATCTTCTTATCGCTTAAATACAGCGCAAGGGAATCAAAGCTATCGAAACTTGTTTAATAAAGAAGCTGTAGAAGCTTCAGAAGTGATATTAGCGGCTAATGCAAGTGCAGCTTATAGAATCTTTAATGATGCAAATTGGTATTATACCAGTGCAACGTATGGGAATCGCTCTAATTTGACTAAATCGTTTATCAATACCTATTTAAATATAGATGGCACTCGCTTTACAGATAAAGCTGGGCATGCAACTATACCTTTTTGGGAAGAAGTAAAAGGCAGAGATCAACGTTTAGAACAAACCATTCGAATGGGAGATTACAAAAGAGATGGACAAGCTGCTGCTCCTGATTTCACCTATACTTATACAGGTTATCAACCCAAAAAATTAACCTTAGATTCTTCTGCTACAGATGGAGTAGCAGAAAATAATAATACACTGCCTTTAATTAGGTATGCTGAGGTTTTGTTGAATTATGCTGAAGCAAAAGCCGAATTAGAAGAATTTACAGGTGCTGATTGGGACAAAACAATCAAACTGCTAAGAGAAAGAGCAGGTATTACCAATAGTAGTATACCAACAGTCGCAGATGCTTATTTAAAACAAGAGTTTTTTCCAAACATATCAGATGCGAATTTATTAGAAATTCGAAGAGAAAGAGGAATAGAGCTGGTGTTAGAAGGCTTTAGGTATGATGATTTAAGACGTTGGAAGTTGGGAGGGCTTTTAACCAAAAGTTATGAGGGTATGTATGTACCAGCCATGAATACACCATTAGATATGAATGGGGATGGTAAGTCAGATGTTTCTTTTGTAACAAAAGTACCTGCAAATCCACAAAAAGGAGTGTACTACTATATTATTGATAACAATCAGTATAAGTTGTCTAATGGTGATTCTGGGACACTTATAATCATGGACAATCTAAAACGTACCTATGAAAACCATCAGTATGTATACCCAATTCCATATAGTGCAATTGTATTAAATAGTAAATTAAATCAGAATCAAGGTTGGTAATTTAATTGTAATAGAAATGAAAAGTCAAATAATAAGAATAATTCAAGTAGTGGTTTTATTACTTTGTTGTATCTCTTGTAATTATGAAGATGATTATACAAATAAAAACCCAAAGGAGGATCCTACAAATTTGTTTACTCTAACAGCCTTGGTGGTAAATAAGATAGAGTCTCCTTTAGCTAAGGCAGAAGTAACTTTATATGATGAAAAGCAGAAAGAGATAAAGAAACTGGAATCTTCAACAACAGGAGCAGCTGTGTTTAGCGATTTGGTTACTGGAAGCTATAAGTTAAAGAGTAGTTACGAAAATCAAGTCAATGAAGTAGTGGTAGAAATAAAGAATGAAGACAAAGAAGTCAAGATCAAATTAGATATTGCTCCAAAGGATGTTGTTCTTCAAAATTCTCCTATTGTAATTACTGGAATACAAGCCGATCCACGAGGGACAGATGCAGCTGCTAATGGCACATCTTCTACTTATGATGGAGGCAAAGTAGTTGTAAATCATATTGGAGGGTATGAGTATGTACAGTTAATGGCTTTAGAGGATATTGATTTTGAGCATACACCTTATAGTGTAGTTATGGCAAACAATGGTATTGTTGGAGATAGAGGATGGGCACAAGGAGGAAATGTAACCTATAAGTTTGATTTAGTATCAGGAAAGGCAAAAAAGGGAACCTTCTTTTATGTAGGAGGAAAGTCAAAGGTACTTTCAGGTTATGGCAGTTGTGGAAAAAGTACAGATATCAGTACGTCTAATTGGATTGCTACAAAAGATTATAAATTAGAAGCAGGAGACGGTTTTGGAGACCCTAATGGAGGAATCTTAGGAAATTTAGGAAAAGATGGTCAGAATGTAGCAGATGGTGTTGCAGTGTTCAAAGGAACAACAGTTACAGGAGAATCAATTCCTTTAGACGCTGTTTTTTATGGTACATCATTAGAAGGAATATATGATTCTGTTAACAATTGGGGATATCGTGTGCCAGAACAAAATGACCGTTATGCAACAAAAGATAAAGAAGGTAAAGCACAACCGTTTTTTGGACAAGGTTCCAATATACATTTGTTTAGTCAACCAGGTTCGGATGTAGGAGATTTTATCAAGTTAGGTGGCTCTACAGATAGAAAGGAATGGAAGGTACTGAGAAATTCTACTATTGTACAGTTAAGTTATTGTGCAGGAGAATCTTCTTTAACAGACATCGAGAGAGCTAATGGAGTAACAGTATTTGCAGAAGGAAATACAACACCAGAAGTAACCCAGCCTTCAAAAGGAAATGTAAGTGTCATGTCTTTTAATATTCGTCATCACGATGCTAAAGATCCTTATTCATTAGAGAGTAGAAAGGAGTATATCTTACAAGTGATTATAGACGAAATGCCAGACATTGTTGGGTTGCAAGAGTTTTCTGATAATTGGTTTGAAATGTGGATGCAACAACAGATGGCAGCCAAAGGTTATGGGTATTATATGGATGAAGCTAATTCATACGGATCACCTAAAGTGATCTTCTATAAAAAAGATCGTTTTGATTTGAGAGGGAGTGCTACTTATCAAATGAAATATACCGAGAATAGGAGTGGGGCATGGGTGGTGTTATTTGACAAGCAAAAGCAAAAAGAATATTTTGTAACGAATAGTCATTGGACAACTGTTTCTTCAGAAGATAGAACAAAAATGGCTAAAGATGTCGTTAATATTATCGAACAAAATTACCAGAATCGCCCTGTAATTTGTATAGGAGATTTTAATGGACAACCTCATACTACAGAAATTAATGTTTTAAAAACAACAATGCAACCAAAATTGTTGAATGCTGTAGACGAATCATTAAAAACATTTCACAAATGGGGGCCAACAGGGTCAACTACTTTAGATTATATCTTTTATTCTTCTCCTTTCAAATTAATAGAAGGAAAAGTAATACGAACAAGTTTTGGCGCAATATGGCCTTCAGATCATTGGCCTGTTATGGCAACTTTTACGATAGATTAATATGAAAAAAATACTAATTGCGATAGGGCTTTTTTGCGGTTTAAGTACAACTGTTATAGCTCAAGAAAAAACACCTCATATTGTATTAATTACAATCGATGGTTTTAGGCCAGATTTCTATTTAGAAGAGCAATGGGGAATGCATACAGTACGTGAGTTAATGAAAAATGGAGTGGCTGATAAGGCAGTTACTCCTATCTTCCCCTCTGTTACTTATCCGGATCACACTACCATTATTACAGGCGAACTTCCTGCTCAACATGGAATAGTATATAACAATATTTTTGACCCTGCTACAGGTTCTCAAAAGTGGTATTGGGATTATAGTGCAATTAAGATACCAACGTTATATGATGTGGTGAAGCAAAAAAAACTGACTTCTGCTAATGTAATTTGGCCTGTAACAGTCAATGCCCCTATAGATTATAATGTTCCTGATATATGGGATCTTAATAACGGATATGATAGAAGAAGTATTACAGCTTTATATACTACACCTTATAGTTTGTGGCGCGAGATACAAAATGAAGCAACAGGAACATTAAGAGCTAAAGATTGGACAATGACAGAAGAAGAGCTGATTATGGATGAGAATATTGCACGTATGGGAAGTTATATGATTCAGCAGTATCAACCGAATCTATTAACCCTTCACTTTCCATGTACAGATCACTATGAGCACCAAGATGGTTTGGATAGTCCTTTGGTACGTGCTAGTGTTGCTGGAGCTGATCGTGCAATCAAAACAATTATTGAGGCATTAGATCGTTCAAAACTGAAAGATAACTATGTAATAATTATTACAGGAGATCATGGGTTTGAGAAAATCACACACCATTTACAACCTAATATTTGGTTAAAGGATGCAGGACTGTTAGACGACGCAAAAACAATGGACTGGAAAGCAATGTTTCATACCCAAGGAGGTTCAGCTTTTTTGAGAGTGCAAGGAAAGGATAAAGTAAAAACAATCGAAAAGGTTAAAGCTTTATTAGAAAAACAACCACAAGAAATTAGAAACCGCTATCGCATGATATCAAAAGAAGAGCTGCAAAAGCTTGGTGCAGATCCAGAGGCAGAGTTAGCCTTAACAGGTTTAGATCACACAACATTTGGTGGAGGCCTTAAAGGAAAAGTATTGAGTAAGTTAAATAAAGAAGGTGGAGCACACGGATTTTTGAATAGCGATAAAAGTATGCAAACTGGATTTGTTGCTTTTGGAAAAGGAATAAAACAAGGAGTGGTGATCGAACAAATGACTTTGATAGATATTTGCCCTTTTATTAGTGAATTATTGGAATTGGATTTTAAATTTCTTTCAAAAGAGTTAAAACAACAACTACTAAGTATCTAAAGATAGAATTAATATTATAAAGAAGGCTACTCTTTAAAATAATAGTAGTCAAATTCGGAAGATTGTAATTTTTAAATTAATTAAGTTACGTAAGCTTAACAATAGCATAAGATTAGTGTAGGAAGACATCGCTAATTTTGGGCATTGAAAAAAAGTGACATTCTGAACAGTAAGGGGATATTATCAAATCATTAAATATTCTTTTTCGTAACGAAATACTTTAATACGCTCTATTTGTAACAACATAAACCATATATAATGAAAAAAAGATTATTTACTGTTGCCTTCTTATTTACGGCAGCATTAGCCATCGGGCAGACTAGTGTGCGTGGCTATGTATTCGAGGATGCTAATAAGAACGGAAAAAAAGATAGAAGTGAAAAGGTATTAGCAGGGGTAGCGGTATCTAACGGAGTGGAGGTCGTACAGACTGATGATAAAGGACAGTATGAACTGCCTTTAACAGGGGACAATCAAATCTTTGTGATTAAACCAAGTCAATACGCTACTGTATTAGATCAATATAATCTACCTGCTTCTTATGTAACGCATAAACCTAAAGGATCACCAACAGGAACTAAGTATGAAGGAGTAGCTCCTACAGGAAAATTGCCAAAAGAAGTAAATTTTGGATTGATTGCACAAGAGGAGTCAGCGGACTTTAAGGCTTTTATCTTTGGAGACCCTCAGCCATATAGTCTAGAGGAGTTAGATTACTTTAAAAAAGCAGTAGTAGATGAGGTAAAGAATAAGACAGAAGGAATCTCTTTTGGTATTAGTCTAGGTGATCTAGTAGGAGATAAATTAGACTTGCATACGCCTTATAAAGAAGTGATGAAAGAAGTAGGGCTACCATGGTATAATGTGATGGGAAATCACGATATGAACTATGAGGCAACTGAGGATATCTACTCTGATGAGACCTTTGAGAAGAACTTTGGACCAGCTAATTATGCTTTTAATTATGGTGATGCTCACTTTATCGTATTAGATGATATTCTATATCCTCATCCAATTAAAAAGAAAGGGTATCTAGGTGGTTTTAGACAAGATCAATTAGATTTTGTGAAGAACAATCTGAAGTTCGTTCCTAAAGATAAGTTAGTGGTAATCTCTTTTCATATTCCATTATTTGTAGGAAACGAAAAACATTTCGATCAAGAGTCTAGACAACAGTTGTTAGATATTTTAAAAGAGCATGAGAATATCTTACTATTATCTGCACATACTCACTATCAGATGCATCAGTTCTATACGAAAGAACAGGGGTGGTCAGGAGTAAAACCACTACATGAATATAATGTTGGGACAACGTCAGGTGACTGGTACTCAGGAGAGTTTAACGAGTTAGGTGTGCCTGCTTCTACTATGAGAGATGGGACTCCAAGAGGGTATGCTACTTTAATAGTTAAGGGGAATCAGTATGAGTTAGACTATAAAGTGTCTGGGGAATCAGATGATTATAAAATGGAACTGTTTATGCCTAAGGTTATCGCGGATAAGAAATCGAATAACTATCAGGTATATACAAATGTCTTTATGGGAACAGAGAAAGACTTAGTACAGTATAGAATAGATGGAGGAGAGTGGAAAGAGATGAAGAAAGAAGAGAGTTTTGACCCAAGCTTCTATGCGGCAGTTCAAAAATATGATTTGACAGAAAAACTATTAACTGGAAAGAAACCATCTCACCCGATTAAGTCATCTCATTTATGGAGTGCTAAGCTACCTTTTAATATTGGGTTAGGAGAACATAAGGTAGAGGTGAAGGTGACAGATATGTTTGGTAGAGAGCATATAGAACACAAAACCTATAGAATAGAGAAAAGTAAATAGTATAGTTTTTTATAAGGTTTAGATTCTTTATCATTATAGCGAGCTCGCTTATAATCGAATCAGGATTTAAATTAAGTGTGTTGAAAGGGCTCAGTATCGTTAGATACTGGGCTTTTTCTGTTTGTGTAGGGGAGTTATAAGAAGGTCTTCTGCTATATCTATTTTTAGAAGAATCATAAAATGTTTTCAGAGTGTTTTCTTCCTATTATCTTTACTAGACATATAAAATGAAAAATGAATATGACTAATTTAGAATTAACGAAAGCTTAGTATTATGCATTATCCTATAAAAGTAAGTACACAGCAGTTAAAGGGAGCGTTATCTCCTATAAATAAGCCTTATTATTTTGCTATTCTTATAGATGGTGAAGCTACTTTTTCTTTAGATTTTAATAGATATTCTTGCTCTGGACAGTATATCTTATTTTTATCTCCTTATCAGTTGTTGACATGGGAAAAAGTAGATATTAAGTCAATGAAGACTATACAGTTTCATGGAGACTTTTATTGTATAGAATATCACAAAGAGGAGGTAGCATGTAATGGAGTCTTGTTTAATGCATTATTTGAGGTTCCTTATGTTCCTATTCAGCCATCTTTATTTCTAGAATTGACTCAACTTTTTGATAAAATAGAGCAGTTAGAACACCATCAGTCTGCTTATGATATTCCGATTCTCAAGACGTATTTACAATTGGTATTAGCACTGAGTAGTAAGGAAAAACAGTTGATTAATAAGAAACAAAAGACTTCAGGGCTGTCTTTAGAAGATATAGCTAGATTTCAAGAGATGCTAGAAGAGCATTTTATGGAGTCTAGAGCGGTAGCATTTTATGCAGAGCAGTATCATTTATCTGTTGATGTGTTTAGTAAAAAGGTTAGAAAGTATTATGGAAAAACACCTTCTAAATTAATCCAAGAACGCCTTATTTTGGAAGCAAAAAAACAACTTCATTTAACTCATAAGAGTGTAAAAGAGATAGCTAAGTTATTAGGATTTGAGGATGAGTTTTATTTTAGTCGTTATTTTAAGAAAGAAGTAGGTGTATCTCCTAAGATATTCAGAGAACAAGTAGGAATATCAGTAGTGGCAAAAAAGTCTATGAAATAGAAGGAATAGTCCATGTTATCCTTCTGCTGAACTATCTAGTTTTGTTGAAAAATAAAATAAAACCAATGAAACAAATTTTAGTATTATTTAGCAGTTTACAAGAGAAATCGATTCATTTTCTTCGTTTATCTATCTGTATTGTCATGGTTTGGATAGGAGGGCTAAAAGCTTTTCAATATGAAGCGGATGGTATCGTCCCTTTTGTAACGAATAGCCCTTTTATGAGCTTTTTTTATCAGAATTCAACAAAAAAAGTATTAGATGAATCTGGCAAAGAAGTATATGAATATACTCAACACAAAAATCTCGAGGGCAAAGTAGTGCAGAAGAACATTGATTGGCATAAACAGAATGGTACTTATGTGTTTTCGTATGTTTTAGGTACAGTGATTGTAAGTATAGGGATACTTGTATTATTAGGGATATGGTATCCTAGACTTGGTTTTTTAGGAGGGGTATTAACATTAGGCATGTCTTTGGTCACACTATCATTTCTAATCACTACCCCAGAAGTATATGTGCCTAATTTAGGAGGTGATTTTCCTACACCTAACTATGGATTCCCTTATTTATCAGGTGCTGGACGACTAGTCTTAAAGGATATTATCATGATGGCAGGAGGATTAGTGATCGCTGGTGATTCAGCACGTAATTTGCTTTATAAGTGATTAATAGGTTTAGAATATAAAATAAAGTAAAAATAAAAGCTTAGTAATTATCTAATACTAAGCTTTTATTTTTAGAGGAGATAATAATCTTTGAAAGTGTACTATTATTTTTAATAAACGAAATGTGTGTACTAGTTAAAAAGAATTAATTAATATGAGTTAAAATATTTTATATTATTACTGTTTCATGTTTTTATTATTTATAATTATTACAATTCAAATATGTTTTTTGGATGTTGTTTTAAATATATATTGTTTTTGGTTTATAAAAAGTAATGCTTTTATAAGTGGTTAAAAAAAGTAATAATCAAAAAACAGTTTAATATGAAATTGAAACACACGTATTTTTATCATCCCTCTAATGTCGAATGCAATGAGGGAGTAATTAAGCAATTCGAAAGCCAAGGTGTCTCTATGAAAAAGATACAAGAAGCACTTGGTAGGCATAATCGATTTGTAGTAGCTAAAGATTCAAAGGAAACTACGGTTTCTATGGGAATTGAGGCAGCAAAAGGAGTATTAAAGCAAAGTGGTATTTCAATAGAAGAAATAGATATTATTGTCTTTGTGACTTGTACTCCAGAACATCAGATTCCTTGTGATTCTATCTTTATACACCAAGCTTTGCAAGGAAAGAATAATACAATGTGTTATGATATTAACGCCAATTGTATTGGGGCATTTGTAGCATTAGATCAAGTGGCGCATTATCTCAATAGCAGTAGTAGAGCTAAAAATGCTCTAGTAGTGTGTTCTGATCAGTTATCTCGTATTCTAGATAGTCAAAATCCTGTAACAGCTTTTTGTTTTTCAGATTCTGCTTTTGCATTTATAGTAGAGAAAGAGACTACTACATCTGGATTAGTAGACGTCATGTATCATACAGATAGTAGTTTTTGTGATACTGTTCTGTATCCTCCTCAAGGGCACTCTTGTTCTTTATCTGATGAATTAACAATGTGGGATACATCATTTGATGGAAGTGGAAGTGTAGAGTTTGCTTTAGATAAAATAGAAGTTTTCTTAGCAAAGAACAATCTGAAAATAGAAGATATCAGTTTATTCTTATTCTCTCAGTTATCACTGAAAAACATTAAGATTATTAAATCACATTATCACTTACCAGAAGAAAAAGTACCTTTTTATTCAAAAGAGTTTGGTTATTCAGGAGCTTCTAGTCCTTTTTTAGCTTTACATCAATACCAGAAAGAAGGAACACCTCTAAAAGAAGGCGATTATTTTTTAATGTGGACATTAGGGGCAGGGTATCAGGCTGGTTTAATGTTGTGGAAATACTAAGTGTTTAGATGTTAGTTATCTAACTTTACATAAGGTGAAACTCAGTAAATTCAATGCTTACAGTGATTTTTTTGTTTTGAATTTAACAGATTAAAAGTATATTTACTTTCAAAAAAACCATGAAATTTCTTACGGTATTAATCTGTCTGGTCTCATTGACGACCTTTGCTCAACCCAAAGCTATTTTGGATAAAACGACTTATCAATTTTGGTTAAATGAACCTAAAGTCGTAGAAGAAAAGAATCCTCTTATTATCTTTTTACATGGGAGAAGTCTTTCGGGAACTAATATAGATAGGGTAAAGAGATATGGCGCGCTAAAAGGAATAGAGAAGGGATTAGATATCCCCGCTTATTTAGTAGCTCCTCAATTGCCTTCTGGGCCATGGAATGCGGATAAGGTTGACGAAATCGTAAGTTATATGATTGCAAATTACAATATCGATGAGAGTCGCATTTATGTAACTGGAATGAGTTTAGGAGGATATGGTACGATGAAATATGCTGGTAAATATCCTAACCGTATAGCTGCTGCTATTGCTATCTGCGGAGGAGGAGAAGAAAGAGATGCTTGTGCTGTGACTAATATCCCTATTAAGCTTATTCATGGTGATAAAGACTTTATCGTACCACTAAAAGAGTCTAAGAAGATCATGACTGCCATTCAAAAATGTGATAAAAAAGCGCCTGTAGAACTACAAGTAGTCAAAGGAGGTACGCATGGTAGTGTAGAGGATTTATATAGACACATGGAGGTATATAACTGGTTATTACAACATGTGAAGAGTGATGCCTTAGTAAGTTCAGAAAACAAAGAAGAAATCTAAGTATAACATAAACAAAACCCCCAAAGCCTTTTGACTTTTGGGGTTTTGTCTATATAGTATTGGCTAATGTCTTCGTTATTTTTAAGAGATATTCTATAAAACCTTCTTCTACTCTTAAGATGTCATCTAGTTGCCCATTGTCTAAACTTAGTTTCTTGAATGCTTTTTACCCTATAACCTACAGGTATGATTAAATCTAGATTTTAAAACTTGACAGGTTTGTCTGAATTTGCAATGTACAAATTTTGCACATTGGTTTGTTCTACTAGTTTATCTTCTTCAAATACATTCTTTATGTGTTTGGTAATGACAGTTCTGTCTTTTTGAAATAATTCCGCCATTTGTTCAATAGATAACCATACTGTTTCGTTCTCTAAACGGGTCTCTATCTTAGTGAGGCTATCTTCTGTCTGATAAAGAAGAATACTTCCATGCTCTGCCATAACATTTTTTTAAGTACTTTATATACTACAAAAACTATACTGTCAATTAACAACTTTATATTTATTTAGAGGGCAGTTTTATGTTTTATCCTTATTGCTAAAGTCTAGTGTATTGTGTTTTGAAAATGAGAGTTTTGTTTTGTCATTTTGAGATATTGATATAAAAACACTTTTTAAATTAGAAATATGTAAGGAGAATATTCTTTATTGCTATGAGATTTTCTATTGTGTTTTACTCAGAAGTCATTATCTTTAAGTACTCAAATCTCCTTAATAGATATGAAATACCAAATAGACCTGTATACTCGTGTAAAGATAGATACCTCTAGTGATGCTAAGGCGTATGCTAATATGCTGTGTATAGGTGATCAATGCAAAACATTTGCAGAAGGGTTTATAGAAAACTCTCAATCTCGTATTTCGCTTATGGCTATTGTCAAGGGATTAGAGCAAATTAAAGAAGGGGCAGAAGTAACAATCTATGTGACTTCTAAGTATGTGATGAATACCTTTGAGAAAGGGTGGATATTAAATTGGAAATACAATGATTGGTTAAAAACCGATGGAGAGCCTCCGTTGAATGTTGATCTATGGATGCGTTTTGCAGTTCAGATGGAAAGACATAAATTAACCTTTAACTATGTGTCTAATTATAAAAAGTATCCTCAACTAGTAGAGTGTAGAGATGTAGGCGCTGCCATGCTATTGCAACCTAATTTACTAATAGATGAGGTGTATAGAGCTTATCTAGAGGAGTTACAGTATAAGTTGCACGATCTGATAAATGAACACCGCGTAGCAGAGATAGAGGTAGTATTAGATACGATAGAAGAGCCTGAAGAAGTGATCGTTTATGAGCCTGTATACGAGGTTCTAGATGAGATAGAGGATGAGCATGAAGAAGAGGAAGAAGAAACAGAAGAGAGTCAAAGCCATACTCGTCCAACAGTATTTACTAGAATGCCAAGTGATATTAAACTACTAGTGACTATTCGAGATCAATTGAATCAATACTTTGCAGATCAACCGACTAAAGTAGAGTTGCGTTCTACGGATTTATACGATGAAATACGTAAAAATAAGACTTTAAAAGAACGTTTTCCTCATCCAGTACTCTTTAACCGCTTCTTGCGTAAGCAACATCAAGAAGGGGTGCTAAAACAGATTATTCCTAACTGTAAGATTGATACTTTTAATACTGATTTCTATCAGTGGTATTTTCATAGATAATTTGGGATGATTTTGTCTTGTGAAAACTTGTTTTAAATGTTTTTAGATTGCTCATGGCTTAGTCTTGTTTCCGAAATGCTTTCAAGACCTCTTTAAAACCGTACTTTTTGGGAACAACTCGGAAAGAAAAGAGCAAATTTATAAGACAAAAACCTTTTGAGTAATTATACCCACTGCGTTTAGATATAAATATCGAACTCCGTTTTATTTCTATTTACTCAGTTTTACTCCCTTTTTTGACTTCGTGATTAATCGGATTATTGTTGTTAATTATTAAGCGCTTAGTAATTAATCATAATATTCTCCTAACGATTTGTTCATCTTGAATATCTTTAGTTGGTATTGTTTTAGATCTATAATTACTTTTCGTTTGTATGTCTATCTCTAATCCGGGTTAAAAAAGAAACCAGAAAAGGCCTAAGAGGCTTGGGAGAAGGCAATGGCCTTAGTTTCTTACCTGTATAAGGAGTCTGTAGTAGATCAG
Source organism: Myroides odoratimimus (assembly GCF_030326305.1). Lineage (GTDB taxonomy): Bacteria > Bacteroidota > Bacteroidia > Flavobacteriales > Flavobacteriaceae > Flavobacterium > Flavobacterium odoratimimum_A. Next base: position 8,874 of record NZ_JACAKB010000018.1, on the reverse strand, counting down.
AGTTCTAATCATGCAGATTTAATTGCTTATATTCGAGAGCGGGTGTTAAAGATTCCATTGAGTATAGAATTATCCACCTTTGAAAACTGTATACTAAGTGATCAGCTTAAGAGCACAAGATGAGAATGTGCTCTATTGCATACCTGTTTAATGTTGACTAAGGACCTAGGTGTATTAGAAGCAGAGGTTATAGACACATTAATTGAAAGAATCGAGACTGTCAACGAGCTTGTTAGTAGTCTTATCGAAGAGGAAGAAAATGAGTGGGATAAATTGTTTTTAAGAATATTATAAATAAATAAGCCCATCGTATGATGGGCTTGATTTTATAATTTAGATTAGACTAGTTACAAGACTGTACATAGTCATCTACTAATTTTTTAAGACCTTCGAATGTATTGGTATCATAGTTAGAGAACTGAAGAGCACTACAGTTTACATATTTATCAAATAATTTTTTAGTAGTATCCTCTTTTCTAGTTCCGAAAGTAGATTTGTTTCCTAAATAGATCGCTTTTTTCTGTCCTTTTAATAGAAGGTAGAAGCCATCAGGTGTTTTTAGGTGGTGTAGCACCATATTTCCACCATTGTCATAATCGACTATTAAGAATTTACTAGAACCTCCAAATACATCCAGTTCTCCATTAGAGTTACCTAGTCCTCCATCATCAGAGGTAGGAGTACCGATATAACGCTCATTACCTACACCAAACTCTACACCCTCTTTTGCTTTAAAGTTTAATCTTTTTTTGTCAGTTTTAATAGCAACTGAGTTACCATAGCTACTAACATCAGCTATCCCAACGCTACCACTTATTCTATAGTCTCCATCGCGAGGTACAGATTCAAATTCAATAGTTACTAATCCAGTGTGTTTAGTTCCTTTTTTATCGATTACATACCCCTCTTGATCATAGATATTACGTGATTTTCCTCTAGCTTCTACTACATGCTTATTATATTCTTCTTGTTTTTCAGTAGTCTTAGCATCGCGATAATCTTTTATTTGTTGAGTCATATCACCAAATTTATAGCCGTTAGCATATAATTTAGCAATAAACACAGGATTCGCTTTAATAGGGTCTGTAGCATCCATAAAGTAGTTAAGGTCTGTTAGATCAAACTGTTTGTCATCATACGTAGTTAGTGTAACTCCTCTTTTTGCGTTCATTGTTTTTGTTTCGTCATAACTCACCTTAGCGATAACATTTCCTTTGATATCAGCTATTGTAGCTTCATGTGAAGAGTACGCTTGTTTAGTTGTTTTAGTATTGATAAAACCTATTTTGTCAGCTCCTTGCATGATGCTTGCATCATCTGTTACATTGATATTCGCTTTCTTTAAAAGAGCGGTTTCTTCTGCTTTTTCTACTTTTCTATCACCATCTATTTTATTCCATTTGTCAGAAAGTTCTTTATTAGAAGATTGAAACAATTCGGTTGCTCTTTCAGAGTTAATACCTTCTTCTGTGATTAGGCCATCTGCAGAAAAGTATACTGCCATAATAGCTTGTTTCTCCTTACTTAATGTGAATGGAACATTTTTCATTTCCATATCCTGTACGTTTCCATTTTCTCCTTTAAGTTGTAACCAGAAGTTGTTATTAGCACTGCTTTTCACTTCTGCCCAAAAGGTAGTCTTGTCATCTAGACTAGTGAATTTATAAACAACTCCTTTTCGATCAATCTTAGCGATTTCTTTTTTATTAATTGTTATAATTCCTTTTTTGACATTGAAGTCTTGTGCTTGTGCTCCTATAACTGCCATAATGGCTAAGGATGCAGTAATGTAATTTCTCATAGTGTAATATGTTTTGGTAAATTTAGGTTATTTTTATGATTATAAGGTTGTTAAATGTCTTTATGATTATATTTTTTATGTAAAAATGATAAATGATTAGCTTTGTTTGTAGAGAATTATGTAATAAAGTAATGCTGGTGCTAGTTGTTACTATAAGTGATAAATTAGCTTTTCTGATATCCTAAATAAGTTTTAATTTTAAACAGTAGAATTATCAATAGTCATGTTCGAAAAAGTAGATAAAGATTCTTTACTTAGTCAAGAGTTTATCAATAAGTATAAACCTTATTTTAGAGAGGAAGTGTATCCTGCTAAAACAGTATTGTTAGAAGAGGGAACAATAGCAAATAAAGTATTTTGGGTCAGTAAGGGGTGCTTGCGCGTGTGGATTAATAAAGATGGGCATGAGGTGACTTTTCAATTCTTTTTAGAAAATAGTATGGTCTCATCTATTGAGAGTTTTTGGAGAGGGATGCCTAGTAAGTTTACCCTTGAGACGATAGAACCTACAGTGGTATGGGTGGCTGATAAAGAAGATATAAGACCTCTGTTAGAAGACTCTTTAGCTACGCCAGAGTATAGGGATCTATTTATAGATGTGATTTTTCAGCGAACATTCGATTATGTGAATCACAGCTTATCTTTTGTACAGTCAACCCCAGAGGAGCGTTATCTCAAGCTTTATGAGAGTAGACCAGAGCTTATACAACGTATTCCACAGCATTATATCGCTTCTTATATAGGAATATCTAAGGTTCACTTAAGCCGTATTAAAAGCAAGCTATTAAAGTCCTAATTTGATAACATTTGTTATCGATATACACGGTTGCTATCCAATACTTTTGTCTTTATAAAATAAAGAGATATGAAAGCAGTTATTGTAAAAGAAAAAGGACAGAATCCTGTATATACTACCAACTTTAAGCCTGTTGAAGTAAGTTCTTCAGAAGAAGTGTTGATGAAGATTAAGGCAGTTTCGATTAAGAATCTCGATAGAGCTATCGCCAGTGGCAAGCATTATTCAGTAAGTACTAAACCTTTTGCTCCTTTTGTTATCGGAACAGATGGAGTAGGTGAGCTCCCAGATGGAACAATGGCTTATGGATTTGGACTACAAGGGATGTTAAGTGAGTATGCCATCGTAGATAAGAATCAATTAGTACCCTTACCTAAAGGAATAGATTTAGCAATGGCATCTGCTATGCCTAATGCCCTTATGGGTTCTGTTATCGCTATGGTAGTCAGAGCAAGGTTACAAAAGGGAGAAGTAGTGCTAATCAATGGAGCTACAGGTGTCACAGGGCAAGTAGCTATACAAATGGCTAAACATTATGGAGCGAGTAAAGTAATTGTGACAGGGCGCAATGAAGAAGCCTTATCCTCATTAAAGAAACTAGGAGCAGATAAGGTGATTAGTCTGCATCAGAATAAAGAAACTCTAGTAACAGCATTTAGTCAAGTACATCAAGAAACGCCTATCGATGTGGTGATAGATTACTTATGGGGAGATAGCGCTTCGGCTATATTGACAGCTTTAAAAGGTAAAGGCAAGTATCAGCATAGAACTCGTTTTGTCAATGTAGGAGCGATGTCTGGTGATATGATGGAGTTGTCTTCTTCTATACTAAGGGGAACGGACATTATGTTATTAGGATCAGGAATAGGCAGTTGGACAGATGAAGAGATGGTTCGTTTCTTTAAAGTTTTGTTACCAGAAGCTTTTGACCTTGCAGTAACAGGGAAGTTACGCATTGATACCGTGAGTTATCCGTGGCAAGAGATAAGTGAGGTATGGGATATGCCTCTTAGCAGTGGAAAAAGATTGGTGATGATGACGGAGTAATTTTTTAGTAGAATATAAAGATACGCAAATATAGAAAAGCCCATCACATGATGGGCTTTTGCTATTATTTAGAGCAATGTATTTAAAGAGTAAATGTATAAAATAGAGTAGATTGCAAAGTGTTGATTAAGTACTACTTACAAATATATACTATGAAAGAAGAGAGCAACGTTTCGAATTTTCTGTTTTATCAGAATAAAGAAGGTAAAACAAGTGTTCAAGTTATAGTTGATAGTAATCGAGAGACTATTTGGGCGTCACAAAAAACAATGAGTGAGATATTCGGTGTAGATAGAAGTGTTATCACAAAGCATATTGCTAATGTATTAAAAGACGGTGAATTAAAGGAGGATTCAGTATGTGCAAATTTTGCACATACTGTCTCTGATGGTAAAAATTATAAAACAAACTTTTCTAATTTAGACATGATACTATCTGTGGTGTATAGGGTTAACTCTGTACAAGCGACGCAGTTTAGAAAGTGGGCGAATGGAGTGTTTTATAAGGGGATTTGTATTAGAGGATGAACATCAGTAGAATAAATAAAGAAAGACAAAAGTCTTTTTTAGATCATTAGCTAACCTCTATATTTGGCATATTATAAAGAAAATAGACTATGAGTAAAGATATACAGATTATAGCATTTGATGCAGATGATACACTTTGGAATAATGAAATATACTACCAAGAGACAGAACATGCTTTTTGTGAGCTTCTAAAAGATTATTTACCAGCAGAAGAAGTATCTAAAGTCCTTTTTGAGACAGAGATGCGAAATCTAGATCGATATGGCTTTGGAGCGAAGAGTTTTTTATTGAGTTTATTAGAAACGGGAGCTCAGATTACAGGAGCTCAAATGACAGATGTATTAATGCACCGCATCTTGGGGTTAGGTCATGAACTGATAGATAAACCGATCACTCTTTTAGATGGAGTAGAGGAAACACTAGATCAACTAAATGGTAACTATAAGTTAGTCTTAGCGACTAAAGGTGACTTATTAGATCAAGAGCGAAAACTAAAGAATTCTTCCCTATCTAAGTATTTTGACCATGTAGAGGTGATGAGTGATAAGCAGATACTAGATTATGGAAATTTAGTAAGTAAGTTATCTTGCCAACCTCAAGAGTTTATGATGGTAGGAAATTCAGTTAAGTCTGATATTATCCCAGTTTTAGAACTTGGAGGGTCGGCACTACACGTTCCTTTTCATGTGACCTGGGCACACGAAGTCGTAGAGGAAGAGCTAGTTTATGAAAACTATAGACAGTTAAAGAACATCAGAGAAGTAGTAGACTACTTGAAATCATAGCCTATATTAATTCGAAACATAATAATTTGTTCACATAGAAGTGCTTTCTTTGGTATTGTAATGGTGGGAGTATAGTTAATCTATAAACTATTTGTTATGAGCTTTGTGAGTATATATCAGCGAGATGCGATGTTGATTAAATCATTAGAACTAAAGTTAACAATCTATAAACTAACCTTAGAGAACTTTAAAGAGGATCATCTAGGAGCGATCGCTAAGATGAGAGAGAGTAGTGGGATGATTTCTTTGTATATTGGTTTGGGGTTAAAGAGTCAGATACAAGAAGATTTTGTTTGTTACTTAGACGATATCTCTCACTGCTGTATGACTTTAGAAAAACAGATTTTGCTCTGTGGGCAGTTAGGATTTTTAATCAATGAAGACATCGTATCCTTGTTAGATTTAAAGAATATCATTTTCGATTTTGTAGGAAAAACAGTTGTTCGAAAGTAGAAAAGCGAACTACTATAGGCTGTTACACTATCGATTTACCTAAAAATAGAGCCCGTGATAAACATAGAATTTCACCTCTGTTTTTAAAAGAAAAAGCTTGTATTACTACTCTAGATATTTGTAGCTTTGGCCGTATCAATATTTTGTTAAGCAGCATATACATGAGTACAATTACATTTATCGACAGTGCCTATCCTAAACCCCATCTGTTAGAAGAGTTTGTTTGGGCAGGTCGTTTAGACGAATCAGGCAAACTATGGTTTGACCTACACCTAAAGTCAAAATACTACTATCTAAGCGAAGGAGAAGAGTATATAGAAGATGAGGAAGAGGACTTCGACGATGATGCAGAATATACCAGTATGAGCGAGTGGCAATCTAGAATCGTGTGGGATAACTATCACCAGTGTACTTTGTCTTCTACCTATTGGTCAGATGAAGGGGGACTTCTTCTTTCTGATGGGACCACTCCTTTTAGTTTTGATTTATTAGATAATAGAGAGTTTGTACTTAATCCGCTTCCTCTACCAGATGATATGTTAGAGTCTGAATTGGCTTTTGGTATTTATCTATTAGGCCATGACCTTTCGGCTAATCATACCATTAGCTTTACACCATTGGCGAATAAGCATTATGCTATACAGTGGTCAGGGGTGATAGCCCTAGCCTATGGTGGTTTTTATGATTATATCCACGAGTTTAAAGCAGATATTACAGAGAGCAAGTTTGACGGTTTTTATTTTCCTACCACTTGGACTTTAGAAGAAGCAAAAAAGCGATTTGAACAAGTATTGAGTAATATTGATCAGTATGAGTTTATAGATATTAACCCTAAGAGTAATAAACGAGAATATAAGCTAATGCTTAAAGAGTAAATGAGAAGAGCTACTGATTATGAGGTAGCTTTTTTTGTTTAAATGCGAATGAGTCCGTAGTGAGACAGTATGGATTTATCATACGTCTTATCCTTATTCATTCCTTAGAAGGTATAAAAGAGTTACTTCTTTGTTGTTACTTTTGTTAAACCACTATCCTTAATTATAATTCATTAGCCCATCTATGTGATATTGTCTACTTTTGCAACCCTTAAAAATAGGTAAGCACGTATAGCATGAACATTATCACTTTCGAAGAAGTATTTAGAGGTAAAGTCTTTCGTATTCCTGATTATCAGCGAGGTTACTCGTGGACGAAGAAGGAGTTAGAAGAGTTGTGGGGCGATTTGAATAATACCCATCACAACCGAAATGCTTTTCACTTTACGGGTATTCTTACTGTGACTGACTTTAGTAAGTTTGATATAGAATGTATCAGACGAGAAGGGTTTGTGGTAAGAGCAGGAAAGTTAGTGATAGAAGGAAGTGACTATGAGGGGTATAATATTGTAGATGGGCAGCAACGTCTGACTACGGTATTAATATTGTTATCAGAATTGGTGATGAAACTAGAGGATAGCCCACTTAAACAACGACTTACAGAACATTACTTTAAAGTTAAAGAGACAGGTGGTTATCGCTATATTTTTGGGTACCACGTAGATGTGCCTTCTCATAATTATTTAATCAGAGAGATATTTAATGATACTGGTTATGAGGCAGAAGAGACAGAAACTTTATACACGCATAATTTATCTTTCGCAAAAGCATTCTTTAGTGAGCGAATTAAAGATTTTACACAAGTTGAATTAGTCTTTTGGATAGAGAAGCTCACTAAGCACCTATTGTTTTCTATATTAAACTTAAATGAGTCAAAGGAGCGCCCATTAGATGTGTCCATGGTATTTGAGACGCTAAACTTTAGAGGGAAACAATTATCAAGTCTAGAGCGACTGAAAAATAGAGTGCTTTATATCGTCTCTAAGCAATTGACAGTAGCTAGTACGATAGATCGCAGTCGTAAGAAAGTTAATCAGAGTTGGTTAGAAGTGTATAAATGGCTGGGGCGAAACCCTACACAAGCTATGGATGACGATGCTTTTTTGAAAGCGTTTTGGTTGTTGTACTTCTCTCATTCTAAGATGGTATCTACAGATTTTAAGTCTTATCAGAAGCATTTGTTTACCATCGACTTTCAGCTAGATCAACAAGAGATGGGAAGTATAAATTACGCTGATTATAGTGAACTTACCCAATGGCTAGAAAGTATGCGCAAGGCAGTAGCGCTGTGGTATTTTATTAATAATCCTTATGCTGTAGATACAGATGAAGACTTTGTGTATATGACTACTTCTGCGATACAGAAGTCATTACTAAGACTGTCTAATTTCCCTAGAGGATACGGTAAGTATATGCTTAACCTTGTATTGGCTGTATTGATGAGAGATTTGCCTGTGAAGGAAGATCATGGACTATCAGACTTTGAACTACAAGAACGCTTGGCTAGTATAGAGCGTTTGTTCTTTGCGATGGAACGCCATAATATCATGTGCTTCTTGCTCCAAGGAAACAACTCTACGCTAAATGTAGAGGATACTTTCAGGGATATTAATTTTTACTATCTACGTGGACGTGCCCATAATAATGAGTACTTATTCAATGTGTTGATGGAGAGTAGAGTAGAGCACTTCCGATGGAAAGAGGTGATTCGTCATATTCATAAGGGAGGACGATTTAAGACTTGGGTAGGATTAGACTATTTCTTAAAAGGAATAGAGGAGAGTATGGGAGGTTTATTAGAACACACCGAGCCTAAAGTGTACTTAGTCTATCCAGAAGAAGATGATTATGAGGTAAGAAGTACGTATAAGGATATTAATACTATGCAAAAGGTCAATCGTGACCGTTATAGCCATTCGATAGGTAATATGTTTTTAGCATATAACCGCTATGAAGCGAACCCTTTTGACAAGATACAACACAAGGTACAGAATGCTGTAAAGCATGAGTATCGAGTAAGTAAGTTAGAGTTAGACCTTTTAGAATCCCCTACATGGACTAAGGAAAATATTGAAGCTAGAGGACGTAAGATGATGAAGGCTTTCATTGAACATTGGGAATTACCAATGATTCAAGAGACAGAGATGAAGAGATTGTTGTTAGATGAAGTGTGATTTTAATTAGGAATGTTTGGCTTTGCCATGATGTACTTGTATAGCTTGATATACTATACATTGATGTGATAGTATAAACAACATCACAATCATTAAAGGAGTGGCTCAAAGTCGGGAGAGTTTGCGCAGCAAGGTATTTTAATTAAGAATTAAAAATTATGAATTAAGAATGTTTGACTTCGTTATAATGTATTTAGATGATGAGATATACTTATGTTAATGCAATAGTCTAAACAATATCACGTTCCATATAACAAAAACCTAAGTACACGACAAAAACTAAAGCAATTGATATTTAAAGGATTATGCTTATTTTTAGACAGTAATAATCTTGATAAGTAGTCAAGTCCAAGTTTAAATACACTAATAAGCCTATTGCCATGGTTCTTGATTGTGATAGGCTTAATAGTATCAAT
>NZ_JACAKB010000017.1 GCF_030326305.1 Myroides odoratimimus | reverse complement strand
ATTGGGTTTAATAAACCAGAAAAAGCTTTAGAGACTTACAAAATAAGATGGCAGATAGAAACACTATTTAAAGCATTCAAATCTAGTGGATTTAATATCAAAGATACACACTTGAAAAAAATCGATAGAATTGAAAAACTACTCATGTTAGTAATGATCGCTTTTGTGTGGTGCTATAAGATTGGGGGACTATATTGATACTATTAAGCCTATCACAATCAAGAATCATGGTAATAGGCTTATTAGTGTATTTAAACTTGGACTTGACTACTTATCAAGATTATTGCTTTCTAAAAATAAGCACAATCCTCTAAATATCAATTGCTTTAGTTTTTTGTCGTGTACTTAGATGATACTTTTAGTAAAGTTGGTTAAAACATTTAAAATAAGTCTAATATCTAAGAATAGTTTTTAGTATATATTGAATACAAAAAAACCTAACTATTTAAAAGTAAATAGTTAGGCTTTTTTCTGTGGAGTCGCCGAGAATCGAACTCGGGTCCAAACAAGCAATCAGAAAGCTTTCTACACGCTTAGTTTTTTATTAGATTTTCGACCGTTGGCTTGGCAAAAAACAGCCACCAAAAGCTTAGTTCCTAAGATTTCGAAATGCTAGCGAAACAATAGACATCTCTAGGTTTACTTTACGGTTCCCCTTAACAAAGCGCCATAAACCAAGGCTCTTTAGGAGAATTCAGCTCTTCCACCTGGTGGAAACTAAAGGCAATCTTACTATAATTCAGATTAAGCAGCTAAAGCGTAGTTATTTTCGCCGTTTAAAAAGTTCGTTAGATGATATTTACGAGCAATCTAACAACGCTCGACGTGCTTACTAACTAATTCCACTCGCTGTCAATACCGATCGACCCCAATGATTATCATTAGTTAGACTAATGAAATGCAAAAGTACAATTTATTTTTAAAAAATCAAACAAATACTATTTCTTCCTCTTAGAATATTCATATACTGTATTTTATTCGTGAATACTTATTAAAAACTGTATATAATTCTAAAATTATGACTCAAAATAGTTGTGTGAGTCCGAAATAATTCTATATTTGAAAAACCAACCAAAAAACAAACAAACAAATTATGAAATTAGGAATTATTAAGGAGCGTAAATCGCCTCCTGATAGGAGAGTTGTGCTTTGTCCTAAGCAGGTAAAAAAAGCTTTAGACAAATATAACGAACTGTCTATTAAGATAGAACATTCAGACATTAGAATTTTTAAAGATGAAACCTATGCTTCTGAAGGATTAGAACTATCAAGTGATATGACAGACTGTGATCTTCTCCTTGGGGTAAAAGAAATTCCTGTTGATTACCTTATACCAAATAAAACTTATGTCTTTTTTTCGCACACAATAAAAAAACAAGAACATAATCGCAAGCTCTTACAAGCTTGTTTAGACAAGAACATTACATTAATGGATCACGAGACATTTGTAGACGGAAAAAACACTAGAATTATTGGCTTTGGTAGATATGCAGGTATAGTAGGTGCATACAATACGCTAAGAGGCTTTGGGTTAAAATATGAATTATTCGAATTAGCCAAGGCTGAAACCTTACTTCACAAAGAAGATTTAATCTATCGATTAAAAAAACAGTACTTCCCTCCTATTAAGATAGTCGTAACTGGAACTGGAAAGGTAGCACATGGTATTATGGAAATACTAGACGGGATGAAAATGAAGAAGGTTTCTAAGGAACACTTCTTAACCCAAAAATATGATAGACCTGTATACACACAGATAGGTGTTGAAGACTATTACAAAAGAATAGATGGGACTGAAGGAAACAAACAAGATTTTTATGACCATCCTGAACTATACACTAGTGACTTCGAGAGATTTACTCGTGTAGCAGATATCCTGATGACTGGGCACTTCTTTAAAAAAGGAGCTCCTGTTATCTTGACAAAAGAGATGCTTAATTCTCCTTTTAATCAAATTAAAGTGATTGGTGATATCTCATGCGATGTAGATCATGGCCCTATAGCCTCTACATTAAAAGCATCTACTATAGCTGAGCCATTCTATGGATATCATCCAGGAAAAGGTACAGAAGTAGAATTTGACCATCCTGCTGCAATAACAGTGATGGCTATTGATAATTTGCCTTGTGAATTACCAAAAGATGCTAGTGAAGGATTTGGTGAAGTATTTGTAGAACAAGTATTACCTGCCTTCTTTAATGGAGATAAAGATAAAATACTAGAAAGAGCTACTATTACTAAAGGTGGTAAACTAACAGATAGATTTAATTACCTACAAGACTTTGTAGATGATAAAGAATAATATAGGAGGATGCTAAGGCATCCTCTTTTTACTTAAATATAATTTGTCTGTAAAATTCCATTTTACATTAATATTTTAAGTGTAATGTATTTCCATTATACTCCAAAATATAGTACCATATAAAATAATAAATACTAACAATACTACTAGACCAAATAATAGTATAGATTATCCACTTACTTCTTAACAAGGTTCAACTAAAAGTTGGAAAGCTATAAAAAGTAATATATTAAGATAGTTGAAGATGTTTAATGCTGTTTTTTAAATTTAAAAATGTAACTTGAATTAAGTTACAGAATCAAGCATTAAAATTGCTAGAATATTATACGAAAAACAATGAATTCAATGAAGTTATATTATTTGATTGTCCCTTTTTTAATGGCATCATGTTCAAGTTTAAGTACTCCAAATAAAAATAGAAATGAAAGTAAATTTTCAGATTTCATGACATTAGGTGTTAGTAAACAACAGCTAATTGAAAAATATGGAAATCCTTTAAATACTGGTGTTTCTGAAAATAAAGAAATATTATACTATTCTGAAAAACTAAATGATTATATAATAACTACAGAATTTACATTTGAAAACAATAAGCTTAAAGAAAAAAAGGTACTTAAAATAGAAAATAATTATCAAACGGACTTTAAGAAAATTTATAATTTTTTAGAGGATATAGAGAAAAAAGTAAAGTAATAAAACTTCCCTTCCCACTTATAAAAGCTTTTGGGAAGGGGATTTTAGTTGCATTGGTACTACCCTATATTTGGTACGACACTTTTGACATCTCATTTATGACTAAGAGCAATACAATCACTTTACTTAATCATATTTTCAATCTCTCTAATACTATTTTTAGCATTATCATTAGTATCATCTAGCTCTAGCGATTTATGGTAACTCAATAAAGACTTTTTATAATCCTTCATGAGAAAGTAAGCTTCTCCTAAGCTATCGTATAAATTAGCGTTATTAGTATCATATTGAATCGCTAATTCAAATACTTTTATTGCCTTACCCATCTCTCTTCTATTCAGAAAGTTATATCCTAAATCATTTAAATAGAATGACCCTGAGAGATAATGTTCTTTGTCTGCTTCTAACGTTTTATACTTCTCTAAAGCTACAGTAAAGTTATTTTTAAACTCTTTTTCTAGCAGGGACACTAGGTTTATCTTAGGATAAGTAATTAATGCTGTTTCTATTTTATTATATAATTCTAACCAATCATCTTGTGCAGTATCCGAAGTATTATTCATCATTATTATCATTCCATAACGTGAATCTGGACAAACAAGAATACCACTTTGTACCCCTATTGACGTTCCTGTCTTTCCATAATACGCACCTTCCTTCAGACCGTATCCCACATCCCAGAAATACCCTTTATCATCACCGTCTTCTTCTTCTTTAAATAATAATCGGGAGGCTTCCTTTATAAAAGGTTGATTGCTTTCTAACTGAAACTTCATAAACTTAGTTAAGTCAGGTAAACTACTTATCATACCATACGATCCACCTAATAGAGGATTTCTTAGTAAAGGAGCTACTTCCCCATTTTCGTTATAACTTATAGCTAATTGTTTCTTATACCTATCATACTCATTTAAAGAAGTCTGCTTCAAGTTAAGTTCATCTAATAACTCCTGTAATAGCTCTTTATAAGGCTTGTGATATACCTGCTCTAAAATATAAGTAATTAATTCTGGACCTACTGAGTTATAGTCGTAGAATGTACCTGGTTTCTTATCTAATTTGACTGTTTTTAATTCTTCTAATAGATCAGACATTGTATAACTAAATGGTCTATTTTCATAATATCCCTCTCTCGTCTTCTTATATATTTTATCTAACTCTTTAGCAGCTTTATCTTGAAGTCCCAAAGTATGTGTTACTAAATTCTGAATGGTAATAGGAGTTCCTTCAAACTGCAAATTTGAATAATCTCCTTTTAAGTAAATTCTAATATCATCATTTAGCGTAATCTTTTGCTCTAAGACAGCTTTAGCTACTAAAGAACCTGCAAAAACTTTAGAGATAGAAGCAATCTCATAAAGTGTATTATCACTAGGTCGTTGTTTGGACTCTTTATCTAATTCTCCATAATACTGCTAATAAACCTCTCCATCTCTATAAATGGCAATCACTAATGAGTTGACATTACCTTTCTGAAGAGTACTTTCAGCATATTGGTCTATGATCTGACATAGTTCTTTAAAAGGTTTGCCAACTTCCTTTTCTTGTAATAACCGTGTAGTATTATGGTATCCCCCTTTACTTTCTTTATACAATTCGCTTGCCTCTCCTGATAAAGGGATAAACAAAAATGATAATGGTATTAGTAATTTATAGTTCATATTAAGAAGGATTAGATACTTATATTCTAAAGCACTATAATACGATTTATTTTTTATTAACTAACAAATAATCACTTCTTTTCCCCTTCATATAGAACGAAAAAAGCCTATAAACACACTCTGTACCTATAGGCTTTGTTTAAAATACTTGATTCGTTTTGATATTAAACTACATAGTCAGGCCATTCATTAGGCACTTCACCACTGAATCCCATTTTAGGTAAATTATTGATTTGATCCATATCTTGATTACTTAACTCAAAATCAAAAATATTCATATTATCAATAATTCTTTCTAGAGTGTTAGACTTCGGTATTGCTATTGTATTATGTTGTAAACACCATCTTAAACATACCTGAGAGATTGACTTACTATGTTTCTTTGCAATACTGATTAACACCTCATTGTCAAACACTTTACCTCTAGCTAATGGTGACCAAGCTTCTATGACAATATTTTTCTTTTCACAATATGCTTTTAATTCTGGCTGCCAATACCCTGGATGAAATTCTAACTGATTAATAGAAGGGATAACTTTAGCCGTTTCTAATAAAGCCTCTAAGTGCTCTTCCCAAAAGTTACTTACTCCTATTGATTTTATTTTACCTACAGCTTGTAATTCTTCCATAGCACGCCAAGTATCAGCATTCACTTTTTTCCAATTATCACCGAAGTTTTTATAATTAGCTGGCCAGTGAATTAAATAAAGATCGATATAATCAAGACCTAGTTTCTCTAACGAAATATCAAGTGCCTTTTTAGTCTCTTCATATCCCATATTTTCTCTCCATACTTTTGTAGTCACAAAGATATCTTCTCTAGGGACACCACTCTCTTTTATACCTTGCCCTACTTCTTCTTCATTCTGATATATAGCAGCTGTATCTAGTAAGCGATACCCTTTACTTAAAGCATTTTTTACTGCTAAAATCCCTTCTGCTTTAGTTGCTTTGTAAGTTCCAAATCCGATTGACGGAATTAGATTTCCATCATTAAGTTTTATTTTATTCATCATGTTTTCTTTTAAATAAATTATTCCAAGCGAACTCCCTTAAAGATAATATAAAAAGTCTTTTTTTGAAAAACAGAAATTAACTTTAATAGTAAGATAGATAAATCTTTATAGGTCAGTTATAAGGCTCCATTCTTATAAATGACACTGTGAATATTCACTATAAATTACCTCAACTTATATCTCTAAGTAGTTTTAATAAATGGAATTATGTAAAAGTAAAGTACTGTATTTTTAACCTATTATAAAATGGATATTAAACAGAATTTAATGGATTATTATAAGATACCCCTCCATATCTAATGCTAAGACGAATGCAAGTCTTTTTAATGCATTTATTCCTCTGATTTAAATAGAGGAAAGTTAATCAGCTGTTCATCAGAGGATTTCACAAACTCTTTTGGGCTAACTCCTGTAAACTCTTTAAACTCTCTGATATAATGAGCTTGATCATAATAATCACTCTGATAAGAAAGTGTCGTTAAGTTCTTAAACCTACTCTCTCTTAACAAATCAAGGCTAGACTGAAATCGCATAATTCTTGAAAACAACTTAGGAGACATCCCTATATGTTGTTTTACAAGTCGTTCTAATGTTCTCTCAGAAGTATTTATTTCATCTTGTATTTCTTTTAATGATCTCCCCTTTTGTAATAATAGAGAGATATAATCTACCTTTTTATTCTCAAACCTATTATACTGAATCTGCTCCAATAGAAAAGAAGATAATAAACCTATCTTCTCCTCAATAGTATCGGCGTGTACTAGTTGTTCTAAAAGCGTATTAGGGACAATGTCTTCTAAGGCTATATTCTTATTACTAAACTCAATAGCATCATATTTAAATAACGTCTTTAAAGCCGTAGGTTCTAGATATGCTCCGATTATCCTGAAACTCCCCTCTACACTCTGATCTGTAAACTGACTAAACTGTCCATAGACATAGAGTTGTGGAGCTACTTGATGATATTGATCTAAAAATAAGTTAGGCCTATCTTGATAGATTAAGGTAGGTATACCATCAGGAAGTATCTTAAAAGTTTGTTTTTCTGCCTTATCATTTGAGTTCTCTAATACCCAAAAATAACGGACATAATCTCGTAAGGGCAATATTGGGAGGATCTCTTGATAGTGCATAACTAAATCTTATTATTACATCAAAGATACTATATTTTAGACCTTTAATATCCTCTTTTATATCAAAGTAATTTATAAGAATTTTTCACTCTCCGTCAACTCAGGAATATAGATTAAAAAATCATTCCCTTTTACAATTCTCAGTAAAGTCTGATCCTCTATTTTTAATGTACCTTGAGAAATTGCTTTTTGTAAAGGTTTAAGATCAAAACAATACCAATCATTAGTAGTTACAACACCTAAGAAAGAACTGTATAATTTAAGATCATCCATAGTTTCAGCTTCAGTCTTTCCTATCAGCATTATGTGTAGAGATGTTCTAAAGTTAGCATCTTCTATATTAGATACTAGATTACCTATATCATATATTTCCATCAAAATTTCTCCTTTAGGAGTATGAACTGCTCCAAACTTAAAAAGGTTTTTCTTACTTGACCAATGTGGAAGATCTTCTAGTAATAGATGTTTCATTACTTGTATTCTTAAGTGATGTTTATCTCCTAAATAAATCTCTCTACTCAACTTCATTGCTTCTAGGTATTCTCGTTCTTTAGCAGATATTTTAGTACTAAGCAATAGATTACTCTTTTCTATAAAATATTCTGAAAATAGATAGGTATCCTCTTCTAAAGCTAATTTATTTGATGTATCTAACATTTGAGAAAAAAATTTAGCAGTCTCTTTATTCTTTGTCTGCTCTTTTAGATGAGAGATAATCAACCTATCCGCATCTAGATAGATTTGTTCTAAACCATATGTTCTTATCCCTTTCTCAACAATTTTCTTATAGAGATAAAAGTCCTTTTTTCTCTCTAAAAATGAAAAAGTAGAACTGTACTCCTTAACAAATTGCTCAAGTTTCTTTGGAGATAATGTCTTAATCTTATTTTCGATAATACCATTTGAATAAGGATCTATTTCTTGAAAGTAGTTATCAAATTTAACTGCATCAATTACAGCATTTACAAAATAAGGTACCTCATTTGTAAAGTGAGTTTCCCCAATCAATACAGAATTAGCTTTGCTCATTTCCGTTACTAAAGCATCCCAACCTTGTCCTTTAAAAGACTCTTTCTCAGCTCCTATATTAAAAGTTGAATAGTTATTTCAATATAATACTATCCATTAATTGTTCTTGGCTAAAAATAGCATTATTCAAAAAAAAGCAGACTACTATAAATACTTTCTCATGTATATTCTTATATACTCATAAAGAAAACATTTTCCTTCTAAACTAACAATAGAAAAAACAGAAATATTATTCTAAATTGCTTGGTTTAAATTGACCTGAATATGATAACGATACAACCTTATGATCCTAAATACTTTGATGAACTAACTTCTTATGAATTAGATGAACAGCAAGCTACGTTTGCTCTTGTGCCAAAGTATATGCTGACTAATCCTGATATTATGGAGAGTACAATGCGTACTCAATATTGTATCTTATCTGAAAATACTCCAGTAGGCCTATTTTCATTAGATCTTTCTGATGATCGTTTGATTTATACAGATAATAAAGATTCTATTTTACTACGCGCATTATCTATCATGCCTAATCAACAGGGCAAAGGAATAGCTAAAGTTACTATGCTTCTATTACCTGACTTAGTAAGAGAATATTATCCTACTGTAAATGAAATAGTCTTTGGGGTTAACTATGCGAACGCTCTCGCTTATAATCTATACTTAAAAACGGGCTATGAAGATTCAGGTAAAACATATCAAGGGATTAAAGGCCCTCAACACTGTATGACTAAAAGTTTATAATCTTTTAAAAAGTTTTAGTCGTGTTAAGTCCGTAGTGAGTCCGTTAAAATAGCATATTAAACGGAGTCGTTACAGACTTAATGCTGACAGAGTAAGAACCTATTTACAATTAGAGACAATCAGAGTAGTATTAGTTATAGGAAAAACAAATAAGGGCTAACTTGTTTAACTAACAAGCTAACCCTTATCTCTTTATTGAATACTAAAAAGTAAATTATTTCTTTTAAATTTAATTTAGAACACTAGTCGCCTTAAAGAGTAATTTATAGTTTATTTCTTTCTTTTAAAGGTGATTTTTATTGTCTATTTAGCTAAAAAAAGAAGAGCAATACTCTTCTTTTCTTCTTAATTTTGCTTTCAAACTAAAAGAGAACACATGAAAGTTAAAGACAAAGTAGTCGATATAGAAACCAATGAAGAGTACATTATCAAAGATATTATAGAGAAAAATAAGTTTATATCTGAGGACTTATACAAGCTTATTTCTGTAACTACGAAGAAAGAAATTCAAGTTTTTAAAAGTACTTTGGAAACTAGTTTTAAATAACCTTTTAAAGGTTATTGTCACTTTTATAAACCAAAAAATCCTACAAACGCTAGTGTCTGTAGGATTTTTTATGGACTATAAAAACAACCTAAAATAACTTATTAGATATTAAATCTAATTGTTACTTATTTACTATTAGTAATTTTTCATTTGCTAATACTAATGCCTCTTCTGCAGTAGAAACTACAAAAAGTTCATGCCCCC
Source organism: Myroides odoratimimus (assembly GCF_030326305.1). Lineage (GTDB taxonomy): Bacteria > Bacteroidota > Bacteroidia > Flavobacteriales > Flavobacteriaceae > Flavobacterium > Flavobacterium odoratimimum_A. The sequence continues at coordinate 69,424 of NZ_JACAKB010000017.1, read as the reverse complement.
AATACTTAAAGAAGATCTCTTTAAAGTCTATTGCTACTTGGCGTTTTTCTTCATTAGGTTCTACCTGTATCATGGCTAATACATTATTGCGTAGTTCCTCTCTATTCTTTTTCATCCACAGGTTCATCTTCTTCATGTGATCCTTATTACTCTTAGTGTCCTTTACATCAGGTGCGCTCACCTCATTAATCATAACAAATTTTTTACCTGTTTTTAGTAATGCTTCATAATCATTAAAATACTGATCTTGATCATGTCCTTCATTGACAGATTGAATAATTACTTTTACTATAGGGAATTGCTTTGCATCTAATTGACTCATAAATTTTATTTTTGTAAAGAACCCCTTTTATGGTCAAATGAAAAATGGATATTCAAAAGAAAGAGATGGATTATTCGAAGCACTTTATCTATTTCTTCTAATAGATTAGACCTTAGCCGCCCAAATCTCGATCTCTAAATCAATCTCTGGAAGCCCTAAAGCTGAGATATAAGCTATAGTCATAGAAGGATTTCCACTTTTAAAGAACTCCTTCCATACGCTATCAAAATAATCCCAGTCAATCTCTTTAGTTGCCCAAATATTAACTTTTATAATATCAACCTCTGTTAGATTTTGGCTTTCTAATAAGGCAGCAATATTGCTAAACGTATTGTCTACTTGTTGATTAAAGTCCATTGGTATCACACCATTACCGTCAGTACCTATCTGTCCAGAGAAAGTATAAATAGTCGCATTCTTAGGTACAATAGTGATATGTGAATAATTTCCTACGGGTCTTGATAAAGTTGTTGGAGTAGTTCTAACTACTTTTTGAATGTCTTGCATAGTTTTATTATTTAATATTCTAGTGCAAAACTAGACTAGGAGTTAGAAGTAAAATTGTATAAAACCGACAAGTCTATTTTTCTTTCTTACTAATCCTATGTAAACTTAATGACTATTCTTAAACTAGCTACAAAAACCAATAATCCTACACAGATATAAGAGATACGTTTAGGCATTCTACCAGCTAATCTTGCTGCTAAAGGAGCTGCAAATACCCCTCCTAAGGCTAAGCCTAAGAAGATATACCAATAACCAAATCCCAATTTCGAAAAGAAAACCATAGAAGCAGCAAAAGTTACAAAGAACTCCGCTAAGGATACTGTCCCTACGACATATCTAGTAGGTCTTCCTTTAGTTAGAAGTGTAGAAGTAACTATAGGCCCCCAACCTCCTCCTCCAAAAGCATCAAAGAAACCTCCTGAAAAACCCAGAAAACCAACGTATTTGACTTTCTTTCTGATTACTGAGTTTCTTAGTGCTAAACTAATTAATCTAATAGCAATAATCATTAAGTATAATGCTACAAATGGATAAGCGATATACTCATACTCACTACCAATATAGATCACAAATAAAGAACCTAAAATAGCCCCTACTACTCCAGGAATGCTCAACCACAATAATAACTTCTTATTTACATTTTTAAACTTGTAGTGTGTGTATCCAGATACTGCACTAGAAAACATCTCTGCAGTATGAATACTCCCTGATATAGTGGGAAGACTTAGTCCCATAGCCATCATAGCTGAGGCTGAAGTCATTCCATATCCCAATCCTAATGCCCCATCAACCATCTGTGCTAGAAATCCAATAATGAAAACATAGTAAAACTCTGAAGGCATACTCGCTAAGCCAGCTTGAATATCATGAAAGGTAATAACATTAGATAAAGCATATCCCAATACAAAAACTAACACAAGATTAGTGAGTCTAAAGATTTTAGAAAAAAGTTGTTTTCTCTCATAATTACGATTGGTCATAACGGATGTTACTTGATTTAAACTATTGAGCTTTTCTCTTAGATTCCCTTTGTGACGTGCTCTATACTGATTTAAATGTTCTATACTATCGCTTACATTATCAGGCACTTCTTCTTCTAAATACTCTCTCATTCTACGAGCCAATACAGGTGATTGACCATTAGTAGATATTGCTATCTTTAGTTGTCCTTTGGTTACGATAGACCCAAGATAAAAATCGCATAAGTCTGGCTGATCAGCCGCATTAACTAATAATCCTTTACTATTGGCTAAAGCTTTTATTTCTTGATTTAAGACAGTATTATTTGTCGCTATTACTACTAAGTCCATTTGATACAAATCTTCTATTAAAAAGCTTCTATGTTTCAATATTAGATTATCATGAGTGGTTTGTAATTCAAAGAATTCAGGTTTAAAATCAATAGAAACAACCGTAATATGAGTTAGTTCATTTTGATTTAGCAATGTTTTAGTTTTCTCTAAACCAACATTACCTCCTCCTACAATTAAAAAATTGGAATGAGTCGTTTTTAGAAATATTGGGAATAATGTGTTTTTCATAATCTATTATATTACAACCCTTTAACTATAAAATCATATACTTAAAGAATAAAAAAAGAGAGATAAGTCCCTCAGGACCAATCTGGCAGATTGATCTACAATTTGTTTTACAATGTTTAATAGTGATTAAACTACTCTGAGATAAAGTAGCTCTTATAGTTCCTTAGAACAGGAAAGAAGTAATAAAAATGCAACAGACTTTCATTGAATAATTGTTTTGTGGTGGTAGTTTTAGTTTATTTTTTAAGCAAAGAATTTTCTATACGTAAAGTCTCCAAAAGTTTCTTTAGCTAAAGCTTCTTCTTTGTATTGGCCGAATAAATTATCTAAATGTGATAAGATCTCTTCTTCTTTTATCTTTTTCTTGTATAGTTGATTTAATCGAGTTCCATATCGGTCTCCTCCTAGCATAAGATTATACTCTTGTGGACCAGTGCCTACAAAGCCTATCTCTGCTAAATATGAACGACCACAACCATTAGGACATCCTGTCATTCGAATACTAATCTCTTCTTCACCTAAATTATGTTTAGCTAGTAATGGCTCTACTTTAGATATTAACTCAGGTAAATAACGCTGTGCCTCAGCTAAAGCTAATGGACAAGTTGGCAATGCCACACATGAGATAGAACTCTCTCTTAGTTTTGAATTTCTCAATTCTATTGCGTGTTCCACCAATAGCTTCTCTACTAACCATTTGTCTTCTTCTTCAATTTCTCCAAGTATTAAGTTCTGATTACAAGTAAATTTAAAATCAGATACAGTTAGTTTAGATAAATTATACAAGAACTCCTTTTGATAAGTTTGTACTACACCATTTTCAACAAATAAGGTGTAATACCATTTACCTTCATGAGCTTGCTGCCATCCATATCTATCATTACGCTCTGTAAATTCATACGCTCTAGCTGGTTGAAGCTTTACTCCTGCTCTATGTTCTAGTTCTTTGACAAAGTTCTCTACTCCTAATCTGTCAAGAGTATATTTTAGACGAGCAAGCTTTCTATCTGAACGATTTCCATAATCTCGTTGTATAGTCAATACTTCATAAATCAACTTCATCGTATCTTCTTCATTGTCAGAAAACCCTATAACAGTAGCAAGTCTTGAATAGGTTTGCTCATTGCCATGTGTTGTAGATAATCCACCTCCTATAGCAATGTTAAATCCGATCAGTTTATCATCTTCTACAATAGCAATAAGCCCAATATCATTAGCAAATACATCTACATCATTGGTTGGTGGAATTGCAATGGCTATTTTAAATTTCCTTGGAAGGTACTTGTCCTGATATAAAGGATCAGCTTCAATAGATCGATCATAAATTTTTTCGTTATCTATCCATAGTTCATAATAAGACTGTGTCTTAGGTAAAAGCATTTTAGATATCTTATCTGCATAGTTATGAATTTGCTCAAAAACAGGTGAAACTTGTGGATGAGAACTACAGATTACATTTCTATTGACATCACCACATGCAGCAATAGCATCTAGTTTAGCAAGAAGAAAACCTTGTATTGTATCACTTAATTGGTGCTTTAATAATCCATGTAACTGTATAGTTTGTCTAGTTGTTATCTTTAATACACCTGTACCATATAGTTCTGATATTTCATGTATAGCCTGCCATTGCTTCGCAGAGATTACTCCTCCTGGTATGCGAAGTCTAATCATGAAAGAATACAGCTTATCTAGTTTCTTTTCTGCTCTCTCTTGTCGCCTATCTCTATCGTCTTGGACATACATTCCATGAAACTTAATTAAAGCTTCATCATCAGGCCTTACATTCCCTGTATAATTATCTTTTAAGCTCTGTGCTAACGTACCTCGTAAGCCGTCGCTTTTTTCTTTTATCCCTTCTATAGGAGATAGTTTATCTTGATTCATTCTGTCTTTTTTTAATACACATCTTTTCTATATTGTCCACTTAAAAACATTTCTTCTAAATACTCTTCAGCCGCTTTAAAAGAAGTGTTTTGTTGCTCCATAATGATTTCAACAAGCACACGTTCAACATCTTCACTCATAGGAGACTTCTGCCCACAAACATAAATTATAGCACCTGATTCTATCCAGTTCCACACTTCACTAGCTCTTTCTCTTAGCCTATCCTGAACATATATTTTATGCTTTTGATCTCTAGAGAAAGCAGTATCTAGGTTTGTTAAAACACCACTTTCTAACCATTGTTGTATTTCTGTCTGATAATAAAAATCACATACAAAGTGCTGTTCGCCAAAGAATAACCAATTGCGTCCTTCTGCTCCACTTGTATCTCTATGTTCAATAAAACCTCTGAATGGTGCAATACCTGTTCCTGGTCCTATCATAATAATATCCTTATCAGAATCAGGTAAATAAAACTCACTATTCCTATGAATATAGAATGAGAGTTCCTGTCCAACCTCTAATTCAGAAAAATAAGAAGAACACAATCCTTGTTTATTTTCTTCTCCTACCAAGAACTGATCTAAGGCAACAGTTAAATGTACTTCATCCTCATGAGCTAAATTAGAAGACGAAATAGAATAAAGCCTTGGCGCAATCGGCTGTAGAATCGCTTTTATCCCATCTAGTTCTATTGGTTTTCTATTACTATAGGTTTCTAAAAGATCCAATAAGTCAATCTTATCTTCAATAATATCTACTCCTAAATAAGGTGATAATTTATTTAGTACGCCTTTTGTAAGCCCTGTAATGCTCAATCCCTCTAACTCTTCATATCTACTCTCTTCACCCAATAACTTAGCTATACTTATCATTGTACCTAGCTTATTGGGAGGGTAAACCCCTATGGCATCTCCTGGCTGATAGTCTATAGCTATATCACTGCGAATTTCTAGGTGATAGGTTTGTTTATTAGACTCTCTATCGTTCAATAATACACTGTGACTAACTACCCCTTGATACTCCTTTTTTACATTAGGTTTTTCTACTGTAATCTGTGCATTAATATCTTTATGATTTCCTTCTTCTACAATACTCCCTCTAGATTTCTCTATAGTATCTAAGACTGTTTTAAACCACGTAGCAGTATATTCTTTATAATCTACATCTAACTTTTTTAGCGGTAAAATAGATTGCGCTCCTTGTTGAAGTAATAATTTATCTAGATCTTCTCCTGCTTTACAAAAAAGAGGATAAGAAGAATCTCCTAACGCTAATAAACAATAACTTACACCACTTAATTCAAGTTTTACTTTAGATAAGGAATCGAAGAATTTCTGAGCAGAAAGAGGTGGTTCTCCTTCACCTTGTGTACTACAAATAAGAATGATAAAATCTTCTTTACTCAAATCTTCAACTTTATATGTAGCTAAGTCTAAACTCTTAGCTTGTAACTTATTCTGTTTGCAAAGCTTTAGAAGTTCTAGTGCTACTTTCTTACTATTTCCTGTTTCACTTCCATAAAGAATAAGTGGCTTCACTGATACTTTAGAACTTTGATTAACAGCAATTGGATTACTTGGCTGTATCTCATTTTGGGCTAACAAACCCGAGAGGTAACCATTAAACCAGATTAGTTCTTCTCGCGAATAGTTTTCAACCTGCTTCTGTAAACTTGTTATTTTTTGATCAAATTGCATATTGAAACTCTTTTATATGATTATCAAAATAAGAATAGTATTCTCCTTCTTTTATTTCTTCTTTCCAAGCAAATTGCTCATGTAGTTCAACTACTTTACCCACAATAAATAAAGTTGGTACATACTCAAAGGCAATCAGCTCTTTTTCTATAATATCTTTAAAAGAATACACTGTTGTCTTTTGATAGATAGTACTTGCCTGTTGAATAATAGCAATTCCTTTCTCTGACGCTATCCCTTGTGATAGCAAGGCTTGTACTAAAAACTTCAGCTTTTGTCCACTCATATAGAATACTAATGTATCCTCTGTCTTTGCCCAATCTCTCCAAGTATCTTGTTCAATACTAAACGTATCAAATAAAGTCAAGAAACGAACTGCACGACTATATCCTCTACTAGTCAAAGGAATAGCACTATAAGCTGCTGCACCTAATGCTGCAGAAATGCCTGGGATAATCTCATATTTTATTCCATTTTCTTTTAATACCCGTAACTCATCAAGAATATTAGAAAATATAGAGACATCTCCTCCCTTTAGTCTAAGTACAGTCATTCCTAATTTAGCATACGAAACCATTAACTTATTAATCTCTTGCTGTGGTGTATGTATCCCTTTAGAACACTGTTTACCTACGTAAATAACTTTTGTCGTCTTATTGACATACAGTTCGATAAGCTCAGGAGAGACTAATCGATCTATGAGAATTATATCTGCCGTTTTTAAATACCGAAGTGCCTTCAGACTTATTAATTCAGGATCTCCTGGACCAGCACCTGCTAGTATAACTTTTCCACTATTCATCACAATTCAGAATTAAAATAGCCCCTCTATTGATAAGTAGCGTTCTCCATTATCATAGTTAAATGTCAATATCTTAGCACCATCTTCTATAGAAGGCAATAATTTTGTAATAGCTGCCAATGATGCTCCTGTAGAGATTCCTACTAGTAAGCCTTCTTTTTTAGCAACTTCTTTTACTACTGTAAATGCTTCTTCTTTTGAAATCTTTACAACTTTATCTATTAAATTAAAATCTAATATTTCTGGAATAAAGCCTGCTCCAATCCCCTGTATAGTATGTGGCCCAGAAGGTTCTCCACTTAATACAGCAGAAGTATCAGGTTCTACAGCAATCACTTTCAGATTGGGATATTTCTCTTTTAATACTTTAGAAACCCCCGTAATATGTCCCCCTGTTCCGACTCCTGTCACTAAATAATCTAATCCTTCAGGAAAATCTTGAATAATTTCTAATGCAGTTGTTCTACTGTGAATATCTACGTTCACAAGATTGTTAAATTGTCTTGGTGACCATGCATTCGAAATTTCTTGAACTAATTCTGCCGCTTTTTCAATAGCTCCTTTCATTCCTTTTTCTCGTGGAGTTAATTCAAATTTAGCTCCATATATCTCCATCAATTTTCTTCGCTCTACACTCATTGACTCGGGCATAACTAAAATAACATCATATCCCTTAACAGCTCCTACCAAAGCAAGTCCTATTCCTGTATTTCCAGATGTTGGTTCTATAATAACACCTCCTGGTTTTAACAAACCTTGTTTCTCAGCGTCCTCTATCATCGCCAAGGCAATACGATCTTTAATACTTCCTCCTGGATTTGTTTTTTCAAGCTTTATCCAAGTTTGTTTTGATCCTGGAAAGAATCTATTTAATCCTATAATTGGAGTATTTCCAATTGTTCCTAAAATACTTTCTACTTTCATTTTATATTCTCTTTGGTTTTTAATTTGGTTACTTTATTATTGTTTCATTTATTCTTATACGATATTGATTATCTAGTTCTACATTGGAATTAGCTTCAATAGAGCTTGGTATATGAAGATTTGGTCCTATCCTTGATCCTTTACCAATCGTTATGGCATTTCCTGTAATAGAGACTCTTTCTCGTATTACAACATTATCTTCAATCACAATAGATTCCTTTAAACACAAGTCTAATATCTGTCTATACTCTCCTAAGATTACTCCTTGATGTATTCTTACATTATTTCCTATAACTACTGTACTCCCTATCACAACTCCTAAACCATTGATAAGTATTAATTGTTTACCTATTTGTGCAAATGGACTAATATCTATTCCTGTAAGACGGTATCCATATCGATTAGCTATCTGAGGCAAAACAGTTATCCCTAGATCAATAAATACCTGTGAGACCCTATAGATATACATCGCTAAAAAACCTGAGTTAAAAGCTATTATTTCTGATTTAGACTGAACAGACTTATCATAACTTATATACCCCTCTAAATCAGACTCTAGAGATTCATACAAAGCTCCGACTTGATTAAAAAACAAATGTGCTTTAAGACCTGCTTTATCTTTAGTAATAACTCTTTGTAATACCACTTCCAGTTCAAGACACAAAGTCTGTTCTTCAGCTAAAAAACAAGCAAACGATTCATAGTTATAATTGGTAAACAACCAATTATAGAATCGATCTAACCAAGTTTCAAATAGCTCTTTATTAGGTACTCTATTCTTTATTGTCTTGTTATATATGTAGTCCCTCATACTTGTAAAAGGTAGTTTACAAGAACATTAAAGCCCCTACAGTATTATAAGAGGTCTCGTCTACTAGAATAGCATTCCCTGTTTTAGAATTTTCTACAAAAGGATCATAGTTTAATGCTTGATTGGTTTGTAGGCTAACTTGTGCGATATCATTTAAGCTCACCTCCTCACCTGTGTTAAACTCAAGAGTGTTTATATCCCACTTTCTATCTATCGATTTGATTTTAACTCGAACACTGTGAAAACGATGTTGTAAAATATACGTTTTACCTAATTGCATATCTTCTGTATCTAACCAACTTATCCAAGAAGTAAGCTTATTTGTTACTAAAGGTGCTTTTTGTTCTTCTAAATAAATTGTATCTCCTCTACTAATATCCAGATTTGCATCAAAATGCATTATAACATTATCACCTGCTATAACATTAGATACTTCTCTAAGGTTCTTCTCTAACTTTGTAATAGTTGTAGAAATATTGCTTGGAAGTATTCTTACTCTATCTCCTACTTTGTATTGACCACTCAATACTAATCCTGCATACCCCCTATAATCTAAATACTCTTTCCTCTGAGGTCTAATAATAAACTGAACTTGAAAACGAGCTTCATTTCTCAATTGACTTTCTATATGAATGGTCTCTAAGACCTCCAACAAGGTTTTACCCGTATACCAAGGAGTTAGTGATGAAGAATTTACAATATTATCTCCTTGTAGAGCACTAATAGGGATATAAACAACTTCTGTAAAGGCTAATTGACTTCTTAATGTTTCAAAGTCTGACTTAATCTCCTTATAAATACCTTCGTTATAGTCTACTAAATCAATTTTATTGATTGCTACAATGACTTTTTTAATTCCCATCAGAGAAGCGATTGAAGCATGACGTTTGGTCTGTTCTGTAATTCCTTTTCTGATATCAATTAATAGAATAATCAAATCGGATACAGATGCCGCAGTAATCATATTTTTAGTATACTGCTGATGTCCAGGAGAATCTGCTATAATAAACTTTCTATTAACTGTAGAAAAGTATTTATATGCTACATCAATTGTAATACCTTGTTCACGTTCTGCTCTTAATCCATCAGTAATTAAAGCCAGGTCAATCGTTTCTTCTCCTATATCTGATTTACTTGCTAAAACGCCTAAATGATCTGTTGAGATACTATTAGAATCATACAGTAATCTACCGATTAAAGTACTTTTACCGTCATCTACATTCCCTGCTGTTATAAATTTTAATGTTTCCATTTTACTTTATTTACTACAATTAAAAATATCCTTTCTTCTTTCTGTCTTCCATAGCTGATTCAGATAATAAATCATCTAATCTAGTCTGTCCTCTCTCGCTTATTCTTGAGTTTTTTATATCCTCAATAATATCATCTACTGTTATAGCATTAGAAGCTATTGCTGCTGTACAAGTCATATCTCCTACAGTGCGATAACGCACAGATGATTTAACAACTTTCTCCCCTTCAACAACTGGAGTAAAACTAGAAAGAGCTATTAATTTATCATTGTACTCAATACATTCACGTTCATGAGCAAAGTACAATCCAGGTAATTCAATATCATTTGCTTTAATGTAATTCCAAATATCCAACTCTGTCCAATTACTAATAGGAAATACTCTAGTATTATGCCCTGCTTGCATATTCCCATTGACAATATCCCAAAGCTCTGGTCTTTGAAGCTTAGGATCCCATTGACCAAAATCATCTCTTAGAGAGAATATTCTTTCCTTTGCCCTTGCTTTTTCTTCATCTCTCCTCGCCCCACCTATACATGCATCAAACTCATGTTCTTGAATGGTATCTAATAAAGTATAAGCTTGTAGTGAGTTTCTAGAAGGGAAACGACCTTGTGTTTCTTTTAACTTGTACTTTCTAATACTATCTTCAACATTTCCTACTATTAGTTTTTCTCCTATTTGATCGACTAACTTATCCCTAAATGCAATGGCCTCAGGAAAATTATGCCCTGTATCAATATGAACTAATGGAAAAGGAAATTTACCAGGTCTAAATGCTTTTAATGCCAGGTGAACCAAGACAATGGAGTCTTTTCCTCCAGAGAACAACAAGGCTGGTTTCTCAAATTGAGCAGCTGTTTCTCTCAAAATATAAATTGCCTCTTGTTCTAAAGTTTCTAAATAATTGTTTTCTATCATGTCTGTTAATACTATTTATTCTATTGTTTTAAGTGTAATCCACATTCTTTTTTTGATGCATCTTCCCACCACCATCTACCTGCCCTAAAATCTTCTCCTTCTCTTATGGCTCTTGTACATGGGCTACATCCAATACTGATATAACCTTGCTTATGTAGTGGATTATAGGGAATCTGATTTTGCTCTATAAACGCTATTACTTCCTCTGTAGACCAAGATAGTAGAGGATGAAACTTGATAATTTGGTTGTGTTCATCCCATTCAAAAGGAGTCAAGCTTTGTCTATTTGGAGAATGTTCTGCTCTTAAACCTGTAATCCATATTTGTTGATTCTTTAAAGCTTTCTGCAAAGGCAATACCTTTCGAATAGTACAACACTCCTTTCTCAACTCTACAGACTTGTAGAAACTATCCGGCCCATTCTTATTGACAAACTCTGCTATAAGACTACTCTCTGGAAAATAAGCTGTGATATTAATTTTATACTTTGCTAGAGTGAGACTCCATGTATCGTAAGTCTGGTCAAATAGCCTCCCTGTGTCCAGTGTAAAAAAAGAAACCTTTCCTTCATCTTTTAAAAGGTGAGTAATAACTTGATCTTCATAACTGAAACTTGTTGAAAACGTTATTGATTCAAAATGTTCTTTTAAATACTTCATCTGCTCTTTAAAGGACAAGGCTTCTAACCCACTCTCAAGCATTTTTTCATATTGATTTTTTAAACTCATACTATTCTTTTTTCAATAAACTATAATCTCTATCGTTTTAGTAGTCTTTAGGTGTAAATTTTTTTAATCTCCGTCTATAAATCGTTGAAGCGTAGCTTCTGACATGCTCTTTCTTGTCTTATCTCTAATTTCCATAAACTGTTTTCTCAGATAACAACTTACTTCATCTTCACAGTCATCACATGGTTCATAATAGTTTATAGATACACATGGTGTTAATGCAATAGGCCCATCAAATATTCTATACAAATCAGCTACTGATACCTCCTTAGGGTCTTTAATTAAATAATATCCTCCAGCTAGTCCTTTTTTACTATTAACTAACTTTACTCTCTTTAGCTCTAGCAATATTTGCTCTAGAAACTTCTTTGGTATATTTTCTTTTTCTGCTATAGTAGCTATAGTTAGGTGTCCATTTTGATATACTCTTGCTAGACACACCATTGCTTTTAAGGCATACTTACATCGTTTTGATAACATAGTATAAATGCATAAAAAAAGCCCCTTATCGTTAAATAAGGAGCTTCTATATATTGATTTAATTTAAATACAACGTACAAATAGACTACTCCTCTTTTGAAAAGCATTTACACATACACATTACCATATTTAAATTATTTATTCTCATTTTTTGATTTTTTATTCTTGTACAAATGAAAGGATTATATTTTAATGTGCAAACATTTTTTTAATAATTTTTTTAATAAAAGGTAATAAATACCTCTCTTTGATTTGAATGAAATCCTTCAATACAACACCTAACACATTAAATATCAATACTAAAAACTAAAATAACGAAGTTGTAATAATTATAAATACTAAATCGTGATTATTGATAATAATCTTTAATTTTCTTGTTTAATACAACATTAAACAAGCTACAAAATGTGAAAAAATAGAAATAATCACCGAATTAATGACTTACACTCTTTTAAATTGGATAATAAATAAAGTAAAAATCCCAATTATTACAATTGGGATTTTCTAGAAGACTAATAACTGATATCACGAAGACATCTTACTTTAACCAGGAAAAGTTAGAATAATAACATTGTTACAAATCCTCCAAAACTATTTTCATTCACTTTTAAAGGACCATAGAAATCTATATTAGCAGCAACTCCAAAACTAAACTCTTTATAGCTCAATCCTACTCGTCCTTGGATATAACTTCGAGAATGTCCTTTCCACTCTGTTGCATATCCATATAATCCCTGTGCTTTTGTATAAAGTTTAAAAGTATCATTAAGCTTAGGAGTATATTCTACTAAAGCCATTCCTTCATAAGCAGGCTTTGACATAATATCTACTCTTCCATTAAGAACAACAACCCAATCCTTTTTAACCCAAGTATATAATAAACCAGCTGCTGGTTTAACTCCAAACTCTGGATCATAGTGAAATCCAGCAGTTACATCTAATCCTTTAATTACGGTATAGGTTAACTGTCCTTGAATCATTCTATCCTTTACATCTGGCTCTCCCCACTCTCCTACATAATTTATGACACTAAAGAAACCTATTTTAGGTAAACTTTGAAACTTCTTGTTAAGGAGCATATTAAAAGTGACTCCTCTACTTCCTATTAATGTCTCTACATTAACAGGCGGATTAACTACTATACTATCTTTATTAACCACTTCATCTTGTTGTTGAGCAACAATTGAAACACTGTAAAACAAACTACTTAAGATAAGCAACATCTTACAAATAGATCGGAATCTCATGTTTTTGATTTAAAATTTAATTGTAAACCTAAGTGCAATACTTTACTTTTGCAAGTAGTAACACTTTTGTATAGTAATACCATAAATTACTGTATTACTCATAGCCAATCACTTATGACGAAAAATAAAATAGAAAAAGTTGAACACAAATGTACCCTACACGATGTTTTAGAAATAGTTGGGGGAAAATGGTCTATTCCTATCATATTTACACTCTTTGATGGGACTAAACGATTTAGTGAATTAGAAAGAGAAATTCCCAATATTAATACACGGATGTTAGTCAAGGAACTAAAAAAATTACAACAGACAAATATCATCACTAGAGATGCTCTTCCTACTGTTCCTCCTACTGTAAATTATACCTTAACGCATAAGGGGCAAATGCTAGAACCTATTCTACGAGCATTCTTAAAATGGGGAGAAGAGTTTATTGATAAATAAGCAATAAATAACTTCCTTAATAACATCAATATAGAATCAATTATCTTTGTTTAAAATACACGATATATGCAAGTATCAAAAGACCCATTACACGGAAAGAAATTAGTAGATATTCTAGAAGAATTAGTAGAATACTATGATGGATTCAAGGAGTTAGGCAATCAGATTAACATCAGATGCTTCACTCATGACCCTAGTATTAACTCTTCTTTAAAATTCTTACGAAAAACTCCTTGGGCAAGAGATAAAGTCGAGAGCCTTTACTTATATGTTCTACGTCAAAAAGCAAAACAACAGAAATCTGAAGAATAAATCCTACTTTACTTCTGTTTTTTAATCATTGTTGTCCGATAAAAATATTAAAAAGAAAGAAGTCAGCATACTGGCTTTTAAAAATTAGTATAGTTTAGTCTTACAAACTCTAAACACGATGAGTAAAAGTACATATTTTTCAAATAAACCACTATGGACTGAAAGTCCATAGTGGTTTATTTACTTCTATTAGACTACTCTTTACTAAATAAAGTAAAGTACTCATCTTCATATTTTTTCTTTAATCGCTGTTTTGCTTTTTTGACTGCATCAATAGTTACTCCTAGAATATTTGCAGTTTCTTGATTAGTTAATTCCATTTTTTGCAACAACACAATGCGTAGATTAGACTCGGTCAAGTCAGGAAACTGAGTAATAATTTTATTAAAATAAACTGCTTGTTCTTCTTTAAAGGTTTCTTTAAACAAAACCCAATTCTCCTCTGTCATCAGGTGAGAACGAAGTAATTCTTCGATAGCAGGACGCTTTTCCTTGAAGATCTCCCTAGAAGAATGAGAAGCCTTATTTAACTCATGTTCTAATTTTGCTATTTGTGCGGTTTTTTCACTCAAGTATACTTGATAAGATGCTAATGATGCTTTCGTCTCTTTTAACTTATTCTCTGAATTTATTTTAGATAACTGAAAATCCAATAGCTTCCCTTCATAAGCATATTTTTGAAGCTTTAAAATTCGTTTAGAAAATAAGTACACCATACACAAGATAAGCGTTAGAAGAACAGTGGTACTCAGCAAGAGTAGTCGTTGATATCTCACTCTTTCTGAGAAACTTTTTTCCGCCTCTAGCTCCCAGTTTACTCTCTCAAGATTAGTATTCCAGTTAATTTTATTAATGACTTCTTCTCCTTCCCTAGCTTCTATCATACTGTCTATTTGATCTAACTCCCTTCTATAAAAGAGCTCTTCTGTATCTATCCCACGAGCCTTAGCGATATCGAGTAAATAAGATATAATTTCTCTTTTAAAGCCAGCTAAATAGCTTTTAGTTTTAGTAATCTCATAAGACTTTTTTAAAACTTCTTCTGCAAGATCATATCGCTTGCGATCTATGTATAATTTGCCCAATTGTATCTGACTATACATTAGATTCCTCTCCTCACCTAATTGTTGGCTAATTGCTATATCCTCTTTCAAGTATAACTCTGCTTTATCTATATCTCCTTGTTTTTGATAAACTGACGCTATTCCTCCTAAACTTTTGGCATATCTAAGGGTATCTTTATACGATAAGGACGTTTCTTTTGCCAATTCATAGTAATGTATGGATTGATCTAGACTATCTACTTTAGAATATACTACTCCTAAGCCCCATAAAATAGCACTGTTATTTATCTTTTGCTTTTTCCCTTCTTCCAAAGCTTTTTTATAATAAATGATAGCGCTCTCATTCATATTCATGGTCTCAAAGAAATAAGCTGTACGCAACAAAATATTTTTTGCTTGTACATCTAATACAATGCTTTTATTCTCTAAAGTTTTAGCAATCTTGATAAAATAGGGAGAAGCTTCGTAATAATAGTTATAAGAATAATAATAGAACCCAACCTCACTATACACCCATTCCTTCAATGCTACATTAGAAGACTTTTCTACCATAGATACGCTTTCTAAAAAAAGAGAAGTCGTAATATCATTAATACTATCAGTTACCTCTACATGGGATAATCCCTTAAGAATATTTTCAATCACCTTGCGTTCTACAATATTTTCAATATCGTCTACCTCAACAGCACCTGTCTTATAGTACTCATTAATTAAAATATCGTATTGCTGATTATCTAAATGCTTAGTGTCTGTACAAGCAACTATAAATAGGAATAGAAAGAAAGTAAATAGTTTGGTGGTCATTACATCTCATTTTGTACAAAAATAATCTTATTTATCACAATATAAATCGATTCATTAAGATATAGTGCAAACAAATACTTTATTAATTCAGATATTTTTTTGAAAGAATGGCTAATTGTGTCTTTAAATGATGTGTTGACGAGGTTAACGAATCGTTTTGAGTCCGTAGTAAGTCCGTTTTTTGCACAAAATAACGGACTGATTATGAACTTACCCTTTAGTAAACAAATATTCATCTGCAATGAGTAGTAAAGTATTTTGAAAAGTTTATAGATACTAACAAATATAGCATACAAGCTTTATAAGAAGCCAAACCTATATCATCATAGCAAAAAAAACAGTACCCTTCCCCTCTAAAAACACTTTACTTTTAACCCAAATTTCGCGATAGACATATAGACGAAAAGTAATTATACAAAATAGCTCTGAATTAGTGAGTAAAGCATACTAAAGTATGGTTTTAGAACTAATGAAAGAGATGTGAAGTAGAATTGCTTTGTAGTATTTGGCTAATACGATCTAGGTTTAACATATCAACTACTTTTTTTTATCAAATGATAAATTATTAAATTTATAGAGATGATAATTTTGACCTGTTAAAAAACGAGATTGATTATGACACAAGACAATGTAAACAAAGAGTTATCCTTAGCGAGTATTTTTCCAACGAAAACAAGAATTCGATTAGCTGTGGTATGGCTTATTGTTATCTTATTTATGTTATTCGGAAGTTCTATTACTGGAGATAGTTTATTCCCTTTATTAGCTACTAGTATTTTCTTGATCTTACTATTTACGATAGTAGGAGCTGCTTTTGGTGTTGTAAAAGAAGCGGATGAACTCGCTCATAAATTAGGTGAACCTTTCGGAACATTGATTCTTACTCTTTCGATTGTATCAATAGAGGTAATTTTAATTTCTGCCGTAATGTTAGGCCCAGGAGAAAACCCAACTATTGGAAAGGATTCAATTTTCTCTGTAATGATGATCATTATGAATCTAGTAATAGGGCTGTGTATTCTATTAGGTGGACTAAAGTATGGTGAACAAGAATATAATGCACAGGGAACAATGTCTTACTTAGCAATGATCATTATGCTAGGAGGTATCGGGTTAATGTTACCTAACTTCATTCAAGGTGCTGGTGGAGGGATGTTTATTGATACACAGGCTATTGTCTTGGCTGTATTTATTATTATTCTCTATGCTGTATTCTTATTCTTTCAGATGAAAGGATATAGACATCTCTATGTACAACCTCAAAAAGGGTCAATGGAAATTCCATATAAAGATAGAGCCATTGCAGATATTCAATCTACAGATGAGCACCAAACTTCTACAGGAAATAAAGGAGAGATATGGATACGTTCTATTATCCTAATCGGGATGATACTACCTATTGTACTTCTTTCTCATAATATGGCTGTAGTAGTAGACTACGGGATTAAAACCGCTAACCTCCCTACTCTATTAGGAGGTGTGTTAGTTGCCATCATCGTGTTCACCCCAGAGTCAATGACGGCAGTAAAAGCAGCATTAAACAATGAGTTTCAACGCGCTATCAATCTGTGCCATGGCGCATTCGTTTCTACAGTAGGATTAACGGTGCCTTCTGTACTAATCATTGGATTAATTACAGGCAAAACAGTATTGTTTGGGATGAATAGTACAGAGACTATTCTATTTGTGATCACCCTATTATTAAGTCTAATGACTTTCTTAGGCAAACGTACTACTCCTATCATGGGTATTATGCACTTAGTATTATTTGCTGTATTTACACTGCTTATTTTCTATCCATAATAACGTATTTCTTGTCAAAAATTCATTGGTAGAAAAATATACTAATTGATTTAAGCCAGATTATTACTTGTTTTATTCAGAAAGCTCTCTTTACGTCTATACATAAAGAGAGCTCTTATTTTAAACCAGATTATGTAACAGTTATTTAAACGAAAAGTAATTATACAATATAAATCTAGATCAATAATTCCTGTATAGAAGTAATCTATATATCCCTTCTCTTATTACTATACAAACATGTCTTCTTAACAATTATTAAATACCGCTCTCCTACTTTACCTATGTTTAACCTTTCTCTATTATTAACCTTGTGATAACATTGAAAAGTTTAATCAATACTGTAATTTCATTGCACAAAATGAGAAAGTGCCTAAAAAATTATAAACTTTTTATATTTAGCCCTATCATCAATAAGAGATAACTGATTTTTTGTCACATATGTTATATTATCAATAAATAACTCTCCTTAACTCTATGATAACACAGTAGTAACTCATAGGTCACAATCACATAAGTACTTTGTCTCAATGAAAAAACACTATTTATCTATGAGAAAAAGTCTAGTTATTTTTTCTTCTTTATTATTTCTTTCTTGTGGAGACAAGGATCATTCTATCAAGATGAAAGGTTCTGACACAGAGGTAAATTTAGCAGTAAACCTAGCAGAGAAATACACTCTAATAGATTCTGACTTTAGTATTGCTATTTCTGGTGGTGGTTCAGGTATTGGTATTACCTCTTTACTAAATGGTCAAGCTGACATCGCTAATTCTTCTCGCCCTTTATCAGACAAAGAGATTGCACAGTTCGAAAACAAGAATATAAAGCTTCGTACTGTCATATTCGCTGAGGATGCTACTGCCTTTGTAGTACATAAGGATCTACCTATAGAAGAAATAGATCTTGAAACTTTAGCTAAAATAATGAAAGGAGAAATCACCAATTGGAAAGAACTTACTTCTGTAGACCTACCTATTAATATCTATGGTCGTCAAAGTAGCTCAGGTACTCACTCCTTTATTAAGAAGAAGCTAAAGATAGAGTTTTCTAATGCTGCTAAAGAAATGACAGGAAATGCTCAAATCTTAGAAGGTATTAAAACGGACAAATCTGGGATAGGCTATGTAGGTGCAGGTTATATCTCTCACGAGACAGCTACTAATCCTACTGTAAAGATATTGAGTATTAAAGAAACTGCTACTTCACAAGCTTATTCTCCTATAGACTCCAATGCAATCAATAACAGTCTATACTTCTTCCAAAGACCACTGTATCAGTTCATCTTAGAAGATTCGTGGGAAAAGGTAAAACCATTCATTGACTTTGAAAACGGTGAGATCGGAAAACAACTGATCAAAGAACACGGTTATTATATAATAGAACGACCATAATATGAAATATAACGTTAGAATAGGATTAGATGTTACTTTTAAGTACATCTTTAAAGCGACTGGTCTTTTAGTGCTTTGTTTATTAGGAGGAATATTAGCTATGTTAATATATAATTCTATTTCCTTCTTTATGGATGTAAAGCCCCTTGACTTTATCACAGGGATGGAATGGAATCCTACAGCAAAGAACCCTGTATATGGAATGCTCCCTCTTATACTAAGTACTACCATAGTAACCTTAGGAGCGATGCTTATCGCTATTCCTCTAGGAATAGGTACAGCTGCTTTTATATCTGAATATGCTGGCACACGACTAAAGAATATTTTAAAGCCAGCTATAGAGATGCTAGCTGCGGTTCCTTCAGTAGTTATTG
Organism: Myroides odoratimimus; assembly: GCF_030326305.1. Taxonomy (GTDB): domain Bacteria; phylum Bacteroidota; class Bacteroidia; order Flavobacteriales; family Flavobacteriaceae; genus Flavobacterium; species Flavobacterium odoratimimum_A. The sequence goes on along the minus strand of NZ_JACAKB010000017.1, from coordinate 50,109 downwards.
GTTTCTTAGGAATTGTAGTGGTAAGCCCTGGCTTAGCTGATATGGCAGGTTTACCTAATGGTCTTAATGCCCTAAATGGAGCTATCTTACTAGCGATAATGGCACTACCTACTATTATTACAATTGCAGAAGATGCTATACATGCCGTACCAAAAACATATAAAGAAGCAAGCTATGGTGTAGGAGCTACTAAATGGCAGACTCTTCGCAAAGTAATCCTTCCAGCAGCAGCTCCAGGTATTATCTCGGCAGTCATGTTAGGAGTAGGTAGAGCCATTGGAGAAACCATGACTGTACTTATGGCAACAGGTAATGCGGCGTTAATACCTACTGGATTCTTTGATTCTGTAAAAACAATGACAGCGACTATCGCTATCGAAATGGGGGAAGTTCCTTATCAGACAACACACTACTATGGGTTATACGCTCTAGCGACAGTCTTGTTCTTCATGACACTTATCGCAAACCTAGTAGGAGAATATTTTATAAATAGATTAAGAAAATACCATGCAGCATAATAAACTAAAACTATCCTCTATCGTAGAATGGGGAACATTAGTAGGAACCACTCTTATCGTGTGCTTTTTCCTTGTTGTAATCATCCTAGAGATTGTGACAAAAGGAATGGGAAGTTTATCTTGGGAGTTTATCTCTACTATTCCTAAAGAAGGAATGACTAAGGGAGGTATTCTTACACCGATTATAGGTACAGTGCTTATTACTCTTATCACGGCTTTATTCAGTATTCCATTCGGTGTATTCTGTGCGATCTACTTAAATGAATATGCAGAAAACAACTGGCTAACTAGAACGATTAGAGCAGCTATACGTAATTTATCAGGTGTTCCTTCTATTATCTATGGATTATTTGGATTAGCCTTATTTGTTCAGACGCTATCTCTAGGAACTTCTTTACTAGCTGCTGGATTAACATTAGGACTATTATCACTTCCATATATTATCACAACTACAGAAGAGGCATTAATGCAAATACCAAATAGTACGAGAGAAGCAGCACTAGCAGTAGGAGCTACTAAATTTGAGACTATTAAAGATGTGGTGATTCCTTCTGCTGTACCAGGTATTCTAACAGGTGTAGTACTAACACTATCAAGAGCAGCTGGAGAGACAGCTCCCATCTTATTCACAGGGGCTGCGTTTTATATCAGTGATACGAATGGATATCTAAACCAGGAGTTTATGGCTCTGCCTTATCACTTATATATGCTATCGACACAACATCAGTCAATAGAAGAAGTAAGACCTATTGCTTATGGAACAGCATTAGTGTTGATTATCGTAGTGTTCCTATTAAACTTAAGCGCATTTTATATCCGTTATAAATTCAGAAAAAATGAAAATTAAATTATCTGCTGAGAACTTAAATATTAGCTTTGGAAGCAAACAAGTTTTAAAAAATGTAAGTGTAGAATTCGAAGAAAATAAAATAACTGCCCTTATCGGGCCTTCTGGTTGTGGTAAGAGTACTTTACTAAGAAGCTTTAACCGTATGCACGACTTAGTTCCCTATGCTAAAATAAATGGAACTATCAAGTTAGAAGATATGGATATCTATTCTAAGACTATACCTGTAACGGAGATTAGAAAGCGCATCGGGATGGTATTCCAAAAAGCGAATCCTTTTCCAAAAAGCATCTATGACAATATCGCTTATGGGTTAAAGATCAATAATCTCCCTCATGATAAAAGTGTAATCGAAAAAGCATTAACAGAAGCATTTTTATGGGATGAAGTAAAAGATGATTTAAAGATGCCAGCTCATCGCTTATCAGGAGGACAACAACAACGTCTGTGTATCGCAAGAGCTGTAGCGCTTCGTCCGGAAGTAATCTTAATGGATGAACCGTGTTCTGCACTTGACCCTGTAAGTACAATTAAAATCGAGGAACTTATTCTTCATTTAAAAGAGAAATATACAATCGCTATTGTAACACATAATATGCAACAAGCACAGCGTATCGCTGATCAAACTTACTTTATGTATCTAGGTGAAGTAAAAGAAAGCGGTTTGACACAAGATATCTTTGAGAATCCTAAACACGAAATGACTAAGAATTATATCAACGGTGTTTTCGGATAAAAAATAAAAATGCCAAGTAGACCACTTACCTACTTCGTCATCAATAAGTCTGACTTATTAGAGTAAAAACGGATACCTTATAAGGGTATCCGTTTTTTATTATTTACAAGACTTCTGGATTAGCAATATAAAGTGGTGTACCCTTAATATAACTGATCATATTCTCGAAAGCTGTTCCGAAATATAATTCATAACTAGATTCTTCCACACATCCTATATGAGGTGTGCATACAACATTATCAAAATGTAGTAACTCATAATTAGTATCATAGATAGGCTCTTGCTCATAGACATCTACTCCGACTAATAGCTTCTGCCTACTCTGAAGCACATTAATCAATGCTCCGCGTTCGATTAGTTCTGCTCCATTAGAATATCTTAACGTTGTTACTTTTTCTACTTATTGCTATATTGTCACCTCTATTCTAACTGATTTAAGTATGCTATTTACCCCTATAACGACTTCTTTAAAGAACAATAAACAAGTAATTATTCGCCTTGCAAGCTCAAATGATGCTAGTGCATTATTAAATCTTATCAAACAATACTTAGACACCTCAGAGTATATTCCTATTAACAGTAGTGATTTTAATAAGACTGTAGCAGAAATAGAAGCTTGGATTGAGAAACTCAATGGTACTGATAATTCTATAATGTTAGTGGCAGAATACAATGGGCAATTAATAGGGAATTTAGATCTAACAGGGCAGCATAGAAAGACACTACAACATACAGCTGTATTAGGCATGGGAATATTACTAGAATGGAGAAACACAGGATTAGGAACAGCATTATTAAGTAGTGCTGTAGAATGGGCTAAAAGAAATAATACACTTGAGATACTTACATTAGATGTCTATACAGAGAATATAGCAGGAATAGAATTATACCGTAAACAAGGCTTTAAAGAGGTAGGCATTGTCCCTAATTTCATTAAAGACAATGATAGGTACTATGATAATATGCGTATGTGGTTGGCGTTGAGGTAGATATTATAGACCTCCGTTTTCAATATACTTAAGGTTATATTCTTCTTTCATTGGAGTATTCCCTAACTCTTCATATAAACCTGCTAACTCTTTGTAAATATAAAAAGAAGACACTCCTATCTCTTCGCTAATCTTAAAAACTTCTATAGCTTTATAAATACATTGTTCATCTCGATAAATATATCCTAAATCTTCAGCAATAGCTCCATAATGATCAGACTGCTGAAGCCCCTCTTTTAAAACATCTATTCCTATTTTCGGATTCGTATGCACATAGTATAACTCATAATTTCCATAGCACTCACTAGCCACCGAAGGAAGATACTGATTACTACTCGTCTCAACACATTCTAATACTGTCAATTGACCTAATACATTGTTTTTAAGGGCTATTTCACTTATTCGTTCAGGAAGTATCATTCCTATATATACTTCAGATATACCAGTATTCGAAATCTCTAATCCTTTGACAAAAAAATCCCCTTCTGCATCTGGCAGTACAGCGTATTTAGTAGCTTCAACCTCCCACTCAAGCACATCTTCATTGTCTTGATTAATGATAACAAATACTTTTACCTCTGAATCAATATGTAACTCTCTTACTTTCATAATAAGTAGTTTTTACTATTCACCCCCCTTATCTAACCATTTATTCATTTGTTGGATCATTCTAGAGTAATCTACACAATCATAAGTCCTAAAGGATTCCCAATCTTCTATTTCATCTTCTATGGCATAGTGTTCTCCTTCTTCATAAACACCTGTAATAATCTGTCTTTGTATCAATTCTTTTACAAATTGTTTATCAACTATTCCAGGTAGACCACGTGTACAACTAAACTGATAAAAAGGTTTATAAAAAATGATTCCATCTAATCTGTCTTGATACAATACTTTATCATCATCAACATAAGGATAATCAAAGTGAGTTTGTCCAAAAGGAGTTCCTTTTAGAGTAAAACCTATAGGTTTATTTCCTATCAACTCAAAAGCAGCATCCCATTTACCTTCATTGGATAATTCTATCTTATGTCCTTTACCATATTTGGGACTTTTAGAGTTTTCTGATTCATAATTGTACCAGTTCAAAGCTACTATCTTTACTTGATGCCTATATTTTTCTTTTAAATAACCTCCAACAGTCTTTACCTTAAGATTACCAATGATATCATCTATTTTCTCAGCATGAGGTCTATTCTGTATATACAAAGCTTTTTTATGTTCATTAATTGGACGCTGATTTTCATATAACTCTATAAAGTTGTAAGCCATAATACTATCTCGTGTATTTAACGTAGATAAATACTTTCGTTCAAAATCTATATACTTTTCTCTCGTCATTCCTTCCCATTCAAAAAAACAATCAGTAAAACCTATGGTTATCTTCTCTTGAATGGATAAATCTTTATTTATAGCATAAACTCCTTTTAGATATTTAATCATATTATACTTATCCCACAGAGCATTATAATCAAGTCCTCTATATAATAAAACTAACTCCTTTTCGAACTCCTCTTGTTTATTATAATCTCCTTTAACAACAATGTTTCCCCTGTCTGTTTGATTAACCACACCTACTTCTGTATATACATGACCGATTTCATTAATAAATCTATTATCCTTTAATATCTTTAGAATCAAATCATACTGTGTAGACTCTCTATGGTCACGTTCGCCTAGAATAACAATATCATTAGTTTTAAACAGCTCAAAAATATAATCTTTAGGAGACTGTTTTTGCTCTTCTAAGAATTCATAATACTCCTGTACTGTATATTGTGCAGAACAAACAAATGGCAAGAAGAACAAGATGATATAAAATAATTGTCTTCTCATTCTGATACTATTTATTGTATAATATTTTAAGTGTTTTACTCATAGATGCGCCAATTACAGAAGTATGAGTCTCTTCTTCAAAAACTTTAGTTATAATGAAACTGTCATTTATTTTGTATTGTTTTAAAGCATCTAGAAACAAATTAGTAGACAAGATAATAACTTCTGGTTCTAAACTACCATAAGATAAGAACACTCGTATATCTCTTCCAACCAAAGAGTTTTTAACAGCAGAAATCATTTCGTTATTATTCCAAAATAATGAAGCGCTATTTATTCCAAAATGACTAAACAGGTCTGAAGCATTAAGTAAACAATATGCTGCAAATAATCCACCTACTGAATGCCCTGTGATACCTCTATCCTTAGAAGTCTTATAGTGATTATCAATGTATGGAATAATATCTTTTCTTAAACATTGTAAGAACTTACTAGCACCTCCTGTTATTTCTTCAGATATCTCTAAGCCAAGTCCTGTAGCCACCTCTTCATCTACGTTCAAATCATTAGAAGGAGTATAATCTATCATTCTATTTTTAAACCAAGCGGGTGTAGACTGATCTTTATCACCTATCGCAACTATGATAACATCCTTAATTTCTTGACTTGAATCAAGTAATTTATGTATAGAAGAAATCATAGCAAAAGAATAATAAGCATCTAATACATACAAAACGGGGTAAACAGCATCTGCTTTCTCATTATAACTAGAGGGCAAAGAAACATATAACTGATATTCTCGATTATTAATACTGAATGTACGATATGTCCTTTCATAGTTAAGTGGTTATTAGTACTATATTGTCCTAAGCTATCTATACTACTAAATAATAAACAGAATAATAAAAAACAAACCCTCATATTAAAAAACACTATACAATTCTTTCATTTACATTACTTTACAGACAAAACTATCTCTATCTTAGTAAAGATAATGAAAATCACTACTAACTAAACAATTATTATGAAGATACAGAATAAACTTATCTATCCGATTCTACTATACTTTTTATTATATACTGTTATTACAGCTACCTATTTCTCATTAAGCTTTATTGACAATACAGAGTATCAATCAGTACTAGCCTCTATTCCTTTAATTATTCTAAGTATCCTTTTTATCAAGAAACATACATTACCTATTCGCGTTTCTTTAAAACTAAACATAGACAGCAAGTCTAAGAAAAATCTAATCAAATACACTACTTTGTTTGCTGTTATTTTTTTAGTAGTTAATAGTCTACAGATATTTTTATCTGATTCATCAGATATACATCATGAATACTTAGATCAGATTTGGTTCTTTATCCTGATATGCTTTCCGATAAAGGCTTTAGGAGAAGAGGTCTTATACAGAGGGTTAATTCAAAATTACATTGATAAATACATTAAACCTTCATCTAAAAGCATCAGTCCAGGTAACATTATCACTGCTTTATTAATGACTATTGCGCACTTAGGTTTCTTTTATATTATGCCGTTACCTAATGCCATATTAGCTTTTGTACTAGTATTCGTTGTTTCGCTTTTCTTTGGGTATATCTCTAAGATTACTAATCGTAACATCTTATACTGTACTATAATCCATATATTCTTAAACTATATCCATGTAGCTGTACAGTGCTTTTATATCTCCTTTATTCTTTAACCTTACCACCCCACTTCTCAGGTGCTGAAATAACACTAAACCTAAGAGTCGTAAACTCATAATGAAAGTCCTTTCGCTCTCTTTCTTTCATTGCGTCTATATGACGGTTAGGTTTGTCTATTTTACCGTGTCCTTTGACCATATCTAACATATTTTTCTGTGTATTCCATAGAGAAAAAGTGGAAACTGTATGTGGAAAACCAATAGATGCTGTAGCAGATAGTACTCCTGGGTGATCCCGTACCAACATCTCTACTGGTCTTCCCCATTTAATAAACCTTGGTATCTGTAAGAACTTCATTCTAGCCACTGTAACTGCTACAACTGAAGCAGATTGGTTTTCACTAGTACTCTCTAGTTCCTCTGGTACAAACCCTGAGACATTTCCCCATTGTTTGATTAATTTTAACTTGAGATACTCTCCTTTTGCAAGTGTTCTACCAACCGTATTATGGATTAAAAAATAATCTAATACACGTTCATCTTCCCATTGGGCAAATATAACTACATGCCTAAGTTTTAATCTGGATAGGGTAAAAATAGGAGAACCTAACACCATACTAGACATTACTTCTATGTGTAATAAACTTTTTTATCTCTTTAATCTATGTGAATTAAATAGCAATTTTAGTCTCATCCATAAAGATACTTTCACTAAGTGATAACTATATATAGTCATGGATTTAAACGTTTTTATTACATTATCATTTGTATCCTACCTGTAATATAACGATTTACATTTATAAAAAAACATATACTACAGTAAATAAGGGTTATATACTCACAACTGTGTTAATAATAAACGCAACTTACATATTCTTAAACTAACTCTATATACTATAAAGCCTCTTTAGAGAATACTCTTCTTATTATTTTAAATACGGATTATTATCCTTATCATGTTCTACCCATATAAGTTTGCTAGTATCATATCCAACTTCTTTAGCAATTTCTAAATACTTTACTTTTACATCTTCAGGCAAAGTTTTTTCTCTAGATAGAATCCATAAATAATCAAGATTTTTTCCAGCTATTAAAGCATATCTATAATCTTCATCTAAAGCAATGACATTATAACCAGAATAAAAAGGACCAAAGAAACTAACTTTTAAAGCTGCTGTTCCTTTATCATTCCTAAACTTTGCTACTCCTTTTGCTACAGACCACTCCTTCTCTACATAGTTGTATCCACTATTAAGAACCTCTACATTACCGTCTTTATCTAGGCTGTACTGAGCTGAAGTATTATTCAGATCTTTTTCAAAGCGAAAGTCAAAACGCGCTACCTCATACCATGTTCCCAAATAACGGTCAACATCAAAATTAGTAATTGGCGTAGCTTTCTCGGGAACATCACTATTATTACATGACATTAAGAACGTTAAACAAAAGAATAATAAACTGAAACGAATAAAGTAATTCATAATTAGTACATTTTGAGTTTTATCAAAAATAAAAAAACTACTTTTAATACAACTGTTTTATTTAGAATTATTTTAAACAATACTTATTATTTAATAAAAAGTAGTTTAGAATAGTAAGCATTCATCCCTTTTTAAAATTTAATATACTATCTATCATTTTTTTACCGATTTTTGGATTGTCATTAAATAACAAAAAACAAATCAAAAAACACAAAACATGAAAAAAACCACACTTTTATTAGCAATGGCATTAATCGTAATGTCTTGTAACCAAAAGAACAAAGAAGAAAATAAACCCGAAATAACAACTCAACAAACATCAACAAATGTTGAAGAAATAGACAGACCTATAGCTGGATTTAATATTGAAGATATAGCTTATAGCAAAGCGGATATAGGTACTTTCCCATTCTTTACCTTGCCTAAAGGGTTAAAAGAAATGAACAAACCATTTCAGAAAAACTTTGATATATGTTACTTCCCTATTGATGGAGTAATGACTCCTATTGAAGGAAAACTGTATAAAACTAATGTAACTGCTGTAACAGGAGAAGAGTTTTCTCAACGCTACTTTGAAAAAAGCTTAGAGGATTATTTAAATTCTATAGGAGCAGTAAAAGTTTTTGAAGGAGAAATCACAGGGGAAGAATATGAACGTTATAATAAACAAGATCCTAATAAAGGAGATGAAGGAGATATCGGATATACTGGAGAATTAATTAAACTTTATATTATCCGTACACATAATCAAGGAAACGTTTATATCCAATACACTGCTAATAATGCAGGTGGTAAGCTTAATATCTTACAAGAAGAAGCTCTACAACAGACAATTACTAAAATTACAGCAGACGAAATAGTAAAAGATCTAACAGAGAAAGGTAAATCTATCTTATATATCAACTTTGATATCGATAAATCTACACTTACTCAAGATGGAGAAAAAGTAGTGGATGAAATAGCTGTTGCCTTAAAGAAAGATCCTTCTTTAAAGATTTCGATTGAAGGACATACAGATAATACAGGCGAAGCATCTCACAACAAAAAACTATCTACCGATAGAGCTAATACAGTGATGAATGCTCTAATAAAACAAGGCATCGCTAAAGAAAAACTATCAACGAAAGGCTTAGGTGCAGAGAATCCATTAGTTGCTAATGACTCTGACAGTAATAAGGCTAAGAACAGAAGAGTCGAACTAATTCGAGTAAAATAAGACTATATCAATAGTGCTCTCCTTTAAACATGCTCCAAAGTATTTACCTTATTGGGGCATGTCTTAATGCACAGGCTGTAGGTGGTTCTATCTGAATATCGTATTAAAATCATATTATATATTTGTATCATGTGGTGCATCGTAAACATCCAGTATGCGTCATCGTAGGGGCGATAGGATGTTGGTATTATGTTATTGACATATATTTTACATGGGCGTAATGTTTTACACCCCTACCTATGTGTCCTAACAGAACATAATATGTAATTACCTATTTCTAATACATTAAAATATTCCCTTAAACGTAGGAGGACTAAACTTAATTCGCTTTCCTTCCCATTCTGTTATATTACCAGAACTATCCATGAAGGAAAACTCTATTTCATAATCATTATCTCTTTTAAAACTAAAAGCCCCTGAACACATATCATGCCCTACACTAATAGTATCTTTATAGGCAACTAAATAATAAGTAGTTTCTTCTTTTGTCTTTACATTCTTCATTGTAGTCTTTACTAAGAACTCTGAATCATCTTTGGTAGGATTAGAAAATATCACATTAGAAGAAGGACCACATCCATACATAATGTTTTCTTTCTTTTCTATCTTAGGCTTAGAAGCAACCACAGGTTTATTAGTATCAACAGTAGGCAATACCTTATACGTTATGGCTTCATATTTACCCGACTTTGTATTACGTCTTTCTAATTTGTCATGTTGAGGTAGATTATTAATTACTAAGGTATATTCAAGGCCTGCCTCTAACTCGTTCTTAGGCTTTAAGATAGCTTGTGTCAAATTAAAACTGCCTACGTAAGTCTCTGTCACAATTAATGGCACTATCTTATCACCACTTTTAAGATATATGGGATATTCCTTATTAAGCGCTTTAATGATTGATTGACTGTCAGCATAGCCCTCTATCATAAAGATAGAGTTCTGATTAATGGTCGATCCATTAGGGAAAGCACTTAAGCCAAATGATCCACATTTCGCATAAGTAGCCTCTATACCAAAAAACACCATAAATAACACTAAAAGTTGTTTCATCCTTTTTGAATTTATTAATACTTTATCTAAGATAATCTATTCATATAAAGATTATAGCTAGTAAGTATAAAAAAGCCTATATCAATAGTAATTCCTTTGATATAGGCTTTATATTTTATGTCCAAATAACTACTTCTTATTAGCCATTTGGTTCACTATTTCTTTTAGAAGTGCTTTGCGTTTAACAGCTGCTTCCTGTTCTTTCTTCTTCTTTTTATCTATTTTATCCTTGACAGCCTTTCTATTGGCAGGTGTATTTCTTCCCATTATTATCTGTATTACTATATACTCTAGTGCAAAGTTATCATACTCCTATCAATAATAAATATGATTTAATTAAAAATCTTTTTCTATAGGATTACTACTTAAGATCAGTTTCTGTTTCATCCTCGCAGGATATTGATCTATATTTTTTGCATTTGCTGGATTTAACTCTATCAGTAAATCTACAGCTGTTTTATTATAAAAAACCTTATCTGCTTTCTTAGCTTGTTTTCTAGACACCTCTTCATAATTAGCTAATCCGTCTAAAGCATCCTTAGCTAATTTTATATTTTGGCTATTAGTAAACTCAAAAGCGTACTCTCCTGCCGTATCCCATGCCTTAACTACAAAACCAGGTAGATTATTAAACTTATAAGGGCCATTTAATGCAGGAATATCTGTTGTAAATAAAGCATACCACACACGTCCACCATAGCTTGTTGTTGCCTCTTGTACATTATATCCTTCCCATTGAGTTACCTCAGGAGCAATTGTCCATTTGATACTATTTTTATCCTCTTTATAATAATACTTTTGTCTACTTTGTTCAAGATAAAACTTATTTTCATCAGCATTACTATATACAGACCAAGCAAAACCAGATTTAAACTGCCTTAGTTTATTCATTATATCCATTCTAGACAATGATTTATCTGTCTTCGAGGTTGCCATAAACTCAGTTCGTTGTAGACTACCATAATCAGTAAAGCGAGAGTTACTTTGATTGATATCTAGAATAGCTACCCCTTCCGTTATCTGATCTGTTTTTTGAGGATCCTTTAAGATTTTTGTGCTATAAAAGAATCTACTGACAGCAATAGAATCATTAGATTCTTGTGCAAAAGTGTTACCTACCAATGCTAAGGTTAAAATAAGACAAAGTTTTTTCATGATAAATATTTAGTTTTTTTAAGTGTTTGTTACTAGACTAGTAAACATATAAAAAAACTTCTAATTACCTCCTAAATATTTAATATTGATTTTATTGCCTTGATAATAACTTAGAGTTAATCTCCTTCTGTCACTAAGAAATACAATGTAAGTAATCAATAGGCTCCCTCCTAAAATACAAAAGAAGATAAATATATACCTATCCTCTTTTGTATTATCATTACTTTATTCTATCCAAAACTGTCCCTTAGAATACGTTCTCGCTTTACCAGCTACGATTACCCTTTCGGCTTTATTCTCACAGTATAGCTCACCTCCTCTTTCTGATATTTGCTTTGCAAAAAGTGTATGCTTTCCTAATCGTGATGACCAGAATGGTATAAGAGAACAATGTGCTGATCCAGTTACAGGATCCTCAAGAATAGTAGACTGAGGTGTGAAATATCTAGAAACAAAATCACTCTCTACTCCTGTTGATGTTACTACCACTCCTCCAGGATCTAAGTTGATTAAATCTAAAACAGATTGATTCACTTTAATATTCTTTACATCTTCCTCTGAATCATAGACTAAGATATAATCTCTAGATTTGAAAACTTCTTTAGGCTGTATATTAAGTGATTTAGCGATAACATCAGGTAATGCTGAAGCCTCTGGCATTCTTGAAGGAAAATCCATATAGTACATCCCATCCTTAACCTCTACAATTAGCTCACCACTTTTGGTGTCAAATACAATTCTATCCTTTGGATAGTTTAATATACTAGATAGACAGTGTGCTGTAGCCAATGTAGCATGACCACATAAGTCCATTTCTATCTCAGGAGTAAACCACCTCAAATGAATACTATCTCCATTATCTATAAAGAATGCTGTCTCTGCAACCGCATTCTCTCTTGTTATTTTAAATAATACCTCGTCAGGTAACCAACTTTTTAAGGGTACAACACAAGCTGGGTTTCCATGAAAAATATGTTCTGTAAAGGCATCTATTTGATATAATTCTAATGTCATTATCTACTTTTTAAAATATTATATTGTTTCTATAAATTGTATGTAAGGAATTACACTGTTTTTGATGGTTTCTACTGAGCTATCCTGCTCTATACCATAGTATGCATAGAATCCTTGATAGTCAGCCTTAATGTAATTAAAGGTTACTTCAAAAGGAGCTAACAGTTGTTCTAGAGTATATTTATACTTTCCCTCTGTGCTATATTCCTGCTCATCAATTCCTGCTGATATGGCTAATCCTATTTTCTTATTACTCATCTTATACCCACTCTGGCTACCATAAGCCCAGCCATAAGTCAGTACCTCATCTAACCACGTTTTAAACAAAGGAGGACAATTAAACCAGTAAAAGGGAAATTGAAATACAATATGGTCATAGGATTCTATCAATTCCTGTTCTTTTTGAATATCAAGTATTCCGTCAGGATATTCACTGTGTAAATTATGAATAAAGTATCGTTCAGGAGATTGTTCTAACTCCTTTAACCATAACTTATTTACAATAGATTCTCCAAAATTAGGATGGATTAAGATCACTAATGTACGCATCATTTCTTAGCATTAATCGTTATTACTACCGCAAAAATAGGGAGTTCAAACAGCTTTTTGTACCTTAGCGCCCAATTGTTAGATACTATCAAAAAAGTAAGTATGACCAAAATTAAGGAGACTTCTACTCACTTCGAAAACAAAAAAGCCCTTGAAAATGAATGTAATGAGGTATATGCCACAAGTATAATTGGAGGGCAATGGACGATGGCTATTTGTTGTTATTTACTTGAAGGGAAGATGCGTTTTGGAGAGATTAAAAAAGTATTACCAAATATTACAGAAAGAGTGCTTACTCTTCAACTACGCAAATTAGAAGAGAATAAGGTTATTATCCGCACTATTTATCCAGAAGTACCCCCACGCGTAGAATACGAACTTACACCTATAGGTCTAAAACTAGCTCCCATCATTAAAGCACTAGGCAAATGGGGAGCTGAGCATAAAAACCTTGAAGAAGAAACTAAATAAACATAGCAAGTTATTTCTCTTGTCTAGATTCTATCTCTTTTCTAATATTTTTAGCAGTAGTGTATAAGTTTATCACAGTTGGCAAAAGTGCAAAAGGAACAGCTATTAAAGCATTAAAGCCTTTTGTCAAAGCTCTATATCCCAAGAACACCAAGAGAACAAGAAGCATCCCTACCAATAAACCAGCTAATACTTTTGACTGTTTTTCTTTTTGTTTTAATTCTTCAATACTATAATTTGTGTAATTTGTCTTATTCATCTTTTTTGGCATTTAATATCTTATCTAACTAATAAGTAGTTCGATATAATAATTTGTTACACTCTTTTTTAAGTATTCAATTAAAATAACTATCTATAAAAAATATTCCCACCACTAAACAATAATAGACAAACACTTTATATAACAACTAATAAAAAGCTATATATCAATAACTAACAGATTATTTACCGATAAACTTAGAATCACTTAAAGTAGACATAAAAGCAATTAAAGCTTCTTTCTCTTCTTCACTAAGTGCGATACGGTTGTTTGCCTCTTTGAAAATAGGGTCTAAGTTATCTGCATCTAATACTCCTCTATCAAAGTAATCCAACACCTCTTTTAAAGAGCTAAACTGCCCAAAGCTTCCATAAGGTGCAGTATATTCAATGTTTCGAAGAGAAGGTACCCTAAAACTCATATAGTCTTTTAAATCACCTGTTACCCTAGCTCTCCCCGCTTCATTACTATCGGGATTGATAGGAAAACCAATATTTCTAAAACTCTGATCTGTAAAAAGCGCTCCACTATGACAGCTACTGCACTTCTGAGTAAATACCCTATATCCATAAGCCTCTTGACTAGTAAATTCCTCTTGTCCTAGCTGAACACGATCGTACTTACTATCAGCAGAGATCAACGTATACTCATACTGAGCGATACTCTTATATATTCTCTCTGGAGTCATAGACTCATCGCCATAAGCTTTTTTAAACAGCTTTTTATACTCTATATCGGTTCCTATTTTATCTAGTACTTCTACGATAGAAGAGTTCATCTCTTCATGTGTAATAATAGGTACTATAGGTTGATTCTCTAATTGAAGTTTACTACCATCCCAATTGTAATACTTCATAAAGAGTAAGTTCTGGATAGGAGGTGCATTGCGAAGCCCTACCCTTCCTTCTATACCTATCGCTTGGGCGTGATGATCTGCATAAGCTGATTCTTGTATATGACAGCTAGAACAGGAAATCGTATTATCCTTGCTCAACCTTGGATCTGTAAACAGTTTTTCTCCTAATTCAACTCCATATTTTGTAGGTTTATTTTTTAAAGCAGCGGAGTTCCACTCTGGAAAACTAGTAGGAATTCCTAACTCTATCTCTGGATTGTCAATCACAATATCTTCATACTCATCCTTATTACAGGAGATTAAGCACAGTAGAAGTAATAGTACAGTTATTTTTGTTGTTGTTTTCATTTGTAATAGCAATTATATAAAACCCTTTAGAAGACAAAGAGCTGTTATCTCCATAACAGCTCTTCTATACTTGTACTTCTTATTTTACACTGATAATAGAGAACATTCCAGTAACATCACTCGTTCCATTTCCTCCTAAATTATCTACGAACTTCACCATCTGTACTGCTGTATGAATATTAGGTGTAGCATTATCATTTGGTCCTTTACCTGTACTTAATTTAATTGTATTCGATTTCCCAGTTAATAGTTTATCAAAATCAGCTTTAATCTTAATCGTTGGTGCAGAACTTCCCACCACTGCATGCGTTGGTAAATTTAAGACTATCTCTCTATAAGCATCCACACCTTGTATTAGCTCACCATTATCTCCATCATCTAGAGTACTTCCTGTGTGTATAGACATCTGCTTTTTATCAGCATCGTAGAATCCTTCTATTTTAGTAAAACGATATCCTGTTCCCCATTCCCACATCATTTCAGTATCATTAGCTCCAGCGTTAGCATAAAAAACAGGAAACTTGATTTGATCAAGAACATTTAGATCACTGCGTACACCTAGACCAAATTTGATTTGTTTATACTCTCCTCTAGGGATATTAGTTAATAAATAATTTAATGTCTCTGCCTTTGCTTGGTTAACAACAGTTGCTCCTTTATCTAAGTCATTCACATGATAAGGAATCTCTTTTCCATCATTTTTAATTAGGCGAATATTACTAATCACATATTTTAATTCAGAAAATTGATGTTCTTGTCCCTCTGCAGATTTATTAACAGTAGCAGAAGAAGAACTAGCATCACCTAGAACAATTACTTTATCCTTGAATGTATTTGTAAACTCTAAAGTCACATTATTAGCAACAGCGTTACTATCATCATTAGAACAAGAAACAACAGCTAATGAAGCTGCAAATAGTAAAAAGCTCTTTGTTAAATTTTTCATTTGTCTTATTTATTAGGTTTTATTTTTAAAAGTTTATTTTTAGAGACGTGAATACATTACGTCCCATTCTAGGGATATTACCCCAATCTGCATAAGTACTATAGTACTCATTCAGTAAATTCTCTGCTCCTATTTGAAACACTGTTTTAAAGTTTTTGATATAAAAAGTGTAATCAACTGAAGCATTCCAAATCGTGTATGATGGAGTCAAACTCTCTCCGTATTCTGGACTAAAATCTCGTTGTTTTGCATCACCATTGATAGAAGTCTGTATACTAAAATCTCTGAAGAGATAGTGTAAAGACGTCTGATAACTAAATGGTCTAATGAAAGGCAAGTTTCCCTTCTCGTTATCTTGACCTCTAGCATAGGTTACACCACCTTTCCAATGCAAATCATCCATAATGTGATAGTCTGCATTAAGAGCGAAGTTAAATAGCGTGGCGTAGTCTAAAGAGGTATATCCTTTTACCCCAACTGATTGATAATTCATCGGACTACCTAAGCTCAATATTCTTCCGATAACATAATTCTTGATATAGAAGTAATTTACCTTAGCTTGTAGTGAAAATCTATCTCCTTTATACCCAACACTTGCATTTAACTCATTAGAAATCTCATTTTTTAAATTAGGATTTCCGATATAGTCATAGCGATCATAACTATTGTAGATATAATATCCATAAGCTTCCGACACAGAAGGCGCTCTATGCCCATACCCTACACCAACAGAAAAATTAAATCGATTAATATCCATTTCATAACTAGTGTGTAGACTTGGTAAGAACCTTGTCTTCTCTTGTGGGCTTCCTGGATGGAAAATCCAGTTAAACTCTATATACTTTGAGTAATTATAGTTTATTCCTGCTGATCCTCCGAAATTTAGTCTATGATCATCCGAGAACTCTATCGTATTGTTCAATGACACCCCTGCATAAGTCGTCGTTACCCATGGCCAACTATATGCAAACATTGTTTGTTTAGAGCGATCCTGTGGGTACATACGCATTTCTGCAATAGAGAGATTATTATAAGCGTTCAATTGTAATTCAGAAGAATACTTTCCACTTTTAAAGTTTGCTTTAGACAGTAACCCGTAAGTAGTACTCCACCCTGGCATATCCATATGCACCAAATTCTCTGGGCGTGTAGTATCATCCATATAATGCTCTATCGCATTAAAATAAGCCTTGGTATCCCAAACACGTATAAATTTGTCCTCAAATAATTGTTTATAGGATACAGAAGTAATCAATGCACGAGAAAGCCATAAATCCATCGGTAAAGCAGGGAAACCAACATCTTTAGCAACGTCAAAAATAACATCTGCTCGCAATGAAGATAATCCACCTGTCTTATAAGCCAATCCTAAAGCTGTATTAAATTTTTTGTACTGTGAGTGCTTTACCTCATCGTTATTTCCATCTTTATAATTACTCGCCTCTCGATAAGCAATACTAGCATCACCAGCTAGTTTTTCACTCGAAAACGAAACATTACCAAGATTAAAGAATTGTTTATTATTAAACTCGAACCCACTTTGATAGGCACCTGTCCATACCTGTCCTATCCCAAAGGCTGTAGTTTTTCGTTTAAGATCAATACTCCCAGCTACAGTAGCTCCGTGCATTCCTCCTTCTTGACCAGATTTAATATCTATAGTAGATAGATTATTACTCTCTACATAAGAAGTAACAGGATCCATCTTATCTGTACAAGCACCAAAAATATGCATCCCATCAATAGTCAAGGTAGAGCGTTCTGTACTCATATTATTCAGCATAGGCTCCCATGCATAAGCTCCTCTTTTGATAAAACTTATTTGTTCTGAAGAAGCCAAAAACTCATCGACAGACACAGCCATTTTCATCTCTGTCTCTATTCTCTTCTTCGCTTGAACTAGCATAGAGATTTCGTCTAATACAGTTGGTATACTATCTTGTAGACCTTTATTATCTTGTGCTACACTCGCTGTTGTAACCCCTAAGACTAATATGGTAATAAAAGGTTTCATAATAATTAAAATAAGGTATCTATATGTAGTTCACTTTTCTTGCCTTCTACACCTGGTGTAAAATCACTAGGTACATTCGTTCCCTTTAGAATACGACCATGTTGGTTTAGCATAATAAAGTTCAATGTCCAGTTACCTGTCATTGTATAGTTCACTACACCATAATAGAACTTATCCTCACGTTGTACTAGATCTTTATTATTAGGAGAAGAGTGATTCCCCATCGAAGGCTCAGGCATTCTAGGATCTAGTAATAAGGTATAATTATCAACTACCGTATAAGCATCTTTTAAACTACTGTTTTCAGTATTAAGTTTATATATCCCAGCTACAAGTTCATTTTCTGCTACCTTTGGTTTTATAGGTGCTACTAATGCTATAATATAATCCTCATTGTCAATCCCTCTAAAAGAAGTCATATTAAGATTCTTATTGTTTTGCTTTTCAACGAAAACAAGCTGACTCGCTGTTACACTTTGATTCTTATCCTTAAATGTGATTTCCACTTTCCAGTCTCCTTGAGTATTCTCTTGTGTAAAAACAGAAAAACCTTTATAAACTTTCTCTCCTTTATCATACACCATATCATATTGATTAGGACATGACTCTATCTTCCCTTCTGCAGTAGTATAGATAGGTAAGAATGTCACTTTTGCATTCTCTACAACTTGCTTTGTAGTTGCATCAGCGATTTTTAATCTTACTTCATTATACCCTTTGTACAGATGTCCATTAAAGGCTTCTAAGCTTATTGTATAGTTGTTTTTTTGGATTGAGACCACTTCCTTAAATTCATTATGCTCAGGATTCGTAATATTACTTTCTGATTCATAATCTGTTTTATCAATAGTACAAGCTGTAGTAAACAGAAACAGTACTACTATCCACGTTAAGATTCTCATTGTTACATAAAAGTGTGTACATGACTAGGCGAATCTGTATGATTCTCTTTTATAGATCAAATCATACACCTGATCTTTTAACCCAAAATCAGTGTACAGCATTAAGGACATTATCAAGTATATTGACAATATCATCGGTTAAACTATTTTACTTATTTTACCCAAAAACATACAGTAGATGCTTATTATCAAAGAGATATAAACATCGTATTTCTAAGTAGATATAGAAACTCTCCTATAAAATAACTTAGCACCATGTAGTACATACTACAAAAGAGTGATACCTCATACCAAAAAGATACAACTGATTATACTGGTACCTACAAATCAATGTACTATACCAATATATGATCCACTATACATGAAATGGGATATGATTACTTACTATCTAGACCAACAATCACGTTAGGTACAGAAACAAATAATCTACTAAAAGTCAATAGTTTATTAGACAGGTGGTCTAAAAAGGAAATTGTTGAAAATATAAGTATATACACTATCAAGGCTAAAGAACGCCTTAAAAGTATAACTCTTAAATAAATGAATAGATGTGTTATTTACAATGTCTTGAAAATAAACAAGCTGTATTTCTGCTGAAGCAAAATTACTTTTACTTTTATCTTTACCTGTATCAGAAGCATTAGCCATCTCTTTAGATAGATGACACATTCCATTACATTCTAACTCTGGCTTATCTCTGTTCACACAAAGTTCATCCTTGATATAATCATATAACACCACATATTCAACAACCGGAAGTACTGGCTTGAATAACATGAATAGGGATAATATGACGATTGCAAATTTCACGAGTACAAAATTCTGACTATTTTTTCAATCTACAAAATCTAGGATTGTTTATATAAATCAATAGCCTAAAAATATAAATAGAAGCCCCCTATTTTCAGAGAAATAAGGTATGATTCCAAAATCCCATTAACCAAATACTCCAAAGCGATTCTACTTCATAACTCCTCCATCAGTTATAAAACCATACTATTGTATGTTTGTATCAAGAATTCAGATCTATTTTGTACAATTATTTATCGTTTATATGTCTATTTCATATTTTGGGATAATAAAAAACAAGCCTTAAGTATTCCTTAAGGCTTGTCTAAATTAACAACAAATGATCAATACTAAAAGTACATACTTTTGTGTTATTAAAATTATTTTCATCCTATAAAGGGATAGAACTACTTTCTTTAAATTCAGTCCACACTCTTTTTCTTTCTTTAAATTCTGGTAAATACTCTTGTCTCATATAGAAAAAACCATCCACTACTGTAGATATATCGGTCTTATATGGGGTTAAACCTATTAATAATGACTTATTAATCTTATGGTTATTAACTATCTCTTTACTCAAATCAGTTCTAGTAGACATAAAGGCGTACTCCTCCTTTATTGATTCTTTTATATATCTTTCTATGCTGCCTTTAGTCGCAACGACTCTTTTCTTTCCTATACCTAAATACCCTTTAAGACCAGTAACACCGCTACCTGGTACAAAAGCAATATGGTAGTACTTCTCTTTATATTTCTGTTTTAAAAAATAGCCCATAAACTGCCTGTCCCTCTTTTTAGTATCTTGAGTAGAATTTTTATCTGCCAATAAGTGGACTGTTGCAGCCCATAAAATCATTTTTTTATAAGGATATTCATTGTTAACTAAGTAGTCAACATTTTTAGCCATCATGTAATCCCTGTCATATAACTTATAATTCATACGGTATCTAGACTCTAGATTAACTAAAATCTGTTCCCAGTACTTAAAGTATTTATCTTTAACTTCTAATTTATCTAATGATTTTTTTATTTCTTGAAATTTACTGTGAAGCACTAAAGTATCAGAAACTGGTAGTGTCTTAATTGAATATGATTTTCTTACTGCATGATTTAAAGAAGAAATAAAAATACTATCTGTGGTGATTTCAGACATAGTTGCTTCATTTAGCTTTGTTATAAACTTTCTGAAATTTTCATCAATTTGACTGTCCAAATGGAAGAAGCTATTATCAAAACCTGCATAAATCAATGGTCTATCTGTTTTTTGTGTTTCAACGATATAATTAAATAACTCAAGCATATCATCTGAAAGCCATACTCCACTTATTGCTCCACTTCTTAGAAAATCATCGCCTGTTACTTTTCCCTTACTAATACTATCATTATAATACTCCTTCGCATTATACAATGGTGACTCTATCGCCAATACGTCAAAACCACATTCTTCATGAAGATATTTCACCATCTTTACTTTAGCTCTATAAGTTTCTCCCATAAAATGAGAAGACTCTCCTAGCCCAACAATACTGACATCTTTTAAATCTGACTTCAACGTAGTTAAAGATTCAAAATTAGAATTGATAAAATCTTCTTTACTTAATTCTTGTACTTGTCCAAAGGATACAGAAAGACCAAAACAGACAAATAACGTAGCTATAAATTCTCTAATCATAAATATCCCTTTTTTAAAGCAAATTCTCAATTCCTTTTTCTAGTATTAAATCTCTCTTTTCTTTTAGAGCTTGTATAGTAGGGATAACTTCTTCATCTATTCTAACACCTATTTTCTGAGTCTCAGAGCCATCAGGATAATATATACCGATACCTGAGAAAATAACTTGTATATCCCCTGGTAATATTAGAATACTGATATTACCATCTGCACCAGCTGTCTGTGTACCTATTACTTTTACATTAGGTGATGTCTGTAATCCCATAACATTAAATTCTGATGCACTCATTGTACTTTCATCTACTAGAATAGACACTTTCCCTGGATAGTAATAATTAGGATCGCCATACGTCTTACTTTCATCGTCATTTAATTTACCTAATTCATTCTTGCTTGGTATTTTATATTTAACAAAAGGTACTCCTGACTGGGTAAAATATTTCATTAACTCTCCTAAACTAATGATCGGATAAGAACGAAAATCTAAGATAATCCCCTTTTTAGATTTAAAACGCAACATAATATCAGTCAACTCTCCACTCTTCAAAGCTCCAATATTGATATAACCTAGATTATTATCTAAGTCCTGATGCGAAATTAAAGGATCAGTAAAAAAAGCAAATTCATGTAAATCAACAGTAGGTAATGATTCTTTAAAATCGCCTTGTTCACTACGCAATCCTAATTCTAACTCTGCTTTATTCGTTCTCAACATAAAACTTGCTAAATTATATAGCTTAGCGTTATTATTAGAATAAGGATAGAACCCTTCTCTTTCCTGTATTATTTCTTTAACACCTCTTCCTCCGATTGTTTTTATTTCATCACCAATGCGGACTTTGAACTCTTCTTCTCTTCCCTTGATTAGTTCTGTGACCATTAATCTACCTTCTATAAACCTAACTTTAAGAGGTATAATCTTTAGACCTAAATACTCCCCCATCAGCCTATCTCCTTTTGCATTAAAGAAAGAATGTCCATCCCCCAGTTTTTTAGTCAATTTCATCAGGCCCATCTTATATTCTAACTCATCTCTACTAGACAATAACTTGAAGATATATTCTTCTAATACTGTATCCCAATCTTTAGAAATCAAATTTTTATAAGGATAAAAGTATTCTATCACATTCCAATAACGAAATAGCGCTAATAAACGATAACCGTGATCATCAAAGCTAATATCTTTATAACTCTTCTCATTCTCAAAAATTGCATTACCTACATTTGGAAAAAAATCCACATAATAGTGGTTATCAGGAATTGTCAAGGACTCTTCTGCAAAACGATTTTTCCATAGTACTAATTGTTCTTGGAAGTCATTTCTTTTTACTATTGGTAATATCCTAAAGAGTTCATAATCCCAATTGTAATTACCCTTTGCGATATCTGGATGAGTATACTTAAGTCTCCCCCACACCTTACATAATTCTGCTAACCTCTTTACGCTCGTCTCATTCACTTTATCCAGTGTAAACTTAGAACCAGTATCAAACTCATTATCTAGTTCTGCTTTAGGAGGTGATTTTTTAACATTTTCTAGCTCTTTTAGACTTTTACCATCTAATGTCACTTCAAAGTCTTTAAACCACACCTCTCCTTTTCCTTGTAATCCTCCAACAATAAAAATCGTATCTGTAGCTGTATCAAGTGGAAGCTTTACACTATACCTTTTCCAATTTGTCGTTCCTACTATCTCATTATGTTCTAGCATAGCATATTTTATAGAACTTCCTCTCTTTAAAAGATTAATCATAATCTTAGCATCACCTTTTTCAATATCTTTACTTCTAATAAACGCTGATAGTACAAGAGTATCTCCCTGATAACCATTCGGTATTTTACTTAACACACTACAATAAGAATGATTATCACCAGAAGATTTTATATTCAGAGACTTCTCTTTTTTATTTAAGCTATCTACTACTACACTATACTCAGTAGCTCCTTTTTCTATATACCAGTTACTCTCTAAAGATTCCTTCTCATACAAATTTTGAAAGCGTACTGTCTGCTTTACTTGTGAAAAACACATTATAGGAGTTAAAAACAACAATACTTTTAGAAAGGTTTTCATTATCATCTAATTTAAAATTTAAAGTTTATAGATAGTGATAATGATTTGTATATTATCAACTACTTTGCTTGTTTATATCTAATACTAAATCTAGTACTAAATAACTTTTATTATCTAATAAGAGCGCTAAGTTTAATAAATATGAGTGTTTTCACTCCATATATGTTAAGAGCATATTAAAATATATAATAAATTAATCTCCTATACAATGTTTAAATCTATAGCTATAAGAGGTTAATAATCTATTTTTCTTGCACTTTCCTTGGGGTTTCCTTGCCTAGAAGGCTGTTTTGTCGAAGAAACCTGCAAGAATCCCCCTAGCAATCCTCAAGCAAAGCAATAGTAAACCTAAAAAAGTTCTGATCAGGAGTCTAGAAAAAGATACCTACCTAATAGTGGCAATTAAGAGATAATATATAAAACCACCTTATACTAAACCAACACCCCTTTATTGATAGAAATCAATGAAGGGGTGTCTGTAATAACTTACGCAGGTATAGTATCTATCGAATACTGTTCCTTATTTCTTTTCTTTCTCTCCTTTATGATTATAAGTACCATCACTTAAGCCCATCGTTCTCTTTCCAAAATTACTAGAGCCAAAATAATTTCTGTCCATAAACTTAGATACTTTCTCATTTTTTAAATTAATTAATCCTAAAGTATCATTTAAGTATACAGGCGCTATTCCATAAGAAAAAGGTCCTTTAACATCATCATACATAAATGGAATAACAGTCTTATTATGTATATCTACAAAGCCCCACTTCTCATTCTGTTTGACAGCAAATAATAAATCACTTGGCAATAAATCAGTCATATCGTCAAAAGCATGTGCATCATCATACTGAATAGGTACAACAATCTTTCCTTCTGTATTCATAAAGCCAAATTTATTATTCTTCTCTACAATAAAATATCCTTTATCTGCTGTGCTAACTTTATCTACATTAGTGATTTTCTGTGGTGCTAGGGTGTTCTTATTTAGTAGATAATATGAAGCATTCGATTCGATTAAAGTGAAATTATACTTATTATTCATCTCATAGTTATCTACCTTCATGATCTTTTTATTCGTTGGATCTACTAATTCCCATGGGGATTCATCATCCTCTTTTATAACTATAAAATTATTAACTAAGTTCTCCAATTTATAATAAGAAAGGGGTTGCATCTCTAATTTATCATTCAAATAAAAGTATTGTCTGTTTGTTCTAAAATAACAATCATTAATAAAAGTATAAGTACCTGAAAATTCTTTTACTAGTTTTAGATCTTTATTGTATATCAATGTTTTATCATCTTTATAGTCAATAAAGTGAGTACTAGGCATACTATTACTCAATGTCATAGTTACATCTCTTTGATAGGTTTCACTCCCCTTATAAAGAACTATTTTATCTATAGGCTCTCCAAACTCATAATATAGATAAGTAACCTGCTGTGATTTTTTATAATCAGTTGATAATTGCTTCTCTAATGCGTCCATTTTAGCACCTATATCCTTTTTGAATTGAGAATGCTCCATATTGATATTCTCTTCAGAAAGTGCTAGAATCTCTCTAATTTTCTTTATACATAGCTGTAAAAAAAGATCAAACTGATCTGGATGCATACCAGATCGCTGAGACATATAGCTCTTTACACGTCTTTTATCTCTTAAGATTGCCTGAATATCATCTAACTCCAATTGATCAGAGGAAGTCCTAAGCAATACACTTTTATCTGATACTTCCACTACCTCTATATCTACTCCATTATATTTCGCTTTTTGACTAACTGCAGCAGGAAGTACGATACTATCTAGTTTTTGCATGGTAGAAAAAGGAATCCTAATATCTATCTTATCTACAGCCTTAGTAAGTCCTAGCTCAGTAGTGAAATGTGTATTCACATCCTTCTTTACCTCCATATTCTGTGTTGTACCATCGTGATAATACACCTTTTCTACATAGATAGGAGCCTTGATATCATCTAGAGACCTATAGATGGCAGGGTCTTTTATAAGTTGTATTGTAACAGCGTCTTCTGCTATAAAATCTATAAACCGAATATTAGCTTGGATTAATAGATCGATATTAGCATCATACTCCTGTTGATTAAAAGCTAGTTTTAAGGGGGCAACTACAGTAGGTTTACTTGGTTTATCATTGCTTTTGCTAAATAATCTTACAAACCGATTAAGGTCTTCTAAATCACTTTTAAGTAAATCAATATACTCTTGATTGGTAGTAGTAGCGTTATACTTTTTTATATCAACTTGTGCTGTTGTTACCTGCGTAATCAAAAAAAGTATACATATATTTAGGTATGTTTTCATCGGATAATTTTTAATTCGTCTGTATTCTGATCTATGTAGAACATAAAGGATATATTCTCTATATAACTTAGACCAACTGCTTTTAAATACGAAGTTTTATCTAGCGCTTCTAAATAAGCTAATTTTCCATCATTACTGATATGTAGTTTGGTTTGTTGTGCGGTTACAACCTTAAAAGATTGTTCTAACATATATTCCATATTGTCATAATCATGATATGATTTTTGTTCAGTACTATTATAGTTATACGTATATTTCTCTAAGAATGAATCATATACTAGTTGGGTAATCTGATTGAGATTCTTATCTAATATCAGGGCTGCGTACGCTGCATAGAACTGTTTGATTCGCTTTTCAAGATTCTTTTCTTTGCGAAGGTCTTTTCCTTTAGACCATCCTGTAACTTTATAATCTACTAAAGGTTTTAGCTGATGGTTAAATCGAATATCTTTCTTTGTATAATCATTTGTACCATAATAATGATGGTATTGTATTTGGCGATTTTCTACAATGGTATCTATTAGATAAACTTGATTGTTAAACAGATCTATAGTTTCTATAATATCACCTTTTCTATTGACATATTCGATAGCTACACTAGCTTTCGATTTTTTAGGAATATGCGTCATGATATTACCTTTATCATCAATACCAGGAGTGAAGGCAAAGGACAAGTCAATAGGTGTCTCTGGATTTAGGATATATGGGTTAAGTACAATAGTTTCATAACGCGAATACTTATCTTCCTCGTTTTTTGACAATATAGGGATACCATTTACTAAAACACTAGGTAAAACATTACTACAGTGTACATACAACTGACAAATAAGCCCCTCTTTATTTATCATTAATTCTTCTGATAAATTAGCAATAGGGTTATCAGCTACTTTTGAGAAAGTGATTTGCATTCTTCCCTTGGTATCCTCCGTTATTTCTTCTTTCGTTTTTGCTTTTACTGTAAGCTCAATAGTAAAGCCACGAGTAGCAACCTTATAAATAAGCTCATAATACATTTCCTCAACTGTTAAGTTATTTGGGTATGTTTTTTCTAAGTAGTCGATTAATTTAGTAGTTATATTTTTAGCTGAAGTATCAATAGAACACATCAGATGATCTTCATAAAAATATACATCCTCTAGAGGTATATTATTCCACTGCCCTTTATCATTAGACTTAAAGTAACTGTTATTATGATCAAAAGTATTCGTTTCATACAGTTTCTTATAACTATCTAATGTTGTAATCTTATCTAGTATAACAGGTGACTGAGCCGTTATAAAAGAAGGAAAAAGGAAGATGAATAGCAATAATATTGATTTGATAGAAATATTGAAAATATTCATTTCTTTAATTTGTTAATGAAGACACTAATTTAAGAATAACATTAACATTACTACTATAATTATTAATACTTTCGCATCGATTATAGTACCTTATAATAGGTGCTTTATTAAATTAAATACTTAATGAAACAATTTCTTCAAAGAAAAGACATACAGATTTCAAGCAAGCGATACTTTATCGATGCTATGGGAGCTATGGCCTATGGGTTATTCGCTACTCTACTAGTAGGAACTATTCTAAAGACGATAGGAGAAGAATTTGATATTTCGTTTTTAAAGGAGGTCGTTTGGCCATTTGCGAATCAGGCGACAGGCCCTGTAATCGCATTAGCCGTTGCCTATAGTTTAAGAGCGCCACAGCTAGTGTTATTCTCATCTGCAGTGGTAGGTGTAGCAGCGTATCAATTAGGTGGTCCATTAGGTGTGTTTATCGCAACTATTATTGCTGTAGAAATCGGAAAAGCCATAGCAGGTGAAACAAGGATAGATATAGTGATTACTCCAATAGTCACAGTTTTAGTAGGAGTAGCTTTAGCACAATGGATTGGCCCTAGTGTTAATCAGTTGATGCAATGGATTGGACAGGTTATTATATTTTCTACAGAGGCTAATCCTCTAATCATGGGTATGGTTATCGCTGTGGTAGTGGGTATGGTTCTAACCTTACCAATCTCTTCAGCTGCTTTATGTCTCATGTTACAACTAGATGGGTTGGCAGCAGGTGCAGCGACCATAGGTTGTTGTGCTCAAATGATAGGTTTTGCTACCATCAGTTATAAAGATAATGGTATAAAGGGCGTACTAGCACAGGGTATCGGTACTAGTATGTTACAAGTCCCTAATATTTATAAGAATTGGAAGATATGGATTCCACCAACCTTAGCCTCTGCTATTTTAGGTCCAATAGCTATTTTGTTCTTTGACATGCAAAATACGGCATTAGAATCAGGTATGGGAAGCTGTGGGTTAGTCGGTCAGATAGGAACCTTTAATGCGATGAAAGAAGCCTACTCTACTTCCTATATTATATTGGCTATACTAGGTTTACAGATTATATTACCTATGATTTTGTCATACCTAATCTACTATATCATGAAAAAGAAACAGTGGATCAAAGATGGTGATATGAAAATATTTTAATTTAAGACTAATATACTATACATAAGGATACCTCTATTTTATTTCGTGTAGGAAAGTGAATATATAAAGAAGCTGCTTCAATAGATCTATTGAAGCAGCTTCTTTCGTATAAATATCATATTATCTCAAGTCTCAATATAAATTAATCTATATCTAGACTTCCTTATACTATTAATTTAATCGTTCATTTTGTTGTTTTGAAATTACATTCTTTATTCTCTTATTACCTAATGTATATCTCATACTTATAAAATAGCTCTTAAAATATTCTTGCTTTTTATTAAAGCTATAGGCAGAGTTACTAAACCTCATATTAGTATCTGGCTTCAATAAATCATACGCTCCAATACTTACGTAAAAATCATTAAACGATCTTCCTAAATCAAGGTTAAGAGAGTGTTGAGCATTCACTTTACCGAATATATCCTCGAAGCCATTGTCATAACCGTAAGTTAAGGTTAAAACAGTGTTCTTTTTCTTGTCAAAAAACAGGTTGTTTTTAATGTTGAAATAAAAGTTTGTATTCTCGATTTTAACTGGAATATTATTATACTCTCCTCTAACTTTATACATTTCCAAAGACATACTAAACGAAAAACTCCAATGGTTATTACTACTGACCACTTAAATTATTCAACAAAAAGCACTTCAAAAAGTCTCCTTTTATGCTTTTTTTGTATATTCGACGAATGCAAAAGAATTGTCAAAAAGATTTTTTACCACTATACTCTAAGGATAATGTACTACTTACTTGGATCTTCAATATTTGTGGAGGTGCGCTGCTAGTGTGCTTATTTATCTTACTGGCTTTGTTGCCTTTATTGGTATCAACGCAGATCAAGACATTGGTCATTATAGGTCTATTCTACTACCCTATATGGGCTATCGTATTGTATCGCTTTTATCGTTATATAAAAAGTAAAATGGCTGTAGCCATAAAAAATATCAAAGTAGATGATCAAGGTATCCACTTTTCTAAAAAAGATGGAAATACAGCCGAAATTCTTTATAATCAATTAGGACACTCTTACCGTTCAAAGTACTATGACGTATACTTAGTACCTGTAAATAAGACATGGAGGCTAGCTGTAGGAATAGACGGCGCTCAAACTGAAGTTGTATTTGATGGTGCAGATGTGGGGAGCGTTTATCAAATCAAAAATGCAAGAGCGTTAAGAGCAAAATTCATAGAAGGTATTGTTCGCTTTAGACCTGATTTAAGAATAGACCCGTCTGTATTTAAAGAGTTTAGTATTCATCCTCAATACTTTACCTTCGATGGAAAAAGATATATGAAGCATATAGGACAAGGAGTACTTATCTTAAGTGGTATTCTAGTAGTCAGTGTATTACTTGGGCTGCTTATTATTAAATTGTCTTAATTATTCGAAATAAAATAGATAAAAACTACAAATCTAATTTTAGAAAGACTGAAATCTAGCAGATGTACCCAATGAAGAAAATAGTTTAGTTTATACCATATCACTTAATAACAAAGCCTAATTACGAGAAATGCGTAATTAGGCTTTGTTGTTTTACTCTACTTTTTTATACCATAGAGAAATATTCGCTTAAATGCATATAAAGCTGGTAACTGTTGAAATGCAGCAGCTATTTTTTCTTTAAACGCTTTGATAAATGAGGCTTTCTCTTCTTTATCTAATCTTTCTAGGTACGGAATCAAGGCTGAACCAGCGATAAATTCATATAAAGTATCGTGATCCTCTGCTATAATAGGATAAACACGTTGAGAAATATGAAGCTCACTTAATCCTCCATCAAACATAATCTGTGCATACTGATCTAGAGTTAAAACAGGAAGTCTTCTGTTCCATCCTTTTAATTGCGCTTTATAGTGCTGTTGATCTGCTAAATCATATAGCTTTAGTATGTTTTCAGCCTGACAAGGCATTTGTATAACAAACTATCCTACTTCATTCACCTAAGAAATAAGATGAGGAAATAACTCTTCATGATGATCTGACCACTGTAAAGCAGCATTACTAAAAATCAAGTCCCAAGACTCATCAGCTGAGGTAAATTCCTCTATCGTCTGATGTTTAAATACTAATCTATCTGACTCTAATAGATGGGCTTTCTCAAGCATTTCTAAAGAGGAGTCAATCCCTGTAAATATAGCATATTTAAACTTCTCTACTAATAAAGCTGTCTGTTTCTTTAAACTTGTTGTATACTATTGGATTCCAAGGCATATTCTATGTTTTTAAATTGAATATAAAATTATGTACTCTGAACAAAAATAACGATTACAATATGCTAAAAACAAGGAGAGCTTTCTGCGACATTTGTAAAAATAACAGCAATAAATAAGAAATTAATACTAACATAACCAAGTGTTTCTTCATTATTCTAATCTTTCAATATCAAAAAGACACTATAAAGTACTTATACTATGCAATATCCTTTTGATAGTAATTCCATCCCCATAAACACTTAGCTTTTATATTTTTTAAAGCTATAATAGATAAACACTGCGCTGATAAACATCAATAGCGACGCTAATAAAAATGGAGCTCCCGAAAACTCAAAAGGTGCACTCTCATGAGTAAAATAATAGAATAAGTTAGTCATAACAGGTGGCCCTATTATAGAAGTAACACTCACTAAACTTGTTAAGGCTCCTTGTAATTCACCTTGTTGATCAGAGGGGATACTTTTACTAATTAAAGACTGAAGAGAAGGACCGCAGATCCCCCCTAAAGAATACGGTATTAAAAAGACTAACATCATCCACCCTTGATTTGCAAAAGCAAACAATAAAAGTCCTAATGCATAAAATAAAAGTCCTAAATAGATACTTTTTTGCTCTCCTAATTTAGGTGCACTCCATCTTATCAATATTCCTTGTACCACCCCAATTAACAATCCTAATATCCCTAATGAGATACCCACTAGCTTTTCTGTCCAACTAAACTTATACATCGTAAAGAAATGCCAATTACTCTGAACTGCATGTAGTCCGATATAGACAAACACTAAAGCGAATACTAGATTGGATATTTTAGGATGTTTAAATAAAAACTGAAAAGAACCTATCGGATTAGCACGTTTCCACTCAAATGACCTTCTCTTACTCTTATCTAGGCTCTCAGGAAGCTTAAAATACCCGTAAATAAAATTCAGAAGACATAATACAGCAGCTACATAAAAAGGTACTCGCGCTCCATAATGTCCTAATAAACCTCCCAATACAGGTCCTATTATAAACCCTAGACCAAAAGCAGCTCCTATAACCCCAAAGTTCTTTGTTCTGTTCTTATCAGTAGATATATCAGCAATATAAGCACTTGCTGTAGAAATACTAGCTCCTGTCAGTCCTGCTATAATACGTCCTATAAATAACCAACCTATAGAAGGTGCAAGAGCTAATAAAATATAATCTATCGAAAAACCAAAAAGAGAAATCAGTACAATAGGTCGTCTACCATACTTATCACTAAGATTACCTACTAAGGGTGAAAACACAAACTGTGTAAATGCATAGGCAAAACCAAGCCATCCACCATACTTAGCAGCTTCGCTAATATCGCCTTGAATAAGCTCACCAATCAGTTTTGGAATGACAGGAATTATAATACCCCATCCTGTTATATCTAGCAATAGGGTAATAAATATAAACCCTACTGCTGCTTTTTTATCTGTTTTTTTCATGTAGTAAAAGTAAACAGAGTGACAAAACAGGGTATTGACGATTTAAGAGGTTTTAAGTACTATTTCTAAGCCTTCTTGATGATTACTCTTCCTCTCGGTATAATTTAGGAGACATTCCTGTATTGCGCTTAAAGTATCTACAAAACACACTAGTGTCTGTGAACTCTAGCTCATTACTAATCTCTTTTATTGATAGACTTGATGATTTAAGTAATGTTTTAGCGTGTAATATGAGTACATGATCAATCCATTGCAAAGTAGATCTTCCCGTATTTTGTTTCAGAAACGACGAGAGGTACTGCGTACTTAAATGTAGTTTATCTGCATAAAACTGTACATTGCGTTGCTTGTGAGCATATTTAGATACCAAAGAGTAAAAGTTATCGATGATTTCGTGTGTTCGATTCTTCGTTTGTTTTTTAGTATTAGGCACATCTTGATACTTTTCGATAATCAAATTAATCAATGCCATAACAAGATGTTTGAGCATTTCTATTTTATTAGAACTTTGCTCCTTATTGTATACTTTCTCAATAATCCTGATTAACTCCTGTTGTAAAAGAAGCTCTTTGGGATCCAATCTTATAATTGGCTGCCAACGAATCTGGTCATTCATTACAAACTCTCTTAATATGGGAAAAGTTGAAATAAAATCTAATGAAAGACCAATAGTTACTATTTCTGCATCTTCACTTAAAGACTTTGTTTCGATCATCACCTGCGGAGGAACAACTGCTATATCCCCTTTGTTAACCTCATATTCAGAAAAGTGAATTTGAGTTTTCATTACCCCTTTTAATACAACACCTAATAGTAGTCCTTCAAACAGACGGCTATGTTTCTTATAGTTTTGATTTGCCTTACTGTGTTGATGAAAAACAACGATACCATCTATCTTCCTTGCCGCATCAAGATCATATAGACTATAAACATTATCAAGGGTTATAAATAAAGCCATATTCACACATATTTTTAAATATTCAAAAAGAAGTACCTCCCTCCTTTTGATGACAAATATCTTTATCCTTCTCTATTTAATGTACCTATTAGATATCGTCACACTACAATATTACCTATTTCTATTTAGAGATTTTGGTATTTTACTAATTTTTATAAATTAGCTTATTAGGTTAAGTAATCTCAGCGGTTGTAAAGAATATAAAGTTGGAGTTCTTATACTAAGATTGAGATAGAAGGAACTAACTTTAAAAACTTATGTATATTTTATAGTAAGTAACATATCTTCTTATTGTCTTTACATTTCTTCGTTTTAACTATCTAGAATTCTAAATAATATATCCTTGGTGATTTTTTGGTTTATATTTAATTCTGTGGCTTCTTCATCTAATTCATATATTGAATAAGATAAATTACTTTCATCAAGTAAATTAGTGATTTTCTTTAATAAAATAGAGGTATCCTCGTGGTCATTATAAAATAATATCCCCGTGAATATAGGCTCCTGTCTTTCTACTTTATGTTTTATTTCACTTAAGGATACCATAGTAAGGCTTTTTATTTTGAACAATGACTTACTATCTATTTCTTTTTCGTTTAATGTAATTGCAATTTTCGACATATCCTTAATGATAGTTTAATCAATATACTCTTATCTAACGTCCTATTCAGTTTAGAACAAAACTCATCTTCAAAACACTTTCTAATGAAGATAGTAAGAACCAACTTTTTAACTTGATTACATTATATACCTTTATAGAAATCATATTAAAAAATAATAAAGAGTTTAAGTTAAATCCTCTGTAAACTTACTTTATTGCTAAATACTCTTTCACAATAGGGATATCCGCTTCTGCCCAATCATAGTTTAATAAATCCTGAGCTTCTACCCACAAAACTTGAGCGTGCTCTTTCACTTCAAACTCTTGTGAATCTGTATAACAAATAAAGGGAAATAATTCTAAAGAAAATGTATCGTAGTGATGAGTTACAGGTGTTAGCCTAGATTGTACTACAATATTTAGACTGAGCTCTTCTTTTATCTCTCTCACAATACACATTTCGTCTTGCTCCCCTTTCTCTACCTTTCCTCCTGGAAACTCCCATTTATAAGGCAATAGCATATTTTGATTTCGCTGAGCTATCAAAACCTTCTGATTAGACTCAATTATGGCACAAGTAACTCTTAACATAATGATAAATTTTAACATTTATAAAAAACACAATGCAATACACGTTTTATACAATCACATTGATTTAAACAAAGTATCTATTTAAAAATAAGACATTTATAGCCAAAAAGATGTCTTAGGTAATTTTAAAAAAGCTATTATACTGAGCTTCACCTGTATGCTAAAGGTATACTTTATGTTAATACCGCATCTATAAGATTATATATTTTATGAGATACACATACATTTGCACTGCTTTTAAAAATAAAAAAGCTTTATTTTCTTTGTTCGAAACATAAGTTGGTAATAAAGATTTATCCTAAATTGAATATATATTGCCCTACAATTGAAAATAAATTAAATTGCTATGAAAAAAAAAGCCTCAAAAGACGAATGTCTAATGAGGCTTTTTTTATTTTATCTCTTTAATTCTAACTCCTTAACCTCTCCTGTCAGCATATCTAAGGTATGGTAAGTATATAATAATACCTTATTATCGAAGAGTGCATCTTGTATTCTACCTCTATATTGATATCCTTCTATAGTATTTACTAATTTTCCTGTATTTACTTCTAGAACAAACTCTGCTCCCCAATTATTGGTCTCAGTAGAGGATGCTTCTAACATTAGATATTGATTATCTTCTGACAATAACATACTTGATGAATTAATACGTACAGGTGATCCTAATAACGTATTAAAATCAACAGACCAAATCACCTTATATGATAAATCAAGACAATAGACAATACTACTTTGTGTCAACGCAATTAAATGCTGACTATCATTAGTATACTCTACCTTACCTATCTTTTCTTTTAGACTAGTTTTTATCTTCTCTGTTTCGCCTGAGGCAAAGTCAAATAGATAAAGTGTATCCTTAAAAGTCTCTGAAGGAGCAATGAATTTATTCTTCTCTTTATCAAAACTCCCTTGATAAGTACGGATATTTTTAGGCATCTCTGCTATAATCTCTTTGGTAGCTAAGTCTAAACAAAAAGGTTTTTTATTATGAGCAACGATTAGTACTTTATCTGAGTCTAAACTAAACTCTGCATCATATACAAAATAAGTATTCGTAAAAAACACTTGTTCTTGTGTATCCACACGTAGAATAGCAAAATCTGTTTTAAACGCTCTAGTCGTCTCTGATATCTTATTTATAGCAATGTAATTCCCATCTTGAGAAATAGCATTAATACGCCACTCTTTATAATCCACAAAACGAATAACTCGCTCTTCTAGAAAGTCATACAGCATTAATCCTTCTTCGTTGCGGTCTTTTTGATATTCAAATAATCCTCTTTTTGCTATTCTATTTATTTTCATCTATGCTTATCTTGTTACTTTGATTTCCTCAAAGCCTTATTAAGCCTGCAAGATAGAAAATTGAGTAACAAAAATCAGATATTAATAAAGAAGATATTCACAGTGATATCACCAAGGCATTTTATCTGTTTTCACCTCGTTAGACAAATCAAAAGAAGCACTGAAATAACCTGTACTATCTACTCTCTTTAGATTATAAGTATATTTATTATCTTTAATCGTCACCCACCATACATTCCCTGCTATCGTACTCATCATATCTACTGTCTCTTGATCTGATGGAAAGAATTGCATATCGGCAAAGCCTGTATTAGTAGCAGTACCTCCATACATCGTGATATCATCTGGTGTTCCATCTTGATGTCTATGATCGTGTTTTAACTTTACTAGTCCATTCTCTAGTGTAAATACCCAAGTACGAGATAAATCTTCCCCTACAAAGAATGAGATTTTCACTTCTTCCTCTTTACAAGAGATTACCTTCATCAATAACTCTTTATCTTTGAAATCAGCAGGTACATTAGGAGACACGATTTGACCTGTATACGCTTTTCCACAGTGAGTAGCGAGAGACGCTAAGAATTTCTTAGGATTATCTATAGTCTTCTGTGCAAAAGAAGTAATAGTCATTAAACAAATCACAAGGGTAAATAAAACACGCTTCATAAATATAAATTAATTAGTTGGCTTCAAACATAGACATTTTAAATTCAATTTACTATCAATCATGTAAAAAACAAGGCTACTTAGTATACTAAGTAGCCTTGTTCTTGTTTGGATCAGACACGATTTATATTACGGTAATAAAATAAATAGCAATAGTGTCTAGATCTAAGCGATTATATATTCTTGAAAGATCTTCTTTGCTTTCTTTGCACCTACTTCTTTCTTGTACTTGTCATGAGAAGAGATATACACCACAGGAGCACTCTTACACATCCCTTGGCATTTCATCTTACACACAGAGTAATCGTTAGAAAGCCCACTCTCTTCTAATAAAGCTTTAAAACAACTTTTAGTCTCTTCATTATATCTACAGCATTTTTTTCCGTCACAAACGAAAATAGTTCTCTCACCTTTCTTAACTTTACTCATAGTTTTAGAATTTGATACAAATATATTTATTTTTATCTATTCTAAATTAATTAAATGAAATTTAGCACACTTTTATGAAATTAAGATATTGGTTGATATTATTTGTTTGTTCTATTCTTACTTTTAATATTATTACACGTTTTCCTGATGCTATTGAAGCCTTTTATACGAATGGTTTTTATTTCTATTTATGTAAAGTTTTCAATACGATTACGAGTCTATTCCCTTTTTCTGTAGGAGATGTATTGTATATGATTATAGGATTATTTCTTATCTATAAATTTTACCAAGTTTTTAAAACACAGAAAGGATGGAAGAAAATCACAATGGTTTGTACTGCATTATCCTTTAAATGTATTGTTATATTCTATATTCTATTTAATATCGGCTGGGGATTAAACAACTTTAGGCCAACTCTAGAAAGCCAATTAGGAATAGAACGTGGCTATGATCAGGAGAAATTAATAAATTTAACAACCAAATTAATACAAAGAGCTAATTTATTACAACTAGTTATTACAAATGACAGTACTATAGCTGTAAAGTTAAAACAAGACATCAATACAATATTAGTTGATTCAAAAAAAGGAATTGAACAAATAACCTTCTTGCATCAAATAGATAACACTAACTCATTAGCAATCAAAGAGTCTTTATTTAGCCTTGCTTTAACTTATATGGGATTCTCTGGATATATCAATCCTTTTACATTAGAGGCGCAGGTAAACAATAAAATACCTACCCTTACCATGATTGTCACAGCATCTCATGAAATGTCACATCAGTTAGGGTTTGCAAAAGAAAGTGACGCTAACTTTATAGGCTTTATGGCGGCATATAATCAAAAAGATACTGCTTATCAATATGCAGCTATTATCTATGCCCTTAGATACTGTGTATCCAATATCAATAACAAAGAATCAGTAGAAGTCAAAGCTTTGTTTGAAACAATACATCCTGGAGTGAAAGATAACCTAAACGAGAATATTATATTCTGGAGTGAGTATAAGAATATCACAGATTCTTTCTTCAAAGTATTTTACAATGGTTTCTTAAAACTTAATAATCAAAAAGAAGGCCTACAATCTTATAATAAGTTTGTAGACCTTCTGATAAATTATGATTTAAAAAATCCTATTCTATAAGATTTTATTCTCTTTCATCCTCTTTGTTTTTGAATGGACGAATGATTAAACGAGCTTGTCTGTCAAACATCATATAGTTATACATCCAGTTCCAGAATACAACTAATTTGTTTCTAAATCCGATTAGAGACATCAAGTGAACAAACATCCATACAAACCACGCAAAGAAACCGCTAAACTGGAACTTAGGTAAGTCCACTACTGCTTTATTACGTCCAATAGTTGCCATAGATCCTTTATCATTATAAACGAATGATTTTAAAGGTTGTCCATCTCTTAATCTAATCAAATTATTCGCTAATAATTCTCCTTGCTGTATAGCAGGCTGGGCCATCATAGGGTGTCCCATAGGAGTTTTATCTGTCATCATAGTAGCGACATCACCAATAGCAAAGATATCTGTAAAGCCTTCTACTTGATTGTATTCGTTTACTTTGATTCTATTTCCTCTTTGAATAACAGTTGCATCAAAACCATCTACAGTAGCTCCCATTACTCCTGCTGTCCAAATCACAGTTTCTGCTGTGAACTCTTTACCTGATTTTGTATATACTTTTTTATCTTTATAATCTGTTACTATTTCACCTAAGTATACTTTCACACCTAGGTTCTCTAAGAATTCTTGAGCTTTAGTAGATGATTTCTCGCTCATTGCATCAAGAACCTTATTAGCTCCTTGAATTACGTTGATTTCCATCTTATTAAAATCTAAGTCTGGGTAATCCTTAGGCAATACATGCTTCTTCATTTCTGCTAAAGCACCAGCAAGTTCAACCCCAGTAGGTCCCGCACCAACGATCACAAAGTTCATTAATGCCTTTTGTTCTTGATCATCTGTAGTCTGTAAAGCTTCTTCAAAGTTCTCTAAAACTAAACTACGGATATCTAATGACTCAGGGATAGTCTTCATGGCCATACTATTCTTAGTAATATTTTCATTACCAAAGAAATTAGTTTTAGATCCTGTAGCAATTACAACATAATCATAAAAAATCGTACCAATATCAGCAACTACCTTTTTATTTTCTGTATCTATACGTTGTACATTAGCTAATCTGAAATATATCTCTTCGTAATTTTGTACAACTTTACGAATAGGATATGCAATAGATCCTGACTCCAATCCTCCCGTTGCTACTTGATACAACAGTGGTTGAAACGTATGATAATTATGCTTATCTAAAAGCACAACTTGAAAATTTTTGTTCTTTAGTTTTTTAGCAAGTGCTAAACCCCCAAAACCTCCACCAATAATAACAACACGTGGGCGTTTTGAAGTAGGAATATTCATCATAATCACTCGATTTTTACAATGCAAATTTACAATAATTAATTCGCATTGATAAAAATTTCAGTTTTCTAAAATCCCCCTAATCCACGTTATATTTTAAGACAATAGGAAATTTAAAGCCGTATTTTTATTGATTTGACAATATGAGTTACTCTAATTATAGAACTTTTACTTCTAATGCTAAAAAACTAATAATAACATTATTTTAATAATTTTCATAAGTTTTTGACAAAGACTTGAACTTTATAATTTTACCTAGTATACATTTATAAAAAAAAGCAAGCCGCTATTCACAACTTGCCTTTTCTCTATTTAATAATCAATGATTATTTAAAGTTATTTCTAATATTTCGTATTAAAGGCTCTAATCCATTTAATTTTAATTCATAGATTAGACCTAATTGTTCTCCTAGTTTACCCTTTGGGAAGCCTTTATTATGATACCAAACGATATAGTGCTCTGGTAAATCAATCAAGTATCTTCCCTCATATTTACCATAAGGCATTTTAGTATGAGCGAGTTCTACTAAGTATTTTTCATTATCTATCATTAGTTAAGCACCTTTACATTTAAGTCTGTATCATACTGTAGTAAGTATACTCCACTATTTCTAAGTGTTCCTTCTGGATTACGACTATAGCTAAATCTGTTCTCTATTTCTTGAGATTTCTTATTAGTAGTCTGCATAAATCCATCTTTTTGGAACATTCTAAAAATCACATCTAATGTCACGTCAAATCCTCTTGTTGCAAAGCGGTTAGGATAGACATTATATCTGTTTTTATATTCTTGACCAAATAATGATTCAGATCGAGACTCTTGAGAATCTCTTGTCACTGAAGGGAAAGTATATTTTAAATCAACCAAGGTCTCTATTCTAATCTCACTGTAATCAAATACATCTGACTTGTCAAAAGAAGCAATCTGAATATCATAATCCTTTGTTCTATTCTTTAACTTATCGGTGAATAATAATGCTGATGCTATACTATTAGAATCTAGTACAAAGACATTTTTCTTGTCTTTTACTAATGTTTTATCTATCTCTTCGATTTGACTAGTACTAATCATTTTTATCTCCGGAAAGTACTGATTCATAAACTGCTTCGTTGATTGTTTCTTATCATCTACAATCACGGTAATCTTAGCACCTGATTTCTTAAAGTACTCTAATAACTGATTCTTAAGTACATTGCTATAAGGCATAGTCTGTACAAGTCTATTAGACGCAGTAGCTTTCTCATTTGACAATGGAGATACTAATATTACTTTGTCATTAGGTAATGCTTTTACAGCAGCATCTACATTACTCTGATAAAATGGCCCAATAATAACATCTGTATTACTAAAGTCTTTAGAGTTAAATAAACTCTTCACACCACTACTATTCTTACTTTCACTAGAATCATAGACATTTACTGTTAAAGGTAGATTAAGACTCTCTGCATACTCCACAGCCATCTTAGCTCCTGAGTAAAAATCCAAAGTCATATTTAAAAACCCATCAGAACTCAACTTAGCATCTACATTATCTCCTAACTTATCAATATTAAAAGGCAACAATAACGCCAACTCCTTATGATCTAATCGACTAATAGAATTACTCAAATCAACATAACCTCCTGTTGTATCAGGTGTTAAGTATCCTTCATTTTCTTCTTTAGGTATATTTTCTTCTACAACAATATCTAGGCCTTCTTTATAAGGTAATATTAACTCCATACCACTCTTTAATCCTTGTTGAAGATCTGGGTTAAGTTTAATAATCTCCTTAATAGGCACATCATATTTACGGCTAATACTATACAGCGTTTGTTGTGGCTCTATTACTAAGCGAACAAACTTTGTCTCAGCAGTTTTAGGAGTTACCTCTACCACTTTAGCCTTTGCTTGAAAGCCATAAGCTGGTACTTTTATCGTTTGCCCACTTTTAAGACCATCTTTTAGCTCTGGATTCAGTTCTAGTAGTCTCTGTACAGAAGTATTGTACGTTACAGCTAGACTATAAAGTGTTGCTTTAGGTTCTACATTTATATTTCTATAATAGATATTATTAATATCTTTAATAGTATCTGCTGTAGACGATGGCAATGTAGCTGGTATCTTCTTTGGTTTTTCTTGCTCATACTTAGTCACATCCATAGAAGGTGATTTCTTAGTATTGGGAGCAACAATAATTTCACTATCAGCTAGTAAACCTGTTTCTTTTAAAGAAGGATTCCATGCGTGTAGATCATTGATAGACACATTATATTTTTTGCTAATACTATACATTGTTTCCTTAGGTTGCACAGTATGCGTTCCTTTAGAAGCAGAAGTATTCTTTGTCTTCTCAGCGTTTTTTAATAGAGGATTAGATCCTTTATTTTTTTCTTTAGTTATAAAATCCTTTGTAGGAATTAATAAAAAACTATTCTCATTGATCCCATTCTTTGCATCAGGATTATACTTTAGTATTTCACTTACAGGTATATCATAATCTCTAGAGATCTTACTTACAGTATCCCCTTTATTCACTCTATACTGAATAAATGAGCCCGACTGAGCTAGAACAGACGATGTAAAAACAAATGCCGTTAAGGCTATAAATATCTTCTTTTTCATTAGCAATACAATTTATAAAAAACGATAAGTCGCTATAACAAAGTTACAGCGACTTATTGAATTATTTAAATTATTCCCACTCAATTGTTGCAGGCGGTTTTGAACTAATATCGTAAACCACTCTGTTTACACCTTTTACGCGGTTAATTATTTTATTAGAAATCTCCATTAAGAACTCATAAGGTAAGTGTACCCAGTCTGCAGTCATACCATCTGTAGAAGCAACTGCTCTTAGTGCAACCACTTTTTCGTAAGTACGCTCATCCCCCATTACACCAACACTGTTTACTGGTAGAAGGATTGCTCCTGCTTGCCATACTGAGTTATAAAGACCATGTTCTCTAAGTCCTTCTATAAAGATAGCATCTACTTCTTGTAATAATCTTACTTTTTCTTGAGTGATATCTCCTAAGATTCTAATAGCAAGACCTGGTCCTGGGAAAGGGTGTCTTCCTAATAACTCAGGATCTATTCCTAAAGAAGCTCCAACTCTGCGTACCTCATCTTTAAATAACATACGTAAAGGCTCTACTACTTTTAATTTCATAAAGTCAGGTAATCCTCCTACGTTATGGTGTGATTTAATAGTAGCTGATGGCCCTTTTACAGAGATAGACTCAATTACGTCAGGATATATAGTACCTTGACCTAAGAAAGTAGCATCTTTGATTAATTTAGATTCATCATCAAATACATCGATAAAAGACTTACCGATAGCTTTACGTTTTTGCTCTGGATCTTCTAGACCTGCAAGAGCTTCCATAAAACGATCTGTAGCATCTACTCCTTTTACGTTTAGTCCCATTCCATTGTATTGGTTTAATACATTTTGGAACTCGTTTTTACGTAATAATCCATTATTTACGAAGATACAGTGTAAGTTCTCTCCAATTGCTTTGTGTAATAACACAGCAGCTACTGTAGAATCTACTCCTCCTGATAAAGCTAAAACAACTTTCTCTGATCCGATCTTATTTCTTAAATCTGTTATTGTCTCTTCAACAAAAGCATTTGGAGTAAAATCTTGACTAACACCAGCGACATCAACTAAGAAGTTTTTCAACAGTTGTGCTCCATCTGTAGAATGGTAAACCTCTGGGTGAAACTGAATAGCATAAGTTTGTTCTCCTTCTACTTTATAAGCTGCATTCTTTACGTCTTTAGTACTAGCTAACAATACTCCATTAGTAGGTAATTGTTTAATAGTATCACTGTGACTCATCCAAACTTGACTATTATGAGGAATATCCTTAAAGAAATCATCCTCTGCTATAAAGTCTAAATTTGCTCTACCATACTCACGTGTATCAGATGGTGCTACTTCTCCTCCAAAGAAATGAGCTAAGTACTGAGCACCGTAGCATACTGCTAATAGAGGCATTTTTCCTTTGATATTCGACAAATCTGGGTGTAACGCTTCTTCTGAGCGAACTGAATAAGGACTACCTGATAAAATAACAGCTTTATATTCTGTCAAATCCTTAGGCATATCATTATAAGGTAAGATTTCGCAGAATATATTTAACTCGCGAACCCTTCTCGCAATCAACTGTGTGTATTGCGATCCAAAATCTAAAATAAGTACATTGTGTTGCATGCGCAAAAATAGTTATAATCTACGTATCTCAAAAAAGTTTTTAGAATTTCTTTCTACTTCTTATTTATGACCACTCCCGAACACAGTAACCACTACAAAACAAACAACTTAAGAATAAAAAACATTATTTAGATAAGAATAAAAACAAGTTTTTTAGGTTACTACATCCTAGTTTATTTATATTTGCGAACGAAGGTCTACCTTTTAGATCATTATTTTTTCACCTTAAATAGAACAAACTTATATGGATTTTGGAATTTATGAAACGTTAATGCTTGCCTGCTTCGTGTTATTATTAGGACACTTCGTAGTTCAAAAAGTAAACTTTTTTCAAAAATTTAATATCCCCGAACCTGTTGTAGGTGGTTTTATTGTTGCTATGTTTTCTTGGATTGCCTATTCCGTTACTGGCAAAGAATTTACGATTGACGAAAATATCCAACAAGGAATGATGTTTATCTTCTTTTCCTCTATCGGTCTTAATGCTGATTTTAGAACACTTATTAAAGGTGGAAAAGGATTAATCATATTCCTAGTTATAGCAGCAGTATTTATTATCTGTCAGAACTTCTTAGGAGTGACCTTAGCTTACTTATTAGAACTAGACCCTCGATTTGGATTAATCGCTGGATCTATTTCATTAACTGGTGGGCATGGAACAGCAGGTGGATGGGCAGATACCTTTATGGCTAGTGCAAACCCACTTATAGGAGCTAAAGATATCGGTATGGCATGTGCTACTTTTGGACTAATCTTAGGAGGTACAATTGGTGGACCATTAGCATACAAACTATTGCGCAAAAACAACTTTAAAGAACTATCTCCTGAACAAATACAACAAAACGATGAGACTCATGAAATCTCTGTTCCTTCTGTAGTAACCGATAAAAAAGTAAACTATAAAAGCATTATGCTTACAATTACTTTTCTTTCAATCTGTTTAGTTGTAGGACAATATCTAGCTGAGTGGAATACCCAATACGCTTTTAAACTACCTACATTTGTATGGTGTTTATTCATCGGAGTCGTAATTAGAAATGTATTACCTCATCTTTTTAAAGTAAAAATGCATGATGAATCAATAGAAATTTTAGGAAATGTCGGACTATCTATTTTCTTAGCTTGTGCCTTAATGTCTTTAAAAATATGGACTGTAACAGACTTAGCATTACCTATCCTACTAATTCTATTAATACAAGTTACAATGATGTTATTCTTTGCTTACTTTATTACCTATAGAGCCATGGGCAAAGATTATGATGCTATCGTTCTAAGTGCTGGACACTGTGGATTTGGTTTAGGAGCTACTGCAACAGCTGTGGCTAATATTCAAGCTGTGACAAGTCGTTTTGGATCATCACCTAAAGCATTCCTAATTATCCCTATGGTAGGAGCATTCTTTATTGATATTCTCAATGC
Source organism: Myroides odoratimimus (assembly GCF_030326305.1). GTDB lineage: Bacteria > Bacteroidota > Bacteroidia > Flavobacteriales > Flavobacteriaceae > Flavobacterium > Flavobacterium odoratimimum_A. The sequence continues at coordinate 5,711 of NZ_JACAKB010000017.1, read as the reverse complement.
ATTAATCTTAAATGTGTTTATTACATTTTTATAGAAAACGAGATATAGAGTTACACATAAAAAAATGCTACTTAAACTAGATTTAAGTAGCATTTTTTTATTGGTGTAAGTATATACTCAAACCGTTGATATAGGTTTGTAATCTGTGACAAACATCCCTCACTGCACAAGGTCTCCCAGCTTTAAAGGATGTGATTCTTCCTTACGTCAGAATAACAAACTATGTGTGCTATACTTTATATAGGCGTATTGTAATACCCCCCTACAGTTGGCGCGGATTTCTAATCCGTGACAACATAAAACTTTAATTATATCGCTGAATCAATCTCTCTAATTTCTCCTCGATACCTTCTTCCACCACACCTCCGTGATAACAAATTACACGACTAGGTTTTAAAGCTTTTATCTTCTCTACAGAAGCTAAAGCAGCCTCCATATCTAAAGTAAACTGAGGATTGGCAATATTAAACTCTCCATCCTCTACCACTATAGCATCCGCTGCTATTAATGTCTGACTCTCTGTATCAAAGAATGAGATATGCCCCTTTGTATGACCTGGTGTTGCTATCACTTGTAAAGTATCTTTAAAGAACTGTCCATCCTCTAAAGTTTGAGTAATCTCAAAACGTTTGATACCCTCAAGTTGTTTAATGAAGTCATTTACCCATCCTTTCATCTCCTCAGGGATATGAGTAAGGCTCTCTTTAACTTGTATAAGACGTTCAGACTCTACCTTACCAGAAACAGAGTCAGCCTCCAGAGCGCTACTGATGATCTCTAAAGAAACATATTCCTCTTTAAATAAATGTATCCCTTCTAAATGATCAATATCATCATGAGAAATAATAATCCCATTCAAATCAGCAATCATTAATCCTAGATGCATTAACTCTTGTTTAAACTCTTGAAAATTATAAGTAAAACCACAATCTATTAAATAAGAAGTTCCATCAGCAAACCCCACTACCACAGGATTAAAAACAGTTGGCTTTCCTTCTGCAGATTGAGCATTTATATGTAATATTTCTATATTCATTTATTAATCTATTATTTTTTTCATGTATTTACATCCCACATTGGACGTATACTGATAACCTCGCTAGGTAAAAGTCGCTGTTGTCACAGATTTAACAATCCGTGATATTTACTCACTACGTAAAGTCTCCCGACTTTGCGTAATCTTTGTCTTCTTACCACAGACTTATAATCCGTGACATATAACTTAAATTTACTTCGTTACTACATCCAACACAATCTTTACTAAGAAAAGTACCGATAACACATAGACTGTTGGCGTAATATCCTTGTACTCTTTTGCTCCTATTTTTAGTATGGTATAACTCAACATACCAAATACAATCCCTTCAGCAATACTGTAAGTAAAAGGCATAAAAACAATCGTTAAGAACGCAGGCAATCCGTCTGATAGCTTCTCAAAGTTGATTCTAGTCACAGACGAAATCATAAATAACCCCACTATGATTAAAGCTGGAGCTGTTGCAGCAGCTGGAATAATCAAAAAGATAGGCCCTAAGAATAAAGCTAATGCAAACATAACTGCTACACTTACGGCTGTTAATCCTGTACGCCCACCAGAAGCTACTCCTGATGCACTCTCTACATAAGAAGTAACAGAACTCGTTCCTAAGATAGATCCTACTGTAGTTCCCATAGCATCTGTAAATAAGGCTTTTTTCATCTGTGGAAAGTTACCATTCTTATCTGCCAAATTCGTCTTAGAAATAACTCCTATTAACGTCCCTACGGTATCGAATAGATTTACGAATAAGAATGTAAACACCACTACCACCATATCAATAGACAATATCTGATTCCATCCCTCTGCTGTAAACATAGGTTTAATTGCCTCTCCAAAGATAGGCTCTATAGAAGGTGGCAACGCGACAATACTAGTCGGCAATGCTACATCCCCTAATATCAATCCAAAAATAGTAGCACTCAAAATACCAAATAGAATAGCTCCATTCACATTTCGGATTAATAAAATACCTGTCACAATAAGCCCGATAAAAGTCATCCATACAGTATGCTGACCAAAATCTCCTAATCTCACTAAAGTATTAGGATCTGATACAACTACACCAGCACTCTTCAGTCCTATAAGGGTAATGAATAACCCAATACCCGCTGGTATTGCTTCTTTTAAAACTTTCGGTATACTTCTAACAATAAGTTCTCGTACATTAAAAAACGTCAATAACAAGAAGATAATCCCTTCTATAAATACAGCCGTTAAAGCGAACTGCCAAGTATATCCCAAGGTCAAAACTACTGAATAAGCAAAGAAGCTATTCAGACCCATTCCTGGTGCCTGCGCTATTGGTAACTTTGCATAAAATCCCATTAACAAGGTTGCTACGATTGTAGCTAAGGCAGTTGTGGTAAATAACGCTTCTCTATCCATCCCAGCATCTGCTAAGATATTAGGATTCACGACCAAGATATAAGACATGGTCAGAAACGTGATGATACCTGCTATAAACTCTCGTTTAATAGTGGTACCATTGCTACTCAACTGAAAGTAGCGCTCAAGAAAATTCTTCATTATGTTGTGTTGTTGCTTTTTAAAGCATACAAAAATAAGAAGATTTAACCAATTCTAATTAAAATAAAGAATTATATCAGTCTTTATACCTAATAATCGCGTTCTATAGGATTTATATAATTTGCCTTCTTTACATTTAAACTCTCTTGCCCTTTTTCACCTATAGTTATACCAATTCCATCTAAATCACTTAAAAAGGTTTTATTAGCATTGATACGCATGGCCTTCTTTGTCTTCTCTTTAGAAGATTCTGTATAAGTCCCTATTTCATTCACATCCCAAATCACTTTAATCTTTTGACTATTTAAAAATTCAAAAGAGTACTGTCCTTCGGTATCCCAAGCCTTTACTACGAATCCTGGTAAATTATTGAACTTATAAGGTCCTACTTGTCCTGCAATACCTTGTGTAAACCATACTGTCCACTCCCTTCCGCCATAGGTAGCAGTTGCCTCTTGTACGTCATAATCATACCACTTTAGCTTACTTGCTTTGATATCCCACTTGATTTCATTTCTATCTTCTTTATAGTAGTTATGTAATCGCCCTATCTTATCATAAAAGGTATTGGTATCCTTATCTGTCATGACAAACCAATTAAAAACAGGTACATAAGACACTACTTTTTGCACAATCTCTTCTTTAGAAGTATTCTCTGATTTGGTTAGTCGCCATCTATCTCTCTCATAAAATGCATAATCCATAAATCGAGATTGATCCTCTAGTACATCTACAACAGCTGTCCCATCCTTAATTTTACCTAGAGATTTATCTGTTAAGACCTTGCTTTCATAATAATATCTCATCACTTCTACTTCCTTAAACTCTTGAGCAGATAGAATACAACTAGAAAACAGTAATAAATACAAATACTTCATATCAATTATCATTAAAGATTATCTCTTATACTTCACTTCACCTAACTTTATTGGATTACTATTCTTAAGCACCCAATTATTTGCCGCTTCACATAGATAATTAAGTTCTCTCGTTTCACCATCTCCACTTCTGCGAATTTCCTTTACCAATGCTGTGATATCAGCTAATTCCTTTTGAGACAATGCATTCGAAGAAGATATATACACTAAGAAAGCATCCAACATCTTTTTAAAATCAGCATCCCAATTGCCTCCTCCATTTCTATAAATTTCATCGCGAACCTTCCCTGCTATACGCACTACTTCTCCTTGTACAGTCTTAGCCTTACCTTTAGAAGGAATTAAGTAATCCCACAGTTCCTCAAACTGCTCTTCCCAAGTAGTACCTTCTACTTCTATTTTAGATACTCCATCGTGCATAATACGTCTTTTGACAGGCGTGACATCGAATAGTTCATATAAAGCAGTCAAAGCTTTATCGCTTTCTTCTATAAACTCTTTATTAAAATTCTCTCTATGAAATTCAAAGCGTTCTCCTATACGAGTAACATCATCTTTTAATCCTAACGTAATCTCTTTTGTAAATGGTAAAAGTAGCTTAGCGATTTCTACTAAAGCAGGTAAGTCAATATTGCTAGCACGTCTCAATGCACATTTTAAAGGTGTTTCTTTATAAGAGTCTAGAGCATGAATATTAGCCCCTACTTCTATCAATCTCTTTACAGCGTCTTTATTCACTCCATATCCTGCCGCAAAGTGTAATGGCGTAGTCCCATACGTATCCACAGCTTGTATATTAGCCCCTAATTCTAAGAAAACCGCTATACTTCCATTGCGTCTACTAGCGTGTTCATGTAGCGCTGTTCGCTTATATGTATCTACAGCTTCCAGATCAGCTCCATTCTCCACCATCCAACGGACAAACTCATCCTTTACGTTATAAAAACTCAAGGCAGTATGCTTACTATAACCACCGCGTGCATCTATCTCACAAGTGTCAAATACTTTCTTTAACGCTTTCATATCCTTAGCATCTACTAATTCTTGAAAGTCCTTGGGCAGGGTTTTCTTCTTCTTTGCCATTTACAACTTTTCTTTTTCTTTTTTCAACCCGAATATACAAAGAATAATGCAATATAATTTATATTATAAATAATATTTATTAAAACTAAACACCAAAATCAAAACTATCTGCAATGCTCCTTCAAATCAAAAGACGCTATATGCAAACTATAAGAATCCTCTATTCTAAATATATCTAATAAAAAACAGCTTCTTTCTTTAACTAGTTTGCGATAAGTATACTCCTTTTTTCCATCACCATTAAAATCACCATATATCCTTGACCCTATATTTTTATTTATAGACATCACTCCCTCTGACATATGACCATCTTCTTCCTCTGATATCAATCCTTCTACATTATCATCTATATCAATAACTTCTTCTACATTTAGTGGCTCTCTCTATATCAAAACCCCAAATAATCGCAATAAAAAACAGTACGGCACATAGTAATAGAAATGATATTATCAATAATATCTTCTTTTTCAGATCCCACTTCTTATTACTTCCAATAAGAATAATTACTATTAAACGATTAAATAATATAACATAGCTTATTATTAAAAACAAAGCTAATTTCCTCCTTTTAAAACATCTTATCATAATATGAATTAACATCTTAAAAAAAAAACAGTATCCATGATAGACACTGCTTTATTATAGTTATTTCTTCTTCTTAGACTTTCCTTTTTTCTGTTCCTTCTTATTCTTCTTCTCAGAAATTAACTTATCGTTTTCTTTTAGAATCTTTTGAAGTTGATTTAAAAAACCCATTAACTCATCAGATGTAAAACTTCTCTTAAGCTCTTTGTTTTGTGTAGTAATATTTTCCTGTACCTCATCAGCAGTTATATTCATATTTATTTTGTTACAGAGAAGTTTTAATTTTAAATCATGCAGACGATCACAAATTAAAAGACATCTTCTTTCTTCTTCAAACCAAATATATTCTGCATAGAGACGAATCATCACACATAAAATAGTCAGTAGTCCAGAAATATATAAAATTGTACTTAGTACACGACAAAAATATTAATTAGTTGATTTTAAGATAAATAAAGGGAGGAATTATTTGTAAAAAAGGCTGATATTCAGTATATTAAAGAATTATTTCTCACGTAATGCCTTTAAAAACGAACAACAGCCTAGAGTACAAAAATACAGAACTTCTAACAACTATAAAAGCCAATTTTAAAGGTAAA
>NZ_JACAKB010000016.1 GCF_030326305.1 Myroides odoratimimus | reverse complement strand
CCGCCTTGGTACGGATCCGTATGCCAGGTGGTGTGAGAGGTCGGCTGAAGAAATAATCTTCAGCCTCCTACTCGATTCTATATCTTAAGTAGATATTTATTTGTTTAAGATTTCTTGAACTTTAGCTCTAAGCTTTTTACCTCTTAAGTTTTTAGCGATTACAACACCATTTTCATCAAGAAGATAAGTTGCTGGAATAGCACGTACTTCATAAGTTTGAGCGATAGGCTCTTCCCAGAACTTTAAATTAGAGATTTGATTCCAAGTTAATTTATCTTTAGCAATTGCTTCGATCCATTTTGCTTTATCCTTATCTAAAGAAACACCAATGATGTTTAATCCTTTAGGGTGGTATTCTTCATATAGAGCTACTACATTAGGATTCTCTGTTCTACAAGGACCACACCATGATGCCCAGAAATCAATAATAGTTAGTTTACCTAAGCTTTCTTTTAAAGAAATTTCTTTTCCTTCTGGAGATGGAGCACTGAAATCAGGAGCTTTGTCTCCAATTTTTACTTTAGCATCAGGAATAGCGTCTAATGCTGTTTTAAAAGCTTTTGCTACAGTAGTGTTCTTTAAAGTTTCATCGAATTTATTGAATTTTTCAACTAATTCTTCTTTGATATACTGTCCTGTACCAACTGTTTTTGATAAATAAACTAAAGTAGTGAATGAGTTAGCATTGTTATCAATATAATCTTCTACATACTCATCATACTTTTCTGCTAATGCCATATAACCATTGATAATAGCATCTTTTTTAGCTTGATCTTGAGCTTCATTAGCTTGTTTAAAAGCCTCTTGGTTATCACCTTGATATTGGAATAATGCTTTTTCTAATTCATCTACCTTTTTAGAGAATGCCGTATACTCATCATTGTTTTTAGTACCTGTTACGCTACTGTTTTCTGCTTTTTCATTATCGTATTGAACAACGATTTTACCATTTTCTAAAACGAAAGGTAACTTTCCTGGTTCTTTACCAAATGAAAAGAAGTTTTGGTCTAGACTCTCAGCAGCTCCTTTGAAGGTAAATGCATTGTCTTTAATTTCAGTAGAGTCAATTGCTACTGTAGTTCCTGTTGCTATATCAATTTTCTCAATATATACTTTAGTACCATCTGTTAGCCCTTTAGTTTCACCATTGATTGTATAACCAGTAGCTTCTTTGTTACATGAAGCTAATACAGCTACAGCTCCAAGTACAGTTAAAATTTTTTTCATCGATTTCGTGTTTTAGTATTAGAAATACAAGTTATAATTACACTATGTAAACAAATATACTTAAAAAACTACATTAACCTAAAATTAGCTTAAAAAAGTCTATAAAAGTTTTATGAATTGAATTAACAGCATTATCCAACCAATTACTAAACACACACCTCCTAGAGGAGTTATTGGGCCAAGTATCTTGATTTTTTTCTTAAATGTAGCGCTTAAAGTCAATCCATAAATACTAAAAGAGAACAAGAATACACCTATGATGATGATATTAACTGCTCTAGTTATGTGGATATGTGCTGGCATTAATCCTAATACTAGTAGTAGGATAGCATGATACATTTGATATTTTACGCCGACTTCAAAGCTCTCTAAGCGCTCGGCAGTCATATGTTTTTTTAGAGCGTGTGCTCCGAAGGCTCCAAATATAATAGCTAATGCGCCATATATTGAACCTGCTATGAGGGGAGTTGTATTAACTAATTCCATATATTTATTTAATTAAAAGTGAGTTGTCCTAATATTTCTTCTGACATAAACGGTCCACCAGGGTATCTAGCAGTGTAATCCATGTTTAACCATATTTGACCGCGTTCATCTATGTGATAATGTATCTCTTTGCCTTTACTTTCTTCTTTAAAAAGAACTTCTTTAATAAGGTAGATTACCTGTTCTAGATCTCCTTTATTAGGGATTAATAGTTCAGGATACATATGTTCTTTAGTGTGTATCAGTCTTGGGGTTGCACCTATAGCTCTGAGTAGTCCTGCCATTAATACAGAATAGTCATCGCAGTCTCCTGAGAAATGCTGTAATGATTCTGATGCTGTGGCGATATATTCTCTTCCCTTAGGGTCATTTACATAATTCCATTTAGTTCGTACTTCTTTAAAAATAGCTAAAGATTGTACTATCTGTCTATAATGTTGAGTATTTGGAATATTGCTAAAGTGTTTACGGGTAGTTGCTAAAGCATAATTCCTTACGATAGGTTTATCATATTCTATTGCAGGGATTATTTTACTCTTATTAGGAAAGGGCAGTAGCTTAGAAATGATAAGATCTTGTGGTTTAGGATCTTCTGCCATCGCATAAATCATAACTTTATAGTCTTCAAAGACAGCATTATAACCATAACCTCCAAAGAAAGAATTGACAATAAGAACAATCAAATAAATGATAATTAGCATATTTAATACTAATTTCATCTTTTGAAGTAAGAACTGTAGTATACCTATTATAGACAGAAATAGAATGATACGATCTAGTTGATATGGCCAGTTCGGGTCATCTATATTTTGATGAATAATAATAAAGATAGGGATGGTGATCAGTACATTAAGTATAAGTATAATGATATTGTCCCAAGGTTTTGGGACTCTTAAGTACTTAAGCCAACTTTTTTCAGAAACTTTATCTGGTAATTCTGTATTATTACTCATCTTACTCTAAGATCAAAACTATATTATAAAACGGTTTCGCTGTATTTAATAGTATTAGTGATTATATTTAAATCCACTAATTGTTCTTGTGTTTTATTAAAGTGTTTTTCTGACAATTGTCTTTGAGACCATTTAGTCATACCTAACCATTCTTTAATATCGTCTATATTGATATTATACTTACTAGATAACGTACGGTCAATAGAAGGGATCATTTTGAATTCTTCTGTAGTAGCATTAATACAATCTAGTAAATTGTTTATAAGCCCTTTATTTTTATTTAAGAACTCATTATTTGCAACTATTACAAATGAAGGCCAAGGAGTAGGGCAGTCATCTAATCTTCTAAAGATTCCTTGATCTACTATTGGTTTAGTCATAAAGTGTTCCCACATAAAATAATCTGCTTCACCTTTAGTTAAAGCTTCTACTGCATTGTCTAATGTATTGACAACAACAAAATCAAGAGAAGCCGTGTCCCAGTTCATCTTTTGAGCATGAACAATAGCCATTAGATGTGATCCAGAACCATATCTGCTGATGGCGATACGTTTACCTTGTAGTTCTTCTATACATTGATAAGGAGAGTTGTGTGCTACATGTATTCCCCATTGTAGAGGAGATGCTACATACTCTTGTATGATAGTTGCTGGATTACCTTCAGATATGTCTTTGATAATTCCTTCTGTAAGTATAACAGCTAAATCAGTTTCTTTATCTCTTAGCATTTGGCACATTTTTCCAGTGCCTTCTGGTACATCTGTCCATTTTAAATTAATACCAAGTTCTTCGAACTCACCATTTTCTATACATAATTGCCAAGGGAGGTTGAAGTGCTCAGGCACTCCGATAATATTTACATTTGCCATTTTAAATCGTACTACATTTTTATGCTAAGATAGTAAAATAGGGCATTTTTTAGATAATATTTTAAGAGTAAAACAAAAAAAAACTCTACTAAAAAGAGAGTAGAGTTTTTATTTATTATTAAGGTTTCATTGAGCCTTTTTCTTGGAAGCGAATATGGAATTTGAAAGCTTCTTCTAAGACATGTGGAGTGTGTCCTCCTCTTTCTTTTGCTCTTTCAAAGTAATCTCTTAATTCTGCTTTGTATTCTGGATGTACACAGTTCTCGATGATAACTTCTGCACGCTCTCTAGGTGATAGACCTCTTAAGTCTGCTAGACCTTGGTCTGTAACTAGGATGTCTACATCATGCTCAGTATGGTCTACGTGAGATACCATAGGAAGTACGTGAGAAATATTGTTTTCTTTAGATGCTGCTTGTGTAACGAAAATACTTAAATAAGCATTTCTAGCGAAGTCTCCAGACCCACCGATACCATTCATCATTTTACTACCTCCGATATGAGTAGAGTTAACGTTACCGTAGATGTCAAATTCGATAGCAGTATTAATAGCGATAATACCTAATCTACGAATAACTTCAGGAGCATTACTAATGTTCTGTGGACGTAGTACTAGTTTATCTTTATATTGTCCAAAGTTATTAATGATTTTTCCATAGCACTCTTCAGTTACAGTAATAGAAGATCCTGATGCAAAAGTCATTTTTCCAGAGTCAATTAAATCAAAAGTACTGTCTTGTAATACTTCAGAATACATTGTCAAGTCGTGGAATGGACCATCAATAAAACCAGTTAATACAGCATTAGCTACTTTTCCGATTCCTGCTTGTAATGGTAAAAGAGAGTGAGTTAATTTACCTTTTCTTACTTCTTCTTCGAAGAATTTAAGTAAGTGACCAGAGATCGCAGAAGTTTTAACATCTGGTTCTGGTAATTGAGCTGGAGTGTCTTCTATACTAGAGTAAACAACTGCAATAACGTCATCTGGGTTTAGACGAATAAAGTTTTCTCCTATTCTATCTTTTACTGTGTGAATAGGGATGATCTCTCTACGTGGTTGTTTGATAGGCACACTATTATCATGTACACCTTCTATTTTTAAAGGAATAGCTGTATTTACTTCAATAATGATTTTTCTAGCTACACTAGCGAAGTAAGCAGAGTTACCAATAGATGTGGTAGGAATGATAAATCCTTCTTCGTTAATATAAGTAGCCTCAATGATAGCGATATCTACTTGAGGAATATGTTTTTCTTGAAGTTGTTCGATCGTTTCACTTAAGTGTTGATCGATATATTTTACTTGTCCGCTGTTTATAGACTTTCTTAATACTGAATCTGCTTGGAAAGGCATTCTTCGGATTAAGGCATTGTTGGTTGCTAAATCAGCGTCAGTAGTTTGTCCTAATGAGGCACCAGTTATTAAGGTAATCGCAACATTTTCTTTTGCTGCGCGTAATGCAAATGCAGGTAATACAGATTTACTATCTCCAGCTTTAGTGAAGCCACTAGCTCCTACTACAGCTTGGTCATGTATTAAGAGAGCAGCATCTTCTGCTGACACAATACGCTCTCTATACGGTGCGTATTTTATCCTCTCTAGTTTCGAGTCTTCTTTCGTCATTTCAAATAAAAATTTTAAGCACCTTAAATTAAGTGCATTTATTTGTAAGAGTCAAATAAAATAAACGTATATATTAATTATATTGATTTATATAAGTTATTTATTAAAAAAATACGATAATGTTTAAAAAATTAAGATATAAAAACGATACTGTTAGGTGAGGTTGTTTTTGTTAATTTTTTGATATTATTTTATAAGTACTAAACTTGGTAATAAGGCTTTTTATAGTTTGATTTATTGAATTAATGTCGAAAACGATAGTTAAAGTAGATTTTTTAGTAGTAATACTTCTTTAGTTTTTGTGATTTATTGATTTTGTATTTTGAATTAGGAGAAGTTCTTTAGAAGAGTTTTTTTGAAGTATTGAGATTTGTTTTTCTAGAAGAAGGAACAAGTATAATAAATAGTAAATATAATAAAGAGAGGAATAGTTGTACGGCGATTGCAGATCGTGACGCATTTTGTTTTGAATGAGTCCGTACTGAGTCCGATATGAGTCCGTAGTGAGTCCGTTATTTTGGGTAAAATAACGGTGTCATAACACAGGGGTATTATACTTAAAGTTAAATCAACTGCAATATGATCGCTTTTAGTGTGCTACTTTAGTAGTATAAGAGGTAGTGAATAGTGGGGAGTAGATATAAAAAAAGCTACCTCATAGAGGCAGCTTTTTAGAAAAAGTAATCTTATTATATTGCGCTAAGTTTGTCTAATGTATATACAATTAGTTTGTCAACAGCTGCATAAGGATCTTCTGAGAATGTTCCGTTAGCTCTATTTGCAATAATTGTATTAAGAGATACTGCATGGTGTCCTAATAAGTTACATAAACCATAGATAGCAGAAGTTTCCATCTCGAAGTTTGTAATACGGTATTCACCGAATTTAAAGTTATCGATTTTGTGGTTTAGTTCTGGATCTTGGATTTGTAGACGAAGTACACGTCCTTGTGGACCGTAGAATCCACCTGCTGTACCTGTAATTCCTTTGAATGTTAAGTCGCTTTCTAATTTAGCTTCTAACTCTGCACTGTTTTTAATGAAGTATGGGCGTCCTTTTTTAAGATCCCAATTTGTATGTTCAATAAAAGCATCTTCTAAAGCAACATCTGTAACTCCGTCAATAAGGTAAGAACGCATTAAGTTATCAAGTCCTAATCCATACTGAGATAGTACAAAGCTATTCACTGGAATATCTGCTTGTAAAGAACCAGATGTACCTATTCTTACAATATTTACAGAAGTAAGATCTTTTTTAATTTCTCTAGTTTCTAAATCAATATTAAATAGAGCGTCAATTTCATTAACAGCAATATCAATATTGTCAGGTCCGATACCTGTAGAGATTACAGTTAGACGTTTTCCTTTATACGTACCTGTAGTTGTTTTAAACTCTCTTTTTTGTGTTGAGAATTCAATAGCATCGAAGTGCTTAGTGATTCTGTCTACACGGTTTTGGTCACCTACGAATATGATGTCTTTAGCAACATGTTCAGGTCTTAAGTTTAGATGGTATACACTACCATCAGGGTTTAGAATTAATTCAGATGATTTAATCTTCATAATATTAAATTTTTAATTAGCCGCCTACACGTTTTACTTTGTAGCCTTCTTTTATTAAATAATCCATTATTTTATCGCGAAAATTACCTTGTATAATTATTTCGCCATCTTTTGTACTTCCGCCAACACCACATAGTGTTTTTAGTTTTTTAGCTAAATCTTTAAGGTCGTCTTCATTTCCTTCAAAACCTTTGATAAGGGTAGCTACTTTACCACCTCTATTTTTTTTGTCTATATGTGCTTCTAATCTTTGAAGATTAGGGGCGAGAGTTTCTGTGGATTCTTCTTGTTCGAATTCAAAATCCTTATTAGTAGAAAAAACAAAGCCTCCTAAGGCATCTAAGCTATTTAACTTTTTACTCATTTAGTTATGTAATATGGTGCTTATAAAAATGATTAATCTAAAAGCGTATTCTAGTCTTTCTACAGGAGAATGATTAGAATGCTATGTATATAAGTAAAGATACGAAATATGTTAAAATCAATCAATATAAATGGGGTAAAAAAAATGACCTTTTACGAAGTATATCGCATGAAATAAAAAAGAGGGAGTAATGGGCTCCCTCTTTTAAGAATATGTTTTTATTAGAATTAATTATTTAATTAAGCCTAATTCAACTAGTCTTTGGTGTAAGAACTCTCCTGAAGTGATATCTTCATATAATTTAGGGTTGTTCTCATCGATACAATTCTCTAAACAGTTTAGTGGCATTGTGCTCACTGGGTGCATAAAGAATGGAATTGAGTATCTAGAAGTTCCCCATAATTCACGAGGAGGGTTAACAACTTGGTGGATAGTTGATTTTAATCTGTTGTTAGAGTGACGAGATAACATGTCACCAACATTGATTACTAATTCATCATCAGCTGCGATAGCATCGATCCACTGTCCATCGTGGTTTTGTACTTGTAGTCCTTTACCTTGAGCTCCCATTAACAGAGTGATTAAGTTAATGTCACCATGTGCAGCTGCTCTCACAGCATTTTTAGGTTCGTTCTGGATAGGAGGGTAGTGGATAGGACGTAAGATACTGTTTCCGTTTTTAACGAATTTGTCAAAGTAGAACTCATCTAAACCTAAGAATAAAGCAAGCGCACGCAATACGTATACACCTGTTTTTTCTAACATTTGGTAAGTTTCTTTTCCAACAGCGTTAAATTGAGGTAACTCTTTTACTTCTACGTTAGCAGGATAAGATGCTTCTAAAGCAGGATCATTTTCAACGTACTGTCCAAAATGCCAGAACTCTTTTAGATCACCTTCTGTTCTTCCTTTAGCATGCTCTTTACCAAAAGAAACATATCCTCTCTGACCACCAATACCTGGTACTTCATAAGAATTTTTAGTCTCTAATGGAAGATTAAAGAAATTACGAACTTCTTTATATAGATTATCAACTAATTGATCATCTAAAAAGTGTCCTTTTAATGCTACGAATCCAATTTCTTCGTAGGCTTGGCCGATTTCATTTACAAACTTTTGTTTACGTACCGGGTCATCCGATAGGAAATCACGTAAGTCAACACTAGGAATGTTTTGCATTTTCTAAGTTGTTATATATGCTTACTTGAGTTATTTGACACAAATGTATATTATTTTTCCACAAAATAGTGTTGATAACTACAATTTATGTTTTTTTTGGGTGTGAATTATTCTGAATATGTGATTGTGTATGTTGAGAATTTCGAAAGAATAGTATGTTTATAGGATTGTGATTTTTTTAATGAATGTAAAAAATTAATGAATTTTTTTATAAATTGCCGTAATAACCATTAAAATAAAAAAACTATGAAATTACCTATTGAATTAAAATCGAATGAATTTGTTGTATTAGTAGCGGTGGACATTGATCCTAAATATAAGGTGTCTAACGCTGATGAGTTTTATAATACATTACCGAAGAGCTTTAAGCCAATTTTTAAGAAAGTAGTAGGATCGAATATGAATATATATTGCGTATGCAATAATCAAGACGATTTTATGTTTTGTCTAAGACAAACAGGGTATAAAACGACTTTGTTGTAAAAAGTAGTAATTTTGCTCCTGATAAAATTAAGATAGCAGAATGAGTAAAAAGGTAGCAAAGACTAATGCTTTACGTATATTAGATAGTAAGAAGACAAGTTATGATATGTATGAGTATGATATTTCTGACGAACTAATAGATGGTAAATCTGTCTGTGAAAAGTTAGGAATATCTGAACTAGAGTCGTTAAAGACTTTGGTGGCTCATGGTAAGGGGAATGCGATATATGTTTTTGTGGTTTCTATTAATAGTGAGTTAGATTTAAAAAAGGCAGCTAATATCTGTGGAGAGAAAAAGATAGAAATGTTAGCTGTAAAGGATTTGTTAGGAATAACAGGATATATTAGAGGAGGATGTTCTCCTATAGGGATGAAGAAGCTATACCCTACATTTATAGATATAGAAGTAAAAGATTTAGAGACTATCTATGTGAGTGGTGGACGTAAAGGACTGAGCATTGGTATTAGTCCTGGTGATTTATCGAATATTGTGAATGGTAAGTTCGGTGATATTGTTAAAAAAGAGTAATCCTAAAATGAAATGTGTGTAGAAATTGTGTGATTAGTACAAAACAGATGATTTAATATGCATGTATTTATTAATGTTTTGTTATAATTATGACAATAGGTGTCAAATAGAAATGCAGTTTAATTATTGTTGTTGTATCTTTGCAAGGACAAATAAGATGAAAGTTTAAAGAATGTAGTCATTCAGAGTTAAATTAATACTAAAAGAGAGTGAATAATTCTTTTTAGAAGATAGTAGGATTTATCTTTGCATACTGTAAAATTGAAAATATGATATTGGCGTTAACTGTTTCGTTGTTTCCTTCTTGTGGGGTAGATCAATCTAAAGAAAAAAGCTTTAAAGAAGCTAGTAATAAACAAATTGACCTATTGAGCAAGAATGATTTAGATGGTACTTTTTTTAAAGCAGTAGCTCAAGATTTACCACAGGTTGTATCAATTGGGAAAAAAGGAATTGTTTATTCAAGTACAAAACCTAATCAGAAGATAATTTTTCCATTTGTAGAACCATTAGTGGATGGAGAATCTAGAATATATAAGTCTTATACGAAGCATGAGGAGATAGAGATCGTGATTTATGAAGATGAGACTGCAAAGGACTTTGCAGATGGTAGGTTTGATCACTCTGTAGCAGTGCGTTTAATTAAGAAACACGATGGTGTAGAAGATGATGTAATTGATTTTGCTTGTTTTGGACACTATTTATATACAGATAAATTATCTGGTAACTGGATTTTTCAGTCTTATGAAGATAAGAGAGTAGAAGAATTAGGTATTAATCAGATTCCTATGATTTGTATTGATATTAATACACGTAGTTTCTCTGGAAGTGGTGGGAATCATATGATTTATGGAGATGTTAGATGTGAAGGGGATTCAATCTTCTTTAAAGTAGTACTTTCTCCAGAATATGTAACTGAGATGTATCAGAAAGAGAAGGAGCTACTAGCAGTATTAGATAGTTGTGATCGCTTTGAGCTTAAAGATGATTACTTGTATCTATATGAAGAAGGAAAGCAAAAGCTTATGTTCTTAAGAGATACATACAATATGTAGAATAATTGTATTGAAATAAATAATAAAAAATGGAAGGTTAACTAATTAACCTTCCATTTTTTTTAGTTCTTCTATAGACATCTTATCAGGTCTTTCTTCAATAGTCTTATAAGCATCTACGATTTTCTTTACTAATCTGTGTCGTACGATATCTTTATCATCTAAATATAGCATTCCTATTCCGTCTACATCTCTTAGGATATAAAGAGCTTCTTTTAATCCAGAAGATACCTTTCTAGGTAAGTCTATCTGGCCAGGGTCTCCTGTGATTATAAACTTGGCATTTTTTCCCATACGTGTCAGAAACATCTTCATTTGAGAATGAGTCGTATTCTGTGCTTCATCTAGGATAACAAAGGCGTTGTCTAATGTACGCCCACGCATAAATGCTAATGGAGCGATCTGGATAACCCCTTTAAGGATGTAGTCATCTAATGTCTGTGGAGGAAGCATATCTCTTAGAGCATCATATAATGGTTGCATATATGGATCTAGTTTTTCTTTCATGTCTCCAGGAAGAAAACCAAGATTTTCTCCAGCTTCCACAGCAGGTCTAGTTAGGATGATTCTTTTTACCTCTTTGTTTTTTAGAGCTCTTACAGCTAATGCTACTCCTGTATATGTCTTACCAGTACCAGCAGGCCCTATGGCAAAAACCATGTCGTTCTTTTCAACGAATTTAACTAGTTTTTGTTGATTAGGGGTGATTGCTTTGATGAGTTTACCAGATACGCCATGTACAAGAATGTCATCTGTAGGAAGAGAAGGAGGAGCGCTATCTAAGACTAACCTTTCGATAATGTTTTCATCGATGCGATTATATCTGATAAAATATTTGACTAGTCGGTCAAAACTCTTCTCAAATTCATCTAAAATCTCTGGATCTCCATAAATCTTTAGGACTGATCCTCTCGTCACAATTTTAATCTTTGGATATAATTTTTTAAGTATATCTAAATGAGTGTCTTGTGGACCCCAAAAATCTTTAGGGCTAAAATCTGTTAATTCTATTATCCTTTCGTTCAATACCTGTAGAGTTAATTAAAAAAAATAATCTAATTTTGTATATTCAAATCTACTATAAAAAAATCATTTTTCTTAAAAATATATTGAAAAATAATAATGCAGAGAATAATTACACTAACAACAGATTTTGGATATCGGGACCACTATGTAGGAGCTTTGAAAGGGAAGATCTATTCGAATATCATTGGCTGTACTTTAGTTGATATCTCACACGAAATAAGTAAATATAATACCGAGGACGCTGGATTCGTTATCGGGGCAGCATATAACCAATTTCCCAAAGGTACTATTCACATTATAGCAGTTGATGCTTCTGTGACGGACTATACAAAGGCAATTTGTGTAGAATTTGATGGACATTATTTTATTACAGCAGATAATGGAATAGTTAGTATTATATTAGGAGAAGAGGATTTCGATAAAGCAATAGAGATTAATCATGATGGTATGATGAAATCAAATGATATATTTGTCTATTGTGCATATCAACTAAATGAAGGTCGTCAATTAGAAGAAATAGGAGTGATGTTAGAATCTATCTATAGTCCTAGTAGACTGGCTACAAATGTCGTTTTAAATAGAAATAAAATAACAGGTAAGGTAATCTATGAGGATTCTTATGGTAACCTTGTGACTAATATCCATAGAAGTGACTACGAAGTAGTCTCAGAAGGCAGAGAATTCGCTATTAGAGTTAAGAATTATAGAATCAATCGAATAAATGACTATTTTGCAGACTTCAAGCTTAATGATAGAGCTACCTTAAAAGAAAGGGCAGGCGAACTAGTTGCTATATTTAATGATATAGACTTATTGACGATTGCATTGTTCTATTCTAAACCTGATACACCAGGAGGAACTCCGCGAAAATTAATGAATCTTCAATTAAATGATACTATTGTCATTGAATTTGATTCTGAAACACAATATTAAAATAAAAAGTATGTTTATAAGAATTGTAAAGCTAACCTTGCTTGAAAATAAGGTACATGATTTTTTAGAGCATTTTGATACGATTAAGGATAAGGTAAGACATTATCCTGGTTGTCAATTCTTAGAAGTATATCGTGATAAGGATCAATCTAATATTTTCTTTACTTATAGTTATTGGGAAGATGAAAGTAATCTAGAAGCATATAAAAAATCAGAACTTTTCGGGGAGATATGGCCTTACACAAAGACTTTATTCAAAGAGAAAGCAGAGGCGTGGAGTGTGGATAAAGTCGTTACTCTTAAATAGATATTTTTATGAAGGCAATTAGTCTTAGAGAAATTAGAGCTTTCTTTAGCTCATTGACAGGTTATCTTGTTATCGTCCTATTTTTAGTGATAAATGGAGCTCTACTATGGTTTATAGATGGAGAATATAATGTGTTGCAAAGTGGTTTTGCAGATTTATCACCATTCTTTTATTTAGCCCCTTGGGTATTGATATTTTTGATTCCCGCTGTTAGTATGAAGAGCTTTTCAGAAGAGATTAAAAATGGAACGATAGAGTTGCTGTTGACTAAGCCTTTGTCTGTGTGGCAGATTGTACTAGGGAAGTATCTAGGAGTGTTCGCATTGATATTTATGGCTATTGTGCCTACTGTAGTTTACGTTTTTGTACTGAATAATATTGTATTAGAAGGACAGGTAATTGATTATAGTAGTATAATAGGTTCATTTATAGGATTGTTATTTTTAGTGAGCTGTTATGTTTCGATGGGGCTGTTAGCTTCTTCATTGACAGAGAGCCAGATCGTAGCCTTTATAGTAGGTGTTGTTTTGTGCCTGTTTTTTTCATTGGGAATCGATATGTTAGCAGGGCTATTTGGAGAGTGGTTTGAAAAAATAGGGATTCTATATCACTTTAGAAGTATTTCGAAAGGGGTGTTAGACACTAGAGATTTGATTTATTTCGGATCCATGACTGTTTTGTGTCTAGGGTTAACTGTCTTTAAAATTAAAACACTACGCAAATAATGAAAAAGTTTCAAAAAAGAGATGTAAAGCTGCTAGTTCGATTATTAGTTGTTTTAGTTGTCATTAATGTTATCGGTGCTTTAACTTATACACGTTTTGACTTTACGCAAGACAAGAGATATACTTTGTCTAAAAGTACAGTTGGGATAGTAGATAATGTTCAAGAACTGTTAATCGTAGATGTATTTTTAAAAGGGAACTTTCCATTAGAGTTTAGAAGATTACAGAACGAGACAAAACAATTACTAGAGGAAATACAATCTAGAAATGAAAATATCAAATTTAGATTTATTGATCCAAACGAAGAAGGAGCTAATAAGGCTGAAACCTTAGAGCAATTATATGAATATGGATTAAAGCCTGTAACCATTACAGTTACAGATAAAGGGGCTCAAAGTCAACAATTGGTTTTTCCTTGGGCATTAGTGAGTCAAGGGGAGAAAGTTGCTAGAGTACAATTGCTGAAGAATATGATGGGGGCGAATACAGAAGAAAAAGTGATTTCGTCTGTACAACATTTAGAATATGCGCTAGCTGAGGCTATCAGTAAAGTAACAACAGAGAAGAGTAAGAAAATAGCTATTCTTAAAGGAAATGGAGAGTTAGATGATGCTTATATAGCAGACTTTCTGATGACTTTGCGTGAGACTTATCACTTAGCGCCATTCACA
This sequence comes from Myroides odoratimimus, assembly GCF_030326305.1. Classification (GTDB taxonomy): domain Bacteria; phylum Bacteroidota; class Bacteroidia; order Flavobacteriales; family Flavobacteriaceae; genus Flavobacterium; species Flavobacterium odoratimimum_A. Next base: position 70,212 of record NZ_JACAKB010000016.1, on the reverse strand, counting down.
TTAGAATCTGTCTCTAACGAGCCACAGAAGACTTTAGAACAGTTAAAAGATTTTGATTTAGCGATTATTGCTAAGCCAACTAAAGCTTTTTCTGAAGAGCAAGTGGGGGTGTTGGATCAGTTTGTAATGAATGGTGGTAAAACGATGTGGTTGTTAGATCAAGTTCAGGCAGATTTTGATAGTTTGCGATCTAATGGAACGATGTTGGCGTATAATAAAGATCAAAGCTTAGGAGAACTACTTTTTAAGTATGGTATACGTATTAATCCAGTATTAGTAAAAGATGAGATTAGTACAAAAATAAAACTGGCATCAGGCAGACAAGGGAGTGAAACAGTCTATACCGATTTCTTATGGAAATTTGCACCATTTGTTTATCCTGATATTGATCATCCTATTGTAAAAAATATAGAAGGAGTGAAGTATGACTTTGCTTCTCCAATAGATACTCTAAAAAACGGAGTTAAAAAAACAGTTTTGGCTAAATCATCTAAATACTCTAGTCTAGTGGGAGTACCAGGAGAAATAAACTTCAACGTTTTAAAAGAGGAGGTCACACCTGAGTTTTATGAAGGAAAAGGGAATTACATTCTAGGAGTTCTTTTAGAAGGAGAATTTCCTTCTGTTTTTAAGAATAGAGTCTTTCCTTTTGGGCTAGATAAGCCGATTTCTGAGAGTAGACAGACTCAAATGATTGTGATTTCTGATGGAGATATTATTAAAAATCAATTAGACGATAAAGGAATGCCTCTAGAGCTGGGGTATGATAAGTGGACTAATATGCTTTATGGTAACAAGGAGTTATTAGTTAATTCAGTAAATTATCTTTTAGATGATACGGGGCTTATTAATTTGAGAACCAAAGAGGTTAAGATTCCGATGCTAGATAAAGTTAGTGTAGAACGAGAATATACTTCTATTCAAATGAAAGTATTAGTGATACCTATAGTTCTAGTTGTGGTTTTCGGAACTATATTTATTCTTATAAGAAAACGCAAATTCAATAAAAAGTAACGTAATAATCCTTTTATTATTGGTAATAATCGGATATATTTGTAACTGTAAAAGTATTTTTACATATAAAACAATTATAGTATGAAGTTTATAGTATCGAGTTCCTACTTGTTAAAGCAATTACAAGTTCTAGGTAGTGTAATAAACAGTAGTAATACCTTACATATCTTAGATAACTTCTTATTTGAGTTAGATAATAATGTATTAAAGGTATCTGCTTCAGATTTAGAAACTACAATGTCTGCTACTTTAGAAATTGAATCTACAAGTCAAGGAAGTATAGCTGTTCCTGCAAAGTTATTGTTGGAGACATTAAAGACATTTCCTGAGCAGCCATTGACTTTTTCAGTTAAGGAAAACAATACAATTGAAATTAGTTCAGACGTAGGAAAATACGTTTTAGCATATGCACAAGGAGATGAGTTTCCTAAAGCAGAGTCATTAGAGGATCCTTCTAAAACAGAAGTTCCTGCAGGAGTTCTAGCAACAGCTATTAGCAAAACTATATTTGCTGCTGGGAATGATGACTTACGTCCTGTGATGTCAGGAGTATTCTTCCAATTCTCTCCTTCAGGATTAATCTTTGTGGCAACAGATGCACATAAATTAGTAAAATATTCTCGTACAGATATTGTTTCTTCAAATGAAGCTAGCTTTATCATGCCTAAGAAGCCACTTAATATTCTTAAGAGTATCTTGATGGCTTTAGGAGCAGATGTAGTTATAGAGTTTAATGAATCTAATGCACAATTCTCTTTTGAGAATTATACTTTAACTTGTCGCTTGATTGATGGGAAATATCCAAATTATGAGGCAGTTATTCCTAAAGAGAACCCAAATAAGCTTTTAATCAATAGAACGCAGTTTTTGAGTTCTGTAAGACGTGTTTCTATTTATGCTAATAAAACAACACATCAAATAAGATTAAAAGTTGCTGGTACAGAATTAAACATATCTGCTGAAGATATTGACTATTCTAATAAAGCAGATGAGCGTCTTACTTGTGATTATCAAGGAGATGATATGCAAATCGGGTTTAACTCTAGATTCTTATTAGAGATGTTAAACAACTTACAGTCTGATGATATTTTATTGGAGATGTCATTACCTAATAGAGCTGGTATCTTAACACCTGTAGATGGGTTAGAAGATGGTGAAACAGTTACGATGTTAGTAATGCCTGTAATGCTTAATAGTTAAGAAATAAACTATATAATATATAAGCCTCTCTTCAATTAGAAGGGAGGTTTTTTTGTTTCTACTAGTCAAGGATATCTAAAGGTGTATTTGGGTAAATATCGATACGATAAGCCTTAAAATTCTTGATAGCGTACTAGGTTATTCGTTTAGTGATATGCTGTACTATACCCCAAATGAGGTAAGTGAATGTCAGTAATGTAATAATAGAAGAAATCGTAGTGATACCAAGTGCTATACCAAAGATATGATCTAGGTCAGTATGTATATATTGAATCAAGTAATCTATTGCTAGACTATTAAAGTAGATGGAAACAGATAAAGTGATTATCTGAATGATAAAAATAGGCGGTTTCATAATAATAGATGTTTGTCTAGAAGACCGCTAAGACTATACCAAGATTAAGTGAATGTTTCAATAGGAACATTATTATTTAATATACTTTGAATAGTATATTAAATAATCTGAATACAGTAAAAAGTATTTGTTGTTTTTGTTGTTGTTTGTGAGTTTGGCTATTACTGTTAGATTACTACTTCTGTCATTGAGTTAGTACATAGATTAGTATCTAAATTCATATTTAACTCTGGAGTAGGTATCCCTAATAACCTCTTTAAACTATTTAGATTCATCATGATATCTAATCCGTTGTTTTTAAATTTGTTTTCTAGAGAAGATATTTGTTGTGTTATGATATCTTGAATTTCATACGTTTTATAGCTTAGAAGCTCTTGTTCGTTGATTTGGAATAGGATTTTTAGTTTGTTTAAATCCTGTAGATGGTCTTCTGTTAGATATCCTATAGCATCTAGTATTTCTAGTTTAATATCTACGAATAAGTTGATTAATGTCTTTTTAATACTTAAGATATTTTCTATTTGGTTATTTTCTAGCATGCCATAGAAACCAATTGGCGTAATGGTGTTTTGTGTTAAATAAGAAAGTACATAATTAGTGGTGTTTTTACTTTCCTTTTTAGCATTTAGATTTGACAAGTGATTTTGTAAATCAGATTTGAATACTATCATATTTATGGTGTTTTTATTTGATTTATTACATTAGCTAAGATAATTATTATTGTTAAAATAATAGTTTATTTTTATTATTTTCGTTTGTTTTTAGAATTCAATAATGGAATGTGTTTAAATTGGTTAATAATAGTCTGATATGTGTGTTTTTTGTGTTTTTTAAATAAAAGCTCAGTTTTATGTACTAATTATATATTGTAACTTTTAGTCAGTATGATAGTTTAGTGTTCCCTAAATATTAAAAAATTGTTTATTCTGTAGTATATGCAGTTAATACGCTTAATTACGTCTGTAAATTATGATATTATGAAGTCGATTTATTTCTTTAGTTTTGTTTAAAAATCAGAATAGATGAAAGCTTTTCTAGTTATAGTAATTATTTTATTGATAGTAGCGATTGTTTGCTTAGTATACTTAATTATACAGAATAATAAGAAGCGATTAGAGTTAGAAAAAGAAAAGTATCTCTTTGATTCTAAGATGCGATATTTACAGTTAGAAAATCTTGAGTCTAGATTAGACCCGCATCTGTTTAAAAATATTCTGAACTCTATTCAATCTCATGCTTATCAGACTTATTACGCTCTAGATAAAATGGCTGGAGTATTAGATTATATTTTATATGATAGCCAACGAAAAATGGTTTCTCTTAAAGAAGAACACGAATTTGCTTTGCGCCTTATCGACATCAATAAGATTAAGTTGAATCCTCTTTTTAGACTTGATATAAGATCTAATATAGGAGAAGGAGAGGTATTTTATACAGAAGAATTAATAGCGCCTCTTATATGTGTAGAATTGATTGAGAATGCATTTAAGCATGCAGACTTGGCTAGTACAGATGCGTTTATTTCTATTTTGTTTAAATTGAAGAATGGACATTTTGATCTACTGGTTTCTAATAAAAAGTCTCGTATGAAAACTTTACACAAGGAAAAAGGGGGATATGGACTTACTGCTTTGAATAAGCGACTTGAATTAATATATGGGACTGCTTATAAGCTAGAAAAAAACGAAGATGATCATATTTACTCTACGCACTTAAAAATTAACCTACATGACTTCAAAACTAAAATGCATATTGCTCGATGATGAACTTTTAGGACTAAAATACCTAAAAATGTTATGTGAGCAAATAGAGGAAATAGAAATCGTAAAGGCTTATAATGATCCTGCAGTCTTTTTAGAGGAAGCGCCACATCAAGACTTTGATGTTGTTATCTTGGATATTAATATGCCTGGATTAGATGGTCTTAGTGTTGCACAACTTCTGCCTAATAAAGGTGTTATCTTCGTGACAGCATATAAAGAGTATGCGCTAGAAGCTTTTGAGATAGAAGCTATTGACTATATCGCTAAACCAATTAAGAAGGAAAGACTTCACAAAGCCGTATTAAAAGCAATGCGACAGTATAAGCCAGTGGATGAAGTTACCTTTATTACGATAAATTCGAACAAAGGAAAAGCACTGCTTTATTTCTCAGATATTCTTTATATCAAAACTAACGAAATGGATAGTAGGGATAAAGATGTTTATTTAGAGAACAATCAAGTGGTCGTAGCGAAGAATATGTCTTTAGATAAATTCGTTTCAGTTTTGCCTAGTTCTAAGTTCTGTCGTATTAATAAAGGAGAGTTGATCGCTCTAAGAATAGTGCGTTTTTTTAGTCATGATGAGATAACTACTACACTAAAGGGAATTGATGGAAAGCCTCTAGAACTAACACTTGGGATGACCTATAAAACTGATTTTCTAGAAAAGATATAAAACTCATTACAGAAAAATACACTTTCATTACAACTTGGTAGTCTTTGGATTCATTCTTGCTATTTACAAGCATTATTATAGAGATGTTTGTGGTGTAAAAAGTAAGTAGTATGTCAAAGTTTAAAAATTCGCTTTTATATTTCTTTATTATTGGCGGATGTTCAGCCTTAATGTATTGGGTGGTTTCTAAAGGGGTTAAATTAGAGTCTAATGTTGTTAAAGTAGTGTCAGACAAGAGTATTTTTGAGAATTTCTTAGATACGATACAAGACAACTTAAACTTTCCATTAGCTTTATTATTAGCCCAGATTGTAACGATTGTTTTAGTTGCTAGAGTATTCGGATGGATTTGTAAGAAGATAGGTCAACCTTCTGTAATTGGAGAAATCATAGCAGGTATTGCGTTAGGCCCTTCTTTTGTAGGGGCTTATTTTCCAGAATTCTCAGAAGCTTTATTTCCTGTACATTCATTAGGCAATTTAAGTTTCTTAAGTCAGATAGGATTAATTCTCTTCATGTTTGTCATCGGAATGGAGCTAGACCTAAAGGTGCTAAAGAATAAGGCACATGATGCTGTTCTGATTAGTCACGCTAGTATTATTATTCCCTTCGCCTTGGGAATGACTCTTGCTTATTATATTTTCACTTCCTTCGCACCAGAAGGAGTAGAGTTTCTGTCCTTCGGATTGTTTTTAGGTATATCTATGAGTATCACTGCCTTTCCAGTATTGGCGCGTATTGTGCAGGAGAGAGGATTACAAAAGACACGTTTAGGAACTATCGTTATTACTTGTGCGGCGGCAGATGATATTACAGCTTGGTGTCTATTAGCAGCTGTAATAGCGATTGTACAAGCAGGAAGTTTTGCTAGTTCGCTTTATATTATGGCTTTAGCTATTATTTATGTAATTGTGATGCTAAAGTTAGTAAAGCCATTCTTAGCACGTATTGCTAAATACCAACCAACGAGTAATATGTTCTCTAAAGGAACTGTAGCTATATTTTTATTGACATTAATTATTTCTTCTTACTGTACAGAAGTAATAGGTATCCATGCTTTATTTGGAGCTTTTATGACAGGTGCAGTGATGCCTGATAATATGAAGATTAGAAACATCTTTATTGAGAAGGTAGAAGATGTAGCAGTAGTTTTATTCTTACCTCTATTCTTTGTTTATACAGGGTTACGTACAGAAATAGGTCTTTTAAATGAACCTTATCTATGGAAGGTGACTGGAGTCATTATCTTGGTAGCAACGATAGGGAAGTTTGTCGGTAGTGCCTTAACAGCCAAGATAGTTGGTATATCTTGGAAAGATAGTTTAACGATAGGTGCACTGATGAATACTAGAGGATTAATGGAATTGATAGTATTGAATATTGGTTTTGATCTAGGAGTATTGACAGGAGAAGTGTTTGCTATGATGGTGATTATGGCTTTAGCAACGACCTTTATGACGGGGCCTGTATTAGATTTGATTGCAAAGATATTCGGACCATTAGGAGATGATGAAGTAAAAACTGTTACTCCTAATCTAGGAAAATACCAAGTATCTCTATTTTTTGAAGACAAAACAAGTTTAGCTCCACTGATGAGATTGGCTAGTAGCTTTGTAGGCAAAAATAATGCAGATACTGGGATTACAGCGATGCACTTAGTAGATAGTATAGAAGTAAATGCCTTTACTTCTACGGAGTATGAGAATGAAATATTTGAAGCAGTGCAAGAAGAAGCGACAGCCTTAGATCAAGAAGTACAAACCTATTATAAGGTATCCAATGATATCGAAAGTGATGTGGTCAATGTAGTTAATGAGCAAATCAGTGATTTATTATTAATTGAAGTCGGGTATTCTATTTATAGAGGGTCTCTATTAGGGAATATCTTAGGTTTTACCACTCGTATTATCAATCCAGATGTATTGTTGAACAAGGTGACAGGAAAAGAGAAATTCTTTGAGAACTCATGGTTTAACGCTAGAACACAACAGATTCTTAATCGTTCTAAAGTACCTGTGGGAATTTTTATCAATAAAGACTTTGATAAGGTGGAGCAAATTTTCTTGCCTGTATTCTCTAAGCAGGACTTGAAGCTGCTAAGTTATGCACAGAAGTGGATTCGCAATAGTGAAGCGCAGATTACAGTGTTAGACGCAACAGGTCAGTTAGAAAGTTACCCTGAGTTTAAAGAACAGATTAGGTTGATCGAACAGTTTAAGCCTAACCACATTAGAATTGTTAGTGTTAAGGAAGTTAATAATGAGTTTATAAAGGATTTTAATCTGATGTTGATCAGTTTAGAAAGTTGGAAAACACTAGTAGAAGAACGAAAAGCATGGCTAAACAGTGCACCATCTATGTTGTTAATTCAATTGTAGAGATATTGTGTGTTTTATATTAATTTGTGGTACTGCTCTCCGTCCAGGGAGAGCAGTTTTTTTATTTCATAAAGCAATGTAAAGAGCTAGTGAGTTTTAGAAGAAGTTATATGTTTAACCTCAGAATTATTTAATATCTTCACGTATATATTCTAGGGTTAAGGTATGATAGATATAGAAACAAGCATTCATGATGCTTATTCAGTAGAGGTTAAAATAGGGTTTAAGACAAAGCAAATTGGTCAAACAGCAGAGTTTGATATTAATACTTGGTTTTTTATTCCTAATAGTTTAGATATTAATGCTTCTACATATACTAAAGATCAGTTTTATTCAGATGTTAAGTCTAAGGTCAGATTTATAACACCTATTTACCTTCTAAAAGAAATTGTTGATAACGGAGCTGTACCATTAAATAATTTGCGTTCAGCTTTAAATGATGTGTTACAAGCAGAAGAGGATTCATCTGAGTTATTAATGGAGTATGAGTTTCAGCTAAAGATGTTCATGGCTATTTTTAGAAGTGCTATTCGCAATCATCTTGTTGAGATCAAGAAGTGTATTTTAACGAAAGATTTAGAGGTAAGATGTTTAGAATTTGCCTCAGCAGTGGAGAACATTTCTATTCAGTTTAGAGGGCTTAGAGAGTTGTTAATTGATATAGAAGAAGGGAGTGAAACAAGAAATTACTATGACTTTGCAGATGAGTATTTATCTTATGCGATAGTGCATCAGGTTTTTGGTTTCTTAGAACTGTTAGAAGGTGATCAGTATAATCTATCAGAGAAAGTACGCCAACATTTAATAGGATTAATAACTAGAGAAAAAGAGTATATGAAAATACACAACTATCTAGATATTAAGAAAGGGGATAGAGAGAATAATCAGAAAGTAGTATATAGGCACACTATGTTAGATAAGTATATAGAGTCTGATTTAGCTTTAATTTCGAATAAACGAAAAGACGAAGATGGTGTGATTGCCCAGCAGATATATTATAGTTTAGCAGCGGGGTTGTCTATGATTTTTGCTACTGTTATTGCTTTCTCTTTTCAACAAAAATATGGCAACTTTACAATGCCTTTGTTTGTAGCATTAGTTATAAGTTATATGTTGAAAGATAGGATTAAGGAACTAATGCGTTATTACTTTATAGGAAAGTTAGGAGGGAAGTATTTCGATAATAAAACGAATATTAGTGTAAAAGATCAAAAGATAGGTTGGATAAAGGAATCTGTCGATTTTATAGTAGAAGAAAAGGTGCCTGAAGAAGTACTTAATTTACGTGATCGTTCAGCCTTATTAGAAATAGAGAATAAGATTCACAATGAGAAAATCATGTTGTACAGAAAGAAAGTACATCTAGATAATAAGAAGGTTATTAAAGAGAGTACGTATGCCTTTGACGGGATTAATGATATTATTCATTTTAATCTAACTCGACTTACTCAAAGAATGAATAATCCTTATGTGACTGTGTATACTCTAGATCAAAATGATTTAATAGGGGAGCCAGAAAGAATATTAGCAGATAAGATCTACTATCTTAACTTCATAGCACAAATAAAGTATGAAAATATCGTAGAGTATAAACGATTTAGAATTGTGTGTAAACGAACAGGTATTGAAGCTATAGAAGAACTTTCTTTGAGTTAATCGAGAACTCAAAGAAAGTTTTTTATAAGATTAGGACTAGTGTACCTCCTACAATAAGACATCCACCAATTATAGTTTTTAGATCCATAGGCTCTTTTAAGAAGATAAAAGAGATAATCATCACAAATACAATACTCAGTTTATCTATCGGAGCTACTTTAGATACAGGACCTGACTCTAGAGCTTTGAAATAAAATATCCACGATAGCCCTGTCGCAACTCCAGAAGCAATTAAGAAGATAAGATTAGACTTACTCAATTCTTTCATACCTTTAAAGTCGCTATTTGCAATCACTATTCCCCAAGCTAAGACTAAGACTACACTAGTGCGTATAGCTGTAGCTAGGTTACCATTAATTCCTTTTACTCCTACTTTCGATAATATGGCTGTCATTGCAGCAAATATAGCTGAGAGTAGAGCGTAGTACTTCCACATAATATTGTTTTATAAATAATCATCTAGAGGACACTGTATAGGTACAGGAATATCTCTTCTGATTTGTTCTTCAAATTTGCTCAAATCTACGCTTTTTGAAGTAAATATATTTATAATTTCCATATTACTTCCTTGTGGACGGATGCTTAGTTTAGACTCTATAGTTCCATCGCTATTCTCAGTAGTTTCTATACAGATATATTTTACCTCTGCTAGTGGTATTATATGAGCATAGCGATCATCAGAGAAGCCTATTTCGTCGTTATTATCATCTATCCAAATAAAAGGTTTATTCTGAGAGATCTCTTGTATGAATGTTGGTACTCTATAGATATGTGCTGTTTCTTTATAGGTTTTTATATCTAGAGTTATATTATCTGATAGTGTTGTACAGTTGGCTATAGATAATTTAAGTATATACTCTGGATAGATTACAGTATTCAAGTATTCTTTTAAATTAGTAATTAAGAAAAATACTTTATTATTAGCCGCATCTAAGTCTACAGGATAGGCGTTAGAGAAATAAAACTCTAAGTGATCTGTTTTTATTTTTGTACTAAAGATAACACTCTTATCCTCTTCTGTATCGATAGAAGCACTAGTAAGGCTTTGATTCTCTAGTAAAGCATGTTTTAAAAAGGAATACGGTTTATTACCAATTTGTTTATACTCACAATAAGAGAAATAATTGCTCACAGGAATATTCTTTCTATGACAATCATAAAAATTAAAATCGTTGAGAACAAGGTTTCCAAGTCTCACAGGGACCTTAAAGCTGTATTTAACTAAATCATCTTCATTAGATGGTTTAGTCATTAATACTTCTTCTAATGCAATTACTTCTTCATAAGGAGTTTCCCATGATATAAAAGTTTTTGCTTGATTCTGCAATTCATAACCTTCTAGGATTGTATCTGCATAGGTTCCTTGTTCTAATACTTTACAGTTACTAGGATTTTTTCTAGCCCATATAAACATATTTCTTTCACAACTAAAGGTTTCTTCGAATAAGGTTAGTAATACAGGATTAAACCCTAACTTTTCGGCTAAGTGTAGAAAAGTAGAAAGAAAGTTTACAGATGAAGTAGGGATATGACTATTGTGCTTCCCTGCTATAAATAGCAAAGGTTTATTGTTAATACAAGTAAAATACAAAACTTGTATGTCATCGATGTTTTGGTTACAGTTGTAATAAGATATTTTATTTTTGCTTATTAAATGATTATCAAGTATAAAAACGGCGTTATCACAATTTTGTAAAGTCAAAAAATCTAATGACGTATTGTCTATTTCTTTGGTGTTTTTTCTTTTAAGGAAAAGTTTTAAATAGTTAATCATAGATTTGGAGAGAGAAAGTTTGACGTTATTTTACAAAGACGAGTTGCTTAGAGTCCAACTTGTCTTCTCCACTATATCTGTAGCATACAAGTATTCCGTCCCCCTTAGCAACGCTAAAATCGACACAGCATACATTATCTTTAATGATACTGGGTCTAGTACCTACCTTGTGTTTCATCCAATAGTGACCAAAGAACACAGGTTTCTCTACGATCTGATAAAAGTTATCACTCTCAAACTCAAAAGGAGTATGAGGTAGCTCTTGTATAGGATGTACACTGATAGAGTTATAGGTCATTTCTTTAGGATCTTCCCACCATTTAGTTCTAAACTCAGTGCGTAGTATACGATCTTTATCGATGAAGCTTATACCTTCAGGCATCTTCGCTTCTTTTCCTTTTAATGTTGTTTCTACAGCATTATATAATTCTGTTCCTTCTTTATTCGCTTCTTCTAACAGATCATTCGTAATACAGTCATTGACTAATCGGTTTCTTAAATAATTGATATGTCGATCATCCCAACATGCATGAACAGCTCTAAACGAATCATTCTCATAAAATAAAGGAAGTGATTTAAACCACTCTATATACATTTTGTACATATTAGGCACTTGCATAAAAGCAGCCATTGTCACAGCATGTTGATTAAAGTTCTTAGGAGTGTGTTCTCTAAGGTAATTTCCTTCTGTAGATAAGGTGTTATAACAGATAGCATTGTACTCATGATTTCCCATTAAGGCAATAGCCTCCCCATTATCAACCATCTTTTTTACGATATCTAGAACTTCTATAATATTAATTCCTCTGTCTATATAATCTCCTACGAATAGTACTTTTCGTTCAGGATGTTGATAATATCCTCTTTTATTAGAATAGCCTAAAGCAGCTAATAATCTCTTTAAATCATTACTATGTCCATGAATATCTCCTATTATATCAAAGTCTACAAAATTTTTGTCAATTGTTTTCATTATACAAGTTGTTGGTGTTATTAAATGTACAATAATTTGCGAATAAATTATCTGAAAAATAAAATTAAAAAGATAATATATGATATCTACAATAAAATTAGTTTATAATAACTGTATCATATAAAAGAAAAGTGAAATATGTTAAATAATAAATTAAAATCTATTTTTTAAGAGTAAAGTTATTTTTTGTTTGTTTTTAAAAGTAATGGAATATATAGGCTTATGGCTGAATTATCTAGTGAGATAGTAATAGGAATTAAGATATTGATATATGTCTTTGAATGAGGTGGTTGTATTAGAGAAAATACGGTATTGAAAATATCTATATTCTCTAAAAAAATAAGAGTCAATTTGCCAATATAATAATTCTTTAAGATGGCTTATTCTCTTGTTTATAAGTTGGATATATTATAATGTTAGCGGTTTTTTAATAAATATTTAATAGCTAATCTAGTTTGTTTTCAGTAACTTAACCTGTATAAACTAACAATTATGACAAAGTATAAAATTGCATCACTAAAAGAGTTACAGGACAAGGGTAACAATATCGAAAGATTGCCGTTTTCGATAAGAATTTTATTGGAGAATGTTTTGCGTAATCACGATGGTTATGTGATAACAGACGAGCATTTAGACACTCTAGTTAACTGGGATCCAAAGGGTACTGACAAAGATATTCCCTTTAAGCCAGCACGTGTTTTAATGCAAGACTTTACAGGGGTACCAGCTGTTGTAGATATTGCGTCTTTGAGAGATGAGTTCATCAGACAGGGAAAAGACGGGAATAAGATTAACCCAGCAATTCCTGTAGATTTGGTTATTGACCACTCTGTTCAGGTAGATTATTATGGAACAGATTACTCTTATAAGGGAAATGTAGAAAAAGAATATGAGCGTAATTCTGAACGCTATGAGTTGTTAAAATGGGCTCAGCAGGAGCTAAATAACTTCACAGTAGTTCCTCCGGGAATGGGTATTTGTCACCAGGTAAATTTAGAGTATTTAGCTAAAGGTGTTATCGAAAGAGATGGATGGGCTTTCCCAGATACTTTAGTAGGTACAGATTCACATACACCTATGGTGAATGGTATTGGAGTTATTGCATGGGGAGTAGGAGGTATTGAAGCTGAGGCGGCTATGCTTGGACAACCAATTTATTTTACTTGCCCAGAAGTAATCGGATTAAAATTAACGGGTAAAATACCACAAGGCGCTACTGCTACTGATATGGTATTATCTATTACGAAGATATTGCGTCAAGTAGGAGTAGTAGGTAAATTCGTAGAAGTATTTGGCGATGGCTTAGATAATCTATCTGTGACTGATAGAGCGACTATATCTAATATGTCACCAGAGTTCGGATGTACAGTTACTTATTTCCCTATTGATAACCGTACCTTAGATTATATGCGTGCTACGAATAGAAGTGAAGAGCAGATAAACTTAGTAGAAGACTATTGTAAAAACAATATGTTATGGAGAACAGGGAAAGAGAGCATTGAGTATACTACTGTGATCGAGTTAGATCTAAATACATTAGAGCCTACAGTATCTGGACCTAAACGTCCACAAGACAAAATATTAGTAAAAGATTTAGCGACATCATTCTCTACTTTATTAGAGCAAGAGTATAATCGTACCTATACTGATACTAAAGAGCGTAGAGAGCACGCTTGGCTATCAGAAGGAGGTTCTGGGACTGAGTTTGCTTACGAAGAGAACAAAGCTGCTAATCCTACTACAGAAGTTGTAAAAGATAGTCTGCGTACAGTTCGTATTAAACAGAAGAACAAAGAGTATGTAATAGGAGACGGAAGTATCGTTATCGCTGCTATTACGAGTTGTACGAATACGTCTAATCCAGAAGTAATGATTGGAGCAGGACTAGTAGCTCGTAAAGCTATTGAGAAAGGTCTGAGAACGAAGTCATGGGTTAAGACAAGTTTAGCTCCAGGGTCTAAGGTTGTGACTCAGTATCTACAGCGCTCAGGTCTATTAGAAGACCTAGAGGCACTTCGATTCCATACAGTAGGGTACGGATGTACTTCATGTATTGGTAATAGTGGACCTCTTCCATTACCTGTAGCAGAGGCAGTGACTAAAGGTGATTTAGTTGTAGCATCTGTATTGTCAGGGAATAGAAACTTCGAGGCTAGGGTACACCCACAAGTAAAAATGAACTTCTTGATGTCTCCGATGTTAGTTGTTGCTTATGCACTTGTAGGTAGAGTAGATATTGATTTAATTAATGATCCTTTAGACTATGATCCTAATGGACAGCCAGTGTATCTAAAAGATATATGGCCAACACATGAGGAGATTAGAGCAGTAATTAACGAATCATTGAAACAAGAAGATTTTGAACAAGTATACAGTGTGATTTTTGAAGGTGAGCAAGACTGGAAGAACTTACAAGCGCCAACAGGTCAGAAGTTTGAATGGGATCAACCATCTACTTATATCAGACAAGCGCCATTCTTCGAAAACTTACCAGCTCAACCTAAGCCAATTGCAGATGTACACAATGCTAGGGTATTGTTGTATTTAGGAGATTCAGTGACTACAGATCATATTTCGCCGGCAGGAGCTTTTAATGAGAGTTCAGCAGCAGGTAAATATTTACTGTCACAAGGAGTAGAACCAAAAGATTTTAACTCATACGGATCTAGACGTGGTAACCATGAAGTGATGATGAGAGGTACCTTTGCCAATGTGCGTATTAAGAATAAAGTAGCACAACGCGAAGGAGGATATAGTACTTATTTACCTACGAATGAATCTCTTTCTGTGTTTGATACAGCGATGAAGTATCAAGAAGATAAGACTCCTTTAATAATCTTGGCTGGTAAAGAATACGGAAGTGGATCTTCTCGTGACTGGGCAGCAAAAGGAACTTATTTATTAGGAGTAAAAGCTGTTATAGCAGAAAGCTTTGAGCGTATCCATAGAAGTAACTTAATAGGTATGGGGATAGCTCCATTACAATTCTTAGAAGGCCAAACAGCTGAATCATTAGGTTTAACTGGAAAAGAGACATTCACTATCACAGGAATCGAACAAGATTTAGTACCACACAAAATACTAGAGGTAAAGGCGGTAAAAGAGAATGGAGAAACTCTTTCTTTCCAAGCTAAAGCTCGTTTTGATTCTTTAATTGAAATAGAGTATTATAAAAACGATGGTATTCTACAATATGTATTGAGAGACTATCTAAAGAATTAAGAATTGTTAGCAATCCATGATGTGACGCGTATTAAAATCGTCATTTGTCATTTGAAATTCGTAATTAATTCCTAATTGAAAATTTATAATTAAAAAAGGGCTGTCTTATTTATAAGACAGCCCTTTTCTTTATTTTAATAACTAAAATTATTTAGTCATATTTTTCATTTCTTTCTCGATCATATCGTAGAATTGATCAATCTTAGGAAGTAAAACGATTCTAGTTCTTCTGTTTCTAGCTCTGTTTTCAGGAGTATCGTTTTCAACTAATGGCACATACTCTCCACGTCCTGAAGCAACTAATTGACCAGGGTTTAATTGGAAGTCATTTTGTAAAACTTGAACAATAGATACCGCACGTTTAACACTTAAATCCCAGTTGTCTCTCATCATTGCGTTTTTGATAGATACGTTATCTGTATGCCCTTCTACCATTACTTCGAAGTCTGGTTTGCTCTTAGCGATAGCAGCTACTTTAGCTAATACACGTTTAGCCTCAGAACTTACTTCATAACCAGCTGTTTTGAATAATAATTTGTCAGCGATAGAGATGTATACTACACCTTTTTCTACGTTAACTTGGATATCTGGATCATCGAAACCAACTTCTTTCTTCACACTTCTTACTAAAGCTAAAGTAACAGAGTCTTTCTTCGTGATAGCATCTTGAAGACGAGTGATCTTAAGATCTTTCTCTTTCATGCTCTCCAAAGTTTTCTCTAAGTTTTCAGCACCTTTAGAAGTTAACATAGTCATGTTACCCATATTGCTTAATAAGTCAGAGTTGTTCTTTTTCAAATGCTCGATCTCGTTAGAGAAAGCATTTCTCTCAGCTAAAGCAGAGTTTAGTTTTATAGTACATGTATTTAATAAATCTTGTACTTCTTTGTTTTTAGCTTCTAAGTCTGCAATTTTCTGTTTTGTACCACAAGAACCTAATGTCAAGGCTAAAACAGATAATCCTAAAACTACTTTTTTCATAATTAAAAAATGATTGAATTGTTTTGTCAAATATAGCAAATAGATGGCAATATAGAAAGAAAAGTCTAAACTATTTTAATTAGAATATTCTAATATAAGTCTTACGTTTTTGAATATAATATAATTTAATAATTGATTTAGTTCGATAATACTCTTTTACAGGAGATTTTGATACCTTTTTTTTGAAGATAGGAATACGTTTGTAAAATGCAAAGTGAGAACGAACAATTGCAAAACAATGTTTGGGTTGCAACATTAGCATATATCTTACCCCTGCGATGCCGTCTAAGCACAATCTCAAAAAGATAGTAGAGAACTTGCCTTTAGAAGGGAGATTCTTGTATAATGTTAGTAATGAGTTCCTAAAGTTAAGATAAGTCTTCTTTGGGCTCTGATACTTTAAAGTTGCTCCACCAACGTGATACACAGTAGAATACCCCGTGTACTTAATCTTATGTCCCAGATGATGTGCTCGCCAGCATAAGTCTATTTCTTCTTGATGAGCAAAGTAGTCTTCATCGAGCCCACCTAGTTTTTGGTAAACTTCATTACGGATAAAAAAGCAAGCACCTGATGCCCAGAATATATCTATAATATCGTTGTATTGCCCTTTATCTTCTTCTATGGTATCGAAGATACGTCCTCTACAGAATGGGAATCCGTACGAATCTATAAAACCACCTGCAGCGCCTGCATACTCAAAGTGTGTTTTGCGTTTATAGTCAAGAATTTTAGGTTGTACAATAGCTACTCGAGGTTGTTTATCAAATATTTCTTCTACCGAGTCTAACCAATTTTCGGTTACTTCGATATCTGAATTCAACAGTACTAAGTAAGGCTCTTGTATATCTTTTAACCCTTCATTATATCCTTGAGCAAAACCATAGTTTTGCTTATTCTGTATAATATGAACAGAAGGAAACTTTTGTTCTAGAACAGTTATAGACTGATCAGTAGAAGCATTATCTATAACGTATATATTAGCTTTGTCCGAATACTTCACTACAGAAGGAAGAAACTGTCTTAACAGCTGTTCTCCATTCCAATTTAAAATAGCTACGGCAAACTTTTTATTCATTTTGTTTTTCTTTTGTGTGAAATCGTTTTTTGTGATGTCGTGATGTTGTTCTCTCGCTGCGCAAAGTCTCCCGACTTTGAGCTATTATAGTTTTGTAAGACTGTAAACTGTCAACCGTTCACTGTTAACTAATTTTTCATTCCTAATTCCTCATTATAATTCGGCAATTCTCTCAAGAACACATATTTACTATTCTCATAATCCATTTGACAGTAGTAATGATTTAGCCCATTGGTGACATACAGATAGGTTGATCTTAATTGAAAATTATAACGAGCAATCTGATCAAATGTTGTTTGGGTAATTTTTATCTCAGGTGCTTTACACTCTATGAGCATATAGATTTCACCATTAGGTCTAAAAATCACCACATCATATCGTTTCGTCATTCCATTAATTCTCACTACTTTCTCTACACTGATGAGGGAAAGAGGATAACCTTTAGTATAGATCAAATCATGTACTACATGCTGTCTTACCCATTCCTCAGGAGTAAGCTGAATAAACTTTTTACGGATAACATCAAAAATAGATAGCTTATTTTCACTATTTTTGAAACGAAAATCAAACGGTGGGAAATTCAGTCTTTGCATAAAGCAAAGATATTTTTTTTCTACCGGTATTGAGCAATATTTAAAACTAATATTTTGGATCAAGTAAAGGACATAATAAAGAATATAAAGGCAGGGAATGCTGCTCCTATATATTTTTTGATGGGGGAAGAACCGTATTATATTGATAAAATCTCTGAGTATATTGAAGATAATCTATTGACAGAAGAAGAGAAGGGGTTTAATCAAATGGTATTATATGGGCGAGATGTCACTGTTCAAGACATTGTTTCTAATGCAAAGCGATTCCCTTTAATGGCAGAAAAGCAAGTGGTCATAGTTAAGGAAGCTCAAGAGTTAGCACGTTCTATAGACCAATTAGAATCTTATGCTGCACAAGTACAACCATCTACGGTATTAGTATTCTGCTATAAGTACAAAACATTAGACAAAAGAAAGAAGATTTACAAGGCAATAGAGAAGTCTGGTATCATATTTGAAAGTAAGAAGTTAAAAGAGTATCAGATAGAAGCTTGGCTTAAGAAATTACTAACTGCAAAAGGGTATAGTATAGATCCTAAAGCTTCTGCAATGTTAGTAGAGTTCTTAGGAACAGATTTGTCTAAAATAGCGAATGAGATAGATAAATTGGCTTTAATTGTACCAAAAGGAGTACAAATCACAGCAGAAGTAGTAGAAAAGAACATCGGAATAAGTAAAGATTTTAATAATTTTGAGTTGATTAAAGCTATTGTAGACCGTAATCAGATCAAAGCGTATAAAATTGCAAATTACTTTGCACAGAATCCAAAGAATAACCCAATCGTATTGACAATGGGGCTTGTTTATTCTTATTTTTCTAAACTTTTGTTGTATCACGGGCTGAAAGATAAGTCACCATCCAACGTGATGAAACAATTAAAAGTGAGTCAATACGCAATAAAAGACTACGAAACGGGTTTTAGAATCTATAAGATGAAGCAAGTCAGTAGTATTATTGCACATCTAAAGGATGTAGACCTTAAAAGTAAGGGAGTAGGAGCTCAAGCGATGCCACAAGGAGAACTGCTTAAGGAGATGTTAATCAAAATATTTAATTAAAATAAATAAATAATGTCGAACAATTTAAACAAGAATAAGATTCTAGGATATGCTACGTTGATTATGATTATGATGGGTATCTTATTAATCTGTCTAGGAGCATTTAAATATTCCGAAATCGCAGGGTGGGGATTCACAGCTGTAGGAATCGGTTTCTTTGCAATAGCATGGGTTTTTAACGCTTTAAAAGGAAGAGTATAAGTTTAAAAAAGAAGAGGAGAGCATTGCTCTCCTCTTCTTTTTTAAACAATTAAAAATTACGAATCCTAGCCCTTCGGGCTTTAGTTATGTACATTACGTCTCGTTATCTCGGATTTAATCCATGATATGTATCCGTCATCGTAGGGCTGTATTACATACTGCCGACAATGTACACCCCTTTTAACAATTACGAATTTCAAATTAATAATTACGAATCTTAGCCCTTCGGGCTTTAGGTATGTATATCACACAATCGTTACGTTCTCGTTCTTGCGGATTTTTAATTCATGATATATCACTATCCCAACTACCTACCCGAATTATTCTGACTGGCTATATAGCCCATCTATATTTAATTAGGCATAACCGCCTAGTATATCCATTCAACTTCAATTAAAAAAATGATCAACTTTTATCAAAAAAACACCTATTTATCATCAAAAAAACTTATTTCTCCCCTAAAATCTCCCTCTTTTTACCTTGTTTTCTTCTAATTTTAGTGAATTAAGGCTTGAAAAGCAAAAAAGTGTATACTTTTTTTAAACCTTTTTCTGTTTAACTAATTGATAGTTAGTGGTTTGTTTGAAAATGAGTTGTTGTACTCAGTAGTATATAGCTCTTAACCCTAGCAAAATCAGGGCTTCTTTTTGGCTCCTTGGACAGTTGTAGGACAATGCTAGGACTTTAGTGGGCAAAATGAGGCTTTTGTCGAAGAATGCTCCTTTTGTTCTCTGGGTATTCTTCTTGTATGTAGTGTGAAGGTGTGGTGGTGGTGAATATAGCTATTAAAATAAGGATATAAGGTTTTAGTTTTTGATAAATTGTTTTCCCAAATAGAGCATATTAAAAGAGGTGTAAAAAGATGTCTTTGTAATTAAAGATAAAGTGTCGATGCTATAACCGTTAATAAATAATCCTATTAAGATTAATAAATTAGCAATGAACCTAGATAGTCAACCTTCGATGTTATACAGGGTTTACTTAGATTGTGATGTGAAGAGTCAATAGAGAGCTGATATTTGAATGAATAGATGCAACGCGTCATATATATAACGTTCGTCACATCAGTAGAGACGGAATACTTCCGTCTAACACACAGTTAGGTCCCAATGGATAGAAAGCCCTTATTCAAGGGGTTGATGTTTAAATTTGTCACACGGTGTTTCATATGCTGTGTTCTGTATTTAAATCTGTTTACTGAATCCACAATATATGTCATCCCGACGATAGGAGGTATCTCATTCTATTGGTGTGTAGATATTTATGAGATACTGTTGTTTACTCAATAATTCGCAATGTTTACGAGAATCTACTTGTAGGAATATAAGGGTGGAGGTATATTTACAGTTATAGGATTTGGTATCATGAGAAGGTTACTAAGATACTTTGTAAAATTCCAGGATTCGAATAACCATTATTTACCCATTGGGATGTTTTGATAGAGGTGGAAACTGTTTATAAAGGCAGGTATAAATACAAATGATTAAATAACGATAATTAGGTAGAGATAGTGATTATATCTCTTTGAAAAATAAAATGATGAATACATATTTTAAACAGTTAGAAACGATACTTACCTCTAATGAGTTTAGAGATAGATTAGAACAAGTCAATGATAACTTTCCTAATATGAAGTAAGAACATTTGATAAGAGATGTTATTTTGTCTATGTATAATCAACAGAATACTCCTAGTTATAGAGCTTTCTCAGAGCATCCTCGTAAGTGGGAGTTGAGTAACGGAGAAGAAAGAAAAGGTCGAGTGGACTTGTCTTTTAATAATGTAAATGAGTTAGAATGTCCTTATAGAATTGAGATTAAGTTTTATTTTACTGGAGATATCAAAGGAGGTAGAAAAAATTCAGTAACGTATAATTATTTAGAAAAAGAGTGTGATTTGTTGATGATTGTAGTGCAAGACTTTATAGATCTCGATGCTAAAAAGACCTTTGATAAAGCATGGGGGATTGATTCTAAATTATATAAGTATCAATTAAAAGAATATACAGGTTTAGAAGAGGGTAAATATATAGACTTAGAAAAGAGTTTTATGGATGGAATACAAAAGAGAAAGGGAAAAGTGTTAGAGCGAATTTCTATAGAAGTAGATAAACCTTATAAAACGAGATATACATTCTGCTTTTTAGAGCACGTTAAATAGAAAAGGATATGAGAGAAAGTAATCAGTTAACTGCTTTTTTGAGCAAGTCAAGATAGGATGTTTGTTATGCCTTTTTTCTTTGAAGGTTATTATTGAATTATTGCAAGAGGATAATAGGATTAAGCTTTATCATAAAGTATATAAATTAAGGGAAGTATTGCCTTTAGTAAATAGTGAATTATAAAAAGATGGATAAGAGACATACTTACTTTATCTCAAAATTAGATATAGGAGAATCTGGTGTAGAGTTAAGAGAGAAAAGCGAAGAAGATAAGGATTTCTTTATTCAACAGGGAAGTTTAGATGGAGCATGTGCTGTGTATTCATTTTTTATGCTTTTAATGATTCAAGGGATTATAAAGAGAGGTGAAATAGGAATCTATAAGAAAGTAAGGAGAAATACTTTTGTAGGTAAATTAGTACATTATTTCTTTGCAGATAATGGAATGCATTGGGAAGGGAATTACTTTTTAGATTTAAAGGAAGGATTTGAACAAGTGTCTACAAGGAAAGGGTACGTCACTGTTGAACGAGCTAATAATAGAAGTATTGTAGGATATTTAGAACAAGATATCCCTGTAATGCTAAGAGTATAGTTTAAAGGGAAAGATGCTGGAGCACATGCAGTAGTAGCTATAGGATATGAAGAGGATGAAAAAGGTAATCTTACTAAGTTGTTTTGTCTTGATCCGGGAGAAGACAAACCGCAATATGCTTATCACAACAATGTTATATTGATTAATGAATATCCAACTGCTATGTATAAGGAGTTTGATGTGTTGAGTGGTACTCAAGTTTATTTTGATGAGATTTTAGTAGTCGAATAGTTTCTATTTATCTTCAATAAATAATAAAATAACGCAAAGTCGGGAGACTATTGCGTAGCTGTTTACAGTCACGGATTCGGAAATTCAAGATAACTTAACAAATCCTCCTACTATACCCCCATATATTTGTAATTCTCTTTAAATTTGTTATATTATAGTTTGAGGAGGAGTAATTTATAAGTTTATGTTATCACACAGAGGTAAGGAGAGAAGTTTTATGCAGAATCTGCGTTTAGCAGTGTTGTTATCATTTGTAGGAGGCGTGGTGAATGTAAGTGGTTTTTTGGCTTTAAAGCTGATGACAACCAATGTGACAGGGTATCTATCTAATTTTGCTCAGGAGGTGCTTACCTTTAATAAACAAGCTATTATGAAATCAGTGTTGTTATTGGTTTCGTTCTTTTTAGGATCTTTTACTTCTCACGTGATCTTACAGTTGCAGAAGTTGATTTGGAACAAGGTGTATTTTACATTACCTTTGATATTAGAGGCTATCTTATTAGGAGGAGTGGCTTATCTCGAGGGGGATATATTGTTTCAATATCCGATGAAGATAGCCTATGTACTGCTATTTGCGATGGGATTACAGAATTCTCTAGTTACTTTTATCTCTAAGGCGGTAGTGAGAACTACCCATATTACGGGGATCGTAACCGATTTAGGTATTGAAACGGCGAGGTTATTGTTTAATCTAACGAGAGCCAACTTTCGCAATCTTTTGCTTTCTCATATTGGACTTAAACTAGCTATTGTCTTTTCGTTTGGAGTAGGAGGGATTACCGCAGCATTTTGCTTTCAGTACCTTCATTTGCGCACCTTATACATTGGGGTGGTGGTTATTCTATTTACCACCGTTTATGACTATTTAGTGGTTAAAATGATGAGGGTATTAGAAGAAGGAAAACATATAGTGGATTGGAGTAAGAAAGTAGTGACTAAAGACTATAAAGTTTACCATATCTTAAGAAGGAAGAAGTAGACTATATAGCTTTAAGTATAACAATCATTTTAAGTAAGGATAAAGTATTTTGTCCTTCGGACACCTCTTCGGTGTAGGGAAAACCACCCCGTCCTTCGGACACCCCTTCAAAGTAGGGGAATAAAAAAAATCTTGTAATTAAGTCTCTCACATTAGAGTTAATTACAAGATTCTGTCGACCTTAAATTCCAATATGCAATTCGTATTCATCGTCTGCTTTCTCTTCGAAATCATAAATAGAATTTGCTGGTGAAATTGCGTTGCATGTTGAGCAAACGTAAGCATCTATTGATGGGTCGTAGTAGTGATTTTCGTGATTGTTTTCACAAGTTTCACTTTTTGCAAAAAGTAAATTTTCTGTCATATATGTGAGTTTTTTAAAGTTGTCTCTAAAATAGTATTTAAAAGTATAGAAAACAAATAATTATAGGCTTGGATGTGTGTTTTTATTGTTAATATTTTCTAAACATTGTGTTTTTGTGTGTGGTTTAGGTTTAATCGATGTGAAATGATGAATTTTTTAGAAATAAGAGGTTTAACCCAGATTAAGCATTAGCCAAATACTGCAAAGCAATTCTACTTCATATCTCTTTCACTTCTTCTAAAACCATACTACATGCCTTGCTACAGCTGGCTTTTCGTATAAAATAGTCCACAGGACTATTTTATACTCAGCCCTTTCTTAAATTCAGAGCTATTTTGTATAATTACTTTTCGTTTATATGTCTATCGCTTAATCTGGGTTTAATAGAAATATTATTCTATAAGGTTCTTTAGGCTAAAAAGGTTTTATGGGGTAAATAGAAATTCAGATAGAGTCAATAATGATATAAGGTGAAATAGTCTATCAAGACAAAATCAAAAAAATGTAGAACACATTTCCTAATCTCCTTAATTAATACTATTTTTGGCTAATATGCTATGGAATGCTTATAGCTTAGTAATCAATAAATTCAATATATTTTACTTTATGTCAGACGATAAAAAGGTAATTTTTTCGATGTCAAAAGTGAGTAAAACTTACTCATCGACAAATAAGACTGTATTAAAAGATATTTATTTAAGCTTTTTCTACGGGGCTAAAATTGGTATTTTAGGTCTAAATGGTTCAGGTAAATCTTCTTTATTAAAGATTATTGCTGGGGTTGATAAAAACTATCAAGGTGATGTGGTGTTTGCACCAGGATACACTGTTGGGTATTTAGAACAAGAACCACAATTAGATGAAACAAAGACTGTTATCGAAATCGTTAGAGAAGGAGCTGCTGAAACGGTAGCGATCTTAGATGAATTCAATCAGATAAATGATATGTTTGGTTTGCCAGAAGTGTATGAAGATGCAGATAAAATGCAGAAACTGATGGATAGACAAGCTGAGCTACAAGATAAAATAGATGCTGTAGGAGGATGGGAGTTAGATACAAAACTAGCTATCGCTATGGATGCTTTGCGTACGCCAGAGCCTGATACTCCTATTAATATTCTTTCTGGAGGAGAGCGTCGTAGAGTTGCTTTATGTCGTTTGTTATTACAAAACCCAGATGTATTATTGTTAGATGAGCCTACTAACCACTTAGACGCAGAGTCTGTACATTGGTTAGAGCAACACTTACAACAGTATTCAGGAACAGTAATTGCTGTAACGCACGACCGTTATTTCTTAGATAACGTAGCAGGATGGATCCTAGAGTTAGATAGAGGAGAAGGTATTCCATGGAAAGGGAACTATTCTTCTTGGTTAGATCAAAAGTCTACAAGATTAGCTCAAGAGGAGAAGGTTGCTTCTAAACGTCGTAAGAACTTAGAGCGTGAGTTAGACTGGGTACGTCAAGGTGCTAAAGGTCGTCAAACGAAACAGAAAGCAAGGTTACAGAACTACGATAAGTTATTAAATGAAGATCAAAAAGTTCTAGAAGAGAAATTAGAGATTTATATTCCTAATGGACCACGTCTTGGAACAAATGTGATTGAAGCAAAAGGTGTAGCGAAGGCTTTCGGAGATAAGTTGTTATATGATGATTTAAACTTCACTTTACCACAAGCTGGTATTGTAGGTATTATCGGACCTAATGGTGCTGGTAAGTCTACTATCTTCCGTATGATCATGGGAGAACAACAACCTGATGCGGGTACATTTGCGATCGGAGATACGGTTAAGATTGCTTATGTGGATCAAGCACACTCTAATATAGACCCAGAGAAATCAATTTGGGAGAACTTCTGTGATGGTCAAGAGTTGATCATGATGGGTGGTCGTCAAGTGAATTCTCGTGCTTATTTGAGTAGATTTAACTTCGGTGGTTCTGAACAAAATAAAAAGGTATCAACGCTTTCTGGAGGAGAACGTAACCGTCTTCACCTAGCAATGACATTAAGAGAAGAAGGTAACGTATTGCTACTGGATGAGCCTACGAATGACTTGGACGTAAATACACTACGTGCATTAGAGGAAGGTCTTGAGAACTTTGCTGGATGTGCAGTAGTTATTTCCCATGACCGTTGGTTCTTAGACCGTATCTGTACACATATCTTAGCTTTTGAAGGTGATTCTCAAGTTTATTTCTTTGAGGGATCATTCTCTGATTATGAAGAGAATCGTAAGAAACGTTTAGGGGATGTAGCTCCAACTCGTTTGAAATATAAAAAATTAGTTCGCTAATTAAAATAGTAAAAGCCTAATTAGATTTCTAGTTAGGCTTTTTTTTATAATTACGGATTACAACCTTAAATCCGCATCAATATATGTCTTTTGAATAGCTAGGTTTCAAGTTCATTACAATTATTGTTTAAAGTTTAAGTCTTTTTGTTTTTAGGTATTCTGGCTTTTTACTATTTTGGTGTTCTATCTTTTTTGTTTCACAGAAAAGTATAACCACAAAACAAAAATATATAGTAATGAAAGATAAAAAGAGAATAACAATAGTTGGACTTGGTGGTGTAGGAGGATTTTATGGGGGATTATTAGCTCATCAATATCAAGATAGTAAAGAGATAGAAATATGCTTTATAGCTAGGGGGAAACATCTTGAAACAATAAAGGAAAAGGGATTAACTGTTTTGTCTAAAGATAGTGAAGTGGTGGGGCACCCTAGTATCGCTACTTCTCAGTTGGGTGATATCGAGCATACAGATTATATTATCCTTGCTACAAAAGGATATGACTTGTCTCAGACAATAGAGGATATGAAATCAGTAGTAGGTGAACATACAGTTATCATCCCATTATTAAATGGAGTAGAGGCTTATGAGCAATTGAGGGAGGTGTTTGGAACCTCTAGAGTATGGCAAGGGTGTACGTATATGGTCTCTCGTCTAAAGGAAGCAGGGGTAATAGATAATCCGAGTGGTAGACAACGTATTCTGTTTGGCCTAGATGGTCAAGTATCTCTGGAAATGAAAGATTTGGAAACAATTCTAAAAACTGCGGGTGTACATGCAGAGGCGACTTCTTCTATCTCTAAGGAGGTATGGGAGAAGTATATTTTAGTCTCTTCTTCTGCTATGGCTACTGCTTATTATGATAGTAGTTTTGGTGGCGTGATGGAGCATCATCCAGACGAGATGAGACAATTAATCACAGAGGCTTCTGCTATTGGTAAGAAGAAAGGAGTAGCTCTTGACGAGGATGTAGTTGAGGTTATTATAGAGCGCTTAAAAGCAATTCCATATGAGTCAACAACGTCTATGCACAGTGACTTTGCTGCTTTTAAAGAGCATAATGAACTTGGTATAATGGGAGGTTATATGGTGAAGCAAGGTATTGCACAGGGAGTGGAGACCCCAATGTATAAGAAGATGTGTAACTATCTAGTAGTGCACTCTGGAGAGAAATACGTGGGAATAGAGGGGGAATCATGAATTGTCATTGGTATTTAAAAGTCAGTAACCATATAGTTAAGTGAAATAAAGATAGATATTTAATCCAAAGAATTCCCCGAGGCTTGCCTCGGGGTCAAAGAGGAAAAGTTTGAAAAGCGGATGGTTTTTCAAAACACTTTTAAAAAGTGTATAATAGAGGATGTAAGTGACATTTTGTATTTCAGGAGATACTACATCGTACTACATAATACCTCGTGGGCTTGCCCCGAGGTGTTTTATTCTAGGTTATAGTATAAATTAAGAAGGTATGAGAAAAATAGGGGGATTTTTAATTTTGTGTTTGGCAAGTAATGTATTTGCACAAGAAAAAGGAAGAAAAGAAAGAGTGTCTATAAAATTAGACGTGGAAGATGCGACAATGTTAAATAGAGAGAATGCAATAGATTTACAGGAGTATATCGAAAGTGTTTATCTAAGTTCTACAAAGTTCTTTAATCAAGGTGCTTTACCATTAGTAGTGAAAGGTGAATATGCTATTATATTAGTAGATTCTGAAGGTAATAATGAACTAAAAAAATCTTCTGATTTTAAAGGTATAGCTGTAGATAAGATAGAGAGTTTTGAATACAAAAAGACTCCTGGGAAAGATTTTATCAATGGAACTTTTGCTACAAGCTTCGGGATAATAAGTATTAAAATTAAGAATTAATATAGTACTCTATAAGTATTAAAAAAAAGCGTGAGTTATTATCTAACTCACGCTTTTTTATGTTTCCTGTTTCCAGTATTATATTATCTGTCTAAATTCACTTCTTTAAGTGGAATAAGTTTCGTTTTGAATTTCAGCTTATGGTATAAGTAGAAGGCTAAGAAGAATGGAATCCCCATATAAGTGATTAGCATTCCTCTCCAGTCAAATACTCCTTCCATAATTAGTTTAGAATCTTGACCTATGATAACTAATATACATAAGAATAGGGCAAATAATGGTCCAAAAGGGAACCATTTGGCTTTATAGACTAGTTGATCTAGACTTTTGTTTTGAGTGTGAAATGCTCTTCTGAATCTATAGTGACTAATCGCTATTCCTAACCATGCTATAAACCCTGTTAATCCTGAAGCAGCTAGAATAAAGTCTACAGCATTGGGATGAGTAGATTGTACTGCGAATATTAATAGTACTACAACTCCAGTAGCAATTAGGGCGATCATCGGTACACCGTGTTTGTTTGTTCCACCAAAGGCTTTGTGTGCCATGCCATCTTTCCCCATAGCATATAGCATACGAGTAGAGGCATAAAGACCTGAATTACCTGCTGATAGAATAGAAGTAAGAATAACAGCATTCATCACGGCTGCAGCAAAGGCTAAATGTGCTTTTTCAAATACTAATGTGAAAGGAGATTTTGCAATCTCAGAAATATCTGCTCCTAATAGAGAAGGGCTTGTATAAGGAATGATTAACCCAATTACGAATATGGCTAATATATAGAATACTAAGATTCTCCAGAATACTTGTTTGATTGCTTTAGGTATATTCTTTTCAGGATTCTCTGATTCACCTGCAGTAATACCGATTAATTCTGTTCCTTGAAATGAGAAACCTGCAATTAGGAATACGCCTAATACACTTAAGAATTTGCCTGAGAACCCTCCTCCTAAAATAGGGGCGTCTCCTAATGTGAAGTTTTTGAATCCGATGTATTCTCCTCCTAGTATTCCGAAAATAGTTAGTAACCCAATTCCTAGGAATAAAACAACAGTCACTACCTTAATAATAGCAAACCAATATTCTGATTCTCCATAAGCTTTAACGGATAACATATTTAAACCAAAGATAACGAAGAAGAAGAGTAGGCTCCATCCCCAAGTGGGTAAGAATCCTAATGGTTCCCAATACGAAATAACCACTGCTGCGATAGAGACATCTACAGCTACAGTAATAACCCAGTTAAACCAATAGTTCCAACCCAATGCAAAACCTAATGATGGATCAACAAATCTAGCGGCATACGTACTGAATGAACCTGATACGGGTAGGTAGGTTGCCATTTCTCCTAATGAGGTCATTAAGAAATACACCATAAGACCGATCATGGCGTATGCTAATAAAGCACCACCTGGACCTGCCTGATGTATGGCTTCTCCACTTGCCATAAATAAACCTGTTCCAATACATCCTCCAATTGCAATCATGGAAAGGTGTCTAGCCTTTAAACCACGGACTACTTCTTGATTTTTATTCTGATTTTTCATTGTTACTATTTGTTACAAAAGTATAAAACACATTAGGTAAATTCTAATGAAATTGCTTATTAATTTGAATTAAAGATAATAAAATAAGCTAAATGTTGTTTGTTGAATATTATTTTAAGCTAAATAAAATGTAATAATCAGAATATAATTTATATCAAAAGTGTGGTGAGCAAATATTATTCTTTGAAAAAGGCATTGCTTCGAATATTATTAGATTGATAAAATAAGGCTATTTTTTGAGGAATTCACTGCGAATTCTACTCAAACTTACCTGAGTTACGCCTAAAAATGAAGCAATATACTTCAGGGGAACTCTATTTAGAAGGTATGGATCTTTCTCTAGAAGATCAATATATCTTTCTTTAGCAGATTTGATTTGTCTACTGATAGCACGTTCTTCTGTTTTTAGAAGTTCTATTTCAGCAAATTTTCTTCCCCAATTAGCGATTTCAATATCTGTTAAGTATAGTTGTTCTAATTGACTTATCTTAGTAAAATAAAATGTGCTGTCTTCTATAAGGTCTATTGTCTCATAACTAGGTCTATTGAGTATATAGTTGTACATAGATAGAGCAGGATCTCCGTCTTTACCAAACCAAAAAGTAAGTTCTCTGTCCTCTTGAATAGCATAGGCACGTACTAAGCCATTTTTAATAAAGTAGAAATAGTTCTCGTGTTTTTCATATTCTGACAATAAGTAGTTCTTAGGGAACGTGATTTCTGTAAAGACAGAAATAAGCTTGCCTTTAGCAGCTTTAGATAAAGGATAGATAAGATCAATGATTTGCTCTATGGTCATTTAATTACTTTTATTGGATTGAATAGATTTGTTTTATGGTAAAAACAGGTGTAATGTATTAATTCTAGCTCTTGGAAACGTGATTTATATCTCTATAAATGTTAAAATTCTTGTAATGCGATTTGGTTTAAAGTACTAGAACACATTTTTTAATACTTCTTATATTTTGTAAAATATTTTTATGGGCCATTATTATAATGGATTAATATACAAAAGTATATACTAATGTGATACAATAGAGTGTTTTTTTACAATGTTCAAAATAATATTTTCTAGTATGTTTTCTAAAAGGTTAAAAAACTATAAGTTAGTCTTAGAAGCTTTTTTAGCTAATCTAAAATTAGAAGAATAGCTCGGAATGTTGTATTTTTGCCAAGTTTTATTGTTAACTACACAACTAATACACACACTAAATGAAACAAACTAAGTATATTTTCGTAACGGGTGGAGTTACATCCTCATTAGGAAAAGGAATTATAGCAGCTTCTTTGGCTAAGCTATTACAAGCGCGTGGATATTCTACAACTATCCAAAAATTTGATCCATATATTAATGTGGATCCAGGGACACTTAACCCTTATGAGCACGGAGAGTGTTTCGTTACAAATGATGGTGCAGAAACAGATTTAGATTTAGGACACTATGAAAGATTCTTAAATGTACCTACTTCTCAAGCAAATAATGTTACAACAGGACGCGTTTATCTTTCTGTAATAGAAAAGGAGAGAAGAGGAGAGTTTTTAGGAAAAACAGTTCAAGTAGTACCTCATATCACGAATGAGATTAAGGAGCGTATGCAACTTTTAGGTAAATCAGGAGACTACGATATCGTGATTACTGAGATAGGTGGTACAGTAGGGGATATTGAATCTTTGCCTTATATTGAGTCTGTTCGTCAGTTATTATGGGAGTTAGGGGATAATAATGCTATTGTTGTTCACTTGACTTTAGTACCTTATTTAGCAGCAGCAGGAGAGCTTAAAACTAAGCCAACTCAACACTCTGTGAAAACTTTAATGGAGAGCGGAATTAAAGCAGATATTTTAGTGTGTCGTACAGAGCATAACTTAAGTACGGAAATACGTCAGAAGTTAGCACAGTTTTGTAATGTTAAGCCAGAAGCAGTAGTTCAGTCTATTGATGCGGATACTATCTATGAAGTACCTAACTTAATGTTACAAGAAGGTTTAGATAGAGTAGCTCTTAAGAAATTAGATTTACCAGAGAGAACTACGCCTGATTTAGTGAAATGGAATGAGTTTATCCATAAACTTAAAAATCCATTACATGTAGTAAATGTAGGTCTAGTAGGTAAATATGTAGAGTTACAAGACTCTTATAAATCTATTTTAGAGGCTTTAGTACATGGTGGTGCTGAGAATCAAATTAAGGTGAATATTATTTCTATTCAATCTGATAATATCAATGCTAATAATGTAGCAGAGAAATTAAAGAACTTAGATGCTGTGTTAGTAGCTCCTGGTTTTGGTTCTCGTGGTATAGAAGGAAAAATAGAAACTGTAAAATATGTAAGAGAGAACAATATACCATTCTTAGGTATTTGTTTAGGTATGCAGATGGCTGTAATCGAATACGCAAGAAACGTATTGGGATATGCTTCTGCTAATACTACTGAGGTGAATGAGAGTACTCAATATCCTGTAATTACTTTTATGGAAGATCAAAAGAATATTACAGATAAAGGAGGTACAATGCGTCTAGGTGGATGGGATTGTAAATTAAAAGAAGGATCTAAAGCTTTTGAAATTTACGGAGAAAGTCTAATCAATGAACGTCACCGTCATAGATATGAATTTAATAATCAATATTTAGAAGATTTCGAAAAAGCTGGTTTAATAGCTTCTGGATGGAATCCTGATACAGGACTAGTAGAAGTGGTAGAGTTAGATACTCATCCATTCTTCGTAGCGGTACAGTTCCACCCAGAATACAAAAGTACAGTGGCAAAACCACACCCACTTTTTGTAAGCTTGGTTAAGGCAGCAATTGATAATAGAGCAAAATAAGTTCTAAAGGTAATAAGCGAGTATTATTACAGCGAAAAATTTGATAAACTACAAATTAAGTAATGGAAGGAAAAAAATTAGATCGTAACAGTATTGTCGGCTTTGTTATTATAGCCGGATTGCTAATTTGGATGATGTTGAATAATATCAACAAAGAGAAAGAAGCTATCGCTCAAGATAATGAGGTAGCTAAAAAAGAGATAGTTAAAGAAGCTGAATCTGAGAAAATTTCAAGTGCTATAAGTAATCATGTAGAAACAGATTCTGTTCAGAATACTGCTTTACAAGCTGCTTTAGGCCCATTTGCTTATAGTGCAACATTACCATCTGCTCAAGGAGGTAAAACAGAACTTAAGAATGAATTACTGACTTTAGTTGTTGAAAATAAAGGAGGTAGTTTATCAAATGTTGTAATCAATAACAATGCTCGTTTTAATAAAAACTCTAAAGAATTAGTAGAGTTAATTAAAGATAATAACGCTGAGTTTAATTTAGAGTTATATACAAAGGATAACAAAAAGTTTAATACAAGAGATTTGTTCTTTGAGCCTGAATTGACAAAAGAAGGAGAGAATCAAGTGTTATCTATGCGTTTAAAAGTATCAGCTACTGAGTTTTTAGAGTATAGATATGTATTGAAGCCAGATGACTATATGTTAGACTTTACTATTCGTACACAAGGATTAAGTAGAGTTATTAATATAGCAGAGACACCAGCATTAGACTGGAGCTTAAAGACATATAGTAATGAGAAGAGTATTACTTATGAGAACCAATATACTCGTGTATACTATGAGTATGAAGGAGGAAAAGATAACAGTCTAAGTAACACAAGTAAGGATGATAGTACTGAAGCTAAAAATGTAAGTTTTGTTGCCTTTAAACAACATTTCTTTGCTTCTGTTTTAATTACAGATAAAGCTTTTGATACAGCTAGTTTAAAATCAGCTAACTTGGTTCATGATGAGGCAGTTGATACAGTGTTTACAAAACAATTCAATGCTAGAATGCCTTTAGCTTACACTGGTGGAGAGTTAAACTATGATATGAAGTGGTTCTTCGGACCAGCAGATTATAAATTATTAAAATCTTATGATCAAGGATTAGATAAGATTGTTCCTCTAGGATGGGGAATCTTTGGATGGTTAAACCGTTTCTTATTTATTCCAGTATTTGGAGTATTGAGTTCATTCTTACCTTATGGTATTGCTATTATTGCATTAACTGTACTTGTGAGATTATTAATTTCTCCATTGACTTATAAGTCTTATGTTTCTCAAGCAAAAATGAAAGCAATTCGTCCAGAAGTGAACGAGTTGAATGAGAAATATAAAAACGATCCAATGAAAAAGCAACAAGAGACAATGAACTTGTACTCTAAAGCAGGAGTTAACCCTATGGCAGGATGTATTCCAGCGTTGTTACAAATTCCTATCTTCTATTCATTGTTCCAATTCTTCCCGTCAGCATTTGATTTGAGACAAAAATCATTCTTATGGGCAGATGACTTATCGTCTTATGACCAGATTTTAGAATTACCTTTCCGTATTCCATTCTATGGTAACCATGTGAGTTTATTCCCAATCTTAGCTTCTGTTGCAATCTTTGTATATATGAAGATGACTACAGGAGATCAACAAATGGCTGCGCCAGCTCAAGAAGGGATGCCAGATATGAGTAAGATCATGAAGGTGATGATTTATATCTCTCCATTAATGATGTTGTTCTTCTTTAATAACTACGCGTCAGGATTGAGTTTGTACTATTTTATTTCTAACTTAATTACAATTGGTATTATGTATGTTATTAAAAACCACATTGTGAAAGAAGAAAAAATTAAAGCAATCATTGAAGACAATAAAACGAAAGAGCGTCCAAAAGGTAAGTTCCAACGTAAAATGCAAGAAATGATGCAACAAGCGCAAGAGCAACAAAAATTACAAGAAGAAAGAAAGAAGAAAAATAAATAATTCTTTTATATTTAACACCTCTGATCAAATTCAGAGGTGTTTTTTTTTATGAGAATAGCAATTATAGGAATGGGGAATATGGGGAGTACGTTTGCCAATGGATTTATAAATTCAAGATTTATAAACCCATCAGATGTATTGATATATACACGTTCACAGAAAACTCTGGAAGATAATCGTAATATTCATGGATTGTCTTATCGTTATCAAATGGATGGTGATATCGGAACTTGTGACATTGTTATCGTGGCAGTGAAACCCCAAGACTTCGCTATATTAGTTGCTGATTTAAAGAGATATGTAAATAAAGAACAAATAATAGTTTCTGTGATGGCTGGTATTTCTATTAGTAGATTACAGCAAGATCTAGGAATAGATAAGGTAGTGCGTTCTATGCCTAACTTACCAACTCAGATTGGTAGAGGTATGACTGTTTTTACCGCTTCAGAAGAACTAGATCGAAAAGAGTTGTTCATTATTCAGAACTTAATTAATACTACAGGTAAGTCTGTATATGTGTCTGAAGAAAATAAAATAGATGCGGCTACTGCTGTATCAGGTAGTGGACCTGCCTATGTGTTTTATTTTATGGAAGCTATGATACAAGCGGCGATATCTTATGGTTTTGAACCGTCACAAGCAGAATTGTTAGTGAAGCAAACTATATCAGGTGCTCTAGGGCTGTATGAAGCCAATTCACTTTCTACACAAGATTGGATAGCAAAAGTTTCGTCAAAAGGAGGTACTACTGAACAAGCGATTAAATACTTCAATGAAGAAGAAGTATTACAAAAATTAGTTGAAGGTATTAATAAGGCAAAAGCACAGTCAGAGTTACTGGGTAGACAAATAAAGTAAGTTTAATAGTTTTTCTCTATGAGAGAATCATAATTAAAAGATAAGATAAATTCAAAAACTTTTTGTATTGCGGCATTTCTCGTAAATTTGCCGCAATATTTTTTATTATGAAGAAAAGAGTAGTAGTAGGTCTTTCGGGAGGTGTAGACTCAAGTGTCGCAGCTTATTTACTGAAAGAACAAGGGTATGAAGTTATTGGACTCTTCATGAAAAACTGGCACGATGATTCTGTGACAATTTCTAATGAATGTCCATGGCTAGAAGATAGCAACGATGCTTTAATGGTCGCTGAGAAACTTGGGATACCATTCCAAACAGTAGACTTAAGCGAACAATATAAAGAGAAGATTGTAGATTATATGTTTAAGGAGTATGAGAATGGTCGTACCCCTAATCCAGACGTATTGTGTAATCGTGAGATCAAGTTTGATGTATTTATGAAAATTGCAATGACTTTAGGTGCAGATTATGTAGCTACAGGTCATTATTGTCGTAAAGATGAAGAAGTAATCACAAAAGAAGACGGTACACAAGAGACAGTATATAAACTATTGGCAGGTGTAGATCCTAATAAAGATCAGTCTTACTTTTTATGTCAGTTATCTCAAGAGCAATTGGCAAAGGCGTTATTCCCAGTAGGAGAATTGCTTAAGCCACAAGTGCGTGAGATAGCCGCTAAGATGAACTTAATCACAGCTGATAAAAAAGACTCTCAAGGATTGTGTTTCATTGGTAAGGTAAGATTGCCTGAATTCTTGCAACAACAGTTGAAAAGAAAAGATGGACTTATCTATGAAATACCAAAAGATTCGTCTATCTATGCGAAAGAGGAAGAGACATTCTCTACATTGGAAGATGCTTTGTACAGTGAAGCGAAATCAATTGTGTACAAACCAGAAATGGGTAAAAAGGTAGGTGAGCACTTCGGGGCTCACTTCTTTACTATTGGTCAACGCAAAGGGTTAAATGTAGGAGGTACTGCTGAACCACTGTTTATTATAGGTACTGATGTAAAGGAGAATATCATTTACACAGGACAAGGAAGTGATCACCCAGGATTATTCCACAAAGCATTATTTGTAAAAGAATCAGAAATTCATTGGATTAGAGAAGATTTAGCATTGCAAGAAGGAGAAACAATGTCTATATTAGCACGTATAAGATATCGCCAACCTTTGCAAAAAGCTACTTTACACAAGATGAAAGAAGGTATGTATGTTCGTTTTGAAGAACCGCAATCTGCTATCACTGAAGGACAATTTGTATCTTGGCATATCGAAGACGAACTAATTGGTTCGGGTGTTATTTCGAAACTATAAACAACCAAAATACAATGAAAAATAAGTTAGTAGATCTTTTTAAAATCCAGCACCCTATAGTGCAAGGAGGGATGATTTGGAACAGTGGTTATAAGTTAGCTAGTGCCGTTAGTAATGCTGGTGGTTTAGGGCTTATAGGAGCTGGGTCAATGTATCCTGAAGTACTAAGAGAACATATTCAAAAGTGTAAGAAAGCAACTGATAAACCGTTTGGAGTTAATGTTCCAATGTTATATCCGAATATTGAGGAAATCATGAACATTATTGTAGAAGAAGGAGTAAAAATAGTCTTTACTTCCGCAGGAAACCCTAAGACATGGACTTCTTTTTTAAAAGAACACGGTATTACTGTAGTGCATGTCGTAAGTTCTTCTAAATTTGCTTTAAAAGCACAGGAGGCTGGTGTTGATGCTGTAGTTGCGGAAGGTTTTGAAGCTGGAGGGCATAATGGTCGAGAAGAGACTACTACACTTACTTTAATTCCTATGGTTCGTGAGAAGATTTCTATACCATTAATCGCTGCAGGAGGTATCGCTACAGGTAGAGGAATGTTAGCAGCGATGATACTAGGAGCAGATGGAGTGCAAATGGGGACTCGATTTATTGTCTCAGAGGAGAGTTCCGCACATGATAATTTTAAGAATCTTCTGTTAGATGTACAAGAAGGAGATACTGTTCTTACATTGAAAGAACTTGCTCCTGTGCGCTTAATTAAGAATGAGTTTTATGCAGGGCTTCAAGCCTTGTATGCTAAGAATCCTTCAGTAGAAGAATTAAAAGAATATTTGGGTAGAGCTCGTGCTAAAAAAGGAATGTTTGAAGGAGATCTGGTAGAAGGAGAACTAGAGGTGGGACAAATATCTGGACTAATTCATAAAATAGAACCAGTAGGTGATATTGTTAAAAATATCATTGCTGAGTTTGATCAAGCAAAGAAAGAAATAGCTCAGCTATAAAGATTATTTTAAATAACGGAAGTCATACGGTGTTTTTATATTATAAAAATATCGTATGACTTTTTGCTATTTATTAGTAAAATCATATATTTAAGAGCTAAAAAAAATGTAACGTAAAAAAATCACAACTAAATATGAGTTATTATAAAATAGAGAATCTAGAACAATACTTTAAACACTATAAAAAATCCGTTAGAGAACCTCGTAAGTTCTGGGGAAAGATAGCAGAAGAAAACTTCGTTTGGTATCAGGTGTGGGATAAGGTATTCGAGTTTGATATGGAGGAATCTAAATTTCAGTGGTTTGTAAATGCTAAATTGAATATCGTAAAGAACTGTATTGATCGTCATCTTGCAAAACGTGGAGAGAAAGCGGCAATTATATTTGAGCCTAATAATCCTGAAGAACAAGCAGAAACTATTACTTATAATGACTTATATAATAGAGTGTGTAAGATGGCTAATGTTCTGAAAGAACAAGGGGTTAAAAAAGGAGATCGAGTATGTATCTATCTTCCTATGATTCCTGAATTAGCGGTTAGTATGTTGGCATGTGCTAGATTAGGAGCGATACACAGTGTTATATTCGCTGGTTTTTCTTCGTCTGCTGTGACAAAGCGTATCAATGATTCTGAATGTAAATTTGTTATTACTTCTGATGGAAGTTTTAGAGGGAATAAGACTATTCCTTTAAAGCCAATTATTGATGAAGCATTAGAATCTTGCCCTGGAGTGGAGAAAGTACTTGTTGTGAAGAGAACAGGTGCTGAAGTCGCTTTTAAAGAGGGAAGAGATATGTGGTTAGCTCCTTTATTAGAAGAAGCATCTAATAATCATGTGGCTCAAGTAATGGATGCAGAAGATCCTTTATTTATTCTTTATACTTCTGGTTCTACAGGTGCTCCTAAAGGAATGGTGCATACTACAGCAGGGTATATGGTGCAAACGGCTTATTCTTTTAAAAATATTTTTGATTATAAAGAAGAGGATGTCTTCTGGTGTACTGCTGACTGTGGTTGGATTACAGGACATTCTTATATTATTTACGGGCCATTGTTAAATGGTGCGACTACAGTGATGTTTGAAGGAGTGCCATCTTACCCAACACCTAGTAGATTCTGGGATATCATTGATAAGTATAAAGTAACCCAATTCTATACGGCTCCTACAGCTATTCGTTCGTTGATGACAGAAGATTATAGTTATGTAAATTCACATGACTTATCTAGCTTAAGAGTTATTGGTTCAGTAGGAGAGCCTATTAATGAGGAAGCTTGGCACTGGTATAATGACCATGTAGGAAAGAAAAGATGTCCTATAGTGGATACTTGGTGGCAGACAGAGACAGGAAGTATCTTAGTTTCTCCACTGCCATTTATTACACCTACTAAGCCTACTTATGCGACTTTACCATTACCGGGTATACAAGCTGTATTAATGGATGAGAAGAGAAATGAGATAGAGGATAATCAGGTAGATGGCTCATTGTGTATTAAATTCCCTTGGCCTTCTATGGCTCGTACTATTTGGGGAGATCATGAACGTTATAAAGAGACTTACTTTGGTCAGTTTCCAGGTAAATACTTTACAGGAGATGGAGCTTTAAGAGATGAAGTAGGATATTATAGAATTACAGGACGTGCAGATGATGTTGTTATTGTTTCTGGACATAATCTAGGAACAGCTCCTATAGAAGATGCTATTAACGAGCATCCAGCTGTAGCAGAAAGTGCTGTAGTAGGATATAAACACGATATCAAAGGAAATGCTTTATATGGATTTATTACATTAAAAGTAGAAGGAGAGGCTCGTGATAGAGAAAATCTTAAACGCGAGATTAATCAGTATATATCAAGTCATATTGGACCAATCGCTAAGTTGGATAAGATTCAGTTTGTGGATAGCCTTCCTAAGACTAGATCTGGTAAAATTATGAGAAGAATACTTCGCTCTATCTCTAATGGAGAAACGAAAGAGTTCGGTGATGTATCAACACTTATTAATCCAGAGGTGATAGAAGTGATTATGAATAATAAAGTTGAGTAATCAAATAGTTGTACATAATAAAAAGTCCTTAATCGTGAGATTAAGGACTTTTTTTATACTATCGTTTACCTGAGAGTAAACAATAAACAAATGACAATTCAAGTATAGATTACAGGCTTTTTTGATCCTGTATTTTAGCTGCTTTTTTTATAGAGTAAACTAGGTAAGCTATAAAAATAATAAAACCAATATAAGATAACCAATTGTGTTGGATAGACCATAGGTTATCCATATCTAGATTATATATTCCAGAAACTAATCCTAGTAACACAAGGAAAGTAATTATCTTCTCAACATTCTTATTCATTATACTTATTTTTTATTAGATAGTCATCGAGAACAATTGTCTCTGTGGTTTGTTTTTTTGTAGTCTTAAATCAAGAGCCATACAAATGTTTCTTACAAACGCGCGACCTTTTTTAGTAATCTTAATTTTATATTCTTTGATTTCAAGAAGCTGGTCTTTTTCTAATTCTTTTAATTCTTCTAACACAGGTTTGAAATCAACTTTATCAATATCAATTGATAAATCAGTTGATAAAGCACACATTAAATTTAAGATATGTTTTCTAATAATCAAATCTTCTTCGTTTAAAATATGTCCTTTGGTTACAGGAATAATATTTTGATCTAAAAGGTTGTAGTACGTATCAATATCTTTTTCGTTTTGCGCAAAAGCATACCAACTATCACTGATAGAAGAAACACCTAATCCTATCATCACTTGTGTCTTTGAAGAAGTATATCCCATAAAATTTCTGTGGATATGACCAGTATTCATAGATCTGTATAGTGAATCTGTCTTTAAAGAAAAGTGATCCATGCCTATTTCTATATAATCGTTCTTAAGAAGAAGCTCTTTTCCTTTTTCGTATAATTGACGTTTTTCAGCATCTTTTGGCACATCTTCATCATTAAAGCCACGTTGACCATTTCCTTTTATCCATGGCACATGAGCATAGCTATAAAATGCTAAACGATCTGGAGAAAGAGATTTCGTCTTTTCGATAGTATCGATTACATGTTCTAACTTTTGGAAAGGTAGTCCATATATGATATCATGAGAAATAGAAGTGTACCCTAGTTCTTTTGCCCATAAAGTTACTTTAGCTACATTGTGAAAACTCTGTTCTCTATGGATTGCTTTTTGTACTTCAGGGTTGTAATCTTGTACACCGAAGCTCACTCTTCTAAAGCCTAGCTTGTATAGGGTAGATAAGTGTTCTTTAGTTGTATTATTAGGGTGTCCTTCAAAGCTAAACTCATATCCATCAGCGATAATAGCTTTAGCCTTAATACCTTCTATTAGTTTAGTTAAGTGTTTTGGCGAAAAGAAAGTAGGAGTCCCTCCACCTAAATGGATTTCTTTGATAATGGGTTTCTCATCAAATAAAGCACAATATAAATCCCATTCCTTAAGAAGAGCATCTATATATGGACTTTCTACTTCATGTCTTTTTGTAATTCTCTTGTGGCAGCCACAAAACGTACATAAGCTTTCGCAAAATGGTAAATGGATATAGATACTAATACCTTCTTTTTGATTAGATTCAACGAATGATCTCTTTAAAGAATCAATCCATTTATCTGCAGAAAAAGAGGTCTCATCCCAGTAAGGAACAGTGGGATAGCTAGTGTATCTAGGACCAGGTACATTATACTTTTGTATAAGAGAAACTGACATATTTATTTTATATTTGTAACAAATGTATAGTAATGTTAAATCGCATACTATGATATTTGTCATTTTTGTTAAACTATAAACTATTCTATATTATGAAGAAATATAACGCTTTTTGGCTTTCGTTTATTGTCACTATACTAGTAACGATTAGTGGTTATAGTCAAGAAAAAGCAGCACATTTATTAAACAATGAAAGCTTTAAAAAAGCTATTGAGAACACAGAAGTTCAGTTAGTTGATGTTAGAACAGATAAGGAGTTTAGCGAGGGAACAATAGAATATGCAAAGAACATCAATGTATTAGAAGATAGTTTTATTGATAAGACAAAAGAATTGTCTAAAGATGAACCTGTTTATATTTTCTGTAAATCAGGAAAGAGAAGTGAGAAAGCTAGAAATATTCTTTTAGAACAAGGTTTTAAAACAGTGTATGAACTAGATGGAGGATATGCTAAATGGCAAGAAGGTAA
Source organism: Myroides odoratimimus (assembly GCF_030326305.1). Lineage (GTDB taxonomy): Bacteria > Bacteroidota > Bacteroidia > Flavobacteriales > Flavobacteriaceae > Flavobacterium > Flavobacterium odoratimimum_A. The sequence continues at coordinate 29,121 of NZ_JACAKB010000016.1, read as the reverse complement.
TAATAAGTAGTCTTTCTTTCTAGTAATTGGTGATGAATGGATTAAGAGGTTAATTGGTTTAGAACTAACTAGAGGTATAAAGAACGATAAGATAGAATGTGAGGCTATACTTAAACATATTTATCAATAATTTAAGAACCATCATTGCTATTATGCGCTTATAATTACTATTTTTGGTAAAAAGAAGGAAATTATGGGATTTATTAAAACACTTATTATTATTGTTCTGATATACTATGCATTCAAAATAGCAATGCGTTATTTGTTTCCTGTATTAATATACAAGGCTGCAAAAAAAGCAGAACAGAATTTTCAACAAAGACAACAACAGTACAATCCATATAACAACAATCAAGAAACAGAAACGTATACTGATACTACAACTCAGCATAATAAGGTACCACGTTCAACAAAAGTTGTTGGAGAGTATATAGATTTCGAAGAAGTTGATTCGAAGTAATTAAAGAATACAATCTAAGGCCCTCAAGAGCAATGCTTCTTGAGGGCTTTTTTGTATATATAATAAATCTGTAGGCTTCTCTTTAAAGCCATCTGAAATTTACTTATTTTAGCATACTTAAATAGTAGTATAAATGTCATCAGAAACAACGAATACGTTTAAAAGAATTTATCCACATCTATTAGTGGTTTTAGGTTTTATAGTAGTAGCACTACTTTATTTCTCTCCTGTTTTATCTAATAAGGTAATTTACCAATCCGATATTGTACAATATACTGGAATGGCAAAAGAGCAAATTGACTTTAGAGAACAAGTTAAAGAAGAGCCTTATTGGACAAACAGTGCTTTTGGAGGTATGCCTACCTATCAATTAGGAGCTAAGTTTCCACACAACTATGTAAAAGATTTAGATAGTTTAATTCGCTTTCTGCCTAGACCTGCTGATTATTTATTTATCTATTTTATTGGATTCTATATTCTATTGGCTTCTTTAGGAATGAAACCTTTGAGATCATTCATAGGAGCGCTAGCCTTTGGTTTCTCTAGTTATCTGATTATTATTTTAGGAGTAGGGCATAATGCTAAAGCTCATGCTATCGCTTATATGCCAATGGTGTTAGCAGGAGTTCTTTTAGTGTTTAGAAAGCATTATATAAAAGGGGGATTACTAACTTTATTTGCAGCAGCTTTAGAAATTAGTGCAAACCACTTCCAGATGACCTACTACTTGCTATTATTACTTATTGTAGTGGGAGTATTTTATATGGTCAAATATATAAGAGAAAAAGATTATAAAGCGATTGGTACATCAATAGCTGTATTAGTAGGAGCCGCTATTCTGAGTATAGGCGCGAATGCTACTAACCTGATGGCTACTTCAGAATATACTAAGTTTAGTACTCGTAGTAATAGTGAGCTAACGTATCAACCTGATGGTTCTGTAAAAGAATCTTCTAATGCGATGAGCTATGATTATATCACAGAGTATAGCTATGGTATTTTTGAAAGTTTAAACTTGATAGTACCTCGTTTGACTGGAGGAGCGAATAATGAGCATTTAGATACGGATTCTAATGTATATAAATTGTTTAAGTCAGTTGGAGCTAATGATCAACAAGCAAAAGAAATGGCAAGTAGTTCGCCTACCTATTGGGGAGATCAACCTATTGTCGCTGCGCCTGCTTACATTGGTGCTGTTGTATTCTTTTTGTTCTTGATCGGTATCTTTGCTGAGAAGAGAAATATCAAATATGTATTCATAATAGGAGCAGTCTTTTCTTTATTGTTATCATGGGGGAAGAACTTCTCTATTCTAACAGATTTCTTTATTAATTATTTCCCATTGTATAATAAGTTTAGAGCAGTGTCTTCTATTCAAGTAATACTTGAATTATGTGTACCTGCCTTAGCTATTATTGGATTATATGCTTATAGTAAGTTGGAAAAACAAGAGCAATTATCTGTTCTAAAGAAATCAGGTATTGTAGCTGGATCTATCTTAGTATTGCTGTTTTTAGTAAAAGGATCTTTAAGTTTTACAGGCTTAAATGACGGTTATTACAGAGGAGCTTATGGTGAGATAGGACCAGGATTTATCAGTGCTTTAATAGAAGATAGAAAAGCAATGTATACCGCTGATCTTATCAGAAGTTTTATATTAATTGCTTTAGCTGCAGGAGCTTTGTTCTTGTCAACTAAAGAAAAGATAAAACCAGTTATTGCAGTAATTATTATTGGTGTACTGATGGTAGGTGACTTAGTGTTGGTAGATCGTAAATATGTTAATGACTCAAACTTTGTACTAGCATCTCAAATGTCTCAACCTTTCCAAGCAACACCTGCTGATAAAGTGATATTAAATGATACAGAGCATTTTAGAGTATATGAGTTAAATGGAGGCTTTAATAGTGCGAGAAGTTCATTCTTCCACCATTCTTTAGGTGGATATCATGCAGCGAAACCTCGCAGAATGCAAGAGTTAGCAGATTATCAATTGAATCAACATTCTAATATGGAAGTGTTGAATATGATGAATGTGAAGTATATTATTCAGAAAGATGAAGAGGGACGTGATGTTCCACTATTAAATGATAATGCGAATGGAAATGCGTGGTTTGTATCTAGTGTTCAAAAGGTGCAAGATGCAAATGGTGAAATGAAAGCATTGGATAAGTTGAAAACAAAAGAACAGGCTGTATTGAATACAACGATGTTCAAAGATGTTCAACTAAAAGATACGTATGCTGTGGATTCTTTAGCTCGTATTGAGTTAAAAAGTTACGTTCCTAATAAGATGGTTTATGAGTCAAATAACAGCGCTGATGGAGTAGCAGTATTCTCTGAAATCTATTATCCACAAGGTTGGATTGCTAAAGTAGATAATGTAGAAGTACCCATTTTTGCGGTTGATTATGTATTAAGAGGAATAGAGTTATCAAAAGGGAAACACACTATTGAGTTTACTTTTGAACCACAAGTAATCAAAACAGGTAGTAGAATAGCTCTAGGATCGAGTATTCTTATTTTCTTAATTACAGTAGGAGGAGCATATCTATTAGTTAAGAAGAAGGAGTAGGTTTGCAGTTTACGGTTGAAAGCCTTGTTCTATGGCTATAATGTACTTAGAAGACGAGATAAACTAACAATAGATAAAGTAGACTAACGACTTTACACCTTCACGATTTCACAGAAAAACGATTTCACAAAAAAACAAAATGTAGTATGAGTATGCCTAAGAAAAAAGTTTTAATCATAAGTTATTATTGGCCTCCAGCAGGAGGACCAGGAGTACAACGTTGGTTAAAGTTCGTCAAATACTTGCCTAGCTTTGATATAGAGCCTATAGTGTATATACCAGAGAATCCGAGTTATCCATTGCTAGATTCTAGTAATGATCAGGAGGTAAGCCCTGAAATAACGATTCTTAGGAAGCCTATTAGTGAGCCTTATAGCAAGGCTAAATTAGTAAGTGGGAAGAAAACAGATACTTTAAGTGCAGGTATTATTCCAGATAAAAAGAAACAATCATTTACAGATAAATTATTGCTTTGGGTTAGAGGTAATTTCTTTATTCCTGATGCTAGAGTAAGTTGGGTGAAACCTTCAGTAGCTTATTTATCTAAGTACTTAAAGGAAAATAAGGATATAGAGACCGTTATTACAACAGGTCCTCCTCATAGTATGCATTTGATAGGAATGGCTCTTAAAGAGCAGTTAAACATCCAATGGATAGCTGACTTTAGAGATCCGTGGACAACTATTGGCTATCATAAAGAGTTAAAGCTAAATCAGTCTAGTGCAACTAAGCATTTGGAGTTGGAGAAAGAGGTTTTAAATAAAGCAGATCAGATTATTGTCACTAGTAAAACAACTAAAGAGGAGTTCCGAGCTAAAACGGATAAGCCTATTACTGTGATTATGAATGGTTATGATATTACGAATCTTGGAAAAGTACCTCTAGATGAGAAATTTACTTTAGCACATATTGGTTCGTTTTTATCTGATAGAAATCCTAGGGTTTTATGGAAAGCTATCTCAGAGTTAAGAAAAGAGAATAAGGCATTTAAAGAAGTATTTCAGCTAAAATTAGTTGGGAAGGTAAGTAATCAGATTCTAGATACCATTAAAGAGTTTAAACTAGAGGACTGCGTTGTTAATCATGGTTATGTAGATAATGTTGAAGCATTGAGACAGATGCGTGCTTCACAAGTACTGTTGTTAGTTGAAATAGATTCAGAAGACACTAAGGCGATTATTCCTGGTAAGTTATTTGAGTATATGGCATCAGAACGTCCAATATTAGGAATAGGACCTGAGGATTCTGATTTTTTCGATATCATAAAGGAAACGAATACAGGGAAAGTGGTGTTGTATTCTGAGAAAGATAGGGTCAGAGATATTCTATTAGAATACTTTGAGCAGTATCAACAGAATCAATTAAAAGTATTCGCTATGGGACTGCAGTATTTCAGTAGAAAGAGATTGACTGAGAAACTAGCCAAATTAATTAAGAATTGAAAAATAGGAATGATTAGCCTTCGGCATGAGGGATTTATATCATAGAATATTATAATAATAAAAAAGGTAATCTTGAACTTCGAGGTTACCTTTTTTATTGCACTTTGTTAACGAAAGAGGAAATACACAAAATTTATAAAGAACCCGAGCTCAATTGATAATTTATATTGTTCTAAAAAACATCTTTGTATAATCATGTTTTCAAGTCTTTTTAATTGACCTAAGCTGAAACAATTAAAAAAGGCTGTGTCATTATTTGATACAGCCTTTTAGTTATGAGGTATATAGTCGTAATTCGTAATTATCTAATGTATTACTTAAGTTTATCTTTTAAGTATTTTCCAGTCAGGGAAGCTTTGTTTTTTACAACTTCTTCAGGTGTGCCAAAAGCAACTAATTGCCCTCCATTTTCTCCTCCTTCAGGTCCAATATCTATAATATAATCAGCACATTTAATTAAATCAAGGTTGTGCTCAATTACAATAATAGAATGTCCTTTTTCAATTAAAGCTTCAAATGATTTCAATAGTTTTTGAATATCGTGGAAGTGTAATCCTGTCGTTGGTTCATCAAAAACAAATAATACCTTATCTCTTGTTGTACCAGCTAATAAGAAAGAAGCAAGTTTGATTCGCTGTGCTTCTCCTCCTGATAGGGTAGAAGAAGACTGTCCTAACTGTACATAACCAAGTCCTACATCGTGTAGAGGTTGTAGTTTTTGTGCAATTTTAGTTTGTTTATGTTGCTGGAAGAACATTAAGGCATCGTCTATCGTCATGGTCAGTAAATCATCGATATTTTTCCCTTCAAAATTGACTTCTAGTATTTCTTTTTTAAAGCGTTTACCATGACAAGTTTCACATTCTAGGTGAACGTCTGCCATAAACTGCATTTCTACTGTAACAGTTCCTTCTCCTTTACAAGTTTCACATCTACCACCATCTACGTTAAATGAGAAATGCTTAGGTTGGTAGCCTCTTAGCTTTGACAATTGTTGTTTAGAGTATAAATCTCTAATATCATCATAGGCTTTGATATAGGTTACAGGGTTAGATCTAGAACTTCTTCCGATCGGATTCTGATCTACATATTCTATTGATTTAATACCACCAAATTCCCCTTTCATCTCTGTAAACTGACCAGGTTTATCACTAAGTCCAGTTAGTTTTTTCTGTAGTGCAGGGAATAATATCTTTTTGACTAATGTACTTTTACCACTACCAGATACTCCTGTGATTACTGTTAGACAGTCTAGTGGAAATGTAACGTCTATATTTTTTAGATTGTTTTCTCTAGCGCCTACTATTTCGATAAAGTGCTTGTACCCTCTACGTTTTTTAGGAACAGCAATTTCAAGGGCACCACTAAGGTATTTCCCTGTTAGAGAGTTTGCTTTTAAAATAGTGTCATAATCACCTTGAGCTACTAGTTGCCCTCCATAGCTACCAGCTTCAGGACCGATGTCTATAATCTGATCAGCTGATTTCATTATATCTTCATCGTGTTCTACCACGATAACTGTATTCCCTAGTTGTTTAAGGTTATTCAATACATCGATTAACTTCTCTGTATCCTTAGGGTGTAATCCTATACTAGGTTCGTCTAAGATATACATAGACCCTACTAAACTACTTCCTAATGAAGTGGCTAAGTTAATACGCTGAGATTCTCCTCCCGACAGTGTAGCAGAATTTCTATTTAATGTTAGGTAGTCAAGCCCTACATTACTTAGAAAGCCAAGTCTGTTGTTGATTTCGATTAATAAACGTTGTGCTACTTTTGCTTCGTATTCATTCAGTTTTAAATCTTTAAAGAAGGTAATCAAATGTTTGATCGGTAGGTCTACCAGCTCACTTACTGTTTTATTACCTACTTTTACATAACTCGCTTCTTTACGCAGTCTCTTTCCTTTACAAGTAGGACATTTTGTTTTTCCTCTATAACGAGATAAAAGGACGCGGTTCTGAATTTTATAGTTTTTCTCTTCTAATTCTCTAAAGAAATCATTTAATCCTGTGAATAATGAGTTTCCTTCCCATACTAATGCCTTTTGTTCTTCTGTTAGCTCAAAATAAGGTTTGTGAATTGGGAAGTCAAATTTATAAGCATTGTTAACCAATTGATCTCTATACCAGCCCATTGATTCTCCTCTCCAAGGGAAAACAGCATTCTCATATATAGAAAGTCCTGTATTAGGAATAACTAGTTCCTCATCAATACCAATAATATTACCATATCCATCACAAGATGGACAAGCTCCATAAGGATTATTAAAGCTAAACAAATGAACATTAGGCTCAAGGAATACTTCTCCATCTAGGGCAAAGTTATTACTGAACTCTTTGCGCTTCTTATCTTTAAGATCTACGATATAACAATATCCTTTTCCTTCGAAGAAAGCTGTTTCTACAGAGTCTCCTAGACGGTTAAAGAAATCCTCATCATCACTTACTACGATACGGTCTACAACTAGATAAACCTGAGTGGCATCTACTTGGTTAATGATATCTTCTGTATTATCACTAATGTATTGGTCTAAACGCAAAGTCTCTCCATGCACTAATATTCTAGCATATCCCTGCTGAAGTAGTACATTAAGATGCTCATAAAGCTCTCTGTCTTCTCCTAAATCAATAGGAGCAAGCAATAATAATTTGGCTCCAATAGCCAAGCTCTTAACATAGTCTAATACATCACTTACAGTATCCTTCTTTACTTCTTCTCCTGAGATAGGAGAAAATGTCTTTCCGATACGTGCGTAAAGTAATTTGATATAGTCATATATCTCAGTAGAGGTACCTACTGTAGAACGAGCATTGCTAGTATTTACTTTTTGTTCAATCGCAATCGCAGGAGCAATCCCTTTTATGTATTCTACTTTAGGTTTGTTAATACGCCCTAAGAATTGTCTAGCATAAGAAGATAAGCTCTCTACATAGCGTCTTTGTCCTTCTGCATATAGGGTGTCAAAAGCTAAACTGGACTTACCAGAACCAGATAATCCTGTTATAACAACAAGATTATTACGAGGGATGACAACGTCTAAATCTTTTAGATTGTGTAGCTGAGCGCCCTTGATGATAATATTCTTTTTGGGATCTATATTGGAGAAATCTATTTTTTTCATGTAGCCTATAAAGGTTTAATAAACAAAGATAATGCTTTCTTTAATTCCTCTAAAACTCTACAAGGTATAATCTTGTGCAAAAAGCTGAATCTGCTATAATATTTCGCATTGCCATCTGGTATACAGAGTGGGATAGAAGAACGATTCGATGTCGCAATATAGAAAGAATGAAATAATGGATGTAGTAGAAAGTCAAAAAATGGAGTAAATAGGAGTAAAAGAGAGGGTATTGTTTAGAGATAAAGTCAGTCATGGCCTGATGTTACATCTGTTTTAGTTCTGTGGTTACTCTATTTTATTTTCGAGTTGTTCCCCAAAAGTCGCTTCTAGGGCATCTCTCGGAAACAAGACAGAAGCTAGATTACAATCAGATAGGAATAAGAATGAAATAATATGAATGAGCAAAAGGAAGTTAGTTCTCCAAAAATATACAGGTTATGTCGTTAGATATAATTGTGTTTTTTACATCTATTTTTGCCTAATATTGTGATTATTTCATTTAGACAAATTTAAGATATGTGAATTTTATTGTTTTCCGGCTAAATGATGAGATATGATAACGTTTGTTGATTGAGGTTCTAAAAAAAACTTTTATTTTTTATTTATTTTAACAAATATAATTTTATATATTTGTCTCGTTAAACGATAAAAATCAAAGCCTATAATACAAAATTACTTTATAAAAATCTATTTACAGTTTTAAAAAAGAAATTTGGTATGGTATATATAAATATGCCTGATGCAGCCCTTGTAACATTATATATTGCAGGTGGTGAAGAGGCGTTAGAGGTTTTGATCAAAAGACACCAGTCTAAGATCTATGGTTTTATCTTTTCTAAGGTATCCGATGCTGAGTTAGCAAATGACATTTTCCAAGATACATTCATAAAAGTAATTAATACCCTTAAATCGGGTAGATATAATGAAGAAGGTAAGTTTCTACCTTGGGTTATCCGTATTGCTCATAATTTAGTAATGGATCACTACCGAAGAGAGAAGCGTGTACAGTTTCAGTATGATTCTGAGGAGTTGCCTATTTTCTCTTTTCTAAAAGATGATTCTAATACAATAGAAGGAGATATTATCCAACAGCAGATAGAGTCAGATCTACATTTATTGTTAAAAGAGCTACCAGAAGATCAACGTCAAGTGATCACGATGCGTATGTATCAAGATTTGAGTTTCAAGGAGATAGCTGAATTAACGGATGTAAGTATTAATACTGCTCTAGGGAGAATGCGATATGCATTGCTTAATTTAAGAAAATTAATTGACGAAAAAAATATTATTTTGACAGAGATATAATATGTGAAGTGTTTTGTCGTTAGTATTGTATAAACAACAAAACGCGCCACATATGAAGAAAAATTACACAACGAAAACTAGTTCATTTAGTTTACCCAAAGAAGAGACCATTAAATTCCTTTTGAATTACTCTAAAGGATTGAGCCTAGTTAGGCTAAACGGGTTAATCAATAATCTATCGCTTTACTCGAAAGAGAATTAAAAAAAGAGGTTAAGTCATTTTACTTAACCTCTTTTTTTACCTTGTGATGATCTTAGATTACTGCTCGATACCTCTATATTATCTTACACTGATGTGCTAGGATTAGCAGTATTATTTCTTTTCTTTCTTCTTATAGTATTCATTGATTACAGTCTTTCTACCTATCACACTTGTTATAATATCTATTTCTAGATTCCAACCACGTGCAGGAGAGTACTGTCTACCATACCATACTAGTTGTAAGTGTAGTAGGTTCCATTTGTCCTCTGGGAATAAGCGTTTAGCATCTCTTTCAGTCTGTTCTACACTTTTTCCATTAGAGAAATTCCAACGATACATTAATCTATGAATATGGGTATCTACTGGGAAAGCAGGTACTCCAAATGCTTGAGACATAACAACACTAGCTGTCTTATGACCTACGGCAGGTAGTTCTTCTAATGCAGCCATATCTTGAGGGACTTCTCCATTATATTTATCAATTAAGATATGTGATAACCCATAAATACCTTTAGATTTCATAGGAGATAACCCACAAGGTCTGATGATATCTTGTATTTCTTCTACTGTCATTTTGATCATATCATACGGATTATCAGCCTTAGCAAATAGTAGTGGGGTAATCTTATTTACGCGTTCATCTGTACACTGTGCAGATAGAAGTACAGCGATCAGAAGGGTATAAGGGTCTTTATGGTCTAATGGAATAGGAACTTCTGGATAAAGAGCGTCCAATGTTTCCATAGCAAATTTTACTTTTTCACTCTTAGTCATAGTCTTTCTGTTTTTTATTTAGGGCGAATATACTTAAAAAAATAAAGAGACTCTCGTAATCATAATAGAGTTTCTTTATTTAAGAATAGGAAGGAGAGACATGGTATGGTGTTAGGCTAACAGAGGTTTGATGCTCTATATAGAGGTTGATGTACTTAACTTAAAAGAAGATGGAAAATTCTTATTTTCTTTTATTCTTGTTAAAGGGAGAAAATTATCGGATAATAACTGATATATTTATCCTTGCAAAATAAAATTAAGAAATGAAGAGATTAAGTATTTCCATAGCGATGTGTTTATTGATGAGTTTTGGTTCTTTCGCTCAAGAGAAAGAGTTTAAACTTTTAATAGATACTTTTGTAAAGGATTACAATACCAATGATTACGATGATATTTACAGCCACTTTGCACCATCTTTAAAAGAAGAGTTGCCTAGTGCTAAGGCTAAGTTATTCTTTGTAGAGATGAAAGAAAAACTTGGTAATATTAAGAATATGGAGTTCTATGGTTTAGATAATAATCAGTTAGCATTGTTTAAAACGGAGTTTGAGAATAATGATGTTGCATTACTTAATCTAGCGATGAATGATACAGGGGAGGTAGTTGGATTTAGATTATTAGATATGCCTAAGCCTGTGGATGATTCATTCAAGAAGTTTAGTATAGAAGAAATTATCGCAAATGAAACGACTAATCTTCCTGATAAAGGACAGTATGCCATCGCTATTATCGATAATGATAAGGTAGAATACCACGGTTTTAAGAAAGTAGGAGATGGGGTGAAAATAGAGAACAATACAAATAGTAAGTTTTCTATGGCTAATCTAATGACGATATTTACTTCTACTGTATTAGCTGATGCTGTACTAGAGCAAGGTATAGATATGACTACTGATGTAAATAAGTATTATGACTTTAGTTTTAATAAGAATATTAAACTTCCCTTTATCGCTTTGGCTAATCATTCTTCCTTAGTGCCTATGTTGCCTGAGATAAAGTCTGATGATCCAAAGGTAGAGGATGATTATTTGACTAATCTAACTAGTGCTCAATTAGAAGATTATTTACAACATAATCTAGAGACAGATACGATAAGTGCAGAGAAGAGACAGAGCTTTTCTTTTCTTGGATACGCTATACTAGGTAATACCTTGAGTAAGGTGTATAATAAACCTTTTGATAAATTAGTTGAAGAGAAAGTATTTGCTAGGTATGGTATGAATCACTCTACCGTGTATATGTCTAAGAAGAAACGCGAAGTTGTAAAAGGAATTAATGTAAACCTTAAGGAAGTATATCCTATCAAAGTAGGTGCTTTATTACCTTCTAGTGGTGGGATCTCAACAGCAGCTGATTTGACGAAGTTCATTCAAGCGCAGTTTAATAGTGAAGATAAGGTACTACAGCTGACACAGAAGCCTACTCTTATTGTAAGTCCTAATTACTGGGTTAGTTTAGGGTGGAAGATAGGCTATCCTTTTGGTTCTGGAGAGCCTCTTTACTTCACAAGAGGTATAGATGCAGGATATTCTAACTATGTGGCTTTTGACCCTGTTAGAAAGAAAGGTCTAATAGTTCTTTCTAATAGCTCTTCTGAAGGAGCTCTTAATGGACTAGATTCTTTAAGTTATAAATTAGTCGTTAAGCTTTTTGAAGACAAATAATACTAAAAACTCCTACTAAGGAGTTTTTTATTTTTAAAAGACAGCGAATCGGTTAGGGGAGTATAAGGCTGATACTTAGTTTTTTATTCTATAGCTATGATCTGAAGTAAGAGCTTTACTGAAAAAACTTTCAATTATTTTATCTCGAAAGTTTGGAGGTTTGGATATTTGTGCTACATTTGCACTCGCAATACGGAAGTAATGCAGACCACTGGAGAAATGGCAGAGTGGTCGAATGCGGCGGTCTTGAAAACCGTTGACTGTAACAGGTCCGGGGGTTCGAATCCCTCTTTCTCCGCTGATTTATAAAAGATAACTTTTCAAAAGTTATTAAAAAAGCACAAAACCTATGATTCACAACGAGTTATAGGTTTTTTCTTTTTTAGGGATATCCCATTTTTTAAAAAAGTGCACCCAAAAATACACTTGATTCGGTGCACAGAAAAATATTTTAGTGATGCGCACCTTCAAACTTAGTGAACCCTTACGCCAAATGGCGCCAGAGAGTTTTAAACTGTGATTTTGGAACGTTTTAATTCGACATTTATTAATATTTAAAAACAGTTGAATTATGTTAGAAAAACAGTTATCAATTAATTTCTTTCTTAAACCCAATAGAGAGAAAAGTGATTTAAGAGGTGTTTATCTTAGAATCACAGTAGATGGTATTCGCAAAGAGACTTCTTTAAGTCATAAATGGGATATCAACAGATGGAACCAAAAAGCAGGTCGTGCCAATGGCACTAAAGAAGATGCTAAAACGCTAAACTACCTCTTAGATACAATCGTATCAAAGATTACTAAGTACAAATTAGAGCTCTTAAGCAATGAAGAGCCTATTACTGCTTCTGTACTTATGGATTATATCAAAGGCAAAGGAACAAGTAAAGTCAAAGTTTTAGAAGAGTTTCAAAAGCACAATGATGAAGTTTTTAAGCTTGTCCCTAAAGAGTACGCAATTGGAACACATGAAAGATACGTAACAGCAAGATCACATGTAGCTGAATATATCCGTTATGTATGTGGTAAAGACGACATAGAGTTTAGAGAACTCAATTATGAGTTTGTAATTGGCTATGAACACTATTTAAAGACCGTTAGAGCGTGTTCTAATAACACAGCTATTAAGTATATCTCAAACTTTAAGAAGATTGTTCTAAGAGCTGTTGCTAAGGGGATTATTGCTTCTAATCCATTTGTACAATACAAACCTAAAAAGACTAAGCTCAATAAGAAACCACTAAGCAAACAAGAGCTATCTATTTTAGAAAACAAAGAGTTTATTAACGAGCGACTAGCAACTGTAAGAGATGTCTTTGTTTTTCAGTGTTATACTGGTCTTGCTTATATCGATGTGTTTCAGCTAAAGAAAAGCGATATTACTAAAGATGAAGAGGGCAATCTATGGATAAGAACCAACAGACAAAAGACAGATGCTAATATTACCATTCCATTACTTCCAAAAGCTATTGAGATAATGGAAAAGTATAAAGATCATCCTGATTGCACTTATAAAGATATAGTACTTCCCGTTCGCTCTAATCAAAAAATGAATGAGTATTTAAAAGAGATCGCCTCACTGTGCGAGATAAGTGAGCTAAATACACATAAGGCAAGAAGAACTTTTGGAAGTACTGTAACTCTTGGCAATGGCGTACCTATTCACGTAGTAAAAGAAATGTTAGGTCATCACTCTGTTAAACAGACTGAGGAATACGCTCTAACAGAAGAAGAGTCTATCAAAACAGAAATGCAGATATTAAAAGATAAGCTTGAAGGAAAAGCAAATAAACAAAGTGATAATTACACAGATTTATTAGAGAGTTTAAAAAAGCTAGATCCTGATAAATTAACCCAACTAACTAATTTTATTAATCAGCTAAATGGATAATAAAAACTCCCTTAAATTCTCTACACTTTCTAACAATTCAACTGTTGTATCTGCAAGTAAGGAATTTAAGGGAGTCAATTTTCAACCTATTTAATAAGTAGAAGTTAACCTCTACTTATTAAATAGGTTCTCTATCTCTTTTCTGTTGTAGTAATACGAGCCTAGTATTTTTCGATACTGCAATTTACCACTGATTCGAAGAGTTTGTAGTGAAGCTGGCGAGATACTTAGTAATTGCCTTGCTACTTTAGCTTTTACCCATTCGGGTGAACACTCTTTGCTTTGTTTAGCTAATAATTCTTTTAGCTCTCCAATGATTGTTTGAGCAAACAATCTTAAATCTTCTTTTGTGATTTGACTTTCCATGATAGTTCTCTTTAAGGTTAAACAACTAAACTACAATCAAAACAGATGACACTCTGTTTTTGGCAGTTTTAAAGTCTATTTGGCTTTATCTTGCCTAGTTTAAGATCTTGTAAGAATTAATTTTTTCGATAAAATGCATTCTATAATTCTTTATAATTCAATCCTTCTTTTATTTTACTCTTGCAAAAATCAGTAGCTAATAAGGTTATAACATCTAAGATTTTAAGCAAGGTAGTTTCAGTATTCAAATCGGAATCAGTTGTTTCTATAGCTTGTTTATCAGTAATAGATTGGATTAGTCGATCTTCTACCTCGTATATAAATTCCCTAATATCAATATTGTGATAGAGTATAGAAAGAGTTAGATTTAGGTTTTCACTTTCTGCTGCACTTAGATATATAGGTTTCCAAATACGTAGTTCCTCTATGGAAAATGGACAGTTAATGTAGTTTAGAATATCAGGATTAAGCCAACTGGCTGGATAATAATCAGTTTGTAGTAGTACCCATCCTGTATGTAGTAACCACTTTAAGGTAAATCGAAAATTAGTAATGTTTTGTATAAGGAAAGTATCTTCTTTTTTTGAGTTAGAATACATCACTTTAATAGCTTCTTGAATTTCATAATATCCCATTGTATTGAAGATAAGAATGATATTCTCAAAAGGATTACTGGCTTGGTAACCTTCACATGGACTGCCTAAATAGTGTTGCCATAGATGATTATTGGGAGGTAAATAACTGTAATCAGCCCAACTTATTGCTAAGTAGCTAGCTTCAAATAATTTTAATATAGCATCATATACTTTATAAGGAGGAGGTCCCATAACATCGGTAATGTCCTGATTTCTCTCCAAAGCTTCTTTCCAATGATCTAGCATTTTTATCCAAAGTGATAAGTCCATTGGTTTAAAAAAACGTTTAAATGTTTTTTGAAAGTTCTGCACTTCTTTGATGCTAAGTAAAGTATAAGAATCTTCTAAATGAGCAAGATGATGATTAATTTTTAAATCCTCTCTAGAGCGATATTCAAGTACACAACGATAAGGATTTTTAACCCACGGAATATCGATCCAATCATCCCAATATTTGAGTTGTTTTTTCTGGTGAATAAAAAAATGACATCCCATAATCATCATTTTAATATCTACTACAAAAGGGATTTGTCGCTCACAAATTTGCTTTCGCTTTTTTTTGCTAGTGACTGATTCATTAAAGCGTGATAGTTCTTTTAATAATTCTCGAAAAGATTCTAAAGTATATGAACTCAAGGCTTCTAATATACCTCCATTGAGTAAGTATTCAGGAATTTCTAATTTGTCGTCAGGTGGGCACCAGTAAATATCTTTCATAATGTTTATTTTTTAGTTCAACTTATATTTTTTAGTTTTCTTAGTTTAAAAAAGTGATAATCCATCTCTCTTTGTAGACAATTCGAGAGTAGTTCCTTTAGTAAAGTTTTATTGTAATTGTGTTCAAAGTTGTTCACTTTCTAAAGAATAAAAAATTCTCTAAAAGGATATTATATCCTTTGTATTTGTATTCTATTTTAGATAATTTAGAATTCTATTTATTTTTAATAACTTTACAATTCAATCTTTTTAAATCATTGGCTTTATCTTTGAGCCTTCTTAACTCAGCTATTAATTATGGAACATAAAATACATCAAGGAAGAAATGTAAAGCGTTTTAGAGAAATGCTTGGAATCAAACAAGAGGTTCTTGCTTTTGATTTAGGAGAGGATTGGAATCAAAAGAAGATATCTCTACTTGAACAGAAAGAAGTTATTGATAATGCTTTATTACAACAGATTTCTAAGGTGCTTAAAATACCTGTAGAAGCAATTGAGAATTTTGATGAAGAGCAGGCTGTTTATAATATTGCTTGTAATTTTTCTGATAATGCTATCAATAATAATGGCTTAAATATTCAAAATAACAATTCCATTGATAAGATAGTTCAACTTCACGAAGAAAAGATTGCCTTATATGAGCGTATGCTAAAGGAGAAAGACGAAATGATGATGCGTTTAGAGAAGCTGATTCAAACTAAGTAGATAGAACAATAATAAAAATATTAAAGCTTAACCTTCTAGCTAGGCTTTTTTTGAGTCTATATAAAATAGAAAAAGCTAGAGTACCTATAATTTTGTACTCTAGCTTTTTTGTTTCTTGTATTCTGGTAATTAATACTCCTTTCTCTTTACCAATTTTGCGACCTTCGGGAGAAAAACGAGTGGTCTTTTATACTGGAAAATTTTCAATTTGTAAGGACAAAGACACATCTCGATGATTCTAACGTCATTTCGTTGTGGGTAATAACTCCTTAGAATCTCTAAGATAACCTCGTTTATGAATTAACCAACAAGCATCAAGTAGTTTATTTATATTTATAAAAGTTGTACTCACGCTTTTTGGCGGTAGATTATCTGAAAAACTACCTATTGCATACTGTATAATCTGATATAGATCGCTCTCTAATTTCTTATAAGATTGCTTTTCAAATACATTTTTAAATGTCAGATAAGGGTCTAAGTATTCATTGTATAGTAAATTGCCTATAAAAAGATGGAAACTAGTCTTATCTAAAGGTGTTAGAGGTAATTGTACATGATACTTTTTGGGCTTACAATACATTTTATAACTCACCCGAATAATCGAACGAAGAAAACTATATACTTCTAAAGATTTTGCAGGAGTTCTACTCATACATATAGTTAAGCTATTTACATAACACATTAACTCATTAAAGTCTGTTCTTAACTCAGATGGATTAGTATAGGAAAAAAGAGCCTTAAGTAGGTTATATGGAACTTTAAGGTCTTGTACATACCATAGATGTGTTTCTAAAGAGATCGTTGTTTTTTTCATAAGTATAACTTTAAAAGAATTAAACATTCACTTATACTATTAGAGCTCAATTAAAAGCGAACTATCTTTTACCTCTTCTTTTGTAAGTGAGTATATCATATCACAAAATGAGTCCAATTCCTTAATATCCTCTAATGTACAATCAGCTATAAAATCATTTGGTTTAGGGTAATATTTTACAAAACAGTCCTTATTAAATAGAATTTTTTTTACTGCGGGTAAATCATTTATGTTTTTATAAACAGAGGGATAACACCATTGAATTAAATCATATAGATAGTTTACATCAATAATACTCGGAATAAATTCAAGTTTTTTATAAATAAGTAATACAAGTGATTGTTGTATAACAAAATGATAAAGCATCACTTGCGCTTCACAGAATATTGCATTACTATTCTCTTTAATATTCAAATAAGCTTGATTAAGTGATTCTAAGCATTCTTGAATATATTTATTTTTATTATCAGTTATAATATCTTCGTCCTTATCATGGCTTATATAAATTGAATTGCCATAAAATAAGTTTTGGTTGGTAAAATATTTTTTATAAAACTCAAAGAACATAGGAATATTTCTTGTCCAATCACTTGCTTTTTGAAGTATAGCCGTAACTTTAACTTGCCCACTAGTTTGCTTAGTAATTGCCTTACAAAACTGCCTAATGTCCTGATAAGTTCTTTTTTGAGTTAATACCACTATAAATAAGTGGATTCCTCTTTCATAGTTTAATTCAGTTAGCGGAATATTAAAGTGTCTCTTTGAAAGAAGAAATACAGACTTAGGTCTATAAAAAGTTTTAAGAGTTGCTTTTACCTGATTCTCTAACGTTTCTTCCCATGATTCTACACTAGCTTTAGCCTCTTCTCTTATATTGTGAATTTTTAATTGTTTAGTTCTCTTTTTATACTCTTCTGTATATTGATATAGAAGAGTGGTTGAAAATAAACTTATAAATACTCGCATAATATCAATTAATAGAGTGATTTCATATTTATTGTTTTCTTCTTGTTTGTCGAAATTAAAAATATATAAAAGATGCTGTATGGGAGGGTTAGATTTCTGAAACCTATATTCCCTTACAGTATCTATCTGAGGCCAATTGTACTTAGATACTGATTTAGAATGTTTTAATATAAAATTCAATACTTCCTCTTCAGAAGGTATTTGCATTAAAAAAGGAGGAAAAAATATAGTTGTAAAATCTATGAGGACTTCTTTTAATAATTGTTTAAGCGCATTGACTATTGTAACATAGTTACTATCTCTATCTTCTATTCTAACAATATACTCATCAAGTTTATTAAGATGATTTTTACTTCTGTTTTCAAGCCATTTCCTTGTTTTTTTTAGATAGGCTTTTCCAGTTTTTTTCATAAAATGCAGTCCTAAATATCCACCATAATCCTCTTCAGCTTGGAAAACCAATTGATCGAGTTGACAATTTAGATGACTATACATTTTTTGAGAATTCAGTTGGTACTCAATGAGAGCATCTATCTCAAAAAGATTGATAATAACATTATATAAATCAATACTTTGAGTTACCCAATCTTGATTTGTTAATTCTTTAAATACATCACCTCTCCCTGCAATTGTTATTGTTGGTAATGTAAGTAAGTTTGATTCGGAGTAGAAAATAAAGTAAAAAGTATAATTTTCATCAATAGTTATTTTCTGTAAATTTTCTATTAAGGCACTAGGAATGCTTAAACTTGAAATGTGATTTTTAATACTAGTCATAATGTGATTTTTTTAAGTTATTCACTTGCAAGTTGTTCGGATTTTATTGGATAATATATTCTTACAAAGGATTAATTATTCCTCATTATTTTTAATGACTCTATTTGGCTAATTATGTCTTACAATATTCTCAGTCACATTGATTTACTTTGCTTAAAGAGATATTAAAAGAGTAGTATATCACTACTCTTTTCTTTTACGGAAATCTATGGTTTTGAAAAAAGCAAGCGGGACTTGGGCAGAGCCCTAGTCGCTTGCCTTTTTACTGACGTTGCAAAGGGTTAGAGTATACTTACGGTATACTCTAGGGCTTTCAGCCTTGTTAGAGATGTGATTTAGGTATACTTAAGGGTATACTCTTTTTAAGATTAATGAACTAAAAAAGAATTGGTATGAAACAAATAGATACAAGTAGTATTCGTTTTTCAAAATCAGTTAATGAAAAGCTTGAAAAGCTCGCTTTAGGATTTAAGCGAAGCAAGAAGGAGTTATTTACTCAGATGGTTGATTACTTCTATAGAAGTAAAAAAGATCCATCAGATTTTGGAGATGAAGTTTTAAAAAGAGAATTATCCTCAGGAATCAGTCGGATAATCTCTTTTATAAAACAACAAGAGAAAGATTTTCTATTGCCAAGTTATACTGATGTAGGATTTTTAAAGGTTGCTATGGCTCAAAGTAATGATAAGCTTAGTAATATTGATACTCATTTAGCTAGAGAAAGCGAGGTAAGTATTGCCCTATTAAAGTACACAAAAAGTATAATAGGTGGAATAAGAGTACTAGTAAATCATCAAAAGCAAAAAGATGAGCTCAAAGAGCAGTTTAGAGAGCTTTTAGAGTATTACATCCATTCACGTGAAGAAATGGGTTGGACAACAGCTAATGCAAAGAAAGAACAGCTAATAGAACATGTAAGACAATCTTTAAATAATATGTAGCTATGTTTATAAATACTACTAATTCAGAAACAGGAAATAACAAAGGGAGCTCTGCAAGACTTGTTGAATACTTAGAGAAAGAAAACAAACTAAAGGCTAATGAAGCAGAGAAAGAGCTTTGGTTTACAAATGATAGATGCGATGTGCTACATCAAGAAGTAAGAGTTAAAATTGATAACAACGTAGCTAAGCTTAGTAAAACAGATGATAAGTTCTTTTTAGTAAATATTAGTCCAAGTGAAAAAGAAATTCTCTTTTTAAAACAGAAGTATACAGAGGAATTATTACAGCAGAAACTAAAAGAATATGCTACTGCTGTTATGGATGCTTATGCACTTAACTTTAAAAAAGATAGTATTACAAGTAGTAAAGATCTTCTTTGGTTTGGAAAGCTTGAGTACTTTAGGTATTACTCTAATACGGATGAAAAAGTAAAAGATGGAGAAGTAAACACTGGTGATATTAAAGAAGGTGAACAAATGCACTTACAGATTATAGTTAGTCGTAAGGATATAACCAACAAGATAAAGCTTAGCCCAAAGAATAATTCAAGAGGTAAAAACGTAGCACACTCTGCTAAGTTTGGACAGTTTGACAATCTTGCTTTTAAAGAAAATAGCGAAAAGCTTTTTGATGTTATGTTTGATTATCAAAGGGGGCTTAAAGAGAAGCTTGTGTATTCTGTAACTATGGATAAGGGAAGTGTTGAAGAAAAAAAGACACTTATGTTTTTAGAAAATATTGAAGACAAACTAAGCGACACTAATAAAGAAGAATACTTTACAATTATAGAAAATATTTCATTGGGCTTTTCATTAGATTTAGACAACATTATTGAAATATTTGACTCAAAAGGTACTGGATTACTTAAAAGTTTATTAACTACAGAAAATAACGAGTACAATGAGAATATACAATCTTATAAAAAGAAGAAATTGAGAAGAGATACAGGTTTAAAGATTAATTAACTATTTGTAAATAATGAAGAAGTTTAAGTTTTTTTACAAAATCTATTCAACTACATATTGTTTGCATCATTGTTGCAAAAGAAACAATTGAGAATATCTCATCGGAGGATAGACCTTTTCTTTTATAATGGGCTATATTATTTCTTAAAATCCTTATGCTATTAAGTTTATCTATAAAAACCTGTTTGTCAATTAGTTGTAGTTTTGTAATTTTTTTCCAATTTTGTTCTTTG
This sequence comes from Myroides odoratimimus, assembly GCF_030326305.1. GTDB lineage: Bacteria > Bacteroidota > Bacteroidia > Flavobacteriales > Flavobacteriaceae > Flavobacterium > Flavobacterium odoratimimum_A. The sequence goes on along the minus strand of NZ_JACAKB010000016.1, from coordinate 8,559 downwards.
TTCAAAAGATTGATATATTCTCCAAAAGTCAAACAATCTACTTCTTTCTTAATTTGAATTTCATTTGATTGTATTAAAGTTCTAATACAATCTTCAATAATTCCTAAATGCAAAAAAGGAATAATGAAATTTTTAAAATTAATAGTCATATCATAAGTTGTAATTATACCTTTAAGTCTTTCCTCTTGGTCTTTAACTAATACATAATCTTTTTTGGCTACTAATTTCATATATTTTAAAAAATCATCATTTTCATTAATTATTGCAGAATTTTCAATATATTCAATTATACTTGGAGATGTTACTCCTAAAGATTCCATTTTTCCAATAGATTTCCAACTAACAGAGCCTATGATTTTATTATTTTCATTTAAAACGGGGATTTGTGAAAAATCATTTAATAGCATTAAAGATTTTGCTTTTAAAATAGATTCGGATTCATAACAAAAAATTACTTGCATCGAAGAATCAAAAAATTCGGATACTTTGAATTTATCTTTCATTTACAAAGGCTTTTAATAAAATTTACAACTAATCTTTCAAGACTTTTAGTCAGCGGTACAAATTAAAGAGAAAATCTTAATTTAGCAATAAGTGAAGTTTAAATCAATTATAAAATACAATTGTTTTTTGGTGAATATGTGGCATTTTTTTTTATTGCTTACTACTTCGTTATATCTACAAGATTATGCCATGATTTTTCTTTACTTATTTAAGCCATAATACATATTTTTTATATAACTCCTTGTCAAAGCACGTATTTCTATGAGAAAAGAAAAGTTATGTTTATGAATAGTATTTGAATTAAAAAAGATACTGTTTAATAAGTAACAGCAAGTTATGTTTTGAGGCACTCGAAATTGATATTCTCGTTTTCAAAACTACTTGCTCTTGCAGAGGACTAGAAAACTGCTCCGAAGTCGCTATGTTTGTCAAATGTTGATGATAAAAGACGTAAGTAATTATATGGTTTTATAAATTTGAAATAAAATATTAACTACCAAATAAACAACAACTTATGGAAGACCAAATAGCTAAAATTATTGAAAGTAAACAAAAACTTTTTGTTGGAATAGATGTACACCTAAAAAGTTGGACAGTGACAATCTTGACAGAAAATATCATTCATAAGACCTTTACCCAGCCTGCTGTAGCTTCCGTTTTAGCAGACTATCTAATTAAAAATTTTCCTGATTGTGAATATCATTCTGCATATGAAGCGGGGTTCAGTGGATTTAGATCCCATTACGAATTGCTTGATTTAGGAATAAACAATATCGTGATTAATGCAGCGGACATTCCCACTACACAAAAAGAGATGTTCCAAAAGAATGACCCTGTGGACAGTCGAAAAATTGCAAGGGCCCTAAGAGCTGGACAGCTTCAACCTATCCACGTTCTGAAAATACAAACTTTAGAAGATCGTTCTCTTGTCAGAACACGTGACATGTTGGTGAAAGACTTGGTTAGACTGAAGTGCAGGGTTAAGGCTTTTCTCCACTTTTATGGGATAGACATACCAATACAGTTCAAGAGTCCTTATACACACTGGACTAAACGCTTTATAAAATGGTTAAGGGATGATGTCCAGTTAAGTTCTCCTTATGGGAAAGATGCGTTGGGATTCCTAATATCAGAAGTGGAAAGCATGCGTAAATTATTACTCGAAGTAAATAGGAAAATTAGGGATTTGTCTGAAGAAGAAAGGTACAAAAAAGAGTTTGACCTATTGATAAGTGTTCCTGGAATTGGGAGGATAAGTGCCATTACTCTTTTGACCCAAATCGAAAATATAGACCGTTTTAAAAATACAGATTCTCTTGCATCTTATATTGGATTAATACCCAACTCTTATTCAAGTGGTGAGAAAGAGCGAATGGGAGAAATCACCTTCAGAGGGCAAAAGATATTGAAAAGAATACTGGTGGAGTGTGCTTGGATGACTATCAGGTTTGACCCTGCATTATCTATTTCTTTTAATGAATATTGCAGACGAATGCAACCTAATAAAGCCATTATACGCATTGCGCGTAAATTATTAAATAGAATTTATTATGTTTTGAAAAATGAAAAATTATATACTTGTGGTATTAAAAATTAAGAGCTATAAGAACAACAAAAATTTGAGGTGACCGCTTAGTGATCGACTGCAATAAAATTACTATCCGAAGTTTGCGGCCCTCATTCTATAAAAATTGAAAAAGCGAAATGTAGCATATCATGTCTACTGATAGAAGGTTGTTTTTATAGTAACTATTTTAAGGGAAAAAGGTTTTTTTAGCCATTGAGCGATACCTGTAATAGATAAAAAAAAGAGGATGATTAATCATCCCCTAAAAAAACATTACAGTGTAACGCAGGGAGCTTATTGCTGACAAGTTGCTCCTCAGCAGAGCCTGTTTCTTCTTCAACTCCTTAATACAAAGGAAGTTATTTCGTGATTAAAATAAAAATAATACTTGGATTATTTGGAAGACAACATAGAAGTCGATAGTTTTCTTTGAAATAGTAGATAGACTCAAAATATTGAGGGGTTTACGGATTTCCGTATCTCATATTGAGAATTATTAAATAAGTTTGAAAAGAAATAATGTTGTTGAATTATTTTGATCTCTATACTAAGTTAGTTTAGTAAATATCTATTTTATAAAAACTAATTGTATTAGTAGAAAATTTATCGAAATACGAATATCAGTATTATTTTATGAAATAATAACGTTATGTTTAATTTTAAAATCAAACATCCCAATAAATATGGCTTACGAATCTCCTCTATTTCATTCTTCATTAGAATTATTTGCACATTCTATCGAACATTTCAATTGGGGTAGCGAAAAAGATAGAAAATTCACAATTCTTCACTTAGCTAATTCTGTAGAATTAATATTTAAAGATCTATTATTAGATTTAGGAGAATCAATTTATAAAAATCCAAAAGAAACAATTTCAATTAGTGGGGCGATTGATACTCTTACTAAAGATAAAAAAATTGTAATTCCTAATCTGAATAAATTAGAATTATTAATTGATGAAAGAAATTCTTTGCAACATCGATATGGTTTTCCAAATGAATTGACAACAATTTTTTATATGGAAGCTACTTATGACTTTTTCAGAGACTTCTTAAAAGAAAACTACGATTTAGAAATAGATAAAATTTTACAAGACTTTCTATCAGAAGATGATTTCACAAACTTTCAATTAAGGGAAGTTAAAACTATTCACGAACTTGATAAACTTTCGAAACTTAGTAAAGTTCATCCAATAGGCGCTTTACTTTCTGCGTATACTTATTTAGAAAGAAAAATTCAATGCATTAGTGACATTATGACTGAAGCATTAGATAAATTACCGAAATCTAAAAACAGTGCAAATGCAAGAGAAATTAGATTTACTTTAATGAGAGTAAATAATCTAGATTATATACCAAGATTATTTGAAGTATATGGAATTGAATCTGAAATTAATGAGAGGAGAAAGTTTATAGAATTTCGTGAACTTCGTAATCAAACAACTCATGGAAAACTAGAACCTGATTCAAAAACTGTAAATGAAACTGTAAAATTTATAAAAAATATTGAACCTAAAATAGATGAGTTAATTAAGTCTATTAAGAATGAGCCTCTTAAATACATAGAAGAACGCGTTTTTAAAAGATATGAAATAGTAGAGTAAGAACCACAACTAACATAAGTTTGGCGCAATGACGGATTAAGGCAAAAAAAATGAAGTTTCAGCTTTCTGTTTAATAAAAAAATTACATTAGCTTTTTTCCTAAGTAGTGCTGAAGTAAAAATTTTGCTTTCAATTCACATGATATTAAATGAGAATCCTATCACTAAAACATTACATTCTAATTGGAGATTGAGGATCCAAAAAGAATTTCCAAATAATGATTTTACTTCATCCATAGATTATTTATGTTTGATTAACTATTTAGATAAAGCACCTCAGAAATTTTACTCAAAACAAGCTTTTGAGGAGTATTTAGATTTCCTAGAAACTGCAAAAAAAGTAAATCCAAAACTATTGGCTAATATTCTAATTAAAGCAGAATCTCTTTTAAGTCTTTCAAATAAAACTTTAACAACGATAAATGACAAATCTATACATGATATTTTATTACCAACAGATAATAATGATCTAATAGATTTTATTGAAAGGGAAATACATTATAATCTATTAAATATATATGAAACTCCTTTTTATCAATTCACTAGAATAATAACAGAATATAAATGGATTGAATCAAAAAAAAACACAGATGGATTGGATCTCTTTAATTCTATTGAATACTTAAAGAAAAGTAACTTTAACTTTATAAATAATTTTTACCTTCATAATGTAAGAAATGGCATTGCACATGGGAAAATTGTATTTTCAGATAGAGATATAACATATATTGATAAAAAGGGAGGTAAAGCTAAGGTTGGAATAAAAAAAATTATTGATATTTTTGATGGTATCCTAGATATAACTAATGGATTTTGTTTAGCATTTAAAGTTTTTGCGTTTACAAATTCTACTTTCTTTGAGAAATATCAAATACCTATTCCTCAATCTATTTTACTAGAAGAACTACAAGCAAAAGTAAATGTTCCAGCATGGACGATTAAAAATTGCTTGGAAAGTAGCACAATAGATAATAAAAAGCAATTAATTGTTTATATCAATAATAAGAATTGGGATTACAATAAAGTACTTTATTATTCATTCACTACGGCATTATGGGCAGAGTCTTTGATAAAGTCATATGATCGAATTTTTCTTTCCTTTCATTCAAAATATAGTAAAACATATCCCATAGGTTGGGCATCATATGATGCTAATAAATTAAAATATCTTCGAAATAAAAATGAAACAAATTTTGAAGCTTACAAAGGAGTATTAGAAAATGATTTACTTGCTTTTGATCCTAAATTTAAACTTCCAAAATTCATCTATAAATTAGAGACTTTTAATGATACTATAAGAAGTTCTGTTCCTATAATCTTGAACAATTATTTAGAAACATATTTTCCTGATCCTTTTTATATTCGTGAAACACAAATTCATTCAAAAAAGTTTTTTACTATAATTCAGGACACTAGTTTAGTTGTTAAAACTGATTGTCAAATTAGTATTGAGAATTTAATTCGGAAGGATAGTAAAAGAATAATTAAAAAAGCAATACGATATTCACGTAAACAATGCAGTTGGTTTTCTAAAGAGAAATATTTACCTGTAAAATATATTCGTGTATTCATCTATAGTACTGATAAAAGACTACGTAATCTCCGTAATTCTGGATTGCCACCTTCTTTAGTTGCTACTATTGAAATTAATAAAACAAAACACATAAAAACAATTGATATACTTGGAGGGACACCAGAACAAAATGGTAGGTATAGAATTGTTTGGAATAAGAGTTTCTTAGAAAACAAATGAGATTTTTATTTTAGATTTTCAGGTAATGTATATTTTAGAATAAAGACAGTTACCTTGTTTAAAAGCTATGTACGCAATCTATTTGCGTACATAGCTTTTTTTGTTTAAAAAAAAATATTCAAAGTCTTATATATAAGTGTTTTATATAAATATTAAAAAATAAAATATAGTGCGTAATTAGGTTGCGTAGGTCAATAAGAACTTTGTGATAGTAAAAAATTAAAACAAATCTTACGTCATGATTGGTTACAGAATACATTACTACTTAGCAACTATTTAAGTAGTATTAAATCATATCTCAAATAGGTTTAACACCTAACATTATAACAAGAATGAGAGCTAATAACACTCGTTTAATTAATCATTAAAAAATATTAAAAATGAAAAAATATACTATTTCAAAAATTGAGGGTACATATCAATATAAACAAGATAAGACAAATAACTATAACAATACAAATGTTACTAATAAGAAAGATGCAATTAAAATTGCTAAAAATGATATTATTAATAAAGGAGGTGGATCTCTAAAAATCAAAAAACTTGATGGTAAGTTTCAAGAAGAAAGAACTTATCCAAAATCAATAGATCCGATAAAATCAAAAGGCTAACATATGACGAAGAATTATTTTATATACTACAATGGTCCAAAAATAATAATAACAATACTCTTATTAGGGATATTGATTAATCAGATAGTACTATATATAACAGAATTATTAGAGTCCTTCTTTAATGTTGATTACTTAAAGTTTCCTTCTACAGCTGTAATACTTGGAATTATAATTACACTAATAGATAAATGCTTATGGAATAAATTTCCTTTTAAATATTTATATGAAGTTAAAGATATTAGTGGTAGATATGAGGGTAATATCTCTTTCAAACATTATTTAACTGGCGAAGTAGAGCAAAGGGATTGTGCTATAGAAATAAGGCAAACAGGATCAAGCTTGAGAATTAGAACTTTCTTTAAAGACTGTACACAAGGTACTAGTTATTCAATTACTAAAGACCTTAAACTAACCATTGAGGATAATCATTATACAATTTTTATGATCTATCATAATTTAGGCAATTCAGTGTTAAATATTCCTGAGCATCATGGAACTAATATTTTGGATTATTCTCTTGATAATAAAACTTTAACAGGTAGATATTATACAGATAAAGAACCTCAAACTAAAGGTATAATGACATTAAACTTTACTGATAAAAAATTTAAAAACAGATATTAATATGGCAACTTTAAATAAAGAATACATATCTTTTGATAGTAAAATTAAACTTACTAAAACAAGAAAAGACTCATTAGCAACAAGTAGAGCTAATATTCGTGAGCAAATAAAAAAATGGTTTAAAGAAAACAAACCAGATGAGATTCAACCAAAATTTCATCCACAAGGTTCTTCTGAAATGAGAACTACAATAAACCCGTTAATAGAATATGATGAATTAGAGAATTCCATCATCAAGTATGATACTGATGATGGGGTATACTTTATTAAAACTAAATCTGAGCATAATAAACGAACTATTAATACTTTGCATGATTGGGTGTATCAGGCAGTAGATGGTTACACTAATCAAACTCCTATTAAAAAAGCAACTTGTATTAGAGTTGTTTTTAATGATGGTCATCATATTGATCTACCAATTTATTATAAAGAAGATGATTTAATAGAATTAGCTCATAAAAGTAATCGATGGATAGAAAGTGATCCTAAGGCCTTTTATGAATGGTTTAATGAAGAAAAGAAAGTAAAATATAGATTGGAAGCTGTGGTAAGATGTTTAAAAGCTTGGAAAAATTATAGAGAACAAAACAACTCTAACCTTAAACTTCCAAGTGGCTTTGAATTAACAATACTTGCTACTGAGAATTATTATGATGCGGATAACTTGGACGAATCATTTAGAAAAACTGTAGAGGCAATCTATAATACATTATCAAAACTTAATGGCTTCAAGTGTATACGTCCAACTACTCCTAAAGGAGAAGATGTCTTTGCGAATTATTCAGAAACACGTAAAAATAATTTCTTGAATGTTTTAAAGAGTTTAAAAGAAGATTGTCTTAAAGCATTTGAGGAACCAAATTACAAAAAAGCTTCTGAGATTCTTAGAAATAATCAGTTTGGGAATAGATTTCCATTAGGTGTAGATAAAACAGAAGATACTAAAAACAGAGTACTATCTATTGCATTGACAACCTCTTTAATTAAACCAAAACCATATGGATATTAATGATCAAATTAAACAAGTTCTTCAGAAACATAAAGGATTTAAGTTAGTAAAGGATAGTTGTATTCTATATGGGAGTTTATTAATTAGTGAAGAAGATAGCTATGAAGTTGAAATAAATTTTAAAAATTTTCCTGCTTGTTTTCCTATAGTACATGAACTTGATGATAGAATTCCTAAAAAGGTGGAAAGACATATTTATTCAGATACAGGCTCTTGTTGCTTTACAACAAGAGCTAAAGCTGATATTTTTTTAGAAACACAAATATTTACTCTTTTAGATTTTATAGATAAGATTGTGATTCCCTATTTTGAAAATAATTCATATTATGAAATCAATGGTAGATACCATGGAGATGAGTATTCTCATAACAAACAAGGTGTAATAGAAGGATATTATGACATATTAGGGATAACTGATATATTACCTATCTATAGGTTAATTTTAAATAGATTGAAAGGCCAAAAAATAAAGTTAAAAGATGGATGTTATTGTGGGTCAAAAGAAGCTCTAAAGAAATGTAATAATGGTCTGCATGAAAGAAAATATAGAAATTTTAGAAAAATTAAAAAAGATACGTTATTAATTGATTGTGTCACCATTAACCAAATATAAAATTACTAAAAATTTTATATTTTAAGTAACTTCACTAAAGTATCATTTTTACTATACCCTTTATTTTAATTATTATAAATATGACAGGATACGACCGCCTATTCGAGGAATGCGAAAAAAGCATTGATTTTTATACTAAACATTTGATTCGTCTAAGAAAAAATATTGAATTACAAGAAAAAGCTATTACAATGCTGTTTTGACCCCTATAAACCTAGAGTATTTTTAAATTTTTAAAGTATAATGTTTTAGGCTACTTTTTCTCTGCTACA
>NZ_JACAKB010000015.1 GCF_030326305.1 Myroides odoratimimus | reverse complement strand
TTAACACTTCCTGCTGTAATGGCGTGTTCGGGACTTACACCCTAGAGTTATCACCCATGCTGGGCACACATAAAAAACGGGTTATCACAAATGCAATAACCCATTTCTGTAACCAAATATAAAAATTATGAAAGATTCTTAATATTTCCAAGGAATGCTCCTCGTACACAGAACACCTCTCTGATATCTTGAGGTCTTACTACAATATTCTCATAAGTTTCATTATCACTAATAAATGATAAATCTCCACTCTCTGTATATCGTTTAAATCTATAACATAATACTCCTTTTCCTTCAATTACAACCACATAGATACCCCAAGGTTTAATTTCATCTAATCCGATTTTTTTAGTCAACACATAAGAAGACACTTTTACTGTAGGATACATATTTTCGGCAGAAATCTGAAATGCTGTATCAACCTCCTCTTCTGTTGGAAATACAAAACTAGGTGATGTTGCCCAAGTTCTTTCTGGATTTAAGAAATACTCAAAATGATGATCTACAGAAATCATTTTCACTTTTCGTTTTTGCAAATCAGTATTAAAAACTTTTTGTGTATTTGAAAAGAATAATTCATTCAAATCAATCTTGTGCTCTTTACACAAATTCATGATTTTTTCATACTGTAATGTCTCTCTTGACTTCCATGATGACACTGTATTAGGTTTTACTTCTAAAATATTCGCTAATTCCAAATCTGTTTTTATCCCTAATAACTGTTTCAACTTTTTAATTACGCTTTCACTACTTTTCATACTTTTCACAATTTATTATTCTACTTTACTAACCACTGCTTTATTCGCATATATCGACAAAAATCAATTATCTTGCCAAAAATTAAATAGCAGCAAAAAAATGTTTGAAAAAAGAATAAAAAACCTACCAAAAATGAACCAAACATCTACTAATCAGTAACTTACACTTAATAAAAAAGTTACTTTATATTTATGATAAAATATAAATATTCAAATATTAATTATTTACAACGCTTAAAATCAAGCGATATAAACACACCTATAAAATCACAAAAAAAGAATAAGCAACGAATCGTTAAATCAAACGTCTTTCAAGCTTCTATCCTATACAAATCTTTGATAAGATAATTTAATCTACTGACTTAAGTTGATTAACACAATAATACGTCCATTGATATAAGAGGAAGGCTACATCTTCCACTCTTATATTATCTATAGAATATCACCCATTTATACGTTCTATTATAGTTTCTGTTTAATGGTTCTTTCTTTATTCAAACAATTCAACACAAACATATAATATTCAACAATACATAAAACACATACATTATTATTCAATAAAATAAACAAACAGAATACAAATAATTACTTTTATATCAGTATTTAACTATTATTCAACATTACAAAACAACCAATAATTAGAGTACTAAACACATATAAACAAGTTAGTCGTCTTATTTGATCACATATAGTGATTATCATACAAGTAGATTTTTCACTAGTAAAATCCATTCACATTTAGTGATTAAATCACATATTGCTAATTTATTAGCCTTTTTTCAGCCATACTAAACAGGCAGATTAAGATACTTAGAGACAAAAACAGTCAAATAGTAAATAAAGTCACTTTAATCATTATAAAATATCACAAAAAAAGAGGAGCATCTCCCGACGTCCTCTTTTACAAGTACAAATAAAAAAATACTATGCACTCTCACCTGCATAGCGCATCAAACTAAGTAATTATCTTATCAATATAATTTCTATTAAATTTCTGTTCTTTCTTATACTGAGATGGAGACACCCCCACCACACTTTTAAATTGTTTACTCAAATGACTCAAATCATTATAATACATTTTACTAGCTATTTCTAATAGTGTCATTTCACCATACGAAATATATTCCTTCACACGTTCAATACGTTGATGGATATAAAACTTCTCTATTGTAACTGATTCTCGCTCTGAAAACAACTTACTTGCATAACTATAGTCTATTGCTAAATTATCCGATATTAAATAAGATAGATTGGTAGATAAGCGACTATCCGTCTGTACGAGATCTATAATTAATTGTTTAATACCCTCTATCAGTATATCTTGTTTCTCTACTATTAATTCAAAACCAAGTATATTCAATCTCTCTTTAAACACCTTAAAAGTCTGTTCGCTTAAATTATACAAAAGCGACACCTTTCCTAATTCAACTTTAGTCTCTAATACACCTATTTTTTTTAACTCTTGTTCTATCATTAAAACACAACGGTGACAAACCATATTCTTAATATGTAAAACTACCGAATACTCCATATCTCATTTTTTTTATCCTAATAAACAATAGACTGATCATATCTCGTTTTAAACTTTCACTATATAGTATAGTAACTCAATACAATCTTTGTTTTTAAAAAGGAGTACTGACTATATCAGTACTCCTGATTCCTTTTTATTAACTCTGTTTGTGTTCTGCAACGAATTTTTGGTAATTCCCTTCATTCTCAAAATAAGCTACCTCACCATTATTCCCTACTATCACGATATAAGCTTCTGCTTTATCTACTGATTTTAAAGAATATGGATCTATAGCGGCACGCACAGTTGCATCTTGAGGGATTCTTGTTTTACACATTTCACAACATCCATAATACATTTTACCTTCATGCTCTACTTCTAACTGTTTATTCCCCATATAAGCATCATTTACCATACATACTAGATCACTTGGTACAGCATCTCCTCTTTTGTACTGGCCTGTAGCTGCTACTGGCTCACTTTCCTTATGCATTGAATGCATATCGTGATTAGCATGGTTTTCATGTGTTGGAGCTGCCTCTACTGGCTCTTTTTTTGTTTCTCCACAAGCGATAGTAAGTAAACTAACTCCCACTACTGCTAAACTTCTAATTGCAAATGTTCTCATAATCATCATTTTTATTACATTAATTTTTGTTCATTCATTATTTCTTCTGTTGCCATTTTTAAGATCTTCATACCTGGTCTTAGCTCTCCAAAAACCTCAACCATCATAGGCATAGCACGTCCTTTAGCTACCTTAATATGATACGCTGTACCATTTCTAACTTCGATCACATACAGCCCAAGATTACTCTCTACTAAAGCTGACTTAGGCACAAAGAATGTTGGCTCTGTACTTTTTAAGCTTACAGTAGCATCTGCTATCATATTAGGTTTTAACAACTGTTCTTTATTATTAATATCTGCTTGAATCTGCTCTGAGCGCAACTTTAAATCTAGACTACCCGCCTTTCTAGTCACTACACCCGTAAATTCTTTTTGGGGAAGTGTACGTACTTTAAACTTCACTGTATCTCCCTCTTGTACATAAGGTGTATTTGCTTCTGATATAGACAGATTTAAACGCAGTGTAGAGGTGTCCTCTACGATTAGTAAAGGCAGTTTACTCATCGGTCCTACATAAGCTCCTTTATCTACCTGTCTATCTGTAATCACTCCATCAAAAGGTGCTCTAATCACTAGGTATTGATCTATATTCTTCATTTCTTCATACGAAGACTTTGAAGAAGCTAGTTGTGCTTTATCTGCTAACATTTTAGCAGTCACTTGCTCTAAATAATCAGGTGCGATAGCTCCCTCTGTCTCATTCACTTTTATTGTTCTATCATAAGTAGCTTTAGTTGAGATATAGATTGCCTCTTGTGCTTTCCATTTAGCTTGCGCACTTGATACTTGCGCTTGAATCTCAGGCGCATCTAATACCATTAAAACTTGTCCTTTCTTTACGTGATCACCTATATCCACACGCAAATCAGTCACATAACTATTTACTTTAGCAAATAGTTCGGTACGTTGATCGGCTCTTAACTCTCCTGGTAATTGCAATGGAACAATAGGATTGGTTGGTTCTATGCCAATAGTCTCCATCTTATTCATTGCCATATTCATCCCTCCTTTTTCATCTTTCACTTCTTTCACTTCTTTTACTTCAGGAGTTTTTTTATCTGCACATGCAGTTAATACTACTAGACTAACTAATGCTATATATATTCTTTTCATCTTTCTTATTTATTATCTATAGGTAAATAGTGGATACTTTCTTCGTCTTCTGGGTCTAATGATGGAGAATCTCTCGTTACTTTATTCATTACCCAAGCAAATACCATTGGTAAAATAATCAATACAGACACTGTCGATGCTAATAGCCCCCCAATTACTGCTCTTCCTAAAGGAGCTACTTGCTCACTTCCTTCTCCATGTCCTATCGCCATTGGTAACATCCCCGCAATCATCGCTATCGTAGTCATCGCTATCGGTCTGATACGTAACTTCGTTGCTTCTATAGCAGCTGCAGTAGACGTCCATCCTGTCTTTCTCAATGTCTCCGCATTATTAATTAATAATACTGCATTGGCAATAGATACTCCGACCGACATAATGATTCCCATATAAGACTGTAAGTTAACTGTAGAGCCTGTTGCTTTTAATAGTAATAGTGATCCAAGCATTACGAATGGTACTGTAGTCAAGATCACAAACGATACTTTAAACGACTGGAAGTTGGCTGTTAGCATTAAGAATATAACCACAATAGCAATCAATAAACCGTTAGCCAAACTCTGCATGGTATCATCTAATACAGGAGCCATTCCTTTTAACTCCACATTTACCCCTTTTGGTAATTCTCCTAATTCTGCGATAGCTTGTTGTACATCTTCTTTCGCTTTATTCAAATCTGTTTTGTGTACGTTAGCTACTACAGATACATATCCCATTGTCCCTTCATTATAACTCTCAGCTAATGCCTTTGACTCTGTTACAGTAGCTACATCGCTTAGCACTGGTCTATCTGAATTCTTACTCAGTGGAATATTCTCTAATTCTTCCTTACTTCCCAGTTGATTTTGTGGCATCTGTACTTGTACATCATAAGCAATTCCCATCATACCTCCTACCCACATATTTCTATTAGTGTAACGAGAAGAAGCTGTTGTCGCCACTAATGATTTTGCAATATCCATTGCATCTAATCCTAATTGAGCAGCACGTACGCGATCTATATTAATTTCATAAGATGGATAATTCATCGAGATAGGCATTTTCTGATCACGCATATAGTCGATTTCTTTCAACTTTGCCAATAATTTATTAGCAGTCATCATATTCATCTTACGCATCATACCTGATACGCGAATCTCAATAGGTGTATTGGTTCCTTGACTTAAAATCTTTTCAGTCAATTCGATTGGCTCAAAAGTCAATTTTAACTCAGGTAGCTTCTCTGCAATACGTCCTCGTATCTGGTCTTTTAATTCATCTGTATTACCATCAAAATCTTTAAAAGCTACTTGCATAGACGCTTCATGTGGTCCTGCATTATATAAGTAGATCGGACTTACTGCAAACGATGAAGGGTGTTGTCCCACAAACGCTGATGAAATCGCAATCTTCTCTTTACCAAATAAATCTTCTAATTCACCCAGTACCTTCTTCACTTTCATTTCAGTATGCTCTATACGTGTCCCTTCAGGAGCAGTAATACGCATTTGCACTTGACTTGAATTTACAGTTGGCAATACATCCTTTCCTATGTTTTGGTACATTACTGCTACAGCTAAGAAAGCCGCTAGAATAGAACCTATAACAATTATCTTCTTCATAGGCATCACTTTCTCAATCCCTGCCACTACTCTATTCTTAAACTTATCGAAACCTTTAGCTTCTTCAGGAATAGCATGTTTCTCAGGATTGTACTTCATCAGCCAGTTAGCCATAATCGGTACAAACGTTTGAGAAAGTAAGAATGAAACCGTCATCGCAAAACCAATTGCCATCGCTAGAGGCATAAATAGTGCTCCAGGAATACCTGTCATCATAAAGGCTGGTGCAAATACGGCCAAGATGCTAAACAAGATTAATAACTTAGGAAAAGCGATCTCCTTACACGCGTCCCAAATAGCTTGTACCTTATTCTTACCAAGCGCAAAGTGTTGATGTATATTCTCTATCGTCACTGTACTCTCATCTACCAAAATACCTATCGCTAAGGCTAATCCTGATAGTGTCATAATATTGATCGTCTGACCAAACATCTTTAAGAACAATACTGCTGAAATAATCGCTATCGGAATAGTCATAATCACAATCAAAGCTCCTCTAGGATCTCTTAAGAATAACATTACCATAAGTCCTGTCAATAAGGCTCCTAATACTCCCTCTACGATTAAACTCTTTACTGCATTAATAACATTCACAGATTGGTCAAACTCGTACGAAATCTTTACATCATCAGGTAAGTTATTCTGTATATGAGGAATAGATTTTTTCAATTGTTCTACCACATCATAAGTAGAAGCCTTACCAGATTTAGCAATATTGATATACACAGAACGTTTACCATCTACTAATGCATACCCAGTCGTAATATCAGCACCGTCTTTTACAGTAGCTACATCTCGTAAGTACACATTATCTACCTGTCCCTTAAATAAAGGAATATCTCCAAACTCTTCTACCGTTTTTAAAGTGTTATTAGTCGGTGTCAGATAGTTCTTATCTCCTACATAAACGTTCCCTGAAGGCATCGTTACGTTTTGTCTACTAATTGCTTCTACCACTTGTTCTGGGCTCATATGATGCGTACGAAGTTTATTAGGATCTATATTGATCTCTATCGTACGTGGTGACCCTCCAAATGGTGGAGCTGTAGTCAATCCAGGAATCTTAATTAAGAAAGGGCGCGCAGCAAAGTTGGCGATATCTTGAAGCTCATTATTCGTCTTCGTCTCTGAACGGAACACTAATTGTCCTACTGGTTGAGAAGAAGCATCAAAGCGAATAATGAATGGTGGCGGAGCTCCTGGCGGTAAGAAAATTACCGAACGATTAGACAGTGCTGAGATAGACGCGATTGCCTCTCCCATATCTGTCCCTTCATAAAACTCTATTTTCATCAAGGTCAACCCTTGTGTATTTTTAGTGTCAATACTTTTTATCCCATTGGCAAAAAGCATCATATTTACATACATCTTCGTGAAATAACCTTCCATTTGTTGTGGAGTATACCCATTAAAAGAATGGGCGATATAAACCACTGGTAAGTTCATCTCTGGAAGAATATCTACTGGAATCTCTTTAGATGACTTTACTCCAAAGAATAATAGTCCTATTACCAATACCATAATAGATATTGGCTTGCGCAAGGCAAATCGAATTAAATTCATACTATCTTATTTTAGGGGAATAGCGTTTAACAAATATTGAATATCACCGAAAGCAGAAGCCTGTAGCAATAAAGATTGCCATACATTGTTTTGAGCTATTTCATAGTCTATCTCTGCACGTTGTAAAGTATACAGCGCTTGAGTGAAATCAACTAAGTTGCTCAATCCATTATCGTATAAAGCTTTCTGCTGTTTAAAGGCTACCTCAGCCGCCTCTAACTGTATTTTTGACTGTGTCCACACAGCCTGAGCATTGACATACTTCTCTTTGGTCAAAGTAACTTGGTTAGCCAAATCTTTGTCCATCTGAGCGAATTCATGTTCATAGCTCTTTGTGATATACTCTTGTTGTTTACGCTTATAAGTCGTTCTAAAAAAGTTAGATATATTCCATGTCAATTGAAGCCCTACTAAATAATTACTTCTATCAATACCCACTCCATCACCATAAGATGAAGAGTAAGCACTATTGTCTTGTACATAATTCCAGTTAAAGCCTGATCCTCTACCTTGCAACACCCCAAAAGCATTTAAACTAGGCAGACTACCTTTGGTTACTAGGCGTTCCATAGATTCGCTTTGTGCTATTTTGCTCTCTTGCCATAATAGCATAGGATGCTGATCTCTATTGACTAAAGTTTCATCTAATACTTCTGGTTTAGCATTTACAAATACCTCATCTAATACATACGCTTTAGTCTCTTCATCTAATAACACAGCTAAGTGCTTATTAAACTCTATTTCTTTGTCATACGCTTTAATATGTAATGCCTCTGCATTTGCTACCTCAGCCATAGCTAATCGCTCATCTACTTGAGGTAACAAGCCACTCTTTGCCTTTGCAGCTGTAACTTCATGAAATACTCTCGCGCGTTCTAAATTCTTTTGTTGCACATATTTTATACGCTGAGAAGCCAAAAGATTTAAATAGGTAGCACTTACTTTTATTTGTTGTTGGAAAATCTCTTGTTCTAAGTCCTTAAGCGTCACTTCTTGTTGAGCTTTTGCCATACCGATTCCTTCCTTTGTCTTTCCAAAAGAAAAAATATTCCAATTGACATTAGCAAAATACAATGAACCAAAGGCTGCATTCCAATTTTGTTCTGCTAAAGGCATAGAGGTAGCTGCAGATCCCAGTCCTCCATAAGCATACAGAGGTCCGTTCTGCGCATTGATCGTCCCATAATTTTGTTGGGCACCGAATGTTAAGTCTGGGAAGTAATGCCCTTTTTGATTAGTTGTGTTTTCTTGAGAAGCAGCAAGTTTTGCTTCTTTAACCTTGATAAGGTCATATCGTTCTATAGCCTGTTTTAACGCAGCATCTAATGTAAGTTTTTGTCCATAAGACATAGATGCTACACCCAATAGGACAAACAGTGCTATCCTATTAATTTTCATGTAAAAGTATGCGTTTAATTATACAATATTGTTGATGTATCTATTCCTATTACAAGAATAGATAAGCTCAATGATATCGTATGAATCAAAGTCTATAGACGCAATGCTTAATATACAGAGGTACTTCTTTGACTCTGTATAAATAATAAGTATAAGTAGTGAAATTATCTCTTACTGTATGCACATACTCGTATACTGCCCCAAAATAACGGTGCAATATCGCATCTGTAAAGAACGAAATCTTTAAAACTTTAAATGAACTATTCTGAACCTCTGATTTTACTTTAACTACCTCTACTTTATCTTGGCAGCAGTTCTTCTTAGGTTCTTCTACGGTTCTACCTGTTAAAGCACAGAAACCGCAGTTCTTTTCATTTGCTTGAGATTTAGGTATATTCGTCTCTTGCACTAATCCTTGGCAGATGTGCTGATATGTACTAAAGCCTGAAGCCAAGCCTGTGTACAAAAATGCGAATAATATGACGAATAGTTTTTTCATAATCTCTACGCCAAAAGTACTACACTAGAGATTCTCATTTGTTATACCATTCCGAGTACTTGTTGTATAATTTTTGGATTTTGTACTTTTCGAAAACATTCTTAAACGATGATGGATACTAAGATTTCTCTTTTTAAGAAACATTTTAGATTTCTCCTTCTTGAATAAAAAAACTAGCTCCATAGTAATGATATTCACAACCTTTAATATTACCATGTTTACAATTTTTAATACCGTTTGAAATAATACTATATATTTCTTGGTAAATCTCTTTTTCTATAAAATGAAATTTATCTCTCAGTACTTATTCAATACAATACCATTAATACAAATAAATCATTATTCCTTCAAAACATATATTACATACCTCTGTGATAACCAAGTTATACAAAACAGCACTATATAAGTTTTTATACTTTTTAAAAATAGCCTTGTATTGAATATCCTCTATAAATACAACCTCTTGTTTTAAAATATTTATGCATCATAAAAATTAGTAAAATAAACTGGCGAAGTTTGCTTCATATTATTAATTTCATCCTGATCATATTCAGTTACCAAATAATAACCCACTTCACCTATATATGTCCTATTGCAAATATCTAGTCTATAAAAAAACTCAACTAAAATCAACAATAACTCTACAGTTTGGCTATTCTTTTTTAAAACTGAAAACATATGAGAATCGCTAAACATCAAGTCTATTATTTTTGTTTTAACAAGATTATCTCCATTTATAAAAATATCCCTAATGTATAAAGCAATATCAAAATAGTTCTTATACTCCTTTCCTTTAAAATAAAAAGGAATAGAATAGTACTTAATATTTGACTCCGAATAAACTAAGTTAAAGGAACTATCTTCTTCACTAAATACATTAAACAAAGGATTTTCAATTTGCCTAAACTCTCTTTTTATCCATTCTATTTTGTCATTTTCTTGGTCATAAACTACACTTAAACTTGAACACAATCTATTCGTTAAATTATTGTATCCCATTACTGATTCATAGTGATTAAATAATTGTCCACGATCATTTTCTCTTCCACTGTACCTACTCCATTGAGTTAACATTTCTCTAATTTCTTCCATCATTTAAACACCTACTAAATACGTTAATCTAATACTTAATTTTAAAAGACTATTAACTTACACTATAAACACTTATTTTATGAAACATTATATACTTAACTCTAAACATAAATATGAAATACAACTATTAATAGTAATAATAATTCATACCACCCTCCTTGTCAATCTTAACTTCTACATCTTTATTCAAAAATAATCGCTCCCCCTTAAACTCAAGGATAGTATCAGAAATTACTCGAATATAATCTCCATCAAAATTAGCTACACAAAACATCAGTGGATCTAGATCTAACTCTATATCTATGCTTTTATGAAGCTTAAACTTTGGACTCAAAATAGAAGCTGTATACACTTTATTTTCTCTATTCACAGGATTATAAAAATTGGGATAAGCCTTCAAATAAAACTCACCTTTCACCTTTCTATAGTCAACAGAAGACAAAATATTCACCCCTTCCTTTAGAATAATACATTCACCTGTACCTCTAGATTTGTCAAAATCACTCACTAAATATCTCTCCGAACACAATGTTATAACATATTTAGATTCTTGATAACTATTATACTTACTGAGGTCTTCAAAATGCTCTTCATAATAACCTTTTTTAATAGTTAAGTTTACTTCAATTTTATCTTTAGCGTACTCATTTTTATCAGTGAAGCTAACTTTAAAAGAATCTTTAATTAAATCTCTAATCCTTAATGGTTGTTCGTTATTTAATTGTATTATTTTATCATCTACTTTTTTAAACTTGCCATACGCCTCTACAGGATTAATATAACTATAAACATCAAACTTTATAACATCCGAATGAGACGAATAAGCATACTCTTCATTCTTATAATCTAAGAACAGACGAGTTCCTTTCTCACTTACATATACTTCTACTGCATCTTTGTGTTGAGCATAGTTACCTATACTTGAAAGTATTATTAAACAAATTACAATTACTCTTTTCATACTTCTAATTCTGTTATTCTTACTAGCATAACCTATTAAGTAAATTTAATCATTATACCCTTAACATAATAACACTATTCAAAGGCACTTATTTCTTCCCCACAGGACTACTAAACTATTTAAAAACTGGTCTATAATCCCCTTCCATTTTTACGAGACATTTGCCTCGAAATTTTAAACCAATAAGTATTTATGACTACAACGAACACTAGGGTAACAAGACAACAAGTAACTCTAAAAAACACAACTGCGACTTTAGTAAAAGCGACTTTAGAACACCTAGAAGATGCCTCTATGCTATTCGATATGTATCGAGTATTCTACAGACAAGAATCAAATTATGAAAAAGGAAAACAATTCTTACTTGATCGGCTGTCTAATGACCAGTCTCATATCTTCTTAGCATATGTAGATGGACAAGCAGTTGGATTCGTTCAACTTTATGAATTATTCCATTACATCAAATTAGAAAAACAGTGGTTATTAAGTGACTTATTCGTACATCCAGACTACAGAGGGATAGGGTTATCTGTAGCAATCATAGACCGTTCAAAACAATGGTGTGAAGAAACCAATGCATGTGGACTAATGCTAGAGACAGAAAAGACAAATGATATAGGGAATACGCTATACCCTAGATGCGGATTCGTATACGATGGAGGGCACAACTACTACCATTGGTGGAAATAATGATCATATAATACTTAGCTTATAAACTGAATAGGGAGGTGCATAATGACATCTCCCTATTTTATATTACATATATCCATTGTTTCTAAACAATTCCTTTGCCTTCTCATAAAACTCCTCTTTACCAGCTCCTTGATT
The DNA here is from genome assembly GCF_030326305.1 of Myroides odoratimimus. GTDB lineage: Bacteria > Bacteroidota > Bacteroidia > Flavobacteriales > Flavobacteriaceae > Flavobacterium > Flavobacterium odoratimimum_A. Next base: position 72,348 of record NZ_JACAKB010000015.1, on the reverse strand, counting down.
AGCTAATAAAAATCTTCTCACTTTTCTGTTACCCTTACTATCTTTAAAACGGATATCAAAACCTGTAGCAGAGAGATAGGATCTTTTGACCAAATTAACTTCTATAACATCCTGCTTATCTATAACATGAACAGTAGTCATATCCCAACTACTATAAATAACATACAACAAATAAGCTGTAATAATACTTGGAATCAGCGCATAATAAAAGCCCACATAATAATAAGTCAATAGACTAAGTATAAACATGATAATCACTACAAACTGCATCCATGAAAAAAAGCCATTCTCCTTACCTAAAATAGTAGTCTGATGAGAACTTATTTTTCCATCTATAGTAAACACTATCTTAGGTTTTGGTTCTAAGATGAGATGACAGTACTCTGTTTTACCTTTAATCACTGCCTGTCTTATGATCGATTTACTCTCTTGTGATGTCATATCTTATCTTTATAAGTATTGATACAATGCTTTATCTATCTGTACGATTACTTATTAAATTTACGCTCTTTTTAGATACAAAATACAAGGAGTATAAAATAAATATTCAACCTATTTCCCCTCATTAAAGACCGTTTGGCGGTACTTCTGTCCCCAAATCATAATCTCCTCTATCACTCTTTCTAGTGTTTTTCCATACTCTGTCAATTCATATTCTACAGAAATAGGCTTGGTATTTAACACTGTTCTTTTTATCAAATGATTTGCTTCTAAATCATGTAATTCTTTTGACAACATTTTTGTACCTATTCCCTCTACTTCTCGCATTAGATCCATAAACCTCATTTTGCCTCCATGTAATAATGTTCCGATAATATATACCTTCCATTTACCAGATAATAAGCTCATCGTATCTTTTATAGCTACTATACGTACTTGACATTGTTCTGTATTATTCAACACTGGTTTTTTCTTCATTTGCTCTATTTTTAATTCACTCTAAAATTACTTTATTCTACAGTAGTGTGCAAAAGGAAACCACTTCCCAAAAGGAAACTAATAGAGAAGACCACCTTAAAGTCAGTTATGTTTGCACTCTGAAAAGAACCTATCTATTTAGATAGGCCATAAAAACACTTAAAAATGAAGAATTCTAAAATTACATTCTGGGTATCTACAAGTCTCTTTTCTTTATTTATGTTATTTAGTGCCTATAACTATGTAGCAACAGAAGAGATGAAAGAAGCCTTTGTTTACCTAGGTTTTCCTGATTATTTCAGAGTAGAGCTAGCTATATTTAAAGCTTTAGGAGCTATAGTGATCTTGCTCCCTTTCTTATCCTCTACGATAAGAGGTTTTGCTTATGCAGGGTTTACCATTAATATTATCTCTGCTGCTATCGCACACTTAGCGATGGGAGAACCTATTACATCACTTGGTTTTGTATTCATAGCAGGGGTGCTATTAGCCCTGTCATACTGGAGTTCATTAACCCAAAATCAACGTTAATCAAACCTAACTCTAATGCATTGAGGCGGGCTTACACAGTCTCGCCTCAATGCATTTATATACTTATCGACTATTACCTCTATGTTTATCCTTCTCCATATCTATTATATCTGTTGGTTTTGACCCAAACTATGCGATAGGCATATAAACGAAAAGGAATTATACAAAATAGGTCTGAATTAGTGATACTAGCATACGATAGTATGTTTTTAGAGCTAATAAAGGAACCATAAGGTAGAATTGCTTTGCAGTATTTGATTACCACAAATTCTAGATTTATCCTTCAAGTCACATCCTAAAAGAATACTAGATCAATAAAAGAACTATCCTTGGACAAAAGCCAGCTATACCCAAGTATTGTCCTACTATACTCCTATAATTGTCCAAGGATCTGCTATGAAGCCCCTTATTTACTGGGATTACAAGCAATATAGAATAACTTCAATTCTTATCAAAACCCCAATAAACAACTATTTATCAACACGTTACATTATTTATCAATTAAAAAAAATGAATATAAAAATTCACTTAGTAGGAGTAAAAGGCTAAAAAAGAGGGCAAATAGCTAAAAAAAGAGACTGAAAAGAGGTCTATTTTGATTTTTTTAGAGAAAAACAAGAGATCAAATCAAAAAAACAATCTACTTTTTTGGGGTTATTTTTCAAAATATAAATTATTCTATCGGTTTTAATATGGAACTACCATAAAGCAAAAAGAGCATCCACAGTGGACACTCTTCTATACAATATATTTTTTACTGCTAATGTATTTTATTCATGTGTTTTACTTAATTCCCAACCCACAATTAGCTGTTTCTTCTCTGCTCCCCACATATATCCCCCTAACAAACCTGTCTGTTGTATCACGCGGTGACAAGGTATTAATACTGCTACAGGATTCCGACCAATAGCAGTACCTACAGCTCTACTCGCTCCTGCATTATTTAATCTGTCTGCTAGACCACCATAAGTTGTTAATTGTCCTTCTGGAATTTGTAATAAAGCTTCCCATACCTTAAGCTGAAAAGGAGTCCCTTTAAGGTGTAATTTGACTTGTGTCAGATCTCCTTCTCTGTTTAATATATCGATCACCGCCTGATGTATACCCTTCCTTTCTTCTACTAATACAGCATTAGAAAAATCTGCATGAATACGCTCTAATCCATCACTATGCTCAGAAGTAAAAGCAATATGACAAATCCCTTTAGGTGTAGAAGCAACTACTACCTGTCCAAATAAGGTATCCCAATAACTATAGGCAATCTCTAAAAACGCTCCTTTATTTGCGTACTCATTAGGAGTCATGCCTTCTATAGAGACAAACATATCATGTAAACGACTACTGCTGCTCAACCCTACCTCATCTGCAATGTCAAACAAAGTCTGTTCTAACCGCTCTTTGATAACATACTTAGCATAGTTTAAGGTTATATATCTCAAAAACTGCTTAGGACTACTTCCTACCCATTCTGTAAATAATCTTTGAAAATGATATTCACTTAACCCAACTGCTGTTGCTATCTCTGATAAATTAGGTTGTGCGTAGTGATTAGCTACGATATACGCTATAGCTTGTCTTGCCTTTTCATATTGTTTACTTACTTCCATGACTAACTTCTTTAATACAAGTATACAAAGAAATAGATTCTGCTTTTTTCTCACAATCCATTTCTTGCTATTCTTTTAAAAATAGAAATGTGCCCTTATGGAGAATTAGGAATTTTCAATTAGGAATTAGGAATGTGTGCCCTTCGGGCATGAGGTGATGTGTATTGTGGATATAGATTGGGTAAATATATGTCCAGGATTACAAATCCGCGCCAACGCCATGTGCATACCGATTGCCATAGGCAACGATTCTTAATTCTTAATTAGAGCTTATACCTATAACTTCTAATTTACAGTAAATCAAAAAGTTATAAAATACATTAAAACCAATCAATTACTTAAATAATTACATTAAAACTATTTTAACACAAAATAATTACTAAAAATGTAATTACCAATTAAACGTTTGTTTAATTTTACGCTCTAAAAAAAATACAACTCATGGCATTAAGTGATAAACAGAAAGAAATATTAATCGTAGCAGAGGAGCTATTCTCTCAAAAAGGTATAGATGGAACGAGTATACGAGATATTTCTAAAGCTGCTGGTATTAATGTTGCTATGATCAATTATTACTTTGGTTCTAAGCAAGCAATGGTTATTGCATTATTCGAAATACGATTAACTCGAACAAGAGAAAAACTAGCTCTTCTTACCACAGATACTCACTTAGACCCTATGCAGAAATTATTAGCTTTCGTAGAGCATATGATGACTGTACAATTACAAAACGCTGATTTCCACATTATCTTAATGGGGCAACTATCTAAAAAAGAGGACATCCCTGAGATATCAGATGGTATAACCATCCTACAGCGCGAAATATTAAATATTATCAATAGTTTTATAGAAGAGGGGTATGAAAAAGGTCTTTTTAAAGCGAAGCCAGACCCTGTTACATTCGTTATCTTTTCATTGGGAATATTAAGTTACCTAATACACCACGAACGTACTTTATCTAGCTATTGGAATATACCCGATCACGAAGAATATAGTTTGCACATCAAACAGCATATATATCCTTATTTAATACAATCCTTTCAATCAATTTTAATCTACAATGAACAAAAGTAATTACATCTTACTTGCTTCATTATTTATTTGCCAAGCGTTTGCTCAAACTTCAACTCAAACACCTATTACCCTAGAGCAAGCCATTACATTAAGTTTAAAAAATGGCAAAGAGATAAAAAAAGTAAAAGCAAGTACAGAGGCTACTAAACTTCAGATTCATAGCGCCCAAAATATGCGCTACCCTGATCTAGAAGTTTCAGGATCATATAATCGCCTCTTTAATGGTACTGATGTTAATCTAAAAGTACCTTTACCTCCATCGTCTGGAGAAAACCAAATGCCACAGGTGACACCACAGCATTTAATGATGGCACAAGCCAAAGCTAATGTACCTCTATTTAGTGGTTTCAAAATTAGTAACGCTGTAAACCAAAGTAAACAATACTACGCATTAGCAGAACTAACAGAGCAATCTACTACGGAGAATGTAGTTTACCAAACCATCAATTTATACTTTGCACTGTATAAGACGCAGCAGTCGATAGCACTACTAACAGAAAATCTAAAGCGTGCACACCAACGCACAATTGACTTTGAACAATTCTTAAACAATGGTCTTATCGCTAGAAATGATTATTTAAGAACACAATTGCAAGAAGCGAATGTAGAGCTGTCTTTAGAAGAAACGAAAAATACCTTGAAGAATATTAGTACTAGATTAAGTACTCTTCTAGATTTTCCGTTTAATGAAACAATCGTTGCAGAGAAAGCTAATCCTGTAGATATCTTACCTACTAAAACAGATGATATCTCTACACGTAAGGATGTTCAGAGTGTAATGAAAATGGACGAAATAGCTCAAACGACTATCAAAATAGCTAGAGGTAATTACTTCCCTTCTATCGGATTAACAGCTGGATACTCAGCTATTCAATTAGATAAAGTAATTGATATCACTAATGCTACTATGGTAGGAGTCGGTCTAAAATATGACTTAGCTTCTATCTTTAAAAACAGAACAGAAGTCAATAAAGCTAAAGCAAAGAAAACAGAAGCTGAATACCAAGTCTTATTAGTAGAAGATATGGCTAAAGTAGAAATAGAAGAAGCGTATAATGCTTATGAATTAGCTTTAAAAAAGAATACTGTTTTATCAAAAGCTCTTATTCAGGCTAATGAGAATTACCGCATTGTAAAAGATAAATATGACAATGGTCTGACTGACACTGATCATCTATTAGAAGCTGATGTACAACAGCTACAAGCTCAAATAGACAATATGCTAGGAGAAGCTGATCAAACATTGACATTGTATCAATATGCATACAAAACAGGAAAATTATTAGACAACTTACAATCGGGAAACTAAAATGGAAACAAATAATAATGAATATAAAAAACCTCTAAATAAGAAATTTATTATTGCGTTAGGAGCTATAATACTATTTGGAGGAGGATATGGTGTATATAAATACATCCATTCTATGGCTCATGAGACTACTGATGATGCTCAAGTAGAAACAAAGATATCTCCTATCGTATCTAAAATACCAGGATACATCAAAAGTATCCATGTACAAGATAACCAAATGGTCAAAAAAGGAGATGTATTAATCACACTAGATGATACAGAATATGTAATCAAAGTAGATCAAGCTAAAGCAAACTATCAAGCGGCATTAAGTCAATTAAAAGTAGCTGAAGCTGGGCATAATACTAGTGAATCTACAGTAATATCTTCTCAAGCAGGAGCTTCTACTGCTGTAGCTAATGTAGCGACTGCTAAAGCAAATATAGATGCTGCAAAAACTCAGCTATGGAGAGCAAAGAATGACTATGATAGATACAACAAACTTTATGAAAGTCAATCTATTACGAAACAACAATATGAGCAAGCATTAGCGGCTAAAGAAACTGCTGAAAAACAAGTAGTCGTACTACAAGAACAATTAAAAGCAGTCGAGAAACAAGCAAATGCTGTAGCTCAACAAGTAAATATTAGTAGATCTCAAGCTGTAGCTTCTACTTCTCAGATAGATGCTGCTAAGGCAATGGTAGATCAAGCTAAGGCTAACTTAGACAATGCGGAGTTATACTTGTCTTACACCGTGATTACAGCTAAAGAAGATGGTCAAGTATCTAAAATTAACCTACAAGTAGGGCAATTAATACAACCTGGACAAGGGCTATTCAATACTGTACAAAAAGGCAATATCTGGGTAGTGGCAAACTTTAAAGAGACACAAATGCAATATATGCGTGAGGGACAACCTGTCAAAATAAAAGTAGACGCATTCCCTAAGCATGAGTTCGAAGGAGTAATAAACTCTATGTCTCCAGCTACTGGGGCTAAGTTCGCTCTACTACCTCCTGATAATGCATCTGGTAACTTCGTAAAAACAGTACAACGTATCCCTGTGAAGATTACTTTCACTAATCCGAAGGATGAAATGCTAGTATACGTAAAAGCAGGTATGAATGTAGATATCGATGTGAACATTAAAAGTGGACGATAAGCGATGAGTGAAGAAAGCTTAGTAGAACACGGTTATCGCAGAATAATCATTACCATCACCGCCATTCTATGTGCACTGTTAGAGATAGTTGATACGACTATCGTCAATGTAGCCATGAATGATATGAAAGGGAGTATCGGTGTTTCTCTTACTGATATCGCCTGGGTGGTAACGGCTTATGCTATTGCCAATGTAATAGTAGTGCCGATGACTAGCTGGCTCTCACAACAGTTTGGAAGACGTAATTACTTTGCTGCTTCCATTATCATCTTTACTGTAGCTTCTTTTTTATGTGGGTATTCTACTACGCTATGGGAGATTATACTATTCCGTTTTATACAAGGTCTAGGAGGAGGTGCGTTATTAGTAACCTCACAGACCATTATCACAGAGAGTTATCCCGTAGAAAAAAGAGGTGTTGCACAAGCAATATACGGTATGGGTGTTATTGTAGGGCCTACACTTGGACCTCCATTAGGAGGGTACATTATAGACAATTACTCTTGGCCATTTATCTTTTATATCAATGTGCCTTTAGGGATTATAGCCACCACATTGGCCATATTATATGTTAGAAGTCCTAAATACGCTGAAAAGAGCAAACTGAATGAGATAGACTTTTTAGGGATTATACTACTTGCTATTGCAGTAGGTTCATTACAGTACGTATTAGAACATGGTCAACAAGATGATTGGTTTGAAAACAGTACTATTCTGACTCTATCTATATCATCTGTATTAGGGTTCTTCTTCTTCGTATGGAGGGAACTGACCTGTGACAAACCTATTGTAAATTTAAGAGTACTGAAAGATTCTAATCTAGCCATTGGTACAGTATTGTCCTTTATCTTAGGGTTTGGGTTATATGGGTCTACTTTTATCATTCCTATCTATACCCAGTCGATTTTAGGATGGACTGCTACAGATGCAGGGATGTTATTAGTACCAAGTTCCTTAATGACTGCCTTAATGATGCCATTCATCGCTAGAATGCTACAAAGAGGAGTTCCTCCTAAATATCTAGTATCAGCAGGATTCTTAGTATTCTTCTTATACAGTTTCTGGGCTCGTAATATACTTACTCCAGATACAGGTAGTGAGCATTTCTTCTGGCCATTAGTGATACGCGGAGTGGGGTTAGGATTACTATTCGTACCAATTACAACACTATCACTCTCTAACTTAAGAAATAGAGAGATAGGTGAAGGAGCAGCCTTTACTGGGATGATGCGTCAATTAGGAGGTTCGTTTGGTATCGCACTAATCACAACCTTTATCTCTAGATGGTCTGTAAACCACAGACTAGGATTAGTAAGTCATTTAGATACTGCTTCTCTAGAAGTTCAGAATCGTGTAGCTGCCTTACAACAAAGCTTTATAGCGAAAGGATTCCCTACAGATGAGGCACTTCAAAAAGCATACACCTTACTAGACCTAGGAGTGACTAAACAAGCAACAGTATTAACCTATATGGATGTATTTATGTTCTTAGGGGTACTATTTCTTATTTGTATTCCTTTTATACTCTTATTGATTAAAAAAGGAGCTGGTAAGATCATTGCTGGTGCAGGACATTAATAAAGAATAAATTATACATAAAAATAGAGACCTCAGGGTCTCTATTTTAGTTTTATATAGGTAAGCTTTTAATGCTGTTTGTGCTGCTTTCTATATTGAAGAGGGGTTAAATCAGTTTTCTTTTTAAAGAAACGACCAAAATAAGATTCCTCTGTAAAATTCAAATCTATAGCTATCTGAGCAACTGTATCATTCGTCTGTATTAGTCTTGATTTAGCTTCTTCTATCAGATACTTATGAATAAAATAACTAGCAGGCTGATTAGTGATTTCTTTAACTATATCATTAAGGTAATGAGGATGTACATGTAACAGTTCTGCATATTGATTTACTTGCTTTAATTCAATAGCATTCTGGGTCACCAATAATTGGTACTTTGCTACTAACTGCTCTTTTCTAGATAATACAAAGGGAGTTGATGTAGTCTGTTGATTATATATTCGCTCTGCCTCTATTAAGATAATATTCAGAAACATACGCACTAATAAATCATCATTAAAAGTTTCTTTTTGACATTGTTCTTGATTTAACTTCCAAAACAGATGACACATCATCTCTACCTCACGTTCTGTAAGTTCCACATAAGGAGCCTTGTCCAATTGAAAAAAAGGAAAGCTATTCAACTTGATTTGATGCTTGATACAAAGTAAAAAATAATCAGAATCAAATAGACACATAAACCCTTCTAGATCATTAGTCCATTCTTTTATTTGGTGTAATTGGTTATCCGACACAAAGTACATTGTCTGCTCACCTAAGCGGTATTCTTTATGCCCTATGACTTCAGTAACTGTTCCCTTAGTTACTAGCACCATACTGTAAAATCGCTTACGCGTACGACTGCCTAAAAACAAATCATTGTGTTGCCTCAAATCAGCCAAAGACAAGACTTCCATATAGCCTGCTCCTTCTTTATAGCGCAGTTTATTACACTCACCACAATTGACTCCTTCAGATACCAAAAAATGATTCTTAAAGTCTTCTATTGACTCTATTTCCCTTATATCTTTATTACTTTGACTCATTTATATCCTTACTTTTTATCTAATAATTAGAGATAATACCCATCCTGCTACATATAACCCTATCCCATAAACAGTGTGCGCTTGAAGACTGCGTAGCCTTACTATATTTGGTTTAGGTGTTTTGGAAGCTACTATTCCAAACCCAAAGGCAGGTTGCATCATAAAGAATGGAAACACTGTCGTAGCCACTCCTATAACTAGTGCAGGTAAAAATGTAGGTGCTAAAAGCCACTCTACACCACAAATTACCAATAGTACAAAAGCAAAACTTATACCAATGAAGTAATGTGCTATCCATCCTAATGCTCTCTCATTCTTCACTGGGGTAGCCTGCATAATATTAGGGTGACTAAACACTCCTTTCGTAAAAGATCCTATCCATCTACCCACCATCGCATAGTCCAATGATGGAATATTAAACAGTTTCTTAATAGCTACTGCATAAAGATCCATAAATATAGTAGCTCCTATGCCTAATAATAAAGCATACTCAATTAATAATACAACGTTATTCATTATTTCAATTCTTTAAATTATTCTTTATCTACTTGCCACACGTGCTTCATAATCTCTTGTGGAGCAACAACACCTGTCTGACGCCAATAGATATCTCCCTGCTTATTTAATAAAATCATCGTGGGTACAGAGCGAACAAAGAACTCTTCTTTTAAGTCCTTACATTGATCTATATTTGCTCTTATTAAATCTACTTTAGCTTCTATATCCTCCTCTATATGATCTATTATACCTGATAGTGTTCTACATGGAGCACACCAATCGGCATAAAACTGTACTAATACAGGACGTTTTAAATTGTCAAAGTCTATAAACTCTTCCATTTTTGTTGTCTTTTTTAAAATTGAATAATAACGTTGATATTTATATAGAATAAAAAAACGCTATTATTTTGACATTACAAAACTAATAGCGTTCTTATTCTTTATTCTTACCCTTATAGGAGATTTAATAGGACAAAGTACAGATTTATCTCTTCTCGTACTTTTATAGTTCTTATACCATATCTATAAAAACAAAAATCAAGATTACTCTTACTTCAATTGTTTGCCTAGCTGTTCTACTCTAGCAATCCACTTCAGCCTCTGCTCTTCTTTAGAATTTCTAACAATTCCAATATAAGTGACTTTTACAGGAGATACACCACAGAACTGCAGTGTTGATTTCTTTAGCTGATTCACACTAGGTCTTCCATATATCAAGCGATAATACCATCCTGGTTGATCTAAGGTAGTGATAATATGAGCTGTTTTACCTTTCAGTAATTTGTCCCATAACATACTATTCTCTCTGTACTGATACATAATACCTGGTAGAAATATTCTATCGATAAATCCTTTTACTAAAGCGGGAAGTCCTCCCCACCATACAGGGTGTACCCATACAAGATGATCAGCCCATTTGATATCATCTATCGCCTTAACTAAATCTGGTTCTAGTTCCATGCGTTTCTGATAACCATACTGTAAGTTCGTATTAAAGCTCATCTTCGCTACTGTGATTTCTCTCACTTCTGCTCCACTCTCCCTGGCTCCTTTTACATATGCATCTACTAATCCAAAACACAGTGAATCTTTATTTGGATGTCCATTGATAACTGTTATTCTCTTCATTATATCTCTTTTACTGTTATAGAATCATATTGTTGTAAACCTGTGAAAAGTGCTTTTTCTCCATGAAGTTGATGTGCAAAATACTGCCCAGGTAAAACTTTATTACTAACTAATGCCTCTGTATGTAATACGGCTGATAAAGCAGTTAATTCTGCCTGTCCTCTATCACTCTTTAATAAAATTCTCCTTACTTGCTGAGAGCCTTTAATAATGATTTCGAATACTGATATATCTCCTGCTCCACTACCTCCAAATATCTTTCTCCTTGTCTTTAAAGACATTCTCTTAAATACACCGAACTGCTGCATCCAGCCTAATACACGAGTTACAAACTTAGAGTTGTAAGTCATCTTCACACTTACGGTAGGTACAGCTTCTACTTGATTCAAAATATACAGATCAGGAGTGTCAAAGTTGTAAACTTGCCTATTTCTTAGCCCAAAAGAGAAACAATAAGATTCACTATCTAAAAAGTGTAAAACCTCCTTAGGTTGATTCTTTTGATACTGAACAAAAGGAGTTGCAACATGCTCTGCCATAAAATGAGCTGAACTTTCGCCTGCTTTATCTTTTATAGAATAATACACCATCAGTTGTGCGCGCTCTATTTTTTCTGTAGTAGGCACAGCAGATTTTACTAATCCAGGAACAATTCCTCCCATCCAACCTGAGCCAAATACAATACGGCTATTAAACTTAGTATAGTCTGTAGTAATCTGTAATGCCTTGTGTAAAGCGGGTGTTGGTTTAGTGATATCCAAATAATCTATTCCATGCTCTATCGCAAAACGAAGTACATGATCCTTCTGGTCATTAACAGATAAAATAATTAAATCGATACTTCTAGATAGAATAGCTTCTAGTGAAGATGGGCTATTGACATCTATCTGTACTTCTTTTTGTAGATCTTTAGGAGCTCTAGTTCCTAAGATTATATTACATTGAGGATTTCGCTCTTTTAAGATACGAGCTATAGTCCCCCCTACTAACCCCTTACCTCCTACGATTAAAATATTGTTCTGCATAATTAATTTGATTTGCAGACAAAACTAATAGCCTATAGAGGTCTAAATACTGGACAAATGTCTAAAAAGTAATCTCTTTTCTGATACGACTTAAATGTCTTTGGGTAATTCCTAAATAAGAAGCCAAATACTGTAACGGAATATACTGTACAAAATTAGGGTGATGTATCAATAGATTCTTATAACGTTCAGAGGCAGTCTCTCGCTGAAACTGTATCACTCTGCGTTCTAATTCTAAATACTGTTGCTCAGCAATAATCTTTAAGAAAGTAGTCCACTGAGGTAATCTATCTGCTAAAGCATCGAGATCTTTCTTCTGAATAGACCAAACTACTGTATTAACAATCGCTTGGATACTCTCAATACTTTTTCCTCCTGTAATAAAAGCAGAATATGCACCAATCAAATCATCTGGAAAACGAAAACAATAAGTCAGTTCATCTCCTTTTTCGTTTGTATAAAAGGAACGAAAAATACCTAATTCAATAAAGGCTATTTCTTCACAGTATTCATTTTCTTTTACGAGATAGTCATTCTTAGCAATATTGCGTTGTGCAAATAAAGCTACAATAATACCTATCTCTTCTTCTGAGAATAGATTAAAACGTTGAAAAAATATATTGAGCATAATAGATACCATATTCATGGTAAATGTAATCCTATATATACAATATCTTATTAATTTTTATTACATTTCGCAGAATTTCATTTAGAAACAACAATACATAAACCTAACAAATATGAAAAAATTAGTTTTATCATCTCTAGTACTAGCTACAGTACTAACATTAGTAAGCTGTAAACAAGAGGTTAAAACAGAACAAGTAGCAACAGAAACAGAAGCAACTACCTCTGATAATACACCTACTACTGTAATAGATACAGCTGCTGCTAAACAGGCTATCGCTAAAGAAAAAGAGGCGTTAGCAAAACCATATAACGAAGAAGAAGATGGTGATGCTAAAATAACAGAACTAATCGCAAAGGCTAAAGCAGAAGGCAAAAACGTTTTTGTACAAGCTGGTGGTAACTGGTGTATATGGTGTCTTCGTTTTAATGATTTTGTACAAAAAAATCAAGATATAAAAACTGTAGTTGATGCAAACTACGTTTATTATCACTTAAATTATACAGCTAAACATAAAAATGCTAAAGCATTCGAAAAATATGCTCCTGAAGGACAGAAATTAGGTTATCCTTTCTTCATCGTAATCAATGGGGAAGGAAAAACGACTAATGTAATTTCATCTGGTGAATTAGAAGCAGATAAAAGCTATGACGTAGCTAAAGTAAAGCAGATGTTCGTAGACAATGCTCCAAAGAAATAAAAGCGAAAGGCTGTCCATTAGACAGCCTTTATTATTTAACCTGTATAGTCTTTAGATTCGCAGATATAGGTATGGCTTTTACTTCTTGATTTACATATAAAAACAACATATCACTGGTCTTCCCTATAAGGATTCCTTCTATCATTTCCCCTCCTATATACTCTATTTTAGTCATTTCTTGTTGTAGTGTTTCAACATAAGCTCGCTTGCCATAATACTGTGCCATCAGTATAAGATACCAGATAAAAATAAGGATAAACACACCTCCTTTTATTTTTCTATACCAAGAATATTGTTCAAGATTAAATGTTGATTTACTATAATTAGCAGGAAATTTCTCTTTCCAATATGCATCACCTTTAAACAATAGATAAGTAATAACCATTGTCACAATAGCAAAAGCTACTATTCTAAAATCTGCAAAGGGAGCTATCAAAAAATCAAATATAGAAGAGTAATCAAAAATATTAATACCAAAAGCATTATACTTTTGATTATTAAACAACATCCCTATTCCAATAGCCAATAAATAAGCAAAAGTCAGTATAAGCTGTGCTGACTTCATTAATTTATTGACAAGCGTTTTTACTATATTTTCATCCATAAAAAAGAGTTATAAGAATAACACAAAACAACTTCTCTGTCTCTATCAAATATATACTTTTTTGACCTAGAATAAATAATAAAAAAACTTCTATTTAAATTCTTATTTACATCAAAATAATAGAAGTAATATATAGATGATATAGATGCTAACTATAAAAGCTTACCTTTGGATAAATAGTTCATTCTATACAAGGGTTTTAATGTTTATAACCAATTGTTTCACTACATTTTCTATCCATGTCTGTTATTCGATATCTTCTTAGCTGTTTTCTAATGATCTTACTCTTGAATGGTTGTACAGATAAATTAAGCAATCAAGATTACACTGATTCTTCTATCCGATGGAAAGCCGATTTCACTATAAAAGGAATCAATATTCCTATTGTTTTTACACTAGATAGCATTCCACTTAATATTCATGGTTACCGCACCATCTTTACAGATGGTCCAATTACAAATCAAAAAGAATATACCGAAATAACAAGTGATAGTTTTATCAACCCTTTAGATTACAGTGGTCATATCTATCTAAAAGGGATTATACGAAACGATACAATTAAAGGAGTATTTGAAGATAAGAAAGATAAAAATACTTTAATTACCATCCCTTTTATAGCCTATAAGACAAAAGAACCTCGTTTTTCTATTCCGAGTACTTATACAGCTATTAATGTAACTGGTCAATGGGAGTTTACCTTTTCAGAACAAGATTCTCCAATTAAATTTACAGAATACTCTAAAATCGAGAACTTCCATTTATTCCAAAATGAAGGTACTATAATCGCACGTACGACAAGAAATGAAGGTTTTGAAGGTGTAATGACTCAAGATGGTTTTATCTGTTCTTCCATGTCTAAAGATAGACCTACTCTTCTTCAAACTTCCATAGTCGATACTAACTACTTAGAAGGTACTATCCTTACACCCAATGAATCGTTCTCCTTCACTGCTAAACGAAAAAGTAAACTCAAAAGCACCAAAGAAAACAGTACGACTCTGTTCAAGATGCTCCGAAATTTGTTCAAAGCTTATGAAGAATATCCTAAATAAAAAAGCCACTCCCAAGGAAGTGGCTTCAAACCTAACCAAACTAATAGAAAGATATTCCTTCCTATAAAAAATCAAACTTATTATTCTAATTTATTAGTCATAGAATTTATCGAAACGTGCAAATCCTGATATCTTATCAGGAAGTGTCATTCCCTTAGTAACCTTGTCTGTTTTTAGATCATAAACCCAAACGTAGTTTCCTTCTTCTGCACTATTAATCGCGAAGTAGACTTTCTTATCTTGAACAAAGAAACCTAGTTCATACGGTTCATCTAAAGGTAATTCTGTCAACTGTCTTACAACTGATCTAGTCTCTAAGTCGATAATAGCGTATTTTCCATTATAACTTCCTCCTTTAGCTGGATCTCTATAACCAATAATCATTTTATTGTCTCCTATATAATTCATCGCTGTTTCAGGTTTTAATCCTCCTAATACTTGCGTCAAATTAATTTCGTAAGATCTATCTAATACCCCTTCTGCAGTCTTAATTCTAAATAGATAAATATCTTTAGCCTCTGAATTTGTACGTGTAAAACAACTATAGTAGAAGCTGTCATTATCCTTTACAAAAGAAGTTTTAAAATAAGGAGAACCATTACTAGCACCACTACTACGAGTATCTGCTTCTGATTTGATTACTTTAAAATCTGGGTACGAAATAGAAGCTATATTATAGAAATTAGGTGTCAACCACTTCGCATTTCTAAAACCGTACTGTAAATACAATACTCCATCTATATAAGCTGCAGAACCTATTGAATAATGGTCATATCCTTGAGGGAAAGGCTCTAGGCCAGACACTTCTCCTTGTTTTACTATTTTAAGATTTGTTGTATTAAAAACTGTATATCGGATGCGCTCTATATCACTTGTATCTCCAAAAAGAATCAAAGTGTTATCATCAGCCCATGTATAAGCACTCACATCATTAATATAAGAGAAAGGTACTTCTATCTCTGTAACTAGCTTATCATTTGTATATTTAAACTTTTTAAATACTCCTTGATCTGTTTTATAGTTATAGATATACCCATTCTTAACGATATAAGAATACGTTCCTTTAGAGTTAATTTCATCACCTTCTCTATTCAGATCCATAACTCCTTGTGTCACATCATTGGTAGCTGTAATATAATGAACCGTATTAGGCCAACTTCCCAATGCTGATAATAAGAAATACTTATAATCTTTTTCTCCTTCAAAACCACCACTCTGAGATGGTTCTTTACTACATCCTATTACTGTAATAAGCAATAAGATCATAGATAAGATTGTATATGATTTATTTTTCATCTGTAATGTCTATTTTAAAGAATATCTGAATTTGAAATAAAATGCTCTACCTTGTTTTTGAAGTTTAAAGTTGTCATAAGCAAGAGCATTTCCAATATTAGTACAATTCAAAGCAAAATTATACTTCCCTTTTGCTATCGAATAATTGATTCCTACATCGTGTAATGTCTGGCGAGGGATCGTTGGAATATTCTTTTTGTTTCCATAAGACTGCCAGTTTTTATAGAACCACTCTGTCATAGATACCCCATAAGTTAACTCAATACGAGAATCTTTTTGGAACCAATCATCTTGTCCTATACTAACATCTATATTACCATATAACCAAGGCTGGTTTGGCACTTCTTTTTTATAAGTAGCAGACTCTACATTATCACTATTATTAGCGTATTTCGTATTGTCATAAGCATAGTTATAAGTAATATTCGCCATGATATTAAGAATATTCTTATACTGGTAGTTAAATTCTCCTTCTACTCCTCTAGTAAAGATATTAGATAAGTTCTCATATTTAAAAGTACTATTGAATAAATTAGGTACTGTATAAATATAATCCTTCGTATCTCTAATATATCCTGCTGCATCAAAACGTACGAAGTGATCATCAAAACGCTGGCTATAATACACCCCTAAGTTGAAGTTATTACTGCTCTCAGGACGTAGAGCTAAGTTACTAGTAATAGACACTCCATCACCAAATATTTCTTCTGGTTCTAATAAACGGAATGATTTTTCAAAAGAAGCTTTTAAACCTAGTTCATTGGTAATTTTAAAAGTACTCGCTATACCATATCCCCAATTTCCTGATTGATTTTTAACAGGTACATCCTTACGTGTAGAAGAGTCAAAGACAGTCTTATCTAAATCAACTAAGTAATACTTTCCAAAAAACACATTAGTCCATCTCTTATCAAACCAATCTTGTTGATAGTTAATAGAGAAAATCTGTTTTGTCATTTTCGTTGGATAAGCATCTTCTCTCTTATCGTATAATAAATTATAAGATTGATTCTTCACATAATCTAACATATAATTAAAGTTAAACTTGTGAGAATCACTTATTCTATACTCTGTAGTTAATTGAGAGAATACACGGTCTCTGTGTTGTCTACTTAAAGAAGGGTTAGTAAGCTCACTTCCTGCAGCAGGAACATAACTTCCATCCCAACTGTATTTTCTCATTAAAGTATCCGTTCCTTTTTCTAAACTCTTAGAATACCCTAAATAATAATTGATATCAAAGCGATCGTTCAATAGATCTTTCTTCTTATATTTTAAAAAGTAATTATTCGCATCTCCTTCTCTCTTCACTCCTCCATACACAATCTCTTGATTAGATCCTGTCTGAATTTGTTTATCAAATAAAGAATGTGACACTCCTACGAATAACATATCAGCCCATGACTTATCCTCTATTCCCAATTCTGCCATTACAAATAAAGATTTGTAGCGATCATTGAAACGTTTTACATCTCTGTATTCATACTTCTCAGCTTGGGGATTATAGATCTTCATATCACGCATCTTATAATCATTATCCGAGTAATTATAAGCACTATTCAGTCTCATTATAATTCCAGTACCCTTATCTTTTAATTGTCCATTTAAATTAACTTTATGGGTATTAAAAGATCCAGTCATATAACTAGCATCTAAGTAATCTTTAGAATTACCATTCGTGATAATATCGACTGCACCTCCCATAGCATCAGTGCTCAAATGAACAGGGACAACTCCTTTATATATCTCTACACGTTGAGCCATATTAATAGGAAGTGTATTCATATCCACTCCTTTACCTAACATCTCTAATGGAACTCCGTCTACAAAAAACTTAACTGCTTTTCCAGACATTCCGTTTACAGAAAAATTATAATCAGACCCTACACCACCTTGCTGTCTAACTTTGATACCGCTACTTTTGTTTAGTATTTGATTTAAATCATAAGTACTATTAGCTATCTTTTGCATATCTACAGCGCTTACTGTAAAAGCTTGCTCTTTTAAAGCATCTACTTTACCTTTTACACTAACCACAACATCATCTAATACAGAAGGCTCATCTTGCATAGTAATACTCAATGATTTTGGACTTGTATTAAATTGAACAGTTCTGCTCTCTTCAACCATACCTACATAATTAAACAGTATTATATGTTGTCCTGTTGTGTGCTGTAATTCAAACTTCCCATCTAGATCTGTCTGAACGCCAATTGTACTTCCTTTAATAGAAACAGATACTCCTATAATGGGAGTTTTCTGTGAATCATAAACGATTCCTTTTACTTTACCTACAGTTCCTTGAGCATTTACTAAACAAGGTAACAGAAGTAGTAAAAAACAAAAAAATACTTCCTTAAACGGTCTCATTATTTAAATTAATTTTAAATAACAAAAGTATTGGTCATGTTAGTAAAAACCAAAGAAATACAACTTTATTTTTAACAAGTCTAATTAGCTTATTTATACTGACTATTAACAAGCACAATATCAACAAATTACCAAATCAAGATATTACTATTTGTATCACAAGAACACAATGACATAATTATTCAACTTACTCATAACAAACTAGATAACAACTAAGCTCTAAATACAGTTCATAAAAAAAGCGTAGCCATCGCTACGCCTTTACGTCATATTTCTGTTTACTTTATGATAGACTCGTAAATTACCTTTTGAATATCTTCTCTAATATTAGCTTTTGATAAATTATTTACATTGCTATCTGGATAAGTCCTATTAGATAAAAATACAAATACTAAATCTTTATCAGGGTCAGCCCAAGCCATTGTTCCTGTAAACCCAGTATGTCCAAAACTAGACATTGAAGCACATCCACATGTTGGACCAGGAGAACCTGGCTTTTGCGGTTTATCGAATCCTATTCCCCTTCTACTACCTTTACTACAATAAGCACACTCATTAAATGTATTAAAAGTATCTTCTGAGAAGAAACGATCACCTCCGTATTCCCCTTTATTCAGATATAACTGCATCATTTTAGCAACATCTAACGCTGATCCAAATAACCCTGCATGCCCAGCAACACCACCTTGCATAGCTGCTCCCATATCATGCACATACCCTTGTACAGTGGTATAACGATAATAATTATCTATTTCAGTAGGAGGAATTACATTCAAGTCAAATTTACGCAATGGCAAATAAGTTAAACGCCAAGCTCCCATCTTATTATAATACTCACTTTCCACTACTTGATCAAGTGTCTTGTGATATTTACTCTCTACAAACTCCTTCATCATAATAAACCCTAAATCACTATACTTATATTCCTTTTTAGATAATTTAGAATCTGCTATTTGTTGTAGGATTTCATTTGTATACCCTTTTTTAATATATAAATTCTCTGACACTTGAGTAGGATACTCTGGAGTGTAGAAGAAGCTATACAAACTCGGATCAGGTCTATTATTCTCTGCTAGAGTGCGTTTATAAAAAGGAATCCAAGCTGGTAAACCTGACTGATGTGTCAACAACTCTTTAAAAGTAATATCTTCTTTATCTGTATGTTTAAACATTGGCAACATCTGTCCAAGTTTAGTTTCCATTCTTACCTTATGATCATCATACATCTTTACCAATACTGGCAACGTTCCTAAGATCTTAGTTAAAGAAGCTAAATCATATAGATCTGTATTTAAGACCTTTGTGCTATTATCATAAGTATGATGTCCAAAAGCTTTTTGATATACTACTTTACCATGACGAGCCACTACTACCTGAATACCTGGTGTATATTGTTTATCTATTGCTCCTTGAGCAATAGCATCAATTCCATTTAACACATCAGGATCCATCCCTTCATTTGCTGCAGTAGAAAAACCTAAGCGATCAATAGCCTTGGTTTTAAGTCCTGTACCAACAGCGAAAGAACCACTGATAGAAACTGGTAACTTTCCTTTAGCTCCTATAGCCCCAAATAATACTTGAGCGGCAGCTTGCTGAGCAAATTTATTATTCTGATACCCTACTAACACAGTATTTACTTTATCTAAAGGCATTGACTCAAGCGCATACGGTTTAGCAAAAGATACTAACACAGTATTCTTTCTAGCGGCTAAATTACGTAAAGTTGCCTTCTCTGTGTCTGACATATCGTGCTTACGCCATGGATTATCAACCTTGTGATATCCTACAATAATAGTTGTAAACGCAGAAAGATCTTCTAAGCTATCTCCTGTAATTTCTATTACATCATCATAATTTTGTAACATACTTAAGAAGTGACTACCATCATCATCTCCTAACTTTACATAAGCTATCTTTTGTTTTTCTAAATGTTTAAAAGGAACTAACCTATCTTCATTCTTCGTTAAAGTCATTGCTTCTTCATACAACTTCTGATTTAAATCATCGTAAACTGGAGCATTCAAATCCTTAATTAAGCTACCTGTTTCAATTGCAGAAAATTTCGTCATACCAGATTTATACTTATAAGCCAAAACCTTCTTTACTGAATGAGAAAGGCGTTCTTCTGATATTTCTCCTGCATTATAAGCAGCTAATATATTCGTTAGAGCAGTAGGTACATCTTCAGAGAAAAGTAATAAGTCATTTCCTGCTTTAAAAGCGGCTAAATCTACTTCTCCAGGTTTTAAAAAACTTGTTGCAGCTTTCATATTTAAAGCATCAGTAAAGATCAGTCCTTCAAAACCTAACTCCTCTTTCAACAACTTCGTTACAATATTATGAGATAAAGAAGTAGGAATATCATTAGGTTCATAAGCGGGTAGATTTAAGTGACCTATCATCACACTAGACAGCCCTTCTTCAAATAACTTTTTATACGGATAAAATTCAACTTTATTTAAGCGCCCTTTATCAAAGTCTATTACAGGCAATTTGTGATGTGAATCTGTAGAAGTATCACCGTGTCCAGGAAAGTGTTTTCCTGTTGCGAAAATATCTTGACTCTGATATCCCTGCATAAAGGCACTAGCGCGATCTGTTACTATCTCTCTCGTCTCACCAAAAGAACGCACTCCGATAATAGGATTCTTTGGATTAATATTAATATCTAATACAGGCCCAAAGTTAAACTGCATACCTAAGCGTTTGGTTTGTTTAGCCATCGCTTCTCCCACTTGATAAATCAAGTCCATATCTTGAACAGCACCCAATGTCATATTATAAGGGAAACGATAAGTATCTTCTAAACGCATACTCAGTCCCCACTCTCCATCTATACCCACTAACATAGGTACCTTACTTAAAGTCTGTAAACGATTAGTCATTTCTGCTTGACGAACAGGTCCACCTTGAAAGAAAATTAATCCTCCAATATGCTGTTCTTGCACAAGTTTCTCTAAACTCTGTACATGAGTCTCATTTTTATTAGAGTAAGCCGCAACCATAAACAGCTGTCCTATTCTTTCCTCTAAATTCAACGTATTATATACACTATCTACCCATTGTTTCTGTCTAGCTTGATTAAACTTAACCTGTCCAAACGCACTAGAAGCTACAAGAAGTAGTACAACAGTCAATCTTTTCATTAGTTTTTATTTTAGGTCAAAAAAAATCACCATCAAAAGTCTATTTGATGGTGATTTTGATATCGTAAATATAAATATTAGAATCTATTTAAAAAAACGTGAATGCCAACTTTCAGATGCTGGAACTTCCCAAAATTCTCTAAACTCTCCTAAATCATTTACTAAATTATTGAATACAATTGTATTAGCTGATACAGACTTAGACTTTACTAAATCTTTAAATTCTAATAAAGTTTTAAAAGCAATGAATTCTCCTGTTTTATAAGTAACATTCATCTTATCTAGTAAGTCTACATTATACTTTTGTTCAATATCTTGAATCACACGAACTGAAGCATCTATTGAACATCCTGAAGCAGGGTGTATATCTTGATCTACTGTTAATACAATAAATCTATTGTAAAATATCTTATAAGAAGATTCTAATGGTGTAGCATGCGCTGCCCACTCTGCTGTAAAAGCAGCTAAATCCTTATCTATATCTTGAACCTCTTCATCTGAGAACTTACGATTAGATTGGTAAATCCAAACTCTCGAATGATCAGGCATTTCTTCAAATGGTTTAAACATATTTTATAAATCTTCTGCGTTTGCGATTAACTCAGCTACGTCTAGTACTTTTACTGAGCTTTCTTTTTCTTTAAACTTCACTCCATCTGTAAGCATTGTATTACAGAAAGGGCACCCAGCAGCGATAATCTCTGCATTAGTCCCTATAGCCTCTTCTGTACGCTCTACGTGCACTTCTTTATCTCCATGTTCTGGTTCTTTAAAAAGTTGAGCACCTCCAGCACCACAGCAGAAACCATTTTGTCTAGAGCGTTTCATTTCTACTAACTCTGCATCTAATTTTTCAATCAATTGACGCGGAGCTTCATAAACTTGATTAGCACGTCCTAAATAACATGGATCGTGGAAAGTAATTCTCTTCCCTTTAAATTGCCCACCTTCTATAGTCAATCTTCCATCATCTAAAAGTGATTTCAAGAATTGAGTATGGTGTACAACTTCATATTTACCACCCAAATCAGGGTACTCATTCTTAAGTGTATTAAAGCAGTGAGGACAAGCAGTTACGATTTTTTTAATTTCATATCCATCTAATACTTGGATATTCATCATTGCTTGCATTTGGAATGCAAACTCATTCCCTGCTCTCTTTGCTGGATCCCCAGTACATCCTTCTTCTGTACCAAGTACAGCAAATGATACGTTTGCTTTATTTAATATCTTTACGAATGCTTTTGTAATCTTTTTTGCTCTATCGTCAAAACTTCCAGAACAACCAACCCAGAATAATACTTCTGGTTGTTCTCCTCTTGCCATCATTTCGGCCATGGTAGGCACAACTAAATTTGCTGACATAATCTTGTGTTTATTGAGATAATCCTAGAAAAGGATTATGATAGTTAATGTTTAGTTTTCGTCTTTCCAGTTTAATCTGTCCATTTGACTATATTGCCATGGAGCAGCATTATTCTCAACATTTTGCATCATGTTGTTTAACTCTACAGGAGCGGCACTTTGTTCCATAACTAGGAAACGACGCATATCCATAATGATAGAAAGTGGACTAATGTCTATAGGACATTCTTCTACACATGCATTACATGTATTACAAGCCCATAATTCTTCTGGTGTGATATAGTCGTTTAACAATGTCTTACCATCATCTACAAACTGACCATTGTTCGCATCTAATATCTTACTTACATCCTCTAAACGGTCACGAGTAGACATCATTATCTTACGTGGAGACAGCTTTTTACCTGTCGTATTTTGAGGACAAGAAGATGTACAACGCCCACACTCAGTACAAGAATAAGCATTTAATAACTGTACCCAGTTTAAATCCATTACATCTTGAGCACCGAATTTCTCTGGTTCCCCCACTGGTTCTGCCGGAGCAGCGTATGGATCTGCATTAGGGTCCATCATTAAAGAAACTTCTTTCTTAACAGACTCTAAGTTATTAAACTCGCCTTGAGGTTGCAAATTAGCATAATATGTATTTGGGAATGCTAAGAAGATGTGTAAGTGTTTTGAATAATATAAATAATTCATAAACAACATCACCCCTACTATGTGTCCCCACCAACAAAAACGCTCAATGAATGCAACTGTTGCAGGATTAACTCCATCAAATATAGGGCTGATAAAACTAGAAATAGGGAATGATCCTACTGCTGTATAATGTGTATAGCCGATACTCTGAAGATAATAATCTGCAGCGTTCATGATTAAAAAGAAACACATCAACACAGTCTCAATGTAGATAATATTATTCGCATCACGCTTAGCCCAACCTTCCATTTCTGGTTGATTAAAACGTCTAAGTTTTATCACATTTCTACGAATCCAGAATACAATAACTCCAAAGATAACTAAGAAAGCTAATACTTCAAAAATTCCAATTAATGCATCATAGCCTACACCTAAGAAGCTAAACACTCGATGTGTACCAAACAAACCATCAACGATGATTTCTAACATCTCAATATTAATAATCACAAAACCTACATATACAAAAATATGTAAGATAGCTGGGATAGGTCTTTTTACCATCTTAGACTGTCCTAAAGCTACGCGGATCATATTTTTCCAACGAGCTGAAGGATTATCTGTTCGATCGATATCTCTTCCTATTTTGATGTTGCGGACTAGTTTCTTTATATTTTTAATAAAGAATCCAAACCCAACAACTAAAAGAAGTAAAAATAATACTTGGCCTAAATACTCCATAGTCGTAATAATTGTTTCAGTAATTGTTAGTTTTTCTTGTTAGTTGGTTTAGTTGTTTAGTTTATTATTCCTTAACCTCTGTACTCTTTTCTTCTTCTGTCGCTTGATAAGGTGTCGCTTTCTTACCAAATAAAGAGAAGTGTACATAACGTTTTGGGTGTTCTTTTAAGTCGCGTAATAAAGCTTCTAATTCTTTACTTGCTCCTTCTAAGTTACTATATAATTGTTCGTCTTTCAATAATTTACCAACTGATCCCTTACCACCTTGGATATCTCCCATGATTTTATCCATACTTGCAGTAGCGTTATCTAAGTTAGTAAAAGTAGATTTGATATCCAAAGCTTTTAAATCTGTAGAAATTGAAGCGAAGTTACTACTCATCGTATTTAAGTTAGTCAATGTACCGTCTAACTTAGGCTGAGTCGCTGCAACCATCTGATTAGTAGTAGCCATCAACTTATTAGCACCTGCTAAAGTACCATCTAATTGAGTCATTGCACTTTTTAAACTCTGTTGAGTATTTTCATCCATTATATTATTAACAGAAGCTAACATCGTATTTAAGTTAGCTAAAGCCTCTTCTACTTTTAACTGTAAAGGTTCGATTTGTTTTGTCAACTTCTCAGTCATATCTAAAACTACCTCTCCTTTTAGCACTTGTCCAGATTCAGCATAATTTGTATCTCCAAATAAAGGATCTATCATAATGCCTTTACCTCCTAATAACCCAGGAGAGTAAATCTTAGCTACACTATTCTTAGATATATTGACTTTTTGAGTCATTAATAACTCAACTTTTAATTTGCCTGAAGTATTATCTAAATCAATCTTAGATACTTTCCCTACGACTAAACCATTAATGGTAACCGTTGAAGAAGTAGTCAATCCTTCTACATTATCGTATTCTACATAAAATCTAGTACTGTTATCAAATATGTTTCTCCCTTTTAAAAATGAGTAACCCCAAATGAACAAAGCAATAGCTCCTAATACTAAAATCGCTGTTTTAATTTCTCTTGATATTTTCAAAACTTTTCATTTTTATAACACGCAAAAATAAACTTTTATTTCTAAAGCGCTTGATATTATTTTAATGCTTCCTCTACTGTAATCACTTTACCATCCTTGAATGCTACAATAAATGCAGAACTGTGTCCTTTATCCTTTGCTACTTTCTGATTTTGTTTCGCTGTCTCATAGTCACTTGTCTCCCCGTAATAATATCTACTAAGATTTCCTGCGCGCATTGTCGTCACTCCTCTTAGTCCTTTAAAATTCTCAGGTTTTAAAGCTAACACTTTTGATCCTGCTGCAATTTGCACTTTAAAAACAACTTTATTCGTGTTTGAACTACTTTCTTTTCGAGAATTAGTAGTTGTCTCATTAGTTGTAGTCTTTCTACTATTATCAGCTTTAGCTGCTGCTTTATCATTAGAATCTGCTAATACTAGAGTTTTACTACCTCCATAATAAGCCGCTTTATAATCAATAATCCCTTGTGCTATAGAACGTGCTAATTCTTTCTGTCCTTTACTTGAAGTCAAATAGCTCCCTTCAGCTGTATTAGATACAAACCCTAACTCTATCAATATACTAGGCATAAAAGCCCCGTGTAATACCCAGAATGGACCTTGTTTTACTCCTCTATTCTTTCTCTTCAGATCATTTGTAAAACCATCTTGTACTCTACTTGCTAAATCAATACTCTGATGAATATAATCTTCCTGCAATAGTGTCAATCCAATAATAGACTCTGGAGAAGAAGGGTCAAAGCCTGCATACTTTGTCTTATAATCATCCTCCATCATAATCACGGAGTTCTCCGTCTTAGCTACATCTAGGTTAGATTTATTCTTACTAAGACCCATCACATAAGTCTCTGTCCCTGAAGCAGCCTCACTATTCACACCATTACAGTGAATAGATACAAATACGTTTCCATTATTATCATTAGCTAATACTGATCTTTCCTTTACAGGTACAAACACATCTGTCTTACGAGTATAGAACACTTCTATATCAGATTGTTTTTCTAATATCTTACCTACCTCTAAAGCTACTGCTAATACAATATCCTTTTCTACATTCTTCTTATGGTTAGTACCAGTATCTTTTCCTCCATGTCCAGGATCTAATACAACTTTAAATTTTTTCCCATTCTGTGCTTGTATAGAGAAACTCAGGAAAAGAATGGCTAGTAAGGCAAACAGTTTAGAACGACTGTAATTCATATAAATGATATTTATAACGTTTTATAATTTAAATAAAAATACATTTTCAAAAAAAATATATGTAAGTTTGACACGTTAAAAACAACGCGCTTAATTTTACAAAAATAGCATATATATAGGTTTGCGAACAAATATTTTTAATATCGTTTTCATTTTATTGGTTTTTGGAGCAACTTTAACACAAAAAGGGATTGCACAAGACAACAATAAGAAATTTACAGCTGTAAATACTACACTAAAAAGAGATTCTATAGTTACCACTTCAGATACTATAGACAAACTTGCTGTACCCTCTATCCAGGATACACTTAAAAAACAAAAAGACACCATAGTTCCTGCTAATAAACCTCTTCTTGAAGAAATGGTTTATAGAAAAGCAAAAGACTATGAAGCCCTAAACTTAGCAAAAAAAGAAATTACATTATATAATGAAGCTGAAATACGCTATCAGGATTATGAACTAACTGCGGGTAAGATCATTTTCAATTATGAAAAAAGTGAAATCTATGCAGGAGGTATTAAAGATAGTGTTGGTAATATGTCGCAATACCCTGTTTTTAAACAAGGATCACAGATCGTAGAACCAGATTCTATCCGCTTCAATACAAAAACAAAAAAAGCATTAGTTTTTAAATCTCGTACTTCACAAGGTGAATTTAGAATTAAAGCAGAAGTGAGTAAAAAAGAGAATGACTCTGTTTACTTCATGAAAGATGTAATCTTTACTACTGCTAAAGATTTAGATGATCCTGAATACTACTTCCGTACCAATAAGGTTAAGTTAGTACCTGGCAAAAAAGTAGTTACAGGAGTTACCAATATGGTGATTGCTGATGTACCTACACCACTAGGATTGCCTTTCGCCTTTTTCCCGATGTCAGAAAAAGCTGAATCAGGATTTATCATCCCAAGTTTTGGTGATACTAATCAACAAGGATACTATATTCAGAATGGTGGTTATTACTTTGCGATAAGTGATAAAATGGATTTAAACGTATTAGGAGACTACTATACTAATGGTAGCTGGGGATTGAGATTTAACAGTTCTTATGCTCAACGTTATAAATATAACGGACGTGTTTTAATCCGTTACGAAAACAATATCTTCTCTGAAAAAGGACTTCCAGATTACGCATCTAGCAAGTTATACAATATTCAGTGGAATCACAGTCAAGATGGTAAAGCCAATCCTAACTCACGATTCTCTGCGTCTGTAAACTTAGGTAGTAGCCAGTACTTCAGACAATCAAACAATACCTATAACGTAGGAGCTTCTATGAATAACACCATGAGCTCATCTGTTAGTTACCAACGTACTTTCGAAAGTGTACCACAAGTGAATATGTCACTTACTGCTACTCACTCTCAATCAACAAATACAAAGGAGATTAACATGACTCTTCCTACATTACAAGTAAACGTAGATCGTGTATTCCCTTTTGCTCCAAAATATGGTTCTAAAAAAGGTATTATTAAGAACTTAAACTTCTCGTATTCTGTACGTGGAGAAAACCGTGTAAAAACACACGAAGATTACTTCTTTAAAAGAGAAATGTTCGACAGTTTAAACACAGGGTTCCAACACAGTATTCCAATTGCAACCAACTTCAAAATATTCAAACACTTCTCTGTAACGGCAGGTGCTTCTTATAATGAAGTTTGGTACTTCAATACCATAGAGAAAAAATACAACGCACAGACTAATAAGGTTGATGACATTAGAGTAAATGGATTCGACAGCTTTAGAACGTATAATGCTAATGCAAGTATTGGAACAACTATTTATGGTACATTCAACTTTGGAGAAGACAAAAGAATCCAAGCTATACGTCACGTAATGCGTCCAAGCGTTGGGTATTCTTACACACCTAGTTTCGAACAGTACTATGACACTTATGCCATAGATGCTACAGGACAAACATTCCAAGATTATACTCGTTTCCAAAATGGTATTTTTGGAGCTCCTGGAAGATATAACTCTAATATGATGAACTTCAACTTAAGCAACACTTTTGAAGCAAAAGTTAGAGATGATGATAATGAGAAAGGTGAACCGAGAAAAGTAATGCTTTTAAACAGCTTAAACTTCTCTACGAGTTATAATATGTCTGCTGACTCACTGAAGTGGTCTCCTGTACGTGTAAGTGCTGGTACAGCTCTATTTAAAGATAAAATGCAAATTAACTTTGGAGCAACACTTGACCCTTATGCTTTAGACAATAACAATAGACGTATAGATACTTACAACATTAACAATGGAGGAAGTTTATTCCGTCTGACAAGTGCTAATATGACTGTAAACTGGTCTCTATCTAGTAAAGATGCCATGTTCGGTAATGCTGAAGACAAAAAGAATCAAAACTCTCTAGACAATGGTGGACGTGCTGATGATTTATTTGGTAGAGCTGTAGAGTTAGGTAATCAGAAAAGAAGTACACTGAGTGACGATGATGAAGACAAACCTTTTGGTGGTTTCTTTAATGCTAAACTACCTTGGGATTTAACCTTTGCCTACTCCATGACTTATAACAACTCATCGAGGCAGAACGAAATCGTCAATAACTCCGTCATGGTATCTGGAAATCTAGATGTAACACCTAATTGGAAAGTTGGTTTCTCTACAGGTTATGACTTTGTTCAGAAAGGAGTTACTTTTACTCAATTAAGGTTTGAACGTGACTTAAAGAGCTGGAGAATGGACTTCTCTTGGGTACCTATCGGAACCTATACTAGTTGGGGATTCTTTATTGGTATTCGCTCATCAATGTTAAGTGATATCAAGTGGGAAAAACGTAAAGCTCCAGACAAAATATACAGATAAAAATAATTCAGAAAGAGGAGGCGTATTTTTACTCCTCCTCTTTTTTTAAAACTATACTTTATGAAGAAAATTATCAATTCAGACAAGGCACCTGCGCCAATCGGACCATACAATCACTCAGTAATGACTGGTGACTTATTATTCATCTCAGGTCAAATCCCTTTTAATCAAGCTACAGAAACGCTTGTAACAACAGGTATTGAAGACGAAGCAAAACAAGTAATGGCTAATCTACAAGCGATACTAGAAGCAGCAAATATGACATTCGAAAACGTTGTTAAAGCAACTATTTTCTTAACAGATATGAATGACTTCGCTAAAGTAAACGAGATATACGGAAGCTTCTTTACAGCCGCTACAGCGCCTGCTAGAGAATGTATTCAGGTAGTAAAGTTACCTAGAAATGTAAATGTAGAAATATCTATGATAGCTTCTAAATAAGCAGAAAGCACACTACTAAAAAGGGGTGATTATTAATTAATAATCACCCCTTTTTAGTAGTCTTATTTTTTACTTCTAGATTCCTAAAAACTGAAAAGCTTTAGTTTTCTCTAATTTACTATTTACAACACCTGCGTACTGCTGTTTCTTAGAAACATCTAACTTTCTAACTCCAGCCTTTTCACTAAAATCAATTGTTTTTAAATCAAGCCACATTGGTGTTAACGCAATCGGATCTTCATAATAATACACTAAATTCTTCTGATCAGAAACCGTTCTCCACTTAGTAGAAGATAAATTAGGTTCTCCATCTATATGCACTCCATAAGGCACAGATACATTACGTACAATACTAAATACAGCACCTACAGAAACGCGCTCATCAGCACTTTGTTCTACCGCAGTTGCATAGTATGAAGCACGTGCAAAACGATCTTCAGATCTACCTGTACCAGGCAACACTTTATTTCCTGGCAAATAATTCCAATAATCTCTAATCGCTAATTGCTTATCATAAGTAGGAGAATTAGTCACCACAGTATATGAAGG
This sequence comes from Myroides odoratimimus, assembly GCF_030326305.1. Taxonomy (GTDB): domain Bacteria; phylum Bacteroidota; class Bacteroidia; order Flavobacteriales; family Flavobacteriaceae; genus Flavobacterium; species Flavobacterium odoratimimum_A. Next base: position 41,922 of record NZ_JACAKB010000015.1, on the reverse strand, counting down.
ATCATGATATATCTTCAGTTTACCATCAATAAATTCAAAAATAGCATTATCACCTTGCGCATCAGAAATTGTTAAGTGAACAGTAGCTAAAGAAGTACGTCCTGGCGTATTAGCAGTTACTACGATAATAGGATTCTTTTGCAGATCCTTAACTGCTTCATCAACACTTGCATAATTATCTAAAACATATTGTGCCCAAGCTGCTAAGCTAATCCCCTTATCTTTTCCATCAGGATTATACTCAGGATATTTAGACTCTACTAACCATAAGATATTAGCCACAAGCCCTTTCTCGTTCATACCATCTGTAGTAGCGATATCAAAAGCAGAAGTAACAACACTTCCATACTTAGACTTCCATTTTACAGAAGCCTTCCCTACTTCTCCATTGCGTTCCATTCCTCTTGGAAATACCCAAATATTAGGCATAATTTCTTCTTTCCAATCCATTGAGCGCCCTGTAATAACTGTATTATTAGGTCCTTTATAAACAACTCTTGTACAAGCTTCCGCTTCAGACAAACCAAAGACAAATGCTCCTAAAACCAAAGCACCTGTAAACACTCTTTTTATTTTTTTCATAATATGACAAGTTTGATTCCTACTAAATTAGCTATTTAATTAATTACTCGAAAGCAATTAAACAAAATATAACATCTTTTATTTTGCTTCTTAAAAAAATTAGTCCTTTTAAAATAACAGCTCTGTAATTAAAAAACATACTAGACTATCCCAAACACCATGCCTATTTATCTCTAGAGTACTCTTTATAATCTAATACATACGAGAGTATTCTAATTTTATTTAATTCACTCTTTAACAAATCTTAGATTCAAACAATACATGTATCTGTTATTACATTTATTAAACTAAAACACGAATTATGACTTTATTATTTAAGAATAATATCAACGTTCAGCTTGCACTTTCTAGGGGATTACTAGGGGTTTTCTAGGACTTTCCTTGCCCAGAAGCTCTCTTTCTCGAAGAAAAGTGCAAGAAACCCGCAAGCAATCCCCTAGCAAGTCAATACAAAACCATCTTTAGCATCTCAATTAATGCTGAGAAGAAACAGAGTTCTTGCTAGCAATTCTGTAAATGAGCTGTTTAAATATTTTTATCCATCTGTAATTGCGAAAAAGTAATTGTCACAGGTACGCAAGTTTTTACCAACAAAAAAAGGCACATAATACTTATGCGCCTATTCCTTCTATATTCGTCTAGTTTTTTCTAGAAGTTCCTTATTTTATTGTACTGATAGCGTTTAACAACAATTGAGCTGAAGCTTCATTTGTTGCCAAAGGTACATTGTGTACATCACATACTCGTAACAACATATTAATGTCTGGCTCATGTGGGTGTTTTCCTAGAGGGTCTTTAAAGAATAAAACCATTGAAGTCTTTCCTTCCGCAACTCTTGCAGCAATCTGAGCGTCCCCTCCTAGTGGTCCTGATAGCATACGCTTCACTTTAAAACCTGCATCCTCAGCCATACTTCCTGTAGTCCCTGTACCAATCAATGATATTCCTTCACTTGATAGAATTTCTCTGTTTTTTTTGATAAACTCTAACATTTCTTTCTTCTTAGCATCGTGTGCTACAATTGCTATTTCCATACTCCTTACTATTTATGATATTCGATTAATCCGTCTAATGGTTTTTGAATTATTTTCCCTACTTGAATATTATGATCTGCTAATAGCTCTCTAAACTCGTCTTGTAAAAAATAAGCTACAGAACCAACAAAATGAACTGGCACTGTGCTATACTCAGGATTATTCTTGATATAATGATTTATAAAGAAAGTAATTTGTTCTTTGATCATATCTTTAAAAAAAGTTTTATCCTTATGCTCTATTAAAAATGGCAAAAAGGAAGCCATATAAGCATTAGGGTTTTCTTTCTTATAAAAATTGTACTTCACTACATCAGCATCTACATCGTATTTACTTTTAAATAAATCTGCTAATTCTTTAGGCATCATTTTTAAAAAGAAACTCTTGATCATCAATCTACCGAGTGCACTTCCACTACAATCATCCATAGCCATAAAACCTAAGGACTCTATTCTCTGATATACTTTATTTCCATCAAAATAAGAGACATTAGATCCTGTACCATTAATACAAACTATTCCTTCCTCTCCTTTTCCTACAGTCGCGTAAATAGCAGCATAAGTATCTTCGTGGACATTAATGTTTTTACAATTCACAAAGTAATCTTCAGCAAATCTTTTAACGATATTTTTTGTACGATCAGACCCACACCCTGAACCATAAAAATAAAGTTCCTTAACCTCGTCTTTATTCTTACAGATATCAGGCACTGTATTAACGCGGGTAAAGAACTCATCTAAAGTAATAACTTCGGGATTTAGTCCTAAACTAGTCACCGAAGTTATAACATTATTATTCTGGTCAAAGAAAATCCAATCAGCCTTAGTGGAACCACTATCGACGATTATTTTCATTTAAACTATTTAATTATTTTAAATTATTCATTAAGATAGCCATATCAACCATCTTAGCAGAATAACCATACTCGTTATCATACCAAGCTACAATCTTAAAGAAAGTACTGTTTAATCCGATACCTGCTTTAGCATCTACAATACAAGTATGTGTATCAGATACAAAATCTTGAGACACTACATCCTCTTCTGTATAAGCCATCACCCCTTTTAGTTCGTTCTCACTTGCTTTCTTCAATACAGCTAACACTTCTTCATAAGATGTTTCTTTAGCTACTTTCACTGTTAAATCTACAGCTGATACGTCAGCAGTAGGAACACGCATAGACATACCTGTAAGTTTTCCTTTTAATTCTGGAATAACTTTACCTACAGCTTTAGCAGCACCTGTAGAAGCAGGAATAATATTATTCATAGCAGAACGTCCACCTCTAAAATCTTTCTTAGAAGGCCCATCTACTGTAAACTGTGTAGCTGTTACAGCATGTACTGTAGTCATTAAAGCTTCTACAATACCAAAATTGTCATTAATAACTTTAGCTAATGGCGCTAAACAGTTAGTAGTACAAGAAGCATTAGAAACGATTGTATCTGTAGCTTTCATGTCTTTCTCATTCACTCCCATAACATACATTGGAGCAGTTCCTGATGGAGCAGAGATTAATACTTTCTTAGCTCCTGCATCGATATGTTTTTGCGCGCTATCTAATTCTTTAAAGATACCTGTACAGTCAGCTACTACATCTACTTTTACTTCATCCCATTTTAATAAAGAAGGATCTTTCTCTGCTGTTACACGGATTGTTTGTCCATTTACTACTAAATGACCATCTTTTACTTCTACAGTTCCATCAAAACGACCGTGAACAGAGTCAAACTTAATTAAATAAGCTAAGTGCTCTACCGCCATTAAATCATTAACTGCTACTATCTCAACATTAGGATTCTTTACAGCTTCTCTTAACATTAAACGTCCAATACGTCCAAAACCGTTAATACCAATTCTTGTTTTCATAATTCTATTTCGTTTTATTATTTCTTTTAAATTGTGATGATATCAGATACTCTAAGTAGTTCCTGATCTATTGGAGAATGACCTTTTACTGCTTGTTCTAATGGTGTAAGCGCTACTTGATCATTGATTAAACCAACCATATAGTTGCGTTCTCCTGCTAATAACGTTTCAACCGCTTTCACACTCAATCTACTTGCTAATACACGGTCGAAGCAAGATGGTGCTCCTCCTCTTTGCATATGCCCTAATACAGACACACGTACCTCGTATTCTGGCAAATTAGTTTCTACGTATTCTCCTATTTCAAATACATTTTTACCTAATTTCTCACCTTCTGCTACGATAACTATACTAGATGATTTTCCTGATTTTTTACTTTTCTTTAGAGACTCTAATAGACGCTCCATACCCATATTCTCTTCTGGAATAAGAATCTCTTCTGCTCCAGCTCCAATACCTGCATTCAGTGCGATATGACCTGCATCTCTACCCATAACTTCTACAAAGAATAAACGTTTATGTGAGCTGGCAGTATCTCTAATTTTATCTACAGCATCTACTACTGTATTTAAGGCAGTGTCAAATCCGATAGTATGACTTGTACCGTGTATATCATTATCAATAGTACCTGGAATTCCCATTACTGGAATGTCATACTCCTTGCTCAATATCATAGCTCCAGTAAAACTTCCGTCTCCACCAATAACAATTAATGCATCAATACCTGCATTCTTTAAGTTCTCATAAGCTGTTTTACGCCCTTCCTCAGAACGGAAAGCTACGCTTCGAGCTGTTTTAAGGATAGTACCTCCTTTATTAATAATGTAATTTACATCACGAGGACCCAATACTTCAAAATCACCTTCAACTAATCCTTGAAATCCTCTAAATATTCCTACACACATTACATCGTGAAAAGAACAAGTACGAACAATTGCCCTAATTGCTGCGTTCATCCCTGGAGCATCTCCTCCAGAAGTTAAGACACCGATCTTTTTAATCGCCTTACTCATATTTTATCGTTTTGAGTAAATTTACGAATAATAGACCATTTTAACAAAAATAGAAGCCCCTTATTCCACCTCTATTTTGTTAAATTATAAGTGTCTGACGGAGCTGTAGATGACTTCCTTCTATTCTCATAAAACTTGATAAAATCCCTATTAAAATCAGAGTCTGGCAACTCTTCTGATCGATTAGTATCTTGCTTTTTATTCTTACTTTGGTCTTTTTCTCTTGTTTTAGCTCTATTTAAGATTTTTGAGATCAATTCTTTAAAAGTATCAAAATCTACTTCATAAGATAATCCTACACCTTGCGTATATCCAATCCCTTCACCGATATAGTTAATATCATTTTCGCGATTAAATACTCTTGCACTTAAAGACCCTTCTTCATTAAGGCGTAACATCACCTCTACATCTCCTACGATCACAGATTGCTCTACTCCTCCTACAGGCACACCCAATTTACCATTGACAGAAATACGATCATTAACTTTAGTCGAGAAGGTCACCCCTACACGTCCTTCCGTTTGTGTATAAGGATTTCGTTCTCCTTGTGCATAGTTTAACCCTACTTTAAACTTATCGTCCTCATCCGAAAATATCTCATCAAAAATACTACTAGCGCGTTCAAATAAACTTCCTGCTAATGTAGACGAAGAGTTATCAGAAGAGAAGAATGCTCCTGTAGCTAACAGAGCCATCGCTTGACGCTCACGCATATCACGTTCGCTCAATCTATAATCTAACTCTGACTTCACTACAGAACTCACTGTCGGGAAGTTGATCTCAAAGTCTACCTCAGGATTACTTAAACTACCATTTAAGACAATAGCTACATCCGTAGGTACTTTTCTATTGATAATAGAATTATCTATAATTACACTAGGATTTGCATCTGTATGATAAATTGCTTGTAAGTCTAACATGGCATTCATAGGATCTCCATCCCAACGAATCGTACCATATTTCTTCACAACAAACTTCTTATCAATCAATCCACCATATCGGAAGTTATACTCTCCTTCATACGCCTGGAAATCACCCCACATATTGAACTTACCTAAGGTATTTATCTCCATCGTAATAAATCCTGCTCCTCTACCTCGCATAGCATGTCCTGACTCACGGTCTAATATAATTTCAATCTCTGCATCAGGAGTTAATACAAACTCAAAGTCAAGCTCTATACCACTGTTTCGATATCTATACATATCGTACTCTTTTCCTTTAAGACGCAATGCCTTTTCTTGAGGTGATAAGAAGTGTATAAAGTTATTTTCCCCAGTACCTTGTGCTTCTTTCAACGGAATTTTAATAGATGTTCCTTTATTAGATGTCGCATTAATATTAATAGCCAACATCTCTACTGGTCCACTTAATTTAGCCATTCCATTGATAAAGGCTTTACCATAATAGATACTTCCCTCTTCGAATTTAGTATCTAAGGCTAATAAATTAGGAGAAGAAAGCACTAAATTCAATGCCCAATCATTAAACGCCTTATGAGAAATATCTCCGTCTATAATTCCTTCAGTTTTATGCTTTGAATCTATAATACGCACTTTACGCAATATAAACTGACGCTCTGTTAAATCTAAAGCAGCATCTTCTTCAAAATTATAATCTACCCCAGTGAACTTAGACTTCATACCTGCCTTATTTAGGTGTAATCGTCCGTTGACCTCTGGTTTCTTAGCTGTACCCTGAATATTAATTTTTCCTGATGCAGTTCCTCTTACATCAGAAACAATTGTTTTAAGTAAAGGTTCAATAGGTTTAACAGAGAAATCTTTAAATCCTGATTCTAGATTTAATTGCATCTGTTTATTGACAATAGCTAAATCACCATTTAAATAGAACTTTTCTTTCTCATTATCCACAATGCTAGACTGAACTTTAAAATTCTTTAAACGCTCATCTCCGTCAACATGGAAAGCTAAATCTCCTAACCTAACTTTATTGACTGCTAGTTCATCTATATTGATATTTACCTTAGGTTGAAACACATCTTTAACCTGTGAAAAATGTAAATCACCATCTATATTACCAGCGAACTCCAGATTAGATATATCAGGAGCAAACTTAGCTAAGTCTACTTGTTTAAATTCTAAATCAAAGTGCTTATAAGTTGAGTCTCTTACTGCTCCTGTCAGATTAACCTCTTGTCCATTATGTGATAATGATAAATCATCTATAGTAAAGTCCTCTAACTTCTTATTAAAAATAACTTTATTCTTCTTATTATCACTTTCGTTAATACTCCACAAGAAATCTTTTAAGAAGATGTCTGACTTCTTAAACCCTACTACAGATAGGTTTTCTTCATTAATAGTATGGTACAAGTTCAGATTAAACTTATCCTTACCATGCGTTCCTCCTTTAAACTCAGAACGAACAAATAATGTATCATTATGAGTCAAGTTTAATAAATTAAAATCTGTGATACGATAAAACTTAGATTTCATACTATCTAGTGAAACATAAGTATTATATAATGGGTTAGAATTATTTACATCTAACAATACATTGTAAAAATTGAAATCTTCAATTCCAATACTTGGTGAAGAGAAGTTTAGTTTAAAAATATTATTATCATTATCAATACTACCTTCTACATGAGTTGAGGCACTTAAAGTCAATTGTGGCAAGAATACTTCGATCAGCCTATTGTGTACTGTAATATCAAAATCGAGATATTGATCCTCTTTTATTTTATAAGGAGAATAGTTTGTGTATAAACTTCCTAGTGCATTAGTAAACAAAGCTCTTAAATCCTTAAACAAGAACTTTCCTTTAATATACCCCTCTATTGCCTCCTGTGACACAAAAGAAATAAGGCGCTCATTCTCTGGATTAAATTCCGAATTTAATGTAAAATGACCGAATACATACTCATCTTTACTATTGATATAAGTAGTATTACGCATTGTAAATGTACCTGCTAAATCATCAAGAGTATTACCTGAAGCTTTAAATTCAAACTGCCCTTTAAACTTAGAAAGTGTATCATTTACTAAATGTAATGCATATAAATCTGCGTAGTCAACATCTGCAATGAAATCATAGTTCTTAACTTCTGAACTCAAATCTATCATCCCATTAAAGTCTAACTGCAAATTAGGATCTTGACTGTGTACTAAACCGCGGTAATAAGGCATCTTTAACAATCCATCTACTGCGATATTTGTATACTTATACTTAGCAAAGTCAAAAGAGAACACATCTCCCTTAATACTTGTATTCAGTGACTTTTGATTAAATCCAACTCCATCAACCTCTAAGTCAACAGACGTTAATCCAAAGTTTTTATTTTTAATAAACTCTCCTAAGTCAAACTTCTCTAGGACAATATCCCCTTTATAAGCAGCTAGATTAGGATTATCAAGATTTTCGATATCTATAACTGCTTTTCCTTTTCCGATAGAAGTTAATAACTCTATATCCGTCTTTAACGTACGCTTAGTCATTTCGATATCTCCTTTAATATCTACTTGTCCAAGATTAGTTAATTCTGTAGGCAATAGTTCATGCAATAACTCAGGCATTAACCCTACAATGTGATCACGAGTAATAAATAATCGATCCACATTAGCATTCATCCAAAACGGTTTTACTTTATCGAATACATTTCTAAAACTAAATAATCCTCTCACATTAGACATATTGTCATCTACTAGATTTACATTTTTCATTGTAAAATCGTTCATCACACCATTAATATGTCCTGTTACATACACCATCTTATTCTCTGCGAAAATACCAGTAAAGGCATTTAAGTCTGAGGAATTCAATACTGCTTTTCTAATCTCAAAATCCCAATTCACCTTATCTACGAAGTACTTCATATCGCCTAAGGCATAGGTGAACTTAAGGTCTCCTTCTATAGCCGACTTTTTCGTTTGTAAATCTAGCTTCTCCATAGAGATACTAGTTTTAGTATGCGTAAAATTACCTGATAGATTTGTCACACCCATACCCCAGTTATCCTCAAAACTAGATTTCAAAACATTAGCATAAATATCAGGTCCTTTAATAAAGAAGTCTTCTACTTCCCCATTAATATTTTTAAAATCTATAGCTACTGGCGTTTCTGCTTCATCGTCAGAAATAATCAAATGAGTATTTTTAATTGTTAGATGAGAAGATTTTAGTCTAAACTTACCTTCCCCCTCTTTTCCATCATCAAATGCATTAATCAACTGATCTAAGGTAGTAAACTCTTCACCTTTGTATTTATGTATTCTTAAATACAATCCATCTACCTTAGTTTTACCAAAATATAATCTCCCTTGGATAAGTTCATTAAAATCTGAAATACTCGTTGTAAAAGCTTTTATTTCTATAAAATTAGTATCGTGATTATCCTTTGCTGTAACCTTTTTTAATGTAACTCGACCAAACACACTGATTGCTAGTCTTTCTATCTCTAACTTAGTACCAAACTGGCTATTAATCTTCTCCATAGCTTGCTGAGCCAGAAAGGTTTGAACCACAGGCAAAGACAGTGCCCCTGCAATGATCACAACCAAGCTAAAGACAGCCAATAATAGGCGAAAAAGTATTTTATTAAATTTTTTGATAACTATTAATGTTTTAAATTTGCCCCAATCTACTCACGGTTTCTTATAAAAACCAAACAATAAGCAAATTTATATAATTTTCCATAGGGTTGGGTAGATTTCGCCTTAATAAATTATACAATTATAGAATATTAAAATGTCTTTAAAACCTACCTATATTTTAGCCATAGAGAGCTCATGTGATGATACTTCTGCCGCAATCATGGCTGACAACAAAGTATTGTCAAACATAGTCGCGAGACAGGAAATACACGAAGAGTATGGAGGTGTTGTTCCTGAACTAGCATCTCGTGCTCATCAACAGAACATTGTTCCTGTAGTTGATATTGCTCTTAAAAAAGCAGGAATAACGAAGGATGACTTAGATGGTATTGCCTTTACACAAGGCCCTGGACTAATGGGGTCACTATTAGTAGGCGGATCATTTGCCAAGAGTTTATCTCTGGCTCTTGATATTCCCCTAGTAGCTGTAAACCATATGCACGCCCATATCTTATGCCACTTTATAGATGAAGAAGGATATGACAAACCTGAGTTTCCTTTCTTAGCAATGACCATCTCAGGTGGGCATACGCAAATCGTGAAGGTAAATAGTTTCTTTGACTTAGAAATACTAGGAGAAACCACAGATGACGCTGTGGGAGAAGCTTTTGACAAATCGGCTAAAGTTTTGGGATTCCCTTATCCAGGAGGACCTTTAATTGATAAATATGCTAAAGAGGGAAACCCTAAAGCGTTTGCTTTCACTAAACCTAAAGTAGACGGACTGAACTTCAGCTTCAGTGGTTTAAAAACACAGTTCCTTTATTTTATTCAAAAAAATGTAGCCATTAACCCTAATTTTATTGAAGAAAACAAAGCTGATATATGCGCCTCTATCCAATATACCATTATCCAAATCTTACTAGACAAGCTTAAACTTGCAGTTAAAGAAACGGGGATTAAGCAAATCGTTATTGGTGGTGGTGTATCTGCTAACTCTGGTATTAGACAAGCGCTTAAAGAAGGAGAGAAAAAATATAAGTGGAAAGCGTTTATTCCCAAATTTGAATACACAACAGATAATGCTGCTATGATTGGAATAGTAGGGTACTATAAATACAAAGAATCTATTTTTGCTGATTCTTCAGTAGTTTCTAAAGCACGTATTGAATTCTAAAACTTAAGTATGCAATTATTTTATTCGCCAGAAATTGAAAAAGGACAAACATCTTTTACTTTTGATAAAGATGAAAGTAAACATATCATCAAAGTACTAAGACGTAAAATGGGAGATCTCCTATATGTTACCAATGGTAAAGGTACCCTATTTACAACCAAAATCACTTTAGATTCAGACAAGAAATGCGTTACTGAAATCATCGCTTCTGAAGATCAAGCACCGACTCCTTTTCGTTTACATTTAGCTGTGGCGCCAACAAAAATGAACGAACGTTATGAATGGTTTTTAGAGAAAGCTACAGAAATAGGCATCCATGAGATAACCCCTATTATTTGTGATCACTCTGAGAGAAAAATAGTGAAGACAGAGCGTTTTGAAAAAATTATTCAATCCGCAATGAAACAATCTTTACAATATCATTTACCTATTCTAAACGAGCCAATAAGCTTAAAAGACTTTTTAAATCAAGATCATCAAGGAGAAAAATACATTGCTCATTGTGAAGAAACTGAAAAAGTCTTACTAAAAGACAGTATAGATATTCATAAAAATTATTTACTTTTAGTAGGTCCAGAGGGAGACTTCTCTACCAATGAAATTAACTTAGCATTAGCAAAAGGATATCGACCAGTATCACTAGGACACACAAGATTAAGAACAGAGACAGCCGCTTTAGTAGCCGTGCATAGTTTCGTATTTACAAATGAATAAAAGTCATAATTATGGTGGATGCTAAAACAATTTCTAAAGGAATAGTACGTGCAGTTTTAATTCTATTTTTTCTCGCTGTACTAGGTCAAATGTTTTTGCAGATTAGTTCAATATTTATATATACAGGCTTTGCTTTTGTATTGGCTTTAATCGGTAAACCTATTGTAGAGTTTTTAAGAAGAAAGCTTCGTCTATCTAAAGTATTTGCAGTTACCTTAACTGTTATTCTCTTTTTAGCCTTTTTCTTGAGTTTTATATTTATGTTTATCCCTTTATTCACTACACAAGCTCAAAACTTGTCTGTATTGAATACATCACACCTACAAGAAGATTTTAATGGTCTTATTCGCAAGATAGACTTCTATCTAGACACAAAAGGATTTAGCTTAGATAAAATAATAGAAGGTGCTAACTTTCGTTCTCATCTTAAATTAGATTTTGTACCTAATCTATTTAATACTATTCTAGGCTTACTTAGTGAATTTGGAATGGGGGTTTTTGCCATACTATTCATCACCTTTTTCTTTTTAAAAGATCAAGTTGTACTAGAATATCAGTTCAAAAAGTTGTTCCCTAGTAAACACGAGATTAAAGTTTTGAAATCAATCGATAAGATAAACAATCTTCTATCACGTTACTTTTTAGGACTAGTCACTCAGATGTCTATTATTTTTGTACTTGCTTTTATTCTATTAGCAGTAGTAGGTGTAAAAGGAAGTCTAATGATTGCATTCCTAGTCGCTATATTGAATATCATTCCATACATTGGACCACTTATTGGTAATATATTATCTGTCCTCTTTACGATGTTGAGTTTTATAGGTGATAACTTTAGTGAAGTTACCCTACCTAAGGCTATTACCGTAATGCTGGGCTTCTTATTTATACAACTAATAGACAATGTTATCAATCAGCCTTTAATCTTCTCTAATAGCGTTAAATCACATCCATTAGAGATCTTCATTGTTATTCTTGCAAGCGGTATGTTTGGAGGAATATTTGGTATGATAGCAGCTGTACCTATTTACACTTGTATCAAAGTAATTGGTAAGGAGTTTTTACCAAACAACAAATTTGTACAATTACTCACAAAGAAATTATAATTGAAAACAGAACTATTCTTATCACAAGAAGTACAACACTATATACAAGCTCACTTAGATAGTGATTTAACTAAAATAGCCTTTAAAAAAAGTCCCTTTGAAGATATCTCTATGAGTGATTTATTAACTCAGATAGAATCAAAAAAGAAAACTAAAGATAAGTTACCCACGTGGTATGGGACAGAGAATATTCTATTCCCCAAAAAACTCTCTATAGAACAAACCTCATCTGAACCTTGTGCTTCTTATAAAGCTTCACTAGTATCTGGTGACTCTTTGATAGATCTAACAGGTGGTTTTGGTATAGACTGTTATTATTTTAGTAAAAACATAAAGCAAGTATTGCATTGTGAAATGCAAGAAGACCTTAGCGAAATAGTTCGCCTTAATAATCAAGCATTAGGAGTTGATAATATCAAATGCCATACTGGTGACAGTTTAGCCTACTTGGCCCAACATAACCAACCATGGGATTATATCTATGTAGACCCACACAGAAGAAATGACGCTAAAGAAAAAGTATTCTTCTTAAGTGATTGCGCCCCTAATGTACCTGAACATCTAGATTTATTATTTTCTAGAAGTACTAATATCCTGATTAAGACTTCTCCTCTACTAGACATACAGGCCGGTCTTAACGAATTAAAAAATGTAAAAAGCATTCATATTGTAGCACTTCATAATGAAGTTAAAGAACTACTATGGGTACTAGAAAAAGACTATACAGGAACCACTGAACTTACTGCTGTAAATATCACTAAAGAAGATAATCAGTTATTCATTTGTCCGCTAGATGATACTAGTACATCACTATTCAGTGAACCTAAACAATATCTATATGAACCCAATGCCGCTATATTAAAGACAGGTAAATTTGACGCAATAAGTAAACAGTTTAATTTACACAAACTTCATCCACATAGTCATCTTTATACTAGTGATACATTAATTGATTTTCCAGGAAGAAGTTTTGCGATAGAACAGATTATTCCATATAATAAACAAGAGGCTAAAAAACACTTGCAAAATATAAAAGCAAATGTTACAACTAGAAATTTCCCTATAAAAGTTGAGGAAATTAGAAAGAAATGGAAAATAAAAGACGGAGGAGATACTTATATCTTTTTCACTACCAATAGCAAAAATGAACGAATCTTTATTATTTGTTCACGAACATAACTCTTAAAGGTCATATAGTATTTAATATGACCTTTTTTATACCATAAAAACATCCAAATCAAAGAAGTAATACAGATATTTAAAACCCGAATTATGCAATAGACATATAAACGAAAAGTAATTATACAAAATAGGTCTGAATTAGTGATTAAAGCATACTATAGTATGGTTTTAGAGCTAATGAAAGAACTATGAAGTAGAATTGCTTTGTAGTATTTGGCTAATGCGTAATTTGGGTTTAAACAACTCATACGTTTACCACACTATTTACAACAATACTATTGTCTTATTAAAAAAATAATGATAATTTGTCACCAAACTAATAACAAATGAAAAAACTAGCACTCTTACTAATCTTAACCCTTGGCATCACCACTTCGATATATGCACAAGAGAAAAACTGTTCTATCGACTTTGAAGAAGTTAATGATTCTATTAACTACAAAAAAACAAACAACGTACTTGTTTATGAGTTCGACAGAGTATCTACTACTAGCTCATTGTTCTTTGCTTTAGTAAACAATAACGGGCACCCATTTCTAAACTTGCAGTATCTACAAAAGAGTCCTGACTTCATCCCTATCACTTGTGTAGCTAAAAAAAGTATGGTTTCAATAAAGTTAGTTAACGGAACAACCATAACCGCACATTATTTAGGAGATGATGTTTGTGGAACATATACCTATGATCAAGAAAAGAAAAATAATATCAGAATCCTAGATGCTGACTTTTATATAAAGAAAGAACATTTAGCATTATTAAAAGCTTCTCCCATATCAATGATTCAAATCAGATTCACTGGTACAACAGAACTTTTTATTATCAGAAATGAATTAAAATCAACCATCGTTGACCTACAAACTAAACCAACACAATTCTTCATAGACAATATTCCATGCATAGAATAAACGCTTTTAGCGATTTTAAATCAAAATAAACACACAAAACATCATGTTTTAAAAGGTTTTTAGTAAAACTAAAAACCTTTTTTTATACCTTTATACGTCAGCTTTTGACATTATAATATATTAAGCGATAGGATATTATATCTTCATTTAACTTTAGTACAATAGTTTTAATAAAAATTATCAAAAAACAATTTGTTTTTATTAAAATTTTACCATATTTTTAATTAAAATTCTGAGTTTAGACCACCACACTTTACTCAACTAAAATTAACAAACTATGAAGAAATTTGTCGCTTTTTCCGTTGCCTTATTATCGATATTGACGATTACAATACTTCAAGGCTGTTCATCTTCGGATGATAATAACACACTAAATGAACCACAAACTCTAACAACTACTCATAACAATATAGAGAGAAAGTGGTTGACTACGTACTATACTTTTACACCGGATATTAATAAAGCTGTGAAAACAGCATATCAAGTATCCTCTGTAGAAATTACTTTAAAGAATGGTGAATATACCTTATTTGATAGATATAGTGAGAAGAGCGACAAAGGCACTTATACACTAAATGGAAGTTCATTAACTCTAAAATCATCAGTTGTAGATGAAAATATCAATTTCAAAATAAACAAATTAACTCAAAATGAAATTGACTTAACTGTAATTAATCATAAACACTTGACTTCAGTTGAACTAATCGCGATTAAATAATCATACTTTTAAATTATATAAAAAGACTTGTATTTTGAATTCAAGTCTTTTTTTTGGCCTAATTCTTGTTTTTCTAAATATATAGAACAGGTTTTCATTAAGGACACCTACTCAAAAATACACAATATGAACTATTTTAGTATTTTTTATATGACAAAACTAAAATACTTACATATTTTTAACATATTAGATCATGTAATAAAAAAGAAAAGTACTATGAAACAGAAATTAAAAATCACTAGTAGCTTTATCATTATTGCTTCCTTACTTATATTAGGCCACCAAATCTATATGTATAATATCCATATAGAAACCTTACAACAAATAGAAGCTTTTAAAATACATGAATATGATAAAGAAATATTCATCAGTATTCTAACCTTCCTAATTGGAATAACAATGTATATTAGGTCTAGAAGAATAAAAGAATAGTAATAATAGTATTAGAAATCTAGTAACCTGAAGTTAATGATAAAAAAAAACCTTTCTTTCGAAAGGTTTTTTAAATTTTATGATATGTTGACTATTTCTTAGCTAAAACATATTTATCAGCTAGAGGTCCAGTAACTTCTTTACCTTCTTGGTCTAACATTAATAGGCTTCCTTCTTGCACTTTATATTGTGTAGATTCACCCTCAGCAACTAAAGTAACGATAGTTCCTTCAGCATTCCAAGTAAAAGTACCTTTCTCTTCGAACTTCTCTTCTCCTTTGTCTACATAGATTGCAGTCTTAGTATACGTTTTATCTTGATTTAAAACTACAGTAGTTTTAATATCACTATTAGCACCTGGTAAAGTACCTTCGTAAGTACCAGCCCAATCTAATGAGTTTTCTGAAGTGTGCTCATCCTTAACAGCAGTTTCTGTTTCAGTTGTTGTAGCAGTTTGCTCAGTTGCAGTAGTTTCTACTTTTTTATCATCTTTACAACCAACAAATGCAATACCTGTAACTAATACAGCTAATGCTAACATTTTTTTTCCTTTCATAACTTTGTTTTTATTATTTGAGAGAATAAAATTACAACAAATAATAGAACGAACAATAGTTAACTCTTTTTTTATATAAAAAAGAAAGATATGATAGGTAATTAATATACAATACAAATATTTGCCTCTCACTCCTTATTTTTTTTAACATTCTAAAGAGCTTAGACTATAAATGTCAATAAATCAAATACCTTAATTTCTCCCTATATATTTCATTGGATCATGATATCTTCTACTTCCTCCCTACTCACAGCTATTTTACACCTTTATTAAGGATATTTCTTCACTCAATATTATTATATTTTTCATTTTCTTGTATCATAACACGATGTCATTAGGTGTCACTTTTCTTATTTTTAATATCTTTTTTAAATTTTTTTAACACTTAAACAATCACTTTATTATTCAAAAACAAGCTATTAGCCCTAATTACTTTAAGATTATTTTATCATCCTATCTTAAAAAGGCTTATATTTGGATTGATTATAGTAGTTATTTGTTGTTGCACACATTATAGAGACAGTAATTCAAATAAATTATTTATAACCACAAACGGTAAATAATTTTAATAACAATAAAGAGTATTTTAATTTTCTTACTAGCGCTTTTTAATCCGAGTACACTAATACTCGGATTTTTTATTTACAAAAATTGGAATAATAATTGTTTTAAAGTAAGAGGGTGTTTTTTCATTCATCAAAGCTTATCCACCCTTAGTCAAATAAATAAGTATAATCACATAATAAAACTGTATTTCGCATAGTATTAATAATAGACATCTAAAATTGATTGTAATTTAACTATGATAAATAAATTTCTTTCTAAGCCTAAACGATTATTCTTTGTCGTTTTTTGGACTACCCTTACTTTCTCAGTTTATCCACAGATACTATCGCCTCACGATCATAATATTTGGTTACTACCTACTTTGATTGTTATGACATTCACAATAAGTATTTCCCATTTTGTAAGTGATTTTTTATTACCTAAAGCCCTTAAAAAAGGTTCTATAAAGAGCTTTTTACTATACGCTTTATTCTTTATTATTTTGTTATCGATATTATTAGCTACTTGCTTTACACTATTTCCTTATTTTTTAAGTAGTAGTAATTTATTTGTACAAGATGCACTTCTCAACCCAAGAGACTTATTCTTTAACCAGTTATATAAAACTATTCCATCCGCTATGGCTATTATAACTACCACCTGCGGAATACGTTTCTATGAAGAACACCATCGTATAGAGAAAATAAATACGAAGTTAAAACAAGAACACTTAGAAGCACATATCAAACTATTGCAGGATCAGATTAATCCTCACTTAATGTTTAATATACTAAACCATATTTACACATTGATGCAGATAGATGTAGAACTAGCCTCTAATGTACTACTAAAGTTTTCGGATATACTGAGATACCAACTCTACGAATGTAACCATAAGACCGTTCTTCTAGATCGAGAGGTACAGTATCTACAAGACCTAATCGCTATAGAACAGGTAAGATGGGGAGACGAACTAGAGGTAAACTCCACTTGGTCAATTCACAATAAAGAACTACATATCACTCCCCTATTGTTAGTACCCTTAATAGAGAATGCCTTTAAGCATGTGTCTAGACTTCCAAATAAGAAAGGCTATATTATCATAAAATGCACAGAACTAAATAATACTTTACATTTATATATAGAAAACTCTTTTAGTACTAAATATAAAATAGAGAAAAAAGCAGGTGGCATAGGTATTGCTAATGTACGAGAAAGACTATTAATGCAATATAGTGATGCCCATTCGTTCCATATAACACATTCTGACGAAAAACATATCGTTGAACTAACTATCAATCTAAAAAATCAATAATGTCTACAGATAAAAAAACACCCATATTAAAATGCTTAGTCATCGATGATGAACCATTAGCTAGACGTGCTATCATTGAATATATTAATCAGGTAGACTTTCTTCAGACAATAGACTCTTGTGCTTCTGCCTTAGAAGCTCAAGAATTAGTAGAAAATAATAGTTATGATCTCCTTTTTTTAGATATCAATATGCCTTATCTAAGTGGAATAGATTTTTTAGAATCGATTACTCAGTCTCCTATGGTTATCTTCACGACAGCCTATTCGGAGTATGCACTAGACGGTTTTAGACTACAGGTAGTTGATTATCTACTTAAGCCTATCTCGTTTAAAAGATTCTATCAAGCAGCTATTAAAGCAAAAGAACTTTTCACACTGAAACAACAATCTAAATCAGAACCGCAAGATATAACTGATAATACAGTATATGTCAAACACGAAGATAGTTTCGTAAAAATAGATTGGAATGATATTATGTACATTGAAGCAATGCAGAATTATCTAAAACTTCATCTAAAGAACCGCTGTCTTATCATTCATCAGACCATGATTGCCATAGAAGAATTATTACCTAAAGAACACTTCTTTAGAATTCACAAATCCTTCTTGATCAATATCAATCATATTGAATCCATATCTGGTGGTCGAGTATTTATTAAAGAAACAGAACTACCTATCTCTAGAATGAGAAAAGAAGCGTTACTTAATGAAGTAGTATATAAGAATCTGCTAAGCAAATAAAACAATATACAATTATGAAATCAACGGAACAAGAATGTCAAAACCGCTTAATACTTTTTCTTTTATACATATCTAGACACCAAATTCTTTATAATAGCCCCATTTAGAAACATCAAAAAAGAAATTCACTCTCTACTACTATAAAACACATGAGCTCATTTAAAAAACTTTAAAACAACATCCTAATACCTATATCATTACTAATTTTAATGTAACTTCGCTTTGACTTTTAATCAATAACTAAACGAGTCTAATTATGTACCCTGTATTTAGCCCTAAACTATATTTTGACAAGATTGTATTTGAATACTTGAATTCTATACTAAAATCAAACGGTTTTACTAAAGGAAGAGGAAATAATTGGACAAGAACAAACGGAGCTATTTTTAGTAAAATAACAATTCAGAAGTCTAAAAGTCGATTAGAGAGAGAAGTGTCTTTTCGCTTCTATCTACATCTCTGCCCTGAGGGTATTCAAACTACAAAGGTAACTATTGACAATAAAGAAATGGATTGGACTTATAATGAACAAGCCTATTCTGTCGAATGTGAAGATGTACTATCTAAAGAAAGAAAAATGTTCAAGTTTAAAAACCACGGTTGGTTAGGTTGGTATGTAATCTTCAGAGAGAATGCATGTGATCAACTACTAAATGATGAACTCAAAGTTGATTTTGAAAACTACATCCTACCTGTTATAAATAAGATTAATACAATTGACATTTACCAGAAGGTCAAAACTGATATGAATACATATCCTAAAAAAGATATACACTTAGGGATATACGATTACCTTTTTGAGTAATAAATACAATTAGTTAAAACAAGTCTATAATCTTATAACTTATAAACTCACTTGTAAGTATTAAACAACATACAAACTAAAACACCCATAATCAGTTCGTACACCTAATTGTTCTCCTATAAATTTTATTTCACAACTTTTGACTACGTGTTCAATCTTAAAATGGTGTAGCTCTTTTTTATTAATAAAGTCAAATACATACGCATTAGTTCTTTGTACTAAAACTAATTTTGTTTGATCTTTATTAAAACAGAAGACATTCACATCTTTTGTATATTCAAGTATTTCCAGTTCTTTTAATTTAATTTCTTGATTCATTACTAAATCAAAATAACGCATCCCCCATGTACCATAGCGCTCTCTTACTACAAGTAATTGATTAGACCGAACAAATTCCATCTGTCCTACCTCTCTAAAATCTCCTGTAATAACCTGTGCAATACTTCCATCTGCAGTATTAAAGATCTGAATCTCCCCTACTTTACTGTGATAAGCGAGTAATGTTCCATCTTGTGACAACTTACCACAACACACTGCTTTACCCTTATGAGGTATAGGGAATACAGTTTCTTTTGAGGCATTGACAAATGCAATACTCTCTTCTAGACCTATTGCTATCTGATGCTCTGAAACTGATAGAAAAGAAACACTATCATTATAATCTTCTTTTAGATTAGTAAAACTATCTTTTTCGAGGTTGTATTGATAAATAGCATGATCTATATCTAAGACTATAGTATCACTATTTACTTGATATTCCATTGTCCAGGCAAAACACCTAGGCAACTTAATTTCATTAAGTAAGTTCCCCAACGAATCTAATACAACTAGAACATCTCCTTCAGTAGTGTTTTTATACACCATGATTCCTTTAGGCGTAGAAGAGAACACCAAGGCTCCCGTATATCCTCCGCCTATATAAGTATGTAAACTAGGAGTTCCTACTTTTGCGTTTTCATTAACTAATACAAAGCCTTTTTTTAAAGCTTCCCATTCCTTTTTATAGAAATTATTAATTACTTGTTCTTTATCTGAAAAAGCTTTTTCTGTTTTCCTTAATTTATCTTCTTTTCCAGTTTCAGTATACAGTACATTGTTTTTTACAGAGAGATTAAGCACTTTACCTGTTGCTCTATTGATCAGTCTATGACTATTTACGTTGTACTTCATTGCTTTCTATTTTTTAATTAAAAACGTCTGTATTCTCTCTACATAAACTAATCATAGAAAGAACCTAAACAAGATAACTAATTTACAGATATTAAAAGATTTAAAAAAACATTTTACAAACCACTTTCTTTCCATATCTCTTTAACCAAAAAACGTTTTAAAAGAAGGTGAACTATACCCTACTTTTAAAACGTTTTTTCTTATCTGTCTATAAGCTCCACTTCAAAGACATTCCTCCATAGAATGTAGTAGAGAATTTAGGATCAGCTACTTTTTTTTCCTTAAAGATACTCTTGACTTTCCTCTCATTATAAGAGAATGACCTTACTAAAGTACTACCTGCTGTAAACGATAAAGTCATATTATCAGAAAACTTAATCACAGGACGCAGACCAGCTACGATCTGCTGAAATCCTAAAATCTTGGTTTCATTATTCTGTTTGACGATAGCGGTCATTCCTTGAAGGTCAACAGCTGCACTTAGTAAGAAATTATCTGTGAACTTATATCCTACCTCTAAACCTTGTGGAAATGCTACCTTCATAAAAAAGTCGCCACTCGTCTCCCAATTCAGATAAATACCAGGTAACACCATAGGCACCCCAAAGCTATTCGTCAATACAGGCCCACCTCCTAGTGAAAAATTAGGTCTAAAATGCTTGATAAAGAATACTGCTCCCTGCCCAAGGATAGCATCTTTATTTACATTCTCCATATCTGTATATACTCCCACAGACCCCATCAACAATAATGACCATGAATCACTTATCGATCGAAAGTGCTTTACACCTACCGAAGCATTTAATAACTCTAACGGGAACAGCTGTTCTTCATAATCTTTATGATTCATCCTAGCATATCCAGCAGAAGCCATTACAGACCATATCCTTGGCTTATCCCTATGGTCCATTTTCATAGAAAGAGGAATCTCTAAAGCAAGTTCTACCTTTTTAAAATCACTTTTTGAATCCGTCTTTAAACTATCTATCGGCCTAATATAATTAGACATCGGAACATAATCTACCTTAAATTCCCCTTGTATCTCACTTTGAGCTTGTACAGTATAAATACTCATAAATACCAAACCTAAAGTCAACAAATGTGTTACTATTCTCATCTATTCTATTTTGGCACAAAAAAACAATACCTCCATAAAATGGTAAAAACTATTTGACAACTGACTCGCTACGCAGGATATAAATAACAGATTCGATTACTTAGGCAATCAGAATAAGCACCATAGCATTCTCCTACCTCTACTTCTCTACGTACATAATCTCTCCATTACACTAGATAAACAAGCTTTATCTAGTATAAAAATTCACTTATTCTTCCACAAAAACAGATTAAATAGATCAAAATATTCATTTTAGGAACCTTATTACATTATTTTTTACCCATATATACTCTAATGAATAGAATTATTAAGAGACAGAACACAAATTTGTATTATTTTTTTATCTACTAAAAAAACATATTCAACTAATAAACAACACATTAACATCTATTAAGCCATTATAACACATCATAGACAACACCCTCTTAGCTCAGTATATATGGTTTATATAGGCTATTCCTTGGACAATTCTAGGAGAATACTAGGACTATAATTGGCTAAAAGCCTATTTTGCCCAAGAATAATCCTTTTATTCTCTTTTTACTATACTTAGATATCCTCATAATAATGATGAAAACTACTCTTAATAATAGAGAATATTATCCAAATATGCCGTTTTCTACTCTTTACACATACATAAATATATTCTCATATAGCCATGTTTATATACAGCTACTGCCCCCAAGAACCATTTATTTTTACACAACACATAAACCCCTATATTACTGTGCTTTATATCTTATATAAAGAAATAAATCATCCTAAAAACAGAATTATTATGGCAGAGATCAAGCAAGGAATATTAAGTGAAGTAATAGGAAAAATAGGTACTATAGTATGAGTCAGAGGGAGAGGTAGAAATATCATCCGTACTAAGCCTCATAAATCACGTAAAAAAGCAACAGAAGCACAGTTAAGACAATGGGATAAAATGAGTCTAGTCTCTACGTTTACTGCTAAATTCAAGGATTTTGTCAATATGTACTGCCCTACTATCTTTATAGAAGGCAAATGGATGACGGGTAAAGAACAAATGATTTCCAGATTAATGAAACAAGGAATCGAACTCTACAATGGAGTACAGTATATTAATATACAACAGGTATTACTCTCTATAGGAACTCTAGCCCCAGCTGTAATTAAAAAAATCAATCGCCTTAAAACGGGGAAGATTAAGGTACAATGGGATAATACATTAGTCAATGCCTTAACACTAAACACAGATACACTAACGATAATGGCATATAATGAAGAGCTAGATGCGTTCATCGATATCCCTAATATAGGAACACAAGCAGAAAGATATACGCACTTCAGCCTACCTGCCCATTGGGACAAAGGAAGCATATACCTAGGGAGCATGTGGAAATCAGCAAACAATAGTATCAACAGCACTAGTTGCTTTCACGGATTTTTAGAACTTGCTGAACAAGAAAACACAACAGAAGAGGAACATCAAGCTATAAAACAACAACAAACACCTGTCCATACAGATACGACTAACACAAAAAAGATAAACCAATCCCCTCATCACCTACTATACAAGAAATAGAGACTGCTATACCTATTCAAATTAAAAACAAGGATACACCTCTTAGGGAACAACAACCCGTCGATGAACAAACAGAAGTAGACAATCATCTAGCTTATCCTCCTGGCTATATAAGGAAAGTCAGCAAAGAATTAATCAAAAGAATAAATGATCCCGAGAAATCACACATTCCTGATACAATGAATGAAGATTACTCTATTCTAAAGTTATTAATCCCTGACGACGAACAGCGAGAATGAATCAATAAATAAGCTATCTGCTTTAGATAAGTCTTTAAATAATTAAATTTTATGTACATTATACCTGTTTATAATCTAGTGGTATGCTATTATAATTTACAATCCTACCCCTATACAGATTCTGCTTTATTCTGTTTAGTATGACTATCTTTGTGATATGAATACCGTTTGATTATTATTCATAACTTTAAACAATCAAAACAGGTCAATTATGAGTATAGTACTAACAGACATAAAAGAAAACTTAGGAATTATCACCATTAATTCAGAAAAATCACTTAATGCACTATCACTTGAAATCGTGAGTGAATTAAAAAGGATTTTAGAACAATGGAGAGATAATAGCGATATAAAATGTGTTTTTCTACAAGGTGCTGGTGAGAAAGCATTCTGTGCTGGTGGGGATATCCGCCAAGTAAGAAAAGCAATAGAAGACTATAAAACTATAGATCCTACTCAGGTACCTCCTATCTGTGAAGAATACTTTATTACAGAATACAGTGTAGATTACTTAATCCATACGTATTCTAAACCGATAGTTGTCTGGGGAGATGGTATAGTAATGGGAGGAGGCTTAGGATTATTAGCAGGA
This sequence comes from Myroides odoratimimus, assembly GCF_030326305.1. Classification (GTDB taxonomy): domain Bacteria; phylum Bacteroidota; class Bacteroidia; order Flavobacteriales; family Flavobacteriaceae; genus Flavobacterium; species Flavobacterium odoratimimum_A. The sequence continues at coordinate 18,002 of NZ_JACAKB010000015.1, read as the reverse complement.
GCCTCGCACCGCATTGTCACAGAGCGCAGTCTATTAGCTATGCCTGAGATTAGCATTGGATTATATCCAGATGTTGGAGCTTCTTATTTCTTAAATAAAATGCCTTCTACTTATGGATTATACTTTGGGTTAACAGGGACTCGCTTTGATGGAGCTGATGCCTTATTTCTAGGTATTGCAGACTACTTTATACCTTCTACTGTGAAAGATAGTATACTAGACGAATTAGTACAGATCAGTAGTAGTGATCAGCTATCAGATAAGCTTAATACCCTATTAGCACAGCGAAATACTCCTAGTACAGACTTACCTGTATCTCAGGCGATGTTACACAAGTCTCTTATAGCAGCATTAGAACCGATACGCTCTGTAGCCGAATTTATCGCTATTGTAGAGCCTGTAGCTAAATCTGATGCATGGGTGGCGGCAGGGTATTCATTCTTTACTAAAGGTTCTCCTACCTCTGTCCACGTTATCTTTAGGCAGCTTACAGAGAGTAAACACTACAGCTTAGAAGAAGTCTTTAGATCAGAGCTTAACCTTACGTGTCAGTTTACCGTTCATCCGGACTTCTCTGAGGGAGTAAGAGCTCTATTAATAGATAAAGACCAATCCCCTAAATGGACACCTAGTACATTAGAACAAGTGAGTAACGAATGGATAGAAAGCCACTTCACTCCTCTGTGGTCTACAGAAGAGCATCCTTTTAAAAATATAAAACAAGCATAATCATGACGGAAGAACAAAAATTCATTGCTGAGTCTATTAGTTATCTCATTAAATCTGGTTTTTGGGACAGTGAAGATGTAGAGGAGTTTATTACTGAAGAAATCAATGAGAATGATTTACAAGGTAAAATCAACGAAAAGTGGATAAAAGAAACTATTCTAAAAGAGGAAAGAGCACTGCTTAAAGCAAGTAAAAATTGGCATGTACCAACTACAACACAAAAGTTAGTAAAAGCTTTTGACCAACTAGTGGATCAACATATCATCGCACTTCATTATGCAGGATATACTATAGATGATGGATACTATGAAGTAGATCAAATAGAAGAACAACTACAGGCAAAAGGAAAGAAGTCTAAAGGAATCTGTTTTTATAACGAACAAGACCTTCAACGTGCCTTTAGAGAAAAAGATCCTTATTTAACTCTTGCTTTCCAAGATATGCACTCTGAAAAAGAGGAAGACTCTATCTCAGTAGGTAAAAAAATTGTTCAAACCTTACAAGAAAATGGGTTTAAAACAGAATGGGATGGTACTGCTACACAAAAGATCACTATCTTAAACTTTGCGTGGCAACAAGCTTATAAACCAGAAAATACCCTATTATTAGATTACGATTCAGTAGCTGAGAAACTTCTCAAAACAATATAACTTTAAAAATGAGTAGTACGATACGTACTACTCATTTTTTTTACATCTTATCCTTAATAATCAAGCCTTACTCCATTAGCTATAGTAGTACACAGTATGGATATAAGTAAATAATGAGAATATTTTTCAAAAAACATGTTATTTATCATGTTTTCAACCTATTAAACCCCTTAAATTTGTTATAAGAAATAAAACAATAAACAAATAGAATAATTATTACACTAATAATATAGGTATATTCGGAATAGGTTTGACTATGCTATCTCGTAAATAATTGATGACAAAATATAAATCAATATTCTCACTAAGAGAAAAAAGTATATCAATAAATTATCTTTAAAATTACCTTTGTGATAGAAGCAAAGCACCCATATAATCACAAAAAAACTGTTTATTTAGACCAACAGGTAACCTTATAACGCTTACCTGTACTTAATCCAACAGATCATAGTATGACAGAACTGTATGATAGCGCACAATTATACAACGTCTCTTTCATTCAAATCTAAATAAGAGTTACAGTTCAATTTTTTCACTCTCTATAACTCCCTTATAGAGAGTTTTTTATTTTCCTTAAGCTGTATCCTTAGTCTTTAGTTTGCTGATAAAAACTGACGGAGAATCTCCGGTCACTTTTTTGAAGGTGACAGTGAATCGGCTGTGAGAAGCAAAACCACATTGTTCTGCTAAATAGCTAATCTTATACTTTAAAAATTTAGGATCTTGTTTTAAGCAAGAGACGATATATCCTATTCTCAGTTCATTGACATAGGTTGCGAAGTCGCATTCTTTATTCTTATTAATCACATAAGATAAATATCGATGATTAACGCCTATGCTCCCTGCGAGTACATTAAGGGAAATATCTTTATCTAAATATCCCTGTTCTTTCTCGAAGTGGGTTATCTTATGTAAGATATCCTGTTCTTTCTCTTCTGTGATATACCGTTTTTCTTCTGTACTATCTTCTTCATTACCTTGTTCTTCTAGGTCCTCAGCAGACTCCATAAATTGCTTTACTGTTCTTCTTAATCCCCGAACATACCTTAAATAAAAAACACCTGCAGATGCCACTAAAAGAAGAGCTATGGCATTAAATAGGTAAAAGATATTATACAGTTTGTTCTCTGATCTCTCTTCTGATCTAGTATATACCTTATCATTATTTTCTAATAAAACATCTAAATCCTCTATCAGTCCTAAGACTCTAATTTTAGCACTGTAAATGTTATTATTTAATTCACTTACGGCTTGTTCTTTATTTACTGCTAAAGCTACATTCCCCCCACAAAACATAGCTAAAAATAAAGCTAATATGACATTCATTTTTTTACTCTTAATTTTAAATACTGTTTATTAAAACAAAACATTCTAACAAATACAGAAGTATTCATATATAAGCATACCAAATGCTATAGGTGACCTATCACCTATTCTTAAAAGGGGGAGAAATCAGATACGATTAAACTTATGGGGGGGAATTTAATCTACTTGATATTAAAACACTTCGTATTATTTATGCTTAATTACTATTTACTTTACTTATATTTTTTCAAACTTTTATCTATAGCTGTATGGAAACTAAAACATAAAGTTCTTTCTAAAAACAGTTAAATATTTATATTATTCTCTTTTACACAATCCTGCAAAAATAACTTTTTTCACCTCTAAAACAAAATCACAGTTCCTTGTAATACGTGAAACAAGCCTATTCATTGCCAAAAAAATTGATTTTTTTTGGCGTATAAATACCGATACTCTGCCAAATTATTACACTACAAATTCTGCTGCCAGTTCCATGCTGTTCTTAACGATTCTTCAATAGTCGTATTTGCTTTCCACTGTAATTCTAACTCTGCTTTAGATGCATCTGCAAAGGCTATTTCGATATCACCTGCTCTTCTATCACAGATCTTAAACGGTACTTTTATATCATTAATTCTTTCAAAGCTCTTGACTATCTCTAATACAGAAGTTCCCTTTCCTGTCCCAAGGTTAAATATATCTAGTACTTTATCCTCTTCACTAGACAACAATTTCTTTAGTGCTGCCACATGAGCTTTAGCTAAGTCTATCACATAGATATAATCTCGAATAGCGGTTCCATCTTCTGTCTCGTAATCATCTCCGAATACATTCAAACATTCTCTGACACCTGCTGCTGTCTGTACTACATAAGGGATTAAATTATTAGGTATCCCTTTAGGCATTTCTCCAAGTAATCCTGATGGATGAGCGCCTATAGGATTAAAATACCTCAACAAAGTTGCTCTTTTTTGTTCTGCTTCAACATAATCACGTATAATCTCTTCTCCCATTTGCTTAGTCTTTCCATAGCATGATTCTGGCATCTTTAGAGGAGTACTTTCACTGATAGGCATGATATCAGCCTGCCCGTATACAGTACAAGAAGAACTAAAAATAAAATTACTCAGGTTGTGTTTCTTCATTTCTTGTAGAATATTGAGTAACGAACCTATATTATTACTATAATATTCTAAAGGAATTGCTTGACTTTCTCCTACTGATTTATAAGCTGCAAAATGAATCACTCCATCAAAGTTATGTTCATCAAACAGCTCTGCTACTCGATGACTGTCTTTTAAATCTATACAATATAACTGAGGTACTACCGTTGTAAGCTTCTTAATATTCTGTAAGACATCTTCTTCAGAATTGGATAAATCATCCACTATCACTACCTCATAATTATTCTCTAATAACTCCACTACCGTATGAGACCCTATATATCCTAGTCCTCCAGTCACTAATATCTTTTTCATCTTCTATTTTATTGTTTTACATCTAAATAATAATCACGGTCTATAGTACCATCTACTAGGTCTTCTGCTGTACTTCCCTTATGTAAGCTATACAACTCTTCATAATCTTTAGTATAATGTGCATCTGGCACTACATTTAAGTCAAAAGTGACTTCTATGTTCTCTACGGTATCAAAGTTTCCATATAGTGTGACATAATGCTTTACATACCCAATGTTTTTAGTCGTATCAAACTTTAATACAAGTTTTCCTTCTCCTCCTGCTGGAATATGTTTTAACGAAGCTGTATGGGCAACTATACAACCACAAGACACTATAATGTCTTTTAGAACAAATGGGTTATCTCCTTTATTCACTAAAGGAAATACCATTGTCTTCTCTTCTCCTTGAATAACTGGATAATAATGTCTGTCGTTATCAACAATTTCTAAACTGGTTGTCTCTCCTTCTCCTCCTTTACATCCCACTAATAGCGTAAAGAACAATAGAATGAAGAGTGTATATTTTATTCTACTCATTATATTTTAATTAGTTATTTGTATTTCATCAAGAGCTATAGTCACTCTGCTTCCTTCCTTCTTTGTAAAGACAATCTCCATTTTCTCACTTTGATTAAAATCAATATAAGTCGAGAATTCTGCTATACTATCCGTCAGGTGGTAAGAAGCTGAATCAATAGTCTTGACTAACTTCCCATCTAGTCGTAACTCTATAAGAGCAGGTGACTCAAACTGATGCTTTTTATTACATAAAAAGCGCAAAGCAAGTGTTTTCACACCTTCTATATGAGCTGTATTAAACTCTACAGACCACTTATTCTCTGGAGATATATACCATCCTAAATGATAATCTGTTCTAAAGCCTAACAATCCATTACTTAATAACATACTCGAGGTTATTACTTTACCTGTGCTGTTTTTAACTATTATAGGTTTTAGGAGAAGAAAGCTTTCTTGTCCTTCTTTAGCTACAATTTCTCTCCAACTAGTTAGATAATTGTCTACATTACCTTCTGCTTCTTTATATTTCAGTATTCCTCGCTCTTTAGCTAGATTTAATACCTCTAAGCCATTTTTGAGTTCTTGTTTAAAGGTGATTGAGTTTCCTTTTACATCAATAGCTCCTAGATGATCAGAGGCACGATAATACGCTAATTGTAAGCGAGTAAAAGTAAGTGCAGTATATAGTTTATCTAACTTCTTTCTCTCTTCTCCACTTGTAAGTAAAACTTGTTTTGCTAAAGACTGATAGAAATGAATAAACTCTTGTGGATCTAAGTAGGTAGTAAAGTTTTCCTCTGGGGAACCATACATATTATATGGTTTATTGGCTTGATTATAACGCTTCTCTAGGCAGATATAATAAGTACTGAGCAATTCTCCACTTATGGGATACTCCTTCTTAAAATACCTTCTAATTAACTCTTCTACATCTGTATCAATATCTTTCATCAGAGAGGTAGCAACATAATTCTGCACATCTGAGAAAGAAGAATAATCATATCCACTAGCATTTAAAAAGATCCCTTGTACACCAAGATTTTTAAAAAACTTAAATTGGTGTTGTACCCCATAAAGAACTGGTATTGGGCTTAGATAATCATCAAAATTAGAGCTATAATCCCATAAGAGAACCTTATTGGTCTTCGTACGCCACGTCTTGATATCAGATATAAAATCTTGTACATCCTTCTGAGCTAGATACTTCTCTTTTAGAGCTACTCCTTTAGGGATATCTATCGTACTTATCATCACTCCTACATTAGGTTCTAAAGTCATCTTAGGCACTGTCTTAGTTGATAAATAAGCTAACATATAGAACTCATACTTCGGAAATCGTCTAGCTAGTTTATTAATCAGATGAGCGACAGACTCTGAGGCCTGAGCAGTAGACTTATTCACATCTAGGCATCCTGCACAGCTACACACAATGGCGTTGTCATTAGGTGCAATCACAAAACGATAATGCTCTGAGCCCTCCACCCCATAACCATAGTTATCAATAATGTATTCTGATAGATAAGCATATAAATCCCCTGAAGTGAAACAGAACTGATCTCTGTTTACTTGTTCATTTACTCTCGCATAGATTATAGGTTTAGGCTCAGAAGGAATCGCTTTAGCAATGTTATGCCCCCAAATACCCCAATCTTCTTCCACATTATTATTTCCTAATACACCAGACTGATCTAATAACAAATTCTCTAGGTAATGAGGTTCTCTATAAGTAAAGTCATTTGTACTACACCCTGTGACAAAATCTAATATAGCTGGTGGCAAATCTGCTGTTAGAAAACGAGAATCCTCTTCTGATATCGCTTCTATTAGCTGATATATCACCCATTTTATAGTCTGCTCATCTCTAGCCTTAATACGCAAACCTTGATGATCATGCTGAATGTAATAATCATGCTCTAGAGTCTGATCCATTGTTATATAAATATGTTTGGCACTATCTTGTTCTTCATTCCCTATAGCCATTTCTACAATAGGATGAGTAGAAGTACGTCTCATCAGATGCTTGTATAAATAATCTGCCCACAACTTGCTCTCAAACACATCATCTGCATGAATAACGTAATATTCACTGCTCAATTTTTCTGAAGTATTCGCCTTACAGCCATAGATGCAGAATAAGACAGATAACAACGAGTATTTAATTATATTAGAAAACCACATTTATTGCAAAATATAGATTGTAAAAATTCTTATACTTCAACTGATTATCCTTGTAGTTATACCAACTTCCCATAATACTACCTGTAACATTCTTGAACAATACTGTTCCGTATCCTGCTCCTACATTGGTATTCAACACATCAAATGTATCATACAGCTGATAATCGATTAACTCAACATCAGGAGATGATCCCACGCCTGCATTAGCTGCAATAAAATGCTTAGGTGAGGATAGAAAATATCTCGCATTCACAGATAGGTTATACATCCATTTATGATTGCTAAAGAAATTGTTTAGCTTCATATTTAGACTGTATTGGTCAGTTTGCTTAGTCGCTCCTAGAACTATATTAAACATATTATCACTAGTATTTGATACCTCTTTATCCTTTTGGAATATTCGATACCCTGCTCCTAGTTCTAATTCTACACCGCCTAAAAAGTTAAAGTCTCTGAACACAGATCCATTAATAGAGAACTTAGGGAAGTAAGAATCTGCAAAAGCTATATTAGCATTACTGCTCCACTTATCACTCCAGGTTCTAGCCCAATCAAAATGACCTTGAATACCACGACCTGCTTCTCTAGCTGTATAATTCGTTCCGATAGTATAACTATTCTTTAGCGCATGATAAGTGTAATGAACTGAAGCTATAGAGTGCTTCTTACTAGACTCATCATCAAAGTGACTGCGCAAGTACTCTATACCTATCTCATTTCTCAATGATTTATAAGCTAAGAACTGTAAGTGCTTTTTATACTCTTCTAACTCTATAGGTGATGGGTCATAGAAAAGCTGATAAGCATAAGCCTCTGCATATTTCTTTTGCTTTTCTAATACTAATCCTTTAGTATATTTTATAACTCTACTATTAGGTAAGTATGCTAAGGTTTCGTCTAATACGCTTAGAGCCTGATCAGTCTGATTCTCTTTGATCAACTGTAAAGCATATTTCTCACTGATTTCTTCATAGGTACTAAGTGCTAGTTCATGATAAGGTTGTTGTATCACTTGCGATAATATAGCATTGTAAATAGGGGGGTAATCTGTTGCTACATTTCCCTGATACTCTGCTAACTTCACCTGAAAGAAGACTTCTTCTGGATACACCTCTACTCCTCTTTGTAAATAGGCTTCCATTTCTTCTTCTCTCTTTAACTGATGAGATAAGTTAACTGCATACACAAGTGCTGTTTTATTAGTAGGGTCATGAGCTAGCCAACGTTTAACATAATACAAGCTTTCGCTATATAAAAAATGTTCATTCTGGTCTTTAACAATAGCTGTACACAACTCCTGATAACCTGGCAGATACGATTTTCGCTTATCTAAATCTAAAGCAATAAGCTCTTCTTCATAGGCTGCTAAAGCTTCGTTATACTTATGTAGTTTAAAATATAAATCTGCTTTTTTAAAGCCTAGATGAATAGACTCATTCGCGTTTAGTTCATATTGATTCAATGTATGTAGTGCACTAGTATAGTCTCCCTTCGCTACATAAGCTCTATACAATCCCATATAACCTAATGAGGTAATCTCCTTATCTGATGACCTTAATAGAATATGCCACCTATCAATAGCATATTCATACTGCTCTTCTAGCATAAAACCTTTAGCTTCTTCTAGTGTAATCTGATAATAAGAATCTTGTACTTCCATATCGCCAGGATAACTAGTATATAGTTGTTTGACTAAAGCTTTTGCTTTAGTTGTATTTCCCATACGAGTATGGACTTGTAGTTCTTTTAGTGCTAACTCTTTACTAGCTCCTGATGCCTTTTTATACTTATTTAGCTGATACAACGCCTCCTCATATTGCTGTTGAGCGATAAGTTGATTAAACACATAATTAAAAGCTTCTCCATTACGAGGGTTACCGCTCAATACATTACTATACAAGTCAAAAGGAGCTGTTAACTTGGCGTGTCTAGCTGCTTCTAAAGTGTAATAATTATATTGCTGAGTCAATTTAGATTGTTGTAAAAATTGCAATAACAAATCATATCTCTTCTGATCTGATAATACACCTATCTTCTTGTTTTGCAGAGCTACATTGTTTGGAAACAAAGTGAGTGCCCTCTCGATGTGAATAAGAGCATTGTTCCAATCAGCTGTCTTTATATAATCGTTAATCAGTACTAAATGATACTCTACATTCTTTGGATCATTCTTTATCAATTCTTTATTTAAAGAAATTGTTTTATCAAAATCACCTAACGTTTGATTCTTTAGTACTTCTAGCTCTACACTATAAGCATATTCTTTCTTTAAATCCTGATCAGAAGGATATATCTGATATAATCTCTTTCTCAGTCGATCTGCTTCTACATGATTGCCTTGCAGTTCAAATAAGTGTATTTTTCTCTTCCATAGACTTTTTAAGTATGGCTGTACTTCTAGTATCTCATTGACATAACATATCGCACTAGAATAACGCTTGGTCTCTGTTTCTACATTTACTAAGATATGTCTAGCATCTATTTGACCAGGGTCTAATTCGATAGCCTTAACTAACTCATACCTCGCTTTATCATATTGTTTAATATAGTGGTAATACTTTCCCAATAACATGCGCAGATCTGCATCTTTAGGGTCTTCTAACACCCCTTTATCTACAATCTTCTTACCTGATTCCCATTTATTCTCGTTAAACTCACGATTAGCAAGTAATACATAATCTTCACTCCCTTCTTTAATTGTCTGTACTTGTGCATAATTATAAGTAGAAACTAACAATACGCTTAACTGTATCAGGTGTCTTTTTATTCTATTCATTTCGTTTACAAATTAAGATAGAGTAGTCTCTATTGATTCAGCTTTAGTTTCTTGAGAAAAGCCTTGACGTGTCATTTCTCCCCATTTAAAATTCTTTTTAGTCATAAACTGCCAGTATCCTCTAAGGCTAAAAAATACAATGAAAGGGTGATAAAAAATAGCTTCGAAAGCTGATAAGAAAATAAGCTTTAGATAGTCTATATAGGAGTCATACTGTTTCTTGACAATGATATCAAAAGAAATAGATACTAATGACATCGTAGCTCCTACCATGTAAACAAACAGTAACATAAGCCAGAAGGTCTCTAAGTTTACCTGATTTGTAAAAAATAAAAAGATTAAGAACACTATTCCTATAAACTCAATAATAGGTGCCATAAATTCAAACAACAATGCATACGGCATGACTACTAGTCCTAGTCTTCCATAATTAGGATTAAGCATTAATCTTCTGTGTACTATAAAAATCTGCAACAATCCTCGTCCCCATCTAGTACGCTGTCTACCGAGTACTTTAAGATTAGGTGGGCCTTCTGTCCAACAGCATGTATCAGCAATCTGTTCGATACGGTATTCTTTCTTCTGGTCACACATATAAGCGATCATTCTAAAAGTCATATCCATATCTTCTGCATGAGAAGAAGAGTCATACCCCCCTGCTTCTACTACAATATTTCTATCAAAAAGTCCAAAACCACCAGATACATTAGGAATCAAGTTAAAACTAGACCATCCCATTTTTGCCAATAAATACGAACGAAGATATTCTGTCTCCTGAAATAAGGGGATTAAGCGATTAGGAGCTTTTACTTTAACAATCTGACCATCTTTTACCTCACACCCATTAGCCATTCTCATGGTAGCCCCTACTGCTATAACAGGAACTTTAGAATCTAGTACAGGTAATATGATTTTGGTTAGGGTGTCCTTACTTAAAATACAATCGACATCTGTATTGATAAAATAATCATATTGAGCAACATTAATACCAGCATTCATAGCGTCTGCTTTAGTACCGCCATTCTCTTTATCTACTACTGTTAGTCGCTTATAGTCTGGGTTAGTAGATTTAAAAATACGTTTGACAGGCTTACTTCTAACCTTCTGAATATAAGGGTAAGGAACTTCCTGTAGATCAAAATTGTCAACAAGTAATTCTAAAGTTTGATCTTTACTTCCGTCATTCACAATGATTACCTCAAAATTAGGGTAATCTAGATTTAAAAGAGATTGAACATTAGCAATAATAATTACCTCTTCATTATAAGCAGGTGCTACTACTGAAATAGCAGGTGCTATCTCTGGATGTGTTCTTAAAGTATGTTCTTCTCTAGCCGTATATTTTACTTTATTTTTAATAATCTTAAAGTATCCAAATATTGCTAAAAAGAAGTAAATTAAAGTAATTAAACAAGCGTAAAAATAAACGAGGTATTGATAAAAATAGAATAATTCTTCCATATTAATTTTAGTAAGGTTTTGGGGATTAAGCCAATATTCTGCACTCTCTAAAAGCTAAAAAGAAGACAGTCATTCAAATCATCTTCTTCTAGTCTATTGTACAAGTAAAATCACAAAGGTGATTAATAAAAAAGCACTTAACCAGTTAGAGGTATATTAACAAGTATATTGCTTCCTAGCGCAACTCAACATACCCAATGATCTGTCTTTCAAAATCAGTAATTGCTTGTTCTTTAATTTTATTATAGGTCACTTTACTCTTATCTAAAAGATAAATTGTAGAAAGAATATTTACTAACAACTCTTTATTCTCAGTTTCATAATACAACTGTTCTAAAAATGACAAAGCGTCTATACCTCCAATTTTACCAAAGGCAATAACAATTTCATTTTGAATAAGTTGTTCTACATAACTAAACTCCTCTATAAACACAGATATAGCATCTCGATAAGCAAAGTCACCCAATGCTTCTACAATTGCTTTCTTTACCACTGTTGAATTAGTCTGTTTATACAACCTCAACAAATCAGCTGCGCTCTCTACTTGTTTAAAGAAAGCTATTTCATAGATCAAGAAGGCTTGATACTTATCATTCTTCGCTACATTCACCCATCTCATTAACAATGGCAAAGGTCTAGTAGATGCTCTTTTCACTAAAGAAGTATGAATACGAACTTCATCAAAAGCATTAAAATCACGATCAAAGTCATTCTCTAAAAACTTAAAAGAATCATGAGACGAAAACTTCATAAAAATGCTCTTTGCATGCTTTCTAATATGTGTATTCTCTGAGTACAATTTCTGAGCAATAGCAGTACCTGATACATTGTCTCCCAAATGCTCTAGCATTCTAAGAGAATGTACGCTCTTCTTATTTACCTTACTCTTTAAACGGTTCTCCCAATAGTTAGGTAAATCTAGAGCTTTAAGAATCTCGTTATAATTATTAGTGTTGTACTCCATTTCCTTTTCTGATTAGATTCACTAATAAGTCTGTTATACAAGCTTTCTCCCAATTCTTAAGCTCATTATTTTCTAAGCCTAAACTCTGTAGTACTTGATTAGATGAAATGTTTTCTTTAGTTTGTAATAAAGCATAAAGAGGTTCTTCATATTTTTCTTTAACTTTAGAGTATCGCTGCTTCTCTACTTTATTTCTATAAGCAACAGCGCCAATTCTCAATAAAGAATAAATATAAACTCCCCCAAGTAGCATAGTTAAAAAAACAGTTAGCCTTACTACTGGGGAAAAGCTCTCAAAATGTGAGCTTAAATAGTAAAAGTAATACAAGAGTGTATCCATAGCTATAATATTTTTATTTCTACAAAGTTTTACCTTTATATTGAATTACAACTACCCAATACTTTTATGTTTGACGCAATAAACTACTCAAAAACTAACTTTTTTACGTAAAACATAAACAACATAAACACCTAAAAACAAAACAGTTAAGCAATCATAAAGCTATATACTGATAAATATCAATTTAAATAATAACTAGTCTTTCGTATATTGCTTTATGAAACATCTAAACTGTACGTTTAAAAAATGAAACGCCCTACTCAAAAGGCTAAATCAGTTTTCTAATACTTAATGATAACTACAATTAAAGCGGGCCCTAATTTTATAGTTTAGACACTTATATACACTAGATACACTGCATTCCAATACAGTAGAAGTCCTTCTCCATATTTTATAAAAAAGAATGTTTCATTTTCTCATACTCTTGTAAACATTATTCATTCTACTATAATTATTATATTTTCTTTATCTATGTCTCCTACCCATTATGGTGAGTAGTAATCTTCCTTTAAGATTGACTTAAAAAGACAAAAACTAGACTTTAATAGTCTTCTATAATTAAACATTCTGCATAAGTTACTAACTAACAAATACTAACAGAGATGTTTATTTTATCCGTTAGTAATCGTTAAAACTATCATTAACCATACTCTATGTGTTTTTAACTATTTTAATTGGTTTTTAGGAGTTAGTTTTAAGAAGAGCTACACTTATACATGTTTTAGCCTAAAACATCCCGTACGAACTTACTATAAGGTAAAAAAAGCTCACTACCTTTTATGAGGCCATTTAACTATCAAATGATGATCACTCTTGAAATCAGAAAACACGTTATACAGCACTAGATTAACTACAACAAAAAAAGGTGCCCTAAAAGGACACCTCTATATACTTAATAAAGAAAAATTCTTATTCTTCGTGGAAAGCTAACACAGGAACATAGTTGTGGTAACTTAATTTCTTAGTCATACTACTTGTAAATAGCTTTTCGAAGAAACCTCTATTTCTTTTTACAGAAACCAAAAGGTCAATATTCTCTTCGTCTAAGAAATCAAATACTGCTTTTTCTACATCACTGCTTTCTACAATATAGAATTTCACATTGTCATTTTTAAAATTCTCTTTCCAACTATTAATTACAGCAGGATCTGCTTTATCTTTTGCAGTTGCAACGTGAATACATTTTACAGTTGCATTAAACCCTTTAGCCATTTGAACAATAGTCTCTAAAGTAGTTTTATCTTGTGAACTGAACAAAGTTGTAAATGCAATAGAATTAATTCCATCAAAAATAGCATCATGAGGAATGCTCAACACAGGAATTCCTAAAGAACCAATTGCATTAGCTGTATTAGAACCTAAGATTTTTTTATCTAATCCTGAGTTACCATTTGTTCCCATCACTACTAAATCAATCTCTTCTTCTTTAACTCTTTTCTTTAAGATAGTATTCAAGAAACCTTCTTCTAAAATGAAGTGCATTGGAACATGGTCTAAGTTATGCTGTTTTGCTATATCTCTAATTTGAGGTACTTGATCTTTGAAATTTTCAAAATTGCTCAACTCAATAGATTTATATACATCCTGTACCATTACAGGATTAGCTGTTGCAGAAATCACAGGCATCTCATAAGCATGTAATACAAAAAGAGTTGCATTTTGGTTTTCTGCCATTCTTAACGCATATACTAGAGCATTGTTAGCTGTTTCTGAAAAATCTGTAGGGAATAGTATTTTTTTCATGGTATCCAATTGTTTTATTTGTATAAAGATATGAATAATCTTTATGTTTTTATAGTATTTTAAAGGCTAAAAGTTGTAAAATATGCGATAGAGAGCTTAAATAGCATGTAAAGACTTACTTTTATACCTATTAGGTATAAATAGACAAATTAGGGCACTACTCTACCTTTAATTAGCCTTATAGTAATAAATATTTCTACTTAAATACCATGTACCTAACCACGCTAGTAGTAGCAATACAAAGAACTTTTCTTCCCTATAGTAGACATCATTAGATTAAATGAATTAATAGTATCTTTGCCTCATATTTAGAAAAGATATGATATTACAAGATACTATTGTCGCTTTAGCTACTCCTTCAGGAGCAGGTGCTGTAGCTATAATAAGAGTTTCGGGGAAAGATGCAATTACACTAGTCAATGGCATTTTTAAATCGATCAAGAATAAAGATTTAACGACACAAAAAACACATACTTTACACTTAGGTCATATTGTAGATGGAGAGCGTGTATTGGACCAGGTATTAGTGTCTGTTTTTAAAGGACCTAATTCATACACAGGAGAAAATACAATTGAAATTTCTTGTCATGGTTCAACCTTTATCCAACAACAGATCATCCAATTATGTCTGCGCAAAGGTGCTAAAATGGCTCAAGCAGGAGAGTTCACCATGCGTGCCTTCTTAAATGGAAAGCTAGACCTATCTCAAGCTGAAGCGGTAGCTGACTTAATTGCCTCTGACAATGAAGCAAGTCATCAAATCGCTATGCAACAAATGCGTGGTGGTTTTTCAAGTGAGATCGCTAAACTTCGTGAGCAATTATTGAACTTTGCTTCTCTTATTGAGTTAGAGTTAGACTTCTCAGAAGAAGATGTTGAGTTTGCTGATCGTACACAGTTTAGAGAACTAATCGACCGTATAGAATTTGTACTTAAACGTCTTATCGACTCTTTCGCTGTTGGTAATGTAATTAAGAATGGTATTCCTGTAGCTATCGTTGGAGAACCTAACGTAGGAAAATCTACCCTACTGAATGCTCTGCTAAATGAAGAGCGTGCTATCGTATCAGACATCGCTGGTACAACACGTGATACAATCGAAGATGAATTAGTAATAGATGGTATTGGATTTAGATTCATAGATACTGCTGGTATCCGTGAGACTAAAGACGTCGTAGAAAGTATAGGTATCCAAAAGACATTCGAGAAGATAGAAGCTGCTCAAGTAGTTATCTACCTAATAGATGGAGCTAAGCTAAATAGTAGTTCTCTTGATCAGATTAAAATTGAGTTAGAGAAACTAAAAAACAAATACCCTCTAAAACCACTTCTTGTAGTCTGTAACAAGAGGGACTTGTTATCAGAGGAACAAATTGGTTTATACCAAGCAAATATCGACAACCTAATGCTGATGTCTGCAAAAGAAAATATGGGTGTAGAAGAACTAAAAGAGGCTCTATTAGGCTTCGTTAATACTGGTGCTCTACGCAATAATGAGACTATCGTAACGAATACTCGTCACTATGACTCTCTATTAAAAGCTTTGGAAGAAATCGAAAAGGTAAAATGGGGATTACAGACTAATTTATCCGCTGACTTAATGGCCATAGATATCCGCCAAGCATTATACTTCTTCGGTGAAATAACAGGACAAGTTACGAATGATGAATTATTAGGGAATATTTTTGCGAACTTTTGTATCGGCAAATAAATTACCTTTCCCTTAGTAAGATATACTTTCTTTTAATTGACTATCAGGTTTTTATACTTGATAGTCTTTTCTTTTTGTTTACTTTTGTATCAGATGATGTACTAATTCAGTACTAATTTTTAATATCAATCTGTACAAATGTACCAATTATGAAAATATCACTTATAGAACGTAAATTAAAAGATGGTTCAGTTAATTTAGCTATTGAATATTACAAAGGATCGGAAATTACGCCAGAAGGTAAACGTAAACATATTAGAGAATACGAGAATTTAAAATTATACTTATATGGTGAGCCAAAGAATGCTAATGAAAAAAAAGAGAATAAAGAAACTCTTTTATTAGCTAAAAAACTTCTAGCTATTAGAGAAGCAGAATACTATCAAGGTAAGTTTGATCTTAAAAATACTACAAAGGGAAAAAGACGCTTTTTAGACTACTTTCATGAGAAAACAGAAGAGAAAATTAACAGTCCAAAGAACTATGGCAATTGGACTGCAACAATGGTTCATTTAAAACGTTGTATCTCCCCTAATATTATCTTTGATGATATTGATGAAAAGTTTGTAAAACGCATACGCACTTATTTTGACAAAGAAGCCCGAACTAAGAGCGATCTACCTTTATCGTTAAACTCAAAATATTCCTACTTCAATAAGTTTAAAGCTTGTTTACGTGCTGCCTTTGATGAAGGTTATTTAGCTATAAATTATGCCCCTAAAGCTAAATCATTTGAACAGGCAGAGAGTCAAAGAGAATACCTCACTTTTAATGAAGTACAAGACCTAGCCAATACTGAATGTAAATATGAAGTATTAAAACGTGCTTTTCTATTTTCTTGTTTTACAGGATTACGTTGGTCAGATATCAATACTATGACATGGTCTGAAGTTCGAGATGAAGACGATTCATATCGCATAAATTTTAGACAAGAAAAAACAGATGGAGTTGAATATCTTTATATCTCTAAACAAGCTCGAGATCTATTGGGAGAGCGTAAAGGTAATATGAACCGTGTATTTATAGGTTTAAAATACTCAGCAGTTTATAACAACGCTATTGTACTATGGTGTAATAAAGCTGGTATTTCAAAGCATATTACTTTCCATAGTGCAAGACATACTCATGCTGTGATTCTACTTGAAAATGGTGCAGATATTTATACAGTATCAAAACGTCTAGGACATCGTGAAATCCGTACAACTGCTATATACGCTAAGATAGTAGACGAGAGAATGAAAGCAGCCGCAAATTTTTTCCCATCAGTAAATATTTAAGATTATGACAGTATTTTTAATTACAACTGCAACAGTATTATTTATCATGTTAGTACTAAACTTCGGGTACTATTATTTTAAAAAGATATATCCCTTTTTACTAGGAGAAGTAATTCTTTGGGATAACAAATTAGACCGATTAAAGCTTCTGATTGGTATAACTACTCTATTCTTCGCTTATTTTTCTTTTCAAAGTATTTGGACAACTGGAATTTTTTTCAAAGAATTGAATATTATATTATACGCTATTCTATTAGCTAGCAATATCTTATTTTATGTAATCTACACTCAAGATAGAACATTATTCAAAACTCCCTCTTTGACAGAAAATTCTGAAGAAAAGAAAAAAATAGAAGAGCAAATCGCCCAAGAACAAGAAGAGCTTCGCTTTGAACAAAAAGTAAAAGAATATCAGGAGAAAATTCAAGCTACCATTGATTTTATCAAAGAACAGAAAAACAAACATTCTAAAATAAACACAGTAGATGATGTACACACACCTAAAGATCAAAACTCAAATGATAATTTTTTTCAATATCTTCAGGAAGATGATTTAAAAAAAATGTATTCAAGTTTCCGTGAAGAAGGTATTATAAAAGATTTATCCTTTGATAATTTTAAAAGAAACCTTCTTAAGAAGGATTTACAAATAAACTTACACGGCCCTTCTCTTTATTACTTTCATAAAGTATTTGAAAAGCACTTTATGAAACAGTGTCCGCTTTCCATTACACTTATTAAGTTCATAACCTACTTTAAACGAAAAGATGGTAAATCATTTCTTTATGGTACAGTAAAAAATGGTGTCTCACATGTTTTGACCCCTATAAACCTAGAGTATTTTTAAATTTTTAAAGTATAATGTTTTAGGCTACTTTTTCTCTGCTACA
>NZ_JACAKB010000014.1 GCF_030326305.1 Myroides odoratimimus | reverse complement strand
AAGGATTAATAACTATAGCTGTACAGTATTAAGTAGGATTATTAACTATAGCTGTACAGTTATAGTAGGACGAGACATGTTTTGTATGAAATGAGTCCGTAGTGAGTCCGTTATCAGTCCGCAGTAACTCCGTTAAATCGCATAAAATAACGGAGTGAATACAGAGATGCGATATAGGTACTAATAAGGTATTCGCAATCTAGGTGAAACTAGATTAGAAGCTAAGTAGAATAAGTATAATAGAAAAGGCTGTCCGTGGACAGCCTTTTTTGGTATTGATTATAAGAGTATAAATGTGGAATACTATTTCCATCCACCACCAAGAGCTTGGTATAGTTTTACTCTCGAAATTAGTTTGTTCAGTTTTAGTTTGTTTAGGTTTAGCTCACTATCTAGCATATTCTTTTGTGCATTGATAATCTCGATGTAGTTTGCATATCCACTGTTAAACAGTAAGTTAGATTGTTTTACACCTAGTCTAGAAGTAGCTACTTGCTCTTCGGCTATCTCTATCTGTTCTTTTACTGTCTCTAGTGTGATTAAAGCATCAGATACTTCTGTAATAGCTGTATAGACAGACTTCTGAAGATCTATTTCTGCTTTTTCTCTTTCTATTTTAGCTACTTCATAATCTGTTTTTAGTTTTCGCTTATTAAATAGAGGAGCAGCTACATCACCTATTAATCCACCAAACAAAGAACCTGGTATATTAAACCAATTCTTACCTAACATACTATTTAATCCCCCTGTTACATCTATCGTAAGAGAAGGGTATCTACTCGTCTGTGCTACACCTACTCTAGCATTACTCGCTTTTAGAGCTAGTTCTGCTTGTTGTACATCAGGACGCTGACTCACTAAGTATAGTGGTACTCCTGTTGTAAGTGTCTCTTGATAGTTGACATCAGCTAGTTTAGTATCTCGTTCGATAGCATCAGGTAGCTGTCCAGTAAGTAGGGATAATGCGTTCTCTTGGACTGCTATTTGCTGTTTTAGAGAAGGGATTAATGCCTTTGCTACTAACATTTGGTTACGCGTTTGTTGAATAGCAAGAGAGGTGGTTTGTCCAGCATCTCGTTGTAGTTCAACTATCTTTAGCGTATTCTTCGTTAATTCATAGTTAGACTGGGCTACTTCCATCTGCGCATCTAGCAGTAGTAAGTTATAATATCCTTCTGCTATATTAGCGATTAGAGCAGTCTGTACAGCCTTACGAGCTTCGTGAGTCTGTAGATAGTTCGCCAGAGCCTCTGCACTCATACTCTTCATCTTTCCCCATACGTCTAATTCCCAGCTTATACTAAGAGAAGAGACATATTGAGCAGAGTTTACATACATATTCTTAGGAGCTTCTTTTCCTTTATTTTCATAGTACTTACTAGCAGCTGATCCATAGTAATTAGAAGAGCGGTACTGATAGGCTACATTACCAAGTGTCATATCTACTGAAGGCAACCATTCTAGTTTAGCTTGTCTAGCCTTTTGGTCAGCTATTTCGATATTCTTTATAGCATTAGCGATGTCGAAGTTGTGTTCTAATCCACTGTTGATTAATTCGATCAACTTGTCGTCTTCAAAGAACGTTTTCCAATCGATATCTGCTATTCCTACTGAGTCTCTGGTACTGTTGATAGAATCTAGCTGACCTCTATACTGTTCTGGTAATTGAAACTCAGGTGCTTTATAGTTAGACTGTGGAGCACAAGAATGTAAGGCTAAAGCTGCGGAAACCACCGATACATATAAAGTGCTTGTTATAATTCTTTTTGTGTTCATGGTTTCTATCTTTTATTCATTAGTAAGTTTAGATTTAAGTTTTTCGTCCCAAGTCTGGAAGATATAGAATAGTACTGGGATAATAAATATACCCGCAATTACTCCAAATATCATACCACCAGCAGCACTGAAGCTGATAGAGTGGTTTCCTTGAGCCGATGGTCCTACTGTAAACATCAGTGGTACTAGACCTGCTACGAAAGCAAATGATGTCATTAGGATAGGTCTTAGACGCATTTTAGCTCCTTCCACGGCAGCATCGAATATCGACAATCCGTTTTTGCGTTGTTGTAGAGCGAACTCTACGATAAGGATGGCATTCTTCGCTAATAACCCGATCAGCATAATCAATCCTACTTGTACATAGATATTGTTTTGTAATCCTGCTAGATTAACGAATAGGGCTACCCCTAATAATCCTGTAGGTACAGTCAATAGAATCGCTACTGGTAATAAGTAACTCTCATACTGAGCACATAATAAGAAGTACACAAAGATGATACTTAGCCCAAAGATGATAATCGCTTGGTTACCCGAATCTTTTTCTTCTAATGACATACCTGTGTACTCATAAGAGTAGTTACCAGGTAGCTGTTCTGTTACTTCTTCTATCGCTTTCATTGCATCTCCTGTACTATATCCTGGTGCAGGGTTAGCTTTGATAGAGATAGAGTTATATAAGTTATATCTAGTCACGGTCTCTGGACCTAATACTTTCTTCAGTTTAATTAAGGTATTAGCAGGTAGCATTTCTCCATCTTTGTTTTTTACATAGATAGAAGAGAAGGACTGTGGACTCTCTCTAAATGGAATGTCTGCCTGCATATACACACGGTACGTTCTACCGAATCTATTAAAGTCTCCTGCTTTTACACGACCATAGTAGTTCTTGATAGTAGTCATAAGGTCTTTTACACTTACACCTAATGATTTTGCTTTTACATAATCGATCTCAAGTAAATACTGAGGATAGTTTGCTTTAAATGAAGTAAAGGCATTAGATATTTCTTCTCTGTCATTTAATTGTTTGATTACCTCATCACTCACCTGGTTAAACTCTGTAAATCCACCTCCCATACGATCTTGTAACACGAACTCAATTCCTCCGAAATCACCAAAACCAGAAATAGTAGGTCTAGGGAATACATTAAAAGAAGCCTCGTGTATCTGTGATAAATCGCCTTGTATCTCTGCGATAATCTTGTCTATATTCTTTACTTTACCTCTTTCTTTATAGGGTTTAAGGTTAATGTACCCCACTGCAAATGATGGACTGGCATTACCGTCTATCGTATTATATCCAGAGATAGCTGTCATCCCTTCGATATCTGTACGTTGTTTTAAGATACTATCTGCTTTTGATAATACTACCTTAGTACGCGCTAATGAAGCCCCTGGAGGCATCGCTAGAGAGTAGGTGATATAACTGTCATCTTCTCTAGGGATAAATGAAGAAGGGGTCTTGTATAAATATAAAACTCCAACTCCTATGATTAGGGCTAATCCTGCGATAGCTACCTTCTTGTTAGTAATTAACTTCTTGATCGTTACGACATACTTCTCTGTAAAACTGTCAAATGCAGTATTAAATGCAAAGAAGAATCTATTGCGCACTCTCTTAAATCCTGCTTGAGGTTTCTGAGCAGCGTATTCTTCTCCTGATGGTTGCTTTAAAAATAAAGCACATAGTGCAGGACTCAGCGTCAAGGCATTCACAGCAGAAATAAGAATAGCGAAGGCTAGGGTATAGGCGAACTGCTTATAGAATATCCCTGCAGGTCCTTGCATAAATCCTACTGGTAAGAATACTGCCGACATGACTAACGTAATAGAGATAATAGCTCTCGTAATCTCGTTCATCGTCGTGATCGTCGCTTCTTTTGCCTTCATTCCTGTATGATGCATCTTCTCGTGTATGGCTTCCACTACTACGATGGCATCATCCACCACAATACCGATGGCTAGTACTAAGGCAAACATGGTCAATATATTAATAGAGAAGCCCATTAAATAAATAAAGAACAAAGTACCTACTAGCGAGATAGGAATAGCAATAACTGGAATAATCGTAGAACGGAAATCCTGTAAGAACAAGTAAACAATGATAAACACTAAGAAGAATGCTTCGAATAGTGTACTTCTTACTTGGCTAATAGATTCGTCTATCTGCGCTTTTACAGAATAGCTAATATCGTAGTGAACTCCTTGTGGGAATGATTTAGACAGTCTCTCTAATGTTTTGCGTACTGCGATATCGATATCACGTGCGTTAGAACCATTGGTCTGTGTAATATTCATCGTTAGACCAGGGTACCCGTTCACACTGTTATCACTACCTACGTTAGATGCTCCGAACTCTACTCTGGCTACATCTTTTAGCAGTAGAACAGAACCGTCTTTATTGGTTTTAATAACGATGTTCTCATATTGTTCAGGTAAGTTAAATCTCCCTTTGTGCTTTAAAGCAGTCTCAAAGGCTTCATCAGATGTCTCTCCAAAACTACCTGGTGCAATCTCAAAGTTTTGATCTTTGATCGCACTGATGACATCTTGTGGAGTTAAACTATATAAGGCAAGCTTATCAGGGTTTAACCATGTTCTCATAGAGTAGTCACGAGCACCAATACGGCTCACAGAAGCTACTCCAGGTACACGAAGTAATTCACGGTTAATATTAATCTGCGTATAAGCTTGTAAGAAAGTTTCGTCATATACTTCTTCTGGGTGATCACTGTAGAAGTTGATCGTCATAATGTTACCACTAAGACGAGGAGTCACAGATATACCGTTCTCATTCACTTCTGATGGAAGATCACCAGCAGCTTTACTAACTCTGTTCTGTACGTTTACCGCAGCTTGATCAGGGTCAGTACCAGCTTTAAAGAATACGTTGATTGTTCCTGAACCACTGTTACTCGCTTTAGAGCTAATATAGGTCATATTGTCTACCCCGTTAATAGATTCTTCTATCGGAAGTAAAACACTCTGAGCAACAGTCTCCGCATTGGCTCCAGGGTAAGAAGTTGATACACTTACACTAGGAGGTGCAATCTCTGGGAACCTTGTAATTGGCAGTAAGGTTAGCCCTACTAGTCCTAGTAACACAAACATAATTGAGATTACAGTGGCTAATATGGGGCGTTCTATAATGGCTTTTAACATATTAAATTGTTTTGTAAGGCGAGTACAAATACTCTAAATTCTGTTTTTGTCTTTTGAATAAGGCTTTGTTTAGTTTAAAGGTTTTACATACATCCCTTCAGTAAGTTTATCAAAACCAGTTTTGATAATTCTGTCTCCTATATGTAATCCTTCAGACACGATAAAGTTATTTCCTGACACTCCATTTAATTCGATAGACTGTAACTTTACTTTGTCTTCCTTATCTAAGATATAAACGAAAGTCTTGTCTTGGATAGAAGTAGTTACTTCTTGTGGAATTAAAATAACACGAGGATTTGTTTCTTTTAGTTTGATAGTTCCCGTATTACCTGATCTCATTACGTCTTTAGAGTTTGGGAACGACGCTCTTAAAGAAATAGAACCTGTTGTTCTGTTTACTTGTCCATTGATCATGTCTACTTTCCCTTTCTCAGGGTATTCGTGTCCATCTGCTAAGATTAGAGAAACGTCTGGTAAGTAATGACCATTACTGATACTAGCAGTATCTGTTTTCTTATTGTCTTTGCTAAAGTATAAGAAGTCAGACTCACTCATCCCGAAGTACACATATACTTCACTCACGTCTGATAATACAGTTAGAGGTTCTTTATCTCCTTTAGACACTAAGTTACCGATACGCTTAGGCATACGTCCAATATATCCACTTACAGGTGCTTTTATAATAGTATAGTCAAGACTAATCTTAGCACTATTAACAGCAGCAGTAGCTTTAGCCAAAGAGGCTTTAGCGATGTCATAGTTAGATTTCGCTGTTTCTAATTGTACTTGAGCGATAACCTCATTATCGATAAGCGGTTTTAGACGGTCTATTTCTAGTTTTGCGTTTTTAAGCTTTGCTTTTTCTACATTCTCTGTAGCGATCATATTGTTCAAGACTTCTTGGTAAGGTAGTGGATCGATTTGAAATAAAGGTTGTCCTTCTTTTACAAAAGCACCTTCATCTACGAAAATCTTCTCAAGTATACCTTCTACCTGAGGTCTGATTTCCACGTTTACTTTTCCCTCTATATTTCCTATATAATCTTTGATTGTAATTGCAGTTGTTGTATCTACTTTTATGATAGGTAAGGCTAAAGCATTTTCTTTAGGATCTAGTGTTTTAGATGAACCTATATTGCAGCTGTTAATTCCTATCAATGTACCAAACATAATCAACGCTGAAAATGCTACTAAAACTGTTTTTCTACTTGTAATCATAATTCTTTAAATACTATTTGTTGTTGTAGGTGAGAGTCTATCTCCACAATAACCTTACTCAATACTAATGCCAAAAAGACTTTATTTATAATTAAAAACTAATTTAATGAATTTAAATGTTTGATTTGTAGGTTTTTGTGTTTGATTTGTATTATTGAGTAATAGTTGTTATTGTTTAAATTTAGCTAATCTTATTTATAAAAGTTGTTGCTTTTTGTGGTATCGCTCCACATATTGGCAAAGATAACGTTTTTAGAATAGTAAGAAATAGCTTAAATTATTAAGTAAACATTAATTAATACTCATAAATTATGTTAATAAAGGTGTTTGGGAGTGCTGTATTTGGAATCGAAGCTACAACTATTACAGTAGAGGTACACATAGATGGAGGAGTAGGATATCACTTAGTAGGGCTACCTGATAATGCGATAAAAGAGAGTAGCTATAGGATAGCAGCAGCATTGAAGAATAATAGTTATAAGTTCCCAGGAAGGAAGATAACGATTAACTTAGCACCTGCAAATTTACGCAAGGAAGGTTCTGCTTATGACCTAGTGATTGCTATAGGTATATTGGCAGCTTCTAATCAGATGTCATTACAAGAAGAGTTGTCAGATTATATTATTATGGGGGAGCTATCTCTAGATGGTACTGTACAGTGCATTAATGGAGCACTCCCTATCGCTATAAAGGCAAAAGAAGAGGGATATAAAGGAATTATAATTCCAAAAGAGAATGAGAAGGAAGCCGCTATAGTAGAAGGATTAGAGGTATATGGTGTTAGTAATATAAAGGAAGTAATAGACTTCTTAGAGGGAAAGGGAGAGTTAGTACCTGTGGAGTTAGACTTCGCTAAGATGTTTAGTGAAGAGTCTGAGCATCATTTAGAGATAGACTTTAAGGATGTGAAGGGACAAGAGAGTATTAAGAGAGCCATGGAGATAGCTGCAGCTGTGTTAATTCTAATATTAAATGAGAATGAACATAGATAAACGAGAATAAACATAAGTAAAGGATAAGATGAAAATATATAGAATAAGAAAGTTTTACATCATTAGTAACTGATTAAGCAAAAAAGAAACTAAATTTACAGAAGAAAAATTAAGAGAGTAGATTTCTAATAGTAAGGTAAATAATGAATGAATTCAACAATAAACTTACAGAGTCTAGAAAACTAGGAAATGAGGAAGAGCTTAAATTTGTAGAGATAGCAGATTTACATCGTAAAATAGGTCTTGCAAAAAACGAACGTATGTGTCCTAAATGTTTGGAAATAATTATCTCAAAATATAGACATGATTTTGTTCGATGTGAATGTGGATATCTTGGGTTAGATGGTGGAGAGGATTATACAAATATTCATTTATTTTAAATTTTATTTGTATCGTAGAAATAAGGACTTTGTTTATTAAATTTTATACTTAAAAAATAATTGTGATGGAATACTTAGCGGGAAATATAGCGAATGATAATGATTATATATTAAAAAGTATATGGGAAACCATATCTCAAAAATATCATAATGAAGATTGGATAATGGGGTATAAAACCCCCTCTTTTGGTAAAAGTGTTGATGAAACTCCAAGCATTATAATTAGAAGTAGTGAATTTGGTATTACTTTGATTGATATTGTTTCTGATGAAATATTAGAATTTGATGAAGAAAATGAATATTGGAATACACGTAGTAATGAATATGTTTTATCTAGGGATATTGTCTTGGAGTTATTTGAGAAAGAATTAATTAATAAATTAAAAGATGATAATAGACTTTATGATATACGTAAAGATGAGTTTAAGTTTGAGCTAACAATTAATAAGTTATTGGTGTTTTCTCAAAATAAGGAAGAGGAAATTAAAAAAATAAATGCTGAGGCAAATGTAACATTGTGTAATAATTATGTTTGCTCTGATAATTGGACAGATTTTCATAAATTTTGGAATGTAGGGAAAGAAAATATTCATAAACAATACTTAGATATTATTGACTCTATTTTTGATGGTTCATATGTTTATGGTAATACTACAAAACGAAAAGTAACTAATGACTCAGAAGTAACCATGAGTTCCTTGATAAAAGAATCACTTAATACAATTTTTAAACTCGATAGTACACAAAGACAGGTTGCTTTACAGATCCCTGCAGGACCACAAAGAATCAGAGGATTAGCTGGTACTGGTAAAACAATAATTTTATGTATGAAGGCTGCTTTGGTGCATAAATTTTATCCAGAAATGAAAATTTTATTTGTATTTAATACACAAAGTATGTATAATCAAGTGGAGGGATTAATTACAAAATATTATTTTAATGAAACTGGTAAAATGCCTGATTTTAGTAAGCTTAATATTTTACATGCGTGGGGAGGTAGTAATAAACCAGGGTTGTATTATAATACAGCAAAGTCTTTAGGTATAAAACCTCTTAACTTTATGAACGTTAAGTATGAAGCTGATCCTTTAGATGCAATTTATAAGAATTTATTGTACCATGGTAAAGAACAATTAACTGCTTACTATGATATGGTTTTGATAGATGAAGCTCAGGATTTTCCTTCTTCTTTCTTTGAAACTATCTACCTTTTAACTAAGTTTAGTGATGATACTAAGTTAAAAAGGATTATTTGGGCATATGATGAATTTCAATCATTAACAGATATTAAGATTAAGGAACCTAAAGAACTATTTGGAATCAATAAAGACGGGGAAGCTAATATGCCTAATGATGTAATAGAAGGTGAATATCTTGGTAATATTAAGAAAGATTTTATTTTACCTAATTCGTATAGAAATCCCAGGATAGTTTTAATGGTGGCCCATGGTTTAGCTCTTGGATTATATACTGATAGAAAGGTTCCTATGCTTTATAGGGATGATTGGGAAGCTAGAGGATATACATTGTTAACTCCAGATAAATCGATGTTAACTGAAGGGGACAATGCTAAATTAACTAGACCAGAAAGAAATAGTAAAAATGATTTAGAAAAGATATTGCAAAGTAGGAATAGTGAAGAAAAACTAATACAGATAGTTGATAGTGAGACAAATCAAGGGCAATTGGAAAAAGTTGTACAAAAAGTAAAAAATATCATTATCAAACAAAAGGTTGAACCAGATGAAATTATTATAATAGATATTGATACTAAAAATTCTAAAAGTAATTTTGAGTTTATCAGACAAGCTTTAGATTATGAAGGTATTAAATGTATTACACCAGGATATATTGAAAGTAATGATTTATTTAAGGAAAAAGGATTTGTTACATTAACAACACCTTTTAGAGCAAAAGGAAATGAAACAAATGTTGTTTTAATTATTAATACTAATAAAATTTTAAATGATAGAACATTTAGAATTAGAAATTCTATGTTTGTGTCAATAACTAGATCTAGAGGTTGGTGTTATTTATTTACTAATGGATTAAATAACAGTAAGCTAAAAGACGAGTTTGATATGATTATTAAAGATTATCCAAATTTTAATTTCACAGTTCCTTCAATAGAATCTATCCAAAGAAGATATTCTATATTAACTAGTACTAAGGATCTTGAGAAATATGATAATCAGCTTGATCTTATGCTTAAAGATAAAGAATTAGAAGCTTTATTAGTGGAGAAATTATTATCTAATCCAGCTTTAATTGAAAAGCTAAAAAGTGGAAAGAATGAAAATAGATGATATTTTAGAAAATTTAAATGATATTAAGTCTCTTTATAAAGAATTTATCATAACTAATAATTATAAGAAAGTTGAGAATAATAAGATAAGTTGGGATAATTATAAATCAGGAATCTTTAAGAATTTCTATAGTAAAGAGTATGAGTATGTTATAAAGAATAGGCAATATAGTTTTTTGTTAAAGGACAATCTAGGGTGTGTTCAGTATTATTATGAGTTTGATAAGGATAAAGATAAAGAAGAAGTTTTATTAAAGGTAAAGATGGCATATTATCCATATCCTGTTGCAACTAAAGATAAAGTCGATGATTTTGAGAATTATTTAGAAGATCCGTTAGATGAGTATTTAATGGAATATTATTATGACATATGGGAAATTTTTAATCATCAGTTTGAGTTAAACCTTAATGATACTGAACTTCAGGAAATATTGTATGAATCGAAATCACGAGGTAATAATGAATCTATTGAAAATTTATTATTAGCAAAATTTGATGATAAATATGAGTATACTAATTCATCTCATATTAGAGTTGATTTTGATGCTAAAGTAGTTTCACATAACAAATGTGAAATACAGATTGGAGCTGTTAATAATATTCGTTTTCCTTTGAAAGAGATTATATCCCCCTTAACCTTCTTTGACTTTATTGTGAAGAATATATTTAGAGGTTCTTCAAAGTATGATGCTTTAATTAAGACATTGGAATATAAAACAAAATTTAGTATTCATAGAAAAAAAAATATTATTCCTATAAATAATTTTAAAGAAGATAACTTACATATTATTTAAAGAATTATTGTGTTACTGTTATCTTAATTTATATCACTATGCGTTTTAGTGTAAAGAGGGAGAGTAATAGCTCTCCCTTTTTTAAGAAATTTATATACCTTCATAATCTAAAGGTTGTCTGATAAACTCAAAATTACTTTTAGAATTTTTAGTATCAATATCTATTATAATAATTTCATCTGGTTCAACCTTTTGTTTGATAATTCGTGTTTTCTTCTATAGGATTATTCGGTTTATATTTTTCTTTTTTATGTTTAAAATAAAAATTCTGTTCTTTCCACTTTAGTGTTGGTTATATGTTTGTCTATAATTTGAAACAGATATTTTTCATATTGGTTATACATAAAATGAATAAAAAACTTTTTCTCACCTATTTTATCTGTTTTTTGAAGTGCATCGATATATTCTTTTTTATCTTGAATATTTACAATAGTTAAGGGTAAATTATAATAAGCCAGAATATAATTCATCAAAAGCCTACTTGTACGACCATTTCCATCTCCAAAAGGGTGTAACGCAACAAGATTGTAATGCATATCAAAAGCTAAATCAGTAATTTCTCTTATTGAAAGATTGACTTTCATTTTTTCATTAACAGTCTGTACAAGTTTTCTGATTCTTCCTTCAACCTTATCAAAATTAGGATAATTGTGGCCTCTCCCATTGGTAACTTCCCATTTCCTTAATACTCCTTCGGACATATCAAATGAACCAAATGCATTAGTAAAAATTTCGCCAGTATTCTTTAAAACCTTTGCATTTATCTTTTGAATTAGTTCTACTGTTATATTATTCTTTTGATTTGCTTGTTCTAAGACAAAAGATAAGGCGTTTGAATGATCCGTAAGCATGTATAAATCATACAAATCTCTTCCTTTAGGAGTTAATTTATGGTGTAGTAATATTTCTGATTCTATTTCAGATAAGCTTAATCCTTCTAATTTAGTAGAATGATAATTAATTATTAATTGATTGAATTTATCAAAACCTTGGATGTTAGGTGTATTTATATTGTTGAATGTTTTGATTAATTCTTCTAATTTATTCATAATTATAAATGATTTAGTTTTACTTATTAAGGATCTTTTTATGTTGTTCAACAAACAATTTTATTTTGGTAATTTCTAGTTTTTTAAATGTTTTCATGACTGATTATTTTTGATTTAAGTATGTAGTAATTTACTTATTTATTAATATTTAGTATTGTTTTTTTTACTTTTTGAACAGTGTTTTTTGAACAATCACATAGTTTTGCAATTTCATTTAATGTTGGCGGATATTTTTTATTGAGATAAAATATTACCGTAGAATACTTAGAAAGGAACTTCTCTGCTGATTCAACAGAATTCCGTGCCCTGCCTTTATAAATTCCTTTTGCCTTTGCTATTGCTATTCCTTCTTTTTGTCTTTCTAATATCGAAGTTCGTTCCATTTCACTTATATTAGCTAACACACTTACTATAAGCTTAAAAGTTTGATTTTCTTTATTCTTTATAAGACTCTCTAATCCTAGATTATCTATTTTAAGACAGATTTTTTTTTCATGAAATTTTTCAATAGTTTGAAGAACATCTAGGGTATCCCTTCCTAATCTATCAATACTAGATATGCTAATGTAATTTATTTTTAAAGATGTAATATCATTTAGCAATTTGGAACCTTGAATTCTTTTTGCAAAGGGAATTGAACCACTTATTTTGTCGATGTAAAGTAGTTCTTCAGGATATTGTTTAATAAGTTGTCTTTCTATATTTTGATTTAAAGTTGATACTCTAATGTAACGTGCTTTCATTATAAAAATAGGTCAAATTTAGGGTGGGTATGATTGGTATGTTTTCAGTTTAGTAAATTGCTTTATAAAGATAAATAAATTAGATCATATTTAGACTATAGTCTAAATTTAACTTTTGGTGTAGTTAAAAAATATTCTCATATTTGTTTGTAATTGTAACATAAAATATTGATAATGATTTCTATAGTTGATGAGTTAATAGAAGTGACTAAGTACAAGCAAGAGGCAATTCATGATTATTGGATATTAATTTCGTATCGTGAATCTATTTGGAAAGAAGAAACTTTTAAGGAAGCAATACTCATCAACGTTGAAAAAAAGAATTATTATAGAGATAATATTTTAGAGAATTCAAATTTGCATATTAAAATTGAAATTGAAGAAATCAGAACTATAAACTTTCCGTTAGGGTCAATATTAGATAAAAATGGAAAATTGTTGTGTTCTCCATTGGATTGTGGTAAGGGGCAATTTATGTATGATTACGAAATTTTTATTAATACTAAAAAAGATAAATTGATCTTATTCAATAATGAGGAGTCAATTGATTTTAGTTTCATACAAGGGGTACCTTGTTATTTATTAAAAAGTTCAGGTATTGAGTTTATTATACCTATACATACTATTCTTGATTTTTTATTTTATCATGATACAGAAGTTACAAATTTCTTAGTAAAGGATTTTGATTTAATAGATTCAGTAACTAAGATAAGTAGAGACACTTTGTCGTTTTCGTCAACTATAATTAAGCAGGCTATAGTAGAGAAGATAAGCCCTTATTTTTTCACTTCATTAGATACTGGTTTAAATGCTTTAAGAAGTATAAATGCACATAAATCTGTGTGGCTGAATCAAGAAAAAATGCTTGAAGAATGTAGAGCTTATGTCACTACAGAGTTTCCTTTTAGTCCTGCTTCTTTAAAAGTTAGAGGGATGTTTTTAACTAAATATCTAGATGAATCTAGAAAGTTTTTGGTATTTGGAATAGATGATGCTTACCCATATAAAAGTAGTAAACCATTTATTAATGTAGACGAAATATTATTAGAGGACTTGACTGATAGAAGGAGTATAGATGTTCCCAATGCTGAGTATCAAAATGGATCTAATACAAGAAATATTAAAGGTAATTTTAAAAATGAAGAGGATTATAAATTAACAAGGTTTCCTACTAATAATTCGTTACCAGAAGTTGAAAGTAAAACTTTAAAGAGTAAAAAAATTAACTTTAATGTAAAAATTAAAAAATTAGAAAAAAAAGAACAACATCATAAATATGCTAATAATAGTACGATAGCTAAGGAAATAGATGGAGTTAGTACAAATTATAATGATTATGATAATACTACTAATATTACTAGGCTTGTAACTAAGGAAATTGAAACCGATTTTTCTTTTTTTAAAGTGTTTTTTAAGGCAATGAATCTATTAAATGAAGAAGGTTGTAAAGTTGAGTACTTAATGCTTAATGGATATCTTAATTCAAATATAACGTGGTTGTCTTGTAGTTCAGTTTCTAAGTTTAACATTAGTTATTTATTGGTAAGTATTTGTCAAATTGAAGTAAAGGGAGAAAATTATGTTATAATCGAAGCAGGTAAAAATTATTATATAGGAATGTTTAAATGCTTAGATGGTAATAAATTTAAGATTAATAACGATTTAAGATTATCGACTTTTTTAAGCAAAGTAATTAATAGACACGATTATAATTGGTCAAAAATAAATTCAATAGAAAACATTAAATTTCAACAAAGGGATCAAATTAAGATATTTATGCCGTTTGTACACCCTTGTAGCAAAGTAAATGAACTTGAAAAAGAACGTGTAGAAGCGTTTCTTATCATTAATGAAATGGCTGAGAAATTAGTAGATAAAATAAAAAAGAGAGTAACGAAAGATATTTGAATTAGATAAAGTTTTTAAGTAACCAATATGGATAATTGTTGTTATTCCTAACATATGATTTATGAATATTGTTTTCTGTTAAGAAATTATTTAGTGTATCTGGATAGTCTTCAAATAAAGTATAGACATCAAGAATTGCTGATCTTCGTTCTTCAAGTGACCAAAGCCCTAAGTTCTTCTTTTGGGATGGGATATTTGTTCGGTTTAATTTTTTGATTAAGCTTTTTCTTAATCTATTTTCTTTAGAGTCATGAAGATACTTTTCTACTAGTAAGAAGAAACCGTCAAAAAATAAAAATGAGTATGAGGTAATTTGATTATAACCAGTATCAATTGTATTGTTTATAAATAATTGATAATCTATTTCTTTATTTGTTGGAGTTAAGTCCTTGGTTGTAATTGTACTTAAATCATGACCACATTGGCAAAATTTCAAAGAATATGGATGTATTAGTTCACTCGTGTTAATAGAGCGATTATTTAAGTGATAAGTAATTGGATTACCACATTTATCACATCTATCTTTTAGTCTAATGTTGCATTCTACACATATAATAGAACTTGTTAGTCGCCATTTCTTTTTAAAGTATGGAATATCTTTATTTAAACATAAAGGGCAATATAACGTTCCATAGTTTCTTCTTGCTTGATTGAATATTCCTAGTGGGAGAATACCTTTAGTATATGTTTTGTAAGTATTTATTTCAAAAATAATACCTTCATAACTGCTTAGAAAAAGGTTGTCTATTTCTAAATCATTAAGAAATGTGTGTGTGCGTAATGTTTTAGTTAATTCAAGTGGTTTTAGTAGATCGATATTTCTAGCTAAGTAATTATATTCATTTGAAAAATATAATTTAAGAAAAGTATAAACCTTTACCTGATGCTCATATGCTAATCTGCAAACCCAAGATGAGAATAGCTCATCATCTTGAGGTGGGATGTATAAGGGCCATATTGTTTTTCCTTTTATAAAAACCATTTAGTATAAAATTTGTTTACGTCTTTTGAATGGAGGTATATAATCTATAGAATCAATTATCTGGTTATCTATTTTTTCTTTGCTTGTCTCTATTGCTTTGATGCAAGCTAATTCAAGTATTTTTGAAATTTCACCTATTAGCCCATCGCTTTTACTCAAAATATTGTCAGCTATTGAATTTTCAATTAGTAAAGATTCTTTCTTGAGAGGAAGAACCTTTTCAAAACTAGCTAATAATCTTTTGTATTCTAAGTCATTTGTCCATTTAGGTAATACTTTTGGTTCAAACCTATTAGATAATTGAGGGTCTGTTTGAATGGCATTAAAAGCATCTTTTGTACCAGCACATATAATTGGTATTTGTAATTCATTTGAAAGAAATTTTATAACATTTAGAAAAGTTCTTTGTTTTCTACTTGAACCCGCTAATACATGATGTATTTCATCAATCATTAATAGTTGAGTTTCCATTTTTTTTAATAGATTAATAACACGTTGTTGTCTAGAATCGATTTTTTCAGTAGTTTTTGTAGGTGCAAATAAACTGTCTAGTATAATATTATAGAATCTTTTTTCATCTGGCTCTGGGGGAGCTTGTACATACACAACTGGGTTGATTACTTGTGAATCAATACTTCTAATATAAGCCTCATTTCTTTCACTATACTTTCTTAGGATAGCAGTTTTTCCATTATTAGAGTCACCAACTAGCAAGAGGTTTGGCATTCTATAAACTTTAGGATAATTCTTTAGATCCTCTAGTTTTTTAAATATATCAATAGATTGGGTATAGCCAATCCAAATAAATTTTTTAGCCATCATAATTCGTTCTTCGGGAGAACAATTTGCTATTAGTTCACGGGTTTTATTGTTTAGATGTTCCATTAATTATTCAATATCTTCAAATGGTTCAATAGATAAGTCTGTTTTATTAGTAATCAATACACTTGTCGTAGTTTTAGGTATAGAGATTTTCGTGACGTCTCTTCTTTTTTCTTTTCTAGTTAATAATGTAGATGATTGTTCAATCTCCTTTAGCTCTTTGTAAGCAGAAAAAATAGAAGTTTCATCAATGTTTTCTACTTTGTTTTTTCTTAGTTTACGAATTACGTCTCTATGTTCCCATATTGTGATAGGAGGTAATGATGTGTCTTTATAAGGGATTTCGAAGTATTCTTTAAGAAATGGATCATAGAAATACACAATGCTGATATCTCTAGGATTAGTACGAAAAATATATTTCTCTTTTTTTCCATTTTCATCTTTAGAGTTTATATATACCCTTAAGACATCATCATAGTAATGAATATGATTAAGCATGATACCATACTCTTGAATAGTGCGTTCAACATAAGGCATAAAGTCTAAACGAACTTTCTGTTCATTAAATAATCTCGGTGGGATTCCTTTCC
This sequence comes from Myroides odoratimimus, assembly GCF_030326305.1. Classification (GTDB taxonomy): domain Bacteria; phylum Bacteroidota; class Bacteroidia; order Flavobacteriales; family Flavobacteriaceae; genus Flavobacterium; species Flavobacterium odoratimimum_A. The sequence goes on along the minus strand of NZ_JACAKB010000014.1, from coordinate 71,421 downwards.
CAATATTAGTTGAAGTACCTAGAATACCTTCTTTAAATTTATTAATAGGTGTATCATTTATTGTGCTATGAATACGTTTATGGTATATTTTTGTTATGTATATAGTTAACCAACATTCAAATTCTTCTAAAGTAAAAGAGGCATTTTTTTTGGAATCATAATTACCTCGATCTTTAGTGTTTGAAAAAGTTGTACCTGGTAGATCGTGAATTTCCTTAGCAAATGTTCCTAATAGCCTTTCTATGTGACCTCCAAAGTGTGGTGTTGCAATAGGTCTGAAATTTAAGTCTATTCCATATTCTTGAGTAGCTTTTTTTAACATATTACCATGAAATTCTTTTGCATTGTCTACATGTATTGTATCCATTATTCCCCAACATTCCCAATCAGTATTTACGTCTATTGAAGCTAACCAGTTTTCTTTAGGTAGAATACAATGACAGATACACATACCAACACTTAATGAGCTTGGAGGATCATAAGATAAATAAAAACCCATTATAGCTCTTGAGTACACATCAATAGCAAGTGTTAAATAAGGTCTTTGATATGGTTGTCTTGTATAACTATCAACAAGTATAATATCTACAGGGGTGTGATCTATTTGAACTACAGCAAGTGGGTAATCTGCACCAGGGAAAGAGCCTTTGATAGGTTCAAAATTATCTCGTGCTATTTTCGCTCCATAACGTTTTCTAATTCTTTCTTCTTCAGTAATGTTTTTAATTCTATTTCTAATAGTATTAGGGTGGGGAGCTTTTATTCCTATTTCGTGACAAACTAAATTGATTTCTCGTATTGTTTTAGTTATAGAGTGTTTAGAGCTTGAAAGATATACTGAATGTATTTTGTCATTGATTATATTATCAAGGTTCTTAGGTAATTTACTTTTCCCTTGTTGTATCCCTTTCTTTTTACCTATTAAAGACGATACTAGTCCTGACTCATTATAGCTTTTTAACCATCTATAAATGGTAGCCATACTAATGTTGTTTTGATGCGCGATGTTTTTAACTAAGTCAATATTGCCTCTATCACTTAGTATTGGTTTAATAATTTCAAATCTATTGACAGCTTTATCCCACTGTTTTTCTGTAAGACTAAGCAAATCATCATTCTTTGAATCAGAATTTATAGGACTTAATAAATTATTAGGAATTGTATGTATGATATTTGTATATATTTCTTCAATTGAGACAGTATTTATGTCTATTATTTTTATAATAATACAATCTTTATTTTTATAAACTACTTTTTCGCCAATTCGAATTAAAACTCTATTCATGATCAGTTACCCATATTACAGTGTTCATACTTAGTTTTTGTTGGTAATCGAAAGATATTGAATATGTTGCAATTCCGTACCATAATAAATATAAAAGTTCAGCTTGTTTTCTTTCGTCTTTAGCTAAATCTTGTATTAAATTCATAGGATTTGATCTTTTTAATTCAAGGAGTCTATTTATTAGCATTGTTAGTTCTTCTATATTTAAGTTGAAGTTGGTATATTTATAGTAATGTAGAAATTTAGCATTCCATCCTAGGGGAGTTCTAATACTGTGTTCATTGATAATCTTAAATGTATATCCATTATTTCTACAAAGCTCTTTCGCAGCATTAAACTTTGTACTAAGAATCTTTCTTTTTTCTTCTATTTCTTGGGAATATTTTATTTCTATTATTTCTTTAGAACCATTCCAGTATTCCACAATAAAGTCCGGAACATAATACTTCTCTATATTATCTTCTATATAAAATATTTTTATTGGTTGTTCAAAGTATCTTTTTACTTCAGTATCAAATTCTAGTAAATAAATGTAATCTCTTTCTAAAGATGATTCGAATTCTATACTCTCATTGTTTTTTACGCTATTTATCTGACCAGTGACTGATAGTTTATTTGGATAAATTCCTCTAACTTTTTTATAACTTGTTCTCATCCTTTACTGTATTTATAACCTTCTCTTTTGCTTTAATAACTTTTATTCTTATTTATTTCTGTAATTAATAGTGGTTATTTAATTAATATTCTCATTTATGGGTGTAATTTACACTTAGCCAAAAGGGAGTAAAAATTAGCAGTTTAGTAATCAATAGGTAGTTTTATGAGAAAAGGTGATCAAATCGTTGAGTTTTTTGAGTTAGAGAATATGGTAACTAATGAGATGTATCAGAGTAAAAAGGAATTAGTAAATGACTCAGGTACTTTTGTGACTTATCATATCTTTGATTCTGCTGATATTATTATTCGACAGTATTATCTGAAGTATACACAAGATTTTGCCTTGCACTATATTTTTGAAGAAATAGAGTATGTAGAGTTAAGCTTCTTTTTCGGGAAGCATATCGTCAGAGATGTAATTAATGGAACGCCTAATAAGTATTTACCTTTTCACTGTTATTTGTCTTATTTAAGCACAGGTTCTACAGCAGATGTTATATTTGAAAAAGATGCTGTGTATGAACATTTAGATATCTATCTACCTTTAGACTTTTTTAATGAATGGAGTCAGCAAGATGAGATTATAGCGGAATTTACTACTGCGATAAAGAATGACCAGACCTGTAGATTAATTAAAGATATTAAACTGACACAAGAACTTTTAGTATTACTAAATGAAATCAAAACATGTAGTTATAAAGGGATGGCAAAAGAGATGTATACAAAAGGAAAAGTGTTAGAGGTGATATCCGTGTTATTACATGAGCGAGAGGCGGGAATAGAGGAGTGCTCTAAGTTACAGTTAGGGGTAAAGCTGACACCAGAAGATGAACTAATACTATCTAATATAAAAGAATTTATAGACCTTAATTACCGGGAGTTTTATACTACTGAAGAGCTGTCTAAGCTATTCTTTATGAATGAATATAAACTAAAGAAAGGATTTAAACATTTATACAATCTAGGACTATTCGAATATGCTCAACATAGACGTATGAATATTGCTATACAGAAGTTAGAAGAAGCACATCATACTATTGCAGAGATAGCTTTTGACTTAGGCTATTCTTCTTCTGTAGCCTTTTCTAAAGCTTTTAAGAAGCACTTTGGGTATCCTCCTAAGAGATTTCATTTAACCTAGTAATACTAATTAAAAAAGACGGAATACTTATAGTGAAGTATTCCGTCTTTCTAATATTATAAACGAAACTACGGATTATGCCATAGTAGTGAAAACGTTTTGTACGTCGTCATCTTCTTCGATTTTGTCTAATAATTTTTCTACGTCAGCTATTTCTTCTTCAGAAAGTTCTTTTGTTACTTGTGGTATTCTATCGAATCCAGAAGATAAAATCTCAATTCCTCTACCCTCTAATTCTTTTTGGATAGATCCGAAGCTTTCAAAAGGAGCATAAATCATTACACCATCTTCATCTTCAAAGATCTCATCAATACCAAAATCAATTAATTCTAATTCGAACTCTTCTAAATCTCTACCTTCTTCTGCAGGGATTCTGAAGTTACATGTATGGTCAAACATAAACTCAACAGAACCTTGTGTACCTAAAGTACCATTGCATTTATTGAAGTAACTTCTAATGTTTGCAACAGTTCTATTATTATTATCTGTAGCACATTCGATTAAGAAAGCGATACCGTGAGGTCCGTATCCTTCGAATATTACTTCTTTATAGTTTTCAGTATCTTTATCAGTAGCACGTTTAATGGCACGCTCTACGTTATCTTTAGGCATATTAGCTGCCTTAGCATTTTGTATTACGGCACGAAGGCGAGCATTAGCCTCGGGATTAGGTCCACCTTCTTTTACAGCCATTACGATATCCTTACCAATTCTTGTAAACGTTTTTGCCATAGCAGACCAACGTTTTAGCTTACGTCCTTTTCTAAATTCAAACGCTCTTCCCATAATAATTTGTTACTTAATTTTATAAATGCAAAAATAACTCATTATTCAAATATATCATAAAAAAAAAGGGAGCTTATTTTTAAGCTCCCTATTCTTTTGTCTTATTTTTTATAAAAAGGTGTTTTTACCACTTTTGCTTCAACATCATTCTTACGAATACGGATGAATATTTGGCTTCCTTCAGCAGCTAGTGCTACAGGTACATATCCCATACCGATTCCTTTACCTAATGAAGGAGATTGAGTACCAGAAGTCACTTTTCCGATTACGTTACCTTCAGCATCTACGATTTCGTAGTCATGTCTAGGAATACCTTTACCGACTAATTCGAATCCAATCAATCTATTCTTGATACCTGCTTCTTTTTCAGCTTTTAAATTATCTGAGTTGATAAAGTCTTTTGTGAACTTCGTTACCCATCCTAATCCAGCTTCTAATGGAGAGATTTCATCGTTTAGTTCATTACCGTATAAGCAGTATCCCATCTCTAGGCGTAATGTATCACGAGCAGCTAATCCGATTGGTTTGATTCCCCAGTTAGCACCCGCTTCGAATACTTTGTTCCATACAGTTTCTACATCTTCATTTTTAACGTAAACTTCAAAACCACCTGAACCAGTATATCCAGTAGCAGAGATTACTACGTCTTTTACTCCAGCGAAAGTATCAATTACAAAGTTGTAAAATTTGATATCAGCTAAGTTAACTTCAGTTAAGCTTTGCATAGACTCGATAGCTTTAGGCCCTTGTATAGCTAAGATAGAGTAGCCATCAGATAGGTTTTCTAATGTCGCATTCATATCATTGTGAGAGCTTACCCAGTTCCAGTCTTTCTCAATATTTGATGCATTTACTACCATTAAATATTCATTTTCATTTACTCTGTAAGTAATGATATCATCTATAACTCCTCCAGAAGTATTAGGGAAGTAGCAGTACTGAGCTTTACCATCAACCAATACAGAAGCATCATTAGAAGTAACTTTTTGGATTAATGCCAAAGCATTTGGTCCAGAAATTTTGAAGATTCCCATATGAGATACATCAAAAACACCAACACCGTTTCTAACTGTTTCGTGTTCAATGTTTACTCCCTCATATTGTACTGGCATATTAAATCCTGCAAATGGAACCATCTTCGCTCCTAAAGCTTCATGGATATGGTTTAAAGTTACTTGTTTCATTGTGTTGTTAATGATTTAATTATAATTAGGTGCTAAAGTAAGTTTTTTTTACCTCAAATAAAAGTGCTTTTAGGTGGAGATTGATGGAGTAGTATGAATTAATTATAATATTGACAGAATATGCTTTGTTTTATTATATATAATTCTTTGTTATTGATTTTTAATTGATTATAGTTTTTGTTATCTTAGAGTAATCTAATTTATAAAGAATTAAAGTATGGAAAGAGCAATTAAAATATTGGTAGCACTTCTATTAATTTTAAGTGCATTTACTTCTTCATCAGATTTTGATCTTTTAGTAGGATTTATCGTAATGGTAGGTTTAGGAATATTAGCTTATAATTCTCATATTAATAAGAAACTAATCGAAATGGGAATGTATATTCTTATTATTGGAATATTTCAACCATTTTATGCTATCCCGATAGAGCATATCTGGTGGTTGGTAATAGAATTAGTTGCAGCAGGTTATTTAGTTTTATCTGCTGTATTTGCTAAGACTAGAGTAGTAGAACAGGATTAATCTTATCACTTTTTGTAAATAAACAATTGATAATAAGCTTACCATGACCTTTGTAGTGGTAAGCTTTTGTTTTTTTAGTGTATGTATTGTTTCTATGACTTAGGTGAAACGTCAAAAGAGATATGAAATTATCTTTTTTTGAATAAAATTAAGTTTTTTTGAAAAAGATGTATGTAGTTGATTATAAGTTTTTTTAAATGTTATTTTATTGAGTGATATTCTGTTTTTATATTAATTTATTACGTCTAGTTATTTTAAATGTTAATGTTTGTGTTTTTTTGTATATTATCACTGTTAAACTTTTGAAGATATTTAAGAACATCTAATTATTTTAATAAAAAACAGAGTGGGGACTTGTTTTTTTTTATATAGATGATTCTGATTAGGCCATTCTTTTGGATGGCCTTTTTTTAAGTTTAATAAACTAAAAGTTAGTATTTGTGTTTGCAATTTTAGTTTTTAAGGTGAGTAAAAAGCCAGGGTGAACTACCCAGGCTTTTTTGTTTTTATACTTGTTGTTTCAAGTCTAGATTAAATATTAGCTCAATACAGTAGAAGGAATGTTGCTTTACTGTTCTTTTATTAGTTTATAACTATGCTATAATAGTGAAATTACCAACTCAAAGCTATTTCGTATAATTGCTTTCGTTTATGTATCAATCACCTAATTTGAAGTAAACTAAAAAGCAAAAAAAACCAGAGCTATTGCTATCGCTCTGGTTAAAAAAAATGAAAGGTATTATAAAAAAAAATGATGATTAAAGTTTCAAGTTCTTTAGTCTTAATGAGTTTGTAATAACAGATACAGAACTAAAGCTCATTGCAACAGCTGCAATCATAGGTGATAATACTATTCCGAAGATAGGGTATAGTACACCTGCAGCGATAGGTATACCGACACTATTGTAGATAAAGGCAAAGAATAAATTCTGCTTAATATTATTCATCACCCCATGACTTAGATTAATAGCCTTAGGTATCCCTGCCAAATCTCCTTGTAGCAAGGTTACTTCTGCACTTTCGATAGCCACATCCGTTCCAGTACCCATAGAGATACCTACATTTGCTTGGGCTAGAGCAGGTGCGTCATTTATACCATCACCTGCCATAGCTACTATTTTTCCTTGTTCTTGTAGTTTCTTTATTTCGTTTAATTTATCTTCAGGCATTGCTTCTGCTAAGAAATGTTTAATATTCAATTCTGTTGCAACAGCCTGCGCAGTTTTAGGATTATCTCCAGTAATCATAATTACTTCAATCCCTTTATTTTGAAGCTCTTTTACAGCTTGTTTACTCGATTCTTTTATTTTGTCATAGAGTACAGCATACCCTATTATAATATTATTATCTGCGATATAAGACACTGTCTTTCCTTGGCTTTGTTCTTTCTCTACTTGTTGTAGTAAGTCATCAGTTAGTGGAGCGTTCACTACTTCCATAAGTGCTTTATTCCCTAGAGAAATTCGCTTTTTATCTACTAAGCCTTGTATTCCTTTTCCTGTAATATTATTAAACATCTTTACAGATGTTAGACTTAGACCGTCTTCTTTTGCTTTTTTAGTAAATGAGGTAGCTAAAGCATGCTCACTATTTTGATTAAGTGAAGCTGTCAGTAGTAGTAAATCCTCTGCTGTATATTCAGAAGAAATACTTACTATTTTTTCTACTGATGGTTTACCTTCCGTCAGCGTACCTGTCTTATCTGTGATTAATACATTTACTTTATTAGCTGTTTCTAATGCTTCTGCATTTTTAATCAGAATACCATTCTGAGCACCTTTACCGATTCCGACCATTATAGACATAGGTGTAGCTAAGCCTAAAGCACAAGGGCAAGCAATGATTAATACTGCTAATGCATTGACAAAGGCATAGGCTAATCTAGGTTCAGGTCCTAATGTCTTCCATAGAATAAAAGTAGCTATGGCAATTATCACCACGATAGGTACAAAGTACTTTGCTACCTGATCAGCTAGTTTCTGAATAGGGGCTCTTGAACGACTAGCATTATTTACCATCTCAATAATCTGAGAAAGTAGTGTCTCGTCACCTACTTTTTCGGCAGTCATGATGAATGAACTATTTCCATTAATAGTACCAGATACAACTTTATCTCCTTTTATTTTGTGTACAGGAATAGGCTCTCCAGTGATCATAGCTTCATCTATACTAGATTCTCCTTCTATAATTTCGCCATCTACAGGTATCTTTTCTCCTGGCTTTACACGTAGATGATTTCCTTTAATAATCTTATCTATTTGTATTATTTCTTCTCCCTGTTCAGTAACTAAAGTTGCTTCTGTAGGAGAAAGTTTTAATAATTCTTTTATAGCTGTATTTGTACGACTATGTGCTTTGGCTTCCATTACTTGTCCTACTAATACTAGGGTAAGAATTACAGCTACAGATTCAAAGTATAGATGGATACCATGCTCTCCTTTAAAATCGTCTGGGAATAGGTTAGGGAAGAATAAGGCTACAACGCTAAAGATTAATCCTGCTGCAGATCCTAAACCGATTAAACTAAACATATTTAGGTTCCATGTTTTAAAAGAAGTCCAAGCTCTAGTAAAAAACATCCAACACACATACACTACAGGAATGGTGAATAATAATTGAATGTAATTATTCCATTCATGAGGTACTATTTTTCCAATCGGGTCTCCTGGAATCATTGATCCCATAGCAAGAATAAATACTGGAATGGTGAAGGCTACAGAGATACGCAGTTTTTTTAGCATATCTGCATAGGTAGTATCTTCTTGTTCTACTAGAACAGTCTTAGGCACTAAATTCATACCACACTTCGGACAATTACCTGGTTTGTCATAGGTTTTATCGCCTTCACATAACATAGGACAGTAATAAACTGTTTTTTCTATTTTGGGAGCAGGGATTTGCTCTAAGTTCATACCACATACAGGACAACCTACATTGGTATCATAGACTTTATCTCCCTCACATAGCATCGGACAAAAATATTTACCAGCTTTGTCTTCCATTCCCTTAGGCAGTTCCTGTTGATACATATCTTCTTCTGATACTTCTACAGCAGGTAGAATCTCTTGTGTACCATCTTCTTTAGTTATTACTTCTTGAAGGATATAGTTCCCTTTTTTTAATAAAGCCTTTTGTAAGGTTAAGGTATCTATATCGTGATGAGATTCTATTTGAGCATTTTCATTCTCTAATGAGACTTCTGCTTGTATACCGTGTATTTCATTTAAGGTATCCTCTATTTTGGTTCTACAACCATTGCAGCTCATACCACTTACTTTATATTCTTTTTTCATTTGTACAGTAATTCTTTTTATGCAGATACAAAGTACGAATAAAAAGACATATATAGTGTTATACAATTTTGAAGAAGGGTTATATAGTTTTGTATCATTATGAGGAGAATTTATTTTTATTGATTAACTAATTCAGATTTGTTCTCTATTTTTTTTGCTGCTTCATGTTATGAACTTTGTTGACCGTATTTTTATAGGATATTGATCATATAGTGGTCGCATTAAAAACGGGCTAATCTATGCGACCACTATGTAATCATTATGCGACCACTATGCGACCACAGAATTTAACAATGTCTCGGCCTAATATAACTGTATAGTTATTGCTTATAGTCCTGCTTTTAATTATACACTTGTTTTTATAATCCTATCACAAGTGTACATGCTATTTTTCTTGTCTTTTTCTTTTATAATGTTAATTCTAGGTATAAATCATTTATTCATTATTTATTATAGAGAGAAGGGATAAGTGAGCGTAGTTATTTTTTGTACTTTAGATTTTCAATACAAAGTAGAATGAAAAGACTAAGTTTAGGACTGTTGATAGTAGGGGTAGCGCTGATAGGGTGTAAGGAAAATAAACAACAAGAGGCTACTGATATAGCTGTGGTGCCTAAAGAGAAAACGACTATAAAGAAGGATAAGTTTATAGAAGGAGTTTTAGGGTATAAAATGTCATTAACCGATCCTCTTATAGAACAATTTACAGAGTATATCAGTCAAGATCCTCTGTATAGTAAGGAACTAGCGAAGAAGTATATAGAATCGCTGTCCGTAGAAGATAGAGATAGATTGAATCAGTTTTTGACGGATAATCCTCAGTTTTTAGAAGAGTATGGTACATTAGCATTTATTAAAAATAATGTATATGTGGCGGGCTATGAAGTAGTGTACAAAGGAGAAGGAGCTACTTATATTCTAGAGAATAAATGGAATGATATTTTAGATGAAGGATTTGTGTATACGGCGTCAACAATAGTTCCGAATACAGAATTAAATTTTTCATACAAAAAAGATTTTTTTGCAAAAGAATTATTGCAGACTAATATTACTTTAGAGAATTATGATCGTAAACTTACTGGTGAGGTAAGTAATGTAGCTGGTTATGAGGTAGAGAAAGTTATCTATACGCGTAAGAAAGAGAACAAGAAGAAGAACTTACCTGAATCTGTGATACTCTATACAAGTAAGTTATTTAACCCTGTTATCAATAAAGTACTGCCTTATTATATAAATGAAGAAGGTGGGATCTTAAAACTAGAAGTGGAGATACCTAGTGTGCCTCAAGCTATGAAAATGGTGTATGAGGCAGAGATGATCGTAGAACGAAAGTTGTTAGAACAAGAAACAGTTATATTGGCTACTAAACGATTTTATGGTACTAAAGCGAAAGAGGATTTAGCTAAGTTAGAAGAGCGGTTAGCTAGTGTTTTTACACCGCTGAGCTTATAAAGTTAAATACAGAACAAACAATACTTATAAATATGAAACCAATTATCCTACCTAGTGAACTATTGTCTTTAAAAGAACAAGGAAGTAGTTATATATTAATAGATGCTACAAATAGTAAAGTGGCTAGAACTGAATATGATAAAGAACATTTAGACGGAGCATTATTTGTAGATGGAAATACACAGTTAGCACATATAGGAGAAGATGCCTCTAAGGGAGGGAGACATCCATTACCTCCTCTTGATAAGTTTGCTCATAGTTTACAATCTTTAGGTATAACTCCTGACTCACATGTGATTATCTATGACACTGTATTCGGAGGGAATTCTGCGGCACGTTTTTGGTGGATGCTGACAGCTGTAGGTAATCAGAAAGTACAGGTGCTTAGCGGAGGCATGAGTGCTGCACAGCAAGCGGGTTTTTCAAGTAATAACAAGGTGGTAAAACCAAGCGAAGTAGGTGTATATCCAGTAACGGAGTGGCAACTACCACTAGCTGATATTAATGAAATAGAAGCAAATGTAGGGAGAGAGGATTATGTAGTAATAGATGTACGCGAGGAGAATCGTTATAAAGGAATAACAGAGCCAATAGATCAAGTAGCAGGACATATCCCAGGAGCTATCAATGTTCCTTTTATGTCTAATCTAGATGAGAGGGGGATGTTCTTGACAGAAGAACAGTTAAGAAAAAAGTATACTGCTATTCTACAAGATTATCCATTAGAAAATAGAGCAGTACACTGTGGTTCTGGTATTACAGCCTGTCATACGCTATTAGCTATTACAGCAGCTGGTATCCCGACACCTAAGCTATATGTGGGCTCGTGGAGTGAGTGGTCTAGAAGTAACAAGCCTATTGATACAGGAGAATAGATAAAGTAATAAAAATGAAAAGAGGAACTAATTCTTTCGGATTAGTTCCTCTTTTATTATGTTTTAATTTTTATTGAACATTGTAGAATAGTTGAGCACCTGGCCCTAGTGGTAATTCTAATAATAACCAGATGATAAACAGGATTGCCCATCCGATAAAGAATACAAATGTATAAGGAAGCATAGTGGAAACAATAGTTCCTATACCTGCTTTTTTGTCATAACGCTGCATAAAGGCAACAATTAAGGCAAAATAACTCATCATAGGAGAGATAATATTCGTTACACTATCTCCAATTCTATATGCTACTTGTGTTAGTTCAGGGGAATATCCTAATAGCATAAACATAGGTATGAATACTGGAGCCATAATCGCCCATTTAGCTGAAGCACTTCCCATAATAAGATTGATCAATGCTGATACAATTATGAACATTAGCATTAAAGGAATTGCACCTAAACCTGATTTTTGTAAGGTTTCTGCTCCTTCGATAGCAAATATTAACCCTAGGTTAGTCCAGTTAAAATAAGCTACAAATTGCGCTGCAAAGAATACTAATACGATATAAGAGCCAAGTGTTTCCATTGCTTTTGACATTCCTTTCATGACATCAGTATCATTTTTGATGGTTTTAGCTCCGATACCATAAGCGATACCTGCTAGTGCTGCTCCAATAAATAATAAAGCAACAATACCTGACATAAAAGGAGACTTAAGAATCCCACCATCAGTACCTCTTAAATAACCGCTCTCTGGGATCAGACCTCCTAGTATAAATGCTGTAAATAATATCCCTGCAATACTAGCATAGATCAGACCTTTCTTTTCTTCTTTTGTAAGTGGATCTATAGAGATAGCTTTTTCATCCCCCGTGTATTCTCCTAATCTTGGGACTACAATGCGCTCAGTAACCCATGTCCCTAAAAGTGCTACTATAAATGTAGAGACAAATAGGAAATAGTAGTTAGCCGCTGGATTTACCACATAAGTAGGATCTATAATTCGTGCAGCCTCTTCAGATAATCCTGCTAATAAAGGGTCTATAGTACCTAATAATAAGTTAGCACTATATCCTCCTGATACACCTGCGAATGCAGCTGCTAATCCTGCGATAGGGTGTCTCCCTGCCGCTAAGAATATAATTGCAGCTAGAGGTACTAATAAAACGTATCCTACTTCACTAGCCGTATTAGATAAGATTCCTGCAAATACGATAACGAATGTCAGTAACTTCTTAGGAGAGGATAGTACTATCTTTTTTAGGATAGTTCCTATTAATCCTGAACCTTCTGCAATACCAATACCTAGTAAAGATACTAGTACCGTACCTAGAGGAGCAAAGTTGGTAAAGTTAGTAACCATCTTTGTTAAAATCATGTGTAGTCCCTCTGCACTTACTAAGTTAAATGACTGTATTTCTTCTTTCGTACCGGGGTGTATTACGGAGAGATCAAAGAAACTAGCTATCCATGAAGCAATAATTACTAATAGGGCAAAACTAGCAAATAGTGTTGCTGGATGAGGTAGCATATTACCAATTTTTTCAACGCTAGATAGAAACCTATCTACTAAACTCTTTTTTGGTGTATCAGTCATTTATGATAATGTTAAGTGAAAGCGAAAGATAATATTTTTTATTAATTTTTATATTGTGCTTAAAAAAATCTTATTTAGGAGAATAATGAATAGATATCTTTTTGATAGAGCAAAAAAAAACGTTTAGCTATGACTAACTAAACGTTTATAGTGATGAGGTTATTTATTCTCTATATTATTCCATATTACTTCATCAGGAGTAGGGGCTACTATAGTAAGTGCCTCTTTGGTCACTGGATGAATAAAGGTCAGCTTACGAGCATGTAAGTGAATGCCTCCATCAGGATTACTTCTGTCTGCTCCATACTTCAAATCTCCTTTAATAGGGCATCCTATAGCTGATAGCTGGCATCTTATCTGGTGGTGACGACCAGTGTGTAGATCTATCTCAAGAGTAGAGTAGGTCTTTAGCTGGTGAAACATTCGATATGTTAGCTTCGCTTTTTTGCTATTCGGTACTTCTTTTTTATGTGCTTTGGAAGTATTATTTTTAGGATTTCTCACTAAAAAATGCTCTAATGTGTCTTCTACTTTAGGAGGAGCATCTTTTACTACTGCCCAATAGGTCTTCTGTGTTTCTCTATTTTTGAATGATTCATTTAAGCGACTCAGTGCTTTAGAAGTTTTTGCAAATACAACTAACCCAGAAGTAGGACGATCTAAGCGATGTACCACACCTAGATACACTTCACCAGGTTTATTATACTTCTTTTTTAAGTATAGCTTTACTATTTCACTTAATGGCATATCACCTGTTTGATCACCTTGTACGATATCGCCTACGCGTTTATTAATGATGATGATATGATTATCTTCATGTAGTACTTGTAGGTTGTCAGGTGTAGAGACGATTTTCATTTGTAATAATTTTAAACAAAAATATCCTTTTTATATGTAAAAAAGATATTCTTTGTATTTTAAATAAGTTAGAATCTATTAGTACTGTTCGTTTTCGTTAGGGAAATCAACAGACTTAACATCGTCAACGTATTGAGATACTGCATTTTTCATATCTTCAAAAATATTCATATAACGACGTAAGAATTTAGGACTAAACTCGTGAGTTAAACCTATCATATCATGTACTACTAATACTTGTCCATCCACACCATTACCAGCACCGATACCGATAACCGGGATAGAGATACTCTCAGCAACTTTCTTTGCTAAAGCAGCAGGTATTTTCTCTAGTACAAGAGCGAAACATCCTATTTCTTCTAGCATTTTAGCGTCTTTGATAAGTTGATTAGCTTCTTCTTCTTCTTTAGCTCTTACTGTATAAGTTCCGAATTTGTAGATAGACTGAGGAGTAAGACCTAAGTGTCCCATAACAGGGATACCTGCGTCTAAGATGCGTTTGATACCATCTTTAATCTCTTCTCCACCTTCCATTTTTACTGCATGAGCTCCGCTTTCTTTCATGATACGGATAGCTGAACGCAATGCTTCTTTTGGATCAGATTGGTAAGAACCAAAAGGTAAATCCACAACAATTAGCGCTCTGTCAGCTCCACGTACTACAGACTGTGCGTGATAGATCATCTGGTCTAATGTAATCGGTAGGGTAGTCTCATGACCAGCCATTACATTACTAGCAGAATCTCCTACAAGCATTACGTCAACTCCACCTGCTTCTAATACTTTAGCCATAGAGTAGTCATAACATGTTAACATTGATATTTTCTCTCCGTTGGCTTTCATATCTATTAGCGACTTAGTTGTCACTTTTTTATAGTCTTTTTTTGCTACAGACATTTTTCTTGTTTTTTTGGGTTATTGTAAATTTTATTAAAGAATAAAAAAAGGAATTAGCAGAAATAAATCAATTCCACTTTACTCAATTTACCTTCTTTAAATGTGAATCTATATGCAGAATCTCCAGCAGGGATCTGATAAGCTTTTTCGGTATTTAAAATGGTATTGATTAAGCCTTTTCCTGTTTTTAAAAACTCTGTTTCTGTTGTATTCTCGTTTAGAATGTTATTGTTGATTTTAAATCCAGCACCATTGCCCATCTCGACAATTCTCAGGGTATATGTTTTGTTTACATCATGTCCAATACACTCTGCTGTGTTGAATATAATATTACTCTCGTAATTGTCTAGAGCGCAATCTTCTAAATTGCTATAACTCTCTTTTACCTTTCCAAAGGTCTTTTCTAATGTGGCTAAACTAAAACCTTTTTTTGGTTCTATCACATTGTTTAGGGTAAAACCAATTAATTTATTTGTAACTAAATCTGATGTTTTGTCATAAATACCTTCATCAGGAATTGCTTTTAATACTTCTGCTTGTAGTCTCGCAATGGTAGCACGCTCTGGTTGACTGTTTTTATCTGCATAGTCAGCAAAGACTAATAATGCCTTAGCATTGTCATCGTCGTTACTATTCCAACCAAGCTCGATAATACGCTGTACAAAGCGCTTTTGCTCTTTAGGTTCAGTAGCCTTTTTATAACTAGCAATTAGGTTGTTTAGGTTTGGTCTCTTTCCTAAGTATTTAACAGGTATATACCCTTGTCCTTCATTAAAGTTTATCTTAATCCAAGCTTCTTTATCATAAGGGAAATAATCAATTCCTACAGGTGTTCCGTTGTATAGAACTCCTGTTGTTTCTGATTGATGATTAGGTGCTGTTCTTACTTTAAGCCCACCTACAACAGTAAATAGATGAGGACTTCCATAGTAATCATCAAAGTCAATAATAGGGGAAGGAGAAGCTTCAGTATTGTCTTCTGCAGACAATACTTCTTTTAGATGATCAGTATCTAATATATAGGTGGTTCCTAATAGTTCATTAGTTACTTTAAATACATCGTCACTTACTTTATCTACTTTATTTAGATATGCACCACGTGTATAGACACCTATCTGCGTAGTGCCATTAGCATCGCTGTAAGCTACAGTAGGAGTAGTTACATATAGTTGACTCTGTCCTAAAGCGTAGGCAGAGACTAGGAAACACAATATTCCAATCGTTTGTTTCATCTGTTTAACAGTCTGATAAGTTTACAGCTACAGC
Source organism: Myroides odoratimimus (assembly GCF_030326305.1). GTDB lineage: Bacteria > Bacteroidota > Bacteroidia > Flavobacteriales > Flavobacteriaceae > Flavobacterium > Flavobacterium odoratimimum_A. Next base: position 55,607 of record NZ_JACAKB010000014.1, on the reverse strand, counting down.
AAGACCACCTTCTGAAGTCTCTTTGTATTTATTATTCATGTCTTTTGCAGTTTCCCACATGGTATTAACTACCTTGTCTAAAGGAACTTTTGCATTTTTAGGATCTGTATCTAAGGCTAGCTCAGCAGCATTAATAGCTTTTATAGCTCCCATAGTATTTCTTTCTATACAAGGTACTTGTACTAACCCACCGATAGGATCACATGTCAGTCCTAAGTGATGTTCCATAGCTATCTCAGCAGCTACAGTTACTTGTTCTGGAGTACCACCCATTAGTTCACATAAGGCACCAGCAGCCATTGCACTCGATACACCTATCTCAGCTTGACACCCTCCCATAGCAGCAGATATAGTTGCTCCTTTTTTAAAGATACTTCCTATCTCACCAGCAACCATTAAGAACTGCTTGATTTCTTTTTCTCCTGCTTTGTGGTTTTCTATTACTAGATAATACATTAATACAGCAGGAATAACCCCTGCACTACCATTAGTTGGGGCTGTTACTACACGTCCTAGAGAAGCATTAACTTCATTAACAGCTAAAGCAAAACAACTTACCCATTTCAGTATCTGTCTAAAGTAAACTTTTGTTTTACGAATAGTTTGTAACCATTCTTGAGGTGTATTATAAGGTAGTTCTCCTTTTAATTTACTATGGGTATCATAAGCACGACGACGTACATTAAGACCTCCAGGTAGTATACCTTCAGTATGACATCCGATATACATACACTCTAGCATGGTATTCCATACGCGTAATAATTCATTATGTATTTCTTCTTCTGAGCGTATAGACTTTTCATTTTCATATACTAACTCAGAGATAGACATATTCTGCTCTTTACAGTAGGCTAATAATTCAGTAGCTTTTTCGATTGGATAAGGAAAAGCTGCTTTTATTTCTTCCTTTTCTTGGTTTTCAGGATTTTCCTCTTTTACAACAAAACCTCCACCTATAGAATAAAAAGTAGATTCATATACATTGTGTTCTCCATATTTTACTGTAAAAGTCATACCATTAGCATGAAACGGTAAGAAGTTTCTATTGAATACAATGTGTTCTTTAGGATTAAAAGCAATTAGTTTTTCTCCTCCTAAATGCAAAGATTGGGATGTGTTGATCTTGTCAATAATGCCACTAATATCTTCTACAGGTACATATTCAGGATCTGCTCCGCTCAACCCTAGCATAACGGCTAGGTCAGTAGCGTGACCTACTCCTGTCAAAGAAAGTGAACCAAATAGGTCAATTTTTAAATAAGAAACTTGATCAAAGATTTGGCGTTCGCGCAATTCTTTCAAAAAAAGCTCAGCGGCTCTCCATGGCCCTAAAGTATGTGAACTTGAGGGGCCTACGCCAATCTTAAGCATGTCAAATACAGAAATACATTCCATAAAATAGTAGTGATTTTAATAATACGAAGATAGCTAAATTCTAATCAGAGACAACTTTTAGAGGTTTATTTAACGCAAGAGATAGAACATTTATGGATAATTTGTCTTTAGTTAAATATTAATGAATGTACTTTATAGATAATGAGGAATAACGGAATGATTTATTCTTATTTTATGTCAGTAAATTACTGACGAAATTGGATTAATTTAGTCGATGAATACGTGAAATGGTGACAATATGACATTGTAAAATGGTTAAAACTGACTAAAAACAGACAAAAGTTTCCTTTTTTTCTGTTGGCACAAAGATTGTTTAAGAGTAACCGAGCTTGAAGCTCACAAAAATGAATTAAGTATAAAAATAAACTATAGAAAATATTATGAGTAAAATAATTGGTATTGACTTAGGAACTACGAACTCTTGTGTGTCTGTAATGGAAGGTAATGAGCCAGTAGTAATTTCAAACGCTGAAGGAAAAAGAACTACACCATCTATCGTAGCTTTCGTAGAAGGTGGAGAGATTAAAGTAGGTGACCCTGCAAAACGTCAGGCGGTAACTAACCCAACAAAAACAGTTGCTTCAATTAAGCGTTTTATGGGAGAGAAGTTCAGTACATCAGCTAAAGAAGTTGATGCTGTACCTTACCAAGTAGTAAAAGGAGATAATGATACTCCACGTGTAGATATCGACGGACGTTTATATACTCCACAAGAGATTTCTGCAATGACTCTTCAAAAAATGAAGAAAACAGCTGAGGATTTCTTAGGACAAGAAGTATCAGAAGCTGTAATTACTGTACCTGCTTACTTTAATGACGCACAACGTCAAGCGACTAAAGAGGCTGGAGAGATTGCAGGATTAAAAGTAAGACGTATTATTAACGAGCCTACAGCTGCTGCGTTAGCATACGGATTAGATAAAAAAGGAACTGACCAAAAAGTAGTAGTATATGACTTAGGAGGTGGTACATTCGATATCTCTATCCTTGAATTAGGAGACGGTGTATTCGAAGTATTATCTACTAATGGAGATACTCACTTAGGAGGAGATGACTTTGATAACGTAATCATCAACTGGTTAGCAGACGAGTTTAACGCTGCTGAAGGAGTAGATTTACGTAAAGATGCTATGGCATTACAACGTTTAAAAGAAGCTGCTGAGAAAGCAAAAGTTGAGTTGTCATCTGCTACACAGACAGAGATTAACTTACCTTATGTTACAGCTACGGCTTCAGGACCAAAACACTTGGTACAAACATTGACAAGAGCTAAATTTGAGCAATTATCAGATGATTTAGTACGTCGTTCTATGATCCCATGTGAGAAAGCGTTAAAAGATGCTGGTTTATCTAAATCAGATATCGATGAAGTAATCTTAGTAGGGGGATCTACACGTATCCCAAGAATCCAAGAAGAAGTAGAGAAATTCTTCGGTAAAAAACCACACAAAGGAGTTAACCCAGACGAGGTTGTAGCTATTGGTGCTGCTATCCAAGGTGGTGTATTAACAGGAGATGTAAAAGACGTATTATTATTAGACGTTACACCACTTTCATTAGGTATCGAGACTATGGGAGGTGTATTCACTAAGTTGATTGAGTCTAACACGACGATTCCTACTAAGAAATCTCAAGTGTTCTCTACTGCTGCAGATAACCAACCATCGGTTGAAATCCACGTATTACAAGGAGAAAGACCAATGGCTAACGATAACAAGACAATCGGTCGTTTCCACTTAGATGGTTTACCACCTGCACAAAGAGGGGTGCCTCAAATCGAAGTAACTTTCGATATAGATGCTAACGGTATTATCAAAGTATCTGCTACAGATAAAGGAACTGGTAAATCTCACGATATTCGTATCGAAGCTTCATCTGGATTAACTGAAGAAGAAATCCAAAGAATGAAAAAAGAAGCTGAAGCAAATGCTGATGCTGATAAAAAAGCAAAAGAAACTGTAGAGAAAATCAATGAAGCTGATGCTATGATTTTCCAAACAGAGAAACAATTAAAAGAATTCGGAGATAAATTATCTGAAGGAAATAAATCTAATATCGAAGGAGCTTTAGCTGAATTAAAAACAGCTTTCGAAACGAAGAATTTAGATACTATCCAACCAGCGTTAGACAAAATTAACGAGGCATGGAAAGCAGCATCTGAAGAAATGTACAAAGCACAAGCTGAAGGTGGTCAAGCAGGTCCTCAACAAGGACAGCCAAACCAAGGAGGTGATGCTGATGGTACACAAGATGTAGAATACGAAGAAGTGAAGTAAACCCACTTATATAGTTATAAAGAGAGAAACCGAGTCTGTAAAGGCTCGGTTTTTTTGTTTGTACTTGAAATATAGAAGTTGATTCTGAGTGTAATTAACTTTTTAGTGTTTACTATAGTGTTTTCTCATAACAATTAAACACCCCTTTTCTAAACTGAACTGTACCTACTAATTGATATCCTTTTTTAGTGTATACCGCATTAGCAGTAGTATTTAGTGTATATGCATCAAAGCGAATAGATGCATAGTTGTTGTCTTTGGCATATTGTTCTGCGAATAGAATCATCTTACTAGATATCCCTTTACCTTGTGTCTTAGGACTGACAAATAATCGGTGGATAACAATAAATGGAACAGGGCTGGTCCAATGTAAGTCGTTATATTCTACATCATATTCTTCGTTTAAGACCATATAGGCAAGTACTTCACCTTGTTCTACATAGGTATAAGCTTGTTTTTTCTCTATATCGGTTGCTATCGTATCGACATTAGGATAAGATTCATCCCATTGGTCAATACCTTGGCTGAGCATATATTGTTTTACTTCTTCTAATACTTGTAAAGTCTGGGGTAAGTCGGTACTATCAATTGGTTTTATCATCGTTATTTTGTTTGTAGTAAAATGTCTTTTATCTCCTTGTCGTAATAATTAGGAGTACTTATTAGAAATGCACTAGGTAAGTCAACATCATACAAATTATCAAAAACGAAGGAAAAGTCTATATAAGGAGGTGTGACTAAAACGACCACTTCATAGCTGATAACAGTATAATCCTCATTGATATTGGTTGTACCTTCTAAGATTGTAATTCCTCTATCATTAAAAGCATTTGTAATCGTCAAAACAATATCATCCCAGAGTTCCTCTAAGTAATCAAAACTGTTGTGTATATCTACGATAGCGTAGTCAAACTGTATAGAGAGTGCTACTTTTTGAGGATAAGGAATAAGTAAGTTTTGTTGAGATATAATCGGCATAATGTTATAATGAAGACCTAAAGGTAAACATTTCGCTTTTCAATTGCTTATTTTTGTAGATAGGATATTTTACAACTTATTATGTTTGACATACTCATTCAACACATTCAAGAGAAAGTACAGTTAACTGCAGATGAGACAGTGCGATTACAAGATTATTTTACTTCTAAAAAATTGCGCAAAAGACAGTATTTGCTACAAGAAGGAGAGGTGTGTAAGTATATGGCTTTTGTAGTGCAAGGAGTACTGAAGTCTTATGTGATAGATGAAAGAGGAATAGAAAATATCAACTTTATTGGTTGGGAAGGCTGGTGGATGGCGGATTCCTATAGTTTCTTTACAGGTGAAAAAGGTGTACTAAATATTGATGCGATCGAAGATGTAGAGCTTTTGTTAATTTCAAAAGAGCAATATGATCAGTTAATGATAGATATGCCAGTAATGAGTAACTACTTCAGAATACTGTATGAGCGTAGCTTAGCGAATAAAGATAGGCGTATATTGAGTAATATAGCCTATAATGCAGAGGAAAAATATGCTCAGATTATTACTTGTTATCCAGATTTAGTCAATCGTATTCCTCAACACCTCTTAGCTTCATATCTTGGACTGACTCCAGAAACGGTTAGCCGCATAAAGAAAAAAATGAAGTAAACTACTTGATTTAGATCAATAGAAAGCCTTATTTTAGGTCAATGCACAGCTTTTTTACTTGCTTTAGCTTTGTATTCAAAGAAATAAAATATGAAGAACATAGCATTAGTAGTTGGCGTTAGTGGTATCGCTGGTAGTAACTTGGCAAAGGAGCTTATCGCTCAAAATTGGACTGTATATGGATTAGCGCGAAATCCAAAAGGCGTAGTAGATGGAGTCATTCCCATTGCTGCGGACTTATTAGACACAGAAGGTTTAGCTATAGCCTTACAAGATATAGCTCCTACTCATGTTTACTTTACCACATGGATGCGTAAGGACACAGAGGCTGAGAATATCATGGTCAATGCTACTTTAGTTAGGAATTTACTTGATGTATTATCTCCTAAACAGAGTGTAAAGCACGTAGCCTTAGTGACTGGATTAAAACATTATTTAGGCCCTTTTGAATCTTATGTGAAGTCTGGTATATTGCCCATTACCCCTGTTAGAGAAGAACACCCTCGTTTAGATTTAGAGAATTTCTATTACGCTCAAGAAGATGAGGTGTATAAAGCATCTGAGCGCGACGGTTTTACTTGGAGTGTACATAGACCTCATACACTAATAGGTCATGTAGTAGGTAATCTGATGAATATGGGGATTACACTTGCTGTGTATGCGAGTATCTGTAAGGAAGAGGGACTTCCTATGGTTTGGCCAGGATCAGAAGCACAGTGGAATGGGGTGTCAGATGTAACAGATGTAAGTGTATTAGCAAAACAGTTGGTATGGGCATCCACTACTGATATAGCTAAGAATCAAGCCTTCAATGTTACCAATGGAGATGTGTTTAGATGGAAGTGGTTATGGGAAGAGATCGCTAATTATTTTGACATACCTTTTGAAGGGTATAAGGATACGATCAGACCATTAGAAGCAACCTTGTTACAGAAGAGTGAGGTATGGCAGACTATTATAGCGAAGCATAAACTGCAAGCTTTGGATTTAGATACCTTAGTTTCTCCTTGGCATACGGATGCTGATTTAGGTCGTCCAATAGAAGTAATTACTGATATGTCTAAAAGTAGAAAGTTAGGTTTTACTGCTTTTAAACCGACAAAAGACTCTTTCATAGAATTATTTGAACAGTTAATAGCAGAACGCTTTATACCATAAGATAGAATCAAGCAGACTATAGTCTGCTTTTTTATTGGTATTATTTTAACCCAGAATAAGCGTTAGCCAAATATTACAAAGCAATTCTACTTCATATCTCTTTCATTAGCTCTACAACCATACTATAGTATACTTGTATCACTAATTCAGAGCTATTTTGTATAATTACTTTTCGTTTATCTGTCTATCACGATTCTAGGTTTAATTAATTTTCTTTAAACTGGACTATCTCGCTTGCTGATTATAGTTGTATTTTTGTAAGAAATAATTTAAGAAGTACAGTTGTATATTCTCCTTGTCTTATAGAAGTAAATAAGTAAGAGTATAGAAGTGTTTTCTCATTTCATTATCATGACAAATAATACAATAGAACCTCATATTATATCCATACAGAGTACTGTATCTACAGGGTATGTGGGGAATAACTCAGCCAGTTTTGCTATACAGCTTCACGGAATTAATTGCGTAGCGATGCCTACCATTCTTTTATCAAGTCACACAGACAAGCCTGTTTATTATGGAGAAGCAGTGCCTAAAGAATTATTCGATAAACTGGCACGTGGAGTATTAGAAATTAACACCGCACAGCTTACACAGTATGTTGTAAGTGGATACTTAAAGAGCAAAGAGATAATAGATGCTACGGCACAGTTCATAAAGCAGCTAAAAGCCCAGCATAGTATTACTTATATCTATGATCCCGTATTTGGCGATACGCGTACAGATGGGCTGTATATCCCCAAAGAACAGGCAGATTATTCTAAAGAACGATTATTAACGTTAAGTGATATCTTGACACCTAATCACTTTGAATTAGAATACCTTTTAGGAAAGCGTATAACGAATGAGCAAGAATTGATGACAGCTGTACAGGCGGATGAGGTATTGTCTTCTAAAATCATTGTTTTGACTACAGCCGAAATGAAAGAGAATATAAATCACCAAGTAGAAGTCATCTTGATAAATCAAGGTAAGTTGACTCATTTCTATGCTGATAATATACCTGTAGAAGTGGTGGGAACAGGCGATTTGTTTACGGGAACACTTTCTGCACAGCTAACGAAGGGTCGTACGATAGAAGAAGCTATACAGACAAGTATGAACTTCTTATCAGAAGTATTGCGATATGTTCACCTTCATGGATTGAAAGAGATGAATGCGATGGCTATCTTACAAGCACAAGATGTTCTTGCAGTAAAGTATAAATAAAACAGAAAGGCAGTAAGATAAGTTTTCGTACTGCCTTTTTTATTGAACTCTGAATATTCAGCATTTATGTATGGGATAGTGAAGCTACCATAGTCTTCTGATCAGAGAATAAGTCTATTAGCTCTTTTGTCACCATGAGTGTAATATCGTCACCTTCTTTATATAAGCTATAAGTAGCTTGTTCTGCCTCAGGGCTAAATGCAAAATTGATAGTCTGCGTCTCTGCTGTACAGCATGCATCTATTATTGCATCGAGTTGTTTGACATGGTGATCTCTTTGATAAATAGAATAGATTGTCAGTTCACTTTCTTCTTGTTCATAGATGATGATGGTATCCAGTGCTTTGCTGTAATAAATAGCGTTTTTAAAACTGAAGTCGTAGTCTGCATAACAATAAAAGAAAGCTAAGCCTACATTTTTAGTAATCAATCTATTATAGGTATAACCACTTTTGACATATTCTTCAAATAAAGCAAGCGATGCAGGGGTGTCTAAATCTAATTTCTCTAAACTCGATAGAGGAGAATATTTGGTATTCACCTTTATTGTAGCTTGATACTCTTCTACAGGCACATAACCAAATTTTGGATAGAAGTCCAGTACTGTATTATTTGCAAACAAGAAGTAGCCTGTTACGATATCTCTATATGCTACTTCTATATATTCTAATAAGAACCTTGACAACCCTTTGTTTTGATAGGTAGAGTCTGTCATCACAGTGCCTAATTGTCCTGCCTTGTACGTTTTATTTTCTTTCGTTATTTCGAATAGGCTTAAAGTTGTATGTGCGACTATCTTATCTTCTTGGAATAAAGAAAATAGTATACACTCCTCTCCCCAGTATCCCGATTGGTAAAAGGCTTCAAAATCAAACTCCCATACTTCCTGACACATTCGATTGAACTCTTTTCGTTTTTGTTTATCATCTTGATAGTTGATATATAGGGTATAAGGAGTTCCTTTTATACTTACTGATTTGCTGATCATAGTTCTTATTTATTTGGAGCAAAGTTCTGAATAAGACCTTGTTTATCTATTGACAGTATTGTTTTATAAATGTGCAAGAAGTTGTTTTTATTGTTAACTTTGACTTATTAACTACAGCGTGATGAGTCAGCACTTTCCTATTCAGATTATCACATCGGATCGTATTATTCCTTCTTTATTCTCTACTACTACATATAGAGAGAAAGGAATACTGCTATCTTATTGTATGGAGGGAAGTAATGAGCTTAAAGTAGACAATCGAATAGAAGATTTCTCTGCAGGTTCTCTATTGACTGTGTTTCCCCAGCGTTTGTTCTCTATTCCTACTACAGAAAGCAAGGGGAAGTATCTATGTGTGCTATTTGATCTGGATAGTATAAAGGATCTTATTCTACCAACTAATTATCAGTTTTTAAACGAATTGGTGAGACACCCTATTATTCATCTGGATGCAGGTGATCAGTGCGTGTTCATCGATTACTATCAGTTGTTATTGACTAATTGCAATACAGATACATCTGTGTTTTATCCTGATGCGATGAAGTATTTATTGTATTCTTTAATTGCTCATATCAACCGATTCTATGAACAAGATGAGGTGAATCTGAAGCCAAGTTCTAAGAAAGAAACAACTGTTTTTAGGCTCTATAATTTGGTTCATCAGCATTATTTAGCTGAGCGCAAAGTACAGTTTTATGCTGATCAATTAAAGCTCACTCCTAAGTACTTAACGACTTTGGTACGCAGGCAGACGGGTAAGACGGTATCTGCGATTATTAATGAGCTTGTACTCACTCAAGCGCAGTCTTACCTTATAGCAACGGATAAACCTATCTACACCATAGCTGAAGAGCTTCATTTCTTAGATGCGACTAGCTTCTGTCGTTATTTTAAAAAATCTACAGGTCTATCTCCCTTAGCGTATAGACAAGCACATCTATAAGCACTCAGTTTAGAGGGAAATATATTCATTCTTTTAGGAGTAAACTTAAAAACACTCTTGGTACTACATAGTTTTTATGTGGATATTATTCTATTTCAGTTTAGATAGAATCTTCAATGTATTTTAAATTTTAATAAAAGGAGAATAGCAGGAGAGTAAAAGAACAATTCTTGGACAAACAACCTCTCTAGTCCACCATTCTCGGGTTATTGTCCATGTATTGTCGAAGGAAATCAAAACAAGGCTTGTATTCACTAGGGTTAAGAGCTGTTTTATGTTTTCATAGATTTTATATTGTTTTGGTTTAATATGTTGTTATATAATGTTTTAGTTGTTTTTTGGTGCTAAAAAAAATGCACCTCTTTTTTAAAATATTAATGTGATAGAAGCTGTTTTTAGGCTGTTTTTGTAAAAAAGTGAGTAAATAGAATATTTAAGAGCCATTTTTAGAACGCTTTTTTAGTGAAAAATAAAAAAAATGAGATGCTTTTTTTAGTGTGTTGTTGTAGAAGGAATACTGGGCTTATCAAAAATAGGGAGTGAGCTCTAAAACAATTTTTAAATAAAATGAAGCTTAGGGGATTGTTCTAAATTATAGCAAAATAAGCAGCAAAGAATTGATAGCTATTTCGTTGAGATAAAAATTAATATCTTTGGGATATGAGTGAAGTGGGTAGAATACATTCTTTTAAACCTGTGGTGTTTGATGAAGCTAAAGTATTGATATTGGGTACGATGCCGAGTATTAAATCGTTAGACTTTCAGGAGTATTACGGCAATAAGCAGAATGTGTTTTGGAAGATATTATTTAGTGTTTTTCGAGAAGAGTATAGCGATGTGTATATGGATAAGCTCGATTTGCTTCAGCGAAATAGAATTGCCTTATGGGATGTCTTGCAGTCTTGTGAGCGCAAGAGTAGCTTAGACAGTGATATTATCGCAGAAAAAGCTAATGATATCAAGGGATTACTGATGGAATATCCCCATATCGATACAATCGTATTCTCCAGTCAAAAGGCAAGGCAATATTTTGACAAATACATAGGGCAGATAGAGGGAGTATCTTTACTAACTTTACCTTCGCCGAGTGGGGCAAATGCACAGATGAGTTTTGAAGAAAAATTAGCTCATTGGCAAGAATTAAAACATAAAGTATGAAACAGTTAAAAAAAGAACATATAGATTTCTTAGTGACGTTAAGTCAGAATAATAATAAACCTTGGTTTGCAGATCATAAGCCAGAATTCGATAAGCTATTCGCTGAGGTGAAGGCTTTCTTTAAAGTAGTGCACGATGAGATGTTACAGCACGATAGTATAGACCTATTACACGTACACCGTATCTATAGAGATGTACGCTTCTCTAAGGACAAAACACCTTATAAGACTTATTTTGGACTGCACTTAGGACGTACTAAGCCGCTGCTTAGAGGAGGATATTATGTAAATATAGAACCAGGACGCAGTTTTGTAGGGGGTGGCTTTTGGGAGCCTAATAAGGAAGACTTACTGCGCATCCGCAAGGAGATCGCTATGGATGATAGTGAACTTCGTGAGATTATAGCAGAGGAGCAATTTCAGAAGTACTTCGGAGAACTACAAGGGGAGGAGCTAAAGACTGTTCCTAAGGGATTTGACAAGGAGCATCCTGCTATCGATTTATTGCGCAAGAAGCAGTATCTTGTGATGCGTTCTTTTACGGATAAAGAGGTATTAGCGCCTAACTTTAAAGAGGAGGTGATCAAGACATTTATAGCGATGAGACCATTATTTGACTATATGTCAGATGTACTGACTACTGATGTGAATGGGGTGAGTCTGTATGAGTAGAGGATTTTTGTGAAGGTGTTTTTTTGTGAGGATGTTTTTTTGTAAAACCGTTTAGTCTATCATATTAATCAATAGTATATGACGTTTTCTAAGTATTTGGGGAATTTAATTCCTATTCAGTTTGCAAGTTGGAAGTTTGAGAATAAACTACAAATAGCAGATAGCATTTTTAGTGATGTTATTTTGGACAGTTATTTCTTAAGTGAAAATAGTCAGTTGATTAATCAAGTAGACTCATTTGTTGAACAAGTTCTTTCTGTAAAATGGAAGGTTACTTTTGAAAGATTTACTACTTACTTATATCATCAATTAATACTAAAGAAGGGGTATGATTTTGATGAACAAAAATATATTTACACTACACCAGTAGAAGGTATATCTCCTCAGCAACTTTGGGATTGTTTAGATGTGGAAATTATCGTTTTATTGGATGAAGATGTAGAAGAATGGTCTATTAAATTTGATATTTCAGGCTTTGATACCCATTTATCAGTACTGTTTACTGTAGATGGAAATTGGGTTTCACGAGACTTAAATGATAGTAGAACTCCTATAAAAGCGGAGTATAAGTTACTCAATTCAAATTTGGAATTTTATTATAGTGAAGATGTGTACGAATGGGTAAGTATTAGTTTTGTATCTTCATCAATATGGGGAAGACATCATGGGTGTCGTATTTCCGTATCAGAAGAATTATTTGCAATAGAAGGGATAGAGGAAAGGTTAGTAAACTGCATAAAAGAATATGAGCAGAAGAATAAAAATGAGATTTATGTAGCTGTTATTAGCGCTTTGGGGGATTCTTTTGATGTAGCTTGGCAAGACTATGATGCAGAATATGAAAATGATTTAGTATTAGAAAAAGCTAATGAGAATAGAGAATTATTATGGCAATTAGTGGCTCCTCCTAATCATATAAGAATAGCATTAAATGCAGAAGAACAGCTTGTTTTTATTCACTATAACGATTGTTATTGGGAGGGTGAGCATGGCATTCACTTTGTATATAACGAACAATTAGATTTTCTTAAGATTGGTTTTGGTAGTGATTACTGGGAAGAAGAATAAAAAAATATATCATAAAAAATGCTGACTACGGTCAGCATTTTTTGTTATCAGTTTATAGTTCCCTGTTTTCTGTTTTCAGTTCCCTAAATTATTTAATAATCTGTACTTCGAACATTTTGTTCCAGTTTTTACCTGTTAGGAAGAATGTCTTAGTCTGTGGGTTATAAGCGATACCATTCATTACATCTCTGTCTTCGTGATATGTAGTTAGGTTTAGTAATTCGCTGAAGTCTATAACAGCTTCTATTGCTCCTGTTTGAGGATTGATTACTGCTACTGCATTCTGTCCATAGAAGTTAGCATATATCTTACCATCTACCCATTCCATTTCATTAGCGTATGGAATAACATTCTTATCTGTATATACACTTACTCTGTCTATTTCTTTAAATGTTTCTGGATCTAGTTTATAGATAAACTCAGAACCTGATGTCATATACAGATGTTTACCGTCATTCGTAAGTCCCCAACCTTCCATCTTCTGAAAATATGGAAGTGTTTTCTCCTCTGTTAATGTTTCTGCATTGAATACATGAGCTTCATTGTTTTGATAAGTTAGTTGGTATAGTTTGCCATTTAGGATAGTACACCCCTCACCGAAGATTTCTGCTGGTTGTTTGTGAATCTTGATGACTTTACCTGTTTTATAATCTACTTGACGTACACTAGAGATTCCTTTTTTACCTGTTCCTCTTCCAGTGTTCGTTGTTCCTCCGCCTTCACCATTACCTGTACTTTCGTATAAAATACCATTGTAGAATTCTAGACCTTGTGTATAGGCTTCTTGGTCATGAGGATAAGTGTTTACTAATTTATAGCTGTAAAAAGCAGGAGCTTTAGGAGCTGTTATTTCTATATTTGTAGTGAATTCTTTATTCGAGTTTTCAGCATACGCGATAGCTTTAATAGTTGTTTTACCTAACTTTTGTTCACCTAAGTTTAGATTTAACACCTCATTTTTGATAGAAGCACCTACTTTTTTGTCGTTGAAGTAATAAATTACAGAGTCTACTTGCGCATTTTCGGTAGTTTTTAGACTCAGTTTTATGTCTTCATTTCCCTTATATAGCTGTTTTAGATGAGTAGTATCAATAGATAAAACATTTTTTTCTAAATTTTTTTTGTTCGAACAGCTCATAAAAGCTACTCCTAATACTAACGGAACTAGAATGTTATATTTTTTCATTGTCATTTTTTAATTTGATACAATATACAAATCTAATGCTAATAGTTGAAAAAGCTTGGAAAAATAAAAAACCGTTGTATATTTGCAGTGGCAAGTCCTACACGACCAGCTCCCTCTTAATCCTCCAGGGTGGGAACGCAGCAAAGGTCTGAGGTTGTAGCGGTGCGATGTAGGTAGCTTGCCATTTTTTTCTTATTAGTAGATCTCCGTGTTGGAGATTTTTTTTTTGCTCTAAAGTTTTTTCCTTTTACTTTGAATATCGTTGTTGGGTAGGTACGATTTTTGTTATTTTTGTATAAAAAATTTGTTTTGAAGAAGATAACAATTAAAATAGGTAAGATACTAGGCTGGTTCTTACTTAGTTTATTTCTAATATTACTACTTCTTATCGTTGCGATACAGATACCTGCTGTCCAAAATAAGGTGAAGGATTTTGCAATCACCTTTGTACAGGATAAGATAGGTACCCCTGTGTCCTTAGATAGGATAGAGATTGCCTTTCCTAAAAAAATAGTGGTTAAGAATCTTTATGTTGAGTCTCAGCAGAAGGATACTTTGTTATATACTAATTATCTAGGTGTAGATATTAGCTTATTCGCTCTACTGAAGAGCTCTGTCAATGTCAATAGTGTTCAGTTAGATGGACTAAAGACAGATATTAAACGCGATAGTCTAGGACGCTTTAACTTTGATTATATCATCGAAGCCTTCGCTTCAGAGGAAGAAGAGGATAAAGAGGACAGTAGTTCTATGGCTATAGATGTAGGCGAGATAAGCCTTAGCGATATCCAGGTGAAGTACAATGATGATTATGATGGTCATCACGTCTCATTTGGTTTAAAGAGATTTATTACACGTTTTAAACAATTTGATTTAGAGGAGATGAAATTTGCTATTCCTAAGATTGCGATTGCGGGAATAGATTTAAATTATAAAAAAGAATTGCCTTCTCAGGCTTCTATTGAGGCAGCACAGTTAGTTGTAGAGCCGATAGAGGAAGAGTCGAATACTTCTGTGATGCCTATAGTAGATTTAGGAACTATAGAGTGGACAGATAGTAATATCGTTTTTGAGGATAAGGAGAGTAGGTTATATGCTAATCTTGCGTTAGGAGCTTTTAAAACTACATTTGAGCAAATTGATTTAAAGAATCAACAGATAGATTTAAAAGAGATCCGCTTAGATGATACTAAGGCTGTAGTTCATTTACTTCCTATAACTATTAAGGCTAGTGAATCTGTAAAAGAAGAGGAAAGTGCTCCTGTCGTGGATGAGTCTGCTCCATGGAAACTAGGCATAAAAGAATTTGCTCTAAACTCTATTGATGTCAAGTTTGACAACGATAATTTTAAGGCATTATCTTTTGGGTTAGACCCTAATCATATCGCTTTTACAGATATTAATTTTGATTTAAAAGATTTTCAGTTTTCTCCTAATGTGATAAGAGGAAATCTAGAGGGGTTTTCTTTTAAAGAAAAGAGCGGGTTGCAAGTAGATAAGTTCAAAACTTATTTTCTATATGGCGATCAAACTACTTTTATCAAAGACTTCATTTTAGAAACTCCTAACTCTAAGTTTGACGCTAATGTAACGTTGAATTATAGAGATGTAAATAAGCTGTCAGAGCATTTAGAGGATACCTCTGTGGACGTACTGATAAAAGAGTCTTATCTAGGACTAAGAGATGTATACCTAGCCATGCCTACTGTTTTTGAAGAAGCTGGATTAACAAGTTTAACCAATAAAAATTTAGCTGTAGACATCAAAGCAAAAGGTATAGTAGGGGATTTGTCTATCGAACAGTTTTTATTGACTGGATTACAGTCTACAACTATCAATGTGGTTGGAAATATAAAAGGAGCTACTACTCCTGAAAAAGCGATAGTAGATTTAAAACTGAATAAATTTCAGACTTCTGCTAAGGATATCTTTAGCATCGCACCAAAAGGTGTGTTGCCAGCGAATATAGCGATTCCTTCGCACTTATCGCTATCAGGTAATGTAAAGGGAGGAATGAAGGCTATACAGTCTCAATTAGCCCTTAAAACGACTTCTGGTAATGCAGATGTAAAAGTGTTCTTCGATCAACACAAAAAGGGAAGTGAGAAATATAGTGTAGAAGCAAACCTTCAAAATTTAGAATTAGGGCATATTTTAAAGAATGATTCTATCGGAGCTTTAACGATGTCTTTTAAGGCTAATGGTGTTGGTTTTGATCCAGATAAAGCTGTAGCAAAAGGTGGTGTAAAAGTAGTTAGTGCTACTTATAATGATTATACTTATAACAATATACAATTAGATGCTGTCTTAGAGAAGGGAAGTTATCAAGTCACTTCAGTTAATGACGATCCTAATTTAAACTTTGCTATTGATGCAAATGGAAAATGGACAGATTATAATATCAGTTTAGACTTATTAGCAGACTTTAAGCATATTGATTTATATCGACTAAAACTAGTGGATGCTCCTGCAGTGTTTAAAGCTAAAATACAGACAGAGCTAAGTAATATCGTTCCAGATGATTTAGACGGAACAATAGTAGTTAGCGATTTGTCTTATGGTACAAAAGAACAGGTAATCACACTAAAACCGATCGAAGTTAAGGCTGTAACAAATGGAGTAAAAAAATCTTTACACTTAAACTCTGAATTAGTAGAGTTTGGTATGCAAGGAGAGTATAAGATGACTCTATTGGCAGATTTATTTACTAATTCATTGAAGAGCTATTTCAATAATGAGGTAGAAGAAAAACAGCAAAAAGAGCTAATAGAGGATGCTTCTAAGCCTTTGCCAAACCATTTCTTTGCTTATACGCTGAAGGTTAAGGATAATGGTATTATCCATTCTGTATTGCCTGATTTAAAAGAATTACAACCTATACAGTTTAGTGGACGATATGAGTCTGATTCTAATTATATCAGTTTGCAAGGTACTATTCCTTTAATCGAATATGGAGAGAATGAGATAAATAATATTTCTGTTGATGTTAAGCCAGTCGATGGCGCCCTTACCTACGCTTTAGACATAGAGCGCATTGCTAATGCTAGTATAGCATTAAAACGTCTGGCTCTAGAGGGGGATATTAAAAATAATACTTTAAGTTATAACTTAAATTTAAAAGATAAGACAGGAGCTCCTTGTTATTTAATAGCTGGAGAAGTCAGTACAAAAGAGGGAGATCTGATTCATCATTTGCGACCTGATGGTTTTGTGTTAGATTATCAAAAGTGGACTGTTGACCCTAATAATAGATTTATACTTAAACCCGATGGTTTCTATGCAAAAGACTTTAAACTAGCGTATAATAATAGTCTTTTAGCAATAGAATCTAAAGATGAAGTAGCCAATAGTCCAATGAAGTTGTCATTCAATGATTTTAGCATTGAGAGTTTGACTAAAATGATTAAAAAAGATGTGCTTTTAGCTAGTGGATTTATTGATGGTGAGGTGTATCTAAAAGATTTGGTAACAGACTTTAGATTTATCTCAGATATTGATATTTCTAAACTACACGTGATGGAAATAGGGCTAGGAGACTTACATGTTGGCGTTAAGAATGAGAGTGCGAGTAAGTTTATAACTGATATTACTTTACAAGGAGGAGAGAATAAGATATCTATCGACGGATGGGCTGATGCTGATACTCAGGAGATGAATATGAATGTGAACTTAGCTAAGTTCCAAATGGCAGCGATAGAGTATTTTGCTAAAGAACAGTTATCAGAAGCAGAAGGATTCTTCTCAGGTAATCTAAAAATAGGAGGGAAGTTTACAGATCCTAAAATATTAGGAGCTATGAACTTTAATGATATAGGTTTTCATGTAAATGGATTAAACGCTGACTTTAGAAAAATTAACGAAAAGATTTCTTTTACAAATAGAGGGATAGAATTAGATAAGTTTAGTATCACAGATACAGATGGAAATCTACTAGTGGTAGATGGGCAGGTACTTACTAAATCATATCAAGATTTTGCTTTTAACCTAAGTATTAAGGCAGTTGATTTTAAAGCAGTGAACTCTACGTCTAAAGATAATGAGATGTATTATGGTAAATTGGTTTTTGACAGTGATATTAAGATAAAAGGAGATTTAAATAAACCTATTGTTACTGGAGGAATAGAAGTCGGTAAGAAGACAGATTTCTCATTTGTATTACCACAGGAAGATCCTAGTATAGCAGATAGAGAAGGTATTGTAGAGTTCGTAGATCAGCATAGCTTACAATTAGCTGAAATGAGAAAGTATGAAGAAGATTTTAATAATTCAGCATTAAAAGGGTTAGATGTATCTGTTTCGATTAAAGTAGATAAAGAAGCTAGTTTTACTATGATAATGGATAAATCAAGTGGAGATAAGATCATATTAAAAGGAGAGGCGGACTTAGTAGGAGGAATTGATCCATCAGGTAAAGTAACTTTGGCTGGAAGATATGAGTTCTCTCAAGGTTCTTATGATTTGTCTTTCAATATGATGAAGAGAAAATTTGAGATTGAAAAAGGAAGTTATATTATCTGGGCAGGAGATCCTACAGATGCTAATCTACACTTAACTGCTATCTATGAGACAAAGACTGCTCCGATAGATCTATTAGGAAATCAGCTAAGCAGTCTATCTCCTACACAGCAAAATATGTATAAGCAGAAGATACCATTCCAAGCTTTATTAAAGATGGAAGGAGAATTACTGAAACCCGAGATATCTTTCGATGTGCAACTAAAAGAAGGAATTACAAGTGTATCAGGAGATGTGCTAAGCAATACGAAGACGAAGTTAGAACAGTTAAGACAGAATGAGTCTGAACTAAATAAACAAGTATTTGCGTTATTGTTATTAAACAGATTTATAGGTGAGAATCCTTTTGAGAGTAGTGCTGGAGGAATGAGTGCAGGGTCTATGGCTAGACAGAGTGTGAGTAGATTATTATCAGATCAGTTGAATAACTTGGCAGGTAACTTAATTGCAGGTGTAGAACTTAACTTTAATTTAGAATCTTCAGAGGATTACTCTTCAGGAAGTAAAGAGAATAGGACAGATTTAAATGTTGCAGTGTCAAAACGCTTATTCTCTGATCGATTAAAAGTGACAGTAGGAAGTAGTTTCGAAGTAGAGGGGAATGCTCGTGAGAACGAGCAAGCAGCTAATATAGCAGGTGATATTGAATTAGAATATGCATTGTCAAAAGACGGTAGATATTTAATGAAAGTGTATAGAAAAAACCGTTATGAGGTAGCTCTTCAAGGTCAAATTGTAGAGACAGGTGTCGGATTTATAATAACAATGAGTTATGAGAGATTCCGCGAATTATTTGAACGTAGTAAAGATAAAAGACAATTAAAAAAGCAATTAAGAGATGAAGCTAAAGCAGAGTAAAATATATAATGGATTAGCAGGATGTCTTGGATTATTATTTATATTTTCATGTAATACAACTCGTCATCTGGCAGAAGATGAGTATCTGTACTCAGGAGGGAAAGTAGTAATTAATAGTGACTCATTATCCAAGTCTCAAAAGTCTGAGATGAATGATGAACTTCATGGTTTACTACGTCCTATTCCTAATGCCACGTTGTTAGGTATGCATCCTAAATTGTTTTTTTATAATCTAGCAGGAGATCCTGAAAAGAGTAATAAACTACGTCGTTGGATGCGAAATAAACTAGGTGAACCCCCTGTATTATTTGACCAAGTAGATATGGAGAACAATAAAGCTATTCTATCTAATCGATTAGAGAATAAAGGATATTTTAATGTAGATGTGACTTATGATACCGTTAGACCTAGTGATAAGAAGAAAGGGGTGGAATACACTGTAACTCCAGGTGAACAATATAAAATACGCGAGTTTACCTTTGCAAAAGACTCTACAGGTATCAAGCAAGTATTGTCTCAAGCTATGCCTTATACAAGATTAAGAGAGGGAAGAGCGTATGATTTAGATGTTATTAAAGATGAGCGTACTAGATTTGATAATTACTTAAAGAATAAGGGATATTATTACTTCAGTGCTGATAACTTATTAGTACAGGTAGATAGTAGTGTGGGGCATCATCAGGTAGACTTAGCTTTAAAAATCAAAGAGAATACACCTAAATTAGCACTAGAGCCTTATACCATCGATAATATTTATATATTTTCAGACTATGTTTTGTCTGATACGAATTATATGCAGGCTCTTGACTCTGCACAAGTATATAAAGATTTTAAAATAGTAGATCCTAAAGGAAAGTTTAAACCATCTATCTATGATAGAGCAATTCATTTAAAACATGGAGATACGTATAATAGAAATGACCATAATTTATCTCTAAACAGATTGGTAAGTTTAGGTGTTTTTAAATTTGTGAAGAATCAGTTTGAGATATCAGATAGTTTAAATCATAAATTAAATGCTTATTATTTTTTAACTCCTGATAATCCTAAGGCTATTAGACTTGAGTTGTTAGGTAAGATGAATTCCGCTAGTTACAATGGAGCAGAATTAAATCTGAACTGGAGTAATAAGAACTTTATGAGAGGAGCTGAGGTGTTTTCTGTGTCTGCTTATGGTGGAGCAGACTTTCAGATGTCATCAGCTAATAATGGATACAATGTATACAAGGTAGGTCTTGAGACTAGTCTGACTTGGCCTAAGATAATTTCTCCATTTAATCTACAATCTACTAGTGCTTACATTCCTAAAACTCGTGCTATTCTTGGAGGAGAATATCTAGAACGTAGTCAATTATATTCATTACAGTCATTTAAAGCCTCTTGGGGATACTTATGGAAGGAAAGCGCTTTTAGAGAACATGATTTGAAAATATTTGATATTAATTATGTAAAACCTGGGCATGTCACTGATTATTATAAAGAGTATGCAGAGGGTAACCCATCACTAGAAAGGGTATTAGATAAGCAATTGACTTTTGGACCTACTTATACCTATACTTATACAAATACTAGCAAGAAGTTTAAAAAAGGGACAATATATTATCGTGGTGGATTAGATTTATCTGCTAATATCACAGGTTTATTAATGGGGGCGAATGTGGATAAGGATAGGGAAAAAAGTTTGATAGGTGTACCTTTTAGCCAGTATGTGAAAACAGAACATGACTTTAGATATTATTTAAAACTAAGTAGAACTTCTCAGTTAGTAAGTAGAGTACATGCAGGTATAGGTGTAGCTTATGGTAATTCTAAGCAGATGCCTTATACGAAGCAGTTCTATGTAGGAGGGTCTAATAGTATTAGAGCTTTTAGAGCACGTACTTTAGGACCAGGTTCATTTAATCCAGAGATTAACAATGCTAAGTTTATACCAGATCAATCAGGAGATATGTTGTTAGAAATGAACTTAGAATATCGAAAAAAATTATTTAGTATTGTTCATGGAGCACTGTTTGTTGATGCAGGAAACATTTGGAACTTAAACGAAGTATCAGATCGCCCAGGAGGTAAGTTTAGTGGTGATTTTTTAAATGAATTAGCAATAGGAGCAGGAGCAGGTCTTCGATTTGATGTAACATTCCTAGTTCTTCGTTTTGATTTTGCTTTTCCATTGCGCGTGCCCTATCATGCATCTGGCGAACGTTGGGTAATTGATGATATCAATTTTGGAAGTAGTAGATGGCGAAAAGACAATCTGATGTTTAACTTCGCTATTGGGTATCCTTTCTAATATGTGTGGAAACAATACACAAAAAACTCCCCATCTTTTCCTATTGTGGAAAGTTGGGGAGTTTTTTTTAAAATATCATAATGGATTGAATATAAAATAGATATGTGGTTTGTTATTATGTCTATAGGGTTTGGCATGGTTTTGTATATATACTATTACAGTAAGGTGTTATAAAAAAGTAAAGAAGTTGTAAAACTTCCTGCTTTTGAAAAAGAAAATTTAAGTGTTTATTTAAAAGTTATGTTATCGAGAGATAACAAGTTAGATCGTTAGTAAGGTGAAGAAGAGAAATCTTCAGGTGAATAGGGAGCTTAGGCTCCCTTTTGCTGTTTATAATGGTTAATTTATGGTCTACATTGGGAATGAATGATAAAAAGTTTAAATTTGCATTTAGCACATAAAAAATAAAAATATGAGTCACAAGATTCTGGTTATAGATGATGATGTTCCTTTCTGCGAAATGCTAAAAACTTTTTTATCTAAAAAAGGGTATATAGTATCTAATGCATTTAGTAGTACAGAAGCAGAACAGTGTATTAATGAAGAGTGCTATGATATTGTTCTTACAGATGTTAGACTACCTGATAGTAATGGTCTAGAGTTACTTAAATATATAAAATCAAAATGTAGAACTTCACAAGTTATTTTAATGACGGGATATACCGAAATTAAAACAGCTGTGAATGCAATGAAGTTAGGAGCATTCGATTATGTAGCTAAGCCAATTAACCCAGATGAAATACTTTTGACAATTAAACAAGCGCTCGAAAGAAAAGCTAGTGTGGAAAGTGGCGAACCTTTAAAATCGAAAGCTAAGACTACGGTGGTAAAAGATGTAGAAGATACAGATGAGAATAGTATAGAGCTAGATTATGTAAGAGGAGAAAGTAATGTGTCTAAACAGTTACACGAGTACATTGATTTAGTAGCACCTACTAATATGTCTGTTTTGATTATTGGAGATAGTGGTACAGGTAAAGAAAATATAGCACATTCTATTCACTTAAAAAGTAAGCGTAAGGATAAACCTTATATTGCAGTAGATTGTGGTGCTATTCCTAAAGATTTAGCTTCTAGTGAGTTCTTTGGGCATATTAAGGGATCTTTTACAGGAGCAGTTACGGATAAGGTAGGACACTTTGAAGCGGCTAATGGAGGAACCATATTCTTAGATGAGGTAGGTAATTTATCTTACGAAGTACAAGTGCAATTACTAAGAGCACTTCAAGAACGAAAAGTAAAGCCTGTAGGGAGTAGTAATGAAATAGATGTAGACATTAGAGTTATTGCTGCAACGAATGAGGATCTGCCAAAGGCAGTAAGAGAGGGTGAGTTTAGAGAGGATTTATATCATCGATTAAATGAGTTTGGTATTGTTGCTCCTAGATTAGCGGATAGAGGGGCAGATATATTAATGTTCGCAATGCATTTCTTAAACGAATCTAATATCGAACTTGAGAAAAAAGTAAAAAAATTCTCTTCTGAGGTAGAGTGTATCTTTTTAACTTATGATTGGCCTGGGAACTTAAGAGAAATGAAGAATATTATTAAAAGATCAGTTCTTTTGACTCGTGGAGAGGTAATAGAAAAAGATGTACTGCCACAAGAGATTCTCGTGCCAAAATCAGAAGTGATTAAAGCTAATGTAAGTAACGAAGCAGTAGAGGATGATCTCAAGTTGTTCTCTTCTAGAAATGAAGAACAAGCTATTCGTACTGTATTAGAAAAAGTTAAGTTTAATAAAACTAAGGCTGCACAGGTATTAGGAATAGATAGAAAGACATTGTATAATAAAATGAAATTGTATAATATCGAATTATAAAATTTAAAAGTGTTGAAGATGATTCAACACTTTTTTTTTGTACTCAATTTTAGGTTTAGTGTAAAGTATAGTTCATATTAAAAGTATAAGTATATCTCTACTTTTATTTTTACCTTTGCTTAAAATAAGAGAAGTAGAGGATATGGATATAAAAACGCTAATACATCATAATTTAGATGAGTTATTTTATTTAGCTGATAAAAAGGAAATTCTAGATACAGATTTAGTTGTGAAGATTGGGGCTTATGTTGGTGCTGCTGTATTAAGAGGAAGATACGCAGATCAGAAAGAAGTTACTATAGACGAAGTAAACGGAGTGTTTGGTATTATAGGAGACTTCTGTAGAGAGAGTTTTGGAGGAAGAAGTTTTTCTAAAACACATTTTAAAAAGATGACAAGCTTATCTCTTGAACTAATTCAAGAAACAACGTTTGATGCAGATGTGGAAGAGTTTATAGCATCATTGAGAAGCTAATGAAATCGCGATATATTTTTAAAAAAGCCTGTGAAAGATTTATATTCACAGGCTTTTTTTATGCTCAGTTATCATGTTAGTGTAGAGTGCTTTTATTACCATATAGTATTGGTAATTAGTTGATAGGTTGAGTTTTGAAACATTTTTACTATATTGTAGTACACCAACAAAAAACAATCAAATGAAAATAAAAACAATAGAATCTAACAGTCATGCACATGCTTATCAACTGTTGATAAAAGATTTATTAGAGAACTCGCTTCGTGTTAATCCAAAACATGAAATAGTTTATAAGAACCAAGAGCGGTTCGATTATTATGAATTGTATAGTAGAGTGAAACAGCTGTGTAATGTATATAAAGAATTAGGATTAGATGGAGGTAGTGTTGTAGGAGTTATAGATTATGACAGTCATCGCTATTTAATGAATTATTTTGCAGTTCCTATTTCGGGAAATGTGTTGCATACTATTAATTGGCGTCTAGCTCCAGAGCAAATGCTTTATACTATTAATCATGCAGAAGATGTGGTATTAATTGTGCATGAGGATTTTGTCCCAATAATAGAATCGATTAAGGATAAAATGACTACTGTAAAGCAGATTATCATTATTCGCGACCACACTAATGAAGTCAAGACAATTTTATATATAAAGGGTTACTTTGACAACTTAGTTACTTCTTCTTCGAAAGAGTATAGTTTTCCTGATTTTTCTGAAGAAGCAGTAGCAACTTTATTTTATACAACAGGAACAACAGGAGATCCGAAAGCGGTATATTTCACTCATAGACAATTAGTGCTACATACGATGGTAGAGATGAGTGTGTTATCTCTGATGAATGAAGGGTTTAAAATTACATCAAAAGATGTGTATTTACCTTTAACACCAATGTTCCATGTCCATGCTTGGGGCCTTCCTTATGTAGCGACAGCATTAAGTTTAAAACAAGTGTATGTTGGTAGATTTGAACCACAGAGTTTCTTAGAAATCTTTAGAAAAGAGAAACCAACGATATCACATTGTGTACCTACGATATTAAATATGTTATTGACTAGTCCTGCCGCTAGTGATATTGATTTTTCAAATTGGAGTGTATTAATAGGAGGGTCTGCTTTGAGCAAACCATTAGCAAGGAGGGCTATGGAAAGAGGTATATCAGTAGTGACAGGATATGGTATGTCTGAAACTTGTCCATTATTAACGACTTCATATCTATCTTTAGAGACTATTAAAAATGATTTAGAGTCTCAATTAGATATTAGAACAAGGACAGGTAGAGCTGCATTACTAGTGGATTTAAAAGTAGTAGATGAGGAAGGTGTAGAAGTACCTAAAGATGGTAAAACACTAGGAGAAATAGTAGTAAGAGCACCTTATCTTACCATGGGATATTATAAAGATACTAAGAAGAGTGAGGAGCTATGGGCAGGAGGCTATTTGCATACAGGAGATATTGCATGGATTAATGAGAATAATGATGTAAAAATAGTAGATCGTTCTAAGGATGTGATTAAAACAGGAGGCGAATGGATGTCTTCACTTGCCTTAGAAGAGATGATAAGTAGTTATCTAGGTGTTATAGATGTTGCTGTAATTGGAATTCCTGATGATAAGTGGGGAGAGCGCCCTTTTGCCTTAGTAGTAAAAAAAGTAGAAGTAGATATTACCGAAAGAGACCTAATAAATTATATGCAAAAGTATGTTGATAAGCAAGTTATAAATAAATGGGCTATACCTGATCGTTTTGTATTTGTAGACGATATTCCTAAAACAAGTGTTGGTAAAATCAGTAAGAAACGTATACGAGAGTTGTATGAGCTAAATCAATTAAAATAGTTGTTTGGTCAAGTACTAAATTTGCGGTAACTTCCAAGCCGTAAATTAACTAACGTAATATGAAATTAACATCAACAACAAAACCATCAAGAAGATCTAATCCTAGTTATTTTTGGAAACAGTTAGGAATAGGTCTTTTTGTTTTGGGAAGTTTGACTACCCAAGCACAAAAAAAGCCTTTAGACCATTCTGTATATGATGGATGGCAATCTATAGGGACAAAAACTTTTTCTAATAATGGAGACTGGATCTTATATCAAGTTAATCCGCAAGAAGGAGATAAGACTCTTTATATAGAGACGGTAAAAAAAACTAAAAAACTTGTAGTTCCAAGAGGGGAGAAACCTGTATTTACAGGGACGTCTAACTTTTCTGTTTTCTCTATTCGTCCTACTTATGCTGATTTGAAAGCAGTAAGAACAAAAAAGAAAAAAGAAGATGAAATTGCTAAAGATTCTTTAGGAATATACAATTTAAAAACAGGAACTTTAGTAAAGAAATCAGATATTAAGTCTTTTAAAGTTCCAGAGAAAAAAGGAGATTACTTAGCATATTTATTAGAGCCAGCTAAAGATACTGCAAAGTCAAAAGACAAAAAGGAGGTAAAGAAACCTGCTAAAAAATCAGACAAAGATGCTCCTTTAGAATTGGTATTTGAGAACTTAGTAACAGGAGAGAAAATCTCTTATGAGAATGTAACAGACTATTATTTTGATGATTTAGGACAGTACTTGGTTTTTGTTACAAAAGATCCTAATGCAAAGAAAAAGGATGATAAAAAAGAAGAAAATAAAACTGAGGAAACTAAGGAAGTAGCAGATACAAAAGAAGAAACTGCTAAAGGGCCTTTCGGAGTATTTGTAGTTGATTTGAAAACAAAAGCAGTTAAAACAATCTTAGAAGGTACAGGTAAGTATTCTCAGTTCTCTTTTGATGACAATGGTAAGCAATTAGTATTTATTGGAACGAATGATGAGGAGAAGGTATTAGTAAAGAAATATGACTTGTACTATACTAATCTTGTGACAGGTGCTACAGTATTAGCTTCTAATACTACAAAGGGAATGCCTAAAGATTGGGTTGTTTCAGAAAATAACAAACCTCGTTTTAGTAAGAATGGAGGAAGATTGTATTTAGGTATTGCACCACAGCCTATTGCTAAAGACACTACACTTATAGCAGAAGATCATGCTGTAGTAGATATTTGGCATTATAATGAAGACTATATTCAGCCTCAACAGTTAGTGAATCTAGATAAGGACTTAAAGAAAAGCTTTTTAGCTACTATTAACCTTAAAGATAGAAGTAAACTTATTGCTTTAGCTGATGAGAAAATCAATGGAAGCCAATTAGTAGACGAAGGAAATGCTAATATTGTGTTTAATTCTTCAGACTTTGGACGAAGAGTAGAAAGACAGTGGAATATCTCAGGAGTTTCTTCTTATTATATTGTAGATGTAAATACAGGTAAAGAAGTAGAGGTAGTTGCCGACTTACCAGGCTCAGCTCGTATATCACCAAAAGGAACAGCAGTGGTGTACTATAATAGTGAAGAAGGTAATTGGTATGCTTATGATATTAAAACAAAGATTACAAAACACTTAAATAAAGGTTTGTCAGTATCTTTTGCTGATGAGACTTTTGATATGCCTGACAATGCCTCTTCTTATGGAATCCAAGCATGGACAGATAACGACGAGTCAGTTTTAATTAGAGATCGCTTTGATATTTGGGAATTTTATTTGAATAGTAATAAAGCTCCTAGAATGGTTACTAATGGATATGGACGTAAGAATAATATTGCTTTTGATGTATTAAAGTTAGATGATGAAAAGCGTTCATTCAACAGAACAGAACAAATAATCTTAGCTGCATTCAATGAAAAAACAAAAGATGCAGGATTCTTTACTACAGAAATAAAGAGTACAAAAGCCCCTAAAGAGGTATTAATGCAACCATATAGTGGTTATAGTTCTTTGTTTAAAGCGAAGGATGCTAATGTATATGGTTATTTAAAAGGTTCTTTTACAGAGTCAATGAATCTATATGTTACCAATGATTTAGTATCAGCAACTCAATTAAGTGATATTAATCCACAACAAAAAGAGTACAATTGGGGAACTGCAGAGCTAGTGCATTGGACTACACCTAAAGGATATGAGTCAACAGGAGTATTATTTAAACCTGAAGATTTTGATGCAAATAAAAAGTATCCGATGATTGTATACTTCTATGAGAAGTTATCAGATAATTTACATCGATATGAAGCTCCAGCACCAACACCATCTCGTTTAAATATTCCATATTTTGTGAGTAATGGTTATTTAGTATTTACTCCAGATGTTAGTTATGTAGATGGATATCCAGGTAAATCAGCAGAAGAATATATCAACTCAGGAGTAGAATACTTAAAGCAAAATAAATGGGTTAATGCTGATAAAATTGCTATTCAAGGACAAAGTTGGGGAGGATACCAAGTAGCTCATTTAATTACAGTAACAGATATGTATACAGCTGCATGGTCAGGAGCTCCAGTAGCGAATATGACGTCAGCTTATGGAGGTATCCGTTGGCAAAGTGGAATGAGCCGTCAATTCCAATATGAAAAAACACAAAGTAGAATAGGAAAAACACTTTGGGAAGGACATGACTTATATATTGAAAACTCACCATTATTTAGAATGCCAGATGTAAAAACACCAGTGGTTATTATGCATAATGATAACGATGGGGCAGTACCATGGTATCAAGGTATTGAAATGTTTATGGCATTAAGACGTTTAGGAAAACCAGTTTGGATGTTAAACTATAATGGAGATGAGCACAACTTGATGAAACGTCAAAATAGAAAAGATATTCAAATACGTCAACAACAATTCTTCGATTATTACCTAAAAGACGGTAAAGCACCAGTTTGGATGGTAAAAGGAGTACCTGCAACAATGAAAGGAAAAGATTGGGGATTTGATCTAACAGAAGATCAGGTGAAATAATCTAAGTAGATAAGAACAAAAGAATGGCTATTCTGTACAGAATAGCCATTCTTTATTTATAGTAACTTTCTAAAATGAAATAATGAATAGAGTAAAACGAAAAAAGACAGCGAAGTGCATGCTGTCTTTTTTACTTAAAATCAATATATTCAACTACTCTATTTCTGTGCAGGTAATGTTCTTGTCAGCCAACCTCTCTTATTAGCTGTAGCGATAGCATAAGGAGTAATCCAAAATAGTGTAAACGTATAGAAAATACTATATGGATATGCCCAGAAAGATTCTGCTATGCTATATCTTTTCGAGTAGAAAAATACTTGAATACTCGAGAAAATAAAAATACTTACTAATGCAGAAGTGATAAACACTAGAGGTTTTGTAGCTACGAAGAATATCATTAAAATTAATAGGGGATAAGCCATTAATACTCTTAACCATTGGTTTAATAGTAAAATTCTTGGCCCTATTGTCGATCCTTCTCTAAACTTCTTAAAAGCAAATTTACTCATAGCAATGTTCTCTCTAACATTACTTCTTTCCCAACGAATAAACATCTTGTATAATGTTTTGTACTCTTCAGGAGTATTGGTTAATACATAAGCATTACGTTGGAATAGTACATGATATCCTTGTTTTAAAATCATATTTGTCATGGCTCTATCCTCACCTATATCAGAAGGTTGTCCCATGAAAGTTTGGTTGATCCAATCTTCTAAACAATGCATTACAGCCTCTCTTCTATATGCTGCTAATGCTCCTGGAGTACATAGTACTGATCCTAAAGCACTCTGAGCAGAACGAATAAATTCGAAACTAAATACAAAACTTACATTTAGCATTTTAGGTATAATTCCATCTTCTGTATTTAGTACCCTCACATTTCCTCCTACAGCTCCACACTTCTCATTGTGTACGAATGGACTAACTAAGTTTCTAAGGGTATCTTTTTTTACAATAGAATCACTGTCTACTGTAACATAAACTTCACCTGTTCCAATATTAAAACCTCTATATAGAGCGTGTCTTTTTCCTTGGTTTTTAGGTTGTTGTAATATAGATACTCTATCTCCTAGTTCAGCTTTAGCTTTCAGCATCCAGTTCCATGTATTATCTTTACTACCATCATCTATAGAAATAATCTCTAATTTCTCTATTGGATAATCACCATTGGCTAAACTAAGTAGTGTGTCATATACTAGACGACCTTCATTATAAGCAGGAACTATAACAGTACATGTTGGTAATTCTTCGTCACTTAATGAAGCAACAGGTTTATATCTAAAATAAAGATATACTATATAAAGTAAGAAGCTCATTTGTAAAACAAATAGAACAAGTCCAAAGTTAATTACAGTAGAACCCCAAAATGATTTTAATTGTTCGAAACGTATTCTCTCGAAGTATGGTTGTAATTTGTAAATTAAAAATAATCCTACCCCCATTAGTAAAAAGGTACCTCCTAAAACGATATAATCAGTTGTAGATAATGATTTTGTCTTTAAAGGTTTTCCTTCTTGTTTGTCTAAAGGAGTTGATTGTGGCGTATTAATCGTTTTGTCGTTTTGCATAACCTTATCTTTTAATATTGTTATACTATTTGTGTGTTTGTTTTATAATTTATTTTTTAGTGTTTGTATTTGAGAATATATCTCATTATAAAAGTTTTATGAACCAAATAGTTATTTAAATACCTTCAATAGTTGTGCCATCACTGTTTTAGGCTGTTTGAGCCTTTTTTTAACAAAACGAATGACACATAGTGTAGATTATTGTGGAATGAAGTGAGGTCATAATACTCTTTTTTGTTGTGGAATAGTATTTATTAGCATGATTATAGAGTCATATTCACTCTTTTAGTCTATATAGTTAATTTATAAACTAGGTTAGAAAGAATATTTAAAACAGTATTTTTGTAAAGCTCTCAACTAGAAAGGGAGTGCAAATAGAAAAGAAAAATAGGATTATGAAAGAAATTATAGGAGATTATAAAGCTGTCTTAGACTTAGGAGAAATGAAACTAGACCTAGTACTGCATATTAAAAAAATAGATGATGTGACTTTAGATCTTCCGAGTCAAGGAGCGATGGGAATCGCAGCTACCAATATAGTTTATAAAGAATCTGATTTAAGTTTCTCTGTATCAGCTATTGGAATGAGCTTTGTGGGTCATTATATAGAAGATAGAATAGAAGGAAAGATGAGTCAAATGGAAGAAGAATTACCTATCGTTTTTGAAAAAACAGTGATTACTCTACCAGGAAATCCTTCATTAGTATCTACGGAAGATGAATTAATGGTCTTAGCTAATAAAGAACAAGGAGAGTATAAGTATAAAGTAGAAGATTACTTTCAACGTCCTACATCATCTGGATTTCAACTCTCACCTAATGGGAAGTATTTGTCCTATAGAGAGAAAGACGAGAAGAATAAACGCCATGTCTATGTAAAAGAGATTGAGACAGGTAATATCATCCGTGTAATAGAAGAAGGAGAACAGTTAGTAAGAGGGTATGGATGGATTAATGATGATCGTTTAGCGTATGTAATGGATAATGGAGGAGATGAGAACTACCATATCTATGCTGTGAATGTCGATGGTACTAATAATATGGATTTAACCCCATTCGAAAAGGTTCAAGCAGGCATTCTGAATATGCTTAAAGAACAAAAAGATTATATTATCATAACAATGAATTTAGAAAATGCTCAAATATTTGAGCCTTATAAGATTAATATCAATACAGGTGAATATGTCAAGTTGTTTACAAATGATGATCCATCTAATCCTGTATCAGATTATGATTTTGATAAAGATGGTAATCTTAGAGGGTATTCTAAGATGTATAATGGAATACAAACACAGTATTTTTACAAAGCAGAAGGAGAAACAACTTACCAATTATTTCATACTATAAATTGGTCAGATACATTCTCGCTTATGGCGTTTAATTATGCGTCTACAGATAAAGATGAAGCTTATGTTTTGACTAATTTAGATTCTGATAAACAACGCATTGTACTTTATAATTTTAGAACAAAGTCGGTAGTTAAAGAAGTATATGCCAATGCAGAATATGATGCGTCTATTATTGGATTATCTCGTAATAGAAATTGGGAGATTGACTATCTTGGGTACGAAGGCGAGAAAGTTGTGATAGAGCCAGTAAGTGAGACTTTTAAAAAGATTAGTGCTGATTTAGACAGACATTTTGGAGAATATGAGTACTCTATAGCCGCTAAGACAGAAAAAGAAGACCGTTATTTGATTATAGTACAGAGTGATAAGCTTTATGGTAAGTATTATAACTATGATAAAGCTACAGGTGATATTACTCTGCTTTACGATTTAATGCCTCAATTAAAAGAAGAGGATATGGCAGAGATGTTACCTATTTCGTTTATGAGTCGTGATGGGATTAAACTACACGGATATATTACATTACCTAAATCTGCTAAAGAAGGAAGTAAAGTCCCTTTAATAGTGAACCCGCATGGAGGACCACAAGGTATTAGAGACAGTTGGGGCTTTAATCCAGAGACACAATTATTTGCAAGTAGAGGATATGCTACGCTACAGGTTAACTTCCGTATATCAGGAGGTTATGGGAAAGAATTCTTTACATCTGGTTTTAAACAAATCGGACGAAAAGTAATGGATGATGTAGAAGATGGTGTACAATACGTTATTGAACAAGGATGGGTAGATGCTTCTAAGATTGCTATTTATGGTGCTAGTCATGGGGGATATGCTACACTGATGGGATTAGTGAAAACTCCTGAGCTTTACACTTGTGGAGTAGATTATGTTGGTGTATCTAGTATTTTCACATTCTTTGAGTCATTCCCAGAATATTGGAAGCCTTATAAAGATATGGTTAAAGAGATATGGTATGATTTAGATAATGAACAAGAAAGAGAGATTGCTCGTGAAGTATCTCCTGTCTATCAATTACATAAAATCAACAAGCCTCTTTTTGTTGTTCAAGGAGCAAATGACCCTAGGGTAAAAATAGCAGAGTCTGATCAAATTGTAGAAGCACTAAGAGCGCGTGGTTTTGAAGTACCTTATATGGTAAAATATGATGAAGGGCATGGCTTTGCAAAAGAAGAGAACAGTATTGCTTTTTATAAATGTATGATGGGCTTTATCTCAGAGCACTTAAAATAAAGGAAAAAAATCCCTGTTATACATAACAGGGATTTTTTTATCAATTAGTATTCACTATTAGAACCAAATACTGTCTCTCTATTTACATACTTGCCTCTAGTAAAGTCAGGCATCTCTTGTACTTGACCATGTGTTGCAATAGACTTTTCGCTTAGAGGAGTCACAGCATACCAAGTAGCCAAATCATAAATATCAAAAGGGAATTCTATATTTCTTTTGATACTTTCCACAAAAGCATTAATCATAAAGTAATCCATACCACCATGACCTGCTCCTACAGCTTTAGTCTCATTATTTTTCCACAGTGGATGATCATATTGTTCTAAGTAATCCTTAGAATTAGCCCATTGATGAGAATGATTCATCTCTTTTTCGAAGTAGATAAATCCTTTGTCTAATCCACCAGAACTTATCTCTTGCCAGATACCATCAGTACCCTGTACTTTAAAACCTAAATTATAGGGACGTTGTAGCGAAGTATCATGAGTAAGTACCATTGTCTCTCCATTCTCACATTTAAGCGTTGTAGTGACGATATCTCCTTGTTTGAAGTTTACTTTTGCATTTGGGTGATCTTGACCACCATTCTCTACGATGTATTGATGTAGCCCTCTCGCTTTAGATGCCATAGAAGTAAGATGAGTGATTCTATTTCCTCTATTGACATTAAACATAGCAGCTAAAGGGCCTACACCATGCGTAGGGTATAACTCTCCATTTCTATTGACATAGTGATCTGTTCTCCATTTCGCTTCACTAAATCCTTTTTCACCAAATTCTACACCTCCACCATAAGGTTGTACTCCATCGTTAAATAAGACATTTCTAAGGTCGTGCTGATAACCTCCAGTACCGTGGATTAATTCCCCAAACTTACCTTTCTTCACCATATTGAAGACAGCCATAATATCACGACGATAACATACATTCTCTAGCATCATCAGAGGTACTTTTGTTTCTTCATACACATTCACATAATTCCAACACTCCTCTAGAGTCATCGCTCCGCATACTTCCATACCCACTATTTTGCCTGCACGCATAGCTTCTGTACCTTGTCTTTCATGCCATTCCCAAGGAGAAGAAATGATCACAGCATCTATATCATTGCGTTTTAGAAGATTTTGATAGTCATAATCTCCTTTGTCATATACGATAGGTTGTTTCTTATTGTGTTTATCTACGATTTTTTGAGCGCGTTTAATCATTCTGTCATCAGGATCAGCCATTGCGATCACTTCTACATCCTCTCTTTTTAGTAATTCATCTAAATGCACTTGCCCTCTCAGCCCAACAGCAATCATCCCGATACGTACTTTTTTAGTGTTGTTGGAAAAGCTAAATAAAGAAGTAGGTACGATTAATGCACCTATACCAGCCATACTGGTATTTTGAAGAAATGCTCTTCTATTCATAATAGTTATAGTTAATAGGTTAGAACTCAAAAATAGAGCATAAGTAGTTGAATAAAAAGTAAAACAGTTAATTATTTCTCAAAATGAACCTTAGAAGTGTTGTAAATAAGATAGCTTATATCAATGGTGTTTGTATAAAGTAACTATGATAGTCTAAATTAAATTGTAGTAATTTGTAAAAAGTAAAAAGATGAAAATAATAAAAGAAACTCCAATCATAAAAAGTGATAGACTTGTGTTAAGAGAATTAAGAGTAGGTGATGCTCCTCAGGTATTTCATTATTTCTCTAAAGATGAAGTAACACAGTACTACGATTTAGCAACGTTTACAACTGTAGAACAAGCGGAAGAATTAATCAAAATATGGAATACTAGAACGACAAATGGACAAGGTCTTCGATGGGCTATAACTTTAAAGGGGAATGATGAACTAATAGGAACATGTGGATTTCATAGTTTATCGCCAGAGAACAGTAGAGCAGAGATTGGATATGAGGTAACTCCTGCTTACTGGGGAAAAGGAATAGCTAGTGAAGCAGTAGCTTTAATGATAGAGTTTGGCTTCGATACATTAGATTTACATCGCATAGAAGCTTTTATTGATCCTGCGCACAATGCTTCTCGTCGTGTTTTACAGAAGAATGGGATGAAAACAGAAGGTGTTCTTAGAGATTACTTTTTTGAGAAGGGTAGATATGTGGATGCAGAGTTATTATCTATATTAACTGATAAATAGTGAGTTATATTTTTAGATAAAGAAAAAAAGCCAATTGTTCATTTAATTATGAGCAATTGGCTTTTAGTATTTAAATTTTTAAAGGGATATGTGACAAATGTAGGGCATTTATAACTAGTATAAAAGCCAAAAAATGTCTTTTTTGTAAGATAAAACTCTTTTGTCAATAATAGAGTAAATCTGTGTAATTAAAAGGTAAAATAGAGCTTATTTGTCTTTTTGCTCTTTTATTAGTTTAAAATTTTCACACCTTTTAAGAATATCCAACGCATACAGATTTTGTCTCCTTTATCAGTTTTGAATACTTTAAATTGAGGAGCTAAGATTGTAGCGGTTACAGCACTTGTCAGTGGCAACCAAAAACCACTTAATGCTGTAAAAGTAGAGAATGCTAAACGACATAAAATGAATAGTACAGCAAAACTCACAAACTGTAAGAGGATGGTTTTAGTAGATACACTCATGGTTTAATCATTTTTATTAATATATTTTCCTTTTTTACTTCCTTCGTATAATTCGTATTTTACTAATCGAGCTTCCAGTTTTCCATTGTATAATTTAATTTTTCTAGAAGGTCTTAAGCCTACGAATTTTAAAGCTTCTACATTACCTGTGATAAACCAAGCTTCTGTACCAGGATACCCTTGTTTTAATGTATCACCTACTTCTCTGTAAAAACGTTCTAGATTTATGTCTAAACGTTCTCCATAAGGAGGATTGAAT
Organism: Myroides odoratimimus; assembly: GCF_030326305.1. Classification (GTDB taxonomy): domain Bacteria; phylum Bacteroidota; class Bacteroidia; order Flavobacteriales; family Flavobacteriaceae; genus Flavobacterium; species Flavobacterium odoratimimum_A. The sequence continues at coordinate 20,091 of NZ_JACAKB010000014.1, read as the reverse complement.
ACCATATGTAGTGGGCCTTCTGTCTCTTTTTGAGTATCGAAGAAGTTCGCAGTTTTTATCTCGATATATTCGTCTAAGTTAGCATTTCTTACGTTATCTATCGCTTTTAATACTGCAGAAGGTGCCTTATCGTATCCTTTTATTGTATAATGGAACTCGCGTATTCTTTTTAGTAGAGACTCTTGTACCTTGTCAAAAAGATCTGCATCCCAATCATTCCATCTTTCAAAAGCAAATTCTTTTCTATTAATATTTGCAGGAATATTACATGCAATCATAGCAGCTTCAGTTAAAATTGTACCAGAACCACACATTGGATCCATAAAATCGCTTCTACCATCCCATCCAGACATTAATAACATTCCTGCTGCTAATACTTCATTGATAGGAGCTATATTAGTAGCTGTTCTATATCCACGGTGGTGTAGAGAAGTTCCCGACGAATCTAGTGATATTGTACAAAGATCTTGTTGTAAGTGAACATTAATTCTTAAGTCTGGATAATCTTTATCTATACTTGGGCGTACTCCACTTTTATTTCTAAACTGATCTACGATAGCGTCCTTTGCTTTCAACGCAACGAATTGAGAGTTGTTAAAATTATCAGAGAATACTGTAGCATCTATTACGAAGGACTGATTAGCTGTTAGATACTCACTCCAGTCAATACTTTGAACTCCTTTATATAAGTTTGCTTCATTATATACTGCAAAAGTAGCAATAGGTTTTAAGATTTTTAAAGCTGTACGCAGAGATAGATTGGCTTTATACATAAAACCTTTATCTCCTTTAAAACTTACCATTCTAGTACCCTGTTGTACATTTAATGCACCTAATAATTGTAATTCTCTTGCTAATACTTCTTCAAAACCGAAGAAGGTCTTAGCTACCATTTTAAAATTTTCCATCTTTCTTCTTATATAAGGAATAATTGACTATTCTGCTTTAAACCAATATACTACATTTGATAAAAACGCTATAATTTACTGCATTATATCATTATTTCAAGACTATTTTAACTAGTTATAAAATCCTGATATGTCTGTGATATATCCTAGGTTTAATCCGCAAAAATAAAGTAAATTTGCAGGCTAATTAAAAAGTTTTAAAATAAAAGTATGTCAAAAGAGAACAAAGATTGGTATAAGTCGTGGTTTGACACCCCTTATTACCATACTTTATACAAAGATAGGGATTACGAAGAAGCACAAGTGTTAATTGATAATTTAACTCATTATTTAAATTTAGAAGAAGGGGCAAAAGTGTTAGATTTAGCTTGTGGCAAAGGAAGACATTCTATATATTTAAATTCTTTAGGTTATGATGTCACTGGAGTAGATCTGTCGCCTAATAGTATAGAAGAAGCTAGCAAGTATGCTACAGATACACTTCATTTTGAAGTGCGTGATATGAGAGAGCCTTCTACAGAGAAGTATGATGCAATCTTTAATTTATTTACTAGTTTCGGATATTTTCCTGATCCAGCTGATAATATGCGTACATTAGATGCTATACATAAGAGTGTAAACGAATACGGATTAGCTGTAATTGACTTTATGAATGTTGATAAAGTAATTGCTAATTTAGTGCCTTCTGAGGTTAAAACAGTAGACGGTATTGACTTCCATATTACTAGAAAATATGAAGATGGGTTTATAATCAAAGAGATAGTCTTTGATGCAGATGGAGAACATCACGAATATGTAGAACGTGTTAAAGCGTTAAGGTTAGAAGATTTTGAAGCTATGATGAATGAGAAAGAAATTTATCTTCTAGATGTTTTTGGTGATTATAAGTTACGCAAGTTTTATAAAAAAGAATCAGATCGATTAATTATGATTTTCAAATAAGCCAATGGTTTATATTATACCTTTATTATCAGTTATTGCAGGGTATCTAATAGCAGTGTTATTACAGCCCAAAAACAAAAAGAATTTAAAGTTGCTAATGGCCTTTAGTGGATCATTCCTATTAGCATTGACAGTTACCCATTTGTTACCTGATGTGTATGCAGCTAGTGAAGCAGCATCTTTAGCAGAGCATGCGGGACACAGTCATGATCACGGACATGACCACAGTTCTGGTAATATTGGTTTCTTTATTATGATCGGAATTGTCTTCCAGATTATATTAGAGTTTTTCTCTAAAGGGGCAGAGCATGGTCATGTACATACCCATGATAAATTAGACAAGGTACCTTGGCTTTTATTTATCAGTTTGTGTATCCATGCCTTATTTGAGGGAATGCCAGTTAGCCAGCATGAAGAGTTAGCTTGGGGTATAGCGATACATCACTTGCCAATAGCAGTGATATTGACCGCCTTTTTTATAAATGCAAATATGAATAAGAAGGTAGTGTTCTTCTTTATGGTTGTCTTCTCTCTGATGACACCATTAGGAACATTAGTTTCTAGTAATGTGGAGTTCTTAACTCAGTATTACGCAGAGATATCTGCTATAGTAGTAGGTATTTTATTCCATATCTCATCGACTATTATCTTTGAGAGTAACGAAGGACATTCATTTAATATCAATAAGCTTATTGCTATAATATTAGGAGTAGTAGCTGCTTATTTTATATAAAAAGGATTATAATAATATGGGGAAGACGATTCTTTCGAATCGTCTTTTTTGTTATAGCTAGTTAAGTGTAAAATCTAAGATTAACTTTCTTTAAATAGAATGTCAAGAGTTTTCATAGAGATAAACATTTTACCACTATCTGGGAGTTTAATGAAGTTGTAGTGTGAATAAAAACACTCTGCATCTTTATCAATAGGATCTACTACTACTACTCCAAATGAACCTATAATATTTGATTGGTTATAACATCTTTTTAAAGCATCTATTAGCAAAATTTTACCTATACCTTGTCCTTGATATTGTTGGTTTATTGCAAATCTACCCATAAGTGTAGTAGGAATATTTTTATAAGAGAGAGGTAGTTTATCTTTTAAATTATTAGGTAATGTTTCTAAAGGAATACTGGTATTGGATAAAGTATAATAACCTTTGATTAGAATATTATCGTCATTGAGTAATACAAAACAACTTGCTAAATTGCGTATTTGATCTTGTCTAGCTTGATTCTTAAGATAGTTATTCAGTAACTCTTTACCACAGTCAAAGTTTATTCTATTATGCTTTTTTTGTAGTAGTTCTGTTAGCATATTACTTCTTATTAGTCAGCACCGAATTATAATCAGTGAATGCTTTTTTTAAAGAAGTAGAAGGTTCCTGAACTGTATTAATTGCATTAATAAATATTTCTGCATCTCGTTCAGAAGCAATAATTACCTCATTATCTTTAATAATTTCTTCTGCTTTTTGTTGTAGAATATTAAGTATAAAATCAGTTAAATTTTTATATCCGCCCAATACAGAGGCTCTCTCAAATAGAAGCTTTTGTTCTTTTGAAAGTAAATTATTAAGTTCTATTGTATTTTTGGATACTGTGTTCATCATAAAATGATTTAATGCAAATGTATGAAAAAAAGTATATAGTATATGTGTTTTTAATGTTATATCTATTTTAAAATTAAATGGTTATAGATTTATAGGTACTATTATAGTAAGCATAGTTGTGTATTTTCTCTAAGTAGAATAAAATAATATAATAGAAGTGATTTAGATGAGTCGTCTTTTTTATGTTTATTTCTAAAATAGGCTAAACCTAATCATTTATTTAATAAGTTTTCTAACTAAATGCAGTCCACCTATACTATATGCTACATCTATTGGTATAATAGCATTATCTAATAAAAACTCACCTTTATTGTATTGAACTATTCTTTCATCGAGGAGCAACAGGTGGTCATTGCTCTCAGTGAGTATATCTAAGTTGTGTTCGTTTAGGTGGATGTGTTCTATATAATCTATATTTCCGTAGGTAGATAGTTGGGGTATAGAGATTCGTTGTTCATTGAGATAGGTAGTATATTTCGTAGCGCCTCCTGGAAAACCAGACCAAGGAAGTGCTTTTCCAATCTCAAATTCTATATTAGTCAAGTCTCCTTTAAATAAGAAATACTTCTCTTCTAGATCTAAAAACGGGAGAGGTAGTGATTTCTTTTCAAATACTTCTTCTGCTTCCCAAAAGTGAACTACCCTATGAGCCCAGTCTACATTATCATAGTCTTCGGCTGATAAATCCTCCTCCCAATAGTGCATATACAGCTGTCCTGTTCTTAAAGGAAGTATAGACTGTTTCAGTGCGTTTTTTTGTTCCTCTGATAGGTCAATATACACACTAGGTACTGTCGATGTATTAGCAGAGATGGGGGTGTTTTCTCTTTTCCCAAATAGTCTTGATATAAATCCCATAGTAAGAGGAGTTAGTTTCTTCTAAACTAAGAAATTTTAATGAAATAATGGTGTCTAATCTGTAAAATCAACAATTATAATCTTCATAAAAGTTAATTTGTAAATCTAAGAATTGTTCTAAATCTTCTAAGTCATGCTTAATCGTATCGTGTGCTCCTTCAAAGACAGTGACAGCATTACCCTCTTTTAAATTTACAGATAATATGCAGAATCCTCCACCTTTAGCAGGTAAGGTATTCCAGAGTGTAAGAGAATCTATTTCTTCTCTATTAAACGTAATAGCAAAGACTTTATCCCCAAACCCTATAATATTATTCGGCTTATCTATCCATATAACAGGATTGTTTTTACTTTGTAATTTTACAATATCAGGAGTACTTTTGATTCTTTCATTTCTTAGATAATTACTAGGAGCACTAAGAGAGTAGTTAAAAACATAAGTAGCTGATAATACAAGTTTAGGTGTATATATGCCATCTGATAATAGGTCGGGATAATCATATTTAGTATTGATATTTAGTGAAGTGAAGCTATAAGCCACAGTTCTAAACTCAGGATCATCTATAGTATAGTTTAGTTCAAATGTGATATGGTCAGATTCTGCATAGAAGAACAAGTGGTGTTCATCATAAAACGTATAGTTAGCAGTAGCACCTAGATCGTGTTCTAGAGTCTCTTTTAGTTGGTATAAGCTAGTGTCAGATCCATCTGTAGCATAGCATTTAGCATAGTAACTCGTAGGAGCTACATCAGCACGTACATCATCTATATAGGTACCTAAGTTATCTATAATCATATTGCCAATGCGTACAGGAGAAGTTGTTTCTGCATAGAATCCATCCGAATAAATATACTCCTGTGCTAATAATTCTTCTTTAGTCGTGTTCCAAGGTATAAATATTGGGGTAGGGGCTAGAATTTCATAGCCCTCGAGATAATCATTATGAGATGTATTCGTTAGTTTATAATTCTGTTTGTATGTAGTTCTGTATAGCTTATGTATATTATTTGTTTTATCGTTGAGGTGTTGAATCACTAAGTTGATATCGAAATGAAACTGTTCGGCTAAGTATAGCCATAGTTTTTCTGTACCTACATAATCACCAGGGATGTAGTACTGTCTATCTTGATAGATAAACATACTTGGCTCACTATAGTCAGAGGTCTCTAGGTAAATGTATTCTATTTTAGGGATAAGGATTATTTCATCTTCACTTTCATAAGACCTATTGGTGATAATAATTTTGTTATCTGTTATTTTTACGATTCCTCTATCCTTATTCTCTTTTGGAAATTTACTTTTATTCGAAAACCATCCCATACACTTACAGTTAAAAAGATAAAGGTAGAGAATATCAGTGATTCTCTACCTTTATCTACTAGGTTTTTCATTGTGTTTTAAAGGCCATTATCTAGATAGAGAATACTACTAGGATGGAATTCCCGATTATTAATCATAATGTATTGACCAGTTAAAGTTTGTTTTAGATACCAGAGCTGTCCTACGACAAGGGTAATACTGCTCTCTAACGTATTCTGTATGATCCACTCTTTAGCAGAGAGGATTTCTCCTTTTTTGACAGTGAAGGAAATGCTTTCTGTTTTGTGGATTTCTTGATAGTTAAGTTGATGATGCTGTATAAATAACTCTACTTTGATCTCAGACGTATTATGCTCAAAGTTAAAATAGTCATTGATAGTAGAGGTATCTATACTAATACGTGTTTTAAGACTGTCTAGCTTCTGAAAAGCGATAGGTAAGGTACAATACACTACAAAAGGAGTATTCGTATTAAAATCAAAACCTACCATCCCGCTTAGATTTGTATTAAAGTAAGTGCGTTGCCCTAAAGGGAATACATCATTATTACGCAGCTGTGCTAATGCAAGCGTGTTCAGTCTAAGGTGCATTTTTTTACAATGATTGTTATTCATAGCCAGTTGGATAAGGTGTCTGAGCTGTCTATTGCATTTCTGTACAGTGCCAAAATCTGTAGCCGCTTGCTTTGTATTTTGGGTCTGTTTTTGTTTAGAGGGTTTACCTTGCATGATTACTTTACCATCTACTACTCTGAATACAGAGTTTAAGTACTTTCCTTGAGGTCTCCCATGCACATCTATTTTTGCCATAATTTTTATAATTTATTGGTTATACTTTACTTTCATATTAGTCTTCTTTGACTGTTGATTTGGTTGATTTATTATTATGTGAGTACTACGTGAGATACGTCTCCGTTTTTTTGCTTGATTTAACGGAGGTACTACGCAGTTATAGCGGACTTACTACGGACTCAACTCAAGTGAAACCCTACTAGAATACAAGCAGAAGTCAAATGCAAAAGCAGCTTCTATTCTGTTATTATTTTTGCTTGTTCTCTTTACAAAGTTTTGAATTATGAATTTGTTTTTTTTGGAGAAGGGAAAAAATGGACATAAATGGCCTAAAATGGTCACAAATGACTTCTCTCAACCAAAATATGATCAATCAGAAAGGTAAAACAGACAGACTTGTCTGTTTTTATTTGTATATTTGCTTCATGAAGAATAAATCACCTAAAGAGAGAGTATTAGAGGCTGCTACTTTACTCTTTCACCAATATGGATACAATAGCACAGGGATCAATGCTGTGATAGAAGAAGCGAAGGTGGCCAAATCTAGCTTTTATGACCATTATAAAACGAAAGATGATCTAGCTGTAGCCTATCTAAAAGCTAGACATGACTATTGGTTTATGGGATTGACAGCAGCTGTAGAAAAGATGCGTACAGTTAAGGAACGTATCATAGCAGCGTTTACCTATATTATAGAGATGAATGAGAAGGAGGGGTATAGAGGATGTGCATTTCTTAATATGCTGTCAGAGCTACCTGAGCATAAAGGGAAAATTTATGAAGTCATCCATCTGCATAAGACAGAATTACAAGCGTATTTTAAGGCATTGGTGACAGATCAGAACAGAGCCTTTATGTTATACATGCTGTTTGAGGCAGGGCTGACAGAGAGTCAAGTCTATCAGAACTCAGCCTGCGTTAAGAAAACAATAGAATTACTAAAACAAGATTTAATCTAAATGAAACGATATATAGCAAAGTTTAAAACAACAGAGACTAGTCCACAATCAGCTACTTCTAAGCATTCTATATACTCTGGGATAGGAGGTATGTTAGCGATAGGTGTGATAGCCTTTATGACTAAAGAATTAGAAATGCCTTTAATCATGGCTCCCTTTGGAGCGACTTGTGTATTGGCATTTGGAGTACCTGATAGTCCTTTAGCTCAACCTCGTAATATCATAGGAGGTCATCTGTTAGCGAGTATAGTAGGACTACTGTGTCTTACTTTTTTAGGGACAGAGTGGTATTCTCTAGCGATAGGGGTAGGTGCAGCGATAGGCTTAATGCTGGTGACTAAGACTACACATCCACCAGCAGGTGCAGATCTTCTAGTCATTATACTAGGAGGAGCGAGTTGGTCTTTTATTGTTAATCCTGTTTTGGCAGGATCTGTTATTATCACAGTAATAGCCTTGTTATTTAACAATATTAGCAAACTGAGAAAGTACCCTAGGTATTGGTGGTAATAATCAGATTAATTGCGGTACTATTTATATATCCATAGGGATAGTGTTTATGCGTTTCATATTTTTGCGCAAAAAAATATGAAAAAATCGTATAACCATCTGATAGGTATTATATTAGGTGAGCTAGTGTGGTTTGGAGGTATTGGTGTTATTGTTAGTATGGTATTAGCCCTTACTAATAAAGTACCTGATACAGTAGAGTGGTTTTTATTAGTCGTATTGCCCTTCTTTATTATTGGTGCGATATACTATGTGTTTAAGTATTGTAATAGTATTGACTTTGAAGGAGATCATCTTATTATCACAACTGTCAAAGGTGATAAGATGCTATATTCTGTAAGAGATATTCAAGATATAGGAGTGTTAGAACATAGAAATTCGGGGGTATTGATTGGGTATAGTTTAGTACTGACTTTGGGTGGACAGCGCAATAAGGTATGGAATTTAGCAGGGTATAGTGAGAAGACGCTGAAAGAGATTATAGGTCATTTACCTGATGAAGTAGCTGTATAAGTGATGATGACATAAATAATAAATAAGCCCATAATCTAGTAAGAGTATGGGCTTATTTGTGATATTTAATTTTTGTATTAATCATACTTATCACATCGTCTAAACACTGCGAATTGTTTGATGCCTATAAATGTGCTTTCTACAGGGAATGTACTGATATAGTCAGCTAATATATCTAATCCTTCATCCCAAGGCTCGTTATCTAAGAGGCAGTCACCTATTATTTCTCCTGACTGTTGTTTTGATATATACATTTTTAGCCAATGAAACTTCTGATCTTTAGATAACATAGACTCAAGTTTAGAAGCTAATAGTAAATATAATTCATCACCACTTAGCTCTCTGTTAAAAGAACCTTGAATACGTAAGTCACTTAATGCAGGATGCCATAACACGTCGTCACTAGTAAAATCATATTCTGGAGAATGAGTATCTGTAAGGCTCTCTGCTATGGGTTTAAAGGTAGAGGTGATATAGTTCTCTATTACAGACGCTATTCTATCTTGTACCGTTTCGCCTATCCCAGCGATGCTTTCCATAATACCGTCAGGAAAATGAGTAGGGTGAGCAGTATTAATCATGAGGTGCATTAGTTCTTTTGCATAATCAGGATTTCTGATGATTCTGAACTCTATTAATAATTGATCATTAACGATGATAATCTGAGTAGCTTCATCTACTAATACAGCATAGTCTAACGTAGTGATCTGATTAATTAACTCATCCATTAAAAGCATCTCCTCAGTAGGAAGGTGATCTTGTTTTTCTTTTTTATTGTTTTGGAAGTTAAATAGTTTCATAGCTGTGATTTATTGTAAAGATAAGAGTTAATAGTGTATTTATTTGATGTTGATATATTTTTAAATTTTTGTCTATAACTGAACACTTATTTTAATAATAAATTCAAAATATTTATCTTGCGGTAACAAAAGAACAAAATATGAAAAAAGTAATATTATCAGCCTTTATCCTATGTGGTAGCTTATTACAAGTGGTGGCACAAAATCCTCAAGCGTATAAGAATGGAGTGATTGTATCAGCACACCCAGAGGCAAGTAGAGTAGGAGTAGATATCCTAAAGAAAGGAGGTAATGCTATAGATGCTGCTGTGGCAGTAGAGCTAGCATTAGCTGTTGTATATCCAAATGCTGGTAATATCGGTGGAGGAGGGTTCATCGTGTACCGCAGTCACGATGGAAAGATAGATGCGCTAGATTATAGAGAAAAAGCGCCTATACAAGCAAGAGAGAATATGTACTGGGGAGGCGATGGAAAAGCGATAACAGAGTTAAGTATGAAAGGGGGCTTAGCATCAGGTGTACCTGGTACAATCGATGGAATGGTAAAAGCACATGCTAAGTATGGGACACTAAAGTGGGAAGAGTTAGTACAACCTGCTATAGAGCTTGCTGAGAAAGGATTTAACATTACTGAGAAACAAGCTAATGAGTTTAAAGAACAGTATAGTAATTTTGTAAAATATAGTACAGAACAAAGTGCTTTAACAGCTAAAGAGAATTGGACTAAAGGAGAATTGTTTGTTCAAAAAGATTTGGCTGAAACGCTGAAGCGTGTTCAAAAAGAAGGACGTAAAGGATTCTATGAGGGTAAGACAGCTGAGCTAATTGTGGCTGAGATGAAGAGAGGGAATGGAATGATAACTCTAGAAGACTTAAAACGTTATGAGGCAAAGTGGAGAACTCCTATAGTAGGAGAATATAAGGGAATGAAGGTGATCTCTATGCCACCTCCTAGTAGTGGAGGAATAGCGCTAATCTCTTTATTTCAATCTATAGAGAAATACCCTTTGGCAAAATGGGGGTTCCAGTCAGAAAAAGCGGTGCAAGTAATGGTAGAGGCAGAACGACGTGTATATGCGGATAGAGCTGAGCACTTAGGAGACCCTGACTTCTATAAAGTACCTGTAAATCAATTAGTCAATAAAGAGTATAATGTAGGGCGTATGGAATCTATGTCTTTTGATAAAGCAACGAGGAGTGCTGATATTAAAGCAGGAGAGATAGGTGGGTACGAGAGTGATGAAACAACGCATTACTGTATAGTAGATAAATGGGGAAATGCTGTATCAGCAACAACTACATTAAATGATTCTTATGGTTCTAAAACGATAGTAGGAGGAGCAGGATTCTTGTTGAACAATGAGATGGATGATTTCTCTGTAAAACCTGGTACACCTAATATGTACGGATTAGTAGGAGGAAAAGCGAATGCGATAGAACCAGAAAAGCGAATGTTAAGTTCAATGTCTCCAACAATTTTAGAGAAAAATGGCAAGTTATATATGGTAGTAGGTACACCAGGTGGATCGACTATTATTACCTCTGTATTTCAGACGATTCTGAATGTAACTGAGTTTGGAATGAATATGCAGGAGGCGGTATCAGCACCTCGTTTTCACCATCAATGGCTTCCTGATCATATCGATTATGAACCAACAGCGATTACGGCTGGTGTTCGCAAAGCACTTACAGATAAAGGATATATCCTAAAAGAGCGCAAACCTTATGGACGCGTAGAGGGTATTTTAGTAAATAAAAATGGTACTTACCAAGCAGGAGCGGATACACGTGGAGATGATATCGCTATAGGATACTAATTTAATTATGAATTATATATTAAGAGTATTCTGTCTTATTAGACAAAGTATATTATATAAAGACAAAAGGTTATCTTTCATTAGATAACCTTTTTGTATTTTATATATGTGCTTAATTAGTGGATGTAGTAGGAAAAGAAATAATAGAGTGTTAAAATAGTTGCTTTTTAGCTAATTAAGTTTTTGTTTTTAAAGAAGAAGTTTAAAAAAATCACTATATTTAAAAGACTTTTTAAACTTCAGGCTTATGAACACCACATTAACTAATAAGACCGTTGCTATATACCCTTTTGTAGATGAGAAAGGAATGTATGGATATTGTAATGAAGATAAACAAGTTGTTATCAGTCAGCAGTATGCTAGTGGAGGATTATTCACTAAGTCGGGTTATGCTGTTGTGCGAGATAAGCAAGGAAGGTATGGTGTAATAGACCTAGAGAATAAAGAGGTGTTGAAGTGCAGATATGATCGAATAGAGCTGTATGAGGTAGGACGTTTTACAGTAGCTAATATTGTGTTGTCATATACTGTTCACAGCCGCTTTTGGCAATGGAAGTTCTTGCCTAACTTTAATATCATGAGTACTAGTTCTTCCTTTAAACCCTTGTGGGGAACAGAGGTCATAAGAGAGAAAGTAACGGTATTAGTATTAGATACAAAACAGGTATTAGATACAAAGACAATTACGAAAGATAAGCTCTATAGAAGTGGTACTTCTATTAGAATCAAACAGATAGGTAGTAAGTTAGTGCAGGTAGAAGATGATCTGTATTTTGCTAAAAAAGATCGGTTAAAGCGCATAGTCAAAAAAGTAGTGAGTACGTATGACAATGGGTTGCGCTGGGTACGAAAAGTAAATGATGATGAGGTAAGAGTGTATAATCTGAAAGGTAAAAAGATTAAATCTTATGAAGTAATTCCTCAACCTATTTTTCCTATTACTTATAAAGGAAAGGAATATAAGGTATATATGCAGACAGCTAAGTCTCACTTAATGTCAAAACCTACTATCTGTAGAGATACGATAGGAAATGGGAGGTATTATGTCAACTATGAGTTTGATATGTATATTCCTGTTCATCTAAAAGTAATAGATATAAAAAGCGAACGCAGTATACAGGATATATGGAAGAATGTGTTGAATATATATCCCGTAGTCTCTAAGCATTTTTTTATAGTAGAAGTAGTACCTGCTAACGTTGAAAGTAGAGTAAATGAGTTTTATATCTTGACAAAGCATGGAGTACTTAAAGATTGTTTAGAGAAGCCAAGCGATTACTCCATTACCTCTTATTATAATGAGGTACTATGGCCTGCTAAAGAATTATTAATAGATGAAAAAGATATTCCAGAGGGATTCTTACTAGAGAAGATAAGAACAATAAGTAGTATAAAAGAACCTCTTTATTTTGTGTCAATAAAAAAAGATCAGATAAGTAGAGTAGGAGTGTGGAATGTAGATCTTCGCGAGTGGCTATTATCGCCTGATTTTTATTCTTTGCGTTTGATGGATAATATCAAATTTTGTGTATTCCAATTAGAAGAAAATGGTTTGTATGGAATAGTAGATATTACTACTAGAGTCGTGGTGTATGATCCTGTATTCACTAATGTGAAAAATGGAACAGAATACTTGGCTGAAGTAGAGTTAGAAAGAGAGAAGGATGAGCTGAAGAATGTGTATAATTGCTTTTATATTAACTTATTAAATGGAGAAGAGTTTCACCCTGGAAAAGATATTTTAGTTTACAAGGGAAACAGAGTGAGTAAAGAATAGAGGTAACACTAATTCTTAAAAAGACAAAGGCCTATACAGTAAACGAGTTATCTGTATAGGCTTTTTTGGTCTATAGGTGCTGTTGAAACATTTTTAGTCTTTTCTTCTTGAGTAATTGTAATCGTGTAGTGCGTAGACTATCTCGTGTTTGTTTTCTCAGATACTCATGATGTAAGAACCAACCACCGATACCTCCTATAATACTTCCAATCACGATATCGATAAAGCGGGCTTGGATTAATACATTAGGTGTTGTGATAATAGGATTACCTGCCTCGGCGAGGAGTACAGTAAGAGCTGTAATAAAAATGACTGCTACGGCATAATTACGCGAAATAAACATTTCTATAATAAACTGAAGCACCATGATACAAATACATAAATATAGAGGTGCTGTTGAGATAGAGATAAGTGCCCAACAAAGCCCTAACCCGATAAAAGTACCTGCGATACGCTGAAGTGCACGTTGCCAAACGTGGTATAGTGAAATCCCTTGCATAATGGCAGCGCAAGAAATGGGAATCCAATAGGGGTTGTCAAATTTCAATAGATGACCTACGAGTAAAGAAATACACATAAAGGTACCTACTATAACAGATTTGACAAGGTAATCGAATTGGTCTTTTACAGGGACGGGACGTACTAGGCGTACTGTTGTTTTACTATTGTATTTCTTACCTACTAGTACACTATAGATTAGCGCTAGAGTACAAGCAAACATGGTTCCCATTACTACATATCCTAAGCGTGTAGGGATAGTCTCTAGATTAAAAGGCATATTGCTAGACATAGAAGCTACCATAATAAAAAAGAAACTACCAGGAGGGCGAGTGTTAAAATATAGATTTACCCAGTGTATTGCAGTAACAAATATACCGAAGGCTATAGCAGAGGCAATAAAGTTAAAACTAAACGATATTCCTACAGCAAAAGATAACATAAAACCAAATGAACAGACCAACATGGTGATCATGCGCTGAGGTGTTGGAATATTAGAAGGAAGGTATAGGATGACTAATCCAGCTAGGCAGGCTAACAGGCCGGCTTGAAGATTGTCACAATACCATCCTGTTAATAGGGGAAGTCCTGTAGCAAGCATAGCCATTAAAGGGATATGCCAAAGTCGTTCGCTGTGTTTTAATTTAAATAGTGTTTTGCTCTCTTGTTGTAACAAGTTGACAAAAAAGTTATTCTTCATTTCGTTGATTCTAAAAATTATCTCAATTGAGATTAGTGCTGTGGAAATGCTTTTACTTATCAGGTAAGTATAAGAGATAAGTAATTCTTTAGTATTGATAAGCATTTGAACAACACAAAGGTAAGGAAATAGAATGAAAGAAGTAAAATGACAGAGATTAATTAGATAAGTATCGTGATTATTACATCTTATTATAGTCTTATTTACTCAATTTTTTATTGAAGTAAAAAATATAAGTATAAATGTATATTTTTAAAATAAAAAAGTGAATATGGGAGAAGTTAACTATGTAATCGAGGATCTAAAGAAAGTAGAAAACAGTGTAGCTAAAGTTACTTTTGAAAGGTTTGCAAGTAGGAGTAAATTCAGTATTGCTTATAAGGGGGGGATGGGCAGTTCGCATTGACCTATTCTCAATTCATGTTTAGTTTTAATAGAGCAGGAGGTGCTGTCGAATACAGGGTACTACCGTTAAAACAAGTAATCTCTTATTCTATTACAGATATTGACACTATTCATTCAAGATTAAAATTATGGATAAGAACTGGAGAAGTCATCACTTTGAGTTTTATAAGTGAAGACTTAAAGGAAGTGATTAAATGGTTATCGGCAATCTATAACAACCAGAGTATTTAGAATAAAAAATCCCTACAAATTCTTGTAGGGATTTTTACTTTAAAGACTTAAGAAAGTTGTTGTTTAAAACTATTAATTTTCTCTGTTAATTGAGAAGCTAATTCAGGTTTATTAATTGTTCCATTACTAAAATTATCTTGAAAACTTGGTAATGAAAACTGACATTTGATATTCCCTCCAAAATAAGGAAATATACTTGAAGCACTATCCATGACAGATTGTCCTCCACGCGGACCAGGTGATGTAGATAATAACATCATTGGTTTGTTTTGAAAGAAATTTTTCTCCACTCTAGATCCCCAATCAAATATGTTTTTAAAAGCAGTACTAAAGGTACCGTTGTGTTCTGCTAATCCTATGATAATAGCATCAGCATTTTTAATAGCATTATTAAAGTCTAGTGCTTGCTGAGGTACACCTTGGTTATTTCTGTCTTGAGAATAAATAGGCATTTCATAATCGTTAATGTCTAGTATACTAATGTTGTGTCCTTCCAATTGATTGACAACACTTTTAATTAATTCTAAGTTTATCGAAGTACTGCTATTAGTAGCAGCAAAAGCTAGTATATTCATCTTGTAATCTTAATGTTTTGATATGACAAAGATAGATGATGTTGATTCTTCAAAAACTTAATGTAGAATAAGAAAAATAATGATTTTAGATATAATGTGCTATTTTATTAATACTTAAGAATGAAATAAAAGGACTAACTGTTTAATAATTTGCTGTTAGTCCTTTTGTTACATGACTCTGATTACTTCTTCGTAAAACCAGAGTACTTTAATAAAGCATCTATTGTAGGGTTTTTACCTCTAAAGTCTTTATATAATTGATCTAATGGAACAGAGTTTCCTTTAGATAAAATCTTATCTCTAAAGATTTGACCATTTTCACGAGTCATACCACCGTTTTGAACTAACCAATCATAAGCGTCGAAGTCTAACATTTCTGACCACTTGTATGAATAGTATCCTGCAGCATATCCACCTCCGAAGATATGACTGAAGTATGTACTGCGGTATCTAGGAGGAACAGTTGGTAAGTCTAAACCATACTTAGCTAAGGCTTCTTTTTCAAAAGCAAGTACATCAGTGATATTCTTATCAGTAGACACAGTATGCCATTCCATATCTAATAGAGATGCACCTAATAGCTCTGTCATGCTGTATCCTTTATTGAATGTTCCTGCATTCTTCATTTTTTGAACTAAAGCATCAGGGATTACTTCTCCTGTTTTATAATGTTTAGCATAGTTCTTTAATACAGAAGGCTCGAATGCGAAGTGCTCGTGGAATTGTGAAGGGAACTCTACGAAATCACGTGATACACTAGTACCTGATAGAGTAGGGTAAGTTTGATTAGCAAAGAACCCGTGTAACGCATGCCCAAACTCGTGGAACATTGTGATTACATTATCTTGTGATAATAGTGTAGGTTGACCTTTCGCTGGTTTTGGGAAGTTACCTACATTGTAGATTACTGGAAGTCTGTTTAATAATTTAGACTGACCTACGATATTACTCATCCATGCACCACCGCGTTTAGAATCTCTTTGGTAGTAATCTGTGTAGAATAACCCTATTTGACTACCATCTTCATTGAAGATTTCGTATACTTTTACATCTTCTTGCCATACTGGGATATCTTTGCGTTCTTTAAAGCTAAGGCCATATAATTGCGTAGCCATATAGAACACGCCGTTCTCTAATACACTATTCATCTCAAAATAAGGCTTAAGTTCATTTTGATTTAAAGCATATTTTTCTTCTCTGATTTTCTCAGCATAGTAGTTCCAGTCAGCAGCTGTTAGAGTGAATGGATCTGCCTCTTTGTTAATTAATGCTTGGATATCAGCTGCTTCTTCTTTAGCTGCTCCTACTGCATAAGGGCTTAGGTCTTTTAGTATTTTAGTAGCATTAGTGGCATTCTGTGCCATAGAACCTTGTAGACTCCATTCTGCATAGTTATCGAATCCCATTAATTTAGCTTTCTCAGCACGTTTTTTTACTAGAGCTAAGATAGATGCTTTTGTATCATTATCATCTCCCTTTTCAGCTCTTATCCATGCTTGATCAAATAGTTTTTTTCTAGTTTCTTTATTTGTCAGTTTATCTAGATCTGGCTGTTGAGTAGTATTGTTTAATGCGATTACATAACTACCATCTTCTTGTTTGATGGCATTAAGCTCATCATCAGATAATCCTGCTAATTCCTCTTTAGTAAACTTAACGCCACCTTGTTTCGTAGCTGCCAATAATTTATCCCCAAACTGATTGTTCAAAGTCGCAATGTCTTGGTTCAGTTGCTTTAATTTCTCTTTATCTTCAGGAGATAGATTAGCACCTGATTTTTCGAAGTCTTCATAGTATACATTTAACAGTCTATTCTGTTCTTCATTTAGATTAAGTGAAGCTTGATTGTCATGAAGTTTTTTAATTCGTTGAAATAGGCCATCATTTAAGTAAATAGCATCGCGATGTCCTGCAAATTTAGGAGCCAACTCTGCATTAATTGCTTTTAGTTCATCATTAGTATGAGCTCCTGTCAATAGACCAAATACAGAGCTCACTCTATCTAGTAATTCACTAGAGCGCTCTAGGGCTTCTAAAGTGTTTTCAAAAGTAGGTTCCTCTGTATTCGCTACTATTTTGTCGATAGCTTCCATCTGACGACGCATTCCTTCTAATAAAGCAGGTTTGAAATCTTTGTCTTTAATCTTGTCAAAGTCTGCTGTATAGTATGGCAATGTGCTTTCATTAAAGAAAGCATTACTTTCATTCCAATCTCCTGATGAAGCAGTTTCGTTCTTTACTTTATCACAAGAGATAGACAAAATCGATGCCCCTGTAACTACACCAAGTACGGTTTTTTTGATTTTCATAAATATTAAGGTTACTGTTAGATTTGTTCAAATATAAAGATTTATGTCTGATCCCACGACATCTGTTTTATACATTATACCGCATTGTAGTTAGGGTAGGTGAAGAGTGTGGATGTCGATTCAGCTATATAACCTTGTTTCTAAATGGGGTGATATGTATCTGAAGTAGCTTAGAAAGATATGTTTTATTGAGTATTTAAGGTATATTTATACTTCTTTTTTAGATAGATTATTTATTTTGGTTGTATTTTTATATTCAAAATAATAGTTTTTTTAGAACACAATTATATATTTGGACTTCTAAAGAATATAATTCTAACCACATTGATATTGATGAAGGATGTAAGAAGTATAGTATATGCTTTATTATTTAGTAGTTCACTGTTTGCCCAAAGCCCTCAATTGCGAAGTGAGATTAGTAATCAACAGAATGAGCAGAAGAACAGAGAGCTTATTCAGCAGTTTAGCAGAGAGGTAATGTCAGATAAAGAAGCTGTATTGCGATTTCAGCAACAAAATAATGTTTCTACTAAAGGAGTTTATAAGGATGGACGTATTTATCAATTGAGAAGTATTGATAGTGGAAATATTCCCATTTATTATGTTACTCAGAATGCGCTGTCACGTAGTCTTACAGGTGTAAATAGTATTGCGAAAGGGGGGAGGCAGAGTGTTAATCTCCAAGGTAGAAATATGATTATAGGGGTATGGGATGGCAAACCTGCTTTTGATCAACATCAGGAGTTTAAGAATATGGCTGCAAGTCGTGTGATTTTAAAAGACCAAGATAGTAATATTGCCAAACTTAATAATGATGAGTTAGATCGCGTTGAGCTGGGAAAGAATCATGCGACTCATGTAACAGGAACTTTGATAGCAAGTGGAGTTTATGCTCCAGCTAAGGGGATAGCTCCTGAGGCTAGTGTATGGAGTTATGATTGGAATAATGATATAGTAGAGATGGCCTCAGCAGCACAATCAGGTTTGTTAGTATCTAACCATTCTTATGGGATATCTGCATTAGATGATGACGATATACCACTTGTTCCTGCAACATATTTTGGATATTATAATAAAGATGCTTATCAGTTGGATAAACTTACTTATACTTACCCTTATTATCAACCTGTAATATCAGCAGGGAATGATAGGGAAGATTTTGCTGTAATAAATCCTACTATGAATGGCAATGATCTATTATTAGGGAATACTAACGCAAAGAATGCAGTGGTAGTAGCTGCAGTAGGATTAGATAGCTCTGATAAATTAAGTATTGCGAAGTTTAGTAGTTATGGTCCTACTGGAGATTTTAGAATTAAGCCCGATATTGCTGCTCCAGGAGTAAAGATTATATCTTCAGGATATGAGTTGCCTAGATATCATCATGCTAATCCTACAGTAGGTATATATAAAGAGATGAGTGGTACATCTATGGCTTCACCTGTCGTATCTGGTATTTTGACTCTTTGGCAACAAGGATATATAGAAGTATATAATTTTCCGATGCGCTCTGCTACGTTAAGAGGACTGATGACGCATACAGCAGAGTATCTGGAAGAAAAATACCCAACGAATAAAATAGGTTGGGGAATGATTAATGCAGAGAGGGGAATACAATTCATTAAGAATGTAAAAGATGAAAGGGCTGTTCTAGAAGAAAGTGTTTTGCTTAATAAAAAAGATTTTAAGTACAAGTTTAAATTGAATAATCCTTCAGATAGATTATTAGTTACATTAAGCTGGACAGATATCGAAGCGCTAGTTGATTCAAGAGAATTAAGTGGAAGTATTAAGAATAATAAACTTATCAATGATTTAGATATTAGATTGTATAAAGATGGAGAAGAGTATTTTCCATGGTATTTAAATAAAAATAGTGATAATCTAACTGCTTTAAAAGGAGACAATGATGTCGATAATCTGGAAAGAATAGAGGTTATAGACCCTGATGCAGGAGAATATGAAGTAGTGGTGAGCCATAAAGGTGAATTGTCTTATGGTAGACAGGACTTTAGTCTATTAATCAGTAATGATGATTTAGAAGGAATAGAAAAAGTAGCTAGTACTACAGGAGTAGATCCTCAAGATATAGTGATTTGGCCAAATCCTGTTGAAGATATCGCAAATGTAGAAGTGACCAAGGATAAAGTATTTACTGTTTCTGAGGTAGAAGTTTTTGATTTAAGTAATCGATTAGTAAAACGATTTAATTTTACAGCGACTAATCGTGCAGTGATTGATATGAGAGAATTGAAAAGAGGAATATATTTATTGAATATAAATGTAGGAGGAGAACGGATTAGAGCAAAAGTATTAAAGAAGTAAGAAATAATATTAGATAATTTTACAGCCCTGGCTTATACAGTCTAGGGCTTTTTTGTTGCTGTACTTTAATTAGTCTTGTTCAAGAGTGCTACAATATCTGTTCAATATTGCTTCAATAAACAGGTGCTCAGGTAGAGTAATCTTGTAGAAATGTTGAAGGGGTGTTGAAGAAAAGGGTGTGAACAGAGATTATCTAAGGGGTAGGGAAGAGTTGGTTATTTAGGTAGGAAATAGTAG
>NZ_JACAKB010000013.1 GCF_030326305.1 Myroides odoratimimus | reverse complement strand
GTCGGTTAACACTTCCTGCTGTAATGGCGTGTTCGGGACTTACACCCTAGAGTTATCACCCATGCTGGGCACACATAAAAAAACCCCAAGAGCGACAATCTTGGGGTTTTCTAACAAAAATAAACTAACAACTCAATAAACAACAAATACTTGAAGTACTGTATGATTACATTGAATCACATACATAACCTGCGACAACAAATAGTTATGTAATATTTTAAATTACCTTAATAGGCTATATTCAAATCTTGGGTATCCACGTTCTCCTTTTTCGTTCATAAAGCTCAATACACGCATCTTATAATAGTTGCCTTTTGAATCTTTAATTACGTAAAAGATATTAGTGAATAATTTTTTATCATTCGCTACATCTCTCCACGTACCACCTATAGTACGCAAGTCTAAAGACAGTGCTCCTTTATCTACATCAGCTAAAGAGAAATTCTTATACATTGTTTTATCTTTCTCAGGTATTGTAACTTTATAAGCAGTAACACCAGCATATCTGTTATTCACAATAAAATCAGAATAACCATAAGAACCTTTAGGATCTCCGTTTTGATCAACCGTATTTGTAAATACAGTGAAGTTTAAATCCCACTTTTGTTTAGTCGGTTCAACATTAACAATCTTATTAGTGTCAAAACTAAAGAAAACAAAGTTATAAGCTAAGTTCTTTTCTATATAAACCTCCCTATGCGTACTATCGTTTAAATCTGCATATTGTAATAGATACCCTTGCTCTTTTCTTAAGATTCTAATCTTTTTCCACCCTCTACTATCACCTGTCACATTTACAGAACCCGCAGCCACATTAGTAGTACCAGGCTTAAAACCTAAATTTACTAAATAAACTTTATTTTCATCAGCATTAAGCTTAATTTCCTTTATTGCAGTAGCATTTAAATCCCCTATAGGAGCATCAATATAAGCTACATTCGCTGGATCAAATGTCCCAATCTGTACTTGAGTTTTTAGGCTCGTTACATCACTTTCTCTCACCTTATCAATATCTATACTTGATAAAGCACTTGTAGCCATATATATCGAACCATTTAACTTTACTCTAAATTCTTTATCAGAATAAAAAGCTAAATCCCAAGAATCACGTTGCACTGGATACATTGCTTTTCCCCCTAAATCTACATATACTTGTTTTGGTTGACTAGGTCCACCAATAGCAGGCATTAAAAGTCCTCCTATCGCAGTATCAAAACTAACCACCATTACATTATATCCTTGTATCTTAGGTTCTTTAACTGAATAATTAACCTTTATGATATCAAATTGAACTGTTTTGTCAGATCGATCATAAGGATAGATTAGATTATTGAATACAAAATTTACTTTTCGATCACCTTTAGCAAAAGGAATAGTTAACACACCAGCTTTAGCGCTTGGAATGGTGTTGTAATCTATATCATATCTAGCATTTACTTCAGAAACCCTCATTTCTATACTACCCGGTTCAGCTGCAGGTTCTGAAAAAACCACACTAAGTTCTTTTTTATCTATAATCTCTCCGTAACTAATTGATTGTTCTTCATAAGCTACAATAAAATCTCTTGTGTCATTATTACCATTCTTAGAATCCTTTTCACATGAAATCATCATAAAAAAAGATACAATAAATATGCTAATATGTAATAAACGTCTCATCATCATTAAAAACCTAATTTATATTGTAATTTCACAAAGAAACTTCTTCCATACCCTAACGGTTGTGAAGGAGAAGAAGAGCTATGTGCAGTACCAGAACTAGTAGTTGATGTTAAATCTTTAACGTCAAATATATTTCTCACTCCTAATGTAGCAAATAACATATTCTTAAAGAAAGGCTGGCGCACACTGAAATCCATCCAAGAATAACTTTCTTGTTTTCCTTTTATATAATACTCCCCAAAAAGATCTGACTCCATCTTATAACGATACTCTTCTCCATTAAATTTATAGTATAAAGAAAACATCGTTCCTGTAGTTGGCAACTTATAACTAACATTAGCTGTCACTTCAGGAGTATATAAGAACTTATCCGTATCACTAGGCGCACCATATATCTGCTGGGCGGCTCCTGAATAGGTAAAACCAAGACCTACATCTAATGTTTTCCAACGCAATTGATTCAAGAATGTTACCCCTATATTTCTATAACGATTAACATTGTGATACTTATATTTAAGACCTGATGGATCAACAATCTGTATAACATCAATTTTATCTTGTACATTCAAAAAACGTCCAGTCAAACTACTACTAAATTCAATATCATCACTAAACTCAGCTGTTTTTTTTATATTCAGAAAGAACGTCTTCCCTTTCTCAGGGTTCAAATTTGGATTACCTTGTAAGTCATGATTCACATCTACAAAATATGTATACAACTCTTCATAATTAGGCAAACGAGGCGACGTCCCAACAGTCGCACGAATTTCATAATCATTTGGTAATACATATTTAAGCATTAAACTCATAGCATGTTGACTATCAAAAGTATTTGATGTCATTAAGCGATATCCAGGACGAATCATGAAGTTAGACAAAACATCAATCTCTGATGACGCATAAAAATCATAACTTCCTAAAGATTTACTTTGAGGAGATTCACCTAACGATTCACTCATTAATGAATATCCCTTGCTATTAGCTACTTCATATCCAACTTGGAATCGAGCTCTCTCCCATTTAATAAAATCACTAAAAGTTCCTCTAGAAAAGAAAACCTCTCTACTCTCGCTTTTGTAGGAATTTCTATCAAACTTCTCATCATACTTTATTCTATATCTATAGAAATCAATCTCCCTTTCCTGTTTTTGATAAGTAAATGACAAATCGAAACGAAAAAGATTCTGAAAATTCCCTGAAGTATTTAGAACGTTAGACCATCTTTTTGTATTTGTAATACGATCTTTTGCAATAGGATCAATCGTTTCGAAAACAGGATCCTCATTTATTTCAAAAGTCTTATTGTAATCCTTCATTCTCTCATCAAAGTATTCAAACTTATAAAATACACGATAAGACTTATGATGATAGTTTAAAAGAGCCTTTACATTATTTTGATTCTTTGGTAGCCATTCATGTCCTCTCTTATCTTCATCACCATAATAAGTAAAACCTTCTCTCTTATTAAACCATCCTTTAAAATCATTATGAGTATAACTAACACTTGCATATAAATTGTCATTTATATTATGTCCTATCGTTAACCCTTGAATATGCTTTCCTTTATTCTTTAAATTATATTCATCACCAACAGTCTCTTCTTGTGTAAAGAAATTCACATTCCAATCATGAATATTATTTTTCTTAGTAATGATATTTATAATTCCTGTTACTGCATTGGCACCATAGTCAACCCCCATCGCTCCCTCTACAATTTCTACTTGTTCAATATCATCTAAGTTAATCTGAGTTAGATCGGTATTATTACCAAACCCCTCATCAGAAATCATAGGTACATTATCGATTAATATTGTAAAATACTGAGCATCTAAACCAAACATCTTCACAGTAGATCTACCTGTACCTGCATTGGGTAATATAGATATATTCATTACTTGATTTAATGCGTCAGCTAAAGTTACTGCCCCTAAATTTTCTAAACGTTGTCTATTCAGAACTGTTACATTATTAACAGCTTTATTTATAGATTGTGGACTATATTGTCCAGAGATAACAATTTCTCCAAGATTAGCATTGGGTGGCGTTATAGTATCTTGTACTTGAGCAAAAGTAAATGCTGGAATCGCACAAAAAGCACTCAGTACAAATATGGTATTACGCTTCATTTATTCGTTTTATTTTTTATTTAGATGATTTCTTGATTGCAAAGATAGAAAAATATCTTATTTAAATTCATTTTAAATAATTATTTTATAAATAAAAAAACGAAGCTATTGCTTCGTTTTCAGTATATCACAATAAACATCTGTCTACTTCTTAGGTAAAAATACCTCTGCCATCATACAGCGAGCACTTCCTCCACCACAAGCTTCAATAGTATCTAAACTACTGTGTAGGATTGGACAATGCTTTTCTATTGCTTTTATTTGATTAGCATCTAAACTATTATAAGCTTGCGTTGACATCACTAAATAACGCTGATCATCTTTTCCTTTTACTTGAAGCATATTACCAGCAAAGTTATTGACTTGTTCTTCCGTAATAGTAATCACCTCTTTTCCAGAACTTTTCAAACTATTAAGTACACTTTTTTTCTCTTGTTTATCATCGATACAATCAGCACAAATAACAGCAAAAGTTTCAGCTAAACACATCATTACATTAGTATGATAAATATGCTTTCTCTCTCCATCTACAGTCTGAAAAGCTTCAAATATAACAGGATCATTTTCAAATTCTTCACAAAACTCAATAACTAGTCCTTCATCGGCACGAGGCGATAAAGCACAATATGTTTTTTCATTAGTTCTATCAAGTAACAAACTACCTGTACCTTCTAAAAATAACTCGTCTTCTTCTGCTGAAGTATAATCCCAGATATCAGTAATTTCAAACCCTTTATCTTCTAATAAATCTAAAATATCTTCTCTTCTTTCTAATCTGCGATTCTCCGCAAACATCGGATAAAGAACAACTTCTCCACTTTCGTGAAAAGAAATCCAGTTATTTGGAAAAATACTATCAGGAGTATCCGGATCTACAGTATCTTCTACTACAATAACATCAACTCCAACAGCTCTTAGCTTTTCCACAAAGGCCTCGAACTCTTGTTGTGCTTTAGCATTAACCGTCTCAGGAGTGGTATTATCAAGAACTTTTTGGTAGTAATTGTTTACAGCCGTTTGTTCATTCATGCGAAACGCCACAGGGCGAATCATCAAAATTATATTCGTAGTTTGGTTCATATCTAATATATTAATCACGTATCAAAGGTAGTGTAGAACATCTTAATAATCCCTCTTGTTTAGCAATCTCTGCATAAGGTATTTCTTCTACAACAAAGTTATTTTCTCTTAACCAATTATTTAATCTTGTAAAATTACGTTCAGAGACAATAACTTCAGGACTAATCGAAAATACATTCGAAAACATATGATACATTTCTTCTCTTTCTATGTGAAATAAGTTGTCTTTACCGAAAATTTCTACTAATTGATAGTACTCTTTTTCATCATAAAAACCACCTTTATAAATTATCCCTTTATCATTTCCGATTGGTTGAAAACAACAATCTAAATGTAATGCATTATCACGTGGCTCAGTCTTAGACTTAACCAAATCAAAAGATAAAACTGTTTTATTTGGGAATAATTCTTTTATAAAATCAACTCCTAGTTGATTTGTTCTTGCGGTAATATAATTTTTATAATCTGGACGCTTATAGCTACCTATAAAAATATAATCATTCCAAGGCATTACATCTCCTCCTTCAAAGTGTACTTCTTCTGGAGCAGAGATTATAGATGCAGGATCAATCTGATCTAACACATACTGTATTGCATGTAATTCACGATCTCTATCTGGAAGGATATTCGCTTTAATGAATTTATCTTCAATAACAAATCCAATATCACGAGTAAAAATTTGATTGTAATCTTCTATGATTTCAGGTCTATAGACCTTAACATCATACTTCTCGAATACTTTATTAAAAGCATCCATCTCTTGAATCATATCTGATTCTACAGGGTAAGTACCTGCTTTTATATGTTCTAACGACTTAGGATCGTAAGCTTCTTCTACTGTAGGTGTGGGTCCGATACTATTAGCAGTACCTAGGACCACGGCCCGCAATCTCGAGGTTTCATTCTTAACGTTTAACTTAAGCATAAATATTGATTTTCCACAAATATAACAAAATACTCTCTACTTAATTCTTTAGAAAACAAAAAAGGCACCCTAATTAAGGGTGCCTTTTAAACATATAAAAAAATATTATTTTCTATCTTTCATAGGAACAAATGTTCTTAAAGCTTCACCAACATATAACTGTCTAGGTCTTCCGATTGGTTCTTTATTAATTCTCATTTCTTTCCACTGTGCAATCCATCCTGGCAGACGTCCAATAGCAAACATCACTGTAAACATTTCTGTAGGAATACCTAAAGCTCTGTAAATAATTCCTGAGTAGAAATCAACATTAGGATACAAATGTCTTTCTACGAAATAAGGATCTTTAAGCGCTGCTTCTTCTAATTTTTTAGCAATATCTAAAACAGGATCATCAACACCTAGTTTTCCTAATACTTCATCAGCTGCTTTTTTAATGATTCTAGCTCTTGGGTCAAAGTTTTTATAAACTCTATGTCCGAATCCCATTAGACGGAATGAGTCATCTTTATCTTTAGCTTTATTTAGATATTTCTCTACATCACCACCGTCATTTTGAATTGCTTCAAGCATTTCTAATACAGCTTGATTAGCTCCACCATGAAGTGGCCCCCACAAAGCAGAAACACCAGCAGAAACAGATGCAAACAATCCAGCATGAGAAGAACCTACCATACGTACTGTAGATGTAGAACAGTTTTGTTCATGATCAGCATGTAAAATAAATAACTTATCAATTGCATTTTTAATGATTGGATCGATTTCATAAGGTTCAGTTGGCAAAGCAAACATTAATCTTAAGAAGTTATCCACATAACTCTTAGTGTTATCGTAATAATTTAAAGGATATCCCTTAGCTTTTCTATATGTCCAAGTTGCTATTACTAAGAACTTACTCATTGTCTTACATACAGCCTCATACAATGACTTTGAACAATCAGCATCTACTACTTTTGGATTAAATGCAGTTAAAGCACTAGTCAAAGAAGCTAACACTCCCATAGGGTGTGCAGTCTTAGGAAAACCGTCAATGATATTTTTCATTTCTTCATTTACTAATGAATACTTTCTAATATCATTCTCGAATTTCTCTATTTGCTCTTGAGTTGGTAGTTCTCCGAAGATAATCAAATAAGAAACTTCTAAGAAGTTAGAATATTCTGCTAATTCTTCAATAGAATATCCTCTATATCTCAAGATTCCTTCTTCTCCATCTAAGAATGTAATTGCACTCTTGCATGCACCAGAATTTTTATAACCTGGGTCATAAGTAATAGCTCCAGTTAAAGCACGTAATTTCAACACATCAATTGCTACTTCATTCTCAGTACCAACTAATACAGGAAACTCATGTCTTTTACCGTCAACCTCTATATAAGCTGTTTTAGACATATTGTTATTATTTTATTTTTTTTACAAGTTTTACTCACTACTAGCATACATATTCTAGTAATTTTTCAGTAGGAAAGATAGGAATTATTATGCATACATACAAGTCATATTCATAAACTAATCATTAAAAATGAACAAAAAACCTCATTTTAGAGACTATCAAAACGAATGAAAAAATAAGATACTCTAAATAACCATAAACACATCATAATAGTTAAAAAAAAGAATTATTCACAATACATTAATTTAAGAATATTGTTCAACTCCACTATAACTATACCAAAAAACAAAAAAGCGGTAGATATGTAAGTATATCTACCGCTTTTTTACTTATAAAAGAACTATCTTTTAACTTTAAAAGCATTCCCTTGAGGGTAGTAAGCTATATCACCTAATTCTTCCTCTATTCTTAACAACTGATTATACTTAGCCATACGATCAGATCTTGATGCAGAACCAGTTTTAATTTGTCCACAATTCAATGCTACAGCTAAATCAGCAATTGTACTATCTTCAGTTTCACCAGAACGGTGAGACATAACAGACGTAAATCCAGCATTTTTAGCCATATTAACAGCAGCTATTGTCTCTGTAAGTGTTCCTATTTGATTTACTTTAATCAAAATAGAGTTACCTATACCTTCATTAACACCACGCTCTAGTCTAGCTACATTAGTAACAAATAAATCATCACCTACTAACTGAACTTTATCACCTATCTTATCAGTTAAATACTTCCAACCATCCCAATCATCTTCATACATACCATCTTCAATAGAAATTATTGGGTATTTCTCCACTAACTCAGCTAAGTAATCCGCTTGCTCTTGAGAGCTACGTACTTTACCTAATTCTCCTTCGAACTTAGTGTAATCATATTTGCCATCTACATAAAACTCAGAAGCAGCACAGTCTAAAGCAATCATAATCTCATCACCAAATCTATAACCTGCATTCTCAACTGCTAACTTAATAGAATCAAGAGCATCTTCAGTACCTTTTAATGTAGGAGCAAATCCACCTTCATCACCTACAGCCGTACTTAATCCTCTCTCATGTAAAACTTTTTTCAAATGATGGAATATCTCAGTTCCCATTTGCATAGCATGCGTAAAAGTTATTGCTTTTACAGGCATGATCATAAACTCTTGAAATGCAATAGGAGCATCAGAGTGAGACCCCCCATTAATAATATTCATCATTGGAACAGGTAGCGTATTTGCAGAAACACCACCTACATAACGATATAATGGCATTCTTAACTCATTTGCTGCCGCTTTAGCCACAGCTAAAGAAACACCTAAAATAGCATTGGCTCCTAAATTTCCTTTATTACTAGTACCATCTAATTCAATCATCAATTGGTCAATAGTATTTTGTTCGAAAACACTAACACCTACGATGTGCTCAGCAATTATGTTATTTACGTTATCAACAGCTTTTAATACCCCTTTTCCTAAGAAAGCTTTACCGCCATCGCGTAATTCTACTGCTTCGTGCTCACCTGTAGAAGCTCCAGATGGAACTGCAGCGCGACCTAACATACCACTTTCAGTAATAACATCTACTTCTACTGTAGGATTCCCTCTAGAATCTAATATCTGACGTGCATGCACACTAATAATTGTACTCATAAATTGTGTCTTAAAATTTAGTATAAACAAATTTACAACTTTAATTGAACTTACTTAATACAGATAAGAAATAAAGTTTATATATAACGAAAGGAACTACACAGTAGCTCCTTTATTATTTTTTATATTTTCAACAAATTCATCAAATAAATATCTTGAATCATGAGGTCCAGGACTAGATTCAGGATGGTATTGTACAGAAAAAACATTCTTATTTTTCATCTTCATACCAGCTACCGTACCATCATTTAAATGTAAATGTGTCAGTTCAAGATTAGGATGTTTACTCAACTCTTCTTTATTAATTGCAAATCCATGATTCTGTGAAGTAATCTCACCTTGAGTAGATTTCAAATTCATAACAGGATGATTCACGCCACGATGTCCACTAAACATCTTGAAAGTACTTACACCTTGAGATAATCCAATCAACTGATGTCCTAAACAAATACCAAAAACTGGAAGTCCAGAATCTATAACTTTATTAACTGTGTCAAGAACTCCTAATTTTGCTAAAGCTTGTGGATCACCAGGTCCGTTAGATAGAAAATATCCATCAGCGCTAAAAGCTACTAACTCATCATAAGAAACATTGTATGGAAATACCTTAACATAACAATCTCTCTCCTCGAAACAACGTAATATATTAGTTTTAATACCAAAATCAATTGCCGCAATCTTATGAGATGCATTAGGATTACCAAAGTAGTAAGCCTCTTTAGTAGATACTTTAGAAGACAACTCAAGTCCTTCCATAGAAGGAACACTCTCTAATATCACTTTTAACTCCTCAATTGATTTACCGTCTGTTGAAATAATAGCATTCATAGCACCATTATCTCTAATATGAGCAGTAAGAGCACGTGTATCAACATCAGAAATAGCTATAAGGTTAGCCTTTTCTAAATAAGTCAATAAATCTGATTCTGAATTTGGACGCGAATGATAATAACTAAAGTTTTTACAAACTAAACCAGAAATCTTAATTCCATCAGAATCAACTTCATCAACATTAACCCCATAATTACCAATATGAGCTGTTGTTGACAACATGATTTGACCAAAGTAAGAAGGATCTGTAAAGATTTCTTGATAACCTGTCATTCCAGTGTTAAAACAAATCTCTCCGTATGCTGTACCTTCTACACCAACCGACTTACCAAAAAAAACAGTTCCATCTTTTAGAACCAAAACTGCCTTCTTTCTTTCTGAATATTCCATTGTATTGTTGTGTTGTATTAATTTTTAGCAAAAATAAAAAAAAAAGGACATCCTTATAAAGAATGTCCTTAATATTATAAATAACAAAAATAAATTTTGTTGATACTATTCATTAGTTTCAGCTTCATTAGAAGTTGCCTCAGTCGCAGGAGCTTCAGCAGCTTTCTTTTTACCTCTACGAGTTGAAGATTTTTTAGCCTCTTTTTTAGCAACATTGTATAATTCATTGAAATCAACGAACTCAATCATAGCCATATCAGCATTATCTCCTAAACGATTACCTAATTTAATAATACGAGTATATCCACCTGGACGATCTCCTACTTTTTGAGCTACTTCTCTAAATAGTTCAGTAACTGCGTCTTTGTCTCTCAAATAAGAGAAAACAACACGACGGTTATGAGTATCGTCAGTTTTAGCTTTAGTTACTAATGGCTCAATAAACTGCTTTAAAGCTTTAGCTTTAGCAACAGTAGTATTGATACGCTTGTGCTCAATTAAAGAACAAGCCATATTAGCAAGCATAGAATTTCTATGTCCTGCTTTTCTACCTAAGTGATTTATTTTCTTTCCGTGTCTCATTTCTTACTAGAATTTAGACTTTACAGTCTAGTTTATTCTTTATCTAATTTGTATTTTGATAGATCCATCCCGAAATTAAGTCCCTTAACAGCCACTAACTCTTCTAATTCAGATAAAGACTTCTTACCGAAGTTTCTAAATTTCATCAAGTCGTTTTTGTTAAATGACACTAAGTCTCCTAATGTATCTACTTCAGCCGCTTTCAAACAATTCAATGCTCTAACTGAAAGATCTAAATCAACTAGTTTAGTTTTTAGAAGCTGTCTCATATGAAGAGATTCCTCATCATAAGATTCAGTTTGTGCAATCTCATCTGCCTCTAATGTAATTCTCTCATCTGAGAATAACATAAAGTGGTGTATTAATGTTTTTGCAGCTTCAGTTAACGCATCTTTTGGATGAATAGAACCATCGGTAATGATATCAAAAACTAACTTCTCATAGTCAGTTTTTTGCTCAACACGATAGTTTTCGATAGCATACTTAACGTTCTTAACTGGAGTATAAATTGAGTCAGTAAAGATAGTACCAATAGGAGCATTAGGTTTTCTATTCTCTTCAGCTGGTACATAACCTCTTCCCTTCTCAATAGTAAGATCCATATTAATAGTTACATTACTATCCATATTACAGATAACTAATTCTGGATTCAGAATCTGGAAACTAGAAATGAATTTCTGGAAATCACCTGCAGTCAACTGTTCTTTACCAGAGAAAGAGATACTAACAGTTTCATTATCAACATCTTCAATTTGACGTTTAAAACGAACTTGTTTTAGGTTAAGAATGATTTCAGTAACATCCTCAACTACACCAGCGATAGTAGAAAACTCATGATCTACTCCTTCAATACGAACTGAAGTAATTGCATATCCTTCAAGAGAAGAAAGAAGAACTCTCCTTAATGCATTACCTATTGTCAATCCATATCCCGGTTCTAAAGGTCTAAATTCGAATTTGCCTTTAAAATCGGTCGAATCAATCATGATAACTTTATCGGGCTTTTGAAAATTAAATATTGCCATATTTGTTTCGACTGAATGTCAATTATTATTTGTTGTACAACTCTACGATTAACTGTTCTTTGATGTTTTCAGGAACTTGAAGTCTTTGAGGTACAGAAACAAATGTTCCTTCTAACGTTTCAGGATTCCAAGTAATCCATTCGTAAACAGCGCTAGAATTAGATAATGAACGTTCGATAGTCTCTAGAGATCTTGATTTTTCACGAACAGCAACTTTATCACCAGGTTTCAATTGGTATGAAGGAATATTTACTAACTCCCCATTTACAGTAATATGTCTATGAGAAACGATTTGACGTGCAGCTCTACGAGATGGAGCAATTCCCATTCTGTAAACTACGTTATCTAATCTTGATTCACATAATTGAATTAATACCTCACCAGTAACTCCACGAGCTGCAGCAGCTTTTTTGTATAAGTTTCTGAATTGTTTTTCTAAAATACCGTAAGTATATTTAGCTTTTTGTTTTTCCAATAACTGGATAGCATATTCAGATTTCTTACCTCTTTTTCTTGCTAAACCATGTTGTCCTGGAGGGTAATTTCTTTTTTCTAAAGATTTATCATCTCCGAAAATTGCTTCACCGAACCTACGTGCGATTTTTGTTTGTGGACCAGTATATCTTGCCATTTCTTAATAAAATTGAAAAAAGGTAGGGATTATGAATTCAGGTCACTTTCCTCCGATAATCTATTCCTACCTTTGGTTATACTATAAATTAAACTCTTCTTCTCTTTGGAGGACGACATCCGTTGTGTGGCATTGGAGTAATATCGATAATCTCTGTTACTTCGATTCCACCATTATGTAAAGATCTGATTGCAGATTCTCTTCCGTTTCCAGGTCCTTTTACATAAACTTTTACTTTTTTCAATCCTGCCTCAAGTGCAACTTTACCGCAATCTTCTGCAGCCATTTGAGCAGCGTAAGGAGTGTTCTTTTTAGAACCTCTGAATCCCATTTTACCTGCTGATGACCAAGAAATCACTTCACCTTTTTTGTTAGTTAATGAAATGATGATATTGTTAAACGTCGCATTAATATGAGCTTCACCTGTTGACTCAACAAGTACTTTACGTTTTTTTGTATTCGCTTTAGCCATATTACTACTTATTATTTAGTTGCTTTTTTCTTGTTAGCAACAGTTTTTCTTTTACCTTTTCTTGTTCTAGAGTTATTCTTAGTTCTTTGTCCTCTTAATGGAAGACCAGCTCTATGACGGATACCTCTGTAGCATCCGATATCCATTAAACGTTTGATGTTTAATGAAATCTCTGAACGTAATTCTCCTTCAATTGTGAATTGACCTACTGCTTCACGGATAGCTCCGATCTCATCGTCATTCCAATCTTGAACTTTTTTATTTTCGTCAACTTTAGCTCTTTCTAGAATTTCTTTAGCTCTACTTGAACCAATTCCAAAAATATAAGTTAAAGCAATGATTCCTCTTTTGTGTTTAGGTATATCTACCCCTGCGATTCTTGCCATAATTATCCTTGTCTTTGTTTAAATCTAGGATTCTTTTTATTAATAACGTAAAGTCTACCTTTTCTACGTACTATAATGCACTCGGCACTTCTTTTTTTAACTGATGCTCTTACTTTCATTTTAATAGCCTCTTTAATATCTATAAGTAATTCTTGCTTTGGTCAAATCGTAAGGGCTCATCTCTAATTTTACTCTGTCACCAGGTAATAATTTGATATAATGCATACGCATCTTACCTGAGATATGGGCGATTACTACGTGTCCATTTTCTAATTCCACACGGAACATAGCATTTGATAATGCTTCAATAATTGCTCCGTCTTGTTCTATTGCTGATTGTTTTGCCATAAAAACTAAGCTGTTGCTCTTCTATTTTTACCACTTGTCATCATGCTATCATACTGTTTGTTCAGTAAATAAGCATTGACTTGTTGAATTGTATCGATTACAACACTTACCATAATCAATAACGATGTTCCTCCATAAAACATAGCCCAACCTTGTTGAACTCCTAATAAACTTACCACAATAGCAGGGAAAACTGCGATTAATGCTAAGTAAAGAGAACCTGGGAATGTTATTAAAGACATGATTCTATCTAAGAAATCGCCTGTCTCACTACCTGGCTTAACACCTGGTATAAAACCACCACTTCTCTTTAGATCATCAGCCATCTTATTTGTTGGTACTGTAATTGCGGTGTAAAAGTACGTAAAAATTATGATTAATAAAGCAAAAAGTGCATTATACTCCCAACCAAACACATTATGAAATGTTGTACTGATTGATTTAGCAGTATCTGAAGTTGACAAACCTGCTACTGCAGCTGGCACAAACATGATCGCCTGAGCAAAAATGATTGGCATAACTCCTGATGCATTTAACTTTAATGGAATCCACTGACGATTACCGCCTAACATAGATTGATCATAAGTTCCTGAAGCACTTCTTCTTGCATATTGAACCGGTATACGTCTCACAGCAAGAGTTAAATAGATACAAGCAACAATGATTAACAACCATAAAATTACTTCTATAACCACCAACATAGGTCCTCCATTATTTTCAGTAATTCTCGATTGGAATTCTTGGATGAAAGACATTGGAAGTCTCGCAATAATACCAACCATAATCAATAATGAAATCCCATTTCCAATACCTTTATCAGTAATTTTTTCACCTAACCACATTGCAAAAACAGTTCCGGTCACTAGTATAATTACTGAAGAAAACAAGAATGAGAAAGAATTGAAACCTAACAAAAATGCATCTGGTGGTAATTGCACATACAAGTTATAGATGTAACTAGGCCCTTGTAATAAAGTAATACCGATTGTCAACCATCTTGTTATTTGGTTCATCTTCTTTCTACCGCTTTCTCCATCATTTTGTAGTTTTTGTAGATAAGGAACCGCGATTCCCATTAACTGAACTACTATGGAAGCAGAAATATAAGGCATAATACCTAATGCAAATACAGATGCTTGCGCAAATGCACCACCTGTAAAAACATTTATTAACCAACCGATACCTTGATCAGTTTGATCAGTTAAAGCTTGCAATTTCGTTGCGTCAATACCTGGAAGGGTAACTTGTGTACCAAAACGGTACACAAGCAATAACCCTAAAGTTATCAAGATTTTGTTCTTTAACTCTTCAATTTTCCAAATACTGGCTAATGTTTCAAAAAACTTCTTCATCTTGTTTATTAAGATTTTATAACGTTACAATTTCTCCACCAGCTGCCTCGATTGCCTCTTTAGCAGATGCTGAAAACTTGTGTGCAGAAACTTTTAATTTTGCTTTTATCTCTCCACGCCCTAAAACCTTAACTAAACTATTTTTAGAAGTTAATCCTAACTCAACTAAAAGAGCAAAATCAACAGTGTCTTTTACTACTCCGCTATCAACTAAAGATTGTAATTTTTCTAAGTTAATAACATCATACTCTACTCTATTGATGTTTTTAAAACCAAATTTAGGAACACGTCTTTGAAGTGGCATTTGTCCTCCTTCAAATCCGATCTTTCTTGAATATCCTGAACGTGATTTAGCACCTTTGTGTCCTTTTGTAGAAGTTCCTCCTTTACCAGACCCTTCACCACGACCAACACGTTTGTTTTGGTTGTGTACTGAACCTTTTGCTGGTTGTAAATTACTTAAATTCATACTCTACAATATTATTTAGCCTCCTCTACAGAAACTAAGTGTTGAACTTTACTTACCATTCCTAAGATTGCAGATGTAGCATCATGTTCTACAACTTGACCAATCTTACGAAGTCCTAAAGCCTCTAATGTTCTCTTTTGTACAAGAGGACAATTAATTTGGCTTCTTACTTGTTTTACTTTAATTTTTGACATAACTCTCTCAAATTAACCTTTAAATACTTTTTCTAAAGAAATTCCTCTTTGTTTTGCAACTGTAGAAGCACTTCTTAAACGTAATAAAGCGTCAAAAGTAGCCTTCACCACGTTGTGAGGATTTGAAGATCCTTGAGATTTAGATAATAAATCTTTAATCCCTACAGACTCTACAACCGATCTCACAGAACCTCCAGCGATAACTCCAGTACCCAAAGATGCAGGCATCAATAATACTCTAGCTCCACTGAATTTTCCTTTTTGTTCGTGAGGAATAGTATGACCATTTAAAGGAACTCTAACTAAGTTTTTCTTTGCATCCTCTACTGCTTTAGCGATTGCTTCAGAAACGTCTTTTGATTTACCCAAACCATGACCCACTACACCGTTCTCGTCACCTACTACTACTACAGCTGAGAATCCAAAAGCTCTTCCCCCTTTAGTAACTTTAGTAACACGGTTTACACTAACCAAACGATCTTTAAGATCAAGACCTGTTGGTTTTACAAATTCTACGTTTTTATAATTTTGATACATAACTAATTAGAATTTTAATCCAGCTTCTCTAGCGCCTTCAGCTAATGATTTAACACGACCGTGGTATAAATAACCTCCTCTATCGAAAGATACAGTTTCTACACCAGCTTTCAAAGCTTTCTCTGCAATTAGTTTCCCAACCGATGCAGCAGTTTCAATATTGGTTCCTCTTGTTATCCCAGCTTCTCTTGAAGATGCTGCAGCTAGAGTTACTCCATTCACGTCATCTATGATTTGCGCATAGATTTCTTTATTACTTCTGAATACAGAAAGTCTTGGCTTAGCAGCAGTACCGCTAACAATCTTTCTAATTCTGAATTTAATACGTTGTCTTCTTTCAGATTTTGTTAATGACATAGTCTTAATTTTTAAGCTGATTTACCTGCTTTTCTTCTTAACTCTTCACCCACAAACTTGATACCTTTTCCTTTGTAAGGTTCTGGTTTACGGAATGAACGGATTTTTGCTGCTACTTGACCAACTAGTTGTTTGTCAAATGAAGTTAATTTAACGATTGGATTTTTACCTTTTTCAGATATAGTTTCCACTGTAACTTCTTTTGCAATATCCATTACGATATTATGAGAGAAACCTAAAGCTAAATCTAACTTTTGTCCTTGATTAGCAGCACGGTATCCTACCCCAACCAATTCCAAACTGATAGTAAATCCTTCTGAAACTCCTTTAACCATATTGTTGATTAAACTACGGTATAATCCGTGTTTAGCTCTTTCAATCTTATCATCAGAAGAACGCTCAACGATTACTTGGTCTTCTTCAACTTTAATACTAACTGTATCAAACTTTTGAGAAAGCTCTCCTAATTTACCTTTTACAACAATCTCTCCTTCTTTAACGTCAACCGTTACTCCAGCAGGGATCGCTATTGGACTTTTACCTATTCTTGACATCTCTTAGTCTTTTTAAATTAGTATACGTAACAAACAACTTCTCCACCAACATTCAATTGTTTCGCTTGCTTTCCAGTCATCAATCCTTTTGATGTTGAAACGATAGCGATTCCTAATCCATTAAGGATTCTAGGAAGATCTGCTGCAGAAGCGTATTTACGCAAACCTGGTTTACTAATTCTTTGGATATCTCTAATTACAGACTCTTTTGTGTCTTTATCATATTTCAAAGCTATTTTGATTGTTCCTTGAACTGAACTATCATCAAATTTATAGCTTAAGATATATCCTTGATCGAATAATATTTTCGTGATTTCTTTTTTGAAGTTTGAAGCTGGAATTTCAACCACTTTGTGGTTAGCTCTCACAGCGTTTCTAACTCTTGTAAGGAAATCTGCTATTGGATCTGTATACATGTTTTTACCTTTAAATCTTAATTACCAACTTGCCTTTTTTACTCCAGGTATCAATCCATTATTTGCCATTTCACGGAATGTAACACGAGAAATACCGAATTGACGCATATACCCTCTTGGTCTTCCTGTTAACTTACATCTGTTGTGTAAACGAACTGGAGAAGCATTTTTAGGTAACTTTTGTAATCCTTCATAGTCACCAGCTTCTAAAAGAGCTGTTCTCTTAGCAGCATATTTATCTACTAATGCTTGTCTTTTAACCTCACGGGCTTTCATTGATTCTTTAGCCATACTTAATTCTTTTTAAAAGGTAATCCTAATTCAGCAAGTAAAGATTTCGCTTCTTTATCTGTTTGAGCAGATGTAACGAAAGTGATATCAAAACCAGCGATTTTGTTAACTTTATCGATATTGATTTCAGGGAAAATGATTTGCTCAGTAACACCTAAGTTATAATTTCCTCTTCCGTCAAAACCATCAGATTTAATACCTGAAAAGTCTCTTACACGTGGTAAAGCTGAAGTTACTAAACGATCTAAAAATTCATACATTCTCTCTCCACGTAACGTTACTTTTGCCCCGATTGGCATTCCTTTTCTTAATTTAAAAGTAGCAACGTCTTTCTTAGAGATAGTAGCTACTGCTTTTTGTCCTGTAATTTTAGTTAACTCCTCAACAGCGTAATCAACTAATTTTTTATCAGAAACAGCAGCACCAACTCCACGGCTAACAACGATTTTCTCAAGTTTTGGAACTTGCATTACGTTTTTATAACCGAATTCCTCAGTAAGAGCAGAGATAACTCTGCTTTTATATTCTTCTTTAAGTCTTGGTATATAAGCCATAACTATAATACTTGATTTGATTTTTTAGAAACTCTTACATTTTTTCCGTTCTCGTTTTTCACGATAGCTACTTTTGTAACTTCGTTCGTCTTAGGATCTACGATCGCTAAGTTTGAGATTTGGATTGGAGCCTCTTTTTTAACAATTCCACCTTGAGGGTTAGAAGCACTTGGCTTCACGTGTTTTGAAATAATATTCACCCCTTCAACAATAGCTTTGTTCTTTTCACGTAATACACGTACAACTTTACCTTCAGTACCTTTATGGTCACCAGCGATAACGCGTACAGTATCTCCTGTTTTTATCTTTAGCTTAATCATGTTTAGAACGAATTATAACACCTCTGGTGCTAATGATACAATTTTCATGAATTGTTTTTCACGAAGTTCTCTCGCAACCGGACCAAAAACACGAGTTCCTTTCATCTCTCCAGCAGCATTTAACAATACACATGCGTTATCGTCAAATCTGATGTAAGATCCGTCAGCTCTTCTCACCTCTTTTTTAGTACGAACTACAACTGCAGTTGAAACGCTACCTTTTTTCACGCTTCCGTTTGGAGTTGCTTCTTTAATTGAAACTACAATTTTATCACCTACAGAGGCATAACGACGTTTCGTTCCTCCTAAAACACGGATAGTCAAAACTTCTTTTGCACCCGTATTATCTGCTACTTTAAGTCTAGATTCTTGTTGTACCATAATTATTTCGCTCTTTCAATGATTTCAACTAATCTCCAACATTTTGACTTAGATAATGGACGTGTCTCCATAATCTTTACAGTATCACCAATGTTGCAATCATTTGTTTCGTCGTGTGCAACGTATTTTTTCGTTTTCAACACGAACTTACCATATAATGGGTGTTTTACTCTCTTTACTTCAGACACAACAATAGATTTCTCCATTTTATTGCTAGTAACAACACCTATTCTCTCTTTTCTTAATTTTCTATTTTCCATCTTTCGGCAGAATACAATTATTGTAACTCTCTTTTACTTAACTCTGTATTCACTCTTGCAATACTTCTTCTTACGTTTCTCAACTGTAATGGATTCTCGATTGGAGAGATTGCGTGAGCAGATCTTAAGTTATTATATGTGCTAGTCAACTGTACCAGTTGCTCTTGTAATTCAGCTACAGATAGATTTACTATTTCTGATTGTTTCATGATAAAAATTTTATTATGCTTCGAAATCTCTAGCAATTACAAATTTAGTTTTTACAGGAAGTTTTTGAGCAGCTAAGCGTAATGCTTCTTTTGCTACTGAAATTGGCACTCCACCAACTTCGAACATAATTTTTCCTGGTTTTACCACAGCAACCCAGTATTCTACTGCACCTTTTCCTTTACCCATACGTACCTCTAGAGGCTTTTTAGTAATAGGTTTGTCTGGGAAAATTTTAATCCATAACTGCCCTTCACGTTTCATGAAACGAGTAGCAGCGATACGCGCTGCCTCGATTTGACGTGAAGTGATAAATGCAGAGTCCATAGATTTGATTCCAAACATACCATTTGAAAGTTCATGCCCTCTTTGAGAAATCCCTTTCATTTTACCTTTCTGTACCTTACGGTATTTTGTTCTTTTAGGCTGTAACATTTTTCTTCAGTTTAAAAATTACTTTCTTTTGCGTGGGTTAGATTTACCTTTTGGAGATCCTGCTGATTTAGATTGTTTTTTATCCATTCCAGCTAACGGAGAAAGATCTCTCTTACCGTAAACCTCACCTTTCATGATCCACACTTTAATTCCCATTCTACCATAAGTAGTGTGAGCTTCAGCAAGTGCATAATCGATGTCTGCTCTGAAAGTTGACAACGGAATTCTTCCTTCTTTGAAAGTCTCAGAACGAGCCATTTCAGCACCGTTTAAACGACCAGAAATCATTACTTTGATTCCTTCAGCATTCATTCTCATCGCTGCAGCCATAGCCATACGGATAGCTCTACGGTAAGAAATTCTGCTTTCGATTTGACGAGCGATACTAGCAGCCACTAAGTATCCGTCTAATTCAGGACGTTTGATTTCAAAGATATTGATTTGAACTTCCTTATCAGTAATCTTTTTCAATTCCTCTTTTAACTTGTCTACCTCTTGTCCACCTTTTCCGATAATGATACCAGGTCTAGCAGTAGTGATAGTAACGGTTACAAGTTTTAAAGTTCTTTCGATGATTACTTTAGATACACTAGCTTTTGATAAACGAGCATGGATATACTTTCTGATCTTGTGATCTTCAGCGATTTTGTCACCGTAGTCATTTCCACCATACCAGTTTGAGTCCCATCCTCTGATAATACCAAGGCGATTCCCGATTGGATTAGTCTTTTGTCCCATACTGCTTATTAATTGCTTTGTGTGTTATTATTAGATCCTAATACGATTGTTACGTGATTAGAACGTTTTCTGATTCTGTGTGCTCTACCTTGAGGTGCAGGACGAAGTCTTTTTAACATCATTCCTCCATCTACTCTGATTTCTTTAACGATCAATCCAGCTTCTTCTATATTAGCGTCGCTGTTTTTCGCTTGCCAGTTAGCAATTGCAGACAAAAGTAATTTCTCTAAATTACGAGAAGCATCTTTTGAACTGAATTTTAATATATTTAGAGCTTTTTCTACTTTCTGTCCTCTTACTAAATCCGCTACTAAACGCATTTTTCTAGGAGAAGTAGGGCAATTGTTTAGCTTTGCAAAAGCAACTTGCTTGTTAGCTTCTTTAATTTGCTCAGCTCTTTCTCTTTTACGAACTCCCATAGCTTCTTATTATTTTTTACCTTTATTCTTTGCACCAGCGTGACCTCTAAACGATCTTGTTGGTGAAAATTCCCCTAATTTATGTCCTACCATGTTCTCTGTTACATAAACAGGAACAAACTGACGACCATTATGTACTGCGATAGTTTGTCCAACAAAATCAGGTGTAATCATTGAAGCTCTTGACCAAGTCTTGATAACTCCATTTTTTCCACTTTCTATGTTTACTTGAACTTTCTTCTCTAATTTATAGTGAACATAAGGTCCTTTTTTTAACGAACGTGCCATGTCTTAATCTTTTATTTCTTTCTACGTTCAACGATATACTTATTACTCGACTTAACTTTAGAACGAGTTCTGTACCCTTTAGCAGGCATCCCGTTTCTAGAACGTGGGTGTCCTCCTGACGAACGACCTTCTCCACCTCCCATTGGGTGATCTACTGGGTTCATTGCTACTGGTCTAGTTCTAGGTCTTCTACCTAACCATCTTGATCTACCTGCTTTACCAGAAACGATTAATTGGTGATCGTGGTTAGACACTGCTCCGATAGTAGCCATACATTCTAATAAAATCAAACGGATCTCTCCAGAAGGCATTTTAATAGTAGCATATTTACCATCTCTAGCAACTAACTGAGCGAAAGTACCTGCTGAACGAGCGATAACTGCTCCTTGTCCAGGACGTAATTCGATACAAGATATAACAGTTCCTAAAGGAATTTTGCTTAAAGGCATTGCATTACCAACTTCTGGTGATGCTTCTGCTCCTGAAACTACAGTTTGTCCAACTTTCATACCGCTTTGTGCAATAACGTATGATTTAGCTCCATCTACATAAGCAATCAAAGCGATGAATGCTGTACGGTTTGGATCATACTCAATTGACTTAACAGTAGCTGGGATACCAACTTTAGTTCTTTTAAAATCAACTATACGGTATCTTTGTTTATGACCACCACCCATGTAGCGCATGGTCATTTTTCCTTGACTATTTCTACCTCCAGATTTTTTTTTCGGTGCTAGTAAACTACGCTCCGGCTTATCAGTTGTTATAGCGTCAAAACTATTTACAACTCTAAAACGCTGACCTGGGGTAATAGGTTTTAATTTTCTAACTGACATTATTTATTAGATATTTGAATAAAAGTCTATACTATCTCCTTCTTTCAATTCAACTATTGCTTTCTTGTATGCATTAGTTTTAGCGTTGATCATTCCACTTTTCGTGTACTTAACAGAACGCTTTGCAGCATAGTTCATAGTATTCACGTTAACAACAGAAACTCCATAAGCAGCCTCAACTGCTTTTTTAATTTCAATTTTGTTCGCTTTTCTATCAACAACAAACCCAAAACGGCCAAAAGTTTCGCCGTCTTTAGTTATTTTTTCTGTAATTATAGGCTTAATTAAAACACTCATGTTCCTATTATTTACTTAAATTTTCTACAATTCCTGCTACAGAACCCTCAGTTAACACTAAACTTCCAGCATTTAAAATACTGTAAGTGCTTAATTCAGAGTTAGTTACAACAGCAGCCTTCCCTAAATTGCGTGATGACAAATATACATTTTTATTTGATTCACCAAACACAAATAGAGATTTTTTATTTTCCAACCCTAAACCTTTCAATACGTTGATGAAATTTTTAGTACTTGGAGCCTCGAAATTAAAGTTCTCAACTACGATTAAATTTGATTCTTTCACTTTGATAGAGAAAGCAGATTTTCTCGCTAAACGTTTTAAACTTTTGTTTAATTTGAAAGAGTAGCTTCTTGGTCTTGGCCCGAAGATTCTTCCTCCTCCACGGAAAACTGGTGATTTAATACTTCCTGCTCTTGCAGTACCAGTTCCTTTTTGCTTCTTAATCTTACGCGTACTTCCAGAGATCTCAGCTCTTTCTTTAGCTTTGTGAGTACCTTGTCTTTGATTTGCTAAATATTGTTTAACATCAAGATATACTGCGTGATTATTTGGTTCTATACCGAATACTGAATCTAAAAGCTCAACTTTTCTACCAGTATCTTTTCCTGTGATATCTAAAACTTTTACTTCCATTACTTCTGAACGATTACATAAGAGTTTTTGTGTCCTGGAATTGCTCCCTTAACCACAAGTAGATTTTTATCAGCTACTACTTTTAAAACTCTAAGGTTTTGTACTGTTACATTTACTCCTCCAGTTCTTCCTGCCATACGCATTCCTTTGAATACTCTTGATGGGTAAGAAGAAGCTCCAATAGATCCTGGCGCTCTTAAACGGTTCTTTTGACCGTGAGTTACCTGACCAACTCCACCAAAACCATGACGTTTTACAACCCCTTGGAATCCTTTTCCTTTAGATACACCTTGTACATCTACGAATTCTCCTTCTAAGAATAAATCTGCAGTGATTACATCACCTAATTTATACTCTCCAGCAAAATCTTTGATCTCAACGACTTTTCTCTTAGCAGATGTTCCAGCTTTTTTAAAGTGACCTAACTCAGCTTTAGTAGCATGTTTATCTGTCTTGTCATCGAAACCAAGTTGTAACGCTTCATACCCGTCAACCTCAATGGTTCTGACTTGGGTAACGACATTAGGACCCATTTCGATTACTGTACATGGAATGTTTTTTCCATTCTCATCGAAAATACTAGTCATGCCGATTTTTTTACCAATTAACCCAGACATAAATATTAATTATTAATTATAAAATTTTATTTTATTTTCTAAAAGAACTAAGTATTGGTGACTATAACACCAATACTTAGCCTCTGATATTCTTATTGAATCTTGTTATTTATCACACTTTGATTTCAACTTCAACACCGCTTGGTAACTCTAATTTCATTAAAGCATCAATCGTTTTAGAAGATGAAGAATAGATATCTAACAATCTTTTGTATGAACTTAACTCAAACTGCTCTCTTGCTTTTTTGTTCACGTGAGGAGAACGAAGAACAGTAAAGATTTTTTTATGAGTAGGTAATGGAATAGGTCCAGTTACTACTGCTCCTGTACTTTTTACAGTTTTTACGATTTTCTCTGCTGATTTATCAACCAACATATGATCGTAAGATTTTAATTTTATTCTGATTTTTTGACTCATTTTACTCTAAAATTAAGCGTTACCTTTTGCTTTAGTGATTACTGCCTCTGAAATGTTTGATGGTGTTTCAGAGTAGTGAGAGAACTCCATTGTAGAAGTTGCTCTACCAGATGATAATGTTCTTAATGTAGTTACATATCCGAACATTTCTGATAATGGAACAGAAGCTTTAACAACTTTTGATCCAGCTCTATCATCCATGCTGTTGATTTGTCCACGACGACGGTTCAAATCTCCAACGATATCACCCATGTTTTCTTCAGGAGTCAATACTTCTAACTTCATGATAGGCTCTAAGATGATCGCACCTGCAGCTTTAGCAGCAGCTTTGTATCCCATTTTAGCA
Source organism: Myroides odoratimimus (assembly GCF_030326305.1). Taxonomy (GTDB): domain Bacteria; phylum Bacteroidota; class Bacteroidia; order Flavobacteriales; family Flavobacteriaceae; genus Flavobacterium; species Flavobacterium odoratimimum_A. Next base: position 64,026 of record NZ_JACAKB010000013.1, on the reverse strand, counting down.
GCTAATTCGAACGATAATGCATCCGAGTCAACCGCGTGGTAAGAACCGTCAGTTAAAGTTACTTTCATAGAATCCATTTCGAATCCAGCTAAAGGTCCTTGTTTCATCGCCTCTCTAAATCCTTTCTCTACAGAAGGGATATATTCTTTAGGAACGTTACCACCTTTAACTTCATTCACGAACTGTAATCCAACGAATGGTTTTCCATCAACGTCATCAGCAGGTCCCATTTTGAATACGATATCAGCAAACTTACCACGTCCACCAGATTGCTTTTTATAAGCTTCTCTATGTTGTGCTTCACGTGTAAGAGCTTCTTTGTACTCAACTTGTGGCTCTCCTTGATTAACTTCAACTTTGAACTCACGTCTCATACGGTCGATCAATACGTCTAAGTGTAACTCACCCATACCAGAGATTACAGTTTGTCCAGACGCTTGGTCAGTTTTAACTGTAAAAGTTGGATCTTCCTCAGCTAATTTAGCTAAAGCAGTACCCATTTTATCCATATCCGCTTTTGTTTTTGGTTCAATAGCGATACCGATTACAGGGTCTGGGAATATCATACTTTCTAATACGATAGGTTTTTTCTCATCACATAAAGTATCTCCAGTTTTGATATCTTTAAATCCTACAGCAGCTCCAATATCTCCAGCCTCAATATATTCAACTGGGTTTTGTTTGTTAGCGTGCATTTGGTAGATACGAGAAATACGCTCTTTGTTTCCAGAACGAGTATTCAATACATAAGATCCAGCGTCTAAGTGTCCTGAATAAGCTCTAAAGAATGCTAAACGACCTACGAATGGGTCAGTAGCAATTTTAAATGCTAATGCAGCGAACGGCTCAGTAACCGATGGCTTACGTACGATTGGCTCTTCAGTATCAGGATCTGTACCTTCGATAGCTTCCTTATCCATTGGAGAAGGTAAGTAACGACATACAGCATCTAACATGAACTGAACACCTTTATTTTTGAATGAAGATCCACAAGTCATAGGGATGATACTCATATCAAGAGTAGCAGCACGTAAAGCTACGTGGATTTCGTCCTCTGTGATTGAGTTCTCATCTTCCATAAATTTCTCAAGAAGATTTTCATCATAAGCAGCAATCTCCTCGATTAATTGACCTCTGTATTGTTTTACATCATCAACCATATCCGCAGGGATATCAACAACGTCAAAAGTAGAACCATGATTCTCATCATGCCATACAATTGCACGGTTTTTAACTAAGTCAACGATACCTTTGAAATCAGCCTCATCACCAATAGGTAAAACGATTGGCACAGCGTTAGATTTCAACATATCTTTAACTTGTTGACATACTGCTAAGAAGTTAGCTCCTTGACGGTCCATTTTATTAACGAACCCCATACGTGGAACTTTATAATTATCAGCTAATCTCCAGTTAGTTTCAGACTGAGGCTCAACACCATCAACTGCACTAAACAAGAATACTAATCCATCTAATACACGTAAAGAACGGTTTACCTCTACAGTAAAGTCAACGTGTCCAGGAGTATCAATAATATTGAAGTGGTACTCCATAGATTCAGGTATTTTAGCACCTTGAACTGTTGGGAAATTCCAAGTACATGTAGTAGCTGCCGATGTAATAGTAATACCTCTTTCAGCCTCTTGCTCCATCCAGTCCATTGTAGAAGATCCTTCGTGAGTCTCTCCCATTTTGTGGTTTTTACCTGTATAGAACAAAATACGCTCTGTAGTTGTTGTCTTACCAGCATCGATGTGTGCAGCGATACCAATGTTTCTTGTATATTTTAAATCTCTTGCCATTGTATATAGTTTCTGTATGGATTAAAATCTAAAGTGAGAGAATGCTTTATTAGCTTCAGCCATTTTATGAGTATCCATTCTCTTTTTAACAGCAGCTCCTTCTTCTTTAGCAGCAGCTAAGATTTCAGATGCTAATTTTCCAGCCATAGATTTCTCATTTCTTTTTCTCGCATACAAAATCATCCATTTCATCGCCATAGAAATTTTTCTATCTGGACGAATTTGCATTGGAATTTGGAATGTAGCTCCACCTACACGACGAGAACGAACTTCTACGTGTGGCATAACGTTAGTTAACGCATCTTTCCAAATTTCTAATGAAGATTTTTCTTCATCTTGTTTTTTCTCCTCAACGATCTCTAAAGCATCATAGAATACTTTAAAAGCTGTTGATTTCTTACCGTCCCACATTAAGTTGTTTACAAAACGCGTAACTAATTGATCATTAAATTTTGGATCTGGTAAAAGAGGTCTCTTTTTCGCCTGTCTTTTTCTCATGTCTTCTTCTTAAACGTTTAAACGATTATTTTTTGTCTTTAGGACGTTTTGCTCCGTATTTAGATCTTCTTTGTGTTCTACCGTTTACTCCAGCAGTATCCAAAGCTCCACGTACGATGTGGTATCTAACACCTGGCAAATCTTTTACCCTTCCACCTCTAACTAATACTATCGAGTGCTCTTGTAAATTGTGTCCTTCTCCTGGGATGTATGCGTTTACTTCATTACCATTTGTTAAACGTACCCTTGCAACTTTACGCATTGCAGAGTTTGGTTTTTTAGGTGTAGTAGTATAAACACGCGTACAAACTCCTCTTCTTTGAGGACAAGAATCCAAAGCAACCGATTTACTCTTCTTAGTCAATTGGGTTCTCCCTGTTCTTACTAATTGTTGAATTGTTGGCATAATGTTTATTAATAATTTCTACAATATATTATTCCGCACTATATACGGGGTTGCAAATGTATAACTATTTTTTATTTATTCAAACCTCAAAGCATTAATTTTCAACATAATTAATTTTTTTTATCAACAATTCGCCTTTTACCTCTTTTTTTCTCTTTATGCAATACTTATTCAAAAGTTATCAACACTATTCCGCTTTCTTTTTAGTAATCTAGCATTTGTTTAAAAACCTCTCTTTTATCTCCTAAGAGTATTCTAAAAACAAACCCGCTCTCTCTTCTCTCCTCTTATCTCTCACAAAAAATATTCTGTTTTATTTCATTAGGATACCATATTATACCCTCTACTATATATTATAGTATATACTATCTAATATTTTTATAAATAGCACTAAAGTCAAATACTTAAAATCTATCTTTGCACGTTTTTTAAATTATATTATAAGTAACTTTGCCCCATGGAACAGGACAATCAGATATTTGGTATTCGTGCAATCATCGAAGCCATAGAAGCAGGAAAAGATATAGATAAGGTATTCATTCAGAAAGAAGCTTCTGGAGAGTTAATGAGTTCTCTTCTTAAGACTTTAAAGAAGAATAACGTAAACTTCTCTTATGTACCTATCGAAAAACTAAATAAACTAACTAATAAAAATCATCAAGGAGCTGTAGCTAACATCTCTCCTATCTCTTTTACTTCACTAGAAACATTAGTAGAAGGTGTATTAGAGAAAAAAGAGAAACCTCTTTTCGTCATCCTAGATCAGATATCAGATGCTCGTAACTTCGGTGCTATTATACGTACTGCTGTATGCTGTGGTGCAGATGGTATCATCATATCTAAGAATGGAGCTGCTCCAGTAAACGGAGATACAGTAAAAACATCTGCTGGTGCTGTATTTAATATTCCTATCTGTAAAGTAGACCACATTAAGGATGCAGTATTCTATCTACAAGGATCTGGTGTAGTAACACTAGGCGCAACAGAGAAAGCAGAAAAAGAAATCTATGATGTAGATCTAAATGTACCTGTAGCGATCATTATGGGAAGTGAAGATAAAGGTATCAACCCATCTGTACTTAAAATCATAGATGAGAAAGCAAAATTACCAATGTTTAGCACAATAGATTCACTAAACGTATCTGTAGCGTGTGGAGCATTTTTATACGAAACAATTAGACAAAGAAGATAAGATTTGAAAGACGTAAAGGTATTATTAAAGAAGCCTAACTACCCTGTTAGCGATGAGTTCATGGAATACTTGACCAAGTATAAACGCACTACTAAGACTAGTGTGATCTATGATGACTTATTGCGCTTCAGTGGTTATATCAATATCGAGGACAGCAACGGTAACGATACACTGTGGTTACGTGTATATTATCCAGAGTTCGAGTATAAAGAGATAGAAGCTAGCCTTACTAAGATATATACCTTACTTCACTCTGATGGTGACATCGAGACACTACAGTATCTAACTATTGATCATATTGACTTTTGTTCGTTTGGAAATTCTAAGCCATTCAGAGTGAAAGTACGTAATATACTTAATGACAATATCACCAACTTCTATGTAAAGAGAGCCGACGCCTCTCGTATATATGGGCTAGAACTAGAAGAGATGCTATCACCGAATACGATGAACTATCTCGTACACAATGATACCTTAATCGAAGAACACATATTAGGTATACCTGCTGATGTATTCATCACAGATCACTTGCCGAAATGTACTGAAAGTGAAAAATCTCAGATCGCTAAAGAGTTTGTCAAATTTAATGAACGCTGTATGATCGGTCTACTAGGTGATATGAGATCCTATAACTTCGTCATCATACCTACTCATGACTTCGATCAGGTGGTCTATAGAATCAGAGCTATCGACTTCGATCAGCAGAACTATGAAGGCAACCTCAAGTTCTACCTTCCCCAGTTCTTTAAAGAGAACTACACTATCGTGAAGATGGTATTAGAAAAACTAAAACATACCTCGATAGAGCAGTATAGACGAGAAGTGAGATCTGTGATCGTAAGAAGAGTACTTAGCAATAAGGAGAGATTAGACGAACTGATACACGTGATGATACAAGATACCGTCTCTACTCCAGAGAATGTAGAAGAGTTAAAAATGTCCTTACACAAACTAACTCACGAGAAGTCTTTTAAATATTGTAACAATATGGGAGAGATACTCGAAACAGCAATAGACTTCGTAGTCAAAAACTATAAAAGCACCTTCTAAGGTGCTTTTATAGTTTATACTGTTCACTGATTCTGTACTGAGAGATCAGCACTGGTAGTGTCTTCCTATAAGGATCCTTACTTACCTTCTGCTTCGGTATAATAATAAAGTTACCTTGCTCATCGAAGCACCTCATAAAAGGATCTGACTGAGGATCAAAGTTAGGGTCTTGCCACTCATACTTATACCCCTGCTCTATATGCTCAGGAGAAGAAACTAAAAAACTAAGTACTAATCCTGTCAAAAAGCCACTCAGATGACCTTCCCACGAAATACCATTCTCTACATGAGGAAACATATACCAGACCATCCCACCATATAGCACTACGATCACCAGTGATAATGCCATCAGCCTATAATATCGTGTCTGTACCCCCTTAAAGAACATAAAACTCACTAACACATAGACTAATCCACTAGCCCCGATATGATAACTATCTCTACCTATCAGCCAGGTACCGAAACCTGATAGCAGAATACCTAAAACCAGAACTATCAAGGCTTGTCTCTTATAAAAATACTGCAACATTAATAGCAGTACGAAGAGGGCTATAGAATTATTATACAAATGCTTTATCCCACCGTGTATAAAAGGGCTAAACACAATTCCCCTCAACCCCACTACCGTTCTGGGCAATACGCCATACTCGTGTAACTCATAAAAATTATTCCAATCCATCCAATACACTCCCCATATCAGTACAACGACGAATAAGGGGAGTAAAATTAGATTAATAGATAATGGAGGTAATTTCTCTTTACTCATATATTATTTCCTTTCTCCCTAAGTGCATCTTATTATATAAGGTTCATATTTACTCCCTATACAAGTCCTATTCAAAAACACCTCTTGTTATGAAAGGCTATTATACAATGCACTCAAATTTTATATAGGTTAAATATAACTCATTTTATAACGGATTGTTTTTTCCTTCACATCATTTTAGCATAGAGACGACTATCATCCTCTTTAAAAGTATCTCTATACTGTAACCTTCTTCAAAAAAAAGCAAGTCACTTTTTAATTTATACTGCCTTATATTGGTCTAAAAGAGAGCAATGAACGATATCACTACCTGTTTTTTTTGAAAAAAGTGTCCAAAACAAGCCAATAATCCCTAAATCAAAGAAAAAAGTAATCATTTTTTTTATTCAACATAACAAATAACAACTTAAATATCAATCAATTACACAAAAAACCTTAAAAAACATAATATTTAAAATATACCATTACCCTAGTAAAATAGGGCATTGATGCAAACTCCTTCGACAATAGTAGGACAATAGGCAATAAATACTGGGAAAGAGAAGTGCTCTGTCCATGAATACTTCTTTTATACTCCACGTATTCTCCTTTAAGTAAGAATTTACATTAACATTAGCTTATGTCCAAATATTCACACTCTAACCTATAACTACTAGACCTTGCATATTCCATTATGGAAAAACATCGTTATCTAAAAAAGAGATTGTATTTTTGTGATAAGAGATTTAATTACGATAATGGAAGCACCTTTAGCAGAACGAGTACGCCCACATACACTGAGTGACTATGTCAGTCAAGAACACCTCGTGGGAGAGAATGGTATCTTAACGAATCAGTTAAAAGTTGGGTTTATCCCATCCTTAATCTTTTGGGGACCTCCAGGCACAGGCAAAACTACCCTGGCAGAAATTATCGCAAAAGAGAGCGAAAGACCATTCTATGTATTGAGCGCAATTAACTCAGGGGTTAAAGATATCAGAGAAGTAATCGAAAAGGCCAAGTCTAACAGTGGTCTATTCACTGCTAGGAACCCTATTCTATTCATCGATGAGATACACCGCTTTAGTAAATCTCAACAAGACTCTCTATTAGCAGCTGTAGAGCGTGGCTGGGTTACTCTTATCGGGGCTACAACAGAGAATCCGAGCTTCGAAGTTATCCCTGCTCTGCTCTCTAGATGTCAGGTCTACACCCTTAATGCGTTTACAAAAGAAGACTTACAACACCTCTTAGAGCGCGCTATGAGTAAAGATCTCTTCTTAAAAAAGAAAAAGATAACCCTGACAGAGACAGAAGCTCTCTTTAGAATATCAGGTGGAGATGGTCGTAAGCTATTAAACACCTTTGAGCTTATCATCAACGCTACTCATGATGACGAGATCGAGATCACCAATGAACGCGTAATGCAAATAGTACAAAAGAACACTGTACTATATGATAAGACTGGTGAGCAGCACTATGATATCGTATCTGCTTTTATCAAATCTATCAGAGGTAGCGACCCTAATGGGGCTGTATATTGGCTGGCGAGAATGATAGAGGGGGGTGAAGATGTGAAGTTCATCGCGCGAAGATTACTTATAGCTGCATCGGAAGATATCGGTAATGCTAATCCGACTGCGCTCATTATGGCTAACAATACCTTCCAGGCTGTGTCTGTCATAGGGTATCCTGAGAGTAGAATACTACTTAGCCAGTGCGCTATCTATCTAGCTACCTCGCCTAAGAGCAACTCTACCTATCTAGCAATAGGTAAAGCACAGCAACTCGTCAAACAAACTGGTGACTTATCTGTACCTATACACTTAAGAAATGCACCTACTAAACTAATGAAAGAATTAGGGTATGGCCAAGAGTATTTATACTCTCATGACTATACAAATAACTTCGTAGAACAAGAGTTTCTACCAGATGAACTAGAAGGCACTGTACTCTATGAACCTGGTGTGAACAATAGAGAGAATAGTACTCGAGAATTCTTGCGAAACAGATGGAAATTTAAATACAACTACTAAATAGAAAGACCTGCTTATAGCAGGTCTTTTAGTTCTATTAATTTCTGTACGTGATAGATCTGAGGTGTTACTCTTTCTTTTGATTGACTGTAATATATCGCATCCATTCCTACTCCTAGCGCTCCTTCTATATCAGCTAAGAAGTTATCTCCTATCATCACAGAGTCTTTCACTCCTACCTTAGCTTTATCTAATGCATAATTAAATATCTCTGGATTAGGCTTACTCACCCCAGCCATCTCAGAGTTAGTGACTGTCTGAAAGTAGCCTGATATCCCTGATCGGTCTAACTTTTTGCCTTGTACTTCATTAAAACCGTTGGTGATAATATGAAGCTTATATTTGTCTTGTAAGTAATCTAATACTTCTATAGCACCATCGAATAGATAGTTATGATTAGGCATAGCCTTTAGATAATTATCTCCTAATAGCAACATCTCTTCTGTAGTAGACTGATATCCTAGCTTAGCAAAGGTATCTCTGATTCTCCCAATTCTAAGCTCCTCTTTAGTTACCTGATTTAAACTATACTTATCCCAATACTCGTTGTTAATCGCGACATAATGGTTTAGAAAAGCCTCTGTACTAAAAGGTAATTTTAATTCTTCAATAACATCATTAAAAGCTAAAGCAGAGTTCTTCTCAAAGTCCCATAAGGTATGGTCTAGATCAAAAAAGATATCTGTCTTACTCGTTAAGCTTTTTACTCCCATTTTTTATAATCTTTTGTTTGACTTACAAAAGTAGGTATTTTAGAACTAAAACTACTTATAAAATTCCTTCATCTGCAAAGCTGTAGTAACTATACTCTGTAATGATCAAATGATCTAGTAACTGGATGTCCATAATACGTCCTGCTTCTTTAATCTTTTTAGTAATCTGAATATCCGCATCACTTGGCTTGACTTTACCGCTAGGATGGTTATGAGTCAAGATTATCCCGACTGCCTTCTGCTCTAACGCTATCTGAAATAAAAGTCTCACATCTACTACAGTGCCTGTCATCCCACCTTTGCTCAACGGGGATTTAAACTTTACTTTATTAGAATTATTCAGGTAAAGCACCCAAAACTCTTCATGCTCTAGATCGCCTATAATTGGATTAATCAATTCAAAGACATCACTGCTAGAACTTATAATAGGGTCTTCTACACGCTCACTTAGCCTCCTTCTCTGCCCTATCTCTAAAGCTGCAATAATCGCAATAGCCTTCGCTTCTCCTATTCCCTTAAATGCAGTAAGTCTTGCAATGCTCTGTCTAGCTAATACACTTAGGTTATTATTATACATAGCCAATATACGCTTACACAGCTCTACAGCAGACTCCTCTCTATGTCCTGATCCTATGAGTATAGCTAATAGTTCGGCATCACTTAAAGAGGACTTGCCTTTCAACATTAATTTTTCTCTAGGTCTATCATCTTCTGCCCATTGTTTGATCGTTATTTTCTGGTGTTCCATAGTCATTGATTTATACTTATCTATCTCACAAAAACTAAACCTAAGAGATATCTTCTATATTAAGTGTATATTAAAATGCGATCAATATTCAAATAAAAAGAGGTTATCAAGTACTGTTGTATTTGATAACCTCTTTAATAGTATAATAAGGATAGTGTATATGCTCTATTTATTCTTCACTTTTTCACTAAACGCTTGCATGTCCAAACCTCCATAGTTACCAGAACTCATGAATAACAATACCGCATTATTTAAGTCTAACTGCTCTAGATATTGTTTAAAATCAGTAGCGTTAGTATAAGTAGCTAACCCAGGTCTATTAAATGCAGTCTGCATTTGCTCTTGAGAGATCTCTGGCATATTCTTAATCTTTAGGGCATCTAAAGAGTAGAATACCACTGCTTCGTCTGCCTTAGCTAACGCGCCTTCATACTGTGATAAGAAGGCAGAGTTAAGACTACTATAGGTATGTAATTCTAGACAAGCAATTACTTTCTTATTAGGATACTGTGCCTTCACTGCTTCTGTTGTAGCGATCACTTTACTCGGCGAATGTGCAAAGTCTTTATAGATTACTGTCTGGTCTGTCTCTACTAACTTCTCTAATCTCTTAGAAGCTCCTTTAAATGATGCGATAGCTTCGTAGAAATCTTCTTCATCTATCCCCATATTCTGACAGATCCACTTCGCTCCACTTATATTACTAAGGTTATGCTTACCAAATACTTCTAATGGCATAGGCCCGTCATTCGTATCTAAATAAGTCTGCTCATTCTCGATAGTATATGATGGTGTAGTATAAGGTATCTTTCTAATCGGATTAGTAGCTTCTTCTACTAGTTGGTTTACCACAGCGTCTTCTTCGTTATATACTAAGATTCCACCATTGACTAACTTGCCTATAAAAATCTTAAACTGCTCTACATAGTTTTCGAAAGTTGGGAATACATTAATATGATCCCATGCTATACCACTTAACAAAGCGATATTCGGCTGATAGATATGAAATTTAGGACGAAGATCTAATGCTGATGATAGGTACTCATCTCCTTCTATTAGCATAAATTCATTATCAGAAGTTAGGTTCACCATTCTATCGAAACCTTCTAACTGTGCTCCTACTAGATAATCTACTTCTACGTTATGATAATGCATCACGTGTAATATCATAGAAGTAATAGTAGTCTTACCGTGAGACCCACCTATTACAACACGTGTTTTATTCTTAGAATGTTCGTAGATAAACTCAGGGTAAGAATAAATAGTCAGTCCTAATTCTTTTGCTTTTAGCAATTCTGGGTTATCCCCCTTAGCATGCATCCCTAGAATAATAACGTCTATCTCTTCTGTTATCTTCTCTGGGAACCACCCTTCTTCTTTTGGTAATAATCCCTTAGCTTCTAATCTAGATTTAGAAGGTTCAAATATAGTGTCATCACTACCTGTTACAATATCTCCTTTTGCATGTAAGGCTAATGCCAAATTGTGCATTGCACTTCCTCCGATTGCGATAAAATGTATACGCATTATATAAGTTTTTTTCTATCAATTCTATTAGTTGTAAAATTACAATTTAAATAACAATATGAAATTCTTTTTCTTTATATTACATTCAATTTTTAGCTAATAAGTCATGCAACCTGATAAATCCTATTATGAAATAAATAACCACAGAGATACGAGTCTTGTTTATTACATTATCTCTTTTGTATGCTCTGTTATTGCATTCATTATTTGTTGGATTCCTTTTATCAATTTTATCTCTAGCTTTTTTAGTCTTATAGGTCTTGCCTTTGGCATCGCATCCTATCGAAGAGCTAAAAAGGCTTTTGTCAGTACTACTATGCCCTTAGTTTCTATTATTATATCATTATTTCCGCTGGTAATTTCTATAGGTATTACATCTGTACTACTCATCTATATCAATAAATAGATACTCTATAAATATAAAAAGCTCAAGTGTCCTTGAGCTTTTTTCATTCTTAATAATTCAGTCCTAAATACTTTCTAAAGTAACCACATTCTTTAATCACTTCCTGATAATATTTCGTATCACTATAGTTAGCAGCTAACTCTGAGAAGCCATTCCACTTCTTAAACATGATATCATCTCCCCATGCTCCCATATAATAATCCTTGTTATGATAAGTCTGTACATAGAATTCATTTCGCTCAAGCTTAGCATCGAAATAAGCTAACTTTGCTTTTTCTTCTTTTGTAGTCGCATGTTGCTTAGCTATGGTATAGTATTTTCTAGCGTTGTTCATATTCAAGATACTAGATTTATTCTCCATGCCAATACTATTACTTCCATACTCATCCCAAATACTATTATAATACAATACACGTGCATTACCAAAATATGTAGCATTATAATAAGCGTTACCCACTAAGAGTGCATTGCTAAATACATCTGTACCATTAGCAATATTTGATTTCATATCTCTTAGCTTCTCTAAGAAGGATAGCTTCGTATAAATGGTAGTCTGCTTAGCTGCATGATCACAATCGTTACAGTCCTTGATCTTTCCGTTAAATGGATTACCTAAAAGTGTAGCTGTATTATACATCAACACGGTGTACTCATCGTTATAAGTGTTCTTCTTCTTGATAGGCACAGCCTTCTTCATTTCTACAATAGCCTCATCTATCTTATCTTCATAGAATAAATGAATCGCTCTACTCTCATAGATATCACTTAGATTATATTGATACAAAGAAGTGAATAGCTGCTCTATCTCTGAATGATTCGTTTTTAGCAAGAAGCTCTCCATAGCATTAGACTGTTTCTTTTCTTTATAAAAAGCTACACCTTGAGAGTTTAATATCTCTGCCATGATAGCATTGCCTTGCTCTTTATAAGTAGCTGATAAAAACTGTCTAATCCAACTTGCCGCATACTCATATCTAAAAGGATCACTATAGTCATTCTTCACTAGCTCTGTATATACCCATTTTAGTTCTGGCAATAGTTTTTCTTCTGTATTCTTATCTAACTTTTTGACTTGAGATACTGTATTAATCAAAGCAAACAATCTGATTTGTTCTGCCAATAATTTGTCTTCCTTTTTAGAGTAACTACTAGCTTCTTCTATCTGTTTAGTGGCGTTCTTATATTCTCCTTGGAAGATATCCATATATCCTGCAGCTAACTTCCACAGTACAGGATTAGCTACTTCTTGTGGTTTATCTGCTACAGACTTTATCCACTTCAGTGTATTCTGATCTATCTTCTTCTTAATCGCCTTGAAATACTCATCACGAGACTTAAAACTACTTTCTGCAAATACATTGACTTCTTGTTCTTGCATATTCACCCATCTCGTCAAAATATAGTCTATATGAGGGCTCTTAGAGTTGACCTCATAAGCGCGTTTCATGGATTCACCTAGATCATCATAGTATCCCATGATAGACCATATAGCTGCTTTCACATCTCTGTCGTCTGTATTCTCTACTATTTTTGTAATAGAAGCTTTATCAAGAGGCTTAAAGTTATACAAAGCTACTTGACGCATAGAAGGTTCTCTATCAAAAACAGTAGCGTATAAAAGGTTTGACTTCGCAAAATTAGCTTGTTCATAATATGCTCCTGCTACATAAGACATCGCTCTATAATACAGTGTATTCTGAGGTTGACTACTCGCTGTAGATTCAAAATAAGCAATCACACTACTCTTATCTGCTGAGTAGAACTTAGCTTTCATCACTTGAAACCACATTCTATTCGCAAAAAAAGTATCCTTCTTATCCATCTTCTCATAGAAGCTCTGCACTTTATTAGCGTACTCTGTTGGCAATTGTTCTTTTACTTGCTGTTCATAGTTCCAATACTCAAACTCTTGAGCTGAATATTGTTCTACTGTTTTCGCAAAGTTTAGAAAGTTAATAAAGTTCTCTACTTTCTTATTCTTTAAGTCTAAGTCATAGATACTACTTCTTTTTTTCCCTTTTCTCAGTTCGCTATGTATAGTATACATCGTGTCCATCTCAAACTCATTAGACACTAAACACTCCTTCACCACATCAGCTGGTACAGCATTGCCTAAATATTGTGTCCATTCTTTAACAATATCCTCATTATACATACCAGCGTTATACATATATGCACCATCATAGAACTTCTCATAAGGTGCAAAAAACAAAGGCTTGTATGAGTTATCTACAAATGCTTCTGGTGTAAAACTTGAAACAGAGGAATAACTCCACCACCCATCAGCACATCCGTATGAGTACACACCTGCTCCTAACAGCAGTGATAAGCTACTCGCATACAACAATCTTTTTCCAAACTTCTTTTTCATAATAAGGGATATTTCTTGAATTTAAATCATATAGTATAATTTCAGAGGGGCACTTCCCACTTGCCTTCTCTAAGTCTTTTTTCATTTCTAACAACTGCTCGCTAGTAGTCGTTTCTACTTTTATCTGATCGCCGACTAAAAACAACTGTCCAAAATACATTCCTTCTTTTGTCACACTATATCTAGTCTCATCTATTCTTTTAAAAGCACTTATTTTATCCACTTCATCTGTACGAACTCTACTGATTAAGCGAACAACTTTATTAGCTCTAGTATGTACTACCCATGAATAGATAGGAAAAGCATACTTCAGCTCTAAAGGGTAATCAGCTAACGCCCCTATATATTTGCTTCCTATATTACGGTCATAAATAGAGTTCAACGAATCTGCTGAGATAGTCCCCATATTATAATACATCAGTACGCCATAGTCCACCTTTGGGATTCCTGTCTTAGCAGCGTATTTCACTTGGTGCAGTCTAATCGTAGATGACACCTTCCACTGGCTTTCTTTCTTAATCGACTCTATTAACTCAAAAAAAGAATCCTTACTCTTCAAGCTCCAATCACAGTCTAGCTGTATCTCACTTATCTGTATATGGTTGTGTTTATTAATTTGATTGATATAGTCTATTATCTTTTTTGACAATTCTCTATCTACCTTAGTATTCACTAAGACTTCATTCTTTATATATACAACTGGAACAATCTCTAGATTAGGAATAGAATCTTTAAACAGTATAGGTCGTATAGGTATAGGAGAATTACCTTGTAGTCCAATATCAAAATAGCGAATATAAAGCTTGTCCACTTCTAACTCTTTAAGCGTAGTTCTTTCTAGTGAGTCTAACTGAAAGTTAGTTCTCCAATAGTAAAAAGACAACTTCGTCTGCAAGTCCTTATCTCCCTTAGAGCCACAGCCGACCAATAATATTAAACAGATAAATAACACATACTTTTTCATGATGTAAACTTAATTCACGAAACATTTATGCACAAAAAAAACGCCTAAATAATTTAGGCGTTTTGTGAACTTTAACTAAATGAACTATTTTACAATAGTCATCTCGTCTACAATATGTTTAGCGTCAGCGAACTTATCTATAATGAATAGTACGTAACGAATATCTACGTTAATTGTACGTTGTAATTTAGGGTCATAAATAACGTCTCCTGCCATCGCTTCGATGTTACCATCAAAAGCAAGTCCAATCAACTCTCCTTTTCCATTTAATACTGGAGAACCTGAGTTACCTCCTGTGATATCATGATTAGTCAAGAAGTTTACAGGCATGTGTCCAGCTTTATCAGCATACACCCCATAATCTTTCTTATTATATAAGTCGATTAGTTTTTGTGGTGCTTCGAACTCTTCGTCACCTACTTTATGTTTAGCAACTGTACCTTTTAAAGTAGTAAACCAGTTCTCTGCAGCATCATTTACTTTATTTCCTCTTGGTAGATCTTTTACAGTACCATAAGTTAAACGCAAAGTAGAGTTTGCATCTGGATAGTATTTACCTGTAGGATTACTTTTTTGTACTCCATCTACAAATAATCTATATGCCTTTTGGAACTTATCTTCTAATGCACTTACATTATCAGGCATAGCTCTATAGTAATCCATAATAGCTACAGATAACTTCAACATTGGATCACGAGAAATAGTAACTCCTTTAGGATCTGCTAAGAACGCATCGATAGCTTCTTGATTAGCAAATACACTTTTTTCAAAGATTTCATCTACATACTTTTCAAAATCACCATTGTACTCTTTGTTGATTTCTGCTACATAAGGAGCAATTGCATATCCTGTAGATTTAGTTGCATAAAGAGCTAATTGCTTAGCTAACATTTCTCTTTCTAATGGCTCATAAGTACTACCATAGATACTCTTAATGTACTCTTTAAACTCAGGTAACATCTCAGCACGTTTCTTATCATCACCAGCAGCATACGCTTCCATACCACCAGCTAAACGATATGGCGCAGCTACTAAATTAGAAGTACGCAACATTGTCATTAAGTAATTATCATGACGAGACTTCTCATTAGTCGCTTTGTACCATGCGTTAATATCAGCTATTACATTTCCGTATTTAGCAGCGTTCTCTTTTTTAGACGCCCATTTATGGAAATCTTTTTCCGCTTTTGTTTTAGTTGCTACAGTCTGATGTTGAGTCAATGCATCAATCATACCTTGACGGTTCTTCCAGTAGTTTGCTACACCTGCATATTTAGAGGCATAGTTAAGACGTACTGCATCGTTTGTAGCCATGTATTTCTTCATTACATCCATCCCTAACTTAGATCCTTCAACCCAAGCTGGATAAGCGAACTTAATATTTTGCTCTACTCCTTGTGCAGGCATCCATCTATTTGTACGTCCTGGATATCCTAATATCATAGAGAAATCACCTTCTTTAATACCTGTGATAGATACTGGTAAATGGTGTTTAGGAACCATTGGTACATTATCAGCAGAGTACTCTGCAGGGTTACCATCTTTATCAGTATACACACGGAATAAAGAGAAGTCACCTGTATGACGTGGCCATTCCCAGTTATCAGTATCCCCTCCATATTTACCAATACTATTAGGAGGAGTTCCTACTAAACGAACATCATTGTAATCTTGGTATACGAAGTAATAGAATTCATTACCTTGAAAAAATGATTTTACAGAAACAGTGTATTTACCATCTCCATCATTTTCTTTTTGAACCTTAGCGATCTCTTGGTTGATTGCTTTCTCTCTTTCAACCTCAGACATCTTATCATTAACAACACTTAAGATACGCTTTGTTACATTGTCCATTCTCACAAAGAAACGAACAGAAAGACCTTTAGCTGCTCTCTCACTAGCTTTGTCTTTTGCCCAGAATCCATTCGTTAAGATATCATCTTCTGGTGTAGATAATTTAGCTATTTTATCATATCCACAGTGGTGGTTAGTCAATACCAAACCTTGGTTAGATATAATCTCTGCTGTACATCCACCATCAAACTGTATAATAGCATCTTTCAACGAATGATTATTGATACTATATATCTCTTCAGATGTCAACTGTAGTCCCATCTTCTCCATATCGCGTTGGTTTAAACGCTCTATGAACATTAAGAACCACATCCCTTCATCAGCTTTTACCGTAGTAGGTATCGCTAATATGAATGCAGTTAAAAATAAAACGATTTTTTTCATATTAATTAGTATGTTAGAAATGCGAAGATAAATTTAATTCTATAAATCATCCTCAATTCTAGTAATTATTCTTTATCTGATTGCTCCTTAGTGGTTACTTTTTCATCACTACAGGCATCTAAAGGAATGTTATTATGGTTGTCATATCGATTCTGTAGTTCATCTACCACAGACTTATCCCATAGCTTTATCCCTGTAATATAAGCCGTTCTTGCAATCAAAAATGCTGCCACAGGTGAAGTGATAAACAAGAAAAATATAATTGCTAACACCTTTGTCGTTGTCGAAAACTCCGCAAAATGGATAGCTGCTGCTGTAAGAATACAGCCAATACCTAAAGTCGCTGCCTTAATAGTAATAGACAGTCTTGTATAGAAATCAGGCATACGCACTATCCCAATAGAAGCTATCAATACAAAAACCGCTCCTACAGTACTTAATATCATTATCACAATATCAATCATCTCTATTCCTTTTTAATAAATAATAGGCAAAAGCCACTGTACTCAAGAATGCTATTAATGCTAATATCATTGCCACGTCTAGGAATATCGGGTCATTAGCAATCAAGCTAAACACTCCAATAACCCCTACTCCTACTGTAATCAGTAAGTCTAGAGCAACTACTCTATCTGATACGCTTGGCCCCTTTAGAAATCTTATAAATATGAAGATTAAAGACAAGCTGATGATAGGCATAATTACATATATTAAATAATCTTCTACTGTCATCGCAATATCTCTAATAATTTAGTTTCTGTTCTCTCTTTCATATTCTTAATAAACTTGTGTTTATCTCTTAAATACATAGTATGTATATAAACATAACTTTTATCTTCTGCAATATCAATCACCATAGTACCTGGAGTCAAAGCGATAATATTGGTCAACATCGTAATCTCAAAATCTGTCTTAGCATCTAGGTTATACTTAATGATACCAGGTGTTGTATGATAATTAGGTGTCATTACATCTATCGCTACACGTAAGTTAGCCTCCATCATATCATAAAGAAAATAGAGAATAAAAATCATAATCTTCGGTACACGATAGAAATATTCCTTATCTGCTTGCTTAGATCTTCTCGTTAGCATCCATAAAATAAAGAATCCTGCCGCACCTCCAAAGATGAAGTTAGAATAATTTAACTGTCCTGTTAAAGCAACCCAGACAAATGTCAATAATAAATTAAGTAAAAAGTACTTCAACATAATCTGTTTATTTTAAATGATGCATTACTGATTCTATATAAATTGATGGGTTCATTAATTCGTATGCTACTCGTTCTGCTACTTTAAATACAAAAGAAGCATTAAACCCTATCAACAGTGACACTACAGCTAATCCTATAACTGGTAATACTAAAGCTACTTTACCTCTAGTATGGAACGGTGCAAAATAGTCTACCTCTTCCGCATTTGGCTTTGGCAAATCTTTCCAAAACACTTCTGACCAAATACGAGCTACAATAAATAAAGTAATAAAGCTCGCAAATATCAAGGTCCCTAATAACACATAACTCTCCTGCTTAAAGGCCTCCTGGAACAAAAGTATCTTTGGCCAGAACCCAGACAACGGTGGTATACCTGCTAGAGAGAATAAGATAATCGCAAAGACAATCGACAGCTTTGGATAGTCCTTATAGAATCCTCCTAGTCGATAAATATCTTGCGTTACACGTATCTTTTGTATCAGACCACTCATCATAAAGAAGTTACTCTTCACAATGACATCGTGGATTAGATAAAACACTACCCCTACAAAAGCTAGCTCTGTATAAATACCAATACCCGCTATCAGATATCCTATATGACAAACAATAAAGTAAGATAATATTCTTCTAATATTTCTTTTATTGATTACTCCTAATGCGCCACTTATCATCGTAAGAATAGCAATAACTATAAATACTTGTAATACGAAATCATCAGGTTCGAACACTACTGTGAACACTCTTATCATAGAATACACTCCCATCTTAGTCAACAATCCACCAAACACAGCACCGATAGCCGATGGCGGTGTATGGTAAGATGATGGCAACCAAAAGTACATTGGGAATACTGCTGACTTAATACCAAAACCAACAAAGAACAACAATGCGGTCACTGTTACTAATCCTCTATTCTCCACTGCTGCTACATGTTCAGGTAGGTCTGCAATATTCAAACTACCTGTTATCCCATATAGAATCCCGATGGCTGTTAAGAAGATTACGGATGCTAGCATATTCATGGTTACATACTTCACAGCACCTTCCATTTGTCTCTTTTTTCCTCCTAATGTCAATAAAACAAAAGAAGAAATAATCACTACTTCAAACCACACATAAAGATTAAATATATCTCCTGTCAAAAAGGCTCCCATCAATCCCATGATTAGGAAGTGATAGATAAAGAAGTGCCCATATCGTATGCGACTAATGTTAGTCGCAGCTGTTGAGTATATACCTACAGCTAATGAAACAATAGCAGTAAGCATCACCATCGTAGCGCTCAACATGTCACCTACGAAAGTAATTCCAAATGGTGCTTCCCAGCCTCCCATCTGTAAGGTCATATTTCCATTTTCCCATATTAAGGTAAACAATCTTAAGCTTACAAAGAAGCCGATTATATTACCTATCACACTTACGGTCTTCTGTGCCTGTACATTCTTCCAGAAGAACAACAGGACAATAGCCGTCAACATATGTGCTAATATAGGAGCTAATATAAAGTTCGAAATCATATATCTAAATCTTGGATATTAAGTGAATCTAAATCATCAGTTCCTGTTGTTTCATGTACTTTTTTCAATAAAATAATTGCAAAAGCTGTCAATCCAAAACTGATAACTATGGCTGTCAAGATTAATGCTTGAGGCACTGGATCTGCATATACATCTGTAAAATGTTTACTCTCTCCATTAATAATAGGTGCTTTCCCTTTGGTTAATTCCCCCATCAAGAAGATTAATATATTGGCGCCATTACCTAGCATCATAAACCCTAAAAGTAACTTAACCATACTTCTACGCAAGATCAAGTATATCCCTGCAGAATATAAAATTCCAACTAATAATACTAATAGTAATTCCATACTTATCTCTTTTATTCACTTTCTGAAATAGTTAATAATATAGTTAGCACAACACCAACTACCACTAAATAAACTCCAATATCAAAAAATAAAGCAGTTCCCACAGAACCTATAACCGCTACATTATCTGCAAACCATACCCCAGTCATAAATGGTCTACCTAATAACACTGGCAAAAAACCACTTATAAAAGAAATTGTCAATCCTATAGGTATCAACATACGTGGGGGAATCTGGAACAGTCTCAATGTTCTTCTAGTTGTATATGCAAAAGCATGCAATACAAATGCTATAGATGCTATCAACCCTCCTACAAAACCTCCTCCTGATAAATAATGTCCTCTTAACAATACGAAAAGAGAGAATAATAGCAGTAGAGGTAATAAATAATTAGTCGCTGTCCTCAATATCGTTGAGTCCATCTTCTTTATATCGTACTTAGTCTTATTCTTCATCTTCTCTATATTTTAACATACTGAATACTCCTAATGCCGCAATAGATAACACTATAGTCTCTATCATGGTATCAAATCCTCTAAAGTCAACTAAAATAACATTCACCACATTCTTACCTTTAGCAAGTACATATACGTTCTCTGCATAATATCTACTGATATCTTTATCTGCAGGAGAGACTAGAGCCTGTAGAGTAATAATAGAAATCAGAACACCGAACGCTATAGAAATCACTGCGTCCCTAAACTGTATCTTTCTATTTCCTAACTTTAAGAATGGAGGTAATTTAAACAACACTAAAATAAATAAAACTGTAGTCAATGTATCAATAGCGAACTGAGTCATTCCTAAATCTGGTGCTCCATAGAATACAAATATTAAACAGATACAATACCCTACCACACCTGTCGCAGCGATTGCCGTTAATCTAGATGATGTATTAATCGCAAAGACAATTGCCACAACTGCAATTAAGAATACAACTAACTCATAAGCTCTAAACTCAGACAGTCCCGTAGTGTTCACACGCAGTGGAACATCTGCAAATAACTTATACCCAACTAAGCCTACAAAGAAAACAATAATTACTGCTAGATAAGATCTCAGATATCCATTATGGAAGATCCAAGTATAACGATATGCTAGTACTCTAAAGAACTCTACGATGATAGAGAATATATTCTTAGGTGATACTTTCTCGAAGTTCTCCACCACACATAGTGGGTTCTTCCATCTCTTAAAGATAATGTACACTATCGTACCTAGCACTATCGTGCATCCACTTAATAATAGACTAGTATTCACACCATGCCATATCGCTAGAGGCATCTCTACTACAGAGCCATAAATAGCACTAAAGGTCGCCAAGATAATTTCATGATAAGCAATAGCGGGTAACACTCCAAGTAATAAGGTGAAGAACCCTAATACTACAGGTGGAGCTATTAGTGCCCAATCAGGTTGATGAGATATACAAACGTTCTTAGTTGCTTTGCCAAAGAATGGTTTTATACCTATTAAGAAACCTGATCCAGTCAAAAATACATTAGTGAAGAATAAAGCGCCTACTAATATAATTGCTAAAGTCTCATTCATATAATGAAGTCCACTTTCATAGATTAACTCTTTTCCAATAAATCCGAAAGTCAAAGGAATACCCGCACATGATAATGCGGCAACAACGGCTGCCACACTTAACAGTGGAAAGTACTTACGTAGCCCTCCTAACTCATTAATATCACGAGTATGTAATGCATGATCTATAATACCTGTTATCAAGAAAAAAGCTGCTTTATACAATGCATGTGCTAATACGAATACTGCCATAGCATACAGTGCTATCTGAGTACCTATTCCTAACAAGAACATTAATAGTCCTAAGGCAGATATAGTAGAGTAAGCTAATATCCCTTTCATATCTTTTCTAAATACACTGTGAAAAGCACCGAATAACATGGTCACGCCACCTACTACCAGTAAGATCGTGTTCCACTCCATCTTACCACCGAGTATCGGAGTGAATCTAGCTACTAAGTATACCCCAGCCTTCACCATAGTAGCAGAGTGTAGATAAGCTGATACTGGTGTAGGAGCTTTCATCGCTCCTGGTAACCAAAAGTGAAAAGGAAACTGTGCAGACTTAGTAAAAGCTGCTATGAATAAGAAAATAATAATTAATAAGTAGAAAGGACTCTCCTTTAACACATCACTCTGTCCCAATAACTCGTGGATAGAATATGTTCCGGATATAGTTCCTACGATTACACCAAAGGACAGTAAAAAGAACCCTCCTAATCCTGTAATGGCTAAGGCCCACAACGCACTCGCTCTAGATTCTTCTTCTTCATTATTAAAACCAATCAAGAAGAATGAACTTATGCTCGTTAGCTCCCAAAAAATAAACAAGGTGATTAAATTGTCAGAAGTAACCACTCCTAACATTGCTCCCATAAAAACAGTCAGGTAGCAAATAAAACGGTGTAACAGAGGATGCCCTCTTAAATAAGAAGAAGCATATAAATATACCAATGTTCCAATTCCAGAAATCAATAATCCAAACAAAAGTGATAGACCGTCTATTTTAAAGTCTAAATTGATACCTAACGTAGGAATCCATTCAGTGCTAAATAGGACACTATTAAATCCGTCTTTTACAGAACGTAAAAAAGATAATAGATATAAAAAAATTGAAAATGGAAGTAGGGATATTAATGCTACAAATTTAGTCTGTACAAACTTTTTTAGAAATAATACTCCAAAAGCAAGTACAAAAGTGAGAAAAATTAATGTTAGCATATTTTGTTTAATTCTCTAAATATATATTTTCAGTTTGATGTAAATATATACAAAAAAAATAAATTTTAACTTATAACTTGCCGTATAACAACAAATAACACAAACATTTTCCTCACCTTTATCTTACCAATAGGGGATTAAAGGTAATTCCCTTAATTTAATCTTATTTATTCAACATTTCCCATAATTTATCTTTCAACTCCATTAGCCCTTGTTGAGCCACTGAAGAAATAAACATGTATGGTACTCCGTCTAGTTCAGCATCTAGCTGTTCTTTTAACTCTGATTGTAGCTCATCATCTAGCATATCACACTTAGTAACTACTAAAAGACGATCTTTATCCAGCATTTCTGGATTATATCTTCTTAGCTCATCTATTAAGATATCATACTCTTTTTTAATATCATCAGCATCCGCAGGCACCATGAATAATAAAGTAGAGTTTCTCTCTATATGTCTTAAGAAGTAATGACCTAAACCTTTACCTTCTGCAGCTCCTTCGATAATACCCGGAATATCTGCAATCACAAAAGATTTAAAATCTCTATATGACACAATACCTAAATTAGGCTTCAGTGTCGTAAACGGATAATCCGCAATCTTTGGTTTAGCCGAAGTAAGTACAGACAGTAATGTAGATTTACCCGCATTCGGGAATCCTACTAATCCGACATCAGCTAATACTTTTAATTCTAATATAATATCTAGCTCTTCACTAGGCATTCCAGGTTGTGCATATCTAGGAGTCTGGTTAGTAGATGATCTAAAATGCCAGTTACCTAATCCTCCTTTACCTCCCTCAGCTACGATTCTCTTTTCGCCGTGTTCAGTAATTTCGAATAATACTTCACCTGTCTCTTTGTCCTTCACTACAGTTCCTAATGGCACCTCGATAATTCTATCTTCACCATCTGACCCTGTACTTCTAGAACTTCCTCCATCACCCCCATGACCTGCTTTAATATGACGTGCAAATTTAAGGTGAAATAAAGTCCATAAACCTTCATTTCCGACTATGTATACGTGTCCTCCGCGACCTCCGTCTCCACCATCAGGCCCACCTTTTTCAATAAATTTTTCTCTGTGTAAGTGTGTAGATCCTCTACCTCCCTTACCAGAAGCTACATATATCTTTACGTAATCGACAAAATTCCCTTCAGTCATTTCCTTTATTTTTTTTCGTCCTTATTGCACCATACAATAGGAATTGGGCGGCAAAGGTAATATTTTTTAGTGAATGTTATAAAGTACCTTATATTAAAGTATCTATAACTTTGCTTAAACGTCCTGTAATTTCTTCGATAGAACCTATTCCATCTACAGCGTAGAATTTATTTTTTGCTTCGTAGAACGCGATAAGAGGAGCTGTCTTCTCATTATACTCTGTATAACGTGTACGAATCTTAGCCTCATCTTGGTCATCAGCTCTACCACTAGTCTTACCTCTCTCTAGGATACGCGCTACTAATACATCATCATCTGCCTCTAAACCTACAGTTCCTGCAAAAGTGATTCCTTTCTCATTCAATAGTTTTTCTAGTGCTTCAGCTTGAGCGATCGTACGAGGAAAACCATCGAATAAGAATCCTGATTTATCCATATTTTTACTCACCTCTTCTGCCAACATATTAATTGTAACACTGTCCGGAACTAGTTCTCCTTGATCCATATATACTTTAGCTTGTTTACCTAGCTCAGTATCATTTTTCAAGTTAAAACGAAATACATCCCCTGTAGAGATATGTGTTAAATTATACTTTTCTTTTAAAAACTCAGCCTGTGTACCTTTCCCAGCACCTGGTTTTCCAAATAAAACTATTGCAATCATTATTTATTGTTTATTCTGTTAGTCTAATCTTTATTCTTTAATTTGGTATATCTCTGGTATATTTCTACCGTATTTATCATAGTCCATTCCATATCCTACGATAAACTTATTCTCAATCTCAAAAGCTACATAATCTAAATGAATATCTTTCGTATAAGCCTCTGGTTTTAAACATAGCGTACATATACGTACTTCACTAGGTTTATGTTGATCAAATAATTTCTTTAACGCTACTAGTGTATTCCCAGTATCTACAATGTCTTCTATAATAACTACTCTTCTATCAGTAACATCTATATCAAGTCCTAATAATTGATTAACCTGATTAGTTGATTGAGTTCCTATATATGAAGCCATTTTAACGAAACTCATTTCACATGAGCCTTTATAATGCTTCACCAAATCAGAAATAACCATAAACGAACCGTTAAGAACCCCTATAAATACAGGAACGTCTCCGTTCATATCCTTTTCTATTTGTTCTGCGATTTCACGCAATCTAGTATCAATCTGCTCCCTTGAAATAAAAGGAACAAACACTTTATCCAATACTTGTATTTCCATTGTGTCGAAGTTGTTCGTAATTTGCAAATATACAAAAAGAATACAGGTTTATTCGTTTCTATGCAAAGGATTTAACCTAAATAACCAAAAAATAAACCCCAATAATTTACTTTTTAGCCTTTTGTTTTTAAAAACAAAAAACGTAGCGCTATTACACGCTACGTCTAAAACAAACTAATTCAATCTAACTCTAAAACCAAAGTTTATAGTTCTATCGTTGAGATTATTTTCACTACTTAAAACGTAATTTCAATTTTAATGAGCCAATTCACAACTCATAACCTACCAAATATAAGTTAATTTTTTTAACTAAAAAATATTTATTTAATAAAACGTTATAATTTAATAATAAGCAAAATTCAATAATAAAATCATTTAATTATCATATTAAATTAGTTAATTCATATAATCAATAAGATAAACAATACAGACTTTCATTTATTATAACATAATCGAGGTGTAATTTCTCCTAAAAAAAACTTCTTATCACACCGTTATCTTGAGTACAAACCATCTTTTTTACTTCTAATAATAAGTCAATCAATCCCAAACAGAATGAGAATATAGACTTATTTATCACTACACTACTTTCTTTCTTCTTCAACACCTCCTCAATATCCCCTCAACATTCCTTCAACAAACACCCTCTCTAGTAGAGCATTCTTGGGGCAATGTTGAAGGAGTGTTGAAGCATTCACTCAAAAGGGTTATATATACTGGAACTACAACATATACTCAAGAATAGCACTCCTATCACAAAAAACAACACAAAAACCTACTATACAACACATTAATACCTAAATATACTTTTTTATTTATTAAAAATAAATACTCTTTTTTTAACAAACACAACCTATTTGTATTTTACTTATCTCAAAAATCATCTACTCTTAATTTATGTCTCTTGTCAAAGAAATTATAAATACATTAAGCAGCACAAGACAGATAGCAATATGCTTCATTTTAGATATTTTTAAATTATCTTTGCCTTAATAACAATACAACTACACAATGAATTACTTTTCTACTGATTTCCGTTTGGGAATATTAGGAGGAGGTCAATTAGGTAAAATGCTCCTATATGACACTCGTAAATTTGACATCGCTACCAATGTACTAGATCCTAGTAAAGATGCCCCTTCTCAGTATGGAGCACATCAGTTCTTCCAAGGGGATTTAATGGATTTTGAAACTGTTTATCGCTTTGGTAAAACAGTGGATGTCTTAACGATCGAAATAGAAAATGTCAACTTAGACGCACTTGATAAGTTAGAAGAAGAAGGGCTTAAAGTATTCCCTTCTCCTAAGACACTTCGATTAATCCAAAACAAAGGAAATCAAAAAGATTTCTATACTACTCATAATATCCCAACTGCTCCTTATAAGAGATTCTCTGATATAGAAGCTCTAAAAACAGCAGCTACAGCTAATGAAGTAACGATGCCATTCGTATGGAAGTCAGCTCAGTTTGGGTATGATGGTAATGGAGTAAAAGTAGTTCGTACGATTACTGACTTAGATGCACTACCTAATGTAGAGTGTATCGCAGAAGTGATGGTTCCTTTTAAAAACGAATTAGCTGTGATCGTAGCCCGTTCTGCTTCTGGAGAAATCAAAACATACCCTGTAGTAGAAATGGAGTTCCATCCAGAGGCTAACCAAGTAGAATATGTGATCTGTCCTGCGCGTATCGATAGCGCTGTAGCGGATAAGGCAAGAGCTATTGCGCTACAAGTTTCTGAGAAATTTAATCATGTAGGTTTATTAGCTGTGGAGATGTTCCAAACGCAAGATGACGATGTATTAGTAAATGAAGTAGCTCCTCGTCCTCATAACTCTGGACACTACTCTATAGAGGCGAGCTATACTTCTCAGTTCGAACAACACATCCGTGCTATTCTAGATTTACCTTTAGGGAATACAGATAGTAAAGTGGCTGGTATCATGGTAAACTTAGTAGGCGCTGAAGGCTATACTGGACAAGTGTACTATGAAGGAATGGAAGATATCTTAGCGATAGAGGGTGTGACTCCTCATATCTATGGCAAACGCGAGACTCGTCCTTTTAGAAAAATGGGACATGTAACGATCGTGAATAGCGATATGATTAAAGCGAGAGAAATAGCGCAGCAAGTAAAAGAAACTATTAAAGTAATCAGCAAATAAATCTTATGAAAATAGCAGTAGTAATGGGCAGCGTATCGGATATGCCTGTCATGCAAGATGCAATCAATATTATTAAAGAATTCGGTGTAGAAGTAGAAGTGGATATCGTATCTGCTCACAGAACACCTGAAAAACTAGTAGACTTCTCTTCTAATGCTCATAAGCGTGGTATCCATGTGATCATCGCAGGAGCAGGAGGTGCAGCACACCTACCTGGTATGGTAGCTTCTATGTCTCCACTTCCAGTGATCGGAGTACCTGTTAAATCTAGCAACTCTATCGATGGATGGGATAGTGTACTATCTATCTTACAGATGCCTGGTGGTGTACCTGTAGCTACAGTAGCCCTTAATGGTGCAAAAAATGCAGGTCTTCTAGCGATACAGATATTAGGTAGTCAAAATGAAGACCTTCGCAATAAGATGGTAGACTATAAAAATGGATTAAGAGAAGCAGTGCTTAAAGCAGCAACCGAAATAAAAGGTCTTTAGACCTTTTATTTAAATTAAGAATTATAAATTAAAAATTAAGAATCATCACCCTACGGGTGAGGGATGACTCAGCAACTTAAATATAACCGAAATATGGAGTAAGTATATTACTTCATATTTCGGTTATTATTACTTTAAAACCTATAACTACCTTGTTACTTTATGAAGCAAGAAAATATAATACAAACTAAAACCTATGATTTTGCTGTAAGAACCATCCGCCTATATAAACATCTATCTGCGACTAAAAAAGAATATGTACTAAGTAAACAACTTCTTCGCTCTGGCACTTCTATAGGTGCTAATGTTGAAGAAGCCCTTGGTGGACAGACAGAAAAAGACTTCTACGCTAAATTATCTATTGCTTATAAAGAAGCTCGTGAAACTCATTATTGGATTAGATTATTAGCAGACACAGACTTTTTGACTATTCGTGAGAAAAACAGCTTACTTCAGGATTTAGATGAGATTCTAAAAATCATTGGTAGTATCAGAATTACTATACAAAATAAAGAAAGAGTTACACAGAATAAATAGGTATTTAAACTTTCTTAATTTTTAATTCGTAATTTGAAAATCGTAATTAAAGAAACAGGCTATGCTGACATGCGGTTAATATATCTCTGATGATTCTACTTATAGGAGAGCTATTATTCACTCCGTACATCCCTAGATAGGGTAAGTTCTGTATCACCTCATCTCTCCCTTGATACACCACTTCTTTACACAGTTTATCTATAGCATTACACTCTTCTTCTGTCAGTTCAGCACCTTCTTGTACTTTCTGCCATGTAGTAGATGCTAAATCATAAAAAGCCTCTCTACGCGTGTGATAGGCTGTCTGTAGTTTTTCTAACAATTCTGTTTGGAACTGCTCATAAGCACCTCCTTTGAGTTTATTAAAATACACCTCTACCTCTTGTAGAAAGTGGTATTGCATTCCCAACTGATTCACAGCTAATGTAAACTTTGCAAATGGATAAAATGGAAACTTATAAAGTGGGGTGTCAATAGTACACGCCTCACTTGTGATACTAAAACTGCGTGATTTAGGTACGCGTAATTCTTTTACTACAATAGAATGACTCCCTGTAGCTATTAGTCCTAAGGTATCCCAACTGTTCTTAGTTGTTACTTCAGAAGGCAAAAAGAAAAATGACTTATATACAGGTCTACCCTCTACATCATACTGCAATTCCCCATTAACTTCGAGATGGCAATTCGCTGTAAAAACTGTGCAATGGTGTAATCCTGTTACAATATCCCAAGTCCCATTGATAAGATAATACTCTCCTTCTTCTCTTGCTACTCCACTAACCTTACCACTACCTCCAAAACACACTTTTGTATCTTGAAAAACTTTGTTACTTTCATTAGCATCTAAAAATCCTACAAACATATTAGCTCCTGCACATAGTGTCACGGTCCATCCTAAACTCCCATCTATAGCTGCTAACTGCTCTTCTACTCTTAACGCATCGATAAAGTCTACTTCTAAGCCTTTATATTGCTTAGGCACAAATAGGTTGAATAAATTGTTTCTATACAGCACTTCTAGTTGTTCTTCTGTTAGATGACCTAATTGTTCTGCTGTAGTTATATTGTCTTTAAGTATTTGCACATCGGCATCACTTAGATACTGTTTCATAATATGTTGTTTTGTCTACAACAAAGCTACCGCATTAAAACACTTTAAACAAAAAAAGACCTCATCAGTAATACTGATGAGATCTCTTCTATTGGCCTATTTTTCTCTATTCTAAACTATCAGGTAACAATAAACTAAACTGACTCGCAGTAAGAATATCTCCTATAATACGGTTCATCTCTGTAGTATAGTCCATCGCTCCCATTCCTAAATAAGGTACAACCTTCAAAACAGCATTACGTCCTTTATAGACAAGACCTTTACACATTTTCTCAATATCAGTAGTAGTCTGCTCTGTTAACTTGCCATTTAGTGCTATTTCGTCACTAGATAACTTAGCTAAGCGATAAAAGGCTGCTCTTCTCTCAAGGAATTTCTCTTCATACTGATAGAACAATTCATCTTTAAACTCGAAATATTTATTATACAATTCTCCTGTAAAATACTTCTTTAATTCATCCATAAAATGCTCTTGCATTCCCAAATGATTTGCTGTCAAAGTTAACAATGCAAAGGACATAAAAGGATAGTGATAGGTCTGTTCATTAATTATAGGATGATTACTATCTATCTCAAAGGCTCTATTTACATTCACCCTAAACTCCTTAATACTAACACTATGACTAGCAGTAGCCTTAAGTCCAATAGACTGCCAATCTTCAATAATAGTCACCTCTTTCGGGAAGAAGAAAAACGTTTTAAAATAAGGTGACCCATCTTCCTTATAAAGCAATTCTCCCTTTTCTTCTATATGACAGTTCAAGGTTAATACAGTACAGTGAGGTAATCCTACGATATAATCCCACGTTCCATTTACGATGTAACCATCTCTATATACCCTAGCAACACCATCTATCTGCCCACTGCCTCCAAAACATACTTTTGGATCTTGGAAAATCATTTTAGCAAGAAAGCCCTCTAAATAACCAACAAACATATTGGCTCCAGCGCACATCGTCACAGTCCATCCGAGACTTCCATCTATTCTAGCCAACTGCTCCTCTACTTGCAAAGCTTCAATCAGACTTACTCCTAACCCACCTAAATATGCAGGCACAAACATATTAAACAACTTATTATCATAGATAACTTTTAATTGCTTATCCGTTAATGTACCTAATCTAATAGCTTCATTTACTTCACTTCTAAGAATATCTAAATCCTTTGCTGATATTTCCATCATAACATATTGATTAATTATCTATTACAACAAACATATTAATTTAAAAATTGATTAATATGTGATTATTCACACCTAGTGCAAAAAACATTCCAATATTATTAACAAGCCATTATTTAAAAAAAAACTTACTTTTATAGTATAAAAATAAATTAGAAAATATGTCGGCATTGAACAATCCATTTAACACCGTACATGGTACAGCACCATTTACTCAAATTAAAACGGAAGACTATATACCTGCTTTCCAAAAAGCAATACAAGATACAAAAGCAGAGATAGACGCTATTACTGCTAACGCTACAACACCTACCTTTGAGAATACACTAGAAGCATTAGCTTACTCAGGGATGGAATTAGATGTATTGTCTAATATCTTCTTTAACCTGAACTCAGCTGAGACAAATGATGAGATGCAGAAAATAGCACAAGAGGTAGCTCCAATGCTATCAGCACTAAGCAATGACATCTCCTTAAACGAAGAGTTATTTAAACGCGTAAAAGCAGTTTATGAACAAAAAGAGACACTGAACCTTACTATAGAACAAGAAACCTTATTGACAAAGAATTATAAAAGCTTTGTCCGCAATGGTGCATTGTTATCAGAAGATAAAAAAGAAAGATTAAGAGCAATAGATGCAGAGTTATCTACAACTGCGTTGAAGTTTGGAGAAAACGTATTAGCAGAAACACATAAATTCCAACTGCACATCACAGAGGAAAAAGACTTAGCTGGTCTTCCTGAAGGTGCTGTAGAAGAAGCAAGAGCTTTAGCTGAACAAGAAGGTAAAGAAGGATGGGTATTCACATTAGATTATCCTAGTTATATCCCTTTTATGACCTATGCTGATAATCGTGAGTTGCGTAAAGAGATGGCTATCGCTTCAGGTAAAAAAGCCTTTCAAGATAATGAGCATAACAATGAAGCTAATGTCTTAAAGATTGTAAACCTACGTCATGAGAGAGCTAATCTACTGGGATATGCTACACATGCTCACTTCGTATTAGAAGAGCGTATGGCACAGAGCCCTGATAAGGTAAATGCTTTCTTAGAAGAGTTATTAGCAAAGGCTAAGCCTGCTGCTGATAAAGAGTTTGCAGAATTAACTGCTTTTGCAAAGAAGATAGACAACATTGATGTATTGCAAAAATGGGATGGTTCATACTACTCTGAGAAGTTAAAACAAGAGCGCTTTAGCTTAGATGACGAATTACTTAAACCATACTTCCAATTAGAGAATGTATTAGACGGTGCTTACCAAGTAGCCAATAAGTTATACGGATTAGTGTTTACAGAAGTACAGACTATAGAGAAGTACCACGCAGATGTGCGTACATTCGAGGTAACGAATGAGCAAGGAGATTTCATAGCTGTATTCTACACAGACTTCTTCCCACGCAAAGGAAAGAGAAACGGCGCTTGGATGACTTCATTCAAAAACCAATATATCAAAGACGGTATCAATGAAAGACCGCATATCTCTATCGTGTGTAACTTCACTAAGCCAACTGCTACTAAGCCTTCATTGCTTACATTTAACGAAGTAACAACGCTATTCCACGAGTTTGGGCATGCATTACACGGTATGTTAGCAAACACGACTTACCCATCGTTATCTGGAACTAATGTATATTGGGACTTCGTAGAGTTGCCAAGTCAAGTGATGGAGAACTGGTGTTACGAAAAAGAAGCTTTAGAGCTATTCGCTAAACATTACCAAACAGGAGAGACTATCCCTATGGAATTAGTAGCAAAGATCAAAGAGAGTGCGAGCTTCTTAGAGGGGATAGCTACAGTACGTCAGTTGAGCTTCGGTCTATTAGATATGGGATGGCATGGTCAAGACCCTACGGCTATCACAAGTCTAAAAGACTTCGAAACAAAACAATTTGCTTCTACACAACAATATCCTGATGTAAAAGAGAATGCAATGAGTACTTCATTCTCTCATATCTTCCAAGGTGGTTACTCATCTGGATACTACAGCTATAAATGGGCGGAGGTATTGGATGCTGACGCATTCGCATACTTTAAGGCTAATGGCATCTTCAATAAAGAAGTAGCTACTAAGTTTAAAGATTATGTTTTATCTCAAGGGGGAACTGATCACCCAATGACATTGTACAAAAAATTCAGAGGTCAAGAACCTACTCCTGATGCTTTATTAAAAAGAGCGGGATTGTTATAGGTTAATGGTCAACGGTTTACAGTTAACAGCTGTAGACCATTAAACAACTAAGCCCATTGCAATGCAATGGGCTTAGTTGTTTAATATAGAAGATTATCAATATTGTGGTTAGTATGTGGTAGACGCAATTTATTGCCGTCTCTACAAAAAACACTCTTCGCTATAGGTATAAGCATCTAGTGTAATAGGTATTTTATTAGCTTCTTTAAGATCGTGTTGTGCCTCATTATAACGCTCTACATCAGCATCTGCTTTAGGATCCTTTATACTCCCTAATATTCTATTGATACGGTCTAACTCGCGTTGTTGATCAGCTTTAAGATATCCTTCTGCTACTTTACATACTTCTTTAAAAGTTTTACCCCCTACCTTTTTTAAGAAAGCTGCATCAGTCTTATCATGATCTATTCCATCATCATCAGTATAAATGACATTCATATTTCCGATGATTTGTATTGCTTTTTGAAGACGCAATTGATCTGCATCTCCTAAAGTTACCATCATCTTATCTTCTGACTCCATATAGACATCCATATTGTCTGCGGCTAACTTTAAGTCAGCTGTCTCTGGCTGTACTTGAGGAATCACGATTTGAGTCTCTTCTACTACTTCTGTTTGCCCCTCTTTATCCTTGCAACTAACTGTTAAAAGTGTTAGTGCAAATAATGTAATTCCTACTTTTTTCATACCTACCGATTAATACGACAAATGTAAAAATATACCTAGTAAATATGCAATAGCTATAAACAGCTATTTTACACTCCAAAAAAGAAAGGAGAGATAATCAATACCTCTCCTTTCACCAAAACAAAACCACTATAAAAATATAGTCTCCTTACTTATTATGAAATTTATTATTATACTAGATCTCCAAACTTCCCAGAGTTAAAGTCATCTACTGCTTGTACTAACTCATCTGTTGTATTCATTACGAATGGTCCATAATGTGCTATTGGTTCATTTAAAGGCTCTCCAGAGATTACTAAGGCTACAGCATCTTTAGTAACTTCTACTGTAAACTCTTCTCCTTCTCTCTCCATATGAGCCACATGATCTGTAGCTACTACTGTTCCATTTACTTTTACTTCACCCTCTAATACTAACAATAAAGTAGTATACCCTGAAGGAAAACTAAAGCTAGTATTTGTACCTGCTTTAGCTTTTAAATTGTACATGTGAATTGGTGAGAATGTAGAAGCTGTTCCTTTAGTTCCATTATAGTCTCCTGCTATTACTTCAATTACTCCTTCTCCATTAGGCAATGTATATTTGGCCATTTTATCATGTTCTATTGCTTGATATTTAGCAGGCCCTTTTTTATCCTCTCTCTTTAAGTTTACCCATAACTGTACCATTTGAAACTCACCTCCTGTTTTACTCCATTCTGTTTCATGAAACTCTTTGTGTAAAACTCCTGACGCTGCAGTCATCCATTGTACATCACCTTCTCCTATGATACCTCCACCACCACTGCTATCTCCATGCTCTACACGTCCTTTATATGCTATCGTAACAGTCTCAAATCCTTTATGTGGGTGTACTCCTACACCTCTTGGGATTTCTGAAGGCCCAAATGTGTATTTAGAATTATAGTCAAACATGATAAACGGATCCATCTGTTGCATATTCATATTAGGCATACTTGGAATAAAGTTGTGCACTCTAAAACCATCTCCTACAAAGTGTGCTGGTTGTGGTTTTACTACTTGTTTAATATTTCTTGTTTTCATATCTCTTTGTTTTTTGTATTACAAATTTACAACCTCATCAACCTTTAAACACTTAACCTACAACAAGAAGTATACCTCATAAAAAAGGAGGTTTACCTCAGCAAACCTCCTTCTGTTTATTTATCTAGTTACACTAGTTCTTAATCTCTACTCTGATGCCTTCGCTATGAGCACTCATTTCTGGTGCGTACATACTCTGCATAGTTGTAATACCATTAGAGAATTGACCACTTACATTAGCTCTTAACTCATACTCGAATACATAGCTTCCTTTTCTCAATCTCGATATAAAGAAGTTCGTAGAAGCATCTCTTGTCTCTTCATAATATCCGAACTCTCCTTTCCATCTATACCCTGATAGAACATTCGTAGGTTCAAAGCCACTAGCACGCATATCTTTTAAGTGAACATAATCCATATCCCTATCTGCACTTATCTCTAAACGTACTGTCACTAC
Source organism: Myroides odoratimimus (assembly GCF_030326305.1). GTDB lineage: Bacteria > Bacteroidota > Bacteroidia > Flavobacteriales > Flavobacteriaceae > Flavobacterium > Flavobacterium odoratimimum_A. The sequence continues at coordinate 29,245 of NZ_JACAKB010000013.1, read as the reverse complement.
ATCACCTACTTTAATCGGAGACTCTTTAGTGATCTCACGCAGTACTTGACCTTGCTCTGTATTCGCTTTTATATAAAGCTTTTTAGTTAGCTTAATACCTGTCTCTGCTGTATTAATAGCATCTAAATCTTCGAAGTACTGCCAGTACATCGCACCATAAGCAATACCAGGAGAGGTCTTACTTACTTCTACAATACCTTTTTTAGCTGTCAACTCTGCTTTAGACCAACTCTGTTTGATATAACCACTACCCGCCTGAGCATTTGCTTCTGTGTCTATAGGATATCCTCCTACTTTTACTTCAATACCTTGCTCTGCATCTAGCCAAGACCTACCCGTATTTAATAAGGCATATACAGCCTTTGTAGTTGCTTTAGTAGATCTCCATCCAGTAGTTTGTTTATTCTTTAGTAACCAAACTTTCATCTGTTCTATTGCATTAGCGTATTTCTCTTTATTTACCTCGTTGGTAGCTTCTAAAATTGCCACTTGAGTTTCGATAGGAGCCTGATACCATAACCATCCTGCAATATTATTCTTCCAATACATTCCCATCTCATCAGACTCTACTGCTGTCTCCATAATCCCCTTAACAATACTCTCTGCCTTTTTATCAGAACCAAATCTCTTTGCTATCACAGCTCGTATAGCCTCTTGATAAAGATTATTAGCAGGTTTCTCACTCTCGATACTTTGACGAATAGCAGTTATCATAGGAGAGTATTTCTCATTGATACCGAAATCCCCTATAAAATAACTACGTGCGTATAAATAGTGCGTACCTAAACTTGGTACTTTACCTTTTACACCAAACTTCACTTGCTCTTCATACTCTCTATATTGCGCTTGATCCATATACTCTATTGCTCTCTTTAGCATCGAAATATAATTCACATCACTTGCCCAAGGAGCATTCATTGCACCTATGCGTTTCAGATTACCAAAACCTTCTACAATAGTTTGTGTAATATAGTTATCTGATTTCCCTCCTTTAAACCAAGAGAATCCTCCATCCTCGTTTTGTTGCTCGATTAACTTATCGATATCCGACTGAAGGTCATATTGCATTTTATTCAAATCAAACAAGACTGCCATACGCTTCATTTGCTCAGCCTCACTTGTTGCTTCTCTCACCCATGGCGACTCAGCTAACAGCACGCTCTTCAGCTCTTGATTCTGTTCTAACTTAGAAGACATTTCTCCTTTTACATTCCATTGATCAAAAACAGTCTTAATCTTAGGATTGTCATTTAATATTTTCGTTGCAACAGCATTAGCAAACACTTTACTAAACACTTGCTCAGAACTATCATAAGGATATTCTTGTAAATATGGTAAAGCAAACACAGCATTCCAAATTGGATTAGTCGTTAACTCTAATGTCAATTTATGATTCTGTAGAGTATTACTTCTATTCGCTTCATACTCCTTAAACTTGAATATCTTATTCTGTCCTTCTTTGATATAGATAGGCATCGTCTCTGTTACTAGCATTCTATTAGTCAATACCGGTAGCACAGACTCTTCTCCATCACTATAATTATCTGACACAGCTATTATTCTACAAGAGACTACATCTACGCTATTCGGAACTTCTATATCCCAACTTACAGCACTTGACTCTTCTTTATTGACAGAGAACTCTCCTGTTTTCTCTACTAACAACTCATTCGTATAAGCATTAAACAGTTGAAGAGTAGCTTTACCTTTTCTATTAGCATCAGATAGATTAACTACTTTTGTAGATAAAGTTAATTTATCTCCTTGTCGTAAGAAACGAGGTAAGTTAGGAACTACCATTAACTCTTTTTGAGTTACTACTTCTTTTTCTGCATAGTCACTACGCAAATCCTTAGTATGAGCAAAAGCCATAAACTTCCATTTAGTCAAAGCTTCAGGCATTGTGAACTCGAACTTCACATCACCATTCTCATCTGTCTTTAGCGTAGGGTAAAAGAAAGCTGTCTCTTGTAAGTTTTTACGAATAGTCGGTGCAGGAGCATCTGTTTTTTCTACACTGCTTCCACCAGTACTTACATCCTTATACTCATTTATAATAGCATTTTCTTTTAACTCTTCCTTAAATGCAACAGTAGGAGCTACTATATTTTTAGCCATTGCATCTCCACTCGTAGCACTCACCATACTCATCCCTCTCACTCGCATCGTCCCAGAACCAATTCTTACTTTAGGTTGGAAGTTTAATCCGTAAGTATTAAATACGATTGGTCTATCTATTATAAAATCAGTATAATCTACTGTCTCACTTGCTAATGAATTAAAGTAACTTATTCCCTTGATATTACTAAAATCATACATACTAAACGAAGGTCTGTTGTAATAATGTACAGGAACTTTAAGAGTCGTATTTAGACTATGTGATACGAACTGATCTAAAGAAGCATCATACATAGTAGCTAATATTTCAGATACCACTTGCTCCTTCTCTTTCCCTTTTACTTTTAAAGACCATTTTTCTTTAGCCCCAGGCTCTACCTTGTCTCTAAAAGACTCTATAACTAAAGACAGCTTACTCTCTTCTCCTTTTAGAGTAATGCTAGCCGCGTCTTGTGCTGCTATATTATGCTTTAATGCTAATGCATAAACATCTACTACCTTATAATCCTGTTTAATAGGAATATCTATTGACGAACCTCTCTTATTGATCTTCATCACTTTTTGATAAACCTGTTTACCATTTGCTTTTACTTCTACGAATGCATACGTATTATTCTCAGCACTGCGTATCTCTACACTAGCTTTCTCTCCTACTCTGTATACTTTGTCCTCTGCTTTTAATTCTACTAAGACCTTTGAATACTCTTTTGACTCCTCATTTCTTAATGTAAAGCGTTTCTCTATCTCATTCTTCTCACCATTCTCATATACATATCCTTTGACAATATAAGTACCTGAAGATAATTGTTTAGCCCCCTTAAATACTACCTCTTTTGTATCTGCTGTATTAAATGATGTACTAAACACAGAATTACCTATTCCCCACTGCGCTGTATCTTTCTCATCTCCGTAATCTAAATGAGGGAATAGAGAGATAAACTCATTGTAATCATACAACTTATAATCTCCTTTATCTAAACCAAAATTATCAGAAATACGCTCAGGATTAGGAGCTAATAGAGGGAATATGCTTAACTCTCCTTGAGAAGCATAGTCTATCCCATTTAGGTTCTTCGTACTAATCGTAAACTTACTCAAATCCTTTACTGTAGAAATAAAAGGAAGATTAACAGCTAGCTCTATATTCTTCTCTCCTACTACTACATCTACACTACTGCTATGTGTTTCTCCATTCTGGTCTATTACATCCGCATAGATATAATAAGTAAATGTACGAGGCAGGGTACTTTCTTTTTCTTCTTTAGGCAACGCCTTAAAGCTGATAGTAAACTTTCCTTTCTCATCCGTTATTGTCTCTCCCTGAATCATTGTCTCAGGATTCAGATATCTACTTGGATAATAAGGCCCACATATCCAATAAGGCCATATCTCTTGTCTCTCTACTCTATAAACTACTTTTGCCTTATCTATATTAGCTCCTAAGAAAGCCTTTGCACTTCCTTCTACAGTTACATTCTCATTTAGTTTATAGATCTCTTTAGGTTTTTCGAACTCTACTTCAAATTTCGGACGTTTATACTCTTCTACTGACAGATGACTCCATCCTACAGTCTCCTCTCCTAGTATAACCTCCACACTATAGTTACCTAATCTACCTAATGATGGTAATACAAACTGTCCATTGACAGAACCAAACTCATTTGTAACTAATTGTTGTGTGGTCAATTCCTTCCCATTAGGGTCATATAGCTTTATAGATACTTGTGCCTTAGCAACTACCTGTTCACTCAGCTTACTCTTTTTAGAAACTATAGATTTAAAATACAGGACTTGTCCTGGTCTATAGATACCTCTATCTGTTAGTACAGTCGCTTTATACTGTACATTATCTTCTTTTTCTTCTTGTTTATAACGACTATACACATAAGAAGAATAATATACCTCTTCTCCCTTTATATTAGCATAGAGATATCTATCAGATTTAGCAAAATCAAGATTAGCCTCTCCATTAGAGTCTGTCGTTATCACCGTTTCCCAATAATTACTATTTACTCTCTTCTCATCTTCATTAGCGATGTGAATACTGATATTGCTTAATGGCTTACCTGTTCTTCTATTATAAGCGCGTAATTTTCCTTCGTTAATTTCTATAATATTAGGAGTCACATTGACAAGGGTTACTTGTACATCAGACTCCCCTTCTTTAATCTCATCAAAAGGAACATTAGAGAATGCTATAAAATACCTACCTGTATCTAACGCATTTAACGCTACCACAGTTTTGTGCATTTCATAATCATTAAATGTGCTCAACTGAACTGTATAAGTATCTATAGCAGTATATTCTTTATTTAATCTATTGTATCCTTCTACTCCATTGTGGAAAGGTATATTGTTACTTCTCTTAGAACTATTGTTCTTATACACACGTACATAGATCTTGTCGCCATTCTGATGACCTATACTCAGAGGTATAGCCTGATTATCTAATACATACTTATTGATATTATAAGTGTATTGTTTGCGTTCTGTATACTTCTTCAGTGCACTTAGGTTCTCTGCCGTCTTTGTATTAGGAAATAACTTTAAAGCCTTATCTATTAGAGCTACTAGTTCTACTCCATTTAGATAATTAGCATACCCCTCATACACAAGAGGCTCATTAGGATACGCTGCTAATAGGTTTTCAAACTTCTCTTTGCGATGCTCACTAGATTCTATAGTAGCCGCTAGATACATCTCTATATACACATAGAGCGTAGCATCATTCTTAGCTTTTATATCTTTTAGGATAGCTGCTTTTAACTCTTGCTTTTTTTGTTCTAACGCTCTACGTTCTTCATCTGACAAATCAAATGAATTATACTGTAGATTATCTAAGTAATTTAAACGCAATGCATCATAAACTGTAAGTTTAGCTCTACTAGCACCTAACTTAGAAGCATTAGAGCTAAACATATCTCCCCAGTTATCGATAGACTCTCCTTGCTCTTTAGCAGCTAGAGAAAGACCACTTTGATAATACTTTTCTATTTCTTTTTTAAACTCATCAGCTGTCCAGTAGGCTATACCAGAAGCAGTACTTTGTTCTAATGTTGTTCTATTCCTAAGTTTATATCTATTAGCAGAGTAATACAGCTTAAATATCTCAGCTATATAGGTATCTATAATAGCCTTTGTAGCACCTTTAGCATTTCTTCTTTCTTCAGCGAATTGCTTAATAATGATATTGATATCATACTTATCATCTTCACTTACTAAGATGTTTACTCTTGCCTCATAGAACATCGCTTTTATCATACTAGGATAATCATTATGCCTTTTAGACAACTTCTTTACTTCTTGTATATTGGGCAACATGCTCTTTACCTCAGCATTCTCTTCTTGTTTCTGAATAATGTTCCACAACTCCTGTATTCTCCCATTCGAACTTTGTCCAAAGCCGATTATCGGAGCAAGAATCATAAGATACAAACCTAACTTCTTCATAGTTTTATAATTGAATCCTTAAAGATAGAGTTTTTATAAATTACTTCTAAAAACTTGTACAGTAAATGATGTAAAATAGTCATTATCCTTTCATTAAATAACACCTAGAGTTCACCTTTTCATGAACGTTTATGTAACTTATACTTCACAAATGCATAATGCGAATAACTTGTATAATACAGCTTAATCGAAGTTACTTTGTAACATACAAAAACATCATTATGAAAAGAATTATTCTAAGCCTTATCTTATGTGTGTCACTAGTATCATGTTCTAGTGATGACAATAAAGCAGCACAACCAGAAAGCAAAAAGTATCAAACAGAAAATGTCGTTTTACTAGTTATCGACGGACCTAGAATGACAGAGACTTGGCAAGAGACTACACAAGCACATATCCCTAACCGCATCGCTCTATTAAAAGAAGGAGTTTTTATCAGCAATTTTAGAAACAATGGACTAACCAATACAAATGCAGGACACACTGCCCTTATCACAGGTGTATATGACAGCATTAAGAATAACGGTAAAGAACTTCCTACTAATCCTTCTGTATTACAACAGTGGTTAAAACAAACGAAGAAAGATAACAGCAAAGCTTGGGTGGTAGTATCTAAAGATAAATTAGAAGTACTAAATAACACTAAAAACCCTGATTGGAATAATAAGTATATGCCTAAAGCAGATGCAGGAGTAGCTGGTAATGGGACAGGGTATAGAGCAGATAAAGTAACTATCGAAAACTTTAAAAAAGTAATCACAACTGACAAACCTAATGTAGTTGTTATTAACTTAAAAGATGTAGATAGCTATGGACATGCTAACAAATGGAATGAATACATCCAAGCTATCAAAACAACTGATCAAAGCATTAAAGATATTTGGGACTTCTTACAATCTCAACCAGATTATAAAGACAAAACAACCCTAATGGTATCAAATGACCATGGACGTCACTTAGATGGAGTCAAAGATTCTTTTGTCAACCATGGAGATAATTGTCTAGGATGTCGTCATATCGAATTCTTCGCTATGGGACCAGACTTCAAACAAAATACAACAATAAGCACAGGTAGTTATGAACAAATAGATGTAGCAAATACAATGGCTGAACTACTAGGAATAAAATTAGACTACAGTAAAGGTAAAGTGATAAAAGACATATTTAAATAAAACATGTGACTTAACACATAAAGAGGGGTATCTTCATGAAGACACCCCTCTTTTACATTTGTAATCTATAATTTTTAAAATGCAGGATTCACATTGCCTTTAGCAGTTCTAGTATATGCTTTATGTGATTTCACATAATTAACCTCTACTTTCCCTTTTACTAATACAGAAGTTTTTACAGTACCATTAGGAGATATAGTAAAATAATCCGATTGATACTTTTCATCTTTTATAGTTGTCACTTCTACTCGTCCATCTAATGGAATATTTGCACTAGACTTAACATTATAATTAAAGCTAGTATATTCTACTGAAGACCTGACAACTACATTCGTATTTACAAGTTCTACTATTACATCTCTTTCGTTGCTTTTCATACCATCATCACTTGATGAACAACTAAATAAAAACACAGACATTGCCAATGTTAAAAACAAACCTATACTTCTCATAACCATAATTTTTACTGCAAAGTAAAAACATATTATATGAAAAAATAAATATAATAATCTATTTTTAACATAATTAACCCAAAAAGTATCACATCAGTATAGAGTATGGAGACAATCTATCCTGCCTTTGGAAATTTATACATCGGTGGGGTTAAGAAATCTCTTGTAGGCATCCCGCGATTTGGAAATGCATCAAAGTTGATTGGGGTAGCATACACTTTATAGCCCTTTACATAATCTCTTTCAACTACTACTCCTTCTTTCTTCACTAGAACTTCTCTGTGTTCTCCCATATTAAGAGAAAATCTATCCGACTTTATCTTCTCATTATTTATAGTAACTACTTCTACATACCCTTGCATAGGTGTACGCACTGTAGACCTAATAGTAAAGTAAAAGTTAGTGTACTGCTTGGCTTTCCTAGTTTCTATAGATGTCCCCTTGTATTGAATACTGACATCTTTATTGTTTACTTCTAAATCTTCTTTTGAACATCCAGTAACAAAAACCATGACTAACATCATGATAACCAAACTTATATTTTTCATGTTATTATTATTTTAGGGCGTCAAAGTAAAATAAAAACAACAAAAGTTTATATCAAAAAAATATTATTTAACGTAAATACAAAACAGAAAACACTAAAATTAAGATTAAAAAATATAGTTTATTAAAATAGTCATTAAAAAGCAGATACCAATACAAGAAACTAAATATAAAAACTAGTTTACACTACTATAAAACTCACTACCATTCTTCAAATGTATAACTATGACTGAAGCTCAAATCAAAGTTCTTATATTGCTCCTTGATTAATTCTATACACTCTTCTCTAGTCCCTTCCTTCTGATAAGATCCCTGTTTACTCACTATCGGAATATCTATAATCCATATATCATCTCGTAACCAACCGAACTGTAAAGTATCGTCCTCTCCCTTAAATATTCCAATAAAAGTACCTTCTTCTGTCGACAACTTTTTAAAACACGTGATTACCTCTAGCTCTGTAGCCACCTTAGACTCTTCTCCTTCTTGACCTTGATCAGTAAGAGCGTCATAGTAAAACAACTTGATCATATCTATATATTTATATCTCCAAAATTAAACAACTCTATGCAACTTTTAACAACAAAAAAAGAGCATTACCTCAGCAATGCTCTTTTTTTATATCATCTAGTTACTTGTGCGTTTAGGTCCTTTTGACTCTGGCCACTCTTGACGTTCTCCTTTACTGTCTAATGGAAGAACAATCTTTTCTCTAGATACCAACTCTTTCTCCTCACTTGCTTTATAAGCCATGATAGCGATCAGAATAGCGTTGTTCTGTACATCGTCATAAACGATCTTGTCAGCTGTATCTCTGTTTGTATGCCAAGTATAGTTACCATATCCCCAGCTCAATGAGCTCATCATAAATCCAGGTATATCTTTACTTACAAATGAAACGTGATCTGAACCACCTCCTGAAGGCGATCCAGGGAAGTGAGTCTTAATCTCTTTCTTATATTTCTCAGGCACTGCGTATAACCAGTCTGTAATATATTGATAAGAGTTTAAGAACCCTTGTCCAGAGATATTAGCTACACGTCCTGTACCGTTATCTTGGTTGAATACTACTTGTATCTTATTGTGTAGTTCTGGGTGATCTGCTACGAAAGCACGAGACCCATTTAATCCTTGCTCTTCACTTCCCCAGTTACCGATTAGGATAGTACGTTTAGGATTAGGCAATACCGCTTTTAAGATACGAGCAGCCTCCATCATCGTGATGATACCTGTACCGTTATCCGTAGCACCTGTACCACCATCCCAGCTATCTAAGTGTGCAGATAAGATTACATACTCATCTCCTTTCTCTCCACCTTTAAGCTCAGCTATTGTGTTATATGTCTTCGTAGTACCAAGGTCTTTTGACTGTGCATTCACATGGATATGAGGTTTCTTACCATTCTCTGCTAATCGATATAGCATACCATAATCTTCTAATGCGATATCTATAGTAGGTACTTTTTTAGTCTCTGCCCCAAAGATTCTATTAGACCCCATAATACCTGTCCAGTATGACATTAGCACACCAGCAGCTCCTGCATCTTCTAATACTTTAGGCAATTCCTTAGCTGTATATCCTGTATTTTTGATACGAGTAGCCCACGCTTTCTCAGCTGCAGCTTTCTCTTCTTTCATTTTAGTATAAGACTCTTCAGTAGCAAAAGTTTGCCATTGGTAGTCTGGTCTTCCTGTAGGTTGGTGCATAGAGATCATGACATACTTCCCTTTTACAGAAGGTAACCATGCATTAAAGTCAGCCTGAGAAGCCACATCAGCTAATATCACTACTTCTCCGTCTACTCCTCCTTTTTTAGAAGCAGGACTCCATGCCAGTTGCATTCCCTCTAATGACTTAGTACGAGGTGAAGTCATCGTGATCTGTGTAGTACCACGCTCCCATGCCTTCCATGTTCCATACTCTTCATTACGCGCCTCAAAGCCCATAGAAGTGTACTGATCCTTCACCCAATTATGTGCTTGCATCATCTGTGGTGTCCCTACTAAGCGAGGTCCGATGACATCCATTAGTTCAAATGCATACTTCTTTAACTGAGAATTAGTAGTTCCTTCTTTTACGATAGCCTCTACTATAGGATCTTGTTTTTGTGCTAATACTAGCGCACTAGACAGTAAGGTCACCCCTAGTACACTATGTGCAATCGTCTTACTGATTACGTTTGTGATTTTCATATTGGTTAGTGTTTAGTTTAAGATGGGCAAATTACACATTTTAACCATACTTCTAAGACTAATAATCGCCTATTTCACCATAAACACTAGATTATACAATAAAATTCACAATAATTAGTTTCTATAAATACTCATCACATAATTTTAATCACTTTTCTTTACATAATTAGAGCTACGCTAATCATAATATTCATACGTAATCTCCTTCTCACTTACTAGCGCATCCCGTTCTACATACACTTCCTGCTTCGTAATATTCCCATAACTATCGTATCCCTTATTCATTACAATATATTTAGCATCCGTAGAGGTTAATACGTCTTTCTGTATATACCCATTCTGATATCCACTATTATCATACATAAACTTTGTCAATGAGTTTATCTGTACACTTTCTCCATTCTTTGCTATCATCTGCATAGAGCTTACCTTTCCTTCTTTATCTACTGCCCCTTTTATAGTATTACTCATAGAAGGAGTATTAGTATAAGATGTAACTACGGTATAGGCTGCAGGAGAAGACCACTTCTGTATCGCTTCACTTATCACAGCTCCTTCGTAGTCATATCCTTTTAATACGCGCTGTTGTCCATTATATGGTTCGTATTTAAGGATACCATTACTACTAAATTCTAACAACTCAGTATCTAACTCATTGTCTAGAGACTCCATCGATATCTTATATCCGTTCTCATCATACAGACTTATTCTCTGTGACACAACATTAGAATCAGACAGACGTATGACCTCTGTTACAGTCTTTACCCTTCCTCTAATTCCCTCTAACTTGGCATCACTATATGGTGTAGTACTCCCCTCTGACTTACACCCTACTAGCATCACTGCTAGCACCAACATTAACTGCTTCATCATTTCTTTTTCCTTTCGCTATTTTTTATTAATCGTAATATTCATACGTATAGACCTTATAATTATTTAACTCCCCAGATCGGTCAATACACTCTAACTTTAAGATATTCCCTTTGTCATCATAACCTGTTTCTACTAAATAAAATTCTTTTTTTTCTGAATTGGCAATATCATTAAACACATAACTAATAGGCTCATTCTTATCACCATAGCTATACACTACATTATAGTTACTATGAGGACTAAACTCACCTTCCTTATGACTCTTATATTTTAAAGATTCTACTTTGCCTTCCTTATTAAGTTTAACTATTAGTGTTCCATAGATAGGGGTGTATCCAAGATAAGTTCGTTCATGTATATACCTATCTTCTGCCTCCCATGTTATACTACCTTTAAAGATGTACTTACGATCTTTATTAAGCTTATTAACTTCTCTTTTATTTCCTATATATTCCTTATATACTATTATATTCTCTTGAGTTGATATAGAATTAACTTTATTATCATTAGAAGTAAAAGTACGATTCACACTCTCTAAACAATACCCTTCCTTACTATAAGTAATTACTGTTACCTCTACCTCATCAGAGCCTAGTTTATACCTCGAAATAGTACGAGATTTAACTTGTCCATTTAGATTCTCTAATCGCCAATCCGTAGGTGGGGTAACGTCCACCCCCTTATCACACGCCTGTAAAAACAATAGTATCAAAATCAATAGCACACATCTTTTCATATCGAATTTTATGTTAAAGATACGCTATTCCTTCATTATCTTATTCTAAAATTATTACGAAAAACGTTATCATCTTAATTTTTCTCTACCAAATCTCTTATCAAAATAAGCAGTCCTAACCTAGGTAAAACAAGAGATTAACAATAATATACCTCCTACTTCTATACCCCATCTTGAAAATGTACCTTTGCGCAGATTTTTAATTAAAAAATTTTTAAAACAATGAAAAACCTTAAAGGAATTCTATTCGCATTGATTTCTTCGGGTACATTTGGTTTGGTGCCTTTGTTCTCCTTACCATTGATACTGCCGAACTTGCGACCAGAAGGAGTGGCTGCTATAGGCATACCGACCATTCTATTTTATCGATTCTTATTTTCATCTGTGACTATGGGCGCAGTATGTTTGTACAAAAAAACAAGCTTAAAAATTTCTATTAAAGATCTAGCAGTCGTCTTTTTCTTGGCGTTATTGTATGCCGCAACAGCCAAATTCTTAGTCGATGCGTATGAGTATATAGATAGTGGTCTAGCCACTACTGTACACTTCTTATACCCTATATTCGTCAGTATCGTCATGATTATGTTCTATAAAGAGAAGAAGTCTATCGCACTCTTAGTAGCGTCTATACTATCACTAGTGGGAGTGGGTATGATGTGTATACACGGTGAGGCTTCACCTTCACTGATCACAGGATTAGTACTCTCTGCTCTGACGATATTCACCTATGGACTGTATATCGTAGGCTTAAATAAATCTAGAATATCAGAGATGAACTTTGATTCATTGACCTTCTATGTATTATTAATGGGGTGTTTAATCTTCTTATTCTACTGTCTTTTCACCACAGGAATACAGACGGTAACCCTTACGAGTGACTGGATTAATCTTATATTATTGGGAGTATTCGCTACCTTCATTTCTGACCTATGTCTAGTACTAGCAGTGAAGCACGCAGGTAGTACTGTCACCTCTATCTTAGGGTCTATGGAGCCAGTAGTAGCAGTACTAGTAGGTACCTTATTCTTTGCAGAGCACTTCGATTGGATGTCTGCTATAGGTCTACTATTCGTATTGGGTGCTGTAACCTTAGTTATTATCGCTAATCAGAAGAAATAGTAATTGGTTTACAGTTATCAGTTAACGGTTAACAGTCTTGCCCTATGGGCATAAGGTACTTAGATGATGTGACAAACTATGTATTGATATAATAAACTAAACAATTTCACACCTTCACAAAAAAAGATTTCACAAAAAAAGCCTGCTAGGTTGTCTAGCAGGCTTTTCTATTCTTGTCTATTAAGCTTCTCTTTCTAATACATCATCAAGACTCTCTTTGCGTACATCTACTAGCTTCATCTGCGGATAGACGAACAGTTGCTGTTTTGCATAAATATCTTTAATGATGGCTAAGCATTGTGCTTTATCAGCATACATCTGCGGATTGACTAATGTAGGAGGATTTAACACCTCTACTAAGATACGGTCTTCATCACAGTGAAACTGCATCGTGTGTGCACCTACTGTAATACCGACGAAGTTATCCACTAAATCTATCGTCTCTGAGAATATCTCGATACATTCTTCTAGTGTTAGCTCTAGATTCTCTTCAGATAGATTCTCATAATAATCTGTATAAAATACTGTAATCATACTGCGCTTTAATTGTTATAACACCTTCTAGACAACGCTATCTCAGTGGAAGTACAAAGGTATCGTTTTTTTCATTTTTTGCCTTATCCTCCTGAATCTTCTCTGTAATTAAAACTCAAATCTTCAAAATAACTCATCACCGTGTAAAGAGCCAATACATGAAGAATACGTGGAGTATAAAAGGATATTCCTTCGACAAACAATCTCTTAGCTCCACCATTCTCGGTGTATTGTCCCACTATTGTCGAACAATTTGCGATAAAACTCCATGAATACTGGCTTTAAGCTAGATATAGAACAATAGCAAACTCATACTTAAAACAAATAAATAGCTAAATATCAATCTATTAACAAAAAAACACTAATCAAAAAATATATACAGCTTTTTTCTATTAACTACCTAAAAACGTCAAAAAAAGGGATGTGCTTAAAAAAAACCAGTTCAAAACTGCTAAAAAGAGAGAAAAAACAGCTCTTAAATAGATAAAAACAAAAAAAGTACAGCTATTTATTTACCTGATACTTTCTTCTTAAGGGAGTTATGCGCGCTCCACACATACTGTTGTAAGAGATAAAAGAGGATACCTCCTATGATATAACAGCCTATATCATATAGATCTGCTGTATAACGAGAGGTGTGCTGAGGAAGGTAATATTCAAAGTAAAAAGCATAATACAAAACTACACTAGCGATCATCAGAGGAGATAACTGATAGGTACACCCTTTCCACAGGCGTAGAATAATTAATATTACTGCCATCGTAAGCGGAATAGATAGGATATCGTTGACATAATTATTAATAAAGGATGGTAACGCTACCTCCAGCCGCTGTGCTGTATAGATAGCTCCCCCCACTACTAGCATAGTGATAAAAGTCCAATGCTTCAATACACTCATGCTACTATCATCCCGATTAGCCAAGCTATAAACATAGTCACTGCCATCACAGTAAACCAAACGCCATAGACTAGCTTAAAAAACAAACGTACTAGCAGCCACGGATGCTTCGTCATACGGAGTAAAAACTTCTCTATAGCAGAAGGCTCTTCGGCTAATGCCTTAGCGATGCGTTCGCGTTCTAGGTGCTTGCGTTCTTCTTCACGTTGCTGTACCATATTCAATGCATGTCCACATGATATACAGTTATCTGTATCTACATTAAATGTTCCGCATTTAGAACAGCGAATATGTACTTGTCCTTTAGTCATAAATCAAAATAATCTTCTGTCTTCAAAACTACTATTTTATAGTACAATAAAAAAAGCCTTTACTCCAATAAGGAAATAAAGGCTTCTTCCGTTAATAAAAATATAGTTATTACTTTTGATCTACGTTATGTTGTCCATGAGCACCTCTTCTGTGTTCCATCACTTCTAGATTCTCATCTACGAAGTATGCACTACCGAATCCGTTCACATAAGAACCTTTAACTGGCTTAAAGTTAAACATGATGAAGTCTTCTAAGTTATCTAATACTTCTACTACCTTACCATGTCTTTCTCTTAAGTCAGCGATTGCTTTCTCGTATAATGGATTTTCTTTCTCGATTAACTCTGCTTGAGTATCTAAAGTTAAACGGTGTCTAGCATATAATTGTTTAGATACGCTCTCATCTTCTACAAACATGAATGATACTTGCTTGCGGTCACGTAAGTTCTTTGTATGTTTTGCCATAAAAGAAACTAATATCTGAAACTCATTTCCTACTCTAGAATAAGGAGCTGTACTTACTAATGGTGTTCCGTCCTCGCTGATAGTAGCCATCATTACTGACTTACACTCATTGATTAATTCTTCGATTTTAGGAGCTTTAGGCTTTACTTTATGCTGATCGAAATTTGGGTTTATTGTATCTGTACTCATCTCTTATAAATTTTAATGAAGCGAAGATAATAAATTATTTAAACTAAATAAGAATAAGAAAGTAGCTTTAACAACATTATACCATAAAGACACAAATAAATACACCAACTATCCGTACTAGGTTTAAATAAATCCCATAGAAGCGTGTGTATAAAAATAATTGTATTTTTATCGCCTAGTCAAGACAACAATGAAAAGAACACTTTTAATAGCACCACTATTATTACTATTAATGAATTGTGGTAGTTTTAATTCTACTACAAAGCGAAAAGGGAAAACATTTAAAACAACAGTATTAGACCATGCTGTAGAAAAAAGTTACTTACTAATCACAGAAACTTATGCAGATGGAAAATCAAATACCTTAAATAAAGATAAAGAGAATACAGAGACAGAAGTACGCAACTTCTTATTTACCTATGATGAATATGGTCAACTAGTCAATACGTATTCTAGTAATATCATCAATGGAAAAACGACTAACCCCTCTAACTTAGGAGTAGTACTAAATGATAAAAAACAATTGACAACCATATCACTAGATGAAGATACTGATAAGTTAAAAACTGTTTATAAAGACAATATCCTTCATCAAATCACACATTATGAACCAGAGTTTAAAGAGCTAGTCGTTAATACATTTACATATGATAAGCATCAGTTGCCTGTACATGCTCGATTAGGTAATGAAAGCAAACCTAATGAAGTCATCAATCTTGACTTCACGTATGACCTTAATCAAAATGTGCGTACCTATAAGAATCCTCTAGAAGTATTCTCTTTTAGGTATGATGATAAGCGATATATGCTAGAAGGGCAACCATATTACTATAATCCATTCTACTATATGTCTATAGACTGGCTGACCTTTACTACATATGCTCCTAAAAACAACATTGTGGAGTTCGAAGATGATGAACACATCACTACGATAGATTATACGTATAACACAGAGAACCTACCGATCACAGCTAGAGTTAAAAAAACATCCAAAACAAATGCTCAAGATAGTAGAGTGACATGTGAGTATGAATTTTATTATAAAGAACTAGAGGTAACCCGTCTAAAAAACAAGAAAAGAAAATAGACTAATAGCTTATTAATACTAGCTATCTAACCATATTATAACGCGATAAAACTAGCTATACTAAAATTAGAATTAGAAAATTGATGTAGTTATATGTTAAAACATTAACTTTATCTAAAAGTATAGATAGATATACTCAACCAAAAAGAGTGGCCTCTACTAGTCCAAAACGATTAGTACTATAAAGAGGTTTATACGATAGTGCTTGGCTTTTTGATTTTGGGTTCTTCTAGAAGAGTATACTTAAACCCTATATCTCAGTAATTAATAACCCTGAAAAGAAATGAGAAGAAATCTACTATTAATGTCATTATTATTCCTTCTTGGAAGTATGAATAGTTACTCTACAGAAAAGGTAAGTCCAAACGCACAAATAAAGAAGCTGACTGTAGTGAGCCAAGTTGTTGAGAAGAACTATGTCCCAGTAGATAGCTCAACCCTTATCGATAATGTGAATGTAGTAGATGGAATAACTTCTAGTACAGAGGTATCTATCACTAAATATGACTTTAATTATAATGATTTAGGTCAACTGACTTCCGTAGAATCTTACTTAGTAGAGAATGGAGCACCTACTAGTTCCTTCAATGCTACAATGGAGTTAGATGAGAATAATCTACTGCGCAAGGTCATCTATGGAGAGAATAAAATGAGCTTAGACCTAGTATATGACAACAAGATACTGCAGTACACAGAGTTTAAGGATTTATACTATGACGAGTCTAGAGTAAGTAAGATAGTCTATAATAGACTAGACTTGCCTGGTTCTATAGAGATATCTTCTAAGCCACAGTATTCTGATCCTGAAGTAACCGACTTTATCTATGATCCTAATAACAATCTAAAGTTAATCAACCTAGATAGCTATAAGACAATCTATACTTATGACCAAAAAAACTACCCATTTGCTTATTTGCCTTATGCTTATAATGTGTCAAACTACCTTAGTGCTAATGAACTGATGTATACTAATTATAGCCAACAAAACAATGTCGTTAAAATAGAGAATAGCGATCTTCTAACTACGATAGAGTACACTTATAATGCTCAAGACCTACCACTGACTGCTAAGGTAAAAACAGTAGTCAAGTCTATGCCTAACGAGCAACCTAGTATTTATGAATATGAATTCACTTATAGAGTAATAGAACTGATGTTATAACAAAAAAGGTTAGCCAATGGCTAACCTTTTTTGTTATTATAAATCTAACTGATAGATATAATCATCCATTACATATCCCTGTCCGATATCAAAAGTCTTAGACTCTATACACTTCATATTATTGCGGATATAGAAGTCTATAGCACGTTGGTTATTTTTATTCACAGTAAGATATACCGCAGTAGCTCCCTCTCGTTTAGCATACTCTACTACATGCTCAAACATAAATACCCCTAATCCCTTTACCTGCTTATATACATTAGAATATAGTTTAGAAAGGAATACTCTATTATCAGGCATTAGTTTATAATCTGTATATCCTAACAGTTCATCTCCTTGCATTAACAGTTCCCATTGATACCCATCTTTTAGTTCACCTAATATACGCTCATCACTATACATCATTGGTAGCATATAGTCTATCTGTTCTTGTCCGATAATATGAAGATAAGTATCCTCCCATATCTTCTCTGCCAAAGGAAGAATTAAGTGTATATTACTTTTATCTACTGGTATAAAAGTGGTTGTTTCTGCTAAGTTATTCATTGTTATAATTTTTTATAAGGCAACAAAAATATGATAAATGCACTGAATTCAAGCTTTCCATACAATAATTATCAATCACTTGACAATAACAATATTTTAAGTAATTTTGTTAAAAAAACTTAACTATGAAAAATAATTTAAGAATAATAGCACTATGCTTAGTAGGTATGTTTGCAGTAAGCTGTTCCTCTGATGACAATTCAATTACAAATAAAACAATAACTGAAGAAGAAATATCACTAATGTCTCCAGATAAAATACATAAAAAGATAACTGGAAAATGGGAACTCATAAAACTTACTGATGTCGAAACAGGAGAAAATATTACACTTACTGACACAGAAACGCCTTATGTTAATGAATCAGAAGAGTTCTATTCTACTCTTCATTTTACAGGTTCAAGTCTTCTTGTTTTTCAATTGCAATACGATAAACAAGTATACATTTATTGTCTAGAACAGAATAAACAAAATTCAAATGACGATGAAGTAAATAAATGTACATATGAAACTTATAGAGGAAAGTATTTAGTGAATTCTGGAGGATATATCAAAATAACATATGATGGAAGTGGATCACAGCATTACCATCCAAACAGAACAGTTAAAATTAAAGAGTTTTCCGAGAACACCCTTATCTTATACGTTGTTGATACAAAGATGCATGTTAATGCATTTGAAACATATCAACGATTAAAATAATACTGTGATTTAAGTTATAAAGTAAAAGGCGTTCTTTCGAACGCCTTTTACTTTATATCCTGATTAGATATTATCCTTTGTAGTTAGTCAAGAAGTCAACTAAAGTACGTACTCCACTTCCTGTACCACCATTCCCTTTATAATCTCTAGGAGCATCCATCCAAGCTGGACCTGCGATATCCATGTGTACATAAGGTGCTTTAGCGAAGTGCTCTAAGAACTTACCTGCTGTGATAGTACCTGCAAAACGCCCTCCGATATTCTTCATATCTGCTACGTTAGATTTCAACAAGTCTTTATAGTCATCCCAGAAAGGTAACTTAGCTAAACGCTCGTGTACGTTGTATCCTGATTTGATGATAGCATCGATAGTCTGCTCATCATTCCCCATAATACAAGATGCCATATCTCCAGCTACTACTAAAGCTGCACCTGTAAGTGTAGCTGCATCAATAATAACCTCTGGGTCATACTGAGTAGCATAAGCAATAGCATCTGCTAAGATCATACGTCCTTCAGCATCTGTGTTTAGCACCTCGATAGTCGTACCATCATACATAGTGATCACATCACCAGGAGCATAAGCATTTCCTCCAGGACGGTTATCTGTAGCAGGAACTAATCCGATAACGTGAACATTCACTTCATTTAAAGCTGCGGCATAAATAGTACCTGCCATACATGCTGCACCTCCCATATCACTCTTCATAGAGTCCATAGAACCTGCAGTTGGTTTTAAGCTTAAACCTCCTGTATCATACACTACTCCTTTACCTACTAATACGATAGGCTTTTTATTGATTGGATTAGCTGGTTTGTACTCCATAATAGTAAAAGTAGGTTGATCGATAGATCCTTTATTAACAGCTAATAAACCACCCATCTTTAAGTCTTCAATCTCTTTGCGACCTAATACTTTCACTGAGAAGTTAGCCTCTTTACCTAAAGCTTCTATTTCATTTGCTAGTTGAGTAGCATTTAAGAAGTTTACAGGTTCGTTTACCATTGTACGAGCCCAATACACAGCTTTTACAGTGTTGTTTAAATCACTGATTTGTTTAGCTGTGAAATCTCCTTTTACCTCAACACCTACTAAAGCGTACTTCATTTCTTCTGCTTCTTTGAAGTACTTTAAGAATTGGTAATTTGACAACATAAATCCTTCTACTAAAGCTAATGTAGAAGCACCATTACCAACGATAGTAAGGTTGTCAGCTTTTTTATCTAATTGTTTGCGAACGCTATTACCTGCCAAACGCATTTTTTCTAAGTTCTCATTCTCTTTTACGAAAAAGAAATACTGACTTCCTACTTTAGCAAAGTCCTCTTCTTTTTTTCCTTCTTCAAATGCTTTTACGAAATCATTTAAGAATGCAGGAACCTCAATAATTCCTTTGTTCTCACTACTTAAAACGAAAACAACGTTCCCGTTTTCTTTCATGTTATTTACTAGTTGTATCATCTTTGTCTTTTTATATTACTGCAAATATAACATTTTTAGACACAACTAAAAAAGAGCTTTTCTTAAAACTCTGCTATAATCTCCATGTATCCAAAAAAGATATTTTTGACGTTTTGAGACAAGTATTTATCGAATAACAACAAATATTCTTTGTTTTATAAAAAATAAAATATACTTTTGAATCACTATTAACCAACTAAATTACTAACGATGATAAAATTACTAATCCATTGGGCTATGCTTTTAGTAGCGTTATGCGAACGATTAATAAATGTATTATTCTAAACCTAGATTATGAAACTAAGGTTATTAACTATTCTATTTCTAATTATTTATGCCCTATCATTTACTTCCCATATAAAGGACTTTAATGAAGGCTTTAAAGATGGAAATAACTCTGCTTTACATGGAACTAAAATATATAGTCTTAAAGTAGAGATACCGAATAAAGAAGGTGAGGTTGTAATAAAACCTAATGCCAATACCTTTATTACAAAAGGAGAATCTACTGAAAAAGTAAAGATAGAAACCACAGATAAACACCCCAATTATTTAAGTATTCCTATAGGCATTCTAATGTTTGTATTCACATTACTAATACCTATAATGTTTATTATTCTGTATAAGTTCTTTAAGGATTTATACAAAGGGAGTATAGTAAACAACAATCAAATAAAGCGTTTGCGCTTTTTAGGTTATGCGCATCTAGCTTATGCAATAATCGAAAATATTCTTATATGGTGTAGTAATCTATACGATCAGAAAATTGCTGCATACTATAATCTTACACTTAGTAAGCAAGAATATAATTTTTCCTTATTCTTTATTCCCTTAATTTTGCTGATGATTGTAGAAGTATTGAAACAACATTTGCGTCTAAAAGAAGATGCAGATCTAACCATATAACCCCACGATATGCCAATAATAGTAAACCTTGATGTCATGATGGCTAAGCGAAAGATATCGCTTAATGAGTTGGCTGAGCGTGTAGGTATCACTGTGAGTAATCTATCCATACTCAAGACCAATAAGGCGAAAGCCATACGCTTTAGTACATTGGAGGCAATCTGTAAAGAGTTAGATTGTCAACCAGCTGATATACTAGAATATGTAAATGAAGACTGAGCACTGCTTGGTCTTTTTTATTCTTATAAACTAGCATTTCCCTGAACCACAACAATTAACCACCAAACAATAGGCACACTCTCTACCCAAAATAGCGTAAAGAATTTGGTGCGTTTAGGAGATGCATAATAAATAAAGAACAGCGTAAGAAGAACGATCAATAAGTTATTCCACGCTTGTATAGGCTGATAGCCCACCTTAAAAAATTCGATTACATAAAAAGGAATTAGTAACAATCCCAACAACCACTTGGTATTAGCTATTCCAAGCATTTGAGGTAAGGTCTTTAAATACTTGTCGTCGTATTGTAAATCAACAACTTCGAATATCCCGATTAGAATAAACACTAAAATAAAACGCTGTATAAACTTGATTACAATATCCCAACTGACTGGTATATCAGCATTCATCACCGGTACTATAAGCGTTACAGTAGCCCAACACAGACAGACAATATACACTTTAAGCCCTGCCAGGTTGCGCAGATTACTTCTATTGCTACTAATAGGTATGGCGTATAAAACTGACAACACCAATAAGCTCAAAGTGACCAACTGTGCCTTCCAATTCAACATAAAGAAAGCCATAGTACCTATAAGCAACGCGATAATACTTATCCCTATAATGACCTTTAACCGAAGCGTAAATGGAGTTTTATGTCTATAGACTACCTCTGCATACTTAATGAAATTATAAGAAAAAAGTGTTCCTGTAAAAGCCAAAACAGACACAGCTGCATCAAATGGAAGGTGACAGAAATAAAATGTCATTTGTACCAAAGCAAATACTGCTAAGGAAACGTGAACACTTCCGTTTAAATAAAGAGCAACTATTCTGTTTTTTAACAAATCCATATTAATTATCAATCTAACAAGCGCAATGCGTAATCACTTTTCAAAATTAATCGATATAAAGATACAATTGTCAGATTAATGGTTATTTTTGTGTGATTAAACACAACTTTTATTTATTGTCCAAATGAAAACAAACGCATTTGCATTAAGACACATTGGTCCTCGTCCTGAGGATATGGCAGAGATGCTTAAAACAGTGAAAGCTGATAGCATTGAACAATTAATCAACGAAACTTTTCCAGACGCAATCCGTCTTAAAGAAGACTTAAACCTTGCTCCTGCAATGACTGAGTATGAGTACTTATCTCACATTCAAGCATTAGGAAACAAAAATAAAATATTCCGTTCTTTCATTGGTTTAGGATATAATGAGGCAGTAGTTCCTGCTGCTATTATCCGTAACGTATTTGAAAACCCAGGATGGTATACAGCTTATACTCCTTACCAAGCTGAAGTAGCTCAAGGTCGTTTAGAAGCTTTATTAAACTTCCAAACTACTGTTATCGAGCTTTCTGGTATGGAGATTGCAAATGCTTCTCTATTAGATGAATCAACTGCAGCTGCTGAAGCTATGATCTTATTATTCGACGTAAGAACAAGAGATCAAAAGAAAAATAACGTAGTAAAATTCTTCGTTTCTGAAGAAATCTTACCACAGACTTTATCAGTATTACAGACTCGTGCTACTCCATTTGGTGTAGAGTTAGTAGTAGGTAACCACGAAGATTTTGACTTCTCAGAAGAATTCTTCGGTGCTATCTTACAATACCCTGGTAAACACGGTATCGTAGCTGACTATGCTGACTTTATCAACCAAGCAAAAGCAAAAGACATTAAAGTAGCTGTAGCTGCTGATATCATGTCTCTAGTATTATTAACACCTCCAGGAGAAATGGGTGCTGACGTAGTAGTAGGTACTACTCAACGTTTTGGTATTCCATTAGGATTCGGAGGTCCTCACGCTGCCTTCTTCGCTACTAAAGAAGAATATAAGCGTAGTATGCCAGGTCGTATCATCGGAGTATCTAAAGATGCTGATGGTAACTTCGCTCTACGTATGGCTCTACAAACTCGTGAGCAACACATCAAACGTGAGAAGGCTACTTCTAATATCTGTACTGCTCAAGTATTATTAGCTGTTATGGCTAGTTTCTACGCTGTTTACCACGGACCTAAAGGATTGACTAACATCGCTTCTTTAATCCATGCAAAAGCAGTAACTGTAGCTACTGAATTAGGTAAATTAGGTATTGAACAACTTAATGCTAACTTCTTTGATACAATCTTAGTGAAAGCGGATGCTGCTAAAGTGAAACCTATCGCTGAAGCTAATTCTATTAACTTTAACTATATCGATGCTAACACTATCTCTATTTCATTAAACGAGACTGTAGAATTAGCTGACATCAATGCTATTGTTAATGTATTCGCTCAAGCTACTGGTAAGACAGCTACAGAAGTAACTGCATTAAGCACTGAAATTAAATACCAAGATAAACTAAAACGTACTTCTAAGTTCTTAGAGCACGCTGCATTTAACAGCTACCACTCTGAGACTGAATTAATGCGTTATATCAAAAAATTAGAGCGTAAAGACTTAGCTCTTAACCACTCTATGATCTCTTTGGGGTCTTGTACAATGAAATTGAATGCTGCTGCTGAGATGTTACCATTGAGTAATGCACAGTGGAACAACGTTCACCCATTCGTACCTGCTGATCAAGCACAAGGATACTTAGAGATGCTACACGGATTAGAAGAGAAGTTAAATGTGATTACTGGTTTTGCTGGTACTACATTACAACCAAACTCTGGAGCTCAAGGAGAGTACGCTGGTCTTATGGCTATCCGTGCATACCACCACTCTAGAGGTGACTTCCAACGTGATATCGCACTTATTCCTGCTTCTGCACACGGTACTAACCCTGCTTCTGCTGCTATGGCTGGTATGAAAGTAGTCGTAACTAAAACTACACCTGAAGGGAATATCGACGTGGCTGACTTAAAAGCTAAAGCTGAACAATATAAAGATAACTTATCTTGTCTTATGGTGACTTACCCATCTACACATGGTGTATATGAGTCTGCTATCATGGAGATTACTCAAATCATCCACGATAACGGAGGACAAGTATATATGGATGGTGCTAATATGAATGCACAGGTAGCTATCACTAACCCTGCTAATATCGGGGCTGATGTATGTCACTTAAACTTACACAAGACTTTCGCTATTCCTCACGGAGGTGGTGGGCCTGGTGTAGGACCTATCTGTGTGGCTGAGCACTTAGTACCATTCTTACCTACTAACCCTATCGTTAAGGTAGGTGGAGAGAAAGGAATCACTGCTATCTCTGCTGCTCCTTACGGGTCTGCATTAGTATGTCTAATCTCTTACGGTTACATCGCTATGTTAGGAACTGAGGGTCTTAAGAAAGTAACACAACAAGCGATCTTAAATGCTAACTACATGAAATCTCGTTTAGAGGAGCACTACGCTATCCTTTATACAGGTGAGAAAGGACGTGCTGCACACGAGATGATCGTAGACGTACGTGAGTTTAAAGAAAAAGGTATCGAGGTAACAGATATCGCTAAACGTCTTATCGACTACGGTTTCCACGCTCCTACAGTTTCTTTCCCAGTAGCTGGTACATTAATGATCGAACCAACAGAAAGTGAGAGCAAAGAAGAACTTGATAGATTCTGTGATGCTATGGCTTCTATCCGTCAAGAAATTGAGAATGCAACTATCGAAAATCCTGTGAACGAGCTTAAGAATGCTCCTCACACATTAGCATTATTAACTGCTGATAACTGGGATCTTCCATACTCAAGACAGAAAGCGGCTTACCCACTTCCTTATGTAGCTGAAAACAAATTATGGCCTACTGTACGTCGTATTGACGATGCTTACGGTGACAGAAACTTAATTTGTTCTTGTGCTCCTATCGAAGTTTATATGGAGAACTAATCTTAACTGATTTATCTATACAGAAAACGCCATCATTACGATGGCGTTTTTTTATGCTCTACTATGTCCTTTTTGACCCAAGTTACTATGTCGTACTTCTATAGTTATCAACAATATTGTTAATAACTATAATTCATCTTATCCACATTATATACAGTGATAATCTTAACTTTAAAAAACAAACAAACCGCACTAATACAATAAGTTATAAAACAAATAGTAATTATAAAGAATAATCATCTTCTATAGTTATCAACATTTTCAATAACTAAACAACTCTTATTAACAGGGTTATCAACATAGTTACTAACAATGTTGTTAACTATAAACTATCGTATTCGAAGTAACCGCCTTGTTCTTTAATATGAGTGATCAGCTCTTTATATATACTATTATAACTAAGCACCTCAGCATTGCCTAAAATAATCATTTGCTCTTTTGCACGAGTCAGAGCCACATTTAACTTACGGTCTACTGACTGATCATCATTAAGACTCACTACCCCGTCTAACTGAAGTACTTCATTAATCGTAAACGAATAAATAATAATATCTCTCTGCCCTCCCTGAAAGCGCTCTACCGTATCTACTACTATATCTCCTGCATTTAGTATATCACTTCCTTCTAGCTTATTTTTAATCAGTGCTATCTGATTCTTAAACGGAGCTATAATTCCCACGCGTTTTGTCAAGTCTGTACTATCACCGTTTAGTAGATTAAGTTGCTCAATCTTCTGTAATAGACAGACAACAAAATCAGCTTCTTTCTCACTCGTTTTCTTCTGTTGTCCTGCATGGTGTTCTTCCACATTGACAAAGATCACTCTCCTCTGTGCCAATATTGCACTTAGTGGATCACTAGCTACAGGCTTTAAGTCTAACGGAGCTACTTGTCTCTCTAGATTACTTTTAGCTACTGTAGTTAAGTTCTCTAATGTATAAGCCTCTTTTAGTTTGCCTTCATAGAATGCTATATTAGGAAATGCTGCTATCTCTCTATGCATACGCCCTTGATATGTCAATGTATCATGTGCATAATCTAATTTATTCAGCTCACAGAAGTTATATAACCGTTCGAATAATGAATTGCGCCTATCTGCTAACCCGATCTGTTCTAGCAGAGGATTATTAGTCTTAGACAATGTATCACTCTGTACCACTATCGCCGGAAGCTGTTTGTGATCACCGATCATAATAAACCTTTTACACTTAGGCAATAACCCTATAATCTGAGGTTCTAATATCTGAGAAGCCTCATCTATGATAACTGTATCGAATTTCTTTAACTTGAACACATCATTCTTACTAGACATAGTAGCTACTGTAGACAGAAACACTCTATTATTACGTATAATATTAGACAGAACATTTCTAGTAAATCGCCTACCCGATTTCTCTAACGCCTCACTCTCACGTTTAATAATCGTGCTGACTAGATGATCAGCATATTTCTGACTACTAGATAACGGGCTACCTATACGCACAAACTTATCTATGGCAGATACATGCTCCAGCGCATCCGTCACCGCACCACATAGCTCATCCACAGCCTTATTAGTATAGGCTAGAAGTAGTATATTTTGATTGGTATTGGTATATAATTCTTCTACAAGCTCCTTAATAATATGAGAAGTCTTACCGGTACCAGGAGGTCCATTTAGTACAAAGTAATCTTCTACTGACAACGCATTGTTTAATATCCTATTCTGTTCTACAGAAAGAGTAGGCTTATAGTATCCGTAATTTATCCCTTGTCTAGGAGGTAGCACATTGAGGATTACTTCTCTCTTATTCTTAGGTGCGTTCATAAACGCAAATAGACTCTTATACATACTTGTAAAAGAAGAATCCATAGAGTCGCGTTCTAGCGCCCATAAGCGATATTGACTAAAATAGTTAATCCCTCTCTGCTTATGTCGAAACACTACTGTCACCGCTTCTTTGGTAATGCTCTGTATCGTACATTTAAATATCTGATGCTTCACAGCTGTATCAGTATCATGATCTCGAGGATATAACACACAGACATCTCCCTTTCTAAAGTTGACAAAGTCATCTACTAATGTACGCCTAAAGGTAATCTGCTTCTCTTCTTCGAAGATTTTATTCTCTATAATCTCTAGATCATATAAGATACTATACTTATCTTTTTTGACCTCAGCACTGTCTATCCATAAGCTTGCCAACCCATGACTCCCTTCATAGTCACTGGCTCCTAACTTACTAATGTATTGTTCTCTTGCGATAAAGCTGACAAAAGAATAGAAATAAGTACGCTCTAACTCTGAACACTTCTCTAGCACAGACGTAAACACATCTATCTGCTTATGGAGCATGTCCTTAAACTTGTTATTCAGATTAGGGTTACGCACTATATTCTCCCCTTTTACATAGTGGAGTAACAGCGCTACTTTATCGAGATCATCTGACTTTAAGATATGTTCATTCAGTACTATTCTATTTCTCAATTCACATATCGCCTGCACTCGACGAAGGTTGATCTGATCTTTACGAAGATTATTAGTTCTTGGTTTGCTATAAAAAATAAAGCCACTCAGATACTTCTCGTTTCCTATCTCTCGATAGGGTATATCATATACCACAGATAGCATGAGGTGATATAAATATAGCTGTACAGTGTGATTAGGTTTCACCCCTACCCCATCATCAGGATAGACCGTCCCACCAGACTTCAGCTCTACGATAGTTGTCTTTAGATTATCTTTCTTTATACTGTGAAGAAGGTCTAAACGCCCTTGTACCCCATAAATATTACATAGAAAACTTGGCTCTAAATTAATGTCTCCCTCATTCGTAATACCATAGTGTACGAACTCTTCTAGATATACTCTCTTGATCGTATTAAAATGAGTTTCACAGTCATATCGATATTGCTTAAACTGTTCTATATCTAAGATATCTGAACAAGCCGTATGCTCAAAAGGATAATTCTCAAAGTGATGAACAAAGACTGTATCAAAGTCTACTGTATGTGCATCCTCTGCTCCTACTAATTCATCCATGACAGCATTAGCAAAGTTACCGATGAGTAGATACTTATTATTAGGTATCTCATCGAACTTCGATTTTATAAAGCTCAATGAAGAAGTCCCATAGTCTTGAAAACACTCTGCTATAGCAGACACATCTATTAGATAATCTGGCTCTAGAATAAATATCTTCGGATGATATATCTGCTGATCATCTACCCCTACATTAATCAAATGTAGAGTAGCTCCCTTCCATATTTTCTCTATTGAGCTAAACGTAGCATTCACTCCTTCTTCATTAATCTGTACTCGTATAGGCAGTCCATCTTCAGCACTCTCTACATCACATAAGAGTAAATTATCCTTTATACTCAAGACATTAACCCTCAACTTATCAATGATCTGCTCAAACTCATTATGCTTCAAGGCTAATCTCTGAATAGGAAATGGGTAGTATGACCTATTCACATCAGGTACAGGCACCTGAAATACATAGGAGATAAAATCATTTACATCCATCCAGTAGGTCGCTAGATATAGCTCTAACTCTGCCGAATCATACTTAGTCAAGTCATTACTAATCATCCTAAAACTGTGAATGACACGGCTCGCATTATACTTATTACATATAAAGGATAGACGAGAGAATAGATTAGAAAGACTGATCACCTCATCCTTCACTACATACTTACATATTTTCTCCAGTAGATTTCTAAGCAAGCGATACTTAGCACGAGTAGTCAAGTCAGTATTATTGATAATATCTACTAATGAGGTAAAGTATAAGGAAGTATATTTATTATCAAGCATGTGCAGTATCCATTTTAAATGTCAAAGATAATCTAGATTTTACAGTTAGTAAAATATCCCACCTCTACATAAAAAAAGAATTGTCCTATTAACTAAGACAATTCTTCTTTAAAAACTTTAAATAACTTGTGAACTATAATTGTAACCTCTCAAGCAAATTTAAATTACAATATCCAATAAAACCATTCACTATTCAAAGCAAAAACAACTAATACATCAATAAATCAAATATTTAGCTGCATCACCTCTTATTACAACATAAGATACTGTATCTTTATCCTATAAATAGATTTCTTTACTGAAATCCTTTATTACTAAGTAAAACATCTGTTTATATAGTCAGAAAGTACAATCTTCTGTACCCCTCTATTTTCTACTAAGTCCACTTCAGTATCCTATCAGTTGACCCGTCCTAAAAAAACTGTACAGTTTTTAAAACATAAAAAGATGGGAAGAGAACCAAAAATCAAAGAGCGTT
>NZ_JACAKB010000012.1 GCF_030326305.1 Myroides odoratimimus | reverse complement strand
GGTAACCAAGAATTATGATCATCCCATGAACCGTGTATAAATACAATAGGTGTACCTTGCCCTTTTTTATAGCGTATAGCTAAATTAATATCATTAGTATTGATAATATAAAGAGGGATATTTTCAATTGTAAAATATTCTAGTTCTGTTTTTGAAGGTGTTTGTGCAAATACTTCAATTAAAGATAATTGAAATAGTAATAAGAATATTATCCCTATTTTTTTATATGAAAACTGTTTCATGTCTATGTAGTTTAATAAGGTTAAATGTACTTAAAATGATTTGAGATAAAAAAACATAACTAAGTAATGGCACTGTTTTTAGAAATAAAAAATATTAAACTCTTTAATTGTTAAAAGGACCAATCTGGATGCCTAAGAATAAAAAATCTGTCTCCAAATTACTAGGCTACTAACTGTTATTTTTGCTTTTTAATCTAGATTATAAACTAGTAATCATAGCTAAACTAATTTACACAACTATGCACAACAACAACAACAACATTTTATTTGAATTAATCAAAAGAGAAGAAAGAAGACAAAGGGAGGGCTTAGAATTAATTGCTTCAGAGAACTTTGTTAGTGAGGATGTTTTAAGGGCTAATGGATCTATATTAACTAATAAGTATGCAGAAGGATATCCTGATAAACGATATTATGGAGGGTGTGAATATGTTGACTTTGTAGAGAATATGGCTATTGCATCTTTAAAAGAGATTTATGGTGCAGAATATGCTAATGTTCAACCACATTCTGGATCACAAGCTAATGTCGCGGTTTTTTCAGTTTGCTTAAAACCAGGAGACAAAATATTAGGATTTGACCTAACCCATGGAGGGCACTTGACTCATGGTTCTTCCGTGAATTTTTCAGGCAGATTATATGTTCCTTCATTCTATGGAGTAGATCAAGAAACAGGGGTACTTAATTATGATAAAATCGAAGAGATAGCTATCAAAGAAAAGCCTAAAATGATTATAGCTGGTGGAAGTGCATATTCTAGAGATATTAATTATTGCCGTTTTAGAGAAATAGCGGATAAGGTAGGAGCAATATTATTAGCAGATATGGCACATCCTGCAGGATTAATAGCCAAAGGATTATTAAGTAATCCTATACCGCATTGCCACATTGTTACAACAACAACACATAAAACATTGCGAGGTCCACGAGGTGGAGTTATTTTAATGGGGAAAGATTTTGAAAATCCCTTTGGATATAAGACTTTAAAAGGAGAGCTAAGAATGATGTCTAGTCTTCTAGATGCATCTGTATTTCCTGGTAATCAAGGTGGTCCACTAATGCATACTATTGCAGCCAAAGCAGTAGCTTTTAATGAAGTATTGACAGATGACTTTAAGGTATATGCTAATCAGATTCAAAAAAACATGAAAGTAATGGCAGATGCTTTTTTGTTGCGTGGATATAATATCGTCTCTGGAGGAACAGATAACCATTTAGTACTAATTGATTTAAGAAATAAAGATATATCTGGTAAGGAGGCTGAAAGCATTTTAGAACATGCTGGGATTACAGTGAATAAGAATATGGTTCCTTATGATGATAAATCAAACTTCATTACTTCAGGTATTAGGGTGGGAGCTGCGGCAGTAACTACCAGAGGGTTAAAAGAAGCAGATATGAAAAAAATAGTGCACTTTATTGATGAAGTATTAATATATAAAGATAATGCTATGAAACACAAGCAGATAAAGCAAGAAATTCAAAATATGATGAAAGATTACCCTATGTTTTCTAGGTAATCTTAGATATAATAGCAGTAATTGTTTCTAAATATAGAATCAGTAATTCTAGAGATCGTGTGTTGTGAGTAGAAAAAGTAGTCTCTATATTTAAATTAAAGTTACTTAAACCATGCTATAAATGTAATACCTCGTGTGTAACTTCTCACGAGGTATTGCATTTATTGATGTTTGATAAAATGATCTTTCAGAATATGAATAGCTTGAAGGATTTCTTTCTCGTTTAAAGAAGCAAATCCAAATCTAAAAGCATTCTCTTCTTTACTGATATGTTTAATCCTTATTTTGGATAGGTTTTGTATTGCTGATATTGGAAATTGTTTATCTACTTTTATCCATACTGCCATCCCTCCTGTAGGCAGAGTGTAAGAAATATACTTGTTCAGTTCATTTTTTAATAGTTGATCTAATAACTCTAGTCTTTCCTGATAAAACTTTTTAGCTTTTTTAAAATACCTTGTAAATTCTCCTTCTTTAATTAAGTTAGCTAAAGAGTTTTGCATATAGGCATCATTTCCCACATCAATTGTTTTTCTTAGTTCAACACATTGTTGAATGAAGTTTTTTGGAGCGACCATAAAACCTATACGAATGGATGATCCTAATATTTTAGAAAATGAACCAATATAAATAACATTACCATTATGCCCGCCACTAGCTAATGGAAGGTATGGAGGAGTTGTATAGTGATAATCAAAGTCATAATCATCTTCTATGATAGCGAAGTGATATTGCTTAGAAAGTTCTAAGAGATGAATACGTCTGTCAACACTTAAAGTGACAGTAGTAGGGTAGTGATGATGAGAAATAACATAAACAGCTGTTATTGTTGTTGTTTTACAAAGTGATTCTAGTTCATCTGTTTTTAATCCTTTTTCATCTATTCCTATTTCTAAAACTTTCGCTCCAGCATTGCTGAATGTTTGACTAGCTTTTGGGTAATTAGGTTTAGCTACAACAATTTTTGCCTTTTTATTGAGTAATAATTGTGCTGAAAGATAAATACTCATTTGTGCTCCATGAGTAATAAGAATATTCTCTTTAGAGAAAATAAGCCCTCTAGTTTCAGATAGATAATAGACAAGTTGTTCTCTTAGAGCGAGGGTTCCCTGTGGATTTTCAAGATTAGCATTTTTAATTGAATAGGTTCTTGTAACATAAGAGCGATAGGTCTTTAGTAATGCACTTATAGGAGAAAGTCTAATATCTGGAAAACCATCATCGATAATAATATCTGGAATAACTGTGTTTTCTTCTACAGAGTGATCCACATCATGGTATTGATTAAAAGGTAAATTAAAGTCAATATCATAGGAGTGTATACTAGAGAATTCTTCCCACTTTGATGCTTTGAGATTAGGAATGGACTCTGATATAGTTGCTCTTTTTCGAGGTGACATAGAAATCCAGTCTTGTGTATACAGTTCTTCGTAAGCTGCAATTATAGTTTTTCTGTGAAGGTTTAAAGAATTTGCTAAATCTCTACTTCCTGGGAGTTGATCTCCTGCTTTTAGATATCCATTTTTTATTGCATTGATAATTGATATAGCAATTTGTCTATAGATGGGCATTTTACTTTTTTTATCGATACGAATGATATGTTCTATTGGATACATATGAACTATGAGTTGATTTATAAAGGATGCATAAATATAGAGTAAATAACGAGAATGAATTGTTGTTTTCGTTGAATAATTGGTAAGGGAAGATCGAAGTGTTGTTTTTGATAGTAGCAACTTATTTTATAATTCAAGGATAATCGACTTAGTTAAATTATACCTAAGATAAATCAGTCTTAGTATAACTCATCTATAAAATATCTTTGATTAGTTAGATTATATTACGATACAGTTTACTACTTCTTGTTATCTGTGTTTTGAGCTATTTTTATCTCGCATTAGACTAATATGCTATACTTTTTATAGTTTTAGTTTTGTAATATCTTTTTAAGATATTACAAATTATAACCAAAAGATTTTTGCGAGACTTTGCCTCAGGGTAGTTCATTAAGAATGCAAGGATTCTAGCAAAGGCTTTTAAATCTTCTTTTGATTGTATAATAAATGTAATTAAGATTAACGATTTAAAAGTAAGAGTAGATTTAAAAATACTAAGTGATATGGCAATAAGCTGCTTTTTTTGGCTTTCATAGAAAAGAAGTCTTTACTAATTAATCTTGTCAATTGTATTATAATTCCTATTTTTAAAAACCAATATTAATTATTATGAACCATTTAAAAGTGAAAGACTATCTGAAAAGCAAGGGGTTTGAAGATCGTTTTATTGAATTTAAGGAGAGTACAGCTACTGTAGGTGAAGCTGCAATTGCGATTGGTTGTGATAGCGACCAAATAGCAAAGAGTATAACACTTTATGCCCCAGAAGAGGGAACTGCTATTCTTGTCGTCGCTTCAGGAAATAGTAAAATAGATAATAAAGCTTTTAAAGACACTTTTGGTATTAAAGCTAAGATGCTTAAATATGAAGATGTAGAAGAGTTAGTAGGCCATCGAGTAGGGGGAGTCTGTCCTTTTAAGGTAAAGGGACCAACTAAAATCTATTTTGATGAATCTTTAAAAAAACATCAAGTGCTCTATCCTGCTGGGGGTAGTGCTAATACTGTAGTTCAACTAAAACAAGAAGAATTGATTGGTTTATGTAATTTTGTTGATTGGGTCTCTGTGACAAAGTAGGTTGAAATTATGGTTTTGTTATGTAATTCCAAATACAACCACTTAGAGCCATTAGAAGTTTAGCAATACTGGTATTTCTTATTTTGATACCAATCAAGATAAGACATCATGCAAACTACCAATAAAACAAAGGAGGAAGAAAGATAAAATTTAATGTAATCCTAAAAAATATAGCCATGTTTTAGGCTCACTGAATCTGAAAATAAGAGACAGCTTGTTTTGTTTGCATCATCAAGAATGACAAACAAAGCAAGCTTTCTTGTTTCTATGCTTTTGCTTATTGTAAAACAATACTAGCTAATTGATGACTAATTTCAATAGTACTGTTTTTTGTGTTATTTGTCAGCACCACTATGGTTGCCTTTTTGTCTGGTATGCGAATAAAATTAGAGACATAACTTGTCCAGCATAGGAGTATTTGATATCTCGTTATGTATTTGACTGTTATTTTCCATTTGTTATATCATAATTCTTAAGTGACTACTTACAAAAGTAACTGTTTAAAGTAAGTAGCCAGTGGCGTTAGTATAATAGCTAAGGGTAACTATACTTAGTAACTTAATTGCTCTTTGTGTTTTGCAATAAATTCAGGCCATCTTGTGGGCTGTTTACCAGTTATGGCATAGAAATTATCAAAGACGTCATCCGCTCCTGGTATTAGGCCATTGGCATATAATTCCCAATGCTCATATACGCAGGTCATATAGCTGATCTCTGCGCCAGCATTAATCATATCTTGAAGAAAATCCTTAGGTGGTAAGGCGATATACTCATATGGTTTACCAACAATACTAGTGATAAGCTCAGCTATCTCCGCATAGTTTTTAGCGTCATATCCAAGTCTATAGGTTTGCCCAGCATGTTTAGCAGGTAATTCAATGACTTTAGCAGCCACTAGAGCAATATCATCTACATCGACCCAGCTTTGTCTCGCATCAGCTAGATAAGCGTTTAAAATACCTTTTTCAGCTGTGCTCTTTCCTCCATAGCTTAGAATATTTTGCATAAAAGCTTCTGGGCGCAAATGCGTAGAAGTAAAACCATGCCACTCGATATAACGTTCTACCATTTGATGCCAAGCCCAATGTCCAACAGTAGTATCATCACGTCCGCAGGCTCCTAGATGAACTACATTTCTAACACCTGTTTTCTTCGCATTATCTAAAATCGTTTTACTTTGTTTTAGCATATTGACTCTATACCCTGTTAGAAGAAATAACGTATCAATTCCTTCTAGAGCATTTAGGTGTGTAGATGGATCATCTAGATCTATAAATGTGGTATCTATTTGTCTTGGCTCAAAACTTTCTTTCTGTTTTTCTGAGCGTATAGCAGCAACTATATTCACATTGGCTTTGTTTGCAAGTAAGGTATTAATAATCCTTGATCCCACTTGTCCACTTGCGCCTATAATCAGTACATTATCTTTGTTTTTCTCTATCATATCGTAAGTTATTTACCTTTTTAATTTATCTATATAGCAAAGGTGAAAACAAGAAAAAAGATATGGAATATAGGCTAAAAGAATCATATGGATAAAATTATCCCTATAAAGTATTTAAAAATCATTCAATATATTTGAACTATTATTAAGATTACAAAACTTATTTATGTACAATAATAAAATACCACAATACCACAATTACTAGATTATGGCGTTTCTATTACGATGAAAGTTATTGGGGGAAAATGGAAACCTTGTATTATTAATTGCATTAATAATGGCACCAATAGACCTGCTCATATTCACAAAGCAATACCAACGGCTACACTAAGGGTAATTAACCAACAATTAAGCGAGCTTTTAGACTATGAGATTATCTCAAAAGAAATCTTTGAGGGATATCCATTACATGTAGAGTACAAGTTAACGGAGTTTGGAAAGATACTGCTTATGGTTATTGACGCTATGGAAGTCTGGGGAGATACTCATGGAGACAAAATAACAGAGATAGCAATAAAAAGAAATGAGAATATAGAACCTCTTTAGAATTGGTGTATATTCTCATTCTTACAATGAATAAAAATAAGCTATTCTTTAGAAAAGCTTATTTAATTAGTGTTATTTTTAAATCAGCAAACTGATGCAGTACATCTACATCTGTATCTTTAGAAACATTGCTTTCTCCTAAATAAACAGCTTTAGCCTGAACAAGTATAGGTTTAAACTTATCAGGAGTAATAGGCAGTATATAATCTACTGCTTTGTCTTTTGAGATTACTTCCTAGTTTGAATAGAGTAATACACTCTACAAAGGGTAAGAATCACATTTATTTCATCATCTTCTATTTCTCTTATTAAGTTAGGAAGAGATGCTAAAATAGCCTTATTAAATACGATTATCCGAGATAGTAGGTATTACTTCAGTAGCTTCTTTTCCATATAGAGCTAAGCTATTAAGCCTCACTTTTCTAAGTAAGATAGTAAGGTCTTCATCCTTTACAGTCTCAGGAATGTATCCATTGCTATATTCTTCTCTTAGCCACTCACCATACTGAAACTCTCTGTGTAGTGGAAATTCCAAGTTACTTAATTCTGATTGGTTTACAATGGTTACTTCCAAATACCTTTTGCCTTGGTTATTGTCAATTTCTCCTGATAGTACAAGTAATTGTTCTATGAGTACTTTCTTTATTTCCAGAGATAACGTTTGATTAATAAGGATAAAATGATAAGAGGCTGCCTAATAAGACAGCCTCTCCGAGGTCAACTACGATATGTACTATATAAGAATAGTGAAGAAGTTGAAAATAATACATACCTCATTGACCTATTGAAACATAATTATTTGATGGTCTATTTAATAATCTTGACAGGAGGATGTCCTTTGTTTATCGTTGTTTCCTCTTGTGGAGTATCTCCTTTTTTGTTCTTTCCACCGAAATTATAAGTTATTCCTAGTTTGAATACTCTCATATCATTCTTTACAGTGAAGTTGGTCAGTTGATCAGGATGTTCTAAAGTTGTTGTTCTAATACCTCCTGTTTTGAACAGATCACTTACTGCAAGTGTAGCTGTAAATTTCTCATTTAAGAATTTCTTACTGACTCCTAAATTCACTTCCCCTAATGAACGATATCTAAAGTTAGATTCTATTCCTCCGTTTTGGTACCAAGCAGTAAGCTCGATATTCATATTATAAGGCAACTTAAAGTTGTTATAGGTAAATACCCCAACACTATTTTTATTCTCATTGATTAAGTTATTGTCAAATCGAGTATTAAAAAAGTAGACCCCATGGTAGTTTTCCCACCAATTGATACTTGGTATAGGAGCAGATAATGAAGCGTACCATTCACTTCTACTTTTACCATTAATACTAGTAAAATAAGATTTGTTTATTCCTTCGTTAAAATAACTGTATAGCATAGGGTCTGTAATGCGACTATATCCGATAGATAAATCTATGAAACCTAAGAACTGCTGATCTAATTCTATATTATTAGAATACTCAGGCTGTAGATTAGGGTTTCCCATAGATGTTGTTGTACTATTTAAATAGCGCACTGCTGGATTTAATTTATCGAACTCAGGCCTTTCTATTCTTCTAGAGTAAGAAGCCATTACAGAATAGTAATCACTAGCTGTATACGTTAGTCGTACAGTAGGGAATAGCGAGAAGTAATCTTGTTTTACTAACTTTTTATGAGCTAAGGTATCTCCATTGATATGTGTGTATTCTCCTCTTAAACCTGCTGTTATAGCCCATTTATCGAATGTCATATCTACTGATCCATAGAAAGCATGTACGCCTGTTTTATACTCAAATTGACTTTTGTGCAAAACATTAATATTGTTTCCATTGGAGATGAATGTGTATAAACGTTCATCTGTTTTAAGAATAGAATAATTACTCTTTACGCCAAACTCTACTTTTGCAGTTGTATTTTCTTCATCCCAAAGTTGTTTCTGGTAATCAGATTTAAAGTTGAACTCTTTTCTATTTGTAGGATATTTATTCTGTTGTTTGGTTAGTAAGGCGTTTGGCAGTAATAGTTGTCCATTATTACCATAGATTACATCATTGATATCTGATTTGACATACATTGTACCGATGGAAGTAGTCCAACTTTCTTTTTCTGCTATTTTCATTTTATAGACTACATCAGCTTTAAAATTAGTCAATTTACTCTTGCTCTCATTCTTTTGTACACTGTGAAAGAGATCGTTATTATTACCTAATTCTGTGTTGGTATGTACTGTACTAGGTGTATCATTATAGTCCATAGAAGTCTTTAAGCTTAGTACATGACCATTCTGAAATGTTCTGTCTATATCTAGTTTGATTAAGTGAGACTTACTATTAAGAACCGAGAATTGAGATTGATTTGACCATGTATGATCTAATGAAGCCAGATCTTTTTTATCATATCTCTCTCTTAATCTATCAGGCGAATAGCTAAATGAGTACAAAAAGTTATAGTTCCAGTTATCATTGCCATACCCTAAGTTTAAAGAGTGATCTGTGCTTACTTTATTACTAACACCTACAGTTGAATTAACTGTTCCATAAAAGCCTTGAACTAGCTTTTTCTTAGAGATAATATTAATTACCCCACCTGTACCAGAAGCATCTATATTAGCAGGAGGTATATTCATAATTTCAATAGACTCTAAAGTAGAGCCAGGAGTTCCTTTAAGTATGGTTTTTAATTGTTCTGCAGATAGCTGAGTAGGCTGTCCGTCCATCAATACTGTGACACCTGATTTACCTTTTATTTTTAATTCTCCGTTTTGACTAATAGTAACTCCAGGGAGTGTCTTTAGCACATCATAGGCAGACTGTGTTTGTGCTAAGTTACTCTGCTCTATATTTAATGTAGCTTTGCCAGGAGTTACTTTTAGAGCTTTTCTATGGCTGGTGATCATTACCTCATCTAAGATGTTTTCGTCACTTTCTATGATTAGATTGATTGGCGTATTATGATCACTTATAGTGATAGTAGAGGCCACATCTTTATACCCTATAAAGCTAGTAGTTAGTTTAAAACTTCCTTTTGACTTAATATCTGCAAAAACAAAACTTCCATCTTCTTCACTTGTGATAAAGTATTCTTCTTTTGGATTGTCCGTTGCTTGTAAGACTACAGTTGCCCATCCGATAGGATTGGCTTGTGTGTCTTTTATCACCCCTTGTAATTGAGATTGAGCCCAAGAAGGTAAAGTCATTACCCCTAATAGAATTAATAATAGTTGCTTCATAATTAAAATGGCATTAGCATTTATTTCTGAGGTAAATGTATTAGGATGTTTTATGGCTTATTGGAACTTTTACATTAACTAACTCATTTCTATACTAAAGCCACCGAAACGATGATTATAGTGCAATTAAGTTTAAATAGAAGTGAATAGGCTATTCAAGAGCAAAAAATGTCAATTGATGTATCTATACCCTATGGGAGCTTAATACTCCAGTACTTTTGTGTAAGAATAATTAGAGAAGATGAGAATAAATAGATATTTGGGCAGGGGGTACCGCAGTACTGCTGCTCATGTTTTGCAACAGGCTTTTAATGAAAAACTAAAAGGAATACTAGGGACAGAGGAAGAAGTACATCAAGTTATTTTAGCATCTCTAGATGCTAAGCATATTATCGTGGCCCGTTCTAGTGAAGGAGAATTAATAGGTGTAGCAGCTTATCAACACAATGGTCAATGTACTTTGAATATTTCTCTGAGTATTATGATTAAGGTATATGGGCTGATAAGAGGACTTTATAAGATGCTACAGCTCATCATGTACTTTCCATCTAAGAGAGATAAGGATGTAGTGTATGTAGATGCTATCGCAGTAGATGAGAATTTTAGAGGACTAGGAGTTGGTAAAATGCTATTAGAAGAAGTAGAAAAGTTAGCTTTAGAACATCATGCAAGATATGTAAGTTTAGATGTAATCAAAGAAAATCCTCGCGCAAAAAAGCTATATGAGCAAATAGGTTTTGTAGAAGTAAAATACAACGAATTAGACGAACGAACAAGTGATAAACTTGGCTTTTCAGGGTATTATTATATGATGAAAATAATAGGTTAAATCCTATTTTGGTATTGTAATTGAGTGCTATTTCTTAACTTAAGACTAAGGAAGACAAGTTCAGTTATAAAAAATGTAAAACGAGCTTTGTTTTTTGTTACTTTAGGTATAAAATCAAAAGAATTAGATAAGAATAGCATAATTTTAATCTGTAATGAAAGCACAAAAGCAAAGTAAGAAAGAATGGAGGTATAGAGTAGCTTTAACGCTCTTAGTAGCGTTGTTTTTTATTTTTTCGTTGTACATTATTAGTACTGCGGATCAGTATCAGATAGTTTCTTTTGAGAGTGGATATACCTTTACGGCAGATGTGATTTGGTTTATTGCTATCAGTTGGATTGTAACGACCTTAGGGATCTATCTGTCAGATCGGTTGCCGATAAAGACGTATTCCATAAAAGAAGTAATTCGGTTTGGAGTATTACATGTGATTATTTGTGTTGTAGTCTTCTTATTTTTAGTTATTGTGACAGATTACTATTTAATAGATCAAGATCATACAGCACGAGAAGATTGGTTAGACGCTAGACAGATGTTTTTTATAGGCTTATGTTTGACTGTCTTTGTTATCGTTGTACACAATGGAAGAAAGCTAATAACGATGTGGAAAGAATCCGTTTATGAAAATGCACAGATGAAAGAAATAGTATTACAGAGCCAACTAGCATCTTTAAAAGCTCAGTTAGACCCACACTTTATGTTTAATAATTACAGTGTGTTAAGAAGTCTGATTCAAGAAGATAAAGAGAAAGCAAGTGAGTTCTTAGAGCGATTATCGGATGTACAACGCTATTTATTGGTAAATCTAGAGCATGACTTAGTCAGTTTAGCCAAAGAGATACAGTTCTTGATTGATTATTTATACTTGATTAAGATTCGCTTTGGCGAAAGTATACAAGTAGAGATCAATGTCAGACCAGAGCTATTAGGAATGAAGATTCCACCTATGACCTTACAATTGTTATTAGAAAAT
Organism: Myroides odoratimimus; assembly: GCF_030326305.1. Lineage (GTDB taxonomy): Bacteria > Bacteroidota > Bacteroidia > Flavobacteriales > Flavobacteriaceae > Flavobacterium > Flavobacterium odoratimimum_A. The sequence continues at coordinate 96,581 of NZ_JACAKB010000012.1, read as the reverse complement.
GCAATAAAACACAATAAAGCAACCAAAAAAAGTCCCCTCTTTGTGAATATTTATGGGGAAGAAGAATATGTAATTATTGAGAATAATCTCCAATTATTGAACACTCTTCCTTATTCTTCTAAGTTAGGGCTGACAAATATAAAGAAGAGATACTTACTGATCGAAGACAGAGAGGTCGTGATAGAGCAGACCGTATCCGTTTTTAGAGTTAAAATCCCATTGTTATAAGCTATGATAAAAGTATTGATAGTAGAAGACGAACAGTATAATGCACAGCATCTGACTACCTTACTTCAGGATATAAAAGAAGATATTCAGGTCGTGCAGGTTATAGAAGGTGTAGAGGACTGTATAGAATGGCTAGAGCAGCATGATGATATTGACCTAATCTTTATGGATATAAGATTAGGAGATGGAGTATGCTTCGAAATATTTGATGCCATAGAAGTAAACGTACCGATTGTTTTTACGACAGCTTATGATCAGTATGCCTTGCAAGTATTTCAGGTTAACAGTATAGATTATTTATTAAAACCAATCAAAAAATCTGCCTTAGAACAAAGCATAACGAAGTATAAGAAACTTCACCAATTACAAGTTTTAGATAAAGAAATCTTAAGCAATCTAACCGAGGTTATACACGGAAAGAAACAGAGTTATAGAACACGTTTTTTACTGAGTAATAACGATAGGTATAAAGTTGTACAGACAAGTGATATTGCCTATATCTATACAGAATTTCGTTTGTCTAAAGCGGTTATGTTTGATAAATCTGTTCACGTATTACCATTCACTATGGAAGAACTAGAATCAGAATTAGACCCTAATCGATTCTTTAGAATATCTAGACAATATCTAATAAGCTATGAGAGCATTACTGCTATTCAGAATAATCTAAACAGTAAGGTAAGTGTAGTATTACAAGGTGATGTAGAGGTAGATCTAAGTAGAGAGAGAACACGAGCGATAAAGCAATGGCTTGACACCTAGTTCTTAGGAGGTTAACAGTTCACAGCAATTAGTTTACAGTCTTGCCCTACGGGCTTAATACAGTTTACATTAATATTATTAAAATCACTAGTTGTTGATATAGTGAAAGTTAGTTGCTAAAAAGGGAACCTTATATTGAGGTTCCCTTTTTTTAACTTATATGATTACTCTTTTAGCTGTATTGCTAATAAGTTTACTACTTGTGCTGTCGCAGATATTTAATCAGTGACGTGTATGAACTCCTATAATGTACTTAGAGGGTGTGATATACTATACATTGACAGCATAGACCAATCGATTTCACATCTTCACACCATCGCGATTTTATAAAAAAACGACATCACAAAAAAACAAACTCTTACTCTTTTAATTGTATAGCTAAGATTTCACCCGTAGCACAGATTACTCCATTAACTTCTAGGGTTAGATCTACCCATACCTTTCTGCCCTCTATGCTTCTTAGTTTACCCTTTAGCACTAGTTCTTCTCCCATAGGAGTAGAGGCTTTAAAATCAACTTTAAGAGAAGCTGTTACACATCTTACAGGTATAGTGCCTTCTAGTGGGATATTATTGTGCTTACACAGAAATGCCGCTGCTGATCCTGTGCCATGACAGTCTAGTAGAGAAGCGATTAATCCACCATATACGCTTCCTGGTATAGCGGTGTATTTAGTATCTGGAGTAAAACGAGCGATTGTTTCTTCTCTGTCAAGATATGTTTTTAGTTGATGTCCATTAGGATTGTTTTTTCCACAGCCATAGCAGTGCGCTAAGCTCTCAGGATATAGGTCTTGGATTGCTTGTGTCATAATATTTGTTTTGGTTGTTATTCGATAGAGGAATCCCTCTATTACAAATAAAGTTATTTTTATTGAAGTACAAAAATTTAACCTGATTAGAGTGTGGATTATAACTGCTAAAAATGTCAAACATTTTTTATCAAATGATAGTAAAAAGCTTTTTCTATATCCTAATCTTTGTATCCCAAAAATAGCGTGATAAGGCTATATCATTATTAAATAATAATTTAATCAATACAAGTAAAATGGAAAATAGAGGACCTATTTCTCAATTTATGGCGCATAATTATCGCCACTTTAACTCAGCAACTGTAGTAGATGCTGCTCAAGGGTATGAAAAGTTTTTAGATGAAGGAGGGAAGATGCTTATTTCTCTTGCAGGTGCGATGAGTACTGCTGAGCTAGGAATCTCATTAGCAGAGATGATTAGACAGGACAAAGTAGCTATTATTTCATGTACAGGGGCTAACTTAGAGGAGGATATTATGAACTTAGTAGCGCATTCTCACTATAAAAGAATTCCTAACTATAGAAACTTAACTCCTGAGGATGAGCTAGCGCTGTTAGAAAATAAATATAACCGTGTTACGGATACGTGTATCCCTGAAGAAGAAGCATTTAGAAGAATCCAAGGGCATATCGAGAAAATATGGAAAGACAGTGAAGCAGCAGGTGAGAGTTATTTTCCACATGAGTATATGTATAAGTTACTATTAAGCGGTGTGTTAGAAGAGCATTATGAGATAGATCCTAAAAACTCATGGATGCTAGCTGCTGCAGAAAAAAACTTACCAATCGTAGTACCAGGATGGGAAGACTCTACGATGGGGAATATCTTCGCTTCTTATGTAATCAAGGGGGAATTGAAGTCTAGAACAGTGAACAGTGGAATAGACTATATGGTTTGGTTAGCAGATTGGTATAAAAAGAATGCTGTAGATCAAGGAGTTGGTTTCTTCCAGATAGGAGGAGGTATTGCTGGAGATTTCGCTATGTGTGTAGCTCCTATGTTGGCACAGGATTTAGAGGATGATTCAGTATTGAGATGGAGATATTACTGTCAGATTACAGATTCTACTACTTCTTTTGGATCTTACTCAGGATGTATTCCCAACGAGAAGATTACTTGGGGTAAACTAGACGTAGATACACCGAGTTATGTAATCGAATCAGATGCTACTATTGTAGCTCCATTGATTTTCTCATGGGTATTGAAACAATAAATAAGAAAGAGCCTTCAGGCTCTTTTTTTGTTTTAGAGTAAAGGACTAAAAGTTGAGTTCCATTTCTTAGGAATGAAATGAAAGAGTTTGGTAATCAGAGCCCTACTATAACTATAAGTTTATTGACTTTTTTTACTCTATTATAGAAATGCTAAAGCTTACTAAAGTTTTAAATATGAGAATATTATAAGCAATCTAAAAACAGGACAAATTACAGTTGTTAAGAATATTAACATTTAGGGTCTTTTAGGAATTTTAAGCATGCGATAAAGCTATTGATATCAAGGGTTTGATGGAGGTTGCTTTAGTGTTGTTCGGAAGTTCTTTGCAAAGTGTTCGGAAAAAGGGGGTGTTTTCCGAACAAACCACAACGGAGACCACATGAATACTCGGTTCGTAGTGAATTTACAGTGTTGAAAAATCGTTAAAATTTTAAAAATCAGATTTTGAAAGCTGTGATTTGTCCTTTCTTTTTGGTGAGATGTACCAGACTTTAAATAGAAGAATATTCTCAATAATAGCCATTGAGTTAAAGCTTTTACCGTAGGCAAAGGTAGTAAAAAAATAGATAGAAGAAAAGAGGGTGTAGGAGGTAAAGGGGAAAAATAGATGCTGTGTCTAAGAGAATTAAGCAATGGGGATTGTTTTATATAACTATTTGAATTGTTGTATTTTGGTTTTGTTATTTTGATTAATTTTATTCAAAGTGTGAGGAAATGCTATTCATGTATTAATACTCTTATAATAGCAAATGATTTACCTTAAATTAAAAAACACTGCTTTATTTAGAATGATACTGTAGTTGTATAGCAGTAATGTAGATGTTATAATTAGATGACATAATGAAGTTAGTGGACTTAGTGAAATATTTCAGAAAAGGAGGGACTTATCAAGACTTTTGTAAGCAGTACTCCCTGAATTTTGATTCAGAGGTTATCGAAATATATATGGAAACACCTTTTCAAATAGATAACGAGCTCTCTTTTTTTGAAATAGAACAGACAGAAGGAGTGTTAGAGTTTGAGGTTAATAATATAGTGTTGTCAAGTTTATTTGATTTCTATGTGTTTCTTGACATGATTGAAGAATCAAATCAAGAGACCTATAAGAATGTAAGCGATCTAGATATTGCTAAAAGACTTATTAGTTATGGTTTTAATAATGCTTGAGGAAAGCAATACTTAATAGATGTTATTTTTATAAAACAAGATGTATGGGAAATAACGGAGAATATTTGTGATAAAAGGAAGATTAAGATAAATAAGATGAAAGAGATTAGTGAAGAGCAATTGCACAGTTTTTTTTTAGAAACTCTTAATTGTAGTGGTACTTTTCTTCTAGATCGTAATGATGATGAAATAGAGTATTTGATTTTTGAAGTATTCGATATTAATGTTCGTACATTTTTTTATTGTGATACGCTTATAAAGCTACTTACTAATAAAAGAATATCAATAGAAACGTATGAGAAAGCAGAGAGAGTTAGAAATCTATATTTGAGTATCGAGGGGACTGACTTATGGAGTATTAAAGGTATAAGAGAAAGTGATATATGGAAAGAGATTTTTAATCTATGTGATGATATAAGAAGAAATGAAATTATAAAAGAATGAATAAGATACAGTTATTTGGTAACCCCTGTAAGGAGATATTGCCAAGAGATGTGTTATCTATATAGTATTAAAAGATTTTTTCTAACATATAGGTAACTATAATTTAACTTGGGCTTACGGACTAAATATTTGAATACCTTTATTTTTACGCATTTTATAAGCTATAATAGTGCCGATGCGTTGGTTTTTTATATTTTTTCTGTTTTCTTGCCTTTCGTTAGGGCAAAATGTCCACTTTAAAACAATCACTACAAAAGAAGGACTATCTAATAATTCTATTAATTGTATAGCAAATCACCCTGATGGGGCAGTCTGGATAGGGACTTGGGATGGGCTAAACCTATTCGATGGTAAACAAGTAAAGGTCTACAAACACGACCCTAAGAATCCTAATTCTATTGGAGGTAATGATATTTATGCATTACTAAGAGATAAAGAAGATCGTTTGTGGATCTTATCTGATGGAAAACAGATTAGTTTGTGGATAAAGGATGATGTATTTCAGAATTATAGTTTTTCTAGTGAGCCTCGTGTATTGAGTTTAGATGAGCAAGGCAATATTCTCGTACAGCTAGAATCAAAAAAGTGGTTCACTTTTAGAGGAGGTCAGTTTGTGTCTGTAGACGCTCGTTATATTGGTGATATGGCAGACCACTTAGTAGAGGATGCTAGAAAGAAATCACCTCAGTATTATGTACAAGCTAGTTTACTAGAAAATATACGAGAGCAATTTCCCGAGTTTATTATCAATGCTATTGCAACAGAAGCTAATGGGAATACATGGATCGGTACTAAAAGTCAAGGTGTTTTTCTGTTAAGAGCAATAGAGGGGGAATATAAGATTATCGAAAACCACAAAGTAGATCCGCAGCATCCTTATAGTTTACTCAGTAATGAGGTGATGGTACTACATATAGATAAGTTTGACAATATATGGGTAGGGACTAAAGATGGTGGAGTCTCTATTCTACCAACGAATAAGGCAAGTCTTGATTATGTGTTTTCTCATTCAGAGAGACAACCTCATTTACCACATGAGACCATCCGCGCTATTGCAGTAGATAAGTTAGGAGGTAGATGGATAGGATATTATACACAAGGAGTGTTCTATCAAAAGAAGCGAAATGAACCTTTCATACCAGTTGTTATCAAAGAATATAAAGAGAATAAGGATTGGAATAGAATACGCAGTTTATACTCGGACTCTCATGGTAATATCTGGATAGGAACCTATGCTGGAGTAGTAAAAATAGAACAGGGCAAACAAGAGTTTTTTCAAGAGGGAATTACCAAGCATTTTATCAGTAATAGAACGTATGCTTTTGCAGAAGATATTAATCATTATCTATGGATGGGGAGCTGGGGAGGTGTGAGTAAGTATAATGCATTGACTAATAAGTTTGAACCTTTTGTTAATCAAGATAAATTAAAGCAATACCATATTCGTCATATTTCTATTCAAGATAATTTATTGATTTTAGCTACTGAAGAACATGGGGTGGTATTCTACGATTGTCGATCTGGGGAGATTAATATCATTAATCAAGAAAAAGGATTGCTAGGCAATAGTGTATTCTCTACTTATGCAGATGCTTTTACAGGTAATCTATGGGTGGCTACTTTAGGAGGAATATCAGTATTTGATACTGACTATGAACTTAAGAAGCAAATTAGAGAAGAAGATGGTCTTCCTAGTCATTTGGTGTATAGTCTTACTCCTTCTCAGGATGATGTTTGGATTAGTACTACTAAAGGAATAGCTTCAATAGACAAACATACTTATAACGTCTTAAACTTTAGTAATTATATTGGTTGGCAAGGACTAGAATTTTCTGAAGGAGCATATAGTCAGAGTAAAAAAGGCTTTCTGCTTTATGGAGGAAATAAAGGCTTAAATATTATAGATCCAGGACATCTGAGAAATGATCAAAAAGCTCCAGAATTTAGAGTCTTACTCAATGAACGTATAGCAGAAGAGGGGAAGGTTAGTTTTTTTGAGCCAGATGAGAATAAATTGCGTCTTACACTCTATCCTATAGGTTTTAATCAATATCCGATTAATCAATTTGAATATAGAATAGTAGGTCTTTTTGACGATTGGAGGGTTCTTCCTCAAAAAGAAGTTAATTTAGATGATTTAGACCATAAACGCTATCAGATAGAGATACGTGATACAGTACAAAAAGACAAGCGTATAGTATATATGATTGCTTTTGAAATCGAAAAGCCTTTCTTTCTACAGCCTTATTTTGTTATTTTATTTGTCATCGCTGGAGGGGTGATTGTTTTATGGCGTGTACGTATCAAGCAAAGGAAAATGAGAAAAAGAGAGATCGAGCTTAAAAAACAAGTAAGAGATCGCACAAAGGAAGTGGAAGCACAAAAGAGACATCTCGCTAATAAAAATGAACAACTTAGTATTCTAAATCAGGAGATACAACAACAGAAAGGAGAATTACTGAATCTACATAGCAAATTAAAGAATGATGACATAGAGATGGAGAATTTCAGAATCTTCTTGTTGTCTAGAATTAAGAAGCCTATTGTCAATACATTGGGGATACTAGAAGAACTTAATGTAGAAGCGACACAAAAGGAGGAGTTGATTAAAGTTTATGATATGGTTCGGGAGTGGAACTATATAGAGCAGGTTAAGGATTTTGATACTATAGAATTAGTAAGCGTAGAGATGACTTCTTTTATAGAGCACCTAAAAGAGGAGTGGGGGGTGATAAAAGAGAAGTATGATGTAGAGGTAGTAGTGTGTAATGAAGTAGATGCTCAGTGGGTAGAAGTAGATTTATTGCGTTTTAAACTGTGCTTGCGTTATCTGCTATACGAATGTTATAAATATTTAGAAGATAATCAGCAGATAACGGTTCGCTTCTATATGAAGAACAATGTTTTACATATTGATTTAGACTCTGTGAGTCATACTTTATTTGCGTTTTGGAATGACAACAGAAATTTTAGTCCTTATTACAGAGCTTTTGAGACTTTATTACAGAATCTAAATGGTAAACTAATGATTAATAGCCAGTCAGTGTTCTCTCTTGGCATATCTATTCCTTTAGTTCCATTAGAAGAGAATAAAGGGATTGAGAAAGGGAATTGGAATGAATTCTTAGAAGAGCTACAAGTGCTCCCAAAGGATAAAAATAATATCCTAGTGTATGCTAAAGAAGAGGATAAGGCAATTGTCAAACAGTTATTAGCTGGACAAGAAGATACTAATTTGGTCTATAATCACAGTGTGAGTAGAGTGGTAGGGAATATAGAGCATTATAAGTATGATGCTTTAGTACTTTATAATATTGAGATGTCTGATCGCACTTTATCTTTATTTGCACAGATTAAAAAACAGGCTCAGAAACAAAGGTTACTTATCTTTTATATCGCAGAGACAGTAGATTATTTTGTACAAGAGCAATTGAGTCAATTGGGAGTTAGTGATTTTATTCACTTACCAGTTGGTAAAACGACCTTAGATAATATGGTTTTTAAGCGTATTCGCTATGATAAAGAAAACAAGGAAAGCAATACACTCCTTTGGAAGACGAACCTAACAGAGGATGTTATAGTGAATCTTTCACCTAATGAACGTTTGTTTAGAAAAGGAATGGAAATGATGAATACAAGATTTAGTGATGCCTCTTTTGGTGTAGATCAATTGACAGTAGAGCTAGGTATTTCTAAGATGAAGTGCTATCGTTTGTTTAAAGAGTTTGTAGAGCAATCTCCTTTAGAAATATTAATTGAAATGCGCTTACAAAAAGCAAAAGTATTAATCGAGAAAGGTGACCTAACGATTTCAGAAGTCTGTTTTGAATGTGGTTTTAACGATCCGAAGTACTTTAGTAAATCTTTTAAAAAGCGTTTTGAACATAGTCCTTCACATTTTAAAAATGACTAGAATAACATGTAGAATAGATTATCCTAGTGTTAACTAAAGGTTATTGTCCAAATAGTACACTACTCTGATATAGAATTAGCCTTTTACTGAAAGATTATTACACTTGACTGAAAGAAAATTACCCCTATATTATACAAAGCAGAAGTACTTTCGAAAGTGAAATATCAATGTAATCAATCTTATGAAAAGACATTTCTTAGTATGGCTGTTATGTATAGGAGGTAGTACTTTCTTACATGCACAAGTGATAGTAAAAGGAAAGGTAGCAGGCAAAAGCGATGGGCTACCTGTTTCTTTTGCTACAGTAATCGCTAATAAGGACAATTCTACTTGGGTAACTACGGATGCCGATGGGAATTTTACGTTAGAATTAGCCAAAGAAACGGGTACTCTTTCTGTGGAGTATTTAGGATACAAAACAAAAACGATCAACTATCAAGGCGCTCAATTAGTAAGTATCCTTTTAGAACAAGACAGCAATATCTTAGATGAGGTTGTTCTAATTGGATATGGAGCTTCAAAGAAAAAAGATATTACCACTTCGATTGCAACAGTGGATAATATTAAGCAAGTTGCCTCTAGACCAGTGTCTAATTTAAGTGATTTCTTACAAGGACAAGTTGCTGGGGTAACTGTAACACAGCAAGGAGGAGATCCCTCTGAGAGCAGTAAGATGGTTATTCGTGGTTCAGGTTCATTAGCTAATGAGGCTCCACTTACTGTAGTAGACGGTGTGCCTTATTACGGACCAGCAATTAGCCCAAATGATATTGAATCTGTATCTATCTTAAAAGATGCGGCTGCAGCTGCAATCTACGGAGCTCAGGCTGCTTCAGGAGTAATTGTAATTACAACTAAAAAAGGAGTAAAGGGAGATCCTAGTGTTTCTTTAAATGTGTATACAGGTTTTTCAAAAGCAACAAATCTACCAACACCATTAGATGCACAAGGGCAAGCTTCTGTATATAATATGGCAGCAGATAATGCAGGAGTTCCTAGACAGTCTGCGCATGATGCTCTACTTAATCCGTGGGGACAAGTGAATAGAACAAATTGGATGGATGAAATCTTTAGAACTGCAGCTATGCACAATGTAGATGCTAGTATCTCTGGAGCTTCTGACCATACGAATTATTTTGCTTCTCTCGGGTATAATAAAAAAGAAGGAACTTTAATAGGAACATTTTCTGAACGTTATAACTTTAGATTAAAGGCAGATACTAAGCTGACTGATAAAGTTACTATCGGAGAGAATGTATATTACTCAAATACGAATGCTATTGGTACTAATACTACAAGTTCTTATTCAGGAAGTGTCATCAGTGCTTTATATATGCCTTCTGCAGCGCCTGTATACGATGCTGATGGTAAATTTGGAGGGGTAGTACCTCATGATTTAGCACAGTTTGCTGGAGCGTATGGAGATGTGTATAATCCAGTAGCATTACTGTTAAGACCTACAACATCTAATCCAACGAATTTCTTAAATGCCAATGTGTATTTAAACTATGACATCGTTGATGGACTATCCTTCAAAACTTCTTATAGTTATGATTACACAAGTAATAAGTATAAGAAATTTACGCCTAAGGCACCAGAGTTAGGAAGAACAAACTTAAATAACTACCTATTAGAAAATAACTACGAAAAAACCCATTGGATATGGGATAACCAGTTGACTTATCACAAGACATTTGGTAAGCATGATGTTAATTTAACAGCTATTCATTCAGCACAAAAAACAAATTACGACTATATTTCTGTTCAAGGAGAAGGTTTTGGAAGTGAAGAATCATTTAACCAGTATATGGGGAATGCCTCTATCATCAGAAAGCCAGTTACAGAGGTGTATGAAGATGCCTTAACTTCTTTGATAGGACGTGTGATGTATAACTTCGATGATCGATATTTCGTATCGGGAAGTTTGCGTAAGGACACTACTTCACGTCTAGCTAAGAATAACCAATCAGAAGTATTCCCTTCTGCGTCTGTGGGATGGAGAATATCACAAGAGAACTTCTTTAATGTAAATGCAATAAGTGAATTAAAATTAAGAGCTTCTTGGGGGCAAATAGGAAATATTAATTCTGTTGGCTATTATTCTTTTGATGTACCACTTAGCAATAGTGATATTATTATGGGAGAAGATGGTATGCTTACAGGTAAAGGAACTTATGTAAACCGTCAGTCTAACCCTAACTTAAAATGGGAAACATCAGAATCTTTTGATATTGGGCTAGATGCTGCTTTCTTTAATGGACGTTTAAACGTAGTGGCTGATTACTTTAGTAAGCGTACTAAAGGGATGATTATTCCAGGATTAGAAGATGCTCATCATGGTACAGCGGCAGCAGATGTAAATGGTGGTGAAGTACTAAATAAAGGTATCGAATTGTCATTGAGTTATAATGATCATATAGGAGACTTAAACTATAAGATCTTTGGAAATGCAAGTTTTTTAGAAAATGAACTAGTAAACTTAAATGGATATAACCAAAGTGGAATAGATTATATCGCTCATGGAGATAATGTTCGTGGGGTGCTTTCTCCATATAGATCTGTAGTAGGTAGACCTCTTTATTCTACTTATTTAGTTCCTTATTTGGGAATCTTCCAGTCGCAATCAGAGATTGATGCGCACCGTTCTAATGAGGGTAAATTAATACAACCTAATGCTAAACCTGGTGACTTTAAGTTTGAAGATAGCAATGGAGATGGTAAGATAGATAATAATGATAAGCAGTTTATGAATGCTTATTTACCTAAGATTACTTATAGTTTTGGTTTAAACTTAGAATATAAAAACTTTGACCTAAGCATGTTCTTCCAAGGAGTAGGTGATGTGAAAGTATTCAACGGATATAAGTTCACAGCTTACAATGCTTCTTTACAAGGATATAATTTAGATAGCCGTGTGATGGGAGCATGGACTCCTGATAACCCGAATGCTAGTCTTCCTAGATTATCTACTAAAGATGATAATCAGAACTATGGAACAACTTCTAGTTGGTACTTAGAAGATGCTTCTTATTTACGATTAAAGAACTTAACAATCGGATATACTATGCCTAAGAGTGTAATGAATAGTCTATCACCAAAATCTAGTTTAAGAATATTCATGTCTGGAGATAATTTATTTACCATTACTGGATATGATGGTATAGATCCAGAAGTAGGAGGTGTAGGAATGGACGTAGCAAGATATCCTGTTTCAAGAACAATATCAGGAGGTTTCTTATTTACTTTTTAATCACTTATAATTATGAAAAAATATAGTTTATCTAAATATAGCTTAGTATTAGGTTTATCAGCAATCTTATCACTAGGAGCTTGTAGTTCTGATTTTACAGAGTTAGATCCAAAAGGAAATACATCTTATGAGAACTTCTGGAAAACAGAACAAGATGCTACAGAGGCGGCTAATAGCTTGTATCAGATGATGATGGAAGATGAAATGTTCGGGAGAGGATTCTTTTGGTATATTAATGCTTCTGATGATATGGTAACAGGACGTCTTAATGCAACAGCAGACAATATCAAAAACTTTAACCTAAATGGGGATGAGGGCTATATCAATGGTATTTATCAAAATGCTTATAAAGTAATCCGAAGAGCTAATGATATCATTGTTAATGTTCCTGGAATGAAAATTAGTGAATCATTAAAAAAGAGAGTATTAGGAGAGGCTTATTTTATGCGTGGTTTCTTTTATTTCTGGCTAGCGCATACGTATGGAGATAATGGAAATAACGGTGGTGTGCCTATTATTACAGAGGCTAATATGTCTCAGCCAGCAGGAAGCTATACAAGGCCAAAAAGCGTGATTGAGAACTATGACCATATCGTTCAGGATTTGACAAAAGCATCAGAGCTTTTGCCTCTTTTTACTTCTTACTCGGCTGATAATTATGGTAGAGCACATAAAGATGCTGCTTTAGCCTATATCGCAAAAACTTATTTATATTGGGCACAATATGACTCTTCTAAGTTTAATGAAGTAATTAAGTATGCAGATGCAGTTACAAATTCTGGATCAGGAAGAGCACTTGTCAATACAGGTAATCCTTCTAAAGATTACAGAGAATTACACAGTGCTTTAAACAACTGGAAGAGTGAGTATATCTGGTCTGTAAACTCTGGAATAGAAGGAGGGAGTATCCTTCCGGGCTGTATGTTAGAGAACAAAGGATGGGGAGCTTATAACGGATGGGGATATTTTACACCTACAGAAGGGTTATATCAAGAGTTCGAAAAAGGGGATGCACGTAGAGCAGTAACGCTATTGGTCTTCGGAGATGAGTTCAGCTACTTTGGGCAAACCAAAAGATACTCTTCAGAGAACTCGATGTCTGGACTTCAGTTTAACAAGTATATGTATGAGTATAGTACAGAAGATGCTTTAGGGAAGTTTATCAATATGAATGGAGATAAACCTACAACGAATTATAATGTTCCTCTAATGCGCTACGCTGAGATCTTACTAATGAAGGCTGAAGCTCAAATCATGTTAGGGCAGAATGGTGATCAGGCATTAAATCAGGTGCGTAAGCGCGCTGGATTAGCACCTAAGAATGGGGCGACGATGACAGACTTAAAACATGAAAGAAGAGTAGAGTTAGCTGGAGAATTTGCAAATAGACATTTTGACTTAGTAAGATGGGGAGATGCAAAAGAGGCTTATGGAAAACCTCTTTATGGAAGAATTCACGAAGATCGTTCTAACCCTGATTCTCCTTATAAGGTATCAGAGGTATGGAAAGCTAGAAACTTTGATTCAAGTTATATGCATGTATGGCCAATACCAAATAGGGCTGTACAATCATCAGGAATACAACAAAACGTAGGATGGTAATTTAATTTCAAAACCAATTGAGGGCTACCTTTTTGGGGCTAGCCCTCTTTTTTATGCAACACAATGAAACGACTTTTTTTATCTATAGCCTTTATTTCGAGTGTTTTAATGGCTAATGCTCAATCAAAAAATTATAAGATACACTCTCATAATGATTATCATCAATCTACTCCTTTCTGGACGGCTTACTCTAATGGAGCAGAGTCAATAGAGATTGATTTAGTCATAGAACAAGGCAAATTATATGTAGCACACGAAGTAAGTTCTGTACAAGTGAATAGAACGATAGAAAGCCTGTATTTGGAATCATTAGAAAAAGCTATTCAATTAGGTATTGGTAAGGCGAAGGGACTTAGTTTTTTAATTGATTTAAAATCAAATGCAAATCAGTCTATGGAGCTATTATTACCAGTACTGAAGAAGTATGAAAGATTAATTAAAGAACAGGAAATTACTTTTGTTATTTCTGGGAATAAGCCAGATACAAAAGTTTTTGAACAATATCCTTACTATGTAAAATTAGATCACCAGAGTTTAACTCCTTTAAAAAATGCAATGCTATGGGAACGAGTAGCCATGGTAAGTCTTAATTTTAAAGATTACTCTGTTTGGAATGGTAAGGGGCGCATGGTAGAAGAAGAAAGACAAAAACTTCAAGAAGTAATAGACTTAGTTCACAAGCAAGGTAAACAAGTTCGCTTTTGGGGAACTCCTGATGGAAAAACTGCATTTAAGGCGTTTTATGATATGGGCATTGATGTTATCAATACTGATAATCCTTACTTAGCACAGACATACTTAAAAAACTTAGATCGTGCTGTATATCATAATACAACAGTATCTGAGGTCTATAAGCCAACATTTGCAAATGATGATAAGGATGTACCTATTAAGAATGTTATTCTCTTAATAGGGGATGGAAATGGGTTGACACAGATATCTTCTTCTGCTTTAGCAAATGGGGGTGACTTAAGTTTACTTCAGTTGAAGAGTGTAGGCTTTATCAAAACGCAAGCAGGGGATGATTTTACAACAGACTCTGCAGCAGCAGGAACTGCTTTAGCAACAGGTCAGAAAACCTATAATCGTTCTATTGGGATGGGTATGGACGGAATGCCTTTAAAGAATATGACGGAGTACCTAGCGCCGTTTAATTATAAAACGGGAGTAATTACCACGGATGAATTAACAGGAGCTACGCCTTCTGCTTTTTACGCACATCAAAAAGATAGAGATGATAGTTCATTAATAGCTCAAGATTTATTAAAAAGCCAACTTTCTCTCTTTGTAGGTGGAGGAAGGAAGTCTTTTAACAATGTGAATCTAAAGCAAGAGTTTACTTTACTAGAGCAAGTAGAACAGCTTAGTACTAGTAAGGATGCTCGTGTTGGTTATTTCTTAGCAGAAGGAGGATTAAAAGGCGTAATAGAAGGAAGAACAGACGTTTTAGCAGAGTCTACTAAACACAGTTTAGACTTTTTGTCAAAAGGAGATCAACCTTTCTTTTTAATGGTAGAAGGAGCGAAAATAGATTCTTATGGTCATTTTAATAATACAGGGGGAATTGTAACAGAGGGAATTGACTTTGATAAAGCGATAACAGAAGCTTTAAAGTTTGCAGATAAAGACGGGCAAACCTTAGTTATTATAACAGCAGATCACGAGACAGGCGGTTTTGCAATTCCACAAGGAGATGTAAAACAAGGCATTATTGAAGGGGATTTCATCTCTCATGATCATACAGGAACTATGGTGCCTATTTTTGCTTATGGACCTAAATCGGGTGAGTTTAGAGGAGCTTATGAGAATAATGAAGTATACCATAAGATTATAAAACTCTTAAATCTTGATAACTAATGAAGCGCTTATTAGTAGGTATAAGTCTTATTATAACTAGTGGAGCTTGGGCTCAAGGGGCACAAGTAAAAGGTAGAGTTTTTGAAGATAGCAATCAAAATAGGCAATACGATAAAGGAGAACCTTTGTTAAAAGATGTTTTGATTAGTAATGGTAAGGATTTAGTTGTGACTAATACTAAAGGTGAGTATAAGATCAACAGTTTAGAGCAAGGGCAAATCTTTTTAATCAAGCCTTCAGGATATCAGTCTCCTTTGTCAAAGTCTAATAAAGTTGAGTTTTATATTCCCTTTGGAGAAGAACATAGGAGTTATGATTTTCCTGTGTATAAGCAAGAGGAAGGTAAACCTCTAAAGGCTGTTTTATTGGGAGATTTGCAGTCGGATGTAATGGATGATATTCATCACGTAGAAAAACTCGTGGTAAGCGAATTAGCTACCACACCTCCAGATTTAATCTTTCCTCTTGGAGATTTAGCTTTTGATCGATTAGAGGTGTTTGATCCTTTATCACAGGCATTAGGTGTAATCGGTAGCCCTATATATTATGTAGTTGGAAATCATGATTTAAACTTTGGATCAGGTCTAACACTTCAAGATAGAGATAGTAGTTATAAGAAAGCTTTTGGCCCATCTTATTATGCATTAGAATATGGAGAGGAGCTTATTTTAGTACTTAATAATATACTACCTGTAAATGACAAAGAATATATAGGAACAATAGATGAGGTACAAAAAACTTTTATACAAAATGTACTAGCTCGTTATGCTTTAAAGTATGATAAGGTAAAAGTGATGATGCATATTCCTATTGAGTTTATGGAAGATAAGCAAGAGTTTCTAGACTTGTTTAAAGAATATAAAGAAGTCTTTGTAGCTGTAGGACATACGCATACACAGTATCATCAGTACTTTAAAAGAGATAATAAAAAACCTGTACATCAATTAGTAGCAGGAGCTGTTTGTGGTGCGTGGTGGCAAGGGCCTCATGATATCGAAGGTATTCCTTTTGCTATGATGTATGATGGTACTTGGAAGGGATACTGGACATTAGAAACACAAAAAGGAAATTATAATTTGTCCTATAAAGTATCTGGTAGAGCTGAGGATAAACAGATTCAGATTTGGACTCCAGAAGTACAAGAGTGGGATAAGAGTTTAGAACACTTAAACGATGGATATATCTATGCGAATGTATTTGCGGCAGATCTAAATACAGATGTTGAAATAAGCTTTGATGGTGTAATTTGGCAAAAGATGGAGTATTATGAAGGCGTAGACCCTCATTATACCCGTTTAATAGAACTACAGAATCAAGGGCGATATAAAAATATGAAAACTTCTCCTTTAGTAGACGCTAAAAGGAAGAGTAAACATTTATGGCGTATGCCAATATCAAAGGGGTTAAAAGAAGGCCCTCAGTTAATTAAAGTAAAAGCTATTGACCCTAGATACGGTCTTAATCATGTGGAGAATCGTGTCTTGTGGACCCCAAAATAGTTTTGTTGTAAGAAGTTGTTGTTTCAACTTTTTAGATTAGTAGTGTTTGTATTGGAAGGTGGCCTGGCGAGGTCACCTTTCTTTTTTGATTCCCATTTAAAAGCACAAAGTAGGTTATTTTAAAAAAGATTGATTTTTTAACTTTTATAAAATAATAAAATTGATAATTAGCTGTTATAATATACATACTAGTAAAAGTTGCGTAGCTATATGCTTAACTTTATCTTTGTATGCATAGGAAATAAAGAGATTTGCATAAATTGCTTTTGGAATAATGTTTTAAAATGCTATAAATTCTTTATTTTAGATAATTTAATTGAGAACAGGAATGATAAAAAAAGGTTTATTATTAATTGCCTTATTATTGAGTAGTTCTTTTGTATTAGGACAGAAGAAATATTCGGAGTTGACGAAAGAAGATTATTTAAATGATTTTGATATACTTATTAATATTATAAAAAAGCAACATCCTAATCCATTTCGAACTATTAGTGAAAAGGACTTGGATGCAAAAGTTGCAGAGATAAGAAAAAAACTAGAAGAGAATCCTTCTTATGCTAATTTCTTATTATCTAATCCGATTCCTTTAATTCATGATGCTCACTCTTCATTGAGTACAGATAGTACCGTTTTTGAGGATTTTACAAAGGAAACTTCTTTTTTTCCAATTAATACAATTGTCTATGATGGAAAGGTGTTTGTGAATCAACACAACCCTACTATACCTGTAGGAAGTATTATTACAAAAGTAAATGATGTAAAATCAGAAGATTACTTAAAGCGTATTAATGTAACCACGGATGGAAGTATAGAAGCTGATGATGCAAAGGACTTTTCGTTCTATGTGTCTTTAATGAGTCCTGAGCAAGAGTATAAAATCACTTATCTTGATAGTCTAAATGCTGTAGAGAGTAAAGAAGCTACACTAAAGGCAGTTAATTATGCACGAAACTATTACAATGTACAGAAAGCTATATTGCCAGTAGATATCATTAGTTATTCTTATGGAATCTATGGACAGAAGGTCAATGACGATACATACTGCTTAACAATTAAGACTTTTGCTTTTTCAGAAGAGTTCGCCTACCAGAAGTTAAGTTCTTTCTTTGAGAAGATTAATGAAGAAGGAGTGAAGAATTTAATTATTGATATCAGAGGTAATGGAGGAGGATATCTAAGTAATATTCCTTTGTTTTACTCTTTTATATCACAAGAAAAAGTGTTTAAGAACAATTACAGATATGCAACTAAGGTAATAGACATCAATGTACGTGAGAATCTTATAGATGCTAGTGGTAGACAGTATTCTGATATGGATATTAAGAATATGAATAACTTTATGTTCCAGAGATATGACAAGAGCGAGGTAGAAGGAGATGAGTACTATTATGGTAATAATCGATTAGACGAGTCTTATGTAGAGAACTATCCTCGTGATCGTTATTTCTTTGAAGGGAATACGATGTTATTAATAGATAATAACACAGTGTCTGCAGCAGCCTATTTTGCTTCTTTGTTTAAAGAGAATAAAAGAGGGATTATTATAGGACAGGAGACACGTACATGTAGTAACTTCACTACTGCATCATGGTTTATTAATTATAAACTGCCTAATACGCAGACAGTGGTAGATTTGCCTCGATCAGAAGTGTTCTTTAATAATTCTATCAGTACAGAGAAGGGGTGTAGAGGAGTACTACCAGACTATACTGTAGATGAAAAAGGTTTTTATAGAAGTATCTTAAACGAAGAAGACCCTGAACTTACATTTGCTTTAGATTTATTAAAGAGACAAGCTCAGAATGAAGAACAGTAATTAAGAATACTCTAAATAAATATAGATATAAAATATAGAAGGATGACTCAAGCAGTCATCCTTTTTATTATATGTTTTTTGTAAGTTTGATTATTAATAATATAAATAGAGAACCATGTTAGATCTAGTGATTGGAATGTCTATTACACAACTAATCCTTTTTAGTATAGTATTAAATATACTGTTCTATGGTGTATCTATTGGATTGTATTTGACTCTAAACAGATGTAAGAAGGGAGAGTATATCCAAGAAATAAAACAAGAGATTACCAGAAGAGATTTAATATTATCATTTGTTGTTTTACTGTGTAATGCAGGCGTTTTTGTATTAGGAGTAGGGCTGTATAATTATGGATATATTCATGTTCTAGAAGGTAGCTCTATCACTGTTATAGCTCTACAAACATTAGGACTAGTGATCGGTATGGACTTTCTGATGTATGTATTTCACAGATTAGCTCATATCCCGATTTTTTATCCATTAGCGCATCTAAGACATCATGAGCACAACAGTGTTAATGCGATAAGTTTATTTGTATTACATCCACTAGAGGCTATTGGTTTTGGTCTATTGTTTATCTTGCTTTTGTGTATATATCCCTTTGACACTTTTTCGATAGGATTTTATTTACTTATTAATCTTATTTGGGGAACTATAGGTCATATAGATAAGGATGTGTTTAAGAATACTTACTTTGAACGTTGGACACGAGATATACTGTGCCTTACCTTGTTTCACAATATTCATCATCAAGATCCGAACTGTAATTATGGTTTTTACACATTATTATGGGATAAACTTTTTAAAACGTATCGAAAAGTATAGTAAATGTCTTGTAAATGTTTGAATATTAGTAGGGTACTCTTTTTTTTGCTATCATTATAATGATGTGATTTACTTGTTCCCATTTGTAAGGTGTTGATATATAATGGTGTCTATATCTATATAGTGGTTTATAACTATCTATTTAATTGTTTTTGGAAACGTAATTTTATTTTTTTGTCATTTGAAATTTGTAAATTTGATATTCATGGTTTTAGACAAGGAGTTTAGGATTATGCATACTATGTTATTTAAAAAGAAAAATATGAAAAAGGGTATTGTAATATTGGCACTAAGTATAGGAGGAGTACTATATGCGCAAGATCATACTACAGTGACAGATTTTATACATAGAGATACTCTTAAGTTGAAGAATATTAGTTATCTAGTAGAGACTTCTACTGTTAATGATAGTTTGAAAGTTGTAGAGAAGGCAGCGTCATATCCTAATACACTAACTATGCTAACGGATCGATTAAAGTTTATTTCACTTTATGATCAGCAAGCTAAGGCATATATAGATGTAGAGAACAAACAAGATACAATACAAGTAAACTCTATATATATCGATGGTAAGATGCATAAAGGATTATTAGTAGAAGAAAATGTTTCTAATGATCTTGATATTGTCTATTATGAAGATGCTATTCCGAGATATCGTTATACTACAGATCATGATTATCATTACTACACGCTATTATCTAGTGAGTTAGATAAGAACGATTCTATACGTGGACAGTTCTATGATTTACATGAAGGGAGTCTATTACCTTTAAAGCAAGACTATGTAGATGGACAATGGGTAACAACATGGCAGAAAGACTTAGAACAGCAAGAAGTAGTGATAAATGGCTTATCTACACCTGTTACCTTATTTTCTTCATTAGACAATAAAAAAGAGCGCATGTTATGGAAAATAAAGGATGAACACGAGGTCTTACATTATGTTTTTTTACAGAGAGTAGGTAATGTTCTCTTAGTATATGAACAGACTTGTCCTACAGTAGAAGGAGAAGAAATATATTTAAATATTGCCTCTATCATTAATGTTGGCTTTGATAAGAAAAGAGTTACCGCAAGGACTAATGATAAGGAATCTATCTCTGATGTTTACTTTGAAAACTTTGGTAAACGCGATTGGAAAAAGCCTAATCAGTATGTTTTTGATTATTATAGGAGATCTGATAAGAAGCTTGTACGTGCTCGTGCTGTACTAGATCCAACTGTGATGAGTAATAAGGTGTTCTCAGACTTTATAATCGCTTTAGTGAATAATCCAGAGTTGTTTAGAAGAGATGTTCATTTAAAAGACTTTACTTTTGAAGATGTATTGAGTAAACAAATTCTAAGATTAAATTCTGCGATTAAGCCAACTCACATTTTAGACGAACAGAAATAAAATAAAAGAAGTCAACATTTAGTTGGCTTTTTTGCATTTAAGGGATTAGAAATTAAGCTACTATCATAGAAGGTAAAAACTAATCTATTTTAACAGATTTATCTTTTTGTAGTACTCGTCATTTTGTACCTTTAGCTTGAAAAATTTATTATCGTAATGACATATTTAGAAAAATTATCGAAGATACGTTCACTGATGAAGGAGAGAGGTATTGATGGATATATTATCCCGTCTTCAGATCCACATATTAGTGAATATTTACCAGATTATTATAAGTGTATAGTTTGGACATCTGGTTTTAGTGGTTCAGCAGGAACATTAGTGATTACACAAGATTTTGCTGGATTATGGACTGACTCTCGTTATTTTGTACAAGGACCAGCACAGTTAAAAGGATCTGGTTTTGAGTTAGTAAAATTAAAAGTTCAACATGCACCAGAGTATGTTTCATGGTTAGGTGAGAAGTTACAGGCTGGTAATACAGTTGCCTTTGATGGTAATTTAGCTTCATTAGCAGTAGCAAATGCTGTAAATACTATATTAGGTCCTTTAAATATCAAGGTAGATGGTCATGTAGACTTATTAGATATAATATGGAATGATAGACCAGCATTGCCAACAGAGCCAGCTTATACATTACCTATTTCTATTACAGGACAATCTACACCAGATAAGATAGCAGCTGTACGCAAAGTTTTAAAACAAAAAAGAGCGACATGTCACCTAATTTCATCTTTAGATGATTTAGCTTGGGTATTGAATATAAGAGGTACAGATGTAAAATGTAATCCTGTTACACTAGGGTTTGTGTTTATCAGCCAAGAAAAATCAATCTTATTCATTGATTCTAAAAAATTAGATAAAGGTACAGCTGAGGAGTTACAAGGATATGGTATTTTAATCAAACCTTATGAGGAGGTAAGAAATTACCTAAAATCACTAGGAACAAGCGAAACTATCTTATTAGATCCTAAGCGTACTTGTTTTGCTACTTATGATTCTGTTCCTGAGGGAGTAACTATCTTAGAGGATATGAACCCGTCTACTATGCTAAAAGCAGTGAAGAATGAAGTAGAGTTAAATCATGAGAGACATGCTATGATTAATGATGGTGTAGCACTGACGAAGTTCTTTAAATGGATAGAAGAAAATGTAGCTTCTGGCGAATTATCTGAGATGAGTATTGCAGATCATTTAAGAGGATTACGTGCAGAACAGCCAGGTTTTAAAGATATTAGTTTTGATACTATTGCTGGATATAAAGATCACGGAGCTTTACCACACTATAAAGCAGAACTGGATAGCAATTATAAGTTAGAGGCTAAAGGATTGCTATTAGTAGATTCTGGTGGACAATATGAGACAGGAACTACAGATATTACGCGTGTAGTATCTTTAGGGCAGTTGACTCAAGAAGAAAAAGAAGATTATACTATTGTTTTAAAAGGAACTATAGAAGGATCTATGGCTATCTTCACTAAAGGTACTAGAGGATATCAAATCGATGCTATAACACGTCGTCCTATCTGGGCTACTATGCGCAACTATGGACATGGTACAGGTCATGGAGTAGGATTCTTCTTGAACGTACACGAGGGGCCTCACACTTTTAATGGTGCTGCAGTAGATATTGCGATAGAGCCAGGAATGATCAGTTCTATAGAACCAGGATTATACAGAGAAGGTAAGCACGGTATTCGTATCGAAAACTTAGTAGTATCTAAGGATTTAGCTTCTAATCAATTCGGTGATTTTATGGATTTCGAAACAATCACAATCTGTTATATCGCAACAGATTTAGTAGAGAAGTCACTATTAGATCAAGTACATATTGATTGGTTAAATAACTATAATCAATGGGTGTATGAATCTTTAGAGTCAAAATTATCAGCTGATGAAGCTGCTTGGTTAAAAGAAAAGACAAAAGCAATTTAAGTTGCACATAAAAAAAGGTTGATTCATTTGAATCAACCTTTTTTGTTTTTTATTATGCTTGTAATATGTTTGAGTAGCGAATAATAGGATTATATCCGTTACTTTCAAATTTTTTGTACTTGGTGATTAATGACTCAGTAGAGTTAAAACCACATACATCAGCAATCTCCTCGAATGAATTCTTCGTAAAGAATACAAGTTCTAAACTCTGTAAGTACTTTCTCTTATCATAAAAAGTAAGGTACTCCTCTCCAAAGAAATAGATGAAATCATTATTAAAATCTACACTAGAGATATTCTTCTTATCTAATGCATCTTTAAGTGCCTGTGGTGTTGTTACTTTACTTAACGCTAATTCTCTATAAAGCTTTACGTACTTAGCCTTGTCTTTCATATAGAAGTCTACTTCTAATAAAGAATCAATGCGTTTGTTACGAATGTTTAAGTAGAATAAGTTTAGAATGAGTTCTCCTGTTTTAGAGTTTTTAAATAAAGTTCCTCCTAAGCCACATAGTCTATTCTCTCTATTTAAACAGTTAAATTTAATGTAATGATAAGTATCTTCGTTCAGTCCTTTAGTTAAAAAGGGAAGATCACCTAGCACTACTTTCAAAATCTGCTGTTGAACATTAGATTCGAACTTGTCAAAGTTAATATCTCTTAGTGGTTTAAAATTTTTATCCAATACTAATGAGAAAGCTTCTGCATATTGAACATTGTCTTTCTCTTGTTGTATAGTTGCATAGTTTAAGTGAACTAATGACTTATACAGCGTAGTTGTCATTGAATCAAAATAATTGTAGTGAAATCGTTGCCAAGCTAGAGAATGCTTGTTAGTTTTAATGTTGAGGTTAGTAAATTTCTCTACGAATACCCCCAGAACATCTGAGAGTTCTTCAAATAATTCAAGTGTCATAATAAGTTGTTTGATTAGTTAGGTTTTGTTAAGGACAATTTAAATAATTTTTCTATAAAAACAAACAAGAATATTTTAATTTAAATATTTATTCTTGTGTTAAAATTATTAATAGCTAAATGTTTATGGCATACTATTGCATTATAGTCAATAGAGGGATATGGCTTAATGTCTGTATAACCGTGGTGTTTAGAAGAATTTAGTATTGAAATATAAAGTAGGAAAAAAAGGTTATAAGGAATCTATATAAAATGATTTTAAATACTTGAATGACCTAAAAAGAACTGTTTTTTCTCCCTTTGAAAACTATAATTTTTTATAAAAACAGTGTTTTGTACTACTATGAATGTATTTATCTTGCTTAAAGATGTCTTTTAAGTTTAATAAAATGTGATTTCTGTACAGAAAATAAGCTTTATCAGCAGTAGTAAAGATGAAAATTAGAATCGAGCTGATCTATGTTATCTTTAAACGAAAACCTGATTATAGATAAGATCTTTTAAATAAGAGGAATTATAAAAGAATAGAAGGAATACTATAAGACTGTATAGAACTAAGTAGGATTATTAACAGTGATAGCAGGACTAGACATTTGAGTCCTTAGTGAGTCCGTTAAAACAAACATTATAACGGAGTCACTAAGGAAATAATCTGTTGAAAATTTAGATCGATTAGCAACCTTGTCATTAGAAAATAGAAATAGGTATAATAGATATAGTAAGTAGTTACTTTTTAGTATAATCCATTTGTTTACTAAACCATTGTTCTCCGTTTGGTAGATCAAAACTTCTCATAGGAACATCAGCAAAGGTAAAGCCTATTTTTTCATAGCATTTAATAGCTCCAATATTCCAATCAAAAACATTAAGGGTAACAGAATCACTTTGGATATCATTTAGACAATAATCTACAAAGGCTTGCATCATCTTTTGCCCATAACCTTTTCCTCTATTATTTCGATCACCTACCACTATACGAGCTAGTTTAGTAGCATTATTCTCCATCAAAATAATTTCGCCAACTCCAATTACAGTGTCATTATCTGTGTCAATTGCTTTAAAGAATAAAGAGTTTTCTACTTTCATAAAAGCTAAGACTTGATCTTCTGTAAGAGGGTGTGTAAATGCAGTTCCTCCAAACTGTAGTAGTTCTTCTTCCGTAAAATTCCAATCTATAATTATTTGGGCATCCGTTTTGGTAAATGGTTTTAGTATAATCATTTGTTTTAGTTTGAATCGCAAATATATTGATATCTCCTTAAAAAAGGAAGCGGTTAGGGGATATAGAAGGACTTTGAGAGTAAATAAAGTAAGGTATAGAAAGTAACTTAATCAAAAAATATCTAGAATAACAAGGTGCAAAACTTATAAAAGTAGTAAACTTGTATAAAATACATTAATATGGCAGGTAATACTTATGGCAATAGATTTAGAGTAACTACTTTCGGGGAATCTCATGGAGTAGCAATCGGTGGTATTATAGACGGTTGCCCAGCAGGAATAGAGTTAGATTTAGAACAAATTCAGTTGGAATTAGACAGACGGAAACCAGGTCAATCTAAGATAGTTACACAGCGAAAAGAAGCGGATGAAGTAAAGTTTCTTTCAGGAATATTTGAAGGGAAGACAACAGGTACTCCTATAGGTTTTATAATTGAAAATACAAATTCAAAATCAAAGGATTATGATCATATCAAAGATATTTATCGTCCAAGCCATGCAGATTATGTATATGATGAAAAATATGGACATCGTGACCACAGAGGAGGTGGGCGTAGTTCTGCTCGTGAGACTGCCAGTAGAGTAGTAGCGGGAGCAATAGCAAAGCAAGTATTAAAAGAAATAAAAATAACAGCTTATGTGTCTTCAGTAGGAGATATTGCTGTTGAGAAAAAATACAGTGAATTAGATTTTAACGAGATAGAGAACAACCCTGTTCGTTGTGCTGATCCTATTAAAGCAGTAGAAATGGAGACTTTAATTAAGGAAGTAAAAAAAGATGGGGATTCTATAGGAGGAACTATTATATGCGTGGTACAGAATGTGCCTGTAGGATTAGGAGAACCTGTGTTTGACCGACTTGATGCTGATTTGGCTAAAGCTATGTTAGGGATCAATGCTGTTAAAGGAGTAGAGTTTGGTCGTGGTTTTGAAGGGACAAAGATGAGAGGTAGTCAACATAATGATTCTATTCTTTCTGATGGCTCTACAACAACAAATAATGCAGGAGGAATCGTAGGCGGTATAAGTAATGGAATGGATATCTATTTCAAAGTTGCTTTTAAACCAACTGCTACCTTAATGAAAGACCAACAGTCTATTAATACAGCACATGAGGTGGTTACTGTACAAGGGAAAGGAAGACATGACGCGTGTGTATTACCACGTGCAGTACCTATCGTAGAGGCGATGACTGCAATCACTCTTCTAGATTTTTATATCGAACAGTTTGGTTTCAAAAGAAAATAAACTTTAAAAAGTTAAAGTAATAATTGTCCCTTGTTCTAACTGAGAAGTAATATCAAATTGAATACGATGTTGCTCAAAGATGATAGTAGCAAGGGACAGTCCTATACCACTACCTTTAATATCCCCTACATTCTTACCTCTATAGAATGTTTGTTTTATAAAAGTAAGTTCTTCTTCAGAGATACCTTTTCCATGGTCTTTTACCTTTAGCTGTAGCCTATTGTTATATAGAGATAGCTCTACTGAAACAGGTTTACTATTAGAATATTTTACAGCATTTTCAACAATATTGTATAATGCTAGATGGATTAGAGTTTCGTTACCTTTATACTCTAGTTTAGTGAAGTCATCTACATTTATATTTATCTCTAAGGTAGTCTGTAGTTCTGTTAGCTTATCCTGTAACGCTTCATATATAGTCCAGATTATCTCGTCTATTCTAAATAGACTAGCGTCTTTATCCGTATTCTTTAGACCTGATAATAAAAGTAAGTTACTTAAGATATTCTCTATCTTGTACACATTTTGTAAAGCCTCCTTGACTACTTGATTATATTCTTCAGGAGAACGTTCTTTCTGAGCAAAAACTTCTAGGTTACCACTGATAGCAGTAAGGGGAGTTTTAAACTCATGAGAGACATAGTTAATAAAGTTCTTTTGAATCAAGAATGTTTCAGATAGTCTGATTAGTAGGTTATTATAAGTAGAGATTAATTCTTCTAATTCATCATTTGTTTTCGGTACTTCTATCCCGTTTTCTAAATTAGAGTAGTTTACCTCATTTACCTGTTGCACAATATTCTTAAGAGGCTTATAGGCGATATTAGAGATGTATTTACTTAAGAAATAAATGGCTAGTAATCCTCCTACAAGTACAATGCATAGGATAAGAATAAGGCTTCTCATCTGATTCATAAAGTCATCTGTAGACTCTCTCGTATAGACTACAAAATCCCCTTGATTATCAGGGTAATATATTCCGTAATAAAAAAAGTCATTTGCTTTAAATCGATGTGATTTATCTGTTCTCGTTTTGCTTAAAATAGCGTTTGTCAGTACAGGATCATTAACTAGAGCTCCATAGGATAACTGATTACTAAAGTTATATACAGCTACATTTTTAGATTGAATAGTTGCTCTAAACTCTTCTTTTACAACAGAATGTTCTGTATGAGATAGCTCGTCTTGTTCTAAGTAATATATTGCAGATAGTAGAGTAGTATTCTTCAGATTGTTAAACACAGACTCTTGTGTCTTAGAGAAGTAAGCTAAGAATATAATAAGTGATGCAATAAAAAATACTATACCGAATACTATAGTACTGTATGTGGTAAGACGAGTGCGTAAATTCATATTATTCTTGTAGCATATAGCCAGTTCCTTTTATGGTGTGTATCATTTTTACTTTAGATTCATCTATTTTACTTCTGAGGTAAGATATATAGACATCTACTACATTAGTATTGGTATCAAATTGTATTCCCCATACACGTTCTAGAATCTGCATCCTAGAGACTACGCGATCTTTATTTTCTAATAAGAAAAGTAATAATTTGTATTCTCTAGGAGACAGGTCTATTGTTTTACCTCCTTGTGTAACTAGGTGTTTCTCAGGGTCTAGTTTTAGGTCACTACAGATGTAAATATGGTCTTTCTTCTCGTAGTTAAATTTAGTTCGTCTTGTCAAGGCATTAATTCTCGATAGTAATTCGCTAAAGTGAAATGGCTTCGTTAGATAATCATCTGCACCACTGTCTAGAGCAGATATCTTATCAGTGGTTTCACTTAGAGCACTTAACATCAGTATAGGGGTATAGTTCTTTTTAAAACGAATCATTTTGGTCAACTGAATACCATCTATACCTGGAAGCATAATATCCATCAAGATAAGATCCCAATCGGCATTAAGAATAAAATCTCTTGCCTCTTCTCCAGAAGCAGCAAGTTGTACTTGCATACCACTTTCTTTTAAACCTTTGACGATAAAATCGCTAATGCGAGAATCGTCTTCGACAAGTAATATATTCAAGATTAAAGTTTTTCTGTATTTGATTTGATAAAATCTGTTACTAAATAAGTGATTAACTTTCCTACAAGATGGCTGTTCTGCTCGAAATCTAAAGAAGGAGCCCCTTCACAGATGTGAATATATCCAACATTCTTAGATTTAGCAAAGTAGTGAATGAACTGTCTCAGTCTCTCAGCAGAGAAGCCTGTAGGAGTGATAGCACTACTAGCTACTAGTGGCACAGCATCTAAATCTATTTCGATACCGTAAGTATTGTTTTCTATATGTCGTTGAGCTGTTAGTAATTCGGTGTCAAAAGATTTCTCTTTGCGAATGCGTATTTGCTCATAAGTATTATACTTAACGCGGTCTGCATGAAGTTTTATATCCCCAAAAACAGTCTTAGAAGTATAGTTCTCATGAAGACCGAAGATAAAATAGTTCTTTAAAAAACCTTCTTCGAATGCATAAGAAAACCCATTACCACTATGTCTTCCTTCTAGTGGTCTAAAATCTGTATGCGCATCAAAGTTGATTACATTAATCGCTTTGCCTTTTGCTAAGGCAAGTCCTTTAATGTTACCGTAAGCATTATTGTGTCCACCCCCTATAACAATAGGTATCTTGCCTGCTTTTACAATTTTAGCGATGGTATGTGACACTTCTTTATCTATACGAGACACTAATTCGAAGAGTCTTTTGCGGTCTTCTCGATTATTAGGATCTAGTTGTTCTGCTTCTTTTTGCTCTTCACTGAAATCTAAATGGCCAATTAACGTAGTCCAGCTTCCTTTACAGAATCTGTTGTGTTGAATATTTAAAAGGCTGTTTAAGAAATTTTGCCAAGCAGAAGAAGTACCTGTACGACCTAGATTCGCTTTTACACCTATATCTTCAGGAATACCAATAATAGCATATTTAGCTTCTGTAGTAGCTAATTCGCTATGCCAATTCTCTTCTGATTCTAAAGTGTGAACTCTTTCTCCAAATTTGATTTCTCCACTTCTGAATTTGGTCAAGGCAACCAAATCAGTTTTCTTAAATAACACTAGTTTTTGTTTGTTCATAGCTATGTTGTTGTGATGCAATAGATACTAGGGTATCTTTTATTTTTGTATTTGTCCATTTAGAATTACCTGATCTATAAGGTTAGAGCCAAAAGCATAAGGTAATTCATAAAATGAATTTAGTGGTTTTGTGATAATTAAACTAGCTTTTTTGCCTTTTGTTATACTACCGTACTCTTGTTGTAGTCCCATTGCATAAGCTCCATTTATTGTAGCTGCATTAATCGCTTCTTCAGGAGTCATTTTCATTTTGATGCATGCTGTAGCTACGACAAAGTTCATATTCCCAGATGGTGTAGTACCAGGGTTAGAGTCAGAAGCTAAAGCTAGTGGTAGACCTGCTGCTAACATCTTTCTAACAGGCGTATAAGGAATAGAGATAAAGAAAGAACATGTAGGTAAGGCTACAGGCATTGTTTTACTTCCTTTTAAGATTTCGATATCTTCGTCTGTTACTATTTCTAGGTGATCTACTGATAGCGCGCCATTTTTTACACAAGTTTCGATTCCGCCAATAGCAGTAAACTGGTTAACGTGAACTTTAGCGATAAGTCCATGTTCTTGTCCTGCTTTAATGATTCGCTCTGTTTCTTCACAAGAGAAATAACCTGTCTCTAAGAAAGCGTCTACATATTCTGCTAAGTTTTCTTTAGCGATAGCAGGAATCATTTCATTGACTATAAGATCAATATACCCCTGGTGGTTATCTTTATATTCAGTAGGGAAGGCGTGAGCCCCTAAGAAAGTTGCTTTAATCGCTATAGGATAGTTTTCTTTTAGTTTTTTAATCACGCGTAGCATTTTAAGCTCTGCTTCAACAGTAAGACCATATCCAGATTTAATTTCAACAGCTCCTGTACCTTGGCTGATTACTTCTTCTAAACGTTTGCGCGATTGTTCATATAAATCTTCTTCTGAAGTTTCTTGTAGTTTTTTTGCAGAGTTTAAGATACCACCACCTCTGTTGAAAATCTCTTCATAACTAAGACCATTGATGCGGTCAACGAACTCTAATTCTCTATTACCAGCATAGACTAAGTGTGTATGACTATCTACCCATGTAGGTAAGATCGTTTTCCCTGTAGCATCTATTACTTGATCCATTTCATTCTCATTAGGACAAGTGTCCATCGTACCATAATCTGCTATCAAGTCGTGTTCTATAAGTAGATATGCATTGTCTAGCTTAGGTAAAGTTGCCATATCAGCTCCAGATACTTTCTCTATAGCTTCATTTCTAACTTGTAGTATTTCTTTTATATTCTTAATTAGTGTTTTCATATTTGTTTGAGTTGTTTTTTTAGGCTTATAAATGAGATAAAAGTCTAAAAACTTTTATCTTTAAGCAAATTTACAAAATGTGAGACGAGTTAAATATAAGAAAGCTAGAAAACTTCAACCAAATTCTTTAGAATATGCAGGTTCTTTCCCAGAAGTACCTATTTCTATGCAATTGTTCATTTATGATGAGAATACGTTCGAGGAGTACAATGATTTAAGTCTGAAGGAAATAGAAGAGATATTGATAGCAGCATCTCCTCATGCTATAAAGTGGTTTAACTTACATGGACTGCATGATATAGATTTATTAAAAGAAGTAGGTAACTTTTTTCATATAGAATCTTATATCATGGCAGAGATTCTAAATTTCTCTAGAAGAACTAGAGTGGAGGAGTTAGATAACACATTATTCTTTAGTGTTAAGGCTATTTTGCCGTCTTCTCATGAAGACATTCTAGTAGGGATAGAACAGATAAGCTTCATCCTTCAAGAGAATGTACTGTTGTCATTTCAAGAGAAAAGAGGAGCGTTCTTTAATTTGATCAGAGAGCGTATTAGAACCAAAACAGGACAAATAAGAAGAAAAGATTCAGGATATCTATTGTATGGATTACTAGATTCACTCATGGAGAGTTATTTCGTAACCTTAGATTTGATAGAAGATAATGTAGAACAAATCCTGTTAGAAGCTAGAACTAAATATCATAAACAGATACTTGTAAGTATAGAGGAGTATACCCAACAGTTACAAGAGGTGAAAAGGGCTATTATACCGCTAAGAGAAGTGTTATACAATCTAAAAACACAACATGATAAAAAGAATGTAGAGTGTCAGATCAGCAGAAGTAGTATTGTTTTCTTTGATCGATTACAGTATAAAAGCTATGAAATGCTTGATCAAATTGATTATAATTTGAATAAATTAGATAGTGCTACCAACTATTATTTCTCATCTCAGAGCAATCGAATGAATGAGATCATGAAGGTATTGACTATTGTCTCTGTAGTCTTTATTCCGCTAACGTTTATCGTTGGAGTATATGGAATGAACTTTGAGAATATGCCAGAATTAAAAACAGAGAATGGATATTTCTATACTTTATGGGTAATGTTAGGTTTGGTTGTTTTAATGATTACCTATTTTAAATGGAGAAAATGGTTTTAATAAGCTTCTAGTGATATTAGATTGACTTTAAATGTCTGGGAACGCTTAAAACAATATCTTTGTTTTATGATGGATAGCAAAGAAATATTAAGCTACTCTAGGTAGAGCTTTCAATAGTGTAAGAGTTGATGAATAAAATAGTTGTTTAGCTATTTATTTCGAAGAAAAAATGTTTACTTCCACTTTTTTCCATTTTCTTTCATTCTTTTCCGAATACTTCTCAATATTTCCAAAAAAGTCTATTTATTTTCATTTTTTTAAATCATAAGTATCTTATTATCAGTGGTTATTTGTTTTAAATATACCCATTTATTCGGAAGCTCTTCGGAAGAGTTCGATATTTGTTCGGACTTAGGAGGCAGTTTTGCGAAGAGCACCCAAAGACTGCCCAATAAACTCCCGAAGAATATGCACTTAGGTTTCTAATTTTTAATGATATATTACTTATTGATAATCAAAGTAATTTTGCTGTTTTAGTAACGTTTAAAAATTACTATAGGATACGAAAAAAAGCTCTATCAACAACAATAGAGCTTTCATAATAGGAAACAACATTATAACTTAAATAGAACTTTATGTTCTATGATAGTTCTTTTTTAGCACTCAGTCTCTTTGTTAAATATTAAAATACTGAATAATAGTATTTTAATAATGTGAGACAAAAGATTTGTATTTACTTAGAAAGAGAAACATAATAATCTAGAATTTATACTTCTATTCCTCTTTATTATTAATCTTGTAGGACAAAAGTATAAAAAAAGCCTTGTATAATTTCCTAATTTGACGCTAAAACTTACTAAAAGTGTCCTTTTTGCGAATAAAACCTTTTGATTGTTAATCTGTATGTCTTACAACTTCAAATTATATTAAAAGAGATTAAGTTCTTTAAATAAATGTAGAAAACTGTAATACTTTTATGTTTGAACAAGCTGTTTTTTTAACTTAAAATGCCTTTTTGGTCATTTTCTTTGAATAATATTAAGCTTTTATCTAGTAGGGAGTAATTATTGACAATATGTGACGCGATATATCTTAATATAGATTAAGTATATTTTCTTAGAATAGGAGTAATTTTATACTATCATAAAAAAAGAGAAAGATGGAAATAGGAATTAGCATGTTTGGGGATTTAAAATTCGACAAACAAAACAATAGTTATCAGTCAAGTACACAACGTATAAATGAGATTATAGAGGAGGTTAAATTAATGGATGAAGTAGGATTGGATGTTTTCGGTATAGGAGAACATCATCGCAAAGATTACGCAGTTTCTACTCCAGATATCATATTAGCCGGAGCAGCTACTGTTACTAAGAATATAAAATTAACAAGTGCAGTAACAGTATTAAGTTCTAATGATCCTGTGCGCGTGTATCAATCATTCTCTACTATAGATGCAATGTCTAATGGTAGAGCAGAGATTACGGTGGGACGTGGAAGTTTTATAGAGTCATTCCCTTTATTTGGATATGATCTTAATGACTACAATGAGTTGTTTACAGAAAAACTTAATTTGTTGTTGAATATCAATGCTATAGATGGACCACTGACATGGACAGGAAAACACAGAGCTTCTCTAAAAGAACAGCAGGTCTTTCCACGAAGTGAACAGCCAATGGATGTATGGATTGCGGCAGGAGGAACACCAGAGTCTGTATTAAGAGCGGCTAAATTAGGATTACCACTTGTGTTTGCTATTATTGGTGGAATGCCAGAGCAATATAAACCATTCTTCGATTATTATAAACAAGAGTATATTAATGCAGGTCATGATATTAGTAAGATGCAGATCGCTACTCACTCACATGGATTAGTAGGAGTAGATGGAAATGCGTTAGCTAAAGATTATTTCCCTGTATATAAAGAGCAGATGGATAGAATAGGAGCGTCACGTGGATGGCAGCCCTACACTTATGAGCAGTATGAAGGAGGAAGAAGTAGAGATGGTGCTTTATTCATAGGAGATGTAGATCAAGTAGTAGATAAGATTTTATATCATCAAGAGATGTTTGGATTAACACGTTGGTTAATGCATAGTGACTTAGGAGCACCTGATCACTTAACACAAATGAAAAATATAGAACTATTAGGTACTAAAATAGCTCCTGCAGTTAAAAAAGCTTTGCGTAAATAATACCAATGATTAGAATAAAAAAATTCCTTTAGTAAAGTCTTTACTAGAGGAATTTTTTTATTGTTATAAATGTCTTTTTAAGCAAAGGATAGCTTCTTCTATTTGTCGTTCTGACAAAGATCCGAAACTAAATCTAATCCCTTGTAATTTCTTGCTATAGGAGAACCTTTCGGGACCCATAAAAGCAATTTTATCTAAGTCTAGTTTCTTTTTAAGTTTGTCCCAATCTGTCTCTTTTTTAGGAACTAACCAGATTGCCAACCCTCCATCAGCGATTGTATAATTTACTTGTTCGTTAAGGTTTTTCTCTAGTAAATTGGCAGTTATATCTCTCTTGTTTTTATAGTAGCTATGAGCTTTTTTTAAATGCTTCCTTATTGTCCCATCCTCCATTAATTGTAAGATAGCTTGTTCCATTATATTGTCACCTTGTACATCGATGATACTTCTTAGCTCTCCTATTTTTAGGATTAGATCACTATTGGTAGCTATATAACCGATACGAAGAGAAGGAGCTACGACTTTACTCAATGTTCCTATATATACATAGTTTTGATTATTAGGTAAACTACTTATTGGCATAATGGGTCTATGTCCATAGTGAAACTCATAATCGTAATCATCTTCTATAATTGTAAAATTATAGAGATTAGATAGCTCTATAAGTTTATACCTTCTTTGCAAACTAAGGGTTGCTGTAGTTGGGTATTGATGGTGTGGGGTGATATAGATCGCTTTAATTTTTTTGTTTTCTTTTAGAAGGCGTTCTACCTGATCTATATTTATACCTTGTTCATCTACATCAGCATATAGTAATCTAGCTCCAGCATGCTCAAATGTGTGCCATGCCTTTCTATATCCAGGGTGTTCCACTATGATATAGTCATCTTTCTTTAATAATACTTGAGCTATAAGATACATGGCCATTTGGCTTCCTCTAGAAATACATATTTCTTCAGCAGTTACCTGCATTCCACGCCAATGATTAAGCATCTTACTAATATGTTCTCTAAATTCAAATAATCCTAAAGGAGATGAGTATCCCATCATCTGCCACTTTCCTTTTCGTTTAAATATTTGGCGATAAGCTCTAGCTAGTTCTTCTACAGGAGCGATAGATGTATCCGGATTTCCATCATCAACACTGATATTATAATGAATAACTTTATGGTTATCATTCACTATAGGTTTCTTTTTTAGAGGAGTAGTATTTATCTCAGCAAGTTTAGAGACGAAAGTACCACTGCGAGATTTAGAATTGATCCAACCTTCACTTAATAATACATCATAGGCTTCTATAACTGTATTTCTGTTTACTCCTAAGATCTCTGCTAATTTTCTACTACCAGGTAAAGCTTCTTCTTCTTTTAGTTGTCCTGTTTTTATAGCTTCTATGATAGCATCAGCTATCTGAAGATAAATAGCTTTTTTTTCTGTATTACTGATTTGTATCTGTAACGGCCAAGGTCTAAGCATATTAATAAAATAGATGTAAGAATAATAGATTTAAACCTAGTCTACACTTCATCTTTAGATAAGGTATAGACTAGATTTAAAAGTTCAATCAAAGGTACAATGAAAAAGAGAATATAGTATTTATTAGTTTTTCTTTGTTATCAGTTTTATACAAGGCGGTTGTCTCTCTGTACAAGAGGTTCCGTCTGAAGAAGGGTAACAGATAGTCTTGTCATTAGGTGTAATACAATGGTTACTTCCATAGATTAGATATTCACCTTCTACACGAGGTATGGAAACTAGATGAGCAAGAGAAGCAAGTGTGTAATCTTTACTTTTAGAAACAAAATAGTATAGATTATTATGCTTCAAGATAGTTAGTATAGGAGAAGTGATTTTAGAAAAATGAGGAGAAAAGTACTCTTCGATTTCAGCTTTAAGAGCTTTAGGTTAGATTAGGAACTGATAAGATTCATTACCTACGGAATCTCTTATAATTCGAACAATATTCTTTTCTTGTAGGGTTTTCTTTTGATAAGAGGTGATGGTAGTCTTTTTTTTTCTGTCCAAAACTGTAAACGATGCAGGACAAAAAGATAAGTAGGAATCTCATTGTTTAGAAGTGTATGTGTTTAATAATAAGTGGACAAACACTATTCCAATTGTTAAGATTATGTATTAGTAAAATGTTAGTAAGGTGTTAAGCTTTGATTGCCTATAAAACTCCCTAGAATTGGATGAGATAATACTTTATTTTTTTCTTTTTAAAGAGGAAGTATTTGTATTTATAGACAGGAATGATAATAAATCCTTTTTGTTTTAATTTTTTTGAGATAGAAATCGGTAAATTAGTTATGAGACATGAGTTTTTTCCTTTTATAGCACATTCTTTCAGTTGATTTATAATTTTCTTGTATTGATCATCAAGAGCATTTTCTGCAATATTATTAAGTTCTTCGGCTGTCATTATATTCTTAATTAAATATATT
This sequence comes from Myroides odoratimimus, assembly GCF_030326305.1. Taxonomy (GTDB): domain Bacteria; phylum Bacteroidota; class Bacteroidia; order Flavobacteriales; family Flavobacteriaceae; genus Flavobacterium; species Flavobacterium odoratimimum_A. Next base: position 60,376 of record NZ_JACAKB010000012.1, on the reverse strand, counting down.
GTATAGGTATAAAATTATATAATTGATTGAAATAATTCTCAAAAACTGTTTTTTTTATACTATTTTCATCTATATAAAGGGATTTTTTATTGAATTCATTATTTAGAAGTACAACTACTAATAATGTTTCTTTTTTGAAAGTGAAATCAATAATAATGGCTTTGTAAATTAACAATAACTGACAAGTATAGCTTAATGTTTGATTTTTTTAATTTAAATTACAATAAAAGATATTGTTGTTTTTGATATACTGATTTTTTTTTATTTAAAATTCAAAAACAGTGCTCGTTGCTTTAAATTAAAGAGCTATAATGTTAAAAATTATAAAATAATGTGTAGTTTTGTCTAAGAGCTATAACAATGTTTATTTGTTTACACTTGAATGATATGAAAAAATTACAATTAATTACTTTAGGATTTTCTTTATTTGGATTTATGTCTATGTCTGCTCAGAAAGTAGAAGGTAGAGTATTTGATAAAAAAACAAATAATCCAATAGCAGAAGGAGAAGTAACGTTTTTTAATGATAAGGGTGATAGAATTGCTACAGTGTACACTTCTACAGATGGGGTTTATGTATTCGAGCCTAAGAGAATGGCAGACATTCATAAAGTATCTACAGCAGCAAAGAATTATAGTAAAGCAGAGGTTCTTCTGAATCAAATGGACAATGGTGTAGTAGCCAATTTTGGTTTAACGAGTGTACAAGAAACTCAAAATAAGAGCTATACAATAGCGAGTGGGGATTATAATACATCTAGAACTTCTAATCAAAACTATGACAGCTCTACGTTGCCTTCTTTTTATTACGACTTTAATAGTTCTTATTTAAATGCTGATAATAAAGCATCTGTAGATGAGATAGTATCTTATATGTATAATAACAGAGAGGCTAGAGTAAGAGTGCACGTGTATTTTGATACTAGAGGTAATGCTAGATATGACGAATGGTTAGCTGATAGAAGAGCTGATAGAGTTATTAATTATATGATCATGAAAGGAATTTCTCCTTCAAGATTATTAAAATTAGTTGAAACTGTATACCAGAACGTACCACCTAAAGAAGGTAGTTATCCAAGTGGGAGATCAGAAAATAGAAGATGTGATTTTGACCTTATTTAAACGATAAGTATAAATATAAGAAGCTGAAAGTAATGAATACTTTCAGCTTTTTTTATGTTGTTTAGTTTTGATTATTGTTGTTATAAATAAAGTTTCTGAAAAATAGTTAGAGTTGGGACATTTGTCTTATTTTTGAGCTTTAATAACAACACTAACACACAATGACATTAAAGTATCAAGGAAAGACTAAAGATGTATATAGTCTATCAAACAATCAAGTTCTTTTAAAGTTTAAAGATGATGTAACAGGAGAAGATGGTGTATTCGATCCAGGTGCTAATACAGTAGGATTAACTATCGATGGAGCAGGTAAGAGTGGACTAAAAATGACAAAACACTTCTTTGAAGTTTTAGCACAAAAAAATGTACCTACACATTATGTTTCTGCTGATATAGAGGATGTATCAATGGTTGTAAAAGAGGCTATACCTTTTGGAAAAGGATTAGAAGTAATCTGTCGCTATAGAGCGGTAGGAAGTTTCTTTAGAAGATATGGCGCTTATTGTACAGAGGGTCAACCATTAGATAGCTTCGTAGAAGTAACTATTAAAGATGATGAAAGAGCTGATCCAACTATTTCTGACGATGCATTAGAAATGTTAGGTATATTATCAAAAGAAGAATATACAATTTTAAAATCTCGTACTAAAGAGATTTGCCAAATTATAAAGGATGAATTAGCTACTAAAAACTTAGAGTTATATGATATCAAATTAGAATTTGGAAGAGATAAAGCTACAAATGATATTATTTTAATAGACGAAATTTCTGGAGGTAATATGAGAGTGTATAAGGACAATGTTTATATCGCTCCATTAGACTTAGAAAAGGAGTTCTTGAGATAAGAAGCAAAAAAAAAGGGATATGTACTATATCCCTTTTTTTTGCTTAAAACCCCTTATTTAATAGGTTCGTTTGTCGAATCAACATTGCTTTTTGGCTCTTGAGCATGCTCATTTGCAATAGCATTAGTTGTATTTGTTTCTCTTGTAGCTTGTTTGAATTCTTTAATTCCTGTTCCAAGTCCCTTCATTAATTCTGGAATTTTCTTTCCACCAAAAAGTAATAAAGCTATTGCAACAACAACTATTAATTCAGAAGGAGCTACTCCGCCTAATGGGATAATTGTTGAAACCATATTGTAAAGATGTTTTGATTGAGGAAAACAAATGTAATTAAGAGAATTCTTAATCAATTTTTTTTAACATGATTTTAATTTACGAATAAAGGAATTACTCTTTACCAATTACTCTTTTTTCAACATAATTAGAATTCATAATTCTAAGAATTCCCATATAGCTCATATAGAATGAGATAGTGTCACCTACTTTTAATTTATCAGGATTATCTCCTAGATCCATAACCATCATATCAGAACTAGACCCAACGAATTGTTGTTTCGCATTAGTAGGAGTGATATGATCCTCTTCTATATCTAATAATCCGAGATCTATAATTGCGCGATAATTAACGCTATTTTCCCATTCTGGAGCTAATTCTACTTTCTCTCCTGTCATTTTCAGACCGAATTCTCCTTCAGGCATCATTGGTTTTTCATATAACTCAATGATTTCAGCATGAAGCATAAAGATATTCTGTTCAAAATCAGGATAAGCTACATTGTCATAGGCATTGGTTCCCATAAATAAGGTCTCTCCAATTCTAAAGTGATTAATAGCTGTTGGGATAGTTTCATTTAATATTAAAGGAAGAGTTACAGATGCACCTCCCGATAAATAGGGGATTTGTTTTTTAAATTTAAGCTCTAGTAAGTCTCTAAATAGCGTTAGCTGTATTAACTTATCATTATTAGGTAATACACCATACATACAAGTAAGATTAGTTCCTAGCCCAATAATATCAATATTAGGTAGGTTAAAGACTTGGCTATAGAAATCGATTAGTTCTTCTCTTAGAACACCTTCTCTCAGTTCGCCAAGTTCTACCATAATAACAATTTTATGTACAGTGTTTTGACGTTGAGCTTCTTCTGAAAGAAGTTTTATCGTCTCTAGTTCTGTATTAAAACTGATATCAGCATATTCAATAATCTCTTCAATACTGCCATTAGGAGCAGGTTTAATATAAATGGTTTCTATTGCAGGATCAATTTGTTTGATCATTTTTAAATTAGAAACTCTAGAGTCACATATTTGTTGAGGGTTTAATACCAAAACCTCTCTAAGGAAGGTCTCATCACCACAAAGTAATTTACCTACAACAGCCCAATGTATCTCTTTCTCCTGAAATAAGGTATCTAGTTTGTTGTAATTGTGTTTTAATTTACTTTGATTTAATGTTATATAAGCCATCTTCCTATTTTGTTAATCTCATTTCTATGTATTTTTTCTCAAATCCTTTTCTTTCATATAAGTTTTGAGCAGGATTATCTTTATCTACATGTAGTGCGATAGATCCATGAGCTTCTTGTTTTAGTTTGTCTATTAATTGGCCTCCTAAACCTTGACCACGTACGCTTGAGTCTATTGCAATATAGACAAGAATATGCTCAGGAATGAAGCCTCCCATTAATGTGTCTAATAAGACTGTAATACCAACAATTTTAGCATCTTGGTTTTTGGCAACTAATACAAACCCTCCTGGTTTATTATCATAAGAAAGAGCGTAGTGAATTGCTTTTTCGATATCTTGTTTTTCGTCACCATATTGTTCTAAATGAATGTATAGAAAGTCTACATATTCTTTGATCTGTGATTCGTTTGTAGAGGTGTGTTTGTCTATTTTATGAATTGAAAGCATAAAAAAATGTTTATATGCTTATTTAGGCTTTACAGAAAAGATGAAGACAAAAAAGAAAAGGTATAAACCTTTGATTTGAAAGTAAAAAAATAGAAACGAATATTGTGTTTCTATGGAATATCTCTTTTAATAAAATAGCTAAATAAGCTTGATTAAATAAATTTGATTTTTGTAAAAATACAAAAAGTTTGATGTTTTGACAAGTTTAAATAGATTTTATTGATAAAAAGTAATTGTTATTAGCTATAACTATACTTTGTTTTTATTTATACTAAGAGGGGTAAGCCCTTTGTTATAAAGGATTTAGTACTGATCTAGTAAGAGAGATAAATAATAAAACAAATGATACTGATTATCAGACGATTTTAAAGTTAATAAATAAAAAAAGACTAATAGTAGGTTCTATTAGTCTTGTATTTTTATTGAATATCTAATCGATATGTTTTGCGTTCTTTGTGAATCTCTGGATCTAATTGTTTCCACAACTGTTGAATCTTATTGTTTTCAACCAATAGGGGATTAGTTTCCACGAATGTGATATTGTGCTTTGTAAAACACTTGTATATCTCTTCAAAAATTACTGCAGTAACTCCTTTGTTTCTATATTCTGGATCTACACCAATTAAATAGAACTCTGCGTGACTGTTTTTCTTAATCGCTTGTAGTAAATGCCAAAAACCAAAAGGAAATAGTTTCCCATTTGCCTTTTGAAAAGCTCTAGAAAAAGAAGGCATTGTAATGGCAAAAGCAATCATTTTATTGTTTTCATCCATAATACAAGAGATATAGTCTGGATGAATGAACTGTAAATACTTCTTTTTATAATGCTCTACTTGGAACGACTCTATAGGAACAAAGCTTTGTAAGTCTGCATAAGTCTTATTTAATAGAGCAAACATCTCATCAACATAAGGCATTAGTTCTTTTATTGTTTTAAACTCTAATACTTTGACCTTATATCTCGTTTTGATAATAGAAGACATCTTGTCTATTTTTGGTTTGTCGAATTTAGAAATATTGAGTTTATACTCAAGCCATTCAGCCTCAGGTGTAAAACCAAGTTGCTGCATATGTTTTGGATAATACTCGAAGTTGTATAATCCTATCATAGTGGCTATATAGTCAAATCCTTTAGTTAGCATTCCTGCCTTATCCATATTAGAGAATCCCATAGGACCTTCTATATATTCCATATTTTGACTTTTTCCGAATGCGATCACAGTGTCTATTAAAGCTTTGGTCACTTCTATATCATCAATCATTTCTAACCATCCGAAGCGAACTTTAGATTTGTGTAGATCTTTTACCTCTGTCCAGTTGATACAACAAGCAACTCGTCCTACGATTTCATTGTTTTTATAAGCTAGGTAAAAGTGAACATCTACAGTCTTGAAGATATCATTGTTTCTATCAAAACTTTTGATTTCTTCTTTGATCATAGAAGGAACCCAGTACTTATTGTCTTTATATAGTTTAAAAGGGAACTTAACGAATTCTTTAATTTCTTGATTCGTTTTAGCTTCTCTAATTTCAATCATTTTATTTCGTTTTTATAAACTCAGGATTACAAAGATACTTATTTGTGATATTAGAAAAACATAGTTTATCTAATTAAAGTATAGTAACTATTGTAGTTTCTTTATCGTAAGGAGTGCATTGTATTTTTGTTGTTTAGGATAAGAACGGATAGAATAGTTTTCTTTAGGAAATAAAGTATAAAACTGTTCATTTCGATTTTCATCTTCTTCTGTCAATACAATGGTATTAAATAAGATAAAGCCTTTGGGGTTCAATATTTTTTGAATTTGCTCAACAAAATATCGTTCAAATAAGAAGTCTGGCATTTTAGCATCTTGGAAGATATCTATGATGATTAAATCATACTGTTCTTTAGAACGCAAGACAAATTCAAAAGCATCTATATTGTGAATAGTGTGGTTTGCACTGTATTGCTCGATACCGAAGTACTTTTTTCCAATAAATAAAATAGCTTCATCTAGTTCAACACTATCAATAGCGTTAAGGTATTTTACCTCATCTCTTAGTGTTTTTAAAACTCCGCCTGCACCTAGACCAAGGATAAGCACCTTGTCCATATTTTTGATTTTTTCAAAACCAATAAAACTGAGTCCATTCTTTAATACCTTTTCTAAATTTCCATAAGAGTAGTTAGTATGCTTGGTGTCTACTACGAGATGACCATCTATCCAAGTCACTTCTAATTGCTGACTAACTTTTGAGGGGATTTTCTTTTCTATAATAGGAGTAAAGTAACTTAGGATTCTCTTTATCATTTTTTCTAGCTCAACTTTACTTCAAAGATAAATCAAATATTAGACACATAGAGAGGCAATTTTTAATACTTGATAAGGATTAAAATTCACGTGGTTTAAACTGGCTAAATGTTCCGTCTTTATAAAAAATAACCACTTGTTCTATGTCTCCTTTATTTGTTCCAAAGGGAAAAGGAGGGAGAATATTCTCAGTGCTATTTTCTTGTTTTGGTTCTTGAATTTGATCCATTTTTTCAGAGACTTTACTCTCCTTTTTTTCTGAAAAAGAAGGGGGGATTTCTTCCTCTTTTTCACTAGAAAAAAGATCCGTTGAGTAAGGAGTAGTCATTGGAGTAGAAGGAGGAGTTTGGATTATTTTAGTGATAGTAGTGGTATTGTCTTTCTCTAAATAATTACCTGTTCCTTTGATTAACCATTCCAAACTTAGCTCAGGAAAAGCTTCATTTATTTTTAAAATAAAGTCTAAACTAGGTTTATTTCTACCTGACAAAAGATGAGATAAACTAGATCTTTGCACACCAACTTTGTCTGCAAAAGAAGAGGCAGAGTAGTCATAGTTGTGAAGTATAAATTCAAGTCTGTTTACAAAGTTATCCATAGTATTTTGTTTATAGAAGTAAATAGTTTTAGTGTTTACAAATGTAATACTGTTTGCTATATTACAAATGTATACATAAATATAATTGTAAACAATATTGAAGTTTATATTCATGTAAAGCTATTTTAAGTATTGAATATTAAGTAATTAAACAACCGTGTTTAGCTTTGTAAACTTCTAAAGTGTTAGTGTTAGTCGTCATGCTTTAATTGTGTTACTTTTGTAAACAAGGATCTTCTTTAAATTGTTTACAGATGTGAAAGATAAGTTATTTACATTTGTAACATCATATAATAATCAAGGGATGGACTATAACTTTTTAGTAGAAAACTATACGAATAAATGTGTGTCAGGTAGATATGTGACAGCTGACATGATTAGTGATTTTTTAAATGACTTAAACCAAAAGTTCAAAGTTGAGGAGAAAGGAAAATCAGTAGAAGGGAGATCGATAAAAACAGTAACTTGGGGTGTGGGAACTACACGCATTTTTATGTGGTCTCAGATGCACGGAAATGAATCTACAACAACAAAAGCAGTACTGGATTTTCTTCATTTACTTAATCAAGAAAAAGAGAGTTTTATTAAAGAGTGGTATACTAAGTTTACCTTTTATATAGTCCCTATTTTAAACCCTGATGGAGCTCATTATTATACTCGTGTAAATGCGAATCAAGTTGACCTTAATAGAGACTCTATTAACCTTACTCAACCAGAAAGTAGATTACTTAGAACCTTGTTAGAAGAGTATACGCCAGACTATGCTTTTAACTTACATGATCAACGAACTATATTTGGTGTAGGAGATACAGGTAAGCCTGCTACAATATCTTTTTTAGCACCTTCTTATAATGAGGAGAGAGAAGTTAATGATAATCGTTTAGAAGCAATCAGATTAATCGTAGTGATGAATGAAGAGCTTCAAAAGGTTATTCCTGGACAGGTAGGAAGGTTTGATGATGGTTTTAATATAAATTGTATTGGTGATTATTGTCAAGCACAGGGAATACCTACTATATTATTTGAAGCAGGACATTATCAGGGGGATTATGATAGAGAATATAGTAGAAATATTGTTTTTAGGAGTCTTTTAATATCAGTTTCCGCGTTGATTAATAAAAATTACACAGATAATACAATAGAATCATATATAAGTATACCAGAAAATCATAAAAACTTTAATGATATTGCAATTGAGGGGGTTACATTAAAAGAAACCGGAGAAGATTATATTGTGAAAATTCAATATTTAGAGCAATTAGAAAGTAATAATGTTAAATTTTATCCCATTATTGTTGATATTATTAAAAAAGAAAGTAAATTTGTCCATCAACGTGTCAAGGAAAACTTGTTTTTTTTAGAGAGTATTAAAAATACAGAAGATGCGATAGATAAAATATTAACTGATGTTGTAGAGTTAGGTGGGCGAGAGGTTAATTATTTATTAAAAAAATAATAAAGTTTATTTTTTTTCCAAAAAATGTAAATTTTATTTAGTATTATTGTACAGAATTATAGATTATAATAAGATAAATAATTGATTTATGAGTAAATTTCGTTTAGATGAAATCGATCACCAAATCTTAGATATGTTGATTGACAATACGAGAGTTCCTTTCACTGATATAGCAAAAAAACTATTAATCTCAGCAGGTACTGTTCACGTTCGTGTTAAGAAAATGGAAGATGCAGGTATTATCCAAGGATCTTCTTTAACATTAGATTACGAAAAATTAGGATATGCTTTTATTGCATACATTGGAATCTTTTTACATAATACTTCACAAACTAAGTTTGTATTAGAGCGTATTAATGAAATTCCTTTCGTAACAGTAGCTCACGTTACTACAGGTAAATTTAATGTTTTCTGTAAAATTAGAGCAAAAAATACACGTCACGCAAAAGAAGTTATTTATATGATTGATGACATTGAAGGAGTTTACAGAACTGAATCAATGATTTCTTTAGAAGAAAGTATCAATGATAAAAAACGTTTAATGCACACTATCTTTAAAGAATTATAAGAACTGTGTGTTTATAATATAGAAAAGAGGATATCATGATATCCTCTTTTTTTTTTGTATTTATCATATTAAGAGAATCCGATATTTCCTTTATTTCTTCATTGTTTAGGTTAGCTTTTCAGAACACTTTTCATTTTCTTTGTAACTTAACACAAAAAAATATGGACTCGTTAACTCAAATTGTACTAGGAGCAGCTGTTGGGAATGCTATTATCGGACGTAAGATAGGCAATAGAGCAGTTTTATATGGAGCGATAGCAGGTACGATACCTGACTTAGACATTTTAGCTATGTTCTTTACAGATCCTATAACTGCTGTAGAATTGCATCGTGGATTTACACACTCTATTCTATTTGCTTGTTTCGGAGCCATATTATTTGGGTATTTACTTTATTATATAGAAAAGAAGAATAAAGTAACCTATGAGGAGGGGTTTTGGCTTTTCTTCTGGGGGTTCTTTACTCACGCTCTTTTAGATATGTTTACCACATGGGGCACACGACTGTTTTGGCCTCTTGATTATTCTTTTGCGTTCAAGTCTATTTTTGTGATAGATCCGTTATATACTTTACCTTTTGCTTATTTCCTAATACGTTCGATGCGAGAAAAGTCAAATCTGGATAAAAGGATGTATTATAATAGAATGGGGTTCTATGTGAGTTCATTCTATCTATTTGTAACGTTGACATTAAAAGCGTTTGCTTTTTATAGTTTTACGGATGCATTAGACCGTCAAGGAATTAAGTATACAGAAATGTCTGTAAAGCCTACAGTGATGAATACGATACTGTGGAATGCAATAGTAGAAACAGACAGCTCTTTTTTAATAGGAGAGTATTCTTTCTTTGACAAATCTCTTATTACTTTCCAGGAGTTTCCTAAAAACCACACATTGATAAAGTCTTTAGAGACTCATCCACTAATTGTTCGATTGGTAAAGATTAGTGAAGGGTATTATACTTTCTCTGAAAAGAAGGATGAAATCTATTTTAATGACTTGCGCTTTGGTTTACTGAAAAATGAAGGTGAAGAAGTACAGTTTGCTTTTAGCTATAGATTCTATTTAGATGATAAAGGAGAATTACAAGTAGAAGAGGTAAAAAAGGAACGTAAAGACGGTTTACTCTTGCTAAAGAAATTGTGGACTAGAATATGGGGTATTTAGAAAGGAATGATTATGAACTTATATCAAAAACATTTTATTCATATTATATCAGAGCAACTTCCTCAGGGGGCTAAGTTAGTTGATTTTATTTCTGAACTGATTCATTTAGGTAAGGAAGCTTGTTATAGAAGAATCAGAGGAGAGGTAGAGTTTACTTTGACAGAAGTAGTTACTATTGCTAAAGCCATGAATATTAATCTTACTTCTTTAATCATTAGAGAAGGTGGAGATAAGATTACTTGTAATCTTAGAGTTTCTGAAGGAGATTCTTTAGAGCGAGTTTATATCAGAATGATGGAGGCAGAATTAAACGTTTTGGAGGGGTTTGAACAAAAAAGCAAGCATACACTTCACATAGCATGTAAAGAGCTCCCAGAGCTTCTATATTTAGCTTCTGAGAGCTTGATGAAGCTTCGTCTAATGAAGATAGAATTAAATCAAGGAGCTCTGATTTCTACTTCGTTTGATAAAATAGAGATTACCTCAGCGATTAAGCAAATTCAACGGAAGTATTGGCAAGCTTTAGAGAGCTTTAAACTTACTTTATACTTAGCTCCAGATATTTTAAATACTTTAGTATATGATATAGTCTATTTTTATAGAATCAATACGTTGACAGATGAAGAAAAAACGCTAATACAACATGAGCTTAATGAAGTATTAGATCTACTAAGTTTAATAGGAAGTACAGGAAAGTATAAGGATAAAGAGATAGAGCTCTATCTATCTTATCTAGGTTTAGATATTTCTCATAGTTATTTAAAATCGGATGGATTAGAAGCAACCATAGTTTACTTGAATAGTCCCAATAGTATTTTATCGTTTGATCCAGCCTTTAATAAGGCACAAGAACATCGTATTAGCATGATAAAACGAACTTCTACCTTGATTAGTTTATCGGGAGAATTGGAGAAAGTAGCTTACTTAAATAAGCAGAGAGCAATTCTTAAAAATATATAAAGAACAAGTGATTGCTCTTTTTTTGTAAAAATAGACAAGAATGAGATTTCTTGTTTCGCTATTAGACACGGATTCAAAAGTTTTTTTTCTTTTATAGTTGTTATTTGCAGTTAATAAAAACAACGTAGCAATGGCAAATAAAGATTTTCAACCAGGTATAGAACAAGCGAAAGCACTTGATAAAGCAGATGTATTATATAGGTTTAGAGAGAGATTCTTCCCTTTAGCAGATAATAAGATCTATATGGATGGTAATTCTCTAGGACTAGCTTCTAAAGATGCAGAACAGGCTTTACTTCAAGTAATGGAGGTGTGGAAGAACGAAGGTATTCTAATCTGGAATGTAGAGAACGGACATTATTTTAACTATGGCAAAAACCTAGGTAATAGAGTAGGGCGTTTAATTAATGCAGAGGAGAATGAGGTAATGATCACAGCTAATACAACACTTAATATACACCAAGTGATCGCTACGTTTTGGAAACCAACTAAAGAACGTTATAAAATACTAGTAGATGATCTAAACTTCCCTACAGATAGATATGCTGTAGATAGTCAGATAGCACTAAAAGGCATGAAGGTAGAGGAAGTTCTAAAAGTTGTGGAGAGTGCAGATGGAGTGTTTATTGACGAGGACGCAGTGATAGAAGCGATGACTCCGGATGTAGCTATTATCTTATTGCCGTCAGTCTTATATAGAAGTGCTCAACTTTTAGATATGGAGAGACTGACTAAAGAAGCTCATAAACGCGGTATTTATATCGGCTTTGACCTATGTCATTCTATTGGAGCAGTAGCACATGATTTTGAGGTTATTCAACTTGATTTTGCTATCTGGTGTAATTATAAGTACCTATCAGCAGGCCCTGGTTCTACAGCAGGAATTTATGTGAACAAAAAACACTTTAATAAGACTGTAGGATTAGCAGGGTGGTTTGGTAATAAAGACGAAACACAGTTTCAGTTAAACCATGAGTTTGAACAAGCTGCGGATATAACAGCATTTCAGACAGGTACGCCTAATATCTTTTCGATGGCACCATTAGAAGGAGTATTAAATATTTATGAAGAGGCAGGGATGAAGCATATTCGAGCTAAATCTCTAAATCTAACTGCTTATATGATGTACCTAATTGATAGTCGCCTTAAGGTATACGGGTACACCTATAATAACGAAACAGAAGATCATAAACGTGGAGGGCATGTAGCTTTAGTACATGATGAAGCTTATAGAATTTGTTTAGCATTAAAACATCATAATATTATTCCTGATTATAGAGAGCCTAATGTAATTCGTCTTGCCCCTATAGCCTTGTATAATTCATATGAAGAAGTCTATACATTGATTGAAGTGTTAGAAGTAATCGGGCAAGACCAGCAATGGAATAACTTTAGTAATGAAAGAGCGATAGTGGTTTAAAACTGTGTTTGATCTATAATTAGTTCTTTATCCATTAAATAAGGAGTGAAATACTCAAGGATTCTATTTATAAATAATAAGGTAATGAATCTTTTTATTCTTAGTATTTATAGCGATACTAGAGATAGGGTTGTACTGACGTGCTAGGAGATCGCTAGAGGTGTTCTTGCACCTTTCTTCGACAAAGAGGCCTTCTGGGCAAGAAAACCCCTAGAATGTGCAAGCCAAACGAGCTTATTATTTATACATATTGACATTGTTTTAAAATAACAGTGTTACTCGATTCTGTTTAATCAAACTGAGGTTGTATTATAGAAAAAGACTTTTTAATAGTATTTGGAGCGTCTTTTCTTTTTACTTTTACAATAGAATTAGAAATTATTTACTGAATGATTATCGATATTAATCAACATAAAATCTCTATTGGGAGTCACTATGACATATTTATTGATGGAGAAAAGAAGTATTATGGAAAGCAAAAGCTTTTTAAGTTGTTTGCAGAAGTGAATTTGTTTGCAGAAACAATCAATGAACAAGTCTTTAAGGTTAAAAAGAAGTTTTTTCTATTGTACCCTACCTATGTACTAACAGATAGTCAAGGAAAGGAAGCTATATTAGAGATGAAGTCTTATTGGAAGACTCATTATCAATGTACTTACCAACATAAAGTATATGATATCTATGCACATCGAGGGCGAAAGTGTTCTGTTTTTATAAATGGAAAGCAAGTAGCATGGTGGGATAAACAAGCAGTTTCTTGGTTTGATGGAGATAATTATCAAATTATAGCAGATGATGATATTAATGAACAAGTATTAATTGCTTGTTGTTTGGCTTATGACAATTATACTTATAAATCTCAAGATAAAGGGGTGTTTAATTATGATTTAGGTAACTTAATCTTTCAAAACAGAAGTTTTGATAAGCAATGGAAACCTAACAATAAAAATAAATAAAGCATTTTAGGATAAAAAGGCTCTTAACACTAGTGTTAAGAGCCTTTTTATCTTTAGTTTTATAGAGTCAAACACAAAGATGAATAATGGTTATAGAAGTAGACCAATTGGTAGATTACCATTTGATTAAGTACAAAGGATTCATCAATAAGGAGAAGAGATTTTACGCAGAACAGAATGTAGATAGCGATTTTGTAGATATTAATTTGTTTTCAACGACTAGTGATATACCTGTTTTTAATATTAGAAGAGGAGAAGGCACAGGTCTGTTTAAGCCTGCAAAATATGTCTTAACAGATCAGCATGGGAATACAGCGAGGTTAGAAATGCTCTCTTATTGGAAAACTCACTATCAATGTCACTATAATTATAAGGTCTATGATATTTATGCTCATCGTGGACTAAAGTGCTCTATTTTTGAAAATAGGAAGCAAATCGCTTGGTGGGATAAGGAAAGAATAAGTATTAGTTATGCTGATAATTATTTTATGATTGCCAATAATGATGTTAATCAAGAATTACTTATTGCTTTTTGTCTAGCGTATGATGATTATCATTTTGAACCATCCATATATAGAAGACATCTCATAAGAGATAAAATAAAACTAAGTATAGGAAATATCTTTTTTGAGAAAAGAAAATTTGATAAAAACTGGAAGGCAAATAAATATTGAGTAAAACAAAATCCAATAGATAATATTATCTAAATTTATAAATAGAACAAGAACCTTAAAAATATACAGAAATGAGTATTCTAAAAGCAACACAACAAGAACAAGACAACTTCTTTTGGAAGATTATAGATGAGTCTAATGATGTAAAAGACTTTGATTGGGAAGAATATGACCAAGATCAACACATCGATCAAATGATTGATTTATTAAGTAAAACAGACAAAGATCATTTAATCGTTTTTGAGAAAGTAATGCAACAACAATTACATAGATTGTACACTGCAGAAATAGCAGAGCTGTACATCGTCTTGAATAATGACTTTGATGTAGAAGAAGGTGTTATAGATTTCGATGATACGATTTCTGATGATGCATTTATCTATTTTAGATGTTGGTTATTACTTAAAGGAAAAGACTTCGTAGAAGAAATCATAAGTGATATTCAGAACTTTGTAAATGGAGAATATAGTTTTGACATTGGAGAGTGTGATGCAGAAGAGTTACTTTATGTAGCAGACTTAGCTAATGAAGAAATGACAGGTATCGAAGAGTCTGAAGAGATTAGAGATGCTATTTATGAATCTTTTCCAGATGTAGTAAACTATGATGATGTAGATGTGAAGATGAATAGAGAGGTAAAAGGAGGAACAGCACTACATAAGATGTATCCTGAGCTTGTAGAAGAAATATGTGATGTACGTTCTGATGTAGAAGAATAAAATAAAAGAAGTATAGAGCATAGATGCTTTATACTTCTTTTTTTAACCCAAGTTATGTGATAGGCAAATAAATCAAGTAGTTATAAAAATAGATCTGAATTAGTGAGCTAAGCATATTATTGTGTGGTTTTAGAGCTAATGAAAGAGTTATGAAGTAGAATTATTTTGTAGTATTTGGTTAATGCATAACCTGGGCTTAAATAGCAAAAGGTAAATATGAAAGGAAAGACATTGTTTAGGAGTTTGTTTATAGCAGGTTTGTTATTTGTGGCTACAGAAGCACAAGCTCAAAAAATAGAGAAAAATTATAGAGAAGATTGGACTTATTCGCATAATAGATATGATGCTCAGTTAGAAAAGTCCTTTTTTGGAGGTTTAGATTTTTCGGATAATAATAGAAATAAAATAGAATTCTCAAAAGAGTATCTAAACCTAGAATACAGCGGGATTCTCGAGGATGACGAGTTACAGCAGTTGTTCTTAATGGACTTAGTTAAGAAGTATAAGTATACTAATCGTTATACAGCAACTTATGAGGTGGATATGTTTGGAAAAGTGACGATAAAAGATAACCAAGGAAATAAGATTGAATACGGTACAGATCTTTTTGGGAATAAAATTTATGAAGACAAGAAAAGAGGGATTAAGTATTCTATTGGAAAAGATTTAATGGGTGACTATAACTATAAGTCTGGTAGAGAAAGTGCTAGTTTAAAGAAAGATATCTTTGACAAATGGAAGTATACAGATAGTTTTGGTAATAAATTAGAGATAGGACAAGAGACATGGGGACACTGGATTACACAGTTTAGAGATGAAGAGGGAGTATTATTTTATTTGATAACCGTATTCTTTAGACCAAATGATAACATTATGTATAGATAAGAAGGAAGATATCATCATTCCTTTTACTAAAATAGGTGATCCTTTATGGAAAGATAAGACTAGGCTGATCATTGAGTCCTTAGCTGATAATTGGTCAAATGATTTAGTAGACCCCAAATCAGAAGAGGAAATACGACTATTAGAAGCAAGAATAGAAACCAGTTTACCAAATTCTTTAAAGGAATTCTATAAGGTATTTGGGTTAGCTGATATAGGCGAACAGTTACTCAGCTTTGACGAAATAGACTATCTTATAAAAATATGGGAACCTCACCCAGAATACGGACCTAGTTTCACCCCGGAGGACTTATCTGTGTTACCTTACTTAATTACTTTTAGTGATTATCTAGGTAATGGGAATATGTTCTGTTTTCATAAAGAGACTAAAGAGATCTATTATTTTGATCATGATAGTCAACCCTATTTGACAAAGATGTTTAGTCATTTTGATGATTATTTAAAAGGGTGTTTGGTTTTTGCGCAAGCAGATTTATTTGGAGAAGTAGGGCAGGATAAAGTGGATCAATGGACAGAACAAATAGTTGATGAGCTGATAGGAGAAGACCTAGTTCGTAAATGGAGATATTAAAATAAAACAATTGGAATGATAGAAATAAATAATTGGAAAACTTTCGAAAAACAGTATAACTTCGAAGAGTCTGTATATAATTATGTAAAAGAATCACTTGAGTTAATCGGTCAGTCTACTTTAAAAGAAGAGATCTTTTGTTCTTTTGCTTTTAACTGTAGTGCTTATAATGGATATGTATTATTGAGTTTAGACACTGATGTGCTGAATAGAGAGCGAAAGTATTACCCACCAGATTGGACTTATGAAGTTGTAGAAGATTATGTTTTAGAGCTTAGAGATCTTGGTGCTCGTCTTTATGAGCCTATAGAAGATGCATATCACAGTATTGTACAGGATTTAGAAGATCAGTATAAGTTCGATGATTTTACTAATGGCTTCCTTAGTAGTTTAAGAAGGGTAATGGTAAGGATAGAAAGAGAGCATCTTCTATCACAGTATTTAAAAGTAACACCTGAGATATGGACATTGGTTACTGAAATAGATGCTGATGAAGAGGAAGAAGAAAGCTTATTACAAGAAGAGCGTACTCGTAGTATGGAAGTATAAAACAAAACAAGGGAAGTAACTTACTTCCCTTGTTTTGTTTTATAAAGTTCGTTTGCGTACTAACTTATTAACTCTACTCATTAAGATAATACTTATAGTAGAGACAAGCACAAGCACATAGGCCACAATATTGTAATTGATAAGTGGGCTGTTATCATGCTCTTGGTAAACAATTAGCCCTGCGATAGCAGCGGCTATACCTCCAGATATTTGCTGTAGAGAAGATGTGATACTCATATAAGCCCCTCTGTCCGCTGTATCAGGTACAGCACTATTAAGAGCTGATGAAGGAACCATACGACTCATAATCCCAATCATCATAAAGATGTTAGTCATAATAACTAACCAAAAAGGGATCTGAAAGAAGTTTGTGTATATTACACTTACAACCATTAACCAAATAGAGGCAAAAGCAAATAGTTTAAATTTACTCATTCTATCACTTAATTTACCTATAAATGGCATAAGCGTTAATGAAGTAACTCCTGATATCATAAAGAGGATAGGTAATTGATCAGGGTGAACACCTAGGTTATTGACTGCAAAGATAGTCCCGAACGGCATCATCATAAATCCTCCTACGGATAACATGGTGATAGACATAAATCCTATTCTATAATCTTTATTTTTAACTGTATTCCACAGATGTGCAATAACGTTTTTTTGAGGTTGCAGAGTTAGATGATCTTTCACAGGTTTTAAATACATCGCTATAGCAATAGCTATAAGGATAGATAGTCCTACAATCATGAAGAAAGGAGCTTCCCAAAACCACTTGTTAGCAATATATAGCCCAATAGGAATACCGAGTACTTGACTTGCACCGAACCCCATTTGTATAAACCCCATTACACGACCTCTCTGATGTAGACTAAAAATATCTGTCACAATAGCCATAGAGATAGAACCTATCACTCCTCCAAATAGTCCTGTAAAGATGCGAGCAAATACGAGTGTCTCATAAGAGTTTGCTAAACCACAGAATAGGGTTCCAATGATAAAGCCAATGTAGAAGAACAATAATAGTTTCTTTCTATCAAACTTATCTGCAAAACCTGCAGTCAGTAATCCTGCTGCTCCAGCGCTAAAAGCATAAGCTGATACAGCTATTCCAAAATCTTTTGTGGACATAGATAAGCTCTTTAGTAAGAGATCTCCTAGAGGAGCCATAACCATAAAGTCTAAAATAACAGTGAATTGTGTGATAGCTAGTATGAAAATAACGATTTTTTCATATTTAGTAAAACCTTGATTTGATGTTCTTGTCATAGTGAGATATATCTTCCTCCTTAGTTTATTTAAATAAAAAATTAAAGAAGTTGCTGCAAATATAAACCATTATTCTTTTCATTATCTTTGAATAAGTAATTAGTGCATTATGAGATTTTTAGTGACTAAACTAGTAAAGATATGTCTTAATAAAATGCTCTTGTATAAATGTAGAATAAGTACTTACTACATTCTATAAAAGGTAGAGGATATTAAGGTTAATAAAATGAATAATGAGTATAAACTTATATAAGAAAAGGTATAGTGAGCTTTCTAAAAAATTTAGAGAGAGTTGTAGTATTAAAGATTTAGCGTCTGACTTATTTGATTTACTTTATGCTTTGCAAGCAGAGGCACAAACGAGTGAGAATATACTGTTACAAAGTCATATTTATGCCTTGTTAGAGTATTGGGAGACTGCATATAGATTGTTACTTGAAGTAGAAAGTAGTAAGACTCATAAAATCCAAGATAAGCTTTTTGTGTTCTCAGAAAAAGCGAAATCGCATAAGGATATTTTTGGTGTAAAAGACCTTCGAAAGTTAAGAGAAAGAAAGACAATAGACCTTCTGTTCCCAGAAGATATTACCCTTGCAGAGGGAACTAATAATCAATATAGTATAAAAGAGAAGAGAGTGGTTATTTTTAATAAGTACTGTCCACTTGATCGTTTTTTGATTATTAGTCATATTCCTTTTGATAGCAGAGCACAGTCTAAGGTGATAGATTATCTATATTGGCTTACAGACTTGCGTGAAGAGCTAATAGGATTTTATAATAGTGAGAATAACACTTTCCTTCCTTTCTTAGATGGAAAAGCAGATGATGATTGGTATGACACATTAGATCTATATAGCGCTACAATTTACTTACACAACTTAAGTGACATTAAAGCCTCTATTACGATAGGAGACGAGATTATAGTAGATCATATAATAGATATAGAAATTTCTAATAAAGAATGTATCGAAATGAGTATAGATGGATAATAGAATATCTTGACTCTATTTATGTATGTGAAGCCTGTATGAGTTAGAAGTTTATTCTAATTAATACAGGCTTCTTGTTTATAGCTGATGAAGTGGTTTGACTTCAGCTTGTTGTTTATATTCTTCTACTAACTTATCTAAGAATGTATATAAGGCTTGATTCATTGTAGTATAGTCGTATTTCATCAGTTGTTGAGCAGACTGTACAAAGCGATGATTATAATATTTCACTAAGCTTTCATGATCATTAGCAAGAATTAACTCTATTACTTCTGGTGTAAATTCCATATGACACTGCAATCCATATACTAGATTAGAATACTCTATTATTTGTCTAGGACATCCTTCGCTAGTAGCGAGTATTATGGCATCTGGTGTAAGTCCTGGCATATCATTGTGCCAGTGGCCTACTGAAAGTCCATTTTCTATATGCTTAAACTTTGGATGAGTCTTTCCTTTATCTGTAAGGTGAATAGGCCATACACCAAACTCTTTTTCTGGGCTGTGACTATAAGCGTTACACAGAGCTTCTCCTATAAGTTGCGCTCCTAGGCAGACTCCGACAACTGCTTTATGAGCGAGAATACACTTTAGTATTAACTCCTTTTCTTTTTGTGCATTGAAGTAAGGACACTCCTCCGTTGTAGTAATAGGGTCTTGAGGGCCTCCTAAGACAATAAGTAAATCAATATGCTCTGCTGAGGTTGGTAAAATGTTATTTTCATATGTTTTAGTCATACTAACACTATAGTTATGTCTTTTTGTCCAAAGTAGAAATGCGCCTGGAGCCTCGTATTTTTCATGTATTACAAAATGTATGTGCATTATATCTGTTGTTTGATTTGTGACAAAGATAAAATGTGGTCTAGCCAAGGTCATAGTCCAGAATAATTAAAGCTTCCTAGTCCAAGGAGATAAGGCAAAATTAGAAAGCATGGAGTGCATGGTTACTTATATTTTATTAAAATATACTAAATAAGTATGGTTTGTTTGTTTTGGTGTTTTTAAAATAGCTTTTAATGTATAAATAGTTGTAAAATAGATATTAAGTGGTATTATTGTGGGTGTGGTCTCTGTTTTATTGTGTTTTTGACAATACTTAATGTAGTTTTGTATTAGGTGATTAACCCCACATTTCCAATCTAACGTATGAGAAAACAATTACTAAAAACAGGTTTATTAAGTATTGCTTTATTTGCTTTGGGTACTAATGTACAAGCTCAGCGTGTAGCTGAGAAGAAAGCCGATAAAGAGTATGAAAAACTAGCTTATATAGATGCTATAAAAATCTATGAACGCATGGCTAAAAAAGGATATATCAACGGCGATATATTAATGAAATTAGCAGATTCATATTATTTTAATGGAAAGTTACTTGATGCTAATAAATGGTATACAGAGCTATTTAATGGAGAGTACGATGATAAGGATACAGTGAAGATTCCTTCAGAGTATTACTATCGTTATGCACAGACCTTAAAAGCCGCTGAACAATATGAGGCTTCTAAAAAAGTAATGGAGCAATTCGTTGTATTAGAAAAGGGAGACTCTAGAGCGAAATTATATATAGAGAATAAAGACTATTTAAAAAGAATTGAAGGCGGAGCAGCTCGTTATGAATTGATTCATACTTCTATTAATACTCCTTATTCTGATTATGGAGCGGCAGTGATAGGAGATCAACTTATTTTTACTTCTGCACGTCCTTCTAGTGAATTATCAAGTAAGAAATTACACGAGTGGACGAATGAGAGTTTTACTACACTATACAGTAGTACGATCTTAGCAGATGGTAAGTTAGGAGAGCCTGTTGTTTACGCTCCTGAGCTGAGTTCTAAGGTTAATGATGCTACTGCTGTATTTACCAAAGATGGAAAGACCATGTTCTTTACTCGTAATAATTCGAATCTAAAAGGAAAGCGTAAAAACAATAAGAAAAACTCGTCTCTATTAAAGATATTTAGTGCTACTAAGCAAGCTAATGGTACTTGGGGAGATATAAAAGAATTACCAATCAACTCAGATAACTTTAATACTGCTCACCCTGCACTAACGCCAGATAATGAATGGTTATATTTCTCTTCTGATAGAGAGGGAAGCGAAGGACAGTCAGATATTTTTAGAGTAGCTTTATATCCTAATGATGTGTATGGAGGTGTAGAGAGTATCGGGAAGAAAGTAAATACAGCAGGACGTGAGACATTCCCATTTATTTCTTCTGATAATTATTTATTCTTTGCCTCTGATGGTCATCCAGGTTTAGGAGGATTAGATATCTTTTCGGCTAAGTTAGAGAAAAATGGAGTGATAGGAGAAGTAGTTAATTTAGGAGCGCCTATTAATAGTCCGTTTGATGATTTTTCTATCTATATCAATAGAGACACAAATGCAGGATATGTGAGTTCAAACCGACCAGAAGGATTAGGAGGAGATGATATCTATTCTTTTATTCAGAAAGCATGTCTACAGCATATAGTAGGTACTGTATATGATATTAAAACAAAGAAAGGTATTCCTAATGCAACTGTTGTGATATCAGATGGATTATATGAAAAGTCTAAAACCATTCAGACAGATGAGCAAGGTAAGTATAGTTCTGAGACATTAGATTGTAGTGAGAAGTATCGTATTAAGGCAGAAGCACCAGAGTATAGTACAGTAGAGTTAGTATTTGCTGCAGCTGATGTTACTGGTGATAAAGAAGTGAATATCGGTTTAGATAAGGCATATGAGACAGTAGGAGTAAACGATGATTTATTTAAGAAGCTAAAATTACAACCTATCTATTTTGACTTTGATCAATCATTTATCCGCAGAGATGCAGCGATAGAGCTGATGAAAGTAGTTGAGGTAATGAGAGAGTACCCAGCTATGATCATAGATGTGCGTTCACATACAGATAGTAGAGGAAATGACAATTATAATTTAGCCTTATCAGATAGACGTGTGAAAGCAACTATTAAATGGATGATTTCTCAAGGTATAGAACCAAGTCGTCTAACAGGTAGAGGATATGGAGAAAGTCAACTACAGAACAGATGTTCTAATGGAGTACCATGTAGTGAAGCGGATCATCAGCTAAACAGAAGAAGCGAGTTTATCATTCTAAAAATGTAACAAAAAAAGAGGCGAGAGCCTCTTTTTTTAATTAGAAATTAGGAGTTAAAATTAGGAATTATCTGCCCTGCGGGTAATAGGTGCACACAGAGTATTAATGTAGAGACATCAATATTTTGCGTGTCACACAATACATACACAATATGTGTAGATGTGTAGTGTGGCTACGGTGTGTAGACAGAAGATGTTCCGTCTGTACCTTATATTGGTTGTGTTCTTTTTGCAAAGACTTATCACATAATTATCCCGTAATGCCCGTATAGCAACAAGTCTTAATTCTTAATTAAATTATAGTATTTCTCTTCTCAGATCTTCTGCAGATTTAGGAGATAGCGCACCTAGAGGGATATCATATACCGTTACTGCACCAGTTTCTCCTTTTTGAGCTAATTTATATACAGCACGTGAGAAAGCTACTAATACACTAGCAGTGAACTCAGGGTTACTCTCAAGAGTTAGTCCAAATTCTATATTTTGTTTAGTCTCTGTCCCTGTGATACCAGATCTAAATACTTTGCCACCATGAGGCATAGCAGAGTGATTTGCTTTAAGTTCTTCCTCAGATATAAAGTGTACTGTAGTGTTATAATCAGCAAAGTAGTTAGGCATTGTTTTGATAGTATGTTCTATGATAGAAGTATCAGCACCATCTTCTGCTACTACATAACAGATACGCTCATGCTTCTCAGCTGTAGTTAACACAGGGTTCTCTCCTTGGCGAACTCTATCTAAAGCACTGTCAATAGGAATAGTATATTGTACACCGCCTTTAACCCCGGAGATACGTCTAATCGCATCAGAGTGTCCTTGGCTTAGCCCTTTTCCCCAGAATGTATATGTTTCTCCTTGAGGTAAGATACTTTCTCCTAATAATCTAAGCATAGAGAACAGTCCTGGATCCCATCCTGTAGAGATAAGACTCAACTTATTGTGATCTTTAGCTGCTTTGTTTACCGTATTAAAGAATTCAGGAATCTTAGCATGGGTGTCAAAGCTATCAACTGTATTAAACCACTGTGCGATATAAGGCACTTGCTCAGGGAGATCAGTAGAAGAGCCACCACAGATAATCATTACATCGATGATATCTCTATAATCTGTGATTTGATCGATATGTATCGCTTTGGCTTCAGTAGGAATGCTTTGAGGATCTCTTCTAGTGAAGATAGCTATTAACTCTAAATCAGTATTTTGGCGAATAGCAAGTTCTACACCTTTTCCTAAGTTTCCATAACCTACAATACCTATTTTGATAGCTTGATTAGAAGTATTCATATTTTTATTTTAAAAGTCTGTACAGTCCCTCTAGTTGTAGGGAGTTTCGTTTATAAGGGAGCTAATTTAATTAAAACTTTAGACTTACTGTAGACTAAATTGGTTATCCTTAGTAGCTCACGCATCTTTCCTTGGTTCACTATGAATAAAATAAGCTCTTTAGGTCATTTCCTTATTAGCTAGAAGGGATTGGATATGTAATCTCAAAAGGAGTTAAAGTTTTTTTGTATATTTGCAGAGTATTTTGCTTTAAGTCAGAACCTTGTCTGAATATTTTTTAGCTTGAAAGTATATAAATCAAAGCAAAAATACTTCTTCGTTTAACTTTAAAAAGTATTATATTTTTTAAGGCTAAAAACTCTCATTTAGTACTATTGTTTTCAAATTACTAAAAAATCCTTGTCCCTTTTTTCGAGTGTTTATGCGGTATTCATCGGTGTTTCTTCGGAAAAGCCCCCTTTTTTGCAATACTTTTCCGAACAACTTCCAAACAACGCCCGAACAAAGTGCTTTTTTTAGCTATTAAACCTTCGTAGTTATTAGGATTGAGTATGGTTCGGTAATTACAGAACTAACATTTTGAGAATAAAAATTAGTGCATTATAAGAACGGTAAAAAGTACTATTTGTGTTTTAATGGCAATCTAAGTATTGAGGGGAATTATATAAATCAAATAATTTATAATCAAGATCGAGTGTTCAGCAATATGTTTTATACACTAGATAAAATATAAATTTCCTAATTTTAGCCTTGAAAAATAAAAATAGTATGGAAGAGGCACAAGTGATAATAGATCGTATATATAGTTATCTAGACAGGTATGGTTTAAAAACGAATACAGATACTGTAGAGGATTTGATTGCTTTTATAGAGGAGCAATGGAACTTAGCTGATGAAAGTAAGTATTGTATATATGATGCGTCTATCATTATAGGACGTATGACTACTGAATATATAAGATTAAGAGAGTTTGAGAAGATGATGTTTTGGCTTGATGAAGGTGATAAGCATAGTAATAAAGATAGAAATCCTGAGTATGTACGCAATTATTATAAAGGAGAGTGTTGTTTAGAGTGTGGAAATGAAAAAGCTGCTCTGCATTATTTAAATTTGTGTTATGCTGTAGAGCCAGAGTATATCTTTACAAGAGCTCCTTTTTGCTATGAGTTTTTTAATCAACATTTAGAAAATCCTGTACAGTTGTCAGAGCCTATAGAAGGGGATGAGGTAGAAATAGAGATGGAGTTAGAACTACCTTTGTGGAAAGCCTTTTTTAAGATGGAAGAAGCTATCCGATGTGAAGTATTACTAGATTATATAGAAGATGAGGTAGATGAGAAGGAAGCAACAGAATTAATGAATCGAATAGTAAAGGACGTTCAAGAGAATGAACAGACTATTCTAGAAGAGTTATTGAGTAAGCTAGTTTCTAAATACGAGAAGTGGCAAGTGCAGTATGGATATGAAGGAGAGGATAAAGAAACTTTTATGCCTGATATTGTAGATAAGAATCAGTTCGGAATGTTGATTACACCGATGACTATCTATATTATACCAGAATCATGGACAGAACCTCCTCATATAGGATATCTCTTTGATTGTTCATGGGATAGAGAACATGCATTAGGATTCATGACTTATGACCATAAGGTAGGGCATATTGGTGGAGCAGATAGTGCTTTTTGTTTGTAGAGGAGTTGAATTATGTAAATTAATACACACCCTTCAAGGTATATACCTTGAAGGTTTTTTTGTTGTTAATCTATATTTATCCAAAAGAATTAGGTTCTATCATTTTAAAAAGTTAATAAACAAAACAGATTATTAGTCATAGCTTATTTTTTGTTTGATTTTTTAATTAATTATTAACATTTTGGTAATTGATGCGTAATGTTAAGGTTAACTAGTGAAGGTAGCTTTGCTTCAACAAAAAATGATAAACTAATGAAAATTAACTACAAATTACCAACTTGGATTTTAGGTCTAGTTATGACTGCGTCTGTAGTAGGGTGCCATGATGATAATAATTCAGGTAGTGGCGAAGGGGAAAACAATGGTGACAAAATTGTTTTAAAGAATCATTCAAAAACACCAGCTTTTGTTTACGCGATGCCTGGTTTTGAAAAATTAGAGATTTTTTCTCTTATTTCGAGTGAAGATAAATTAAGTGAATCTCCTGATTTCGTGTTTGGAGGACAACCTGATGGGGCTGGTTTTATGAAAGATCCTAAAGGAGATGGATATTTGATGATTACAAATCATGAGATTATGAAATCTGTTTCTCGTGTTTATTTAGATAAAACATTTAAACCTGTTAAAGGAGAGTATATTGTAGATGGAATAGGAGGGATTACAAGGCTTTGTTCTGCTACTTTAGCAAAACCAGAGATACATGGTTTTGGACCTGTATTCTTGACAGCTGGAGAGTCGGGAGAAGAAAGTATGGTACATGCTATTGATCCTATGGGATCTACTGATCTTAAATCTAATCGAGATAGAGTATTGCCAGCGTTGGGTAAAGCAAGTATGGAGAATGCAGTTCCGCTTCCTTTGGATGTTTCTAATGGGAAAACGATTGTTTTAATTGGGGAAGATCAAGGGTATTCTTCTAATCATCAAAGTGCAGGGCAATTAATTATGTATGTTGGAAATAAAGGTGATCTTCAAGGAGGAAAATTATATGCATTAAAACGTAAGTCAGGAGGATATACTGAGATGGATATGAAAAAAGGAATGGAGTATGATGTAGAGTTTGTAGAGATACCAGGCGCTAAAGATATGACTGGAGCTCAGATTAATCAAAAGAATATGGAGCTAGGAGTTATTCGCTTTTCTCGAGTAGAAGATGTTGATTATAGAAAAGGTGCAGGAAAAGGAAATGAAATTTACTTTACTGCAACAGGTCAAGCAAGTGGAGGTAATCCTGTAAATGGTTTTACGATGTGGGGAAGAGTATATAAACTAGTATTAGATAAAAACGGTATGATGACAGGTAAATTATCTGTTGCTGCAGAGGGAGATAGTGATCCTGGTAAGAACCTAATCAATCCTGATAACCTATGTGTGACTGAGAATTATGTATATATTCAAGAAGATGGAGATTCTTATTATGCCGATGCAAAACATGATTCTTATATCTGGCAATATAAAATAGCTGATGGTTCTTATAAACCATGGTTGAATATGAAGCACAATAGAGAAGATGCAGAGTGGCAAAAGAATTATAATCAATCTGGAAATCTTCAGAAATTTGGTTCTTGGGAGTTTGGAGCAATGGAAGATATCTCTGAGTTGATAGGTGTTCCAAATACTTTTTCTGTTAATATTCACTCGCATACTTGGCAAAAAAATGAATTTGTTGATGCAGATAAAGCGGGTGTGAACAAGAATAAAGAAGGAGGTCAGGTAGTGATTATTCGCAACGTAGAAAAATAGTTTAAGTTCTAATGTTTTGTAACCTCTAGTAGTATCTTATTTACTACTAGAGGTCTTTTTTTAGATTTTATGAAAACAATTAAATACACTTTTTTGATTGTTTTGGTTTTTTGTTTATTTAGTTGTTCTAACAAAACCAAAATATATGAAAATATTACTTATAATAACTATTTATTGACTCAAGTAGATAGTTTAGAAACGACAATAAATAATTTAGTAGATGCAGTAGAACAAGGTAAAGATAGTACTGTTGTTAGAAATGCGTTCGTAGAGAGTAGAAAGGCTTATAAAAAGATAGAGTGGGCAGTGGCTTATTTTTTACCTCATACAAGTAAATCAATTAATGGACCTGCCCTAGATCAACTAGATTTAGATGAGAATAAATATGTACCTGCAGAAGGGTATCAGGTTGTAGAAGAATATCTATATCCTGTCTATGATCTAGAAAATCATAGTGAACTACTTATTGATACAAAGAGGTTAAAAAATTTTGTACTGAGTATACGCAAGAATTTTGAAGTAATTACCATTTCGGAAGATATAGTTTTAGAGGCATTAAAGATGGAGTTGTTTCAGATTACAGCTTTAGGGATTACAGGTTTTGATACTCCAGCAAGTAAATTGTTATTTGTGGAAGCTGCCGCTAGTCTATCAGGAGTTAAACAAGTATTGGAGTTATCGAAGAATTGGCAGAATACAGCTTCTTATCCAGAAGTGAAATTATTATTAGATAAAGCTATAACTATCTGTCAAAAAAATCCTAACAAGGACAGTTTTGATTATCTAGATTTTATTACTTCGTATTTAGATCCCATAGCAAAAGGAATTGTAGGGATACAAATGGACTTAGAGATTCCTTTTAAGGATGGTAATCAAGTGGTAAAAGGTAGTGTGAACTCACTTTTTGATAAGGATTTGATTAATTTAAATGCTTTTTTACCAGACTCTACTTACTATTTAACGCTAGCAAAGGTTGCTCTAGGTAAAGAATTGTTTTTTGATAAAAAGCTTTCTAAAGATAGTTTTAGAAGCTGTGCTGATTGTCATCATCCAGATAAGGCCTTTAGCGAGCCTTTTAAAACAGCATTAGACCTAAAAGGTCAACCGCTTCTGCGCAATACACCTTCTCTAAATTATGCAGCGTATTATCACGGGCAGTTTTGGGATATGCGCAGTGTTACTTTAGAGAGTCAGTCTTCTGATGTAATCACAAATAAAGATGAGATGCATGGAGATTTAAAACAAATAGTAGCTCATCTTAACGAAGAAGAAAAATACAAAAAACAGTTTAAAACAGTATACCAAACGGAAAAAGAAATAGAAGTATGGCAATTAGAAAATGTATTAGCTTCTTATATTCGTTCTCTTTCTGTCTTTAATTCTCGTTTTGATCAGTATATGAGAGGTGATAAACAAGCTTTAACTTCTCGTGAAAAGAAAGGATTCAATTTATTTGTGGGAAAAGCACAGTGCGCAACTTGTCATTTTATGCCAGTATTTAATGGGACAGTTCCTCCGTTTTTTGTGAAGTCGGAACAAGAAGTATTAGGAGTACCAGCAGATAAAGAAGGTAAGGTTTTAGATCGTGATTTAGGGAGGTATATATTTAATACAGATCTACCACAATTAAAACATTCATTTAAGACACCTACTGTTAGGAATATTGGAGAGAGCGGTCCTTATATGCATAACGGCGTGTATGAGACCTTAGAAGAAGTAATGGATTTTTACAATAAAGGAGGAGGATTAGGTATGGGACTAGAAGTAGAAAGCCAAACCTTACCAGAAGACCCTTTACAGTTAACAGAGGGTGAAATTTCTGATATAGTATTATTTATGAAGGCATTAAGTGACCAATAATAAAAGTTAAATTCGTTTTAAAGCTCATGGTGTAGAACAATACATTGTGAGCTTTTTTAGTTATAGAAGTAGAGTAGAAGAGTTTCTTGTGATTTATTGAAAAAAGAGTACTTTTAGCACTCAAGTTTAAAAGAAATGTTATGGGTTTTTTTGATAAATTATTTGGAAAAGGCGTTAAGGAGGCAAATACTGTTGAATTAGAGACACAATATCAACAATTTTGGGATTGGTTTATTGCTAATGAGTCAAAATTCTATAAGACAATAGAAAATCATGAACGTGTAGTGGAGGATTTTATTGACATTGTCAGTCCTAAGTTAAAGGCTATTAATCCAGACTTTAATATGCTAACTGGGATGGGAAAAGATGGGATAGGAGAACTAATTATTTCTCCTGATGGTAGAGTAAAGTCATTGCCTTTTGTAGATGATTTTATTAGAATAGCTCCTGATCATGAAAGATGGCGTTTTATCAGTTGTAAACCGAGTGTAAAAGGAATAGGGTTAAATATGAATGGTTTTTTACTAGATGAAGAGACAGTTTCATTTACACCTATTCATGATGATGAGTATCCAGATTATATTCATTTACGTTTTATAATTAAAGAATGTACTCCTGAGAATGAAGAAGAAATAGGGAATGCTCTTTATATGTTTTTAGACAATTATCTAGGTGAGATTAAGACAATGACCATGATAGATTACTTAGAAGTGAAAGGGATAGAAGGTATTGAAGGAGAGTTAATTACAGTGTCTAAGTTAAGTGATTATTTAAGTTATAGAGAAGCAGAGTTTGTAGAGAAATATGACAGTGTAATACGAAATAGTTCAGAGGATACTTATTCTATCTTAGAGAGTAATACTAATAATGAGCCCTTAATAGTGGTCGTGAATACTAGTTTTTTAAATTGGGACCAGAAGATGTCTTATCCATGGGTAGTGAAAGTTTCTATAACTTATAATGGACGTGAGGATGGGCTACCAAATAAACAAGATGTCACGACTATGGATGAGATAGAAGATCTAATTCTCGAATCAGGAATCTTGCATAGTGTGGCCAGAGAGACAGGTTCTGGAGAACGCACTTTATTCTTTGCGACAAAAGATTATAAAAGCGCATCTAGGGATGTATTTAAGACAATAGGTTTATTTACAGATCGATTTGATATTTACTATACGATTTATAGAGATAAGTATTGGATGGGGTTAGAAGTGTATACTAGAGCTATCAATAATGGCTAGTGAATATAATATGGTTTAGGTGATAGTTTTAATTTTTATTTAAATCATTTTATTTATTATCTATTTAGTAATGAGATTAGTTAGTCCGGATATTGAGATTTATATAGTTGGTAAAGCTGTCAGAAAAAGTGTTAAAACAAGGATAAAACCTAAAAACACAAGGGTAGCAAATATGAAAATCTAAATAGTTATCCTATATTTGGGATGCTAAAAAAAGAGATCATGAAAATTTTAATATCGCCTGCTAAGAGTTTAGATTACACAACAGCAGTGCCTGTAGAGAAAGCTACAAAGGCTTCATTTATCAAAGAATCAAAAGTGATTAATGAAGTATTGCAATCTAAAACTCCGATGGATTTAGAAGCTTTAATGAAGATTTCTAACAATTTAGCAGAACTAAATTGGAAGAGAAATCAAGAGAGGGCTTTTGTGAAAAAAGCAGGAAAAGAAAAAGACTTTAAGCAAGCAGTTTTTGCTTTTAACGGAGACGTTTATGCAGGATTAGATGCTTATAGCTTAACAGCAGATAAGATAGAAGTATTACAAGAAAAATTGAGAATATTATCAGGTCTTTATGGCTTATTAAAACCTTTGGACGAAATAGAACCATATCGTTTAGAAATGGGAACTAAGATGGCTGTAGGAGCAAATGCAAACCTATACGAGTTTTGGAAGCCTATTCTAGCAGAGGCTCTAAATAAAGAAATGAAACAAGGTGAGTTGTTAATCAACTTAGCGAGTAATGAATACTTTAGTGCGATTGATAAAAAAGCGATAAAAGGCACCATAGTAACACCTGATTTTAAAGAATTAAGAGATGGTAAGCTTAAAACAATCAGCTTCTATGCTAAAAAAGCAAGAGGAATGATGGTGCGCTATATCATAGATAATAATGTGAATGATATAGAAGGGGTGAAGAAGTTTAATGTGGATGGGTATGCGTGGAGTGAAACTGATTCTAAGGGTAATAATTTAGTGTTTACAAGATAAAATTTTATATACCACCAATATACAAATATGGAATTAGTACATTATATTACTTCAGATGTGTTTACAATCGAGAAGTTAAATGAGATTTTAACTCAAGGTCAAAAAATACAGTTATCTGAAGAAGCAAGAGCGAATATTGTGAATTGTCGTATGTATCTAGACGATAAAATGGCTAAACAAGCAGATCCTATCTATGGGATTAATACAGGGTTTGGTTCATTGTGTAACGTTAAAATAGACAATGATAACTTATCTCAATTGCAAGAAAACTTAATGATGTCTCACGCTTGTGGAACAGGAGAGATTGTTCCTGAAGAGATCGTTAAGATTATGTTGTTGTTAAAAGTGAAGTCTCTTAGTTATGGTAACTCAGGGGTTCAGTTAGAAACAGTAGAGAGATTAATTGATTTCTTTAATAATGATATTCTTCCTGTAGTTTATAACCAAGGGTCTTTAGGGGCTTCAGGGGATTTATCTCCACTAGCACACTTGACATTGCCGTTGATTGGAGAAGGGGAAGTATTCTGTGATGGATTTAGACAGCCAGCCAATAAAGTGCTAGCTAATCATGGATGGGAACCAATTAAATTAAAATCAAAAGAAGGATTGGCCTTGTTAAATGGAACTCAGTTTATGAGTGCTTATGGGTGCTATATCCTTTTGAAATCAAAGAAATTATCTTATTTAGCTGATGTTATAGGGGCTATTTCTTTAGAAGGTTTTGATGGTAGAATCGAGCCGTTTAACGAATTAATTCATTACGTAAGACCTCATAAAGGACAGATAGAGACAGCGCAATTCTTCAATGAAGTTTTAGAGGGGTCTGAATTGATTAGTCGTCCAAAAGAGCACGTCCAAGATCCATACTCATTCAGATGTATTCCGCAGGTACATGGAGCATCAAAAGACGCTATCGATTATGTGAATCGCGTGTTTAAAACAGAGATTAACTCTGTGACAGATAACCCAAATGTATTTTATAAAGACGATATAATAGTTTCTGGAGGTAATTTCCATGGACAACCATTGGCATTGGCGTTAGATTTCTTAGGAATTGCCTTAGCTGAATTGGGAAGTATATCAGAGCGTAGAACTTATCAATTGATTTCAGGACTGAGAGGCTTACCAGCATTCTTAGTGTCTAATCCAGGTTTAAACTCAGGGTTTATGATTCCTCAGTATACAGCTGCGAGTATTGTAAGTCAGAATAAACAATTAGCAACTCCTGCGAGTGTGGATAGTATTGTGTCAAGTAATGGACAAGAAGACCACGTAAGTATGGGGGCTAATGGGGCTACAAAGACGCTACGCATAGTAGATAATTTAGAGCGCATTCTAGCTATAGAATTGATGAATGCAGCACAAGCATTAGAGTTCAGAAGACCTGCGAAATCAAGTGAGTTCATTGAATCTTTCTTGAAAATTTATAGAGAAGAAGTTTCTTTTGTAGATGTTGACCGCATTTTACATTATGATATAGAAAAGTCAATAGCATTCTTAAGTTCATTTCAAATAGATTTAGAAGCTTAAGACTTATAAAATTATAGGAATATTAGGATTAACCGCATCTTTCTTTCTAAAAGGGGTGCGGTTTTTTTAATATATATGCTATATTTGTATACGTTTATAAAAATGATTCTCATTGGCCAACATTAATAAACTTAAAATCCTAAATGATCCTATTTATGGATTCATTTCTATACCAAATTCTTTGGTATATGACTTAATTGAACACCCTTATTTTCAACGATTGAGAAGAATCTCTCAAATGGGAGTGTCTTATCTAGTATACCCTGGTGCTCATCACACTCGTTTTCATCATGCTTTAGGTTGTATGCATTTAATGCAAAAAGCGGTACAAGTTTTGCGCTTTAAGAATGTAGAGATTTCTGAAGAAGAAGAAAATGCTTTATACGTAGCTATTTTACTTCATGATATCGGTCATGGACCTTTCTCTCATGCGATGGAAGAAAGTATCGTAGAGGGAGTTCATCACGAAGAGATTTCAATCTTGTTTATGAATCGTTTAAATAAAGAGTTTGAAGGGAAGTTAGACTTAGCAATCAAGATATTTAAAGGCGAATATCATCGCAAATTTATGTTACAATTGATTTCAGGTCAGTTAGACATGGATCGTATGGATTATTTGAAAAGAGATAGTTTCTATAGTGGAGTAGCAGAAGGTAATATTAATTCAGAAAGATTAATTCAAATGTTGAATGTCGTTAATGATGAATTAGTAGTTGAAAAGAAAGGTATTTACTCTGTAGAGATGTTTTTGATCGCACGCAGATTAATGTATTGGCAAGCATATTTACATAAGACAAGTGTGTGTGCAGAGTTAATTTTAGTGCGTGTATTAAAACGAGCAAAAGAATTAACTCATAAAGGAGTAGAATTATGGTGTAGTGAGTCTTTACAATTTTTTTTAAAGAATCAGATAGAAGAAGGAGATTTCGATCAAGTAGGGTTAGAGAAATTCGCTTTATTAGACGATTCAGATATTCTAGGAGCTCTTAAATCATGGCAATTCCATAATGACTTTATTTTGTCAGAATTGAGTAAAATGATTATTAATCGCGAGCTATTACGCATTGAATTTGTCTCAGACAAAGAGGAAACTAAGTTAAAGTTAAATAATATGCTTGATAAAGTGTCTAAGAAATATTCTATTTCTAATGAGGCTTCAAAATACTTTGTATTTAAAGGTAAAATGGAGAATCAAGCGTATAGTAAAGATAAAGAGCCTATTATGATACTTAAAAAAGATGGGACAACAAAAGATGTGTTATCGGTATCAGATGAACTAAACCTTAAATCATTGACGAAAGTGGTGACAAAGTATTTTGTTTGTTATCCAAAAAACGTTTTTGAAAGTTAAATTTCAATTATATTTTATATTTTTGCCTCGATGAAAATAGCAGCAGAACAAATAGCGTCAGTATTAGAAGGAGAAATTGTAGGGAATCCTATGATAGAAGTAAGTACATTGGCTAAGATAGAGGAAGGAACAGCAGGTTCAATTTCTTTTTTAGCAAATCCTAAATACGTACACCATATATATACAACAAATGCCTCTGTGGTTATCGTTAATAAGACTTTCGAACCAGAGCATCCAATAACAGCAACTTTAATTAAAGTAGATGATGCGTATAAGGCATTCTCAAAATTACTAGAGTATTACAATCAAGTGAAATTAATGAAATCTGGAATCGAACAGCCTTCAGTTATATCAGAAGGAGTAGAGTACGGAGATGATTTATATTTAGGTAGTTTTGCCTATATTGGTAAAAATGTTAAAATAGGAAATAACGTAAAAATATACCCTAATACATTCGTAGGAGACAATGTACGTATTGGGGATAATACAGTTTTATTTGCAGGAGTTCGTATTTACTCAGAATCTGTAATAGGAGCTAATTGTACTTTTCATGCAGGAGTAATTATTGGATCTGATGGATTTGGTTTTGCACCTAATCCTGATGGGACATTTAATAAAGTTCCTCAGATAGGTAATGTTATCATTGAGGATAATGTAGAAATAGGTGCGGCGTCTACTATAGATAGAGCTACATTAGGATCTACAGTTATTCGCAAAGGAGTAAAGTTAGATAATCAAATTCAGATAGCTCACAATGTGGAGATAGGAGAGAATACAGTAATCGCTTCTCAAACAGGAGTGGCGGGATCTACAAAGATTGGAAAAAACTGTATGATAGGAGGGCAAGTAGGTATAGTAGGACATTTGACAATAGGTGATAATGTTCGTATTCAGGCTCAGTCAGGAGTAACTAAAAATTTAGAGAATGGTGCGGCAGTACAAGGTAGTCCAGCATTGCCTCATAGTGATTTTTTAAAGTCATATAGTTACTTTAAAAACTTTTCTAAGATTGTTAGTGACATAGAGTCAATTAAAAAGAATATAAAATAAGAGCCTTTCAAAATATTTAAAGAGATTTAATTATGGTTAAACAAAAAACCATCCAAAGCGAAGTAACACTTAGTGGTGTAGGTTTACATACAGGTCAATTGGTAACAATGACTTTAAAACCTGCTCCAATCAATAATGGTTTTACTTTTGTACGTATGGATTTAGAGGGACATCCAATTATAGAAGCGGATGCTAATTATGTTGTAAATACACAACGTGGTACAAACCTTGAAAAAAAGGGAGTAAAAATACAAACAACAGAGCATGTATTAGCAGCTTTTGTAGGATGTGATTTAGATAATGTTATCATTGAGTTAAACGCATCTGAGCCTCCTATTATGGATGGGTCTTCTAAATACTTTGTTGAAGCAGTTGAAAAAGCAGGTATTGTAGAACAAGATGCTGAACGTGAGGAGTACATCGTAAAAGAAGTTATTTCTTTTGTAGATGAACAAACGGGAAGTGAGATAATCGTTATGCCTTCTGATAGTTACCAAGTGACTGCAATGGTTGATTTTGGTACTAAAGTATTGGGTACACAGAATGCTACATTGAAATCAATGTCTGACTTTAAAGAAGAGATTTCTGAAGCACGTACTTTTAGTTTCTTACACGAGCTAGAAGCATTACTTGCTAACGGATTGATTAAAGGAGGAGATTTAAATAATGCTATTGTTTATGTAGATAAGGATATATCTCCAGAAACAATGGAACACCTTAAAAAAGCATTTGGCAAAGAAGAGATTGCTGTTAAGCCAAATGGAGTTTTAGACAACTTAACATTACATTATCCTAATGAAGCTGCACGTCACAAATTACTTGATGTAATCGGAGATTTAGCTTTAATAGGAACAAGAATTAGAGGTAAAGTTATTGCAAATAAACCGGGACATTCAGTGAATACTAACTTTGCTAAGAAAATGTCTAAGATTATTCGCAATGAAAAGCGTAACCAAGTTCCATCTTATGATTTACATGCAGAACCATTAATGGATGTAAATAAAATTATGGCTTTATTACCTCACAGACCTCCATTCTTATTAGTAGATAAGATTTTAGAGATGTCTGATAAGCACGTAGTAGGACTTAAGAATGTAACGATGAATGAACCATTCTTCGTTGGACACTTCCCTGGTGCACCAGTTATGCCAGGAGTTCTTATCTGTGAAGCAATGGCTCAATCAGGAGGAATTCTTATCCTAAGTACTGTACCAGATCCAGAAAACTACCTTACTTATTTTATGAAAATGGATAATGTGAAGTTTAAAAACAAAGTACACCCTGGTGATACTTTAGTTTTTAAATTAGAGCTTATTACACCAATAAGAAGAGGGATATGTCATATGCAGGGATATGCGTATGCCAATGGAAAATTAGTAGCTGAGGCTGAATTAATGGCTCAGATTTCAAAAATAACAAATAACTAAGAATATGAATCAGCCTTTAGCATATGTACATCCTGGAGCTAAAATAGCTAGAAATGTTGTTATAGAACCTTTTACAACCATTCATAATAATGTTGAAATAGGGGAAGGAACATGGATAGGATCAAATGTTACTATCATGGAAGGAGCTCGCATCGGAAAGAATTGTAAGATTTTTCCTGGAGCAGTTATTTCAGCAGAACCACAAGATTTAAAATTCGAAGGAGAAGTTACAACAGTTGAGATAGGTGATAATACAACTATTAGAGAATGTGTAACAATCAATAGAGGAACAAAAGATAGATATAAAACAGTAATTGGAGAGAACTGTTTAATCCAAGCATACAGTCATATCGCTCATGACTGTATCGTAGGAAATAACTGTATTTTTTCTAATTCTAGTACTTTAGCTGGACACGTTACTGTAGGAGATTATGTTGTATTAGCAGGATTAGTTGCTGTACATCAATTCTGTACTATTGGTTCACATTCATTTGTGACTGGAGGTACATTAGTACGTAAAGACGTTCCTCCTTATATTAAGGCAGCACGTGAACCTATTTCTTATGCTGGTATTAACTCAGTAGGATTGAGAAGAAGAGGATATTCTCCAGAAAAAATCAGAGAGATTCAAGAGATCTATCGTATTTTATATCAAAAGAACTATAATACAAGTCAAGCACTTGAAATTATAGAGGCAGATATGGAAGCAACTCCAGAAAGAGATGAAGTTTTAATGTTTATCCGTAATTCATCAAGAGGAATTATGAGAGGATATTCAGGAATATATTAGTAATACTAAATAAATTAAAAGAATGGCAACAACAGCTGATATTAGAAATGGTTTATGTATCCAATACAACAATGATATTTATAAAATTGTTGAGTTTTTACACGTTAAACCTGGAAAAGGGCCTGCATTTGTTAGAACAAAAATGAGAAGCGTTACTAATGGAAGAGTATTAGAAAATACTTTTTCAGCTGGTCACAAAATAGATACTGTAAGAGTAGAAACACATAAATTCCAATATTTATACCCAGAGGGAGATCAGTTCCACTTTATGAATGTTGAAACTTATGAGCAAATTACGCTTTTAAAAGACGTATTAGATGCTCCAGAATTATTAAAAGAAGGTGAAACTGTAATGGTTCAAATTAATTCAGATACTGAATTACCATTAGCAGTAGATATGCCTGCTTCTGTAGTTCTAGAAGTAACTTATACTGAGCCAGGAGTAAAAGGAAATACAGCTACAAATGCTACAAAACCTGCTACTGTTGAAACAGGTGCTATTGTCAATGTACCTTTATTCATCAATGAAGGTGATAAAATTAAGATTGATACATCAAACAGCGCTTATTTGGAGCGTATTAAGGAGTAATCACTTTATAACGAAGTAAGATGCGTTTTGCAAAAGCTCAAGATTTACAAACAATAGCTGAGATTATCGGATGTAAATTTGTTGGAGATTCTAATTTTCCTGTTTATGGAATGAACGAAATTCACGTTGTTCAAGAAGGTGAAATCGTTTTTGTGGATCATCCTAAATATTATGATAAAGCATTAAATTCTAATGCGACGATCATTTTAATTAATAAAGATGTAGAGTGCCCAGAGGGTAAGGCTTTATTAATATCTGATGATCCGTTTAGAGATTTTAATAAATTATCTAAGTTCTTTAACCCGTTTAAACCAGCAACTGAGGTACAAGCTAAAGATGCTATTATCGGGGAAGGAACAATCATTCAACCTAATGTATTCATTGGTCATAATGTAGTGATTGGTAAAAATTGTGTTATTCATCCTAATGTAGTTTTATATGATGGAACTATTATAGGGGATAATGTAGTTATTCATGCTGGAGCTATACTAGGTGCTGATGCGTTCTACTATAAAAAGAGACCAGAAGGATTTGATCCATTAGTATCTTGTGGAAGAGTAGTTATCGAAGATAACGTAGGTATCGGTGCTGCATGTACTATAGATAGAGGTGTGACAGGAGATACTACTATTAAAGAGGGAGCTAAAATAGATAATCAAGTTCATATCGGACATGATACTGTAGTAGGTGTACGTTCTTTAATTGCGGCTCAATGTGGTATCGCTGGTTGTGTGGTCATAGAAGATGAAGTAACGCTATGGGGACAAGTAGGTACTACAAGTGGTATCACTATTGGAACTAAAGCTGTTGTTTTAGCTCAATCTGGAGTATCGAAATCGTTAGCTGGAGGCAAGGTTTATTTTGGTTATCCTGCAGAGGAATCAAGAGATAAATTAAAGCAACTAGCTAGTATTAAGAGAATACCAGAATTAGTAGAGAAAACTAAGCATTTATAGTATTTGACATTCGTGTCTGACATAAATCAGGTTTCTTGAGATTGAAAACAAAGAATGTTATTAATTAATCAATTAATCTTACTTATAAGGGGTAAAAAGTTTTAATAGTAATTAGAATTGTTTATTTTTGTGTAAGTAAGTTTAAATAAATAAAAACAAGATCATGAGTGTTTTAGTAAATAAAGATTCAAAAATAATCGTTCAGGGATTTACTGGAAGTGAAGGTACATTCCACGCTTCACAAATGATTGAGTACGGAACAAACGTAGTAGGTGGTGTGACTCCAGGAAAAGGGGGAACTACTCACTTAGAGCGTCCAGTATTCAACACAGTTTCAGAAGCTGTAGAAAAAGCAGGTGCTGATACTTCTATTATTTTCGTACCACCAGCATTTGCTGCTGACGCTATAATGGAAGCTGCTGATGCAGGGATCAAAGTTATTATCTGTATTACAGAAGGTATTCCAGTAGCGGAAATGATCAAAGCTTACGACTATATCAAAGGTAGAGACTGTAGATTAGTTGGACCTAACTGTCCAGGAGTTATTACTCCAGGTGAAGCTAAAGTAGGTATTATGCCAGGTTTCGTATTCAAAAAAGGTACAGTTGGAATCGTTTCTAAATCAGGAACTTTAACTTATGAAGCTGCTGATCAAGTTGTAAAACAAGGTTTAGGTATTACAACAGCTATCGGAATTGGTGGAGATCCAATCATTGGAACAACTACTAAAGAAGCTGTACAATTATTAATGGCTGATCCAGAAACTGAAGCAATCATTATGATTGGTGAGATTGGTGGTCAATTAGAAGCTGATGCTGCTCGTTGGATTAAAGAAAATGGTAATAAAAAACCAGTTATCGGATTCATCGCTGGAGAGACTGCCCCTAAAGGAAGAACAATGGGACACGCTGGTGCTATCGTAGGTGGAGCTGATGATACAGCTGCTGCTAAGAAACGTATCATGAGCGAATGTGGAATCCATGTTGTTGATTCTCCTGCTGAGATCGGTAAAAAAGTAAAAGAAGTTTTAGGATAATTCTATTCTAAAATAAAACAAATAAGGAAGGCCTATACATCATGTATAGGCCTTTTTGTTTAAAAATATTTTTGCTGTATTTTCAATATTCTTGATTACTCATCAGCTTTTTTTAAATATCGCTTTTATAAGAGATCTTTTGTTTAGTATATTTAGGTTTGATATCATAATTTATACTTAATTGAAGGTTAAAAATTAAGTATGTTCTTAATGAATAATTTATTAGCTTGTGTTTAATAATGGAAATTAACAGAATAAAAAAATAATCCATTTTAATGATAGGAGTATTTGTGCTAATAAAAATCTTATGTATATTGTAATGCGCTTACAAAATAAGTAATAGTTATGTCTTTTTACTAGTAAGTATTGATTTAGAACCCTAACCAAACTATAACTATAGCAATTGAAAAATTGTTTTATTTCAAAAAGAGACTCTTTATTAAGAGTCTCTTTTTTTATTCTTTATCTAATAAGTATAAGTAAGCAGGAGGTAAGTGGTGTGACATTATATTTTCAGGTTTATGAAACTTGATTTGATATTCTGTATCCTTGAGTCCATCTAATATAATTGGGTTACTACATCTCGCATAGTTACTATTTAGAACATATTTAGGCTCTA
Source organism: Myroides odoratimimus (assembly GCF_030326305.1). GTDB lineage: Bacteria > Bacteroidota > Bacteroidia > Flavobacteriales > Flavobacteriaceae > Flavobacterium > Flavobacterium odoratimimum_A. The sequence continues at coordinate 20,136 of NZ_JACAKB010000012.1, read as the reverse complement.
CTAATTCTGGAAGTTGTTTATGAACCAGGTTAAAGACAAAGGAACCTAGATATTTCTTATATTTCTTGACACTTTTTTCGGTAGGCTTTTTTATACCATTAAAAATACTAGTAGCAACCATTCTCTTAGGCCAAGTAACTTTTTTTAATGCTTTTTTTACCTCGTGATTTGCTAAAGGGCTAATTTCGTTAAAGTCTCTAAAAGTCTGTGTTGTTGGTGGAAGTTCAGGAACCCAGTCTTGGGTATTAATAACAGAGTAACTCCAACTTTTAGCTAGTTTCTCATATTGATAACTAAAGTAAAGATTCCCAGGTTTAGGAGGAGCAATCGCATAAGTCTTAAACTGTAAGTCTTTTGGTAATTTTCCTTCTAGTTGTTGATTCATTAAATTAGCTGTTATTAGATAAGCTATAGCAGCACCTTGGCTATGACCAGAGATAATAAAGTCTTTATGGTTTTTCTGAACTAGACTATCTAACTTAGGTTTAATATCTTCCATTAAATACAGAGAGGCTATAGCCCATCCTGCATGAACAGTTGCTCGTTCATCTTGAGATAGTTTGTAACTAACTTTTTTAGTATTATTTAATTGTATTTCTCCTGATGAAGGAATCATAGCTGCATAATAATTAGCTAACCAACTAGCTCCCTTGTTTACAGATCCTCTAATAACTATTTCTACAGTATTTGTTTTTTCATTGTGGTATAATGCCCACATATTAGTCAATCCCATTTCTGGTGATCTGTAAGTGTTTTTATAACCAGTGAGGTTATAAAGAGAATCTATAGGAAAAGCTTTATGAATATCAGTAGCTAATTGTAAACTGTTGTATATTTCTTGTTTATCAGCTATTGGTTTTAAGTTTTGTGCAAAACTGATAGAAGTAGAACAAAGTAAGAGGAGATAAATTCTTTTTATCATAGAAAAGGACTTTACTAGTGTTATTTAGTTAAATATTTACACGATTCAAATCAAAGTTACACTTTTAAATTTTTGAATTCCGTTAAAAATGTATAAATTAGATGTAAACTTTAAAAAAAGAGATATGGCTAATTCATTTGTAAAAACTGTAAAAGATCGAATTAAGAACTGGTATATACCTGTAATCATTGGTATACTTTTTATAATAGGAGGAATATATATGTTTAGTACTCCTATTACAGCATATGCTTCACTAACTATTATCTTTAGTTGTATGTTTTTAATTGCTGGTGTATCTGAGATTATATTTGCTTTTTCTAATCATGATCAACTCGATGGTTGGGGATGGTTGCTTTTCTCAGGAATTATAGATGTAGTATTAGGTGTTATTTTGATTGGAACGCCTACGTTATCGGCAGTAGTTCTTCCTATTTATGTTGGTTTTGGATTAATGTTTAGATCTATTAGAGGAATGGGAACAGCCTTTGACCTTAAAAACTACGGTGTAAAATCATGGACAAGCTTATTTATTTTTGCTCTACTTGGGTTAGTATTTTCATTCTGTATGTTGTGGAACCTTGAATTTGGTGCATTTACCATTGTATATTGGACAGCATTCTCATTTATATTATTAGGAGTTTACAGTTTATTGTTTGGTTTCTTCTTGAGAAGGATAAAAAAATATTCAGGAAAGGTTGATCAAGAGCTGTTAGAGCAATATGAAAGGATTCAAGAAGAAGTTCGAAAGAGATTACACGATAAATAAGTATAATTATTTGATAAAGTTTATTGGGTGTTGTAAAAAATGCATATTTTGCAAGTAATAAATAAAAGAGATTATGAAAAAAATTGCAATGCTATTTGCCTTTGTAGCTACATCACTATTAGTTGGGTGTGAAGGGTCTACTGGACCACAAGGACCTCCAGGACCAACTATGTATCCTTATGTAGAAGAATTTGAATTAAGTTTTACAAAAGACTTGAATAGTACTATTCAAGGACAACTTATTAAACATCCAGACGGATTTGTAGATGGTGACTTGGTGTTCGTTTTTATAGCTGATAAATTTAGTAATGATGGTAAGCCTCTTTTTTCACCTTTACCTACCAGATACTTTGTAGATGTAGATAAAGTAGAAAAAGAACTTGAATATAGTTATAATTATTCTCCATATGATACAGAAATCGTTGCAAGAGCTAATGCTCCTCTAGGTTTTTTTAATGGAGATGGAGATAAACATGAAGGCTTTATAAAGAATATGATTTTTAGAATAGTATACATTCCTGGAAGTACACCTGTAATAGGTACTAAGTCTAATAATAGTAAAGAAAGTGAGAAGACTACCTTATCATACGAAGAAATTGTACGCAAGTATAATTTAGAAGATGTAAAAGTAGTTAAGAAGTACTAGAAAATAATATTTAAAAGGTAGAGGCGCTAAGTTTCTACCTTTTTTTGTTTCTATAGGCAAAATATAAGGGGTGTTAGTGCTCTTGAATGTACTTTTTTTAAAAAATATTACAAAAATATAGGGGGTATGTGTTGTTTTTAATGACTTTTATTTAAATTTGTACTCACAAAACAGGGGGTGTCCCTTCAAAAAATATTAATTATGTCAACATTTCGTTTTCGAGCAATTGAAAAAGCAGCATCTAGAGAAGCTGTAAAGGTAGAAGAACTGGGTAGAAAATCATTGATCTTTGGTGATCACGTATTTAATGACAAGTCAATGCGACAATTTTTAACTCCAGAAGCTTATCAGGCAGTTAAGAATGCACAACTAGGAATTAAAATAGACCGTCGATTAGCTGAGTACATTGCATTGGGAATGAAAGAGTGGGCGCTATCGAAAGGAGTAAGTCACTATACTCACTGGTTTCAACCACTGACAGGAACGACAGCAGAGAAGCATGATGCTTTCTTTGAGACGTCTTTTGATGGTGATCCTGTTGAAAAATTTAATGGTAGTCAATTAGTACAACAAGAGTCAGATGCTTCAAGTTTCCCTAACGGAGGAATTAGAAATACATTTGAAGCAAGAGGGTACACAGCTTGGGATCCTACCTCTCCTGCCTTTATTTTTGGTTCAACATTGTGTATTCCTACTGTATTTATCTCTTATACTGGTGAGGCTTTAGATAATAAAACTCCTTTATTAAAGGCGCTTAATGCAATAGATGATGCTGCAACTGAAGTAGCTAAATTCTTTGATAAAAATGTAAAGAAAGTAACGACTACTTTAGGGTGGGAGCAAGAGTACTTTTTAGTAGATAGTGCTTTAGCTGCTTCTAGACCTGATATTCTTACTACAGGAAGAACATTATTAGGGCATACAGCTGCTAAAGGACAACAATTAGATGACCACTATTTCGGTTCTATTCCAACTAGAGTACTGAATTATATGCATGATTTAGAGAATCACTGTATCTTATTAGGTATTCCTGTTAAGACTAGACATAATGAAGTAGCTCCTAATCAGTTTGAATTAGCACCTATATTTGAGGAGGCTAACTTAGCAGTGGATCACAACTCTTTATTAATGGATGTAATGAAAAAGGTAGCTGAGAAGCATCACTTTAAAGTATTATTCCATGAGAAACCATTTAAAGGAGTTAATGGTTCTGGTAAACACAATAACTGGTCATTGGCTACAGATACTGGTGTGAACTTGTTGAGTCCTAGTAAAACACCTAAGAGTAACTTACAGTTCTTAACCTTCTTTATCAATACGATTAAAGCTGTAAATGATAATGAGGAGCTTTTAAGATCAGCTATTGCTTCTGCTAGTAATGATCACCGTCTTGGAGCGAATGAAGCACCACCGGCAATTATGTCTGTATTTATTGGACAACAATTGACTAAGGTTCTTAATGAATTGAAAGAGGTGACAGATGGTAAACTTTCTCCAGAAGAAAAAACAGATCTTAAATTAAATGTAGTTGGAAAAATTCCAGATGTATTATTAGATAATACAGATAGAAATAGAACTTCGCCATTTGCTTTTACAGGTAATAAATGGGAATTCAGAGCAGTAGGATCTACAGCTAACTGTGCTGGGCCTATGACTGTATTAAATACAATAGTAGCTAAACAGCTTAGAGACTTTAAAAATGAAGTGGATGCACTAGTAGAAAAAGACGGATTAAAAAGAGACGAGGCAATCTTCAATGTATTAAGAGAGTATATTAAAGATAGCGAGAGAATTCTTTTTGAAGGTGATGGATACGGTGATGAGTGGGAAAAAGAAGCAGTAAAAAGAGGATTGAGTAATAATAAGACAACTCCTTCTGCTTTAAGAATTAAGAAAGATCCTAAAGTGATTTCTATTTTTGAGGAAATGGGAGTAATGACTAGTATAGAGATGCACGCTAGATACGAGATTGAGCTAGAAGAATATGTAAAACGTCTTCAGATAGAAGGACGTGTGTTAGGAGATATCGCAAGAAATCATGTAATACCAACGGCTATCAAGTATCAAAACTTAGTAATTGATAATGTGAAAGGTCTTAAAGAGATATTCGGTGCTGAAGATTTCGGAACGATTGCAGCAGAGCAATTACAAATGATTAAAAAGATATCTCATCATATAGAGCAAATTAATGCTAAGGTTACTGAGATGACAAATGAGCGTAAAAAAGCGAATCTAATAGAGGATGTTGAACAACAAGCTCATGCATACTGTGATGTTGTAAAACCTTATTTTGATATTATCCGTTACCACAGTGATAAATTAGAATTAATGGTAGATAATGAACTTTGGACATTAACGAAGTACAGAGAATTGTTATTTACGAACTAAAAATAGTGATAAATTGAAAAAAAGACGACTTATGCTTCTTAGCTAAGTCGTCTTTTTGTTGGTATATATAAAGAGTTTTACGGTATTATGTATAGTATTACCACTCTTTGAGGATGGTATTTGTTGTATTTTTCGTGACTAAAGTATATTTTATTTATTTTGTTAATTAGTATGTAAAAATATATTACTTTAGAAAATTTTTAAGAATTACGAAATTGACAGTTGTTGTGAAAAAGTAAAGTAGGAATGCTCTATTTTGGAAGACATAATTGTGACACTATGGAACAAAATACATCAATAAAATTATCAGTACAGAAGTATAGTTATTTCAATTATACTTTTTGTATTCAGAAATATCACTTTATACAACGTATCCTAATAGATAATCTAGAAGAAAGTTATGAAGGGGTTAAAGTTCACATCTCATCGCAGCTAGGTTTTTTTGAGGATAATGTTGTGCCTATTGAACGCTTAGAGTCTAATACGGCTTATACCATAACAAAGTTTAATTTTAAATATAATCTACATTTTATACGTAATGTAGTAGAGAAAGATATTGATACGGTTCAGATAGTTTTAAAGTTAGATGACGAAGTATTAGCAGAGACTTTCTTCCAAATAGAGGTATTACCTATAGACTACTTTGGGGGAGTGGAGCTTTTTCCACAATTGCTAGCGTCGTATATCTTACCTAATCACGATGTTATTTATCCTATTAAGTCTAATGCTGTTAGAATATTAGAGAAGAATAAGCTAGTTCCTTCCTTCGAAGGGTATCAGTCAGGTAGTCGTGAACGCGTATTACAGATGGTATCCGCTATTTACCGTTCTATACAAAGTATGGATTTAGTATATAGTGCATTACCTCCAAGTTATGAGCGTACAGGCCAGCGTATTCGATTATTAGATCAAGTGATAGAGACCAAGTTTGGTAACTGTATGGATATAACATTGCTCTTTGCAGCATGTCTAGAAGCGATAGACTTAAATCCTATTCTTATTCTGACACGTGGGCATATATTTGTGGGTGTTTGGTTAGTTGAGGATAGATTTGATTCTATGGTTAATTATAATCAGACAGCGATTACTAAACGTGCAGCAACGAGTATCAGCGAACTTATCGTTATAGAATCTACCATGGTCTGTAAAGGGGCTACTTTTACACTTAAAGAAGCAATGGCATCTGCAGAAACTCAGCTATTACAAGCTTCTGATTTTATCTTGTCTATTGACGTTAAGACTGCTCGTATCAATAATGTATTGCCTTTACCAGTATATAGAAAGAGTAGTGGGGAGTTTATTGAGAACCATGATTTTGAAATTAGTAGAAAAAAAGATAGCATAGATAAACAATTTGCTCAGTCTAATGCTTTTAGTGATTTAGAACTAGGAGAAGGAACAGTTTTATCTAAACAACGTATTTGGGAGAGGAAGCTATTAGATTTATCCCTTAGAAACAATCTTTTAAACACTCGATTTACTAAGAGTATTCTACAGTTAATCGATGTAAATGTAAGTGATTTAGAAGATTCTTTAGCAGAAGGTAAAGCGTATACTATACAAGGAAGTAACCAGCAAGAGATATTAAATAAGTACAATTTATATTATCCACCATTACATTCATCAGAAGAGCTATTCGAAGTAGTAAATTCAGAGTTTAAGAATAATAGACTATATAGTTATTACAATGAACGTGACTTAGATAATATCTTGGTTAATCTATACCGAAACTCTAAATTAGCTGAAGAGGAAAATGGTAAGAGTACCCTATATCTAGGGATAGGATTGCTTAAGTGGTATGAAGCCAAATCTGAGAAAACAGTAAGATATGCCCCTATACTATTAGTGCCTGTGGAGCTTAATAGGAGGTCTATTAACTCTAAGTTTGTACTAAGAGGGAGAGACGAGGAGACGATGATTAATATCACGTTATTAGAGTATTTACGTCAAGAATTTAAACTTGATATGACTGCGCTAGAAGATTTGCCGATGGATGATTTAGGTGTTGATGTACCTAAAGTTCTTGCTTTAGTTAGAAAGACGATAATAGATTTAAAAGGTTGGGATGTATTAGATCAGATTATCTTAGGGACTTTTTCGTTTAATAAATTGATTTTATGGCAAGATATTTCTAAATATGCAGATAAGCTTCAAAAGAGCTCTATTGTTAATAGTTTATTGAATGGTAGTCTGTCAGAATCAATAAAAGTACTCGATAGTAATGATGATGAGTTAGAACAATTGACATCATCAGAATTGACATTACCTATCTCTACTGATAATTCTCAATTAGAAGCAGTTAGAAATGCACATGCTAATAAAAGTTTTGTCTTACATGGGCCTCCAGGTACAGGTAAATCTCAGACAATCACTAATATCATTGCAGATGCATTAGCAAATGGGAAGAAAGTATTATTTGTAGCTGCTAAAAAGGCTGCACTAGATGTAGTACACCATCGATTAGAAAAGATAGGATTAGGACCATTCTGTTTGGAATTGCATTCTAATAAAACACGTAAATCTGATGTATTAGCGCAGTTCGAAGCTACATTAGAAGTGCCAAAATATAAGGGTAACTATGACTTCAAGAAAGCTTCGAATAGAATAGATCAACGCAAAGCAGAGTTGAGAAAGTATATAACTCAGCTACATCAACGTTTTAGTATTGGATGGAGTTTATATGATACCATAGCCTATTTAGAGCTTAACCATGTGGCTGTTAATAGCGATTTACTTGTGGATATTGATTTAAATGAGATTACACAGTCTACTTATACAAGTTGGAAGGATTGGATAGTACAGTTTGCCTCTATATGTCAGCGCATAGAGAGTCCTTTGTCACATCCTTTGCGTTCTTTAACGATAAAAGAACATAAATACGATATCCAGAGTACGGTTAAGACTGTATTGTCTGATTATAAATATACAGCTCGTGAATATGAGCAAATCAGCGCTGAGTTTAACTTTAAACTTTTATCTGATAAAAGAATTGAGACTAATAGCTTACAGACGATGTTTGAATTATTAGCTAAGAGCAATTTATCTTATGAGTTAATTGACTTATACTTTGATGCTAATCAATTCTATCTGTTACACAATTGGATGGAGTTACATCAGAAATGCATACGCATAGAGGATTCAATTACTCAACAGTTTAATAAGAAAATACTTGAAGTAGATCTATCACTTCAAGAACAAGAGTGGAATAAATCTAAGCACCTTTGGTTTTTGCCTAAATGGTTTAAGCAGAGAAAAGTAAAGTCTTTCTTAAATGGATATTCTAAAACAAAGATTAAATCAGAGCATGATGTTAATCTTCTATTTAATCAATTAGAAGATTTCAAGAGATTAAAGTTAAGTAGTGAGGACTCTAATTACAGGGATATTAATAGACTGTCTAAAATCTACTATACTAATGATAGATTAGATTTTGAGGCTATTTATACAGAAATAGAGAATCTAAGTGGACTTTCTAAATTGGCTCAACAGCATGGTTATTATGGTATAGATAAATGGTTATTAGATTTTTATAGAAACCAAAATGTAAGAAGAGGAATCTCAGAGATTACGACATTCTTAAAAACATTTATAATGAAATATCACGAGGTCCAATCATTTTCTTTAACAGCACCTTTAAGTGATGAAGTAGATGGTATCTTAGCTAACCTTGATAAATTAAGTGATTGGATTAACTATAATGTCTATAAAGAAGAAGGAACTAAACTTGGACTAGATTGGTTTATTGATTTATTAGAAGAAGGTAGAATAGAAAAGGATAATTTAGAGGTAGAACTTGAGCGAATATTGCACATCAATTTATTTATTAAAACAGTAAGTAACTCTTTTGCACTTAGTGGTTTTGACGCTAAGATATATGAGACTCTAATCAAACAGTATAACGATATTCACAATGAGTATACCGAATTAAATAAGAGTCAATTAGTATTAAAATTAAGCAGTCGTATTCCTAGATCATTTTTTGACTCTATTCAGAGTTCAGAATTAGGAATGCTAAAACGTGCTATTCGCAGTAGGGGAAGAGGATTGAGTTTGAGAAAACTATTCGATCAGATGCCTAATTTACTTTCTCGTTTAAAGCCGTGTATGTTGATGAGTCCTATTTCGGTAGCACAGTACTTTGATGTTAGTACAGAGCATTTCGACTTGGTTATTTTTGACGAAGCTTCTCAGTTGCCAACAGCAGAGGCTATTAGTGCCTTAGCTAGAGCTAAGCAGGCTATTATCGTAGGAGATCCTAAGCAGATGCCTCCGACTAGTTTCTTTGTCTCTAATAAGGTAGATGAAGATAATTTAGAACTAGAAGACCTAGAAAGTATTCTAGATGATTGTTTGGCTCTGTCATTGCCATCTAAGTATTTGTTAAGACACTATAGAAGTAAGCACGAGAGTTTGATATCATTCAGTAATGCTAATTTCTATGACAATAAGTTATTGACTTTCCCGTCTAAGGATGACTTAGATAAGAAAGTAACTTTTGAATTTATAGAAGGCGGTATGTATGAGAAAGGAAAGTCTCGTACAAATAAAAAAGAAGCTATAGCTATCGTTGAATATATAAAACAGCACTATAGTCAAATAAAACCTAAGACTCTAGGTGTAGTGACTTTTAGCCAAACTCAACAGACTTTGATAGAAGATATGTTGTCAGATATGTTGATAAAGAATCCTGCTGTAGAAGAGAAAATGCTAGGAGCTTCAGAATCTCTTTTTATCAAAAACTTAGAGAATGTACAAGGAGATGAGCGTGATATTATATTGTTTTCTATAGGGTATGGCCCTGATGAAGAAGGCAAGGTATCTATGAATTTCGGACCGTTAAATAGAGATGGAGGATGGAGACGTCTTAACGTAGCTGTGACAAGAGCGAGATATGAAATGAAGATATTTTCTTCGCTTAAAGGAGATCAGATAGACCTTAGACGTACTAATGCAGAAGGAGTGAAGGGATTGAAGAATTTCTTAGACTTTGCAGAGAAAGGATATGTGAATATTACTGAGAATGAATCTGTTAAACAAAGTGATAAATTGATTCAATCCATTGCTACTTATCTTAAAGAGAATGGATTTGATGTTAAAACGAATATTGGAACCTCTAGTTATCGATTAGATATAGGTGTCGTTGATAAGAATAATCCGAATGAGTATGTAATGGGAATCCTAGTAGATGGATTAAATTACTACAACGCAAAAACAACCAATGATAGAGAACTATTAATTCCTGGTGTATTAAAAGGGCTTGGATGGAATATATACCGTATATGGACGATTGATTGGTTTAAGAATAAGGAGTTAATTCTAAAAGATTTACAAGCTAAGATAGATGAGACCTATCAGAAGGTTGAAGAAGTGGAGATGGAGACCGGATCAAATGATTTTATTAGCAAACATTTAATCGAAGTGACTGATAAGGCGGCTGTATCTAGACAAAGGCCTTATGAATCTGCTAACTTTAATGCTATAGCTGATGGTAACTCTGAGACAATATACCTTCAAAACAATAGAAATCTAGTACAGAATCAATTGTATCAAATTATTCAGACAGAAGGGCCTATTAGTCAGAACTACTTGTTTAAAAAGATGATGACTATATGGAATATTTCTCGTACCAGTACGAAGTTGCAAGCCTATTTAGTCGAATTGATTAATGAGATTCCTAATTGTACTAGTGTGCTCTCTTATCAAGAGTTTTATTGGAATGAAGATCTGTATAAAAGAGGGTTAACTAATTATAGAGAAAATACTATAGAAAAGAGAAATATTGAAGATATCTGTCCTGAGGAGATAGAGGCAGCGATAATAGAGTTGCTAGAAACTAACTTTAGTGTGCCACATGAAGATTTGATTAAAGCTATCGGAAGAGTTTTTGATTTTACTAAGTTAGGAAGTCAGATGGATCAAGTGATTCAACATGTGATTCAAAAGATGATGGTAGAGGACAAGATTATTAATCAATTTGACAAAATCATTCTAAAAGAATAATCACACGATAGAAAGAGTTTATAGATATGCCTTGATAGTTCCTATAAATTCTCCTATTTTTACGTAATCAATTAAATTAGGAAGAAGATGAAGACATTAGAAGCAGGGCAGAAAGCTCCAGCGTTTAAAGCATTAGACCAATCAGGAAAAGTACATCAGTTAAGTGATTATAAAGGAAAGAAATTAGTAGTATTCTTCTATCCAAAAGCAAGTACACCAGGATGTACTTGGGAAGCTTGTAACTTGCGTGACAATTACGCAGAGTTAAAAGCAAAGGGATTTGAATTACTAGGTGTTAGTGCTGACTCAGCTGCTAAGCAACAGAAATTTATTGAGAAGAATAACTTGCCATTTCCCTTATTAGCTGATGAAGAGAAAGAAGTGTTAAATGCTTTCGGTGTTTGGGGACCTAAGAAATTCATGGGACGTACGTATGACGGTATTCATAGAATGACGTTTTTAATTAATGAAGAGGGAGTTATATCTGACGTGATTAGTAAAGTAAAGACTAAAGACCACGCTGCTCAGATTTTAGAGACAGTATAAGTTTCTAAAAGATAATTATAAAAAAGACAGTATCTAATCGATTAGATACTGTCTTTTTTCGTTAGCGAGTTAGAATATCATGTGATAGTATCTCCCTTTTTTCAGCTAATCTATGAGGAATATAGGGGGTATTCTAAGGTGAAATAATACAACTTTCAATAAATTGTATTACGTTTGAGGAAATAAAAAAGAAGAATGAAAGAAAAGATTGATAAGGGAGATTTATATCTTCTAAAAGAGCATAGCTCACTCTCAGATTCTCAGTTAGGAGAATTGTTGGAGCAGAAGAGTTATGCTAATATCACAGATTGGCAGAAGTTTTTCAAGTATTTGACACTTGCCTTAGGGGCAGGTTTCTTACTATCAGGTATAGTGTTTTTCTTTGCATACAATTGGGCTGACCTACATAAAAACATTAAGTTTTTACTTGTATTCACTCTTTTAACTGTCAGTGTTATAGGAGCCGTGTACCCTAAATTGAATGCTGTTGTAAGACAAGTTAGTTTGTTAAGTGCGAGTATATTAGTTGGGGTGTTATTTGCTGTTTATGGTCAAGTGTATCAGACAGGAGCTAATGCTTATGATTTATTCTTTATGTGGGTATTAGCCATTACACTATGGACCGTATTGAGCAGATTTTCTCCTCAGTGGTTATTCTATGCTGTGCTAGTTAACACAACTTTAATTCTTTATTTCTTACAAGTAACGAGTGATGATCTATTGTTTTATAGTGGATTATTTCTTTTATTATTGAATGTAGTATTATATGTTGTACCACTTATTCTAGGGAAGGTGTATACATATCCTATAGAGAGTTATTATACAGGAATTATGACTTTTGCTTGTTCTGCTATTTCTACTATGGGTATTATCACTTTTATCTTTGTCAACTACGATCGTTATTCAAGAGCTGACTTAAAAGGATTGTATTTACTCTTAGTAGCCGGATCTGTATGGCTTATAGGTAGTTTTATGAGATGTCTAAAGACAAAGGATTTATTGATATTTAGCTATTTTTTAATTGCAATATTTTCTATTGTATTTAGCATTCTAATTAGAATAGCTGATTTTAATGATGGAGCTTTACTTCTATATGCTATATATAGTGTAGGAGGAACTTTTGCGATAGTGAAGTTGATTATGAACCAGAAAAAAGTGTGGAGCTATGAGTAATAGTATATTTAAAAGTCTAGTTTCTACTTTGCTACAAGAAGGGGTAGAAATAGATCAACAAGCATTATCAATAGCAAAAGATAAGGTAGCACTAAAATCTATTATCATAAGAGTGATCTCAGTGATGGGAAGTTTATTAGGTTTAGCCTTATTTATTGGTTTTATTGCTATGGTAGCGTCTGACTTTTTTAATAATAACACAGCCTTTATCATCATGGGGTTGTTGTTTTTAGGAGGAGCCTATGCATTGAATAGAAGTAAAGATAGTGCTATAACAGATAGTTTAGTTGTGTCATTCTATATTATAGGATACGCTTTTATGACTTATGGCTTCGGAGATATGTTCAATCAAATGGAGTTAGTAGGATTGTTCTTTTCATTACTTACTTTATTTTTATTCAATAATCAGATTGTATCTTTCATTAGTTCTGTGGGGACGTTAATTGCCTTACAATATGTTTTATACAAATTTGATATAACACCATTCTATTATATTTATTTAGCTCTAGTTGTAGTTTTAACGACTTATCTTTTTTGGCAAGAACAAAAGGTAAGGACAGCAATAACATGGCTCAGTAAGAAGTATCTTCCAATATTTACAGCTTGTTTTCTTTATACCATAACTACAGCTAGTTTATTGCGAAGTCAAGCTTTTAGTTACCACAATATTGAATTGTTTAGCAGTATGAGATTTGTTTTTGTGATAACAGTCTTGGCTTTGATTATAGCGACCGTGTATTTAATCATACAGAAGATGAAGATTATTAATCCCACTGTTAAGGCAGTAGTTTATCTAGTCGTTATATTATTTAATGTTTTAATCACTTTAAATTATGTTGTCTTCGGTATCACATTCTTATATATGCTTTGGAGTTTTATGAGACAATATAAAGTAGGTCTTGGGATTAGCATAGTAGGCCTTGTATGTTCTATGGGAATGTATTATTATGACTTAGGCATCTCTTTATTAGAGAAATCTCTATCTATGATGGGCATAGGAGTGTTATTCTTAGGTATCTATTATTTAATTCAAAAAGGTGAGGGACAGACAAATGAAAAATAAGAAGAACATAATTATTCTAGTTGTATTTGTACTTATTGGTATCTTCTTTGTAAAAGCAGTATTACAAAAGGAAAAGACAATAAAAGAGGGGCAATTCGTATTGCTAGAATTAGCTCCTGTAGATCCTAGATCCTTAATGCAAGGAGATTATATGAGTCTTAACTATGCGATATCAACTAGAACAAGTACTTTTGATCAAAGTATCCTAGATTCAATAACGCCTGTTAGTGAGAATGAGATTCTTACAACTACAGAAGAAGAACTATCAGTTAGAGCTGTGAACGATATTGAGGAGGCTGTAGAAAAGAGCAAATTGAATAAGCGTGGTTATGTCTTACTGTCTTTAGATAAGGATAACGTAGGGAGTATGGTGAAGATAGTCAATGAAATGGGAGAGAAGAACGATAACCAAATCTATATTAAATACTTTAATTATGGAGGTTGGAGATTTAATATTGGGGCAGAGAGTTTCTTTTTTCAAGAGGGGGATGCAGAGAAGTATGAACAAGCTAAATATGGCGGACTACGCGTAGATGAGAAAGGGAATAGCGTTTTGGTAGGGATGTATGATAAAGACCGCAAGCTAATTAATTAGGAATTTAAAATTAAGAATTATTTGCCTACGGCATTTAGTATAAACAAACAGGGAGCTTATCCTCAAGATAAGCTCCCTGTTTTTTTACTTATTTCGCTTCGAAAGTTAGCGTATGTGTTTCTTCTGAAATTTCTTCTAAGTAATTGTAGTTACTACTGATGGTAATCTCAGTAAAACCAACAGCTCTTAAGGCTAGTTCAAATTCTTTTACTCCCCAAAAGCGAAGGGAGAACAAATCTATTTCAGAGTTAACTAATCCTTTCTCATTATCCCAATGCTCATACCTTAATTGAGATAAGGTAGTCTGCTTAAGACAAGATGTTTCTACTCTAGATTCTGTTAGTGTAAGCATTCCATTTTCTACATTCCACTGTCTAGCTAGCATAGGAGCTTCTGCTAATGCAGATAAAGGAGATAAGTCTATTATTAATCGACCACCTTCTTTTAGAGCTGATTTAAAACGTTTTAATACTTCAATAGCTTCGTCAGTATCCGTAATAAGCTGAAATGATCCTGCAGGGATTATAATTGCTTCATAAGGGATAGTAGAGGTGAAGGTATTAAACATTTCTTGTCTAAAGACACCATCGAGACCTCTTTGTTTACATTCTTGCTCACAGTAAGAAAGCATTGCTGCAGAAGCGTCAAATCCTTCTATTTTTAACCCTTTTTCTAATAGAGGGATTAGTATTCTTCCATTTCCACATGCAGGCTCTAGGATTACTCCTTCTGCGTTTTTTAATCTTTCACTATAGTATTCGACATCTCCAAAGGATCTTCCAATAGGTTTATCGATATGATATACCGATGAGGCTAGTGATCCATATCTATTTGTTAATTCTTTAGTACTCATATTTTTTTGATTATAGGACTGTAAACATAGAATAAAAAAGTCTTTTAATCTGATTTTGATTAAAAAAAAGACAGTTTTGTTCTGACTTGCTAGAGGATTGCTTGAGGGGTTCTTGCACCTTTCTTCGAGAAAACCACCTTTTAGGCAAGCAAAGTCCTATAAAACTGCAAGGAATCCCCTAGAAAGTGCAAGCTTTAAAACAACATCAGTATATAATCTTGTATAAAGTCTTTTTAATCAAAGAGCCGTTTTTAATAAAAATATCGTTCAAATAATTGTTTAAAACTAAAAGTAGATATACATTTGCATCAGTATTAACGAATATTAGTCTAAATGTACACAGCTAAGTAAAGATTGGTTATATATAACCAATAGATAAAAGGACAAACTTCAGTCCGACAAGTGGTTATCATCTTTATAAATTGACAACAGTCTTGTGTTGTCATAATACTTAGTATCGTGTAAATACATATTTTTTGACCGTGAGGAGTGGTGTACGGGCCACGTATGGATTATTCACATCAGTAAACCAAGAATCAGCCTCAGCCAAATACGACAAAGCAATTCTACTTTATAGCTCTTTCATTAGTTCTAAAACCATACTATAGTATGATTGTATCGCTAATTCAGATCTATTTTGTATACTTACTTTTCATTTATTTGTCTATCGCTTATTCTGGGTTAAATTTTAAAAGACTATGAGCATAGTTATATCAAATTTATCTTATTATCACGCAGATAAGACACCTTTATTTACGAATATTAGTTTATCTATTAATGCTGGAGAGAAGGTTAGCATCATCGGTCAAAATGGTACTGGCAAAACAACATTACTTAAACTAATTGCTAGAGAATTAGAGTTAGCGGAACCTGCCATTCATATTAATGGGACAGTATTCTACTTGCCACAAAATAAACAATTAGTTGAATCTCACACTATTTATGAAGCAGTAGGTGTAGCTGATAAGGTTAGGGCGCTCCGTGCTATACTAGCGGGTTCTGTAGAAGAAGGGGACTACGAAGTACTTAATGATCAGTGGGATATAGAAGAGCAGATCGCTAAGGTATTAGCGTATTGGGGATTAGAGATGATATTACCAGATACTACGATGGATTGTCTGAGCGGAGGGCAACAGACCAAGGTTCTCTTTGCAAAGATGATGCTAAGTCAGGCAGATACACTGTTATTAGATGAACCTACTAACCACTTAGATTTAGAAACCAAGGAATTATTCTATAAGTATATACAAGAGTTTAAAGGTACTATCGTTATTGTCAGTCATGATAGGGTATTACTTGAGTTAATGCCTATTACTTTTGAGCTAACACCTAATGGTATATTTAAGTATGGAGGGAATTACAGCCTATACAAAGAACAAAAAGAACTGCGTCTACAAGGTATCCAGAGTAAAGTAGATCATCTGTCTAAAGAAATGAAAGATGCTAAAAAAGCGGATATTAAACGTACAGAGCAAATAAGTAAAGATAAGGCTCAGAACAAAAAAGCAGAGAAAAAAGCAGGTCTTCCAAAGATTGTTATTAATGCGATGCGCAATAAAACAGAGAACAGCATAGCTAAGCTACAGGATGTTCATCAGCAAAAGAAAGAGGCAATACAATCTGAATTAATAGAGTTAAGAACCCAATTAGAACGAGATAAACTGTTTGCTATTCGTTTTCCCCAATCTACTTTACATAAAGGGAAGTTGTTATGGGAAGCTAAAGAAATGAACTATCGTTATTCTCCTGCATTTGCCCCAATATTTAAGACGAATCTTGACTTTAAAATCATGAGCGGAAATAGAATCTTGCTCAAAGGAAAGAATGGTTCTGGTAAGTCTACGCTGTTTAAACTGTTACAAGGAATTTATCTACCTACTACAGGAGAATTATACCGTGCAGATGCTAAGGTTGTTTATTTAGATCAATTTTACTCTTTACTAGATCATAGTTTAACACCGATAGATCAGTTAGAACTGGCTAATAAAGGGAAACACTCTCTGGCGGATCTTCGCAATCTATTATTTCAGTATGGAATAGGAGTAGCCTTATGGACGAATAAGATAAGTACATTTAGTGGAGGAGAAAAACTGAAGCTCGTGTTGTGTTATCTGACCATTTTAGCTTCAGAGATAGATGTGTTACTATTAGATGAACCTACGAATAACTTAGATATTATTAGTATTGAGAGTTTAACTAAAGCTTTAAGTGAGTTTAATGGAACTATAGTAGTTGTTAGCCATGATGAGAGTTTTATTAAGGAATTGGGAATAGTAGACGTGATAAATTTAAATTAAGTCAAAAGTAAAGCTTGTTTTTGACTTAATTCTAACAAATATTAATTTTAGATTTCACTAAAAAAGATTTAAATTGCGAGAACAAAAACAATACAAAAACAATTATAATGTCGAACAAAATGACTTCAGCTCATGCTATTGAGCTAGAAAATAAATACGGAGCACATAATTACCACCCACTACCAGTAGTATTATCTAAAGGAGAAGGAGTATATGTATGGGACGTAGAAGGTAAGAAATATTATGATTTTTTATCAGCATATTCTGCTGTAAACCAAGGACACTGCCACCCTGCTATCGTTAAAGCGATCGCTGATCAAGCGGGTACACTAGCATTGACTTCTAGAGCATTCTACAATGATAAATTAGGATTATACGAAGAGAAAATTACTAAGCTTTTTGGTTTTGATAAAGTTCTTCCGATGAACTCTGGGGCAGAAGCTGTAGAGACTGCTTTAAAGTTATGTAGAAAATGGGCTTATGAAGTAAAAGGTATTGCTGAGAATCAAGCGAAAATCATCGTATGTGAGAACAACTTCCACGGAAGAACAACTACGATTATTTCTTTCTCTAACGATCCTGATGCTCGTAAAAACTACGGACCTTACACAGACGGATTTATCCGTGTAGCTTATAATGATGTAGAGGCTTTAAAAGCTGCTATGGAAGCTAACAAAGGAATGATTGCAGGTTTCTTAGTTGAGCCTATTCAAGGTGAGGCTGGAGTTTATGTACCAGACGCTGGTTATTTAACTGCTGCTAAAGCGCTATGTGAAGAGCACAATGCTTTATTCATTGCAGATGAAGTACAAACAGGTATCGCTCGTACAGGTAAAATGTTAGCTATCGACCACGAAAATATCAAAGCTGATATCATCGTATTAGGTAAAGCATTATCAGGAGGAGCATATCCTATCTCTGCTGTGTTAGCAAATGATGAGATTATGAATGTAATCAAACCTGGACAACACGGTTCTACTTTTGGAGGTAACCCTACTGCTGCTGCTGTAGCTATGGCTGCGCTAGATGTAGTATTAGACGAGAAATTAGCAGATAACGCTGAGAAACTTGGACAATTATTCAGAGCAGAACTTAACAAGTATATTGCTACTAGTAATATCTGTACTTTAGTTCGTGGTAAAGGTTTATTAAATGCTATTATCATCAACGATACTGAAGAAAGTGATACAGCTTGGAACATCTGTCTTAAATTAAGAGACAACGGATTATTAGCAAAACCAACGCATGGTAACATCATCCGTTTCGCTCCGCCATTAGTAATGAACGAAGAGCAGTTATTAGACTGTGTAAGTATTATTACTAAAACATTAAAAGAATTCGAGAAATAGTATATTTCTTTTATAAATATAAAAGCTCACGTTAATTCGTGGGCTTTTTTTAGTTTCTGAAGGTTATAAATAGATTGAGACAATTTTTGATTTATTAATAAGAATAAGGCTATTTTTGTTGTAGAGAACAAGAGATTCTCCGATGTGATTTTTAAGAAAGTAAGTATGAAAAGAGTTTTATGTATTTTATTTGTTTCAGTTTTATTCATAAACTGTGCTAAAAAAGAAGTTCATATCAATGATCTTCAAGAGCGTAATGGCCTGATGTATGAAGTGAATTCAAAAGAAGTGTTTACAGGAAGTGCAAAGAGTTATTATGCCAATGGAAAAGTAGATTTAGAAGAAAACTATACGCAAGGAAAGTTAGATGGAATAACAAAACGTTATTATGAAGATGGACACGTAAAAGCGGAGGCAAACTATAAGAATGGGGTATTAGATGGCAGTTTTAAAGAATATTATAAGAGTGGAAAGCTAGAGCTAGAGAAAACGTATAAGGCTGGAAAGTTAGAGGGAAGTAAGAAAAGTTATTTTGAGGATGGACAAGCTGCAATTGAAATGACGTATAAGCATGGCGAACTTGAGGGAGTTACTAAGAAGTATTATGAAGATGGGCAACTAGAGATAGAAATGACGTATAAGAATGGGGTAGAACACGGTATTACCAAAGGATACTATGAGCATGGTCAAGTAAAAGTAGAGGCGAGTTATAAGAATGGAGAACTGGATGGGGTGAGTAAAGAGTATTATAAAAACGGACAATTACAAGGCGAAACAAGTTATAAGGATGGTGTCTTAGACGGAATGATGAAAGGATATTATGAGGATGGAAGATTAAAAGGTGAGGCAAATTATAAGAATGGAGTAATAGACGGAGAAATAAAGAGGTATTAATCAAGAGAGGTATCTTAAAGCTTCTTTATTTGAAGTTGTTTAATATTTATTCTATAAGAACTTAAATGAAGCAATTGAATTTACATTTGATGTTGCTGACGAAGAAGGTTTAGATGTTTATAACAAATTAAAAGAAGGATATGAATTAGAATATGAATTAGAGATTTCTAATTTATTTGAGAAAATAGAGTATTTAAATAAAACTGCAATTGCAAGGCGTTTAAACATTAATCCTTCTTTGTTTAGAACATATACTACCAATAAAGATGTATATATATCTGAGAAAAGAGCAAAAGAAATTGAGGAGGGATTACATCAATTAGGAGAAGAGCTATTAGCAATTAAATTATAATCAAGTAAGAGACTGTTTTAGAAAGCAGTCTCTTTTTTTATAAATATAGTTGAACTTAATTAACTATAAGTGCAGAATAACTTGTTTAAAGTGAAAAAAGCGTTTTAAAAATCCATATACTGTTATTTTTTATTTAAGAATAACTTTTTAAAGAGTAATTATCGTAAATTGCTCCAACATTATTAAACATAGATTATGTTAGCAAGAGTAGTAGTAACCTGAGTTCGATTATAACAAGGCTAATTGATTAGTTATTACTTTCTCATATCTAATGGCAGGTTTCTTAGGCAAG
>NZ_JACAKB010000011.1 GCF_030326305.1 Myroides odoratimimus | reverse complement strand
TGTAGCAGAGAAAAAGTAGCCTAAAACATTATACTTTAAAAATTTAAAAATACTCTAGGTTTATAGGGGTCAAAACACCTAACGTGGTCAGTAATATTCAAAAAGTTATAGAATTAGAAGAATGTATTTTATGTAATGAGAAAAATTTTAAAAATATTTTACAGAAAGCTTTAAGGGAAATTAAAATATCAGATAAGTTAAATGTTGACAAATGGAATGAAAGTAGATATAAACCAACACCAACTATTATAGAAGCTGCCCAAGCTTTATATAAAGGGCATAATGTTAAAGATATTTCTCGAAGTGATGCAGGAGCAATTAATTTATATCAAACTAGCTTGGTTATAAATAAAATTATAGATGATGCCAAGATTAAAAAACAAAAGTCTATATGTTTTTTAACTGGTGTGCCTGGCGCAGGTAAAACATTGGCAGGATTAAATATAGCAAATGAGAGATTAAAATCTGATGAGTCAGAACATGCGGTGTTTTTATCAGGTAATGGTCCTTTGGTTGACGTATTAAGGGAAGCATTAATAAGAGATTCGATTAAAGTAGCAAAATTCAGTAGTAAAAAATTGACACGCACAGATGCTACTAGAGAAGCAAAAGCATTTATTCAAAATATACATCATTTTAGAGATGATAATTTAGAAACATATAAAGCACCTATTGAAAAAGTTGTCATTTTCGACGAAGCTCAAAGAGCTTGGAAGAAAGAACAAGTTTCAAAATTTATGAAAACAAAAAAAGGTATAGAGAATTTTGAAATGTCAGAACCAGAGTATTTAATTAGTGTAATGAATAGACACGAGGATTGGTGTACAATAATCTGTTTAATAGGAGGAGGACAGGAGATTAATACTGGAGAAGCTGGAATATCAGAATGGTTATACTCTTTGAAAAATAGCTTTAATGATTGGAATATCTATTACTCTAATAAGATTTTAAGTGACAGTAGTACTTATTTAGATAATATAGAATTAATAAATTGGTTAAAAGGAAAAGGAAAAATGGAAGTAGGTCTTCATTTAGAAGTATCACTCCGATCATTTAGAAGTGAACAGGTTTCTTTATTTGTACAATATGTTTTGGCTAATCAAAGTAAAAAAGCAATAGAGGTTTATACTCTATTAAAAGACAATTATCCTATTGTTCTTACTCGTAATTTGTCATTAGCAAAAGACTGGTTAAAAAAGAAGTCAAAGGGATCAGAGAGAATAGGTTTAATAGCTAGTTCAGGAGCAAGGAGATTAAAAAACGAAGGCATAAATGTCAAAAATGAGATAAAACCTGCAGATTGGTTTCTAAATGATATGAATGATGTACGTTCATCTTATTATTTAGAAGATATTGCGACAGAGTTTGATATTCAAGGTTTAGAAATAGATTATACTTGTGTGGCATGGGATATTAATCTGTATTATACTGGCAATAGCTGGAATTATCAAAGTTTTAAGGGGGCGAAATGGCAGAAGATTAATAAGGAAGATAATAAAGATTATTTATTAAATTCTTATCGAGTACTTTTAACCAGAGCAAGACAAGGAATGGTGATATTTGTCCCAAATGTTGATGATACTGACCATACACGACCTAAAGTGTATTATGATCAGACTTTTGAATATTTAAAGGAGTGTGGAATAAAAATTCTTTAAAAGTAAGTGAAGGAGTAAGTGTACTGGTTTACCGTTAAGAATTTAAAGCTTATTTTTCTCAGAATATTATCTAAATAGTATACTACATGATTTTTTAGGATGAGGGATAATTCTTACCTTCGCCTGCCGAAAAGGAGCAGTTTATAAGAAGGTTGTTTTTGTAGTAAACAATAGGACTTAGAGGGCTGTTTAGCTATTTGTATTTTGTGCTAAATAACGAGTGTGAGATTAGAAATAGCGAGGTTATATACATTGTTTTTATAAGGATAATAGAATGAGGT
This sequence comes from Myroides odoratimimus, assembly GCF_030326305.1. Lineage (GTDB taxonomy): Bacteria > Bacteroidota > Bacteroidia > Flavobacteriales > Flavobacteriaceae > Flavobacterium > Flavobacterium odoratimimum_A. The sequence continues at coordinate 111,720 of NZ_JACAKB010000011.1, read as the reverse complement.
ATATAGATTTAAATTAATCAGTGAAGATGACTTATACAGAAGTAAAAATAAAGATAGATAACTTACAACAGGAGGTAGAAGCTCAAGGTGGATTAAATAGTGAACAGTTCTCGGTATTGTCTAAAAAGTATCGTTTGGAGTGTAATTATTATTCTACAAGTGCTGAGGGAAATACATTGACAAAGGAAGAGATACGCAGTATGCTAGATGGGATAGTTAAGGTAGATAATAAACCTTTAAGTGATTTGATGGAAGTCAAGAAGCACGATGAGGTTTTAAAAGATATCTTAGGAGGTAGTGTAGTAGAGGTACATCTGTCAGAAAAGTATATTAAAGAGCTTCATTCAAAATTGATGTATGAAGAGAATAGTGAGAAGAGAGTAGCATTAGGGCAGTGGAAACAAGAGCCAAATGAAATGCTGACTTATAAGGGGGATAGGTATGCGTATGTAGGTGTAGCTGATGTTAAATCAGAAATGAAAGAACTAATCAATCGTACAAATGAAGCTATTGATTATATACTGAAAGGAAAGAAATATGCACCTCACCCTATTGATGTGGCATTAAACTTTCATATTGATTTCTTGAAGATTAGTCCTTTTGAGAAAGGAAATGGGCTTATTGCTCGTATGCTGAGTAATCAGATTTTGATTGCGTTTGTCTATATGCCATTTTGGATTACCGATAAAGAACTTGATGCTTATCATCAGTATATCGCTGATGTACTGTGTTATGAAGGAGCAAAAGACGATTTGTTTGGATTGATAGGTCAGCAAATTCTTCGATCACAACAGATGGTTGTAGATATACAAGAGGGTAAATCTATTGAAGAGTCTGAAAAGTTCTACAATCAAATAGAAATGCTTAAGCGCCAACTAAAAGCAAAAGAGGAGGAGCAGAGTAAAGTAAGATCAGTGGCATGGCTAGACTCTATATTTACTCATTCGATACGCCCTTTATTTACAGAAGTCGAGAATAAGGTAACAGAGAGTTTTGGAGACCTATTTGAAGAGATTATAGGACAGTATACTTTAGATGTTTCAGAACAGGAGATAGAAGAGTTAACTGAAGAAGAACTACTTTCTGAAACAATAGAGCACCAAGAAGAGGAGTCTATTGCTGGTGAAGAGGAAGTAGTAGTAGAAGAGCCTATGACTATTGAGGAGGAAGAGGCAGTAGAGGAAGAAAGTGTTGTAGCTGAAGATGAGAGTGGTGAGGACGAGATAGTTATAGAAGAGGATGTGGTATTAGAAGAGATTTCTAATGAAATAGATTTAAGTAATCCAAGTATTGTATGGGATAGAGTAGAAGGTATACAATCTGTTATCCGTTTAGTTGGATTCAAACTAATAGAAGGAGCAGAAGCTATAGAAGTAGGTTTAACTTGTGTGTTTACTGAAGTGACTTATGTGATAGACTTAGGCAATGGTACTGTATTCGAGAAAGAATATGATCAGCAATTAGAAGCTCAGGATATAAAAGCTATTAGTGATTATACTTGCGAATTGATTGTCAAAAAAATTAATGAGATATAAGTATATTTAGAAGATATACCCATAAAAAAAGCACTGTCATAAACAGTGCTTTTTTTATGGGTATAGGATGATAATTCTTCTATTACTCATTAATTTGGAATGTTATTTGATGTTGATTAAGTGTTTAATTATAAAATACTTAGTTATGGATATAGAAGCTTATTTACATCCTAATTATAGGATTTGTGGTATGTCTCCAGTAGAGATTAATGAGGAGTTATCTACTTGGACACGAGATGAAATGATAGCATGGCTGTGTTGGAGCAATCCTACAGGGATTTTTATAGATAGTGAAGCTATTGTAGAGTATGGGGATATTATTTGGAGAAATGAAGCAATAGATTTAATTATGTATAAGATAGAACTAATGCAGAAAAATGAATAAGTAGTTTAACGTAAGATACGTATTAGTCCAATGTTACAAAGCAACTTTATTTCATAGCTCTTTTATTAGTTGTACTACAATATATTTTTGTTACTAATTCAGGCTTGTTTTGTATAGTTACTGTCTATTGTTGATTCTGGGTTTAGAGAAAGTATTCAAATTAGTTGTTTTTAGGGGTACTGTTTAGTTGTAATAATATCTACATTTGCTGAAAATATAGAAGGTATGAAAAGAGCATTAATGCTGATATGTATAGTAGCTATAACGATGAGCTGCAAGGAGAATAATACAACTGAGAAGAAAGCTGTAGAACAGACTGGTATGGAGACGACAGTGTCTGTTTCTGAGAGTGAGCAAGTAAAGCAGTTACAAAGTGAGTTATTGGTTCCAATGGAGATTAGTGATAAAGAGGCTAAAGAAGTGACTAAGAAGTATGGATTAGAGTTTGGAGGAAGTTGCTACGCTTGTGATGTTGCTAATATTATTATAGATGGAGAGATGATAAACTTAATGAATGCATGTGATATTCAAACACAAATCTCTTATAAGATTACTAAAATAGAGGAGAAGGATAAGACGATAACCATACATACACCATTAAATGAGTTCGTTTTTGAAAGAGTAGATGATTATCCTGTGTATCAATTAACTGTAAAAGGACAAGTAATCGATCAAGAACTGTATAGACCTGCAGCCTTTTATACTTTAAAGAGCTTATTAGAGTCTTTTGATGTTCACGATTGTGGTGATTTTGAGGGATAGGAGTTGGTTTACGGTTAACAGAGGATTATTTAAATAATATATAGAAGTCGAAGCATATGCTTTGACTTTTTTGTTTTTGTTCGTAACGAATAGATTATTTTTAATACCTATCTTGTGGTATAAATTAAAAGATATGCTAACTCTCTTGAAGTATTTAATAGAAATACGATTTAGGAAATATGTGTCTAAAGGAGATTACGTAGCGATGATGCTAATCTGTGGACTCTATATAGGTACTGCTGTATTAGCCTATTTTAATTACAGCATAGTAAAAGGTATGTTTTATTTTGTATTTATAGATGCTATTCTATATCACTTGGGTAGATTAGATATAGAGTTATTAAAAGTATATAAACATTATCGTGTAGTGCTATGGCTAGAGTATTTGGTTTATGGTTTACCTTTTCTACTCGTGTTGGTAGTAAAACAAGAGTATGTAGGATTAGGGAGTGTAGTTGTGTTATACTACCTCTTATCTTTTATCCCAAAGAAACAATCAGCAGTGGTTAAGTATCCTTTTTCTTTAGTAGATCTCTTTTGGAGGATTAGTTTTAGGAAGTTTAAATTGTTGTGGATATTGCCTATAGTGATTTTGTTTAGTGTAATGGGAGTGAAACACAGTAATGAAAACTTGGTTATAGGGAGTTTTATCTTAGCAGGAATCTTAACAATGGTGCCAACTTTTGAAAGAGAAAGGGAAATAGAGATTATGACAAGTGTACTAAGTGGGGGAGAGTATTTAGAGCAACAGGTAAAAGTTCAGATGTTTAATTCTTTACTAGTTATAATGCCCATTTTACTATTGGTTTTAGTATTGTCATTTGATTGGAATTATGTGTTTTGGGGAGTACTAGTTCTAGTTTTACCAATGTGCAATACGGTATTAAAGTATAGTTTTTATAAAAGTGAATTAAAACATCAATTGTTTATAGCAAGTTGCTTTATAGGAATAGGTTTACCGCTATTAGCAATGCCTTTTTTATATAAACGAGCAATTCGTCAATTAAATCAGATAAAGAATGTTGAAAGTAAATATTAAAGAAAAGAGCTATGGTAATCATCTTGTTCTAAAAGACATTCAATTTACTATAGATAAACCTGGTATCTATGGGGTAATGGGGAAAAATGGAGAGGGAAAGACTACGCTGTTTAAATGTATGCTTGGTTTAGAAAAATATAAAGGAACTGCTGAATTAAATGACAAGATTCTTTTTCTGCAAGAAGTAGGGTGGTGTGGTGCCGAACCTGCTGTATATGATGAGTTAACAGCAGAGGAGTTTTATACTTTTTACCAACATTTAACAAGACAAAAGGGAGAGGACAAGAAGTTATTATTTGATTTGCCTTCAGATAAGTTAATCAAGGAATTCTCTACAGGAATGAAGAAAAAAGTCTATCTCAATGCTGTACTTCAGAAAGAGTATAAGATGTATATACTAGACGAACCTTTTAATGGGCTAGATATAGAGGCGAATTATTATTTGATAAAGTATTTAGAACATTTGTCTCAAGATAGTATCGTATTTATCTCTTCACATATAGCGGATGTTTTATACAAATATTGTGAAGCTATTTTTATGATAAAGGATCAAAGTATTAAATGCTACCAACAAGAGGATTTTAAAGAAATAGAAGAAGAATTTTTTAAATAGAAAGAAATGATAAAATATAGTTATACCATCATGTATGTGGTAGATGTGGAGACTACTGTAAGGTTTTATGAAGAGGCATTTGGATTTGTACGTAAGTTCGTTACTCCGGAGGCTGATTATGGAGAGTTGGTATCAGGAGATACTACGATTGCTTTTGCACAAGTAGAGTTGGCAAGTAGTAATTTGAGTAGAGGATATCAACAGGTGAATCTAGAGAAACCTTTTGGGATAGAGTTGGGCTTTGTAGTAGAAGATGTAGCTAAAGCAATGCAGCAAGTAGAGCAGGCTGGTGGTGTAATGTACGAGTCGATTAAAGTTAAACCTTGGGGACAAACGGTAGGGTATGTATTGGATAATAATGGCTTCTTAATAGAATTGTGTACTGCTATGTAAAGTATCCAAAAGAGATAAACCTAATTTAAGAAATTGATTTAATTTTGTTTTAATTAGTTGGTATTTTAAGTAATACGTATTATAGATGTTAGTATGGTCAGGTAGAGGGATAGTTGGAATAGTTATTTTTGGTATTTCTATAGTGATAGGGGAAAGTGTTTTTCCTAGAGATATGGGGAATGAATATCGGTTTGTACTTGCTTTAAGTATTGCTGGTATAGTAAACTGGCTTCTTGGTTCTATCTGGAATAAAGAGAAGTTCATTTTTAATGAAGAGGAACAACAGTACTATATTCAAAAGAATAACCATACTCTTTTTTGGATACCTATGCAGTATATGGGAATGATTATGTTAGGTGGTTCCGTATATGTTATGGGAAAAAGCTCTATCCTGTGGGCTATAGTTCTAGCAATAGGTTTTTTACTGTTATTTTTTCTTAGATTTTGTTGGAATGAAGGTGTTTTTGTGAGAGAAAAACAATATGAGGAAGAACCACAAAGAAAGCCTTTAGATCATATCAAGCCTAAAACTAAAAAATCTGGTGGTTGGGAAAGCCGTCATAGTAAATAGTAGGATTAGACTGTTACAAGTATTGGTTTGCCTTTTTAGTTTTTTTTTATTGTTCGAATTTTAAATTGCTATGATTTATAAGGGTATTTATACACATAAGAATAAGAGTATTCCTATAGAAATACATAATGATGGAGAATATCTCTCTGTAGAAATAGAAGGATTACTTTTTAAAGGAAGAGAGTTTACTGATTTGGGTTATCAAGGGGATTTAGGAGAGGAAACTATTGATAGTACATGGATAACTATCGCCTCAGATTTAGATAATTGTTTGACAGATTGTCAATTTGAATTTACGGTATCTCAATACTTATTGTCAGCAAATGGGCCTACAGAACCTGTAGAGTTAATGATGTGCTTTAGTCATGGTAGCAATATAGAATCCAATACTACAAGTTTTCATGAAGAAGTTAGGATTGAATTGACGTGGAAGGAAGAGATTTTTGTAGGGAAGAGTGGATCAGTTGAGATAGCGTTTGATCAATTAAAGAAACAATTGCCTCAGGGATATTCATTAATGAATTGTTATGGTTGCTTATATGGAGATTATAGTATTTATGGAAATAGTTCTTTTGGGACAATGATGTGCTTTAAACATATGAAGCAAAAGTATACTGAAGTAGGTAATAAGGAAGATTATGGTGATTTATGTGTAGATGAAAGCGATCTTATTGAATGGGTACAAGAGATAAATTGTTGTGAAGAGTTTGAGGTAAGAGGAAATGGTGGAGCTTATAGATAGATGAGGTGATTTGAATAGAAATGATTATTACAATAGATACTACAGAATGAAAAAAAAGTAGGAGTAAATAGGTGATAGTTTTTTATTGTTATATGTTAAGTTAGAGGAACAAGTTTAAGTTTTGGGTAATGATGTATCTGTTGTTGATTATTTTAATTATAGGAGGTGTAGTTTTTTATAAGAAAAACGCAGATAAGAAGCGTAGACCTATCAATGAGTATACTTTAGTTGCGGAAGAATTAATTACTGCTTCTTTAAATGATGCAGAAGTAAGACAACATCGTTATCATTATGACTCTGCTAAAGATAAAATTGCTTTTTTAAATAAAGACTTTAGATATAGTCTTGATGAACAACGTGCTGGAATCGATAATTTTTGGTTTCAAAAGAAACATACTACGAAGTATGACTTGAGTCAAAATAGAATAAACTATATTGAAAGTTTAGAATTAAATGAAGTACGTATACCGCTGTTGTTTGATGGTAAAGAGATGCAAGCTGTTGCTGCAATGGATATAGATCGATCTACTCTAGAGATACATTTATTTAATGAGAAAGAAGTAACAGTTTTGGCTCAGAAATATGAAGCAAAATCAGGAGAAGTTAAGTATGATTGTATTTTTGGTTTTGATTTTTTGCTAAGTGATAGTAAGTACGGAGAGATGTACTATAATACATATATGCTTTATAGTAATATAAGGTAAGTAAGAGATTAATAATCTTTATCTATCTAGAAATAAATAAATGTTGAGGAATTAATATGTAAGTATGAGTCTATTTAAGGATATTTGTTTATAAAAAAGAATAGAAGATGTATATAGTAAATTTAGATATAGAAACAAATCAATTAAAAGAAACAAGAGCGTTTTATACAGAAGTATTAGGCTTTGATATTATTGAAGAGGAGGAAGGGAGCTTCGCTGTACAAGCAGGAGAAACTATTCTTACGTTTAAAGAGGTGGATACTCCTGTCAATGTATATCACTTTGCTTTTAATATTCCTTCTAATCAGATAGAAGAAGCATTAATCTGGTCAAGAGAGCATGTTGATTTAATAGAGAACATAGAAGGGAATTTGGTTACTAATTTTGAAACATGGAAGGCGAAGTCTATTTATTTTACAGATAATAACGGGAATATCTTAGAGTTTATAGCGAGAGAGGATATTTTGCTTTCATTGAATGGGCCTTTTGATCCTGTACAGATTACGTGTATTAGCGAGATAGGTGTAGTGGTAGAGAAGCCAATGGAGTCGGCAGAGAAGTTAATTCAAGAATACAATTTAAGTTATTTCAAAAAAGCAGAACCTACAGAACAGTTCTTGGCACTGGGAGATGATCAAGGTTTGATTATTATGGTGACACCTGATCGCAACTGGTATCCTACGAACATCCCTGCTAAGTTTACTAACACTGAGATGATCGTAGAGGATAATGAAATGATGATTGCTTTAAAGAGTAAAGAGCTATATTAATAAAAAATATAAAAGAGACTATTCAGTAGTCTCTTTTTCTTTTAATAAGGTCTCTCCCCAGGCATTTAATTTCCATAAGACTTCTACTAATTGTTCTCCTAGTGGAGTAAGGAGGTACTCTACTCTTGGAGGAAGTTCATTATAGCTTATTTTATACAGAACTCCATCTTGTTCTAATTCTTTTAGTTGTTGATTAAGCACGCGGCGGTCTACTTTCATAATTCCTTTAAGCATTTCGCTTGGGCGTTTATGCCCTTGGTTAATCTGCCAAACGATGGGGATTTTCCACTTCCCACTGATGGCATTCACTGCAAATTCAAGTGGACAAATTTTTTCTTCTATTGCTCGTGCCTTTGTATTCATAAAAGTGACTTTTTTATCCCTATGGGGTGAATATATGCGGTATTGTATGATAATAAAGTGATTATCATCTTTGCAAAAATAAGACTTTAATATGAAAGAAATAAAACAAGCTTTAGATACAATAACTCAAGGTATGCAGTCTCAAGTGCCTGTAGAAACTATGAATGCTTTTGGTAATTCTATTATGGATTTACAAACAAAAAGTTTTGGAACAACATCAGAAGTAGGAATGATGTTTCCTTCAGTAGAGGTAGTGACAGAAAGTAATCAGCAGACTCCTATTGTTGATTTGTTTAAAGGTAAGAAGACCTTAGTTAGTTTTGTAAGAGGAAATTGGTGTCCTTTTTGTAATATAGAGATAGCTCATTTAATGAGTTATTATCCAACGTTACAAAATAAAGGAGTTGAGGTGATCGTAGTGTCTCCAATGAGTATAGAGCTACTTAAAGATTGGAAGAGCGAGGTTAAGATGTCTTTTCCAATTGTTCAAGATAAAAACTTAGTATTAGGTAATGCCTTAGATATCAAATTTGAACTACAAGATTTTGTACAGTCTCATTATGAGATGCTTGGAATAGATCTAAAACATTTGAATCAAACAGAAAAGACAGAATTAAATATACCAGCTGTTTATTTAATAGATAATGAGGGAAGAATTAGTTTTAGATATATGGATGTAAATTATGGTAATCGTTTAGATTTGAGTGAAATAGTGAGTAGTTTATAATACTTAGTTAGTATATTTATCTTAGGATAGTTTATTAGTAAATTTAAAAAGTACATTATATAAAGAATAAAGCTCTTCTGAGCTTTATTTTGTTTTAAGAATCATTCATTATGGAAAATAGAAAAGGAGCAAGATTAATCAAAGACATTCCTGAAGATGTCTTAGTATTGTTAAATAAAGGAGAGTTATCAAGTGTGAATTTGACAGAGTGGTTAGCAATTGATCAGAGGCAACTCGTCCAATATGTATTGTTAGATTTAAAAAAAGATGTGTACATAAGCATCGTATTAGATGCAATAGAAAGCATAAAAAAGCCAACAGTAAATTCTATTAATCAGTGTATAGGTTATACTTTGTACTGTTTAGCAAAGGAAAATGATGATAGAGAATTGTTTGAATTATTAAAAAAGCATAAAAGTGATTTAGTACGATGTTGGGCGACTTATTTTATAGGTTATAATGATACATTAAATATAAATGAGAAACTAGAAGAAATTAAATACTTTGCTGCGGATGGACATTTTGGGGTTAGAGAGATCTGTTGGATGGCTGTGCGTGCTGATATTATAGATAAGTTAGAAGAGAGTATAACAATATTACTTACCTGGACTAAGGATGAGAATGAATATATAAGAAGATTTGTAACTGAGTCTACACGTCCTAGAGGAGTATGGTGTAAGCATATTGATAAATTAAAAGAAAATCCAGAAATAGGCCTTCCTTTATTAGAAGCCTTAAAAGAGGATTCGTCTAAGTATGTGATGGATAGTGTAGGTAATTGGCTAAATGATGCTGCTAAAACGCAACCTGTTTTTGTGTTAGAAGTCTGTGATAAATGGGAAACTCACTATAATTCTAAGAGTATTCAATACATAATAAAGAAGGCTAAGCGAAGTCTGTAGATTACAAATAAATATATTTTTTAAATAAAAATTCATGGTCTTGCTCTTTTATAAGATTTCTTTAATGTCAATAATTGACGTTATGTGAATTGTTAATGTTGTTTTTTACTTTTTTGTTATTGTATTTTAATACTTTTTATTCAGATATAAATTTAAAAATGAAATTATACTGACTTATTAATTTTGTTATTGTTTGAAAATAAATTATTGTTTACGATTTATGTTTAATTTTTATGTTTTTGATAAAAATAAGGGTTTGACTTTTTTAAACTATGTTGTTGAGTATTAATAAAATGTATATAATTACGTTTATTTAAGATATAATTGATTTTAATGTTATTATTTATCTAAATAAATAACTTATAAAGTCTCAAACTTTCTTAAAAGTAAAAAGTAATTTAAAAATAATATATAATGTTGTGATAACTAATGTTTTACTATCTTTATCAGTGAAAAGAAAATTAAATTTTGTTGTTTTATGAAAGCAGAAGTACAATTCAATGACTTCACAGGAAGTATCGCGGCTGATATATCAGATATCATCGCAGCAAAAAAAGGGAATTACATCAGTAGTATTGGGGAGTACTTTGATGTAGATCAAGAGAGATTTAAAGTTGTAGGATTATCTTTAACAGGTATCAGTGACTTTAAAGTAACTCTAATCTGTGTAGATAAAGAAAAAAGCACAGAGAGTAAAGAGCATATTGTAAAATTGACCTTAGAGTTGGACGAAGAAGGGCAAAAAGAAATGTTGCATTTATTGTTTAAACGTTTAAATCTAGTTTTGTTTGATGCTGGTGAAAAGCATTATTCAACTTTAGAATGTGATGAAGAAGTTGCATTCAATGAATATCATGTATATGACTATTATGATGTAAACTAACTCTTTTAGTCTATTAAAAACTTAATGAACCTCTAGTTTATACTAGAGGTTTTTTTATTAATATTGTTTCGTGATAATTAATTGTTTAGCTATAGTGAGATATTTAAAAGCGCTAGTATTCTTTCTTTTTTCAATCTCTGTGTTTGCACAAGTTGATTCTACTTATGTGAAAGATCATATAAAGCCTTATGGTGTTAAGTTCGCAATTGGTAAAGATGTATTGGCACTAGATTATACTCTAGAAGATAAAAAGAGTACACAGACATTTGAGTCTAATAAACCGGTGAGCATTGGTGTAGGCTTTTTATGGGGAAGTTCTTCTTTTAGTTTTAGTCATGGTTTTTCTTTTATGAGAGAGAAGGAAAAGGGAAAGACAAAAGCAACAGATTTTCAATACCATCATTATGGAGATAAATTTCTGATAGACTTATATTATAAACGAAATAAGGGATTTTATAGATATAAAGAAAATAATAAGGATGATACTCCTACAGCAGAAGATATTTTTCCGGATTTTAAGATTCATATGTATGGGGCTTTATTTCAATATGTATGGAATAATGAGAAGTACTCATTAGGTGCAGCCTACGATTTAAGCAAAGTACAAATGAAGTCGGCTGGTTCTCTATTATTAGGGGGTGGAATGTTTTATTCATCGCTTCGAAATATTCCGGTTCTTTCAGAAAAGTTAAATGATTATGACAAGCGTACTTATCATTTTGGTCCTAATATAGGGTATGGGTATAACTGGGTGCCTTATAAAAAAGTATTGGTAGCAGGCGCATTTACATTTGGTGTGAATGGAGCCATAGAAGAGAATTTATTAACGAACAAGACTATTTTTACAGTTAACCCTTCTGTGGTAGGCCGATTCTCTCTTGGTTATATAGGGGAAGAGTGGATTGTTAGTGCATCTGCAGTAGCCAATGGATTGTTCTTAAACATGAAGAAGGATTATCAAACAGGGTTGTTAACAAGTACATTTAACTTTACTGTTATCAAGAGATTTAATTTAAAAAGAGAAATTAAATTTCTTCAGAAAGATTACAATTGGAAAGAAGCAATATTTGGAAATAAAATAAAAGATGTGAACAATACTTTAAATGAAGAATAACATCAATACACTTCTGAAAAAAAACTTTCTGGGAGAAGTTTAGATATTCTGAAGAAAGTAGACTATGGTTTAAGATGTTTTTTATATCTTGAATCTCTAACTTTAGATGAGTAAATATGGATTTTAATAGTAATGATTTTAGGTTTTTTCATCCTTTAGAGATTAGATGGAGTGATATGGATGCATTAGGACATGTTAATAATGTGATGTATATCGACTATTTTCAGATCGGTAGAGGGTATTATATGAATGCAGCCAGTAAGACATGGGATTGGTTTAAACACATGTTTGTGATAGCTAATATCTCTTGTAACTATATTAAGGAGATTAAGCTAAATGTAAAACATCCTAGAGTAGGCGTGAGAATATCAAAAATGGGAGGAAAGAGTTTTGAGATTGAATATGCTATTGTGAGTGAAGGAGAGAATAGAGATTTAATCTTACATGCTATAGGTAGAAGCACGCAGGTGATGATAGATATCAAAGAGAAAAAAACAATAGAGATTCCGACTTGGTTAAGAGAAGAAATAGAAAATTATGAACCAGGACTATAAGAAAAAAGCAACTATATATGGAACTATAGTTGCTTTTTTATAAATAAATATCATTAGTATCTGTCATTTCTCCATAAAGCGATATCCGCTAGTATTCGTTGCGTATCAGCATTAACTTCTTTTAGATGCTCCGATGTATAGAGTGTGTATCTGGCTTTGTCTAGTTGTAGCCTCACTTCATAATCGCTAATTATTTTAACTGTGATTTGTTTAGTCTTATCTGTGAACTCTTGAAACCTCGTATTTTCTTTATTTTCTCTTAGGGTCAAGTATACAGGCTCTGTTTTTTCATTTAGTTTAGCATCTTGTTGATATACTAAAGTAGCTTCACCGTTCTCATAGGTGAAAAAGTAATTTTTAAACATAAAGGTTTTAGCGGAATAGACTACTGTTTTTTCATTTTTTAGTTTGTAAGGTGTAGATACTATTGTTTCTGTGGTGTGACAACTCGTGCAAATTATCGCTAAAGAGAAAGGGATAAGAAGAGAATAAATTGTTTTCATAGTATTTTATCGTTGTTGGTTATAGCCAAAATAAAGTAAATATTTAATAAAACAAAATGTTAATTGGTTAATATTTGTTTTTTGAAGCTGTTTTATAGGTTTATGATTGTTATTAAGGAGGAAAGTTGATAAAATGCTAAAACGGGAAGTGGTGATGTAAGGTGATATATGTCATTCTTCTTGCTCTTTATACTAAGTAACTTGATATCATAAATCAAAGAAGTGTAAAATATGAAAAAACATCTAGTTTTATTGACTGTTTTGTTGGCATTGGTAAGTTGTAAAAAAGACCAAACAAGTAGTTCTGAAGATAAAGGAGAAGTAAAATCAGAACTGTTGACAAAAGCCTCAGCTTACTTTCAACCAATCTCTTCTGTAGAGAATGCAAATTTGGATCCAGAGAAAGTAGAGTTAGGAAAATATTTATATTTTGATACGAATTTATCTAAAGATGGAAATATCAGTTGTAACTCATGTCATAATCTAAATACGTATGGGGTAGATAATTTAGCATTTTCACCAGGAGATGACGGATCTTTAGGAGGGCGTAATTCACCTACAGTATTTCACGCAGCTTTACACAGTATGCAATTTTGGGATGGTAGAGCAAAAGATGTAGAGGAACAAGCTGGCGGGCCAATTCTAAATCCTGTAGAACACAATATTAAAGATGAAAAGGAATTAGAAGACAGGTTACGCAAAATCGATATGTATAAGGAGAAATTTGCTATAGTATATAAATCGGATAAAGAACCTATTACATTTAAGAATATTACGAATGCGATTGGTGCATTTGAGCGTACATTAATGCCTGAAAGTAGGTTTGACAAATTCTTAGATGGGGATGTAACGGCTTTAACAGCACAAGAGCAAAAGGGATTAGAGACTTTTATTTCTGTAGGATGTATTACTTGTCATAATGGAGTAGCATTAGGAGGGCAAATGTTTCAGAAATTTGGAGTGTATGGTGATTATTGGCAAGAAACTAAATCAGATAAGATAGATAATGGATTAGCTGATTTAAGTAAAAAAGATACAGAGAAGTATTTGTTTAAAGTACCTGGATTAAGAAATATAGAGCATACATGGCCATACTTTCACGATGGCTCTGTCAAAGATTTAAAAGAAGCTGTTCGCATTATGGCTAGTTTGCAGACTAATGTAAAGTTGAGTCAAGAACAAATAGATGATATTACAATTTTCTTAGGAAGTTTGTCTAGTGATATAAAAGATGAGGTAAAAAAATCACCTTTCGAATCATAGGTTTGGTTAGATAAGTTATTTTTAATGTTTGGATAAAGGCTATTCTATTTAGGAATAGCCTTTATTATTTGTGATAAGTATTGTAAAATTATAATTATACTAAAAAGTAAATATATCAATAGTAGTTATTAATGTTAAAAAAGTTAGCATTGGTTTTTAATTTGCTAAAGTTTACATTTATTATATTTGTAATTAAATAAAAATAGAATAATGGAGTTGAAATTACATAGACCAATTTGTTTCTTTGATTTAGAAACAACTGGTATAGACGTAGCGAGAGACAGAGTTGTAGAGATATCGATATTAAAAGTGTTTCCTAACGGAAATAAAGAGAGTAAAACATGGTTAGTTAATCCAGAGAGAGCTATACCTGCACAATCTACAGCTATACATGGTATTACAGATGAGAAGGTAGCAAACGAGCCAACGTTCAAAGAATTAGCTCCGCTAGTATATAATATGATTAAAGACTCTGATTTGGCTGGGTTTAATTCAGATCGTTTTGATATTCCGTTATTAGCAGAAGAATTGTTGAGAGCAGGAGTAGATTTTGAAACGGGAAATAGAGTATCTGTAGATATCCAAACAATTTTCCACAAAAAAGAAGAGCGTACTTTAAGTGCTGCTTATCGTTTCTATTGTAATAAGAGTTTAGATAACGCTCACTCTGCAGCTGCTGATACGAATGCTACTTATGAAATATTAAAAGCACAATTAGATAGATATGAAGATTTAGAGAACGATATGAAGTCATTATCTGAGTTTACTACTCGTAAGAAAAGTGTTGATTTCGCTGGATTCATAGCATTAAATGAAGAAGGTAAAGAAATTTTCACTTTTGGAAAGCACAAAGGGGCTTTAGTAGAGGATGTTTTAGAAAATGAACCAGGGTATTATGGTTGGATTCAGAATGCTGATTTTCCATTGTATACTAAGAAAGTATTGACTGGTCTAAAATTGCGAAAATTAAATAATAAGTTGTAATAACATCTTTATGAAGATAGTTTGTATAGGAAGAAATTATGTAGAGCATATTGAGGAGCTTAATAATGAAAGACCTTCAGAGCCTGTATTATTTATTAAACCTGATTCTGCATTATTGGGTAGAGAGTGTCCATTTTCTATTCCTGAGTTTTCAGATGATATTCATTATGAAATAGAAGTAGTTGTTAAGATTACTAAAGTAGGTAAATATATAGAGCCCAAATTTGCTCATAAGTATTATGACGAGGTGACTGTAGGAATTGATTTTACCGCTAGAGATATGCAGAGTAAATTAAAAGAAAAAGGGTTGCCTTGGGAGAAGGCAAAAGCTTTTGATGGATCTGCAATGTTAGGCGAGTTTATTGACAAGCGAGAATTAGAAAATCTTTATGACACTACATTCTCATTAATACAAAACGGTGATACAGTTCAGGAAGCTAGTACTGCACAGATGATCTGGAATATAGATGAAACTATAGCAGAAGTATCTAAATATTTTACTTTGAAGAAAGGAGACTTAATCTTCACAGGTACTCCAAAAGGAGTGGGTAAAGTAAATGAGGGGGATGTGTTAGAAGGAACTCTAGCAGGTAAAAAGTTGTTTCGTTTAAATGTAAAATAAGCGTATGGCACTTCATTATGATTTAGGACCTATATTACAGACTTATAATGATGATCAAGAGCTAGTGAAGGCTGGCTTAATCGTTTTTGTTGAAGAGTCTAAAGAATTGGTCAAAAAAATAAAGACAGGAATCAATGAAAAGAACTATGGTGATGTAGCAGAAAGTATGAATATACTAATGCCTTCATTAGAGTTTTTAGGAATGGAACAGGCTATTGAAGAAGCTTCTTTAATAGAAGAATGGACCCAGGAAAAAGGTAAGACTAAGGCTGTGAAGGAGACTTTTAAAATATTTAAAGAAAGAGTAAAGAAAGCTCGCAAAGAAATACAGAAAGACTTTAGTTTGTAAAAAAAGAGTATGAAAGCAAGTATAATCACTATAGGAGATGAGATTCTCATCGGCCAGATTGTAGATACTAATTCTACGTATTTAGCTAAAGAACTTGATTTATTAGGGTTTGAAGTGACGGAAATTATAACTATTTCTGATAAAAGAGAATCAATAGAGCAAGCTATGTCTTCTCAAATGGGACAGGTAGACTTAGTTTTAATGACAGGAGGATTAGGACCAACTAAGGACGATGTGACTAAAAAAGTGTTTTGTGACTTTTTTGAGGATCATTTAATTGTGGATGAGAAAGTTTTAGCTCATGTTACGATACTTATAGAAGATTATTATAAAAGGCCTATTTCAGAGGTTAATAAGCAACAAGCTTTAGTACCTTCTACTTCTACTGTTTTATTTAATGCAGTAGGTACGGCTCCAGGTATGTTAATGCAAAAAGATAATACGGCTTTTGTTTCTTTTCCAGGAGTTCCTTTTGAGATGAAAACAATATTTAGTGAGCAACTAGTTCCCTATATTAAGGATCACTTTAAAGGGATATTTAATATCCATAAAACGATAATTACATATGGTATTGGAGAAAGTTTGTTAGCAGAATATCTTGAAGATTGGGAGAATAACTTACCGTCAGATATAAAGTTAGCTTATTTGCCGAGCCCTGGAAAAGTTAGATTACGTCTGTCGAGTAGAGGTGCTAATCAAGATTTTTTGTTTCAAAGTATTGAAATGCAGATTGATAGGATGCCTGAGTCTGTGAAGGCGTATATTAGAGCTTATGAGGATATTGACTTTCCTGAAATTATCACAAAAGAGTTGCAAATTAGAAATAAAACTATTTCTTTTGCAGAAAGTTGTACAGGTGGACAGTTAGCTGTTATGTTTAATGCTAAACCTGGCTCTTCTGCTTACTTTAAAGGAGGAATGGTATGTTATGCGACCGAGAGTAAAGTGAATATACTAGGAGTTAATCAAGATACAATAAATAAATATACGGTAGTAAGTGAAGAAGTGGCTATGGAAATGGCTGAGCAAGCACGATTAAAATTTAATAGTGACTATGCAATCGCTACTACTGGAAATGCTGGACCATCTAAGGGAGATTCTGATGTTGAGGTAGGAACTGTATGTGTGGGAATCGCGACGCCGACAAGAGTGTTTGCAAAAAAATACGAATTAGGCCAACCGAGAGAAAAGGTTATAAATAGCACTATAGCAAAGGGTTTAGAATTGATATATAATGAAATATTAAAAAAATAACCTAAAAGAATTTGTAAGATAATTTTCTTTTTCGTTACTTTGCACCCTGATTTTGAATATTGAAATAAAAGATAAGAAATAATGTCAAGAGTTTGTGAAATTACTGGTAAAAGAGCAATGGTTGGAAACAACGTTTCTCACGCGATGAATAAAACTAAGAGAAAGTTTTCTGTGAACTTAGTTAAAAAACGTTTCTACATTGCTGAAGAAGACAGATGGGTAACATTGAAATTATCAACGTCTGCATTAAAAACAATTAACAAAAAAGGTATTACTGCTGTATTGAAAGATGCAAAAGCAAAAGGATTAGTAAAATAATTCATACCATTAAAAAATAGAATACGATGGCAAAGAAAGGGAACAGAATTCAAGTAATCTTAGAATGTACTGAACACAAAGCATCTGGTTTACCAGGAACTTCAAGATACATCACGACTAAGAATAAGAAAAACACACCTGATAGATTAGAGATTAAAAAATTTAATCCTATCATGAAGAAAGTAACAGTTCACAAAGAAATTAAATAATTATTAGTCATGGCAAAGAAAACCGTAGCGACTTTAAGAACATCTTCTAAAAAGTTGACGAAAGCAATTAAAATGGTTAAATCTCCTAAAACTGGAGCTTACACATTCGTTGAAGCTGTTATGGCTCCTGACTTTGTGGATGATTTCTTAAACAAGAAGTAATTTTACCATTATAAAGATCTTGAAAAGCTGTCTATTATAGACAGCTTTTTTTGTATATATTTACAATACCGAAGTTTTATTAAAAGCACCTTTTATGGATGCTTTTTTTATTTATAATAAAAAGAGTAAAAGTTGTTTATTTATTTATCCTGTAATTTGGGTAAATTGATTCACTTTTTATTCTTTATATTTGCAGTAGTTAATAAAAGTAATATGAGTTTTTTTAAGAAGTTATTTTCTTCAGAAAAGAAGGAAACTTTAGATAAAGGTTTAGAAAAGTCTAAATCTTCTTTTTTCTCCAAACTGACTAAAGCAGTTGCTGGTAAGTCAAAAGTAGATGATGATGTACTTGATAATCTAGAAGAAATACTTGTGTCATCTGATGTAGGTGTTAATACTACATTGAAAATTATTGAGCGTATAGAGAAACGTGTTTCAAGAGATAAATATGTAGGAACAGATGAGTTAAATCAGATTCTAAGAGATGAGATAGCAGGGTTGTTATCAGAGACTCAATCTGGTGAAGCTACTGAGTTTGAAATTCCGAAAGATAAAAAACCTTATGTGTTGATGGTGGTAGGTGTAAATGGTGCTGGAAAAACAACAACGATAGGTAAATTAGCTTATCAATTTAAAAAAGCAGGATTAAATGTTGTGTTAGGAGCAGCTGATACATTTAGAGCAGCAGCTATTGACCAGTTACAAGTTTGGGCAGATAGAGTAGGAGTGCCTATTGTAAGACAACAAATGGGAAGTGATCCAGCTTCTGTTGCTTTTGATACTTTGCAATCAGCAGTAACTCAGAATGCAGATGTTGTGATTATTGATACAGCAGGTCGTTTGCATAATAAAGTGAATTTGATGAATGAGCTTACTAAAGTTAAACGTGTTATGCAGAAAGTTATCCCAGATGCTCCTCATGATGTAATGTTGGTGTTAGATGGTTCTACAGGACAAAATGCCTTTGAACAAGCTAAGCAATTCACAGCTGCAACAGAAGTAAACTGTTTGGCTGTAACTAAATTAGACGGAACTGCTAAAGGTGGGGTTGTTATAGGTATATCTGATCAATTCCAAATACCAGTTAAATATATTGGTGTAGGAGAGGGTATAGAAGATCTACAGGTATTTAATAAATATGAGTTCGTTGATTCTTTTTTTAAATAGAAGTAATAGTTATGTATAGATTATATAAAGTGCTTTTCATTAGTGTACTCTTTTTAATGGCAAGTTGTGGAAAAGAATTTACATCTGAAGATTTAAAAGAAATTAATGGTTATTGGGAAATAGAGAAAGCAAAATTGCCAGATGGCGAAGAGAAAGATTACACCATTAACTCTTCTATTGATTTCTTCGAAATCAATGATAAAGGAGTTGGTTTTCGCCAGAAAGTAATGCCACAGGTAAATGGTGAATATTTAACTAATGAGGTGCAAGAAAATCTTACTATAGTTAAGGAGTCTGGAAAAACTTGGTTAATGTATAAGACTGAGTTCTCTGAGTGGAAGGAAGAATTGATAAAATTAGATGAAGATGAATTCGTTGTAAAAAATGAAAATGATATCATCTATTATTATAAAAAGGCAGTACCTTTTACCTTAAAATAGTATAAGCATTGAAAAAGTATGATGTAAATAAACGATTAAGAGAAGAGAGCAGTATTCAGGATCTTTTAAAGATTTTTATAAAGGAGAATAACTTAGATAAAGGAATTGATAATCTTGATGTTCGCGCCGCTTGGAAGAATCTGTTAGGACCAGGAATAGCTAATTATACATTAGATATACTCTTAAAACGTGATGTACTTTATGTAGCTTTGTCTTCTCCTATTGTACGCGAGGAATTAACTTATGGAAAGAGTAAGATAATTAGAATGATAAATGAAGAGTTAGGGAGAGAGGTAATAAAAGAAATAATTTTTAGATAAGTAATAACGTATAGTTATCTATATAAGAAGCAATATTAGTCTATTGGATTAATATTGCTTTTTTTATTTCATATATAAAGGACTTTATTGTCTTTTATATGTAGAATTGTTTTATATTTGTACTATTAAAATAAATGATATGTTTTCTAAAGCTTGTGAATACGCTATTCGTTCAGTTGTTTTTATCTCAGTATCTTCACTGAAAGGGGAGCGTGTAGGCTTTAAAGAAATAGCAAAAGAAATAGATGCTCCAGAAGCTTTTACAGCTAAGATACTTCAAAAGCTTTCTAAAAGCGGAGTGATTGAATCGGTTAAGGGAGTAGGAGGAGGATTTGAAATTCCGATAGCAAGCTTAGATAATATTAAGTTATGTGAGGTAGTGAATGTGATCGATGGTGATTCTATCTACAAGGGATGTGGATTAGGGTTGGCTCAGTGTTCTGAAACACACCCTTGTCCTGTTCACTTTAAATTTAAAGCAATCCGAGAAGGATTGAGAAATATGTTAGAAACTACTACTTTGCGAGAGTTAGCCAATGGTACCAAGTCTGGTGATACTTTTTTGAAGTTGTAATTATACGCGGGGAGTAACTTCCCTTTTTTTACAAAGCAATAAAGGATAAAAAAGTCTTCTATTTAAAAGGTATGAAAAATAAACAAAGAAAGTTATGGATAGCATTTGCGATAGTGATGTTATTCTCGTTTGGGGTACTGGGTTATTATGGTATAGAAATTTACCAAGAAGCTCCTCCTGTACCAACTGAAGTCAAGACGACTACTGGTGAAGTAATCTTATCTGATAAAGATATCAAAGACGGTCAAAATGTTTGGCAGAGTATCGGTGGTCAGGAGGTTGGATCTGTATGGGGACATGGTGCTTACGTTGCCCCTGATTGGACTGCAGACTATTTACATCGCGAAGCTTTGTATTTATTAGATTATTACGCAAAGGAAAAGTATCATAAAACTTATGCTGAAAGTTCTTTAGAAGAACAAGCTTATTTAAAAGCACACTTACAAGCTAATATCAGACCTAATACGTATGATAAAGCAACAGGGATATTAACGATAACACCTGAACGCAATATGGCAAGGCTGTATTTACAGGAGTATTATAGCAAGTTATTTACTGATGACCCTGAATTTGCACAATTGCGCAAAGACTATGCTATTCCCAATAATTCAATTACTGACCCAGTGAGATTACAGCAAATGAATGCTTTCTTCTTTTGGGCAACATGGGCTACGGTAACGAATAGACCTGATAGCGATATCAGTTACACGCACAACTGGCCTGCAGAGGACTTGGTTGGAAATGTTGCTACTACACCTCTGTTAGCCTGGTCAGGTGTGAGTATTATCTTATTGATTTTTGCTGTTGGGGTATTGGTGTATTATCACGTAGCCTCTAAACAGGAAGAAGAAGAAATGGTACCAGTCAAAGACCCAGTATCAAATGGAACAGTGACTAAAAGTATGACAATTCTGAAGAAGTATTTCTGGGTTGTTTGCTTATTGATGTTGTTACAGGTGGGATTAGGTATTATTACGGCTCACTATGGTGTAGAAGGGCAAGGGTTATACGGTATTCCATTAGATAAGATTTTACCTTATTCTGTTACTCGTACATGGCATACTCAATTAGCTATTTTTTGGATTGCAACTGCTTGGTTAGGAACAGGACTTTATATTTCTCCGGCTGTCGGTGGAAAAGATCCAAAGTTTCAGGTATTCGGAGTAAACTTCCTATTTGTTGCTTTGCTAATTATTGTATTGGGATCAATGATAGGACAGTGGTTTGGGATTATGCAAAAGCTCGACTTGGTACAAAACTTTTGGTTTGGACATCAAGGATATGAGTACGTAGACTTAGGTCGCTTTTGGCAAATATTCTTATTCGTGGGATTATTTGTTTGGTTAGCTTTAATGATAAGACCTCTTATCCCCGTATTGAAAGAAAAGGGCAGTCAACACCGCAATTTGATAATCTTATTCTTAATTTCTTGTGGAGCCATTGCCTTATTTTATGGTGCTGGATTAATGTGGGGAAGACAAACAAACTTAGCCATTGCAGAATATTGGAGATGGTGGGTAGTGCATTTATGGGTTGAAGGTTTCTTTGAAGTATTTGCAACTGTAGTATTGGCGTTTTTATTTGTTCGAATGGGATTGATTAAAACGAAAACAGCGACTAATGGAGCCTTATTCTCAACCATTGTATTTATGTCAGGTGGTATTATCGGTACTTTCCATCACTTGTATTTTTCTGGTACGCCTACGGCAGTAATGGCTTTAGGAGCAACATTTAGTGCATTAGAAGTTGTGCCATTAACTTTAATAGGGTACGAGGCTTATGAGAACTATAAAATATCTACACATAAAGGTTGGTTACAAGACTATAAATGGCCGATATACTTTATGGTTGCTGTCGCTTTTTGGAACTTCTTAGGAGCTGGTGTATTTGGTTTTATTATTAATCCACCCATAGCACTGTATTATGTACAAGGGTTAAATACAACCCCTCTTCACGGTCATACTGCTTTGTTTGGTGTGTATGGAATGTTGGGGATTGGACTAATGCTTTTCGTATTAAGAAGTATCTACAGGAATGTACAATGGAATGAGAAGTTATTAAAAATAGGCTTTTGGGGATTGAACTTAGGTTTGCTACTAATGGCACTTTTAAGTTTGTTGCCAATCGGTATATGGCAAGCTATTGAAAGTATTCAACATGGTATGTGGTACGCTCGCTCAAGTGAGTTAATGCAATTACCGGCAATGAATACGCTGAAATGGCTACGTACAATAGGGGATGTAATCTTTACAGTCGGAATATTTGCAATCGTATTATTTGTATTCAAATTAACATTAAAAAAAGACAATCATGAAAAATAGAACAGTGGGCTCATTTGTAGCAGAAGATTTTAGAACAGCAGCAGTATTTAATAAATATGGAATTGATTTCTGCTGTAAAGGAGGACGTACTATTGATGAAGTATGTGAGAGAAAATCAGTAGATCAAGAGGAACTTATTAACGAGTTAGAAAAGTTGTTAATGCATCAAGCTGAAAACAATATTGACTTTAGACACTGGCCTTTGGATTTGTTAGCTGATTATATTGAGAAGACTCACCATCGCTATGTGGAGGAGAAGATACCAGTATTGTTACAGTTCTTGAATAAGCTTAGTCGCGTACATGGAGATAGACATCCTGAATTAATAGAAATTAATGAACTGTTTATCGGATGTGCTGGTGAATTAAGTCAACACTTGAAGAAAGAAGAATTAGTACTTTTCCCATTTATTCGCAAAATGGTATCTGCTACTATTTCTGGACAACCTTTAGAAACACCTCATTTTGGTACAGTACAAAATCCAGTTGCCATGATGATGCATGAACATGATGGGGAAGGTGAGCGTTTCCGAAAAATAGCAGAGTTGTCTAATAATTATACACCACCAGCAGATGGATGTAATACATATAAGGTTACTTACGCTATGCTAAAAGAGTTCGAAGATGACCTACATAAACACATTCACTTAGAAAATAATATTTTGTTTCCAAGTGCAATAGTATTAGAACAAAAATTCGAGTAATCTTTTTCAAATTTCATAGAAGTGCCTTACCTTTAAGTTTAAGGCACTTCTTGTATAACAGTTTATGAAACCAGTCTATTACATCATTCCTTTGGTCAACTTTCTTGCAGCAGCCCTATTAGGACTTTTGTTGAGAAGTATTTTCGTTTATCCGATAGAAGGAGTGACGTTTTTATATGTTTTACATACGCACTCTCATATTGCTTTATTAGGTTGGTTGTATTTACTGGTTTACGTATTGTTTGTGCAACAGTTTGGATTAAAAAACGATAAGGAAAATACATTTTACACGCGACTATTTTGGGTAACCCAATTGGCTGTGCTTGGAATGGGGGTGACTTTTCCCTTTATGGGATATGCCGCTGCTTCTATTAGCTTTTCTACATTGCACATTATCTGTTCTTATGTATTTGTCGTGCATCTGTGGAAGAACAACACTGTCTCAGGAACGCAGCAAGGTGTTTTATTAAAAACGTCCTTGTTCTTTATGGCATCTTCTACTTTAGGTGTTTGGTGTTTGGGACCAGCAGTTGGCATGATGGGTAAAGCAAGTGCTTTTTATCAAATTTGCATACAGTTCTTTTTGCACTTCCAGTTTGACGGTTGGTTCTTAACTGCTTTTTTGACGTTGTTGTTTGCTATTGTATTTAAAGGATACTCTTTATCTAAGTTTAAGCCTTTTTATTACACTTGGATAGTATCTGTAATACTCACTTATGCTCTACCCGTGAGTTGGTATGTAGAATTACCTATACTTCATTACTTAAATACAGTAGGCGTTTTATTGCAATTTTATTCTGTGGGGTATTTATTAAATCCCGTTTATAAGATGTTTAAGCAACGAGATAATAACGAAGCTAACTTTGCGTGGCTTTTATTAATATTAGCAGGAATATGCTTTACAATGCGTATAGGGACACAGTTGTTAGTAATATCAGAATCTATAGCCAACGAATTGCAAGCATTGCGCAGTTGGATTGTGGGGTTTATCCATTTGAATATGTTAGGAGTCTTGAGTGGGTTTGGCTTATGGTTGATGATACAACAGAAAAAAATGTATGTTAATATTTTTACTAAAATAGGGATACTCAGCTTACTATTTGGGTTTGTCCTTACTGAATTTCTATTGTTTGTTCAGGGCTTACAAGGTTTTATGCATATTGTTTGGATAGAGAATACTCCTTTATCCTTGTTTTGGGCTTCAGTACTTTTGCCTATTAGTGTCTTGAGCTTTCTTATATCATATTTAAAAAAATAGCATGTTATGAATGAATTACACCTTTTATTAATACTTCACTTATTAGGCGCGACTATTTGGGTAGGAGGGCATATTTTATTAAGTGTTGTGATACTACCTCAAGTTTGGAAAGAGAAGTCAGTTGCGAAGTTGTTTAACTTTGAGAGTAGATATGAGTGGTTTGGTACGCCTGCGTTATTTGTAATGTTGTTGACAGGTGTACGCATGGCCTATATCTACAATGTAAAGTTGGCAAACTGGTTTACTTTTGAAACACCCATAGAACGTGTAGTATCACTAAAATTAGCTTGCCTGATCACGATTGCTTTATTTGCATTAAGTGCTCAGTTTTATGTATTACCACGCCTAAAGACTGATATTCAAAAGTTGCCTTTAATGACTTTTCACATCTTGTCTGTGACGACCATTAGCATTGTGATGTTGATACTTGGTAGTTTTGTCAGATATGGCGGTATATAACGTTATATTTCCCTCAAGGCTATTTTAATCTTCTTGTTTTACAGCACTTAAAGCACGGTGTTTTGCTCCCCAATCTTCTAATGCTGGCCAAATAGGCAAAAGGTCTTTAGCTATATTCGTTAAGGAGTACTCTACTCGTGGAGGGACTTCCGCATATACTTGTCTTGTAACTAAGTTGTCGGCTTCTAACTCCTTTAATTGTAGCGAAAACATGCGATCAGTAATCCCAACAGTTTTCTCTTTTAGTTCGTTAAAGCGCAGTGTGCCATATTCCTCAAGGTAAAATAAGATCATCATCTTCCATCTTCCACCTATTTTGCAGATTGTATAGATTGCATCACAATTAGTTGTGATGTACTCCCTATTGATATTATTGGTTGAATTTTCTTTTCTTTTTGCCATTACTTACAAAATTGTTAGTTACTCACAAAAATCGCTTGTATAGTTTACTCTAAACTCGCTCTTTACTTTTGCCTTAGTATTTACAGAATACAATGAGATGTATAACTGCTTTTGATTAAGCAAAAGTATGGATTAAATTTTTATGAAGAAATATGCCTACGTAGGAGCCTTAGGACTGCTGAGTATTATTACAACAGAGTTTGGTGTTATTGGAGTACTGCCACAGATAGCTTCACATTATAGAATTTCAATAGATCAAGCAAGTTGGCTTTTAAGTGGATTTGCTTTAGTGATTGCCTTCTTAGATCCTTTGATGACTGTTTTAACGGTTCGAATGGACAAAAAGAAAGTAATGCTATTAGTCTTAGCTTTATTTGTAATTTCAAGTTTTATCTCAGTGAGTTTACCTCCTTTTTGGTTGTTGTTTACTCTGAGGCTTATCTCTGCTTTACTACAGCCAGTCTATATTGCCAATGCGCTTTCTATAGCGGTTCGCTTTTCACCAAAAGATAAGCACAGTCAGATGATGAGTATTGTATTTAGCGGTATTACTATTGCGTCTTTTACTACTATTCCCTTGGCTACATACTTGACAAATGGCTATGGGTTAGAAGCCATTTTTTTAATTCAAGGAATTGTGAGTAGTATTGCCTTTATGGCTATTTATATCTTTTTACCTTGTGTTCCAGGTGACACAAAAGTGTTTAACACTAAAGAACTAGTAGTTTTTAGAGATCTCTCTTTTATAAGAAGTGCATTAGTTAATTTATTTATTTTAGCGATGTGGTTTAGCGTTTACAGCTATTTTGCAGACTATTTGAGTAAAGAGAAGAATATGTCTGGTCTGATGGTTGGGAATATGGTGCTTTTATTTGGATTGATAGGTGTTGTAGCCATGTACATAGGAGGGAAGGTATTGTCTAAAGGTGTGGTTTACAGCAATGTGTTTTACATTATGGGAGCAGCTCTAATAGCTTTACTTCTTTATATTTCGGGAAGTGAATCTATCTTGACGGTTTTAGTTGTATCCATGTGGAGCCTATTTTATACTCCTGTATATTTGAATGCAACAGCATTCTTACAGAAGACAACCAAGCTGCCTTTTGAATTAGGCAGTAGTCTTTCTACTTCTTTTGGTAACTTGGGAATTGCTGTTGGAACTTTTGTTGGAGGAAAGGTAATAGCTTATTATGGCTTACAATTTTTGCCCTTAGCGATGTTGATTTTTGCCTTGCTAAGCTTGGTGTTGATTTATTTTGTTGTCAAGTTTAACAAGGTGGATTAAAACAAAAATACTGCTCAACTTCAGTACAGAAGCAGAGCAGTATATTATCAAACTAATAACTAACTTTCTTATTTAATTAAAGCGAGTTGTTGCTCTATTTCTTTTACAGTAGGAGCATAGTCTATACCAAGTCCCTCTTGTTGATAATCTAATTCTCCTTTGGTATTAAATACACTAATGATATTAGAGTGAGAGAAGTCTATTGGAGAGATCTTTTTATAATTCACAGCTAGAGTAGCAGCAAACTCTCTTGTGTCTTCTTCAGTAGAACGCAAGAATATCCATTGTGGACCATCCATTAAGTTCTCTTTAGCAAATGCTTTTAGACGTTCAGGAGTATCTACTTGTGGATCAATGCTGACTAACACATATTTTACCTTATCTGCGTTTTTACCTTTTACTCTTTCCTCGATATTACGCATATCAGCTACTAATCGAGGACATGCAGCTTTACAAGAGGTATAAATCATCACCATGACTAGTACATTACCCTGTAAGTCTTTTAGCTCAATGTCTTTGCCGTCTTGTGTAGTCCAGGTAGAAGGTAGATTGTAAATAGACAAATCAGAAATCTCTTGTGACTCTGTAGTTTGTTCTGTAGCTTGAGATTGCTCTTCTGTAGCTTTAGTCTCTTTACAACTAGTTAGTAGTAAAGTAGAGCAGCTTAGTAATGCTATCAATGTCTTTTTCATAATGATGTTCTTTTTTTTAAGGGTTTTGTGCGCATCTAAAACCTAAGTTTTTTGTTGTAAAGTTAGCTCTAAGACTACCTCTAAAACCGTATCTCATAAAGGCAGCATAGTCCATCAGGTCAGAAGCATTAATAGAAGCACTTCCACAGAATAAGTTCTCGTCGTTGCCCTTGTCTTTGCGGCTTTCTCCAGACAAGAAGATTGAATTATAGTCTGCTACCCACTCCCATATTAAGCCATGCATATCATATACACCCCAGTAATTTTTAAAGGTGCTCCCTACAGGATTGACATAAGTCTTAGGAGTCTCGTACCAAGCGAGGATATACTTATTGTATTCTTCTTTTTGGCGAGCATCCATATTCTTTGCGTCTGCCATAGCTACATACTCCCATTCATCCATAGTAGGCAATCTTTTGTCTTGTAACTCACAGTATTTTTTAGCTGCAAACCAAGATACATTGGTTACAGGAGCATCAGGTTTTAAATCGCCATAGTCTAAATCACTTTTCCAATGAGATAAGTAACTTTTATTAGCGAATAACGCTTTGATTTGTGAGCGTTGGTAATTTGGGTTTTTCTTTAAGAACTCTACATACTGTTCATTGGTCACAGCGTATTGATCCATTTTGAAAGAAGCTACTTTTACATAGCCTTCTTCTGTACTACCGTAAAGTGGAACAAAAGTTCCACTTTTGATAGTGACCATCGGTGTCGCTTTCTGAGCATATATTCCTGTTAAGGATACTATGCTCAGAAGACACACAATGAAGTTTGATTTATCAAGAAAAAACATTTTATCTATTTTTTTGAACCATTTGAGGGCTCACTACAGTTTTATTATTTCCCCAACTATTGTACACATAAGTCAATACGTCAGCAATCTCTTGGTCACTTAAGTTCTGACTCGTCATGATAGAGTTATATTTTACTTTATTAACTGTAATCTCTCCTTGTAGTCCGTTTATAACTGTTTTTATAGCTCTATTCACATCTGCATTTAAGTAATCAGATTTTGCTAGAGGAGGGAATATCTTCTCTATACCTTGTCCTTCAGATTGGTGACAAGCAAAACATGTTCTAGTAAATACGCTCTTACCATCTGCTATTTGTTGCGCTAGAGTTTTGTTTTCTATTACTTCTTTTTTAGCAGGTTCTTTAGGCATATTTTGTATAGTACCTCCTTCAGGTAGGTATATTCCTTCTTTTATCTTACCTGCAAATACTTTCTGGTTTTCGTCTCCTTCTACTTTTAGCATTCCTAGTGCTCCTTTATTAAAGGCTCTGAAGATAGAGTGGTCTACTAATACAAATGTACCAGGTGTATTTACTTTAAATTCTACTATTGCAGCACCTCCTGCTGGTATAAGTGTAGTCTGTACGTTTTCGTTGATTAGATCAGCTCCTTCTACATGTACTCTATCGAAAATCTCTCCGATTACGTGGAAAGAACTCACTAAGTTTGGTCCACCATTACCTACGTATAACCTTACTGTTTCTCCTACTTTAGCAGTGATTGCATTTTCATTGACTAATCCGTTTACATGCCCATTGAATACTACATAATCAGGTTGTTCTTTTAATGCTTTATTCATGTCGAATGGTTGTAGTCCTTTCTCTCCATAGTTTCCTTTCGTATAAAAGTCCCCTTGCATCACATAGTATTCTTTGTCTACAGGAGGTAGTCCACCTTCAGGCTCTACTAAGATCAGACCATACATTCCATTAGCGATATGCATCCCTACAGGAGCAGTAGCACAGTGGTATACATATAGACCAGGATGTAGTGTTTTAAAAGAGAACGTTACCTCATGTCCTGGTGCTACTAGTGATGATGCAGCTCCACCTCCAGGACCTGTCACAGCGTGAAGGTCAATATTGTGAGGAAGTTTATTGTCAGGGTGATTTTTAAGTGTGAACTCTACTTCATCACCAACACGGGTACGGATAAAGCTACCTGGTACAGTACCACCGAAGGTCCAATACATATATTTTACCCCATCTACCATTTCGCCTTCTTGTTCTAAAATCTCTAGATTAACAATTAGTTTCGTTGCATCCCTTTTGCCTACAGGTTTAGGTACTAGGGGAGGTGCAGTTAGTTCAGCTTCAGCTTCTCCTTTGACTACTATTTGTTCAGCCATCTCTGGAGTCATCTTTGTAGGAGTTTTGTCTTTCTGTTGACAGCCTCCGATTGTTAGTAAACCTAGAGATAATAGTAGTACTCCAAGTTTAGTTTTTAGTGTTTGTACCTTTGTATTCATAACTGTGTTCTTTTGTTCATTTTTGTATATCAAAGATAAAAGACCTTATTGTCTTTTATTGTGATAAATATCAGTTTTTAAAAATTGAATGAACTTTTTTTACTCGTTATGAAATAATTATAGGATTCTAATTATTTTAGCTAAATAGCTGGTTGTTATATGGGTGTGTTGCTAATCTTGCGTGTAAAATAAAGGAATATAAATAAAAACAATATGAATTCTTTTGAGGCGACATCACAATATGTGAATATAAGAAGTCGTATTTAATACCAAATTATAGGGTATTATAGTTTGTGAAGACTAGATAGAGAAATTTTGATCTATTTGTTTCAGAATGATTTCTGCTAATAGTTTTTTAGCACGCATAATCTTGACCTTGACATTGTTTAAAGGCTCATTTAAGGCTTCGGCAATTTCGTTATAAGACATTTCTTGGAAGAAACGCATATCTATTACCTCTTGGTAGTGCGGTTTAAGTAAGTTGATATAACTTTTAAAGATCACTAGATTTTGTTCTTGTATCAGTTCATCCTCTTTGTTCATCGTATCATCTATGATATCGTGATACTGTTGATTCTCCTCGTCATTGATATCTAAGAAAGACATATTTTTGCGCTTTCTGATCATATCGATATGCACATTCTTAGCAATGCTAATCAGCCAAGTATTAAAGGCGTAAGTAGGGTCATACTTACTAATATTAGTAAACGCCTTCGAAAAAGTTTCAATAGTAATATCTTCAGCATCCACTTCATTAGCTGTTCTTTTTAGCATAAAGTTATATACTTCAGACCAATAATGGTTTAGCAAGAAGGTAAATGCTATCTGATCTCCCT
Source organism: Myroides odoratimimus (assembly GCF_030326305.1). GTDB lineage: Bacteria > Bacteroidota > Bacteroidia > Flavobacteriales > Flavobacteriaceae > Flavobacterium > Flavobacterium odoratimimum_A. Next base: position 81,278 of record NZ_JACAKB010000011.1, on the reverse strand, counting down.
TTTGAGCTGCTAGGATATTTTCTTGAACTAAGTTTTTCAAATTTTTTTACGTGTAATAAAATGTAGTATTGAGTAATACGTAGTGATAAAAATATGAATAATTTCTAAGAATGGCAGTGTCCACAACAAATCTTTATCATCAAATACTTTAAATAACTTGTAGTTATAAATGTATATAATCAAATAACGGAATACAAATAGACCTAATACAATCTCCCAGTTAAATAGAAAGCTGATCAGTGTAGTAAATAATCCGAAGAACAGAAGGTGAGATAGACTAAAGAATCTAAGCTTAAACTGATTGAAGATAGATGAAGTCCTAAGGAGTAAGTCATACTTCTTTATATTATCTGTCCATGTAGCTGTCTTGCTCTCCACTTGTAAGCATACGAAGCTGTCGCGGTCATGTGCAGTCGTTGTATTACTGCTTGTCCCTATTTGATTGATGAAGGCATATTCATCACCATAAGGAGTCTTCATATGATCGATAAAGCCGTTTACCTTAAAGAACAACTCTTTATTATATCCTTGGTTATAAGCATTTCCATGGATAGGTCTACCATAAGATACCCATGAGAATAGGTTTATTGTCTTATACGTATTTTGGAAACGGATCAATTGATTGATAAAAGACCTTTTCTTTTTTTCGATTTTAGTATGGCCCAGTATCACTTTCTTAGTAGAAGAGAATCCTTTGCTTATGGCTAGTAACCATTTATCAGATATAGGAGTAACTGCAGGTTCTGTAAAGATAAAGCGCTCATACTTAGCTACCTTCATACCTAGAGTCAAGGCATACTTCTTATTGCCCCAGAAAGCCTCTATATTTTCTACATTAACTAATCTAGTATTAGGATAAGTCAAACAGAATTTCTCTAATATTTCTAAGCTTTCGTCATCAGATGCACTATAGACTAGTATGACTTCATATTCGGGATAATCTTGTTGTATAAGAACAGAAAGGAAGTTCTCTAACTTCTCTTGTTGATCTTTTACATAAGCAATGACAGAAATAGGTTCTAGATCAGCGTATCGTTTAGTCGGTAGACTACTAGACATAGCTAGTGGTCCATAGATGATAATATACTGTAATATTTCTATAACTATAACAGCAATGAAAATGTAAAATAAAAGTGTTAGCATAGTGAATATCTATTCCCGTAAGGTCTGCAAATGTACGATTAATCTGTTAAAAGAATATAGATGCCTGTTTAAAAATAGTTTATATATTTTGAATATACTACTTTTTAGGTTATCATTATATTGTGTTTTTTTAGATAGATATATTTATCCAAAAGAAATTCTACATCAATTCACTTAAAAGTAGTATATATCTTTAAACATACAGGTATTTTAAACAAGCTAAATATATTTTTTAAAAGATATTAACTTCTGCATGAATAGAAATACCAAATAGATTAAAAACTTCTCGTTGAACAGTTTCTGCTAATTTCTTGATTTGCTCACCTTCTGCTTTTCCATAATTGACTAGCACTAGAGCTTGTTTCTCATGTACACCAGCATCACCTAGTCTGTATCCCTTAAAGCCACTAGTCTCTATCAGCCACCCTGCAGGTATTTTTACCTCTTGTTCATTGATGGTATAGTGAGGCATGCTAGGATATACTCTATACAGTCTCTCAAAGGTGTCTCTGTCTACGATAGGATTTTTAAAGAAGCTACCACTATTGCCGATTTCTTTAGGATCAGGCAACTTACTCTGTCTGATAGAGATCACAGCATTACTAATATCTCTGATAGTAGGAGAGGTAATATTATCAGCGTCTAATTGACTTTTTATAGCGCCGTATTCCACCTTTAGATTGTGATTTTGTTTAGTTAATTTATATGTTGCAGATAGAATGATATATTGATTCTTTAGTGCATTTTTAAACACACTTTCTCTATAGTCAAACTCACATTCAGCATTCTTGAAATCTCTTATTTCTAATGTCTCCATGTTAAGAGCCTTGCAGCTGTATAGCACATCTTTAATCTCTACTCCATAAGCGCCAATGTTCTGGATAGGTGTAGTGCCTACATTACCTGGTATAAGAGATAAGTTCTCTATGCCTCCATAGTTGTGCTCGATACACCATAAGACGAACTCATGCCAATTCTCTCCAGCTTCAGCCTCTACATATACATAGTCGTCATCTTCATTGATGATATTGATTCCTTTTAGATCTAGCTTGATGACGATCTTATTGATGTCTTGTGTTAGTAGCATATTACTACCTCCTCCTAAGATGAACAGTTTGTCACTTTTATTAGCTTTGACTATTTCTTTTAGATCATTTATCTGTTTTATTTCAATAAAATATTTAGCCTTTACATCTAATCCAAACGTATTATATGGTTTTAGCGATACATTCTCGTGAATATTCATTGTCTTAGGGGTATTATTAGTTTATTCTTCGTTTTGTTGAATTTTAAAAATCTCGTAACCTTGGTTTACGCTATTTAGTAAGCTTTCTGTACGATCAGCGTGTGTGTCCGAAATAAAGAGCTGACCAAAGGTATCTAAATTAACTAACTCTAAAATCTTGCGGACTCTATTCTCGTCTAATTTGTCAAATATATCGTCAAATAAGAGGATAGGAGCCACGCCTCGTTGAGTTTTTAAAAACTCAAATTGAGCTAATTTTAGTGCGATTAAGAATGACTTTTGCTGTCCTTGTGAACCAAATTTTTTAATAGGGTGTCCTGTCAGTTCGAACGCCAAGTCATCTTTATGTATCCCGACAGAAGTGTACTGTAGCATACGGTCTTTGGCTAGATTCTCTGCGAATAGATCTAACATAGATTTCTCATCTAGCTGCGTCTCATATTTTAGAGATACATCATCTTTATTCTCTGTGATCAGACTGTGATAATGAGAGAATATAGGAGTGAATTCTTTGATGAAATCTCTTCTTTTTTCGTGAATAGGGTGTGCCAATTCTGCAATCTGCTCATTATAGACTGCCAACGTCTCTCCGTCGAAATAGTGATTTTGAGCGAAGCTCTTAAGAAGGGCATTACGCTGGCTGATTAGCTTCTGGTATTGTATAAGTAGCTGTAGATAGTTGCTGTCCATCTGAGAGATCACACTATCGATAAACTTACGTCTAGTCTCACTTCCTTCTGTAATTAAGTCGCTGTCAGAAGGAGAGATAATCACTAGGGGAATAAAGCCAAAGTGATCAGAGAATCGTTCGTAATTTTTATTGTTTCTCTTCAGGATTTTTTTCTGTCCTTTTTTTAGGCTACATACGATGTGTTCTTCTTTTTCATCTCTAATGAATGTACCATCGATTACAAAAAAATCTTCGTTGTGTTTGATATTTTGCACAGCTATAGGGTTGAAGTAACTCTTCCCATAAGCCATGTAATATATAGCGTCTAAGATATTAGTTTTACCAACTCCATTTAACCCAATAAAACAGTTTATTTTCTGGTCAAAAGAGAAAGTATTATCGCTAATATTCTTGAAATTTAATATGTTTAATTTTTTTAAATACACGTGGTTACTAGTTATTTTAACGTTTTAGAGAGTGCTTTATCAAATTTTGGTGCAAATTATCAAAAATATAGATAGAAAGCACTTTTATATTACAATAAAAATCCTATTTTTGCGACTCATTAAACTTTGTATAAATGGCAACTTATAATAAAAGAGGTTATAAAGCCCCTAAACCTGAACAAGAAAAAGAAGATAATGAGTTTGAACAATATAACAATATTGATTCATCTAACAGTAAGACAGCTGAGGTATTTAACTCTTTAGATCAAGGAGCAAATAGAATGGAAAGCTGGGTAGTGCGCAACCAAAAAGTAATCTTTGGTATCGTAGGTGCTGTTGCTTTGGCTACTTTGGGGTATGTTGGTTATGACAAATTTGTTGTTGAGCCAAAAAATGATGACGCTGCGAACGAAATGTTTCAGGCACAGAGTTATTATAACGATGCTTTAATGAATGGTACTGCTAAAGACTCTTTATTTAACTTAGCACTTAATGGTGGAGAAGGTAAACTAGGATTCTTAGGAATTATAGAAAATTACGGTGGTACACAGTCTGCAGATTTAGCAAACTACTACGCAGGTACAGCATATTTACATAAAGGTGATTTCCCTAAAGCAATCGAGCATTTAGAGAAATTCAAAGGAAATGATGCAGTATTAGCACCATTAGCTTTAGGAGCTATTGGAGATGCTTTCTCTGAATTAGGGCAACCAGAACAAGCTTTAGAATATTATCAAAAAGCGGCTGCTAAACAGAAGAACGATTTTACTACACCGAGATATTTAAATAAAGCAGGTTTAGTTGCTTTAGAATTAGGTAAAAAAGATGAAGCGCTTAAGAACTTCAACGAGATTAAAAATAACTATCAAGGGTCTGTAGAATACAGAGGAGTAGATGCCTTGATAGGTTTAGCACAATAAGTATGGCAACAGCAAATAAAAACTTATCTGAGTACGATAAAACTACACTTCCTGACGGGAAGGATTTTAGAGTAGGTATCGTAGTATCAGAGTGGAATGACCAAATCACTAATGGACTGTATTCTGGTGCAGAAGCAGCCTTATTAGACTGTGGTCTATTAGCTGAAAACATAGTTCGCTGGAATGTACCAGGTAGCTTTGAATTAATCTTCGGAGCAAAAAAAATGATAGAAGTAGATGATACCTTAGATGCAGTTATTGTAGTAGGGTGTGTGATTAAGGGAGAGACGATGCATTTTGACTTCGTATGCGAAGGAGTGACACATGGTATTAAAGACCTTAACTTAATCTCTGATATCCCTGTGATCTTCTGTCTACTGACAGATAACCATATCGAACAATCTATTGCTCGTAGTGGTGGAGAACACGGAAACAAAGGTACAGAAGCAGCTATTGCAGCTTTAAAAATGATAGATTTAAATAGAAAAGCGTAAGCACAATCTATTTATAGTATATAAGATAGAGGATTTCTAAAAATAGAAATCCTCTTTTTTTGTTTTATGTTTTTCAAGAAGAGGGAATGTCATGTTTTCAATACTGTTTAGTCAGTACTGCTTTCCTCTATATTTTTTCTTTTCTAAAATAATCCTTCTTGTTTTTTTAATAAGTAGCTGTATTTTGATTCTATTTTTAGGGATTTAAGGAGAACTTCTTCCTCTTTTTTACTCAATATCCTCTGTTTTCCTTGTTTTTGGGCTTTAAATTAAAAAAAGTATATACTTTTTTTTAGTCTTGATTTTTAATTAAATGACTGATTTTTAGTTGATTATTTAGTTTTTGGTCAGAATTGTATTTTACTTATATGGACTTTAAACCCGTGTAAATAGGGGATTCAATTAAAGCTCTTCGACAATAGATGGACAATACTCCGTATTTAGTCAAGCAGAGAGCGTGTTAGTCCAAGAATGCTCCTTTTATTCATACAGTATTCTCCTCTAAGGATAAGGTAGGAATGTTATAACTATGAATTTAAAATGAATAATAAAGAATGTGTACCTAAGGTATAGTAGAGTTGGGGCAATTACATCAGTTTAAGGTTAGATTCTTAGCGTGTGTAGAATGATAAAGATAGTGAATGTGTTATCATTGTAATCGTTTTTAGAACTTATCTTCTGATGTTATTTATTAGGTGATTTTTTTTAAAAGGGTATTAGAGGGTGAGATGTGTAGTGTTTAATTCTATGATTCAGAAAGTGTCCTCTATATTTTAGAAATAAATTACAATACAGAAATAGTAAAGGAATTTTTAATTCTTTAAATTTGTCCTTTAAGTGGAATTTATCTAAACAATTAGATTAATAATAGAGGAGCAAATAGATGTCAGATATTATTCGTTTACTACCAGATCACGTAGCGAATCAGATAGCAGCAGGGGAAGTAGTACAACGCCCTTCGTCTGTGGTTAAGGAATTGATAGAGAACTCTGTCGATGCTGGAGCTACAGAGATTAAGTTGATTCTAAAAGAAGCTGGTAAAACTTTAATACAGGTTATTGATAATGGAAAGGGTATGACTGATGTCGATGCACGTATGTCATTCGAGCGTCATGCTACTTCTAAGATTTCCAAAGCAGAAGATTTATTTGCGCTAAGTACTAAAGGATTTAGAGGAGAGGCTTTGGCTTCTATCGCGGCTATTGCCCATGTGGAGTTAAAGACTCGTACACATGAGGCAGAGCTAGGTACCCATATCATCATAGAAGGGACTAAACTAGTGAGTCAGGAAGTAGCTGTTACTCCTGCGGGGACTTCATTTTCAGTGAAGAATTTGTTTTTTAATATACCTGCACGACGCAATTTTTTAAAGTCAGATAATGTAGAGTTTAGAAATATTATTGACGAATTTGAGAGAATCGTGTTAGTGCATCACAATATACACTTTTCTTTAATTCACAATGGGAGTGAAGTGTTTAACCTATTGCCTACAAATGCTCGTCAGCGTATAGTCAATGTATTCGGTACAAGAACAAACGAAAAGTTAGTACCTATTAAAGAGAATACAGAGATCGTAGAGGTGACAGGATTTGTAGGGAAACCTGAGTTTGCTAAAAAGAGTAGAGGAGAACAATTCTTCTTTGTGAATGATCGCTTTGTTAAAAGTGGTTATTTACACCATGCTATTATGGCGGCCTATGAAGGACTTTTAAAAGAGGGAACACATCCTAGTTATTTCATTTACTTTAATGTACCACCGGATAGTATAGATATAAATATACATCCGACAAAAACAGAGGTAAAGTTTGACGATGAACAAGCTTTATACAGTATTCTTCGTTCTATCATTAAGCATAGTCTAGGACAGTTTAATGTAGCGCCAGTATTAGATTTTCAGAGAGATGCTAGTCTAGACACTCCGTATGATTTTGAGGGAAAAGAAGCATCGACTCCTACTATAGAAGTGGATAGAAACTTTAATCCTTTTCACAGAGAGTTACTTACAGAGTCTGATAAGTTTGAATATAATCCATTTGACAATAATGCGGCTATGTTTATCGGAGCTACGGATAGTAGTATAGAGAATAACCGCTTTATAGATGATCTGGAGAATAACGAGACGTATGTATCCATGAATCCCTTTGGAGATAAGGTGACGAATAAGGGTAATGATATAGAGAATAACCGCTTTATAGATATACTAGAAAGTAAAAGTAATACAGAAGAAAATATTTCTTTAGGTGAGACGTTAGAGAGTAAAAGTAATCATAACTTTTTAGATGATAGTGATACTCTAGGTGAAGTGCTAGAGAGCAAAGGCAATAGCTCAATAGAGAATGAATATAAAGAAGAAATCACATTAGGGTCTAAAGTAAATAGAGAGTCTGATGTTATAGAATCTAAGTTTAATAAGCCTTCTGTGAAGAAGAGTTCATCATCTTCATTTGCTAAAGGAGCGTTGTCTTCTAAGAGTAATATAGAAGGGTGGGAGAATCTCTATGAAGGACTTCGTTCGTCAGGAGAAGATTTAGATGTTTCTGGCATAAAATTAGAGAGTGATTTTGTGACAGGTAATCTGTTTGAAAATAAACAGGAGGAAATCACAGGAGTGAAACGCTTCCAGATTAATAGAAAGTACATTGTAAGCCCGATAAAATCAGGAATGGTAATCATCGATCAAGGAAGAGCACATCAGCGTATACTGTACGAGAAGTTTATGGAAAGTATACAGAACCATACCGCTTCTTCTCAGCAATTATTGTTTCCATTGACATTGTATTACTCTCCTTATGAGGTAGAAATATTGAGGGAGTTATATCCAATGTTACAACAGACTGGTTTTGGATTTGAACACATGACACAAGATTATGTGGTTATCTCGGGACTACCTGTAAATATATCAGAGAGTGAGGCTTCTATCGTATTAGAAGATTTGATTAGTGATTTCCAAGATGGAGTACCTAAGACGGCAATGGGACAAAGTGACCGCATTGCCAAATCATTAGCACATAGCTTATCTGTGAAGACAGGAACTGTGCTAAATGATGAAGAACAAGAGAATATTGTGAACTCATTATTCGCTTGTCAAGAACCAAGTGTATCACCTTTTATGAAACCTACTTTTGTGACTATGAAAGTAGAAGATATAGAAAAAAAATTCGCATTATAATGAGAATATCAGAGACCGTAAAGCATTTAATTATAGTGAATATAATCTTTTTTGGGGCTAGTATGTTTATACCAGCTATCAAAGAATTATTTGCTATGTATTATTTTGAAAGCCCATCATTCTATGTATGGCAACCTTTAACTCATATGTTTATGCATGGGAGTTTAATGCATATTCTGTTTAATATGTTTGCTCTGTTCTCTTTTGGTAGTACGTTAGAGATGATGTGGGGAGGTAAGAAGTTTCTTACTTTTTACTTGCTATGTGGATTTGGAGCAGCGCTATTACATACAGGAGTGAATTACTTTAGCGTTCACTCTGCTGTGTCTACACTTACAGATAATGGGTATAATGCTAGCGATGTAATGGCGTTATTAAAAGAAGGAAAGTACGATCTAAGATGGGGAGGTATATTAGGTGATGGTCAGTTACATAATTTTCTCTCTGCATATAATACGCCTGTAGTAGGAGCTTCAGGAGCTGTGTATGGGTTGTTAGTAGCCTTTGCATTTATGTTCCCTAATGCAGAATTAATGATGATGTTTATTCCCGTGCCTATTAAAGCTAAATATTTTGTACCTGGTATTTTATTGATAGATTTATACGGAGGTGTAGCAGGTAGCTTCAGTCTATTCGGTGGAGGTGGCGGTATCGCTCACTTCGCTCATATAGGAGGAGCATTGATGGGGTATTTATTAATGATGTATTATAAGAAGACACAGTTTAACAATAACCGTTGGGATAGATAATGAGTAAGCTATTAGATGATTTGAAGTACCAGTATAGAGCTGGTGGTATTGTGCAAAAGTTGATTTACTGGAATGTAGGTATTTCAGTAATCATTATGTTGTTGCAAGTATTCTTTTCTTCCTTTAGCGCTAGTTTATTATCATGGTTAGCTCTTGGGAGCAATCCTATGTCACTATTGTATAAACCATGGACGTTGTTGACGTACTCATTCGTACATGCAGGGGTGATTCACCTTCTTTTTAATATGATTGTCTTGTTTTTTGTAGGAAAGTTATTTTCAACTTTTTTTACAGACAAGCAGTTCTTAACCTTATATCTATTAGGGGCTTTATTAGGTGGTGTGCTCTTCTTGCTAGGAGGGACGTTTATATCGACAGGATCTATACTAGTAGGCGCTTCGGCAGCTACTATAGCACCATTAGTAGGTGTGGCAGTACATGCCCCTATGATGCAGGTGCGATTAGCTTTAATCGGAAATGTGAAGATGTGGCATATTGCTACTTTTATTATCGTTTTAGATATTATCCAGTTGAACACAAGTAATGTAGGAGGACATTTGGCTCACTTAGGAGGTGCTCTAATGGGGTTGATCTATATTAAAATGTTAGAAGCAGGAACCGATTTAAGCATTATCTTTGATAAAATAAGTAATCTATTTAAACGAAATCAAGGAACTCGTTTTAAGAAGGTCTATGTAAATAATAAGGAGAATCGCCAAGAAAAAACAGTAGGTGATAATAAGGATGATAGACAACATAAAATAGATAAAATATTAGATAAAATCAGTAAATCTGGATATGAAAGCCTTACCAAAGAGGAGAAAAACTTTCTGTTTAGAGCTGGAAAAGAGTAAAATATGAAGAACCTATCTTGGTTTAACAAATTTGTATTTGGTATCAATATACTAATGGCGATTATGTCATTAGTAGGGTATTTCTTGCCTTTTTTAGCACCTAAGTTATTTCCGTTATTATCTGTGTTTACGTTAGTATTACCTTTCTTTTTGATTATTAATCTAGCTTTCTTTATCTATTGGTTAATTCAATTAAAAAGGCAAATATGGCTGTCTTCTTTAATTCTAGTACTTGGTATTACTTTTGCTAATAAGTTCTATAAGTTCTCAGGTAGAAATGAAGAGGTAGGAGGAAAAGAGTTCACTCTAATGAGCTATAATGTTCGTCTTTTTAACTTGTTTAATTGGATACCAGATGAGCATGTCCCTGATAAGATAAAAGAGTTCGTAGATCTACATGATCCTGATGTATTGTGCTTTCAAGAATACTCTAAGAATACAAATATAAAGTTCAGTCAATATCCTTATAAGTTCATTACTTCACATGGTAATAAGATAAAAACAGGACAGGCTATCTATTCTAAGTTTAGAATTATTGACAAAGGGGAGATTAACTTACCTAGCTCTAACAATAATGTGATTTTTGCGGATATTCTAAAAGATCAAGATACGATAAGAGTGTATAGTATTCACTTGCAGTCTATCAGTATTAGTCCTGATATCCATGAGAGTATAGATGAGGCTAAGTCTAAGCTAATCGTTAATCGTATAGCCAAGGCGTTTAAAGAACAGCAGATGCAATCTGAGTTAATAGAATCTCATATGAATGATGTGTCTATTCCTAAGATTATCTGTGGAGATATGAATAATAGTGCATTCTCGTATGTGTATAGAAATATTAAAGGAAACCTGAATGATGCATTCGTAGAAGGGGGAACAGGATTTGGGAAGACGTATGACTTCGCTTATCCGATGCGTATCGACTATGTGTTCGTAGATCCTCGTATTCATGTAAAGTCATTTAAGACTTATCCAGAGTTTAAAAATTCGGATCACTTCCCGTTAATTACTAGGTTGGAAGTCGATAGCCAAGAAGATAAATAAAAAGAGCTTAAATCATGATTTAAGCTCTTTTTCGTTATATTAAGTCTAAGGTTCTCTCTAGCGCTATTCCTCTTGATCCTTTAATCAAGATTAGTTTATTCTTAAACACTTCGTTAGAATGGTCAAGAATATGTTGTTTAAACAAGTCAAACGTTTCGAAGAAGTGTATGTCTTCTTGTGTGACATTAATAGAGGCTTTAAAGAATTCTCTTCCTATAAAGTAGGCTGTTTTGTTTTTGACCTCACTTAACCTAGTCACGATATCTTTGTGCTCTTTATAGCCTTCTTTACCTAACTCTAACATATCTCCTAAGACGAACACTTTATCACGTTGATCATTTAGTTGATCAAAGTTAGTTAATACAGCGTCCATACTGCTAGGGTTAGCATTATAAGCATCTAATAGAATCATAGAATCTTCTTTAGTAATCCATTGCGATCTATTATTAGTAGGAACATAGTGTTCTATAGCTTCTTTAATCTCACTTAAATCTACATTGAAGAAATGACCTATAGTCAGTGCTGCAGCTATATTAGTCGCATTATAAATTCCTGTAAGGTTAGAGTTAATTACTTCTCCTTTATAATATACTGTAGCGTTAGGCTGAGCTTCTAATTGTTCAATAACAATATCAGCAGAAGAATCTGTACCAAAAGTATAACGGCTAAAGGTCATTGTTTTAGCATCTTGTCTAGGATCATCTAAATTGACAAAAGCTGTTTTATAGTTGTCTTCTAAATAGTCGTATAATTCGCTTTTAGCCTTAATAACTCCTTCAAAACCGCCAAAGCCATCTAAGTGTGCTTTTCCAAAGTTAGTAATATACCCAAAGTCAGGATCAGCTAATTCACATAAGAAAGCTATTTCTTGTTTGTGGTTAGCCCCCATTTCTATAATACCTAAGTCTGTCTCTTCTGTAAGTGAAAGTAATGTAAGCGGTACACCGATATGGTTATTTAGGTTTCCTTTAGTAGCCGTTACTTTATATTTTTTGCTTAGTACTGTAGCGATAAGTTCTTTAGAAGTAGTCTTTCCATTACTACCTGTTAGCGCTATAATAGGCAAGCCAAGTTGTTGTCTATGGTGTTTAGCTAACTGTTGTAAAGCACCTAAGGCATCTGGTACATAAAGCATTTTAGCTGGATCAGTTATCAGCTTTTTATTGTCCATAATCACAAAGGCAGCACCTTTATTAAGTGCGTCTTGAGCAAACTCGTTAGCGTCAAAGTTATCTCCTTTTAATGCGAAAAAAAGGGAGTTAGGATGTATGTTTCTAGTATCAGTAGATACACCATCACACTGTAAAAAACATTGGTAAATTTCAGTAATATCCATGAATCAAAAGTATAAAAAAAAGCCCTAATACAATTAGGGCTTTTGAAAAAAGAATATTTTAAAATATGTTAATTCTTCGTTTTGCGTTTATCAGATTTAGGACCTACTTTAGTCATTACTAATCTGAATCCGATATAATCTGTAGCTTGATCTTCTGGGAAGAATCTTCTAGTAGCAGGGTCTAACCAATATGCTCTATCTTTCCAAGAACCTCCTTTAATAACACGAGATTTCTCATCATAAAGAGTAACCTTTTTAAGTGGCTTAGGTCCTTCACCTTTTATTTTACCACCTAAACCTGTCTGGATATTGTCATCAAATATAGAAGGATCTAATTCTTCTTGAGCAATTTGTCCAGGTAGATTGCGAACTCTTAATTTACCAGTGCTTAATGTATCGAACTTCACAGTTTCATTTGTTGTAATTTCAATCTTACCATCAGCACCTATTTTGTTTTTATAATATACATTTCCTTTATAGAAGTTGAAGTCGGTGTCATTCAGATCAATATTTGGATCATAAACATCAGCTACCCATTCAGCAACGTTACCAGACATATCATATAAACCGAAATCATTAGGAGGGTATGATTTAACTGCATTAGTGATATCACCATTGTCAGTAGCCCAACCTGCTATACCACCATAGTCACCACGACCTTGTTTATAGTTAGCATACTTAGTGTTCTGAACGATTGGTCTTCCTTTTTTGCGTTTGCTACTTTTATCCCAAGGGTATTTTTTACGCCCTTTATAGTTGTTGTACTCTCTGTTACCTACTAATCCTATAGCAGCATATTCCCATTCAGCTTCTGTAGGAAGTCTAAACTGTGAAGTGAATAAACCGGAGTTTTGTGTAGCATATAAGTTGCGATCACCTTCTTGTGCTTTGTTTCCTTTTCCTTTATAAGCAATATCGCTATTCCCTCCATAAACAGACTCTGGAGAGATAAGGTACGTATCTGTGCTAAAGTGAGCATCAGATCCTGCTTCAAGAATTTTAGCATCTTTCTTTAAATAACCTGCTTTTTCTAGAGCTAATTCGTTAACACGGTCAGTTCTCCATTTAGCATAGTCATTTGCTTGCACCCAAGTAACTCCTACTACAGGATAGTTAGCATAAGCAGGGTGTCTTAAGTAGCTAGTGATAAGTGATTCGTTGAACCCAGAAGGACCTCTCCATACTGTCGTATCAGGAATAGCACTTTTATAAATCTCTTGATATAATTCATTGTTTTGAGGATATACAGTACGCAACCAGTATAAGTATTCGTTATACATGATATTGGTAGTTTCTGTTTCATCCATATAAAACGATTGTACGTACATTTCTTTAGGATTGTTATTCCAATCAGCAAGGATATCCTCTTGTATACGTCCCATTGTAAATGTACCTCCTTCTACAGCAACCATTCCTTTAGGAGTGCGTTGTTCGTATTTGGTGTTGTATTGAAAACCACCTTTACTATCATTGATTTTCCAACCAGTAGCCGTTGATACGTTGCTGTTTGAATTTCCACAACTCGTAATACTAGCAGCAACTAATATACCTGCCAGTAATCGAAAGTTTAAAAGTTCTTTAATCTTCATCTCGTTATAAATGGATATAAAATTGTACGCAATTTAATAATTAACGTTTAATTAGCAATGTGAATACTTTCATTTAATCGAAAAAGTATCAATAATTTTTATTTTTTAATAAGCAATTACACTTATAACGTCTAAAAGTATTTTGTATTGCTTAATGAAAAAATAATTGTTTTGTATAATGTACGAATTTATGCGCTATGCAAATGTAGTTCGAATTACTTAAATGCCATACAAAATAATTGACAATATAGGGATGGGGGAGGCTGTTTCTCTCTTAGTGAACTTGACTTTCTTTGTGTTTTATTAAATAAGTATAATATGAATAAGCTATGTTGTAGTAAGCTTATTAATTAGGAATTAGAGATAGAATCTTTTAATAGTATAAAAATGAGGTAAATATCTTTGAATTATAAAGTAAATAGACTCATGAATAATTTAAAATAGTATTAAGTTTACTCTACACAAGAGAATAAAAATAGGATTAAATGTACATAGTATAAGTTTCTTATCAAGTAAGAAGTTATATTTCTTTTTATAAAGAAGTATAAAATAATAATTGTTGTTTTTGTAAGTTATAATAATAGTTGGAGTGAGATTTTAGTAATGTTAAAAAGATTATATTTGTGAATCTTAAAAAAATAAAGATGAAAAAAGTTACAGCCTTATTTCTTACTGTTTTAGCGGGGCAGTTTATATACGCTCAGAAAGTAGTAAGACCTATAACTACTGGAGTACCTTTCTTATTAATATCTGGCGATGCAAGATCATCAGGAATGGGAGACATTGGGGTTGCAACTTCTAGTGACGTGTTTTCTCAACAACATAATGCTGCGAAGTACGCATTTGCTACACAAGCTCAAGGTTTTTCTGTAAACTATAGCCCTTATATGTCTAAAGTGAGTAGCGATATGGCTTTAGGTCAATTAACCTATTTTAACAAGTTCAATGAACGTAGTGCAATCGGTGCAAGTTTGCGTTATTTTGGAATGGGAGAAATGGAGTTTAGAGATAGTTATCAATCAAGTTCAATTATAAAAAAACCAAATGAATTTGCTGTTGATATCTCTTATTCGTTGAAATTAAGTGATCGTTTTGGTATGGCTGTTGTAGGGCGTTTTATCAATTCTAACCTTAGAATGCCAGAGCTAGATGGTTCTAACTCTATGGCTAGTCAAGTAGCTGTAGATATTGCAGGTTTCTATGAATCAGATATAGTTCGTTTTAGTACTTTCGATGGTAGATGGCGAGCAGGATTTAATATTCAAAACCTGGGACCTAAGATAAAGTATGAAGATGAACAATTTGGTTCTTTTCTTCCTGCAAATTTAAAGTTGGGAGGTAGTTTTGATTTTATTATTGATCAGCAGAATACCTTGACTATTTCAGGAGAGCTTAATAAGCTATTAGTTCCAACACCACCAGAGCATAGAAATGATGCAGAAGCACTTATAGAGTATAATGATACGGGATGGCTTAAAGGAGTGATAAAATCATTTGGGGATGCGCCTAATGGATTTAGCGAAGAGTTGAAAGAGGTAGCATGGTCTTTAGGAGCAGAATACTGGTATGATAATAAGTTTGCTTTTAGGACTGGGTACTTTCACGAGAGTCCAGAAAAAGGAGCGAGACAGTATGCAACTTTAGGTGCAGGTTTTAAATATAATATGATGGCTATAGACCTATCGTATTTATTTTCAACATCAAAAATAAATAACCCAATGGAGAATACATTGAGATTCTCACTAACATTCGATTTAGGTAGAAAAACTTATCGAAGAGGTTAAAAAAAATAGTATATTTGTATTGAATCCAAACCATCCCCAACAAGATGAGTTTGGATTTTTTATCTCTAATAGTCAAGGATTATGAAAAAAATTGAAATCGTAACAACGTTCTTAGAATATGATTCAATAGCAGAATTAGAACAAAAAGATCAAGAGTTAATGAATAGGGCTGTAGAAGTGAGAAAGAAGGCTTATGCTCCTTATTCTAAGTTTAGAGTAGGTGCAGCTATCTTATTAGAAGACGGAACTATTGTAGTGGGGTCTAATCAAGAGAATGCCGCATTTCCATCAGGACTATGTGCAGAACGTACAGCTATATTCTATGTAGGGGCTAATTATCCTGATAAAAGAATTTTGAAGATAGCTATTTCAGCATCATCAGATTTAAAAGTTACGAATACTCCTATTCCTCCATGTGGAGCATGTAGACAGAGTATATTAGAATACGAAACAAAACAAGACTCTGCTATAGAGATGTTTTTTATGGGAGCAGAAGGTAAAGTATGTTATTCTCCTTCGTTAGTAAATATATTACCTTTTCATTTTGATAAAGACTCTATGTAAAGGATATAAAAAGAGCTAATCGTATTTATTTTGTTAAGCGAGTTCCGATTTGTACTATAATAATAGTACAAAGTTGACTATATTTATAAGCATTGTGATATTTTTTAAAAATTAGTAAATATTGATGGATATTGTGTCAATTAAATTATTAATTTTGATACGAGATTTATATCACAATGGTATAAACCTTAAGCCATTAAAAAATATTTAACCTTTGGCTTTTTTTAATTCTTAAAATGGATACATACGCCCAGATCATTACAATGTTGGCTGGTTCTAACATTGTACACGAAGAGATTTCAGTAGGTAAATTATTACTTACTTTATTTTTAGTTTTCTTAAACGGTTTTTTCGTTGCAGCAGAGTTTGCAATTGTGAAAGTTCGTACTTCTCAAATTGAAGTTCATCAAGAACTAAATTCTAAAGTAGCAGGTATTGCTAAGAATATTGTTTCTAATCTTGATGCATATTTAGCAGCAACACAATTAGGTATTACCCTTGCTTCACTAGGGTTAGGATGGGTAGGAGAAAGCTCATTGACACCTGTAATTATGTATTTGTTTGAAGCTTTTGGATTCACTGGACCTGAGTGGTACGGTATAGCTAAAAGTGTTTCTTTTCCAGTAGCTTTTGCTATTATTACAATTTTACATATCGTTTTTGGTGAATTAGCACCAAAATCTTTAGCTATTCACTTCCCGACCAAAACTACATTTACAGTAGCTTTGCCCTTACGTATTTTCTATTTCGTTTTTAGACCGATTATTTGGTTGATGAATGGTTTAGCTAATGGGATATTACGTATCGTTGGTATTAGCCCAATTCACGGAGCTGATATTCATACTGAAGAGGAGCTAAAGATGATTATTACAGAGAGTCAAGAAGGAGGAGCTATTGAAGAAACAGAACGTGTTTTGATTCAGAATGTATTCGACTTTGATGACAGACGTGTAAATAATATTCAAAGCTTGCGCAAGAATGTGTCTGCTATTGAAATTAATACAAGTGTAATGGAGGCTATTGATTATGCTATTAATGAGGGATATTCTCGTTTTCCAGTATATGAAGATAATTTAGATAATATTAAAGGTGTTATTTATACAAAAGATTTGATGAAAGCAATGATTCAAGACAAGAGTAATACCGACTTAGCTTCATTGCTTCGTGAACCTATCTATATCTCTGAAAATGCACTTATTAAAAATGTATTGAAACAATTCCAAGCGAAGCATTTACAGATGGCTATTGCTACGAATGAAGTAGGAGAGTTTACAGGTATTGTGACTATGGAAGATATTTTAGAGGAATTGGTAGGAGAGATTCAAGATGAATATGACAATGAAGAGCCTGTAGTACAGAGTATGGGAGAAGGTAGATACGTAGTTAGTGCACACTATAACCTATCAGATATTAATAGACTAGTACCTGTTAAGTTTGAAGAAAGTGAACACTATGATACACTAGCAGGATTAATCAGCGAAGAGTGTCCTGATGACGAGTTTAAAGTAGGAGATATTATAAGACTTGATGACTACGAAGGAAAGATACTTAAGATGTATCGTAACTCAGTAGAACAAGTTGAGTTAAGTCTTTTAACTAAAGAACAGAAAGAAGAACAATCAGAAGATAAATAATTATAAAGGACAGTATTCGTACTGTCCTTTTTTTGTAGGTTATCTTTTGAGTAATTCATTTAGTCATCGTATTGCTACAATTTATCACATTCTAATCAAACGATTAGGAAGAGAATAATAGCAATTATATATTTGTTTATCTAAAAGATTAAAGAAGATATGAGATATAAGATTTGTTATGATATAATAGAACCAGAGGACTATATAAATATGCGTGTAACCTGTGGTTTGTCTGAAAAGAGAATTATGGCAGCAGTTATTGGTCTTGCCAACTCTCTATGCTGTGTGTCGATACTAGATACAGAGAATAATGATAAGTTCGTAGGGATGGGAAGGTTAGTAGGTGATGGTGGATGTCATTGTCAGATTGTTGATATTTGTGTATTACCAGAGTACCAAGGACAAGGATTAGGTAAGTTAGTAATGACTACATTGACAGAATTTATTAACGATAATTTGCCAGAGTCATGTTATGTGAACCTAATAGCAGATGGAGAAGCTTATAAGCTATACGAGCATTATGGTTTTAAAGAAGTATGGCCTGTCTCTAGAGGAATGGGGTATGTCAAGAAGAACTAAGAAAGAGAAAGACGACTTTACAGCAAGGCTATAAAGTCGTCTTTTTGTTTTTAATTAGTAGTGAAACTAAAGTCGCTATAGTTGCGAAAGTAATCATTACGACTGCGATATTTGGCATAGTACTACTAATGTATAAGCCTGTTCCAATCAAGATATAGTATAATAATCCGAATAATGCACTAGCTGTACCTATTGACGATTTGTACTGTAGTAGGGCTTGACTAAGGATATTTGGAATCGCTATCCCGAATGCAGTTACAATAAATACCATTGGGATTAGAAAATAAAGCGTATTTCCTATTAGAATTAACACTAAAGCATTTACAATAGCTATAGCTGCTGCAATCTTCATTAATGTAATTGGTAAATAACCTCTCTCTAGTAATTTCTTGTTTAGAGAGCTTCCTATAAAAGAACCTGCAGCTAGTACAATACCACTATATCCATATACTGTTGGGCTTAAACCTTCTTGTTCAAATATAAATGGAGCAAATGAGTAATAACTAAATAGAAGCACATTGTACGCCATGACTAATAAAGCATATTTCCACAATAGAGAGTCAGTGTACATCGTCTTAGCTAAGGTTATTATTTTATCAAAGGTGATTTTGTCACTATGTTGTTTAGTTTCTTTTAAGGAGAAAAAGGATGTGCTAAATAATAGTATTGATAATGTCGCTAATACAGTGAATATTCCCCAATATCCAAATTGATTAGATAGAATTCCGCCCATTAGCAATCCTATAACAGGACTTACTGATAAGGCTATACCCATTATTGAAAATACTTTAGCTAGTTCTACTCCGGTATAACTATCTCTCATCATAGTTTGTGTAATTACAGATCCTACAGCTATACCAAATGCAGCAATAAATCTAGCGATAAGTATTGTTTCAAAATTAGTAGCCAATAAGGCTAGTACTGAAGCGAGTGTATAGGTTACCAATCCGCTTAACATCGCCTTTCTTCTACCAATGTAGTCACTTAGTATTCCCCAAAAGATAACCCCAAGTGCAAAGGCTATAAAGTATATACTTATCGTTAGTAATGTAGTCTCTTTTGTTACATCAAATGCTTTAGCTAAATGCGTTAAGGCAGGACTATAGATGGTCTCAACGAATTGTGGGAACATCATCAGTACAACCATTAGAGCTAAACTGTTTTTTGTTTTCATTGTTTTTAATTTTGGACAAAGGTCTCTAGAATTTGTTGTATCTTTATAATACTATAAACTCATTAAGTAACAGTTTACGGACAAATGGCATATCTGCATTCAGAACAAGAATTTCATCCAGAACTAATAGATTTACCTGTTATAGGTCTAGCTTCTGATTTAGTTCAGCATGATTCTGGTTTTCATCAGCATGATGAACACCAGCAACTTCTCTATGCTCCTAGTGGATGTATGACACTATTGACTAATGATATGCAAGTGATTTTACCACCTACACGTATGCTGATTATACCTGCAGGGCTATCGCATCGTGTATTCTTTAGAAATGTAGTTGCTTATCGCTCTATTTACTTTATGGCAAAAGAGAAATTGTGGATAGCAGATACAATTAAGGTATTAGAAGTCAATCCTCTATTAGAACAGTTAATAGAGAGAATATGTTTTTGGGAATGGAAGGCTTATACTGATGAGCAGCTCGCTATAGCAAAAGTGTTTAGCAATGAATTAAACGCAGCACATATAGAAGATTATCATCTGAAGATACCTAAAGATGGCAGATTAAAAGATATTATCCGACAGTTTATCATAGATAAAAGAGTCCCTCCATTTCTCAAGGAGCTAACCCAAGAGGTAGGGGCAAGCGAGAAGACAATCTCTCGTATCTTTAAGAAAGAAACAGGGATGGTCTATCAAGATTGGCGATTGCAATGGAAGTATTATCGCTCTTTAGAGTTGTTGGCTGAGGATATGTCTATCTCAGTAGTAGCTGATGTATTGGAGTTTTCGTCTGATAGTGCGTTTATAGAATTCTTTAAAAAACACGCTGGTATTACCCCACATCGCTATTTAATAAAACAATAAATAGAATGAGATATGGATCGTTTTGATGAATTATTAAGTGATATTAGGGCTTGTAAGATATGTGAAGAAGAGCTACCTCTAGGAGCTAATCCTGTGGTATTATCTAGCGTGCAGTCTAAAATCATTATTATAGGTCAAGCACCTGGACTAAAAGTACATTTATCAGGTATTCCCTTTAAAGATAAAAGTGGAGAACAACTGCGCCAATGGCTAGGAGTGACAGAAGAGGAGTTCTATGATACGGCTAACTTCTCTATTATCCCTATGGGGTTTTGTTATCCAGGTAAAGGGAAGAGTGGAGACTTACCTCCTAAGAAAATATGTGCACCTACATGGCATGCTCAGTTGTTAGAACAATTAACTGCTGCCAAACTTATCTTACTAATAGGGAAATATGCACAAGATTATTATTTAAAGACTAATGATTCACTGACAGAGAATGTAAATAACTTCCATGAGTATTTACCTACTTATTTTCCATTACCTCATCCTTCTCCGAGAAATAATATTTGGAAAGCGAAGAACAAATGGTTTGAACAAGAGGTTGTACCAGTACTACAACACCAAGTCAAATCAATCTTGAGAAAATAATACTACCCTATGCTTTTCTTGTAAAGGAAAGTTGTTTTCTAAACATCATATAGACTAAACTCAAGATAATAACTACTGCACTAGCATACATAATGGTAGGGATATTAGTGATATTGTCTTTATAATACCACCCTGCTAAGAAAGCACCTCCACCTACACCTGCTTCTAGAGCGATATACATAGTAGATACAGCACGCCCTCGCTGATCTGGTTGGCTGAAGTCTATCGTCCAGGCATTTAATGCAGGAGATAAGATACCTAAGGAAATACCATATATGAATGCCCCTAGATATAACCCATTAGTAGATTCGTAGAATGCTATTATAGCTAATGAGATAATCAGAAGTACTAATCCTATATTGATGATTAAGACACGTCCATATTTGTCAGATACTTTACCTGCGACAAATCTTACTAGTAAGGAAGAAATAGTAAAGATCATAAAGAAGATCCCTTTATTTTCTAAGCCTAAGTGTCCTGTCCAGTCAGGGATTAGCGTAAGAATAACTCCATAAGCGATGTAAGACATAAAAGTCACGAAGGCTGCAGGGAATACCCCTAAGTCAAAGATGTCCTTGCCTGATATTTTTAGTAATTTAAAAGAGAACTTTTCTTTTACTTGTAAGGTCTCTTTCATATTCATTAAGATAACAATAGAAAGTAGAGCAAAAGCAGATGAAGTATAAAATAGGAAGTCTATGGAGGTGTACATCTTTATAGTACTACCGATGGCTGGACCTATGGCCATACCTGTACTAAAGCTTATCCCATGAAGGCCTAATGCTTCACCCCATCGCTCTCTAGGTACGATATCAGCTACATAAGCTGCTGTAGCTGTTGGCTTGAACCCTGTAGAGAATCCGTGTAATAATCGCAAGAATAGAAAGCCTGATACTGTGGTAAGTATAGGGTATAATAAACTACACACAAAACATACTATCGACCCAATAGCCATAATAGGCACACGTCCTATCTTATCTGTCAGTTTACCACTAAAGGGTCTAGAGATACCAGCAGTGATTGTAAATAGTCCAATAATGAGTCCTTTGTATTCAGCACCTCCTAGTCCTGATAGATAATCAGGTAGCTCAGGTATAAGCATATTAAAACTAGCTGAGAATAGTAAAGAGCTTAAACATACTAGTATAAACTGAGTATTGTATATAGGATGTGAATTAAATCTAGACACGTATCATCGTTTTTATGAGGTGCAAAGTTATTGGTTTACATTTTCTTGTACAATGTTAATCTTAGGTTGTTCATATAAACCCAGAATCAACATTAGCCAAATACTACAAAGCAATTTTACTTCATAGCTCTTTCATTAGCTCAACCATACTATAGTATGCTGAAATCGCTAATTCAGACCTATCTTGTATAATTACTTTTTGTTTATCTACCTATTGCTGATTCTGGGATAAACAAAAAACTCTAGGTATATAACACTTTTATCATTGTTATATACCTAGAGTTTAGGGTATAATAAATAGACTTTATCTAATTATTTCTCTTTGTGATATAAAGCATCAGCAGTGTCAAACTTCTCTATCATCTCTGTAGACGCTTGTTTTCCATAGTTAGATACTAAGTAGATCGCAATCGAACTAAATAAGAATCCTGGAATGATTTCGTATACCGTATCTCCGAATAGAATAGGCCATATAATTACTGTTACCGCTCCTACTAATACTCCTGCGAAAGCTCCCATACCTGTAGTTTTTCTCCAGAATAGAGTGAATAAAATAGCAGGACCAAAGGCAGCTCCAAAACCAGCCCAAGCATGTGCTACTAAAGCAAGAATTTTACTATCTGGATCGTATGCGATTATGATTGCGATTAAAGCGATTAGTAGTACAGCAAATCTTCCTGTCCATACTAGCTCTTTTTGGCTAGCACTTCTTCTGAAGTAAGCTTTGTAGAAGTCTTGGGTAAGGGTACTAGATGACATTAATAGCTGTGCACTTAATGTACTCATCACAGCAGCTAGAATAGCAGAAAGTAAGATACCTACTACCCAAGGGTTAAATAGTTGTTTGATTAGCTCGATGAATATCATCTCATTGTCTTTGTTTACTACACCAGCTATTTCTGGATGTTTATAGTAGTAGCTGATTCCTAAATAACCGATTGTTACAGCTCCTCCTAGACATAGTGTCATCCATGACATTCCTATACGTCTAGCGTTCTTCATTGTCTTTACACTATCAGCAGCCATAAAGCGTGCTAAGATATGTGGTTGTCCGAAGTATCCAAGTCCCCATGCAGCAGCACTAATAATGGCGATAAAGCTTACATTATGTGTCAGACTTGAATACGAAATATTAGTAGCAATAGCTGCTTCATTTGTATAAGTAGTGATAGCATCCCATCCTCCCATATATAGGATAATCATCACAGGAGTCAAGATTAACGCGAATAACATTAAAGTAGCCTGAATCGTATCACTCCAACTTACTGCTAAGAATCCGCCGATGAACGTATACGCTATCGTAGCTAAAGCCCCTAGATATAGTGCATTGATATACTCCATGTGGAATAGTGTTTCGAATAATCTAGCTCCAGCTACCATACCAGACGCACAGTATATCGTGAAGAAGATTAGGATAGTTACAGCAGATACTGTTTTTACTAACTGACCATCTTTTCCAAATCTGTTGTGAAAGAAGTCTGGTAATGTCAATGCATTATTATTAATTTCTGTGTGTACACGCAGACGACCTGCTACTAACTTCCAGTTATAGTATGCTCCGATAATTAAACCGATCGCAATCCAGCTCTGAGATAAACCTTTGCCAAAAATAGCACCTGGTAATCCCATTAGTAACCATCCAGACATATCTGAAGCTCCTGCTGATAAAGCGGTTACTACTGGACCAAAACTACGTCCTCCTAAGATGTAGTCAGAAAAATCTTTTGTGCGCAAATACGCAATTACACCTATTCCTAACACAACCACTAAATAAATGGAAAATGTTATAATAGTTGGATCTATATTTTCAAACATATTGTTGTTATTTTTTTGCTAAATTTATTTAATTATTTTAAATAATACAATGAACGACCGGATTATTTAGTTTAATTACGAATAGTGTATTTTAATATTCCTCTTTTTTGAATGAATTTTATAAATATAAGTAAACTGAAAATGAAACTATTATACTTTTTAGATACTTATATATATTGTAGTATTCTTTTTTTAAAGAATAAAAGTTACAAGAAGTCATTATGGCTTGTCCATTAATAGTAATAATGTAAGTCGTTATATCTTTTTGTTGATGTATTCTGAGAGAATAGGCTTTTATATGCGTAGTGTTATCTAAAAGTTAGTTATAGGACAGCCTGTCATATTCTGTAGTTGTCACTCTGCACATAGTGTCTCTATAGAGGTATTATTTGATAACAATTGTTATCGTCTCCTTATTCGTAGAGTTCTACTTTCGTATTTCTAATTTAAAATATGAAATATGACAAATAAAGAGTTAATCAAGAGCTGCTTTGTAAACTTATTAGAAAGCCCTCAGTATTGTCCAGAGGTGATAGCGACATATTTTTCTACTGATTACATCCAATGTGTTGATGGAAAGAGATTAGACTACACCATTTTTAGTAATCATATTAAAAAATTAAAAGAAGTGACTGAAAAACTGTCTATTACATTTAACTATATGGCTGAAGAAGGAAATTTAGTGTTTACTAACCACAGTGTATTAGTACATAGAAATGATGGATCTGTAAGTAAGGTGAAAGTGATTGCAACATTTGTAGTAGAAAAGGAGAAGATAGTTTTTTGTGATGAGTTAACTCTTCATGAAGAGGGAAATCATGATGATTCTAACCTTGGTTCTATTGTGTAAAAAGGTCAATAAAAAAAGCCCTATACGAAGGGGTAAGGTGTATAGGGCAAAAAAAGTAGTATGAAAAAAAAGTTTGTAATAAATATTTCAACAAGTATGCCAATAACTGGTTTTTTATAATGAAAATAGCTGTTTTATAGCAAATTACTCTTATTGAGAATATAAAGTTTAAGATTAATTAAAAAGTGAGAATAGTTAATGTTTAATATAGAAGGTCATAAAAAAAAGTGCCATATAATCATGATGATGAGATATGGCACTTTTTAGATATAGATCAAATGAAAAACGCTATCTTGAGAGATAGCGTTTCTTATTTTTAGTTAGCAGTTTGTTTTTTTGTTATATTCATCATGATAGATAGTAAGATATATACTAGTATAATAATAGGTATAGCTAGATATAATAAAGTAACTAGTAGTACTAATGACAGTAACATAAATCCTATCTGAAGTTTATAAGCTCCTAGGTTATTAGGTTTTATTTTTAATGAGAACAATGGTAGTTCTGCATTCATGATGATAGCACTTAAGATACTAATGACTACTAATAAATAAGGATTACTTAATAATGAGATAATCTCTTCAGACTTGGTTGTAGAGATAATCATCGGAATACTTAAGATAAATAATGCATTACCAGGGGTAGGTAATCCAATAAACGAATCAGTTTGTCTAGTATCAATGTTGAATTTAGCTAATCTATACGCCGCTCCTAATGTGATGATAAATCCTAAGTATGGAACTACTCCCATATAGTAGGTCTCTGGTGTAAGGTTATAGATCTCTTGGTTTTCTTGAATATTAGCAAGCATCTTATAAACCACTAATCCTGGAACTACTCCACTAGTCACCATATCAGCTAGCGAGTCTAACTGTAATCCCATCTCACTTTTTACATTTAAGATACGCGCTACGAAGCCATCCCAATAGTCAAAAAAGATTCCAATACATACCCATAAGAAAGCCATGTGTATATTATCATCAAATGCATACACTAACGCAATTAATCCTGAAAGTAAGTTTAATAAAGTGATAGCATTAGGAATGTGTTTTTTCATAACTGAAATTTATTTGTTTATATAAACTCTATAAAGTTTACTTGTATTTATTGATACAAATGTATCATAAAGTTACTAAATTTTATAGTGTTTATAAGGATTACTTTAGATAATGCCGTTTATCTTTACAGATGTTTTTATTATTCTGTGTACTCTATTTAGGTAACTATACGTTTATTAGATATTTATTATCTTTGGTATATAGAGAATAAGGATACATTAGATAAATATAATTACAGGATAAAAGTAGTTATGATTAGTACTATACTTATAGTAGTACGAGACAGGTTTTAGTTGTGTTGAGTCCGTCATGAGTCCATCATGAGTCCATAGTGAGTCCGTTTTATAGACAGTTTTAACGGAGGCACCATGGTCATATCGTGTTGATATAATTTAGTTCTTGCGAAGAAGATAGAAAGAAGAGGAGAACATCTGTTGAAGAGATGTTCTTTTTTCGATAGTGCAGAGAGAGGTTATTTATAAATAGCATAGGATATATGTTTTTATTGTAAATCAGAGATTAGTAAAGTATTTTTGTAAGAGTCAAATAGAACGCTTAGTTATAAATCAAGAAGAATACATGATAAAAAAAATGACATATCTGCTTTTCTGCCTTTTTATGGTGCAGATGGCTTTCTCTAAAGAACGACCACTCTCTGATAGAGCAGAGATAAGTGTACTTACTTGTGGTACAGGAGATGAGTTGTATTCTCTATTTGGTCATACAGCGATACGTGTGAATGACCCTTTTGAAGGAATAGATAGAGTGTATAATTATGGTATGTTTGATTTTAGAACACCTAATTTTTATGGCAAGTTTGTGAAGGGAGACCTTTTATACTATGCAGATTATTCTACGTATAGAAACTTCATTGGGAGTTATGTATATGATAATAGAGCGGTGTATGAACAAGCATTAGACTTGACTCCAACTCAGAAAGAAGAGATATGGCAAAAACTGAACGAATCATTAGAAGAAGAGAATAAGTTTTATATCTATAAGTTTATAGATCAGAACTGTACTACTAAGGTGGTGGATATTATTAATAGTAGTATCTCTACACCTGTAAAAGTAGATGTGGAAGGAAACACTGCTACTTATAGAACTATCTTAAACTCGTATCTGAATAAGAGATATTTCGAGATGCTTGGGATTAATTTAATATTTGGTTCTAAGGTAGATGCTCATTCTACTTTATTGTTTCTACCAGATAAGTTTATGCAAGGATTAGCAGAAACTAAAGTCAACGGAAAACCTTTGGTTCCTGAGACAGTCACTGTTTTTAAGCCAGAAGTACCTGTAGAAAAATCAGGTATAAGCGTAAACTCTATGTGGTTCTTTAGTCTTGTCGTTTTAGTACTAGCAGGGCTAATGACTCAGAGAGGCGCTAGAAGTGTGTATTTTGTCATCTTGGGGCTTTTAGGTATTTTCTTTTTTGCAGTTGGTTTTTACTCTCTACATGGCGAACTGTTAAGTAATAATACAGTGCTACTGTGTAGTCCTATATTCTTAATCTTACCTTTTATAAGAAAGAATGTCAAGATAGCTAAGTTACTTCAGTTGTTAACTTTAGTTTGCGTAGTTTTGTATATCGTATTGAATATTACTAGCGATAAGCTATTAGTGACCTTGCCATTAGTATTGTTGACCCTTGTGAGTTTGGCTATAGAGATGCGTATCGCTAAGAAGTATAACAAGTAGACCTAATCAGAAAAAATAATATAAAGATATGTTCGGATTATTTAAATCTAAACCAGAGCTTAAAACATTAATTCCAAATAATTATGTAGATATTCACTCTCATTTAATGTTTGGTATTGATGATGGAGCACAGACTAAAGAGGATACAAAGACTATTATAGAGTCTATGAAAGCGATGGGCTTTGACCAAGCGATTACCACTCCACATACTACACCGCTAGTATGGGATAATACAAAAGAAAGAATATTATCTAAATATGATGAGGTATTAGAGGTACTACCTACAGAGGCGGAGTCTCTTCAGCTGAGAGTAGCATCTGAGTATATGATGGATGAGAGCTTCTTGCAACGCATTCATTCAGAGAAGCTATTGACATTAAAAGATAACTATGTATTAGTAGAAATGTCTTATATCAACCCACCTATACAGTTAATGGATATTCTATTTCATTTAAAATCGAATGGGTATGAGATTATCTTAGCGCATCCAGAGCGTTATAACTTCTATCACAAGAATACAGAGATGTATAAGAAGCTTAAAAAATCTGGGTGTAAGTTTCAGATGAACTTATTGTCTACTACAGGATATTATGGAGGACATGTATTAGAGGCTGCAAACTATCTGTTGAACAATGATATGATAGACTTCGTAGGATCTGATATCCACCATACAAAACATATCAAAGGCTTTGATGCTAAAATACAGATTAAAGAAGTGAAGAACTTCCAGAAAGCAATAGCTAATAATATCTTCTTTAAGAAATAAAGAATTGCTGATTGTATAAAATAAGAAAGGGATCGCGTGAGCAATCCCTTTTGTTTTTCTGTCTATTTTCTGATTAGTTGTTTACAACTTCACCTTTAATGCGTAGTGCTACTACACCGTTAGTATAGTTCACAGCATTAGATTCTACAGTGATCGTTCTACTGATTTTACCAGGAGCCATATTATACTGTACGTCTATTTTACTTTTTTGACCTGGTAAAATTGGTTCTTCAGGTTTAGAAGGCACTGTACATCCACATGTAGATCTTACAGCTGTAATGATTAATGGCTCATCACCAACGTTAGTAAACTCAAAAGTTCTAACTCCATTATCTTTCCCTCTTACAACAGTACCGTAATCGATAGTATTGTTCTCTTCTTTAAACTCGATTTTTGGTCCCTTTTGTGCGAATGTTACTGCACTTGTCAAAACCAAAACTAATAATGCTAAAATGTTTTTCATTATTTTTCTATTTGTTGTTTTGTAAAATTAAAAACTTTAGGAATACTCGCAAATAAAAATAAACATTTAAAGTAATGTGTTATCTTTTGTAATTACATAGTAATCCATATTTTTGCATAATACAAAGGTACGTAAAAAGAAACAGTGCTTAGATTAAAATTTGATTAAAGTATTGTTATCTTTGGATGTGTCTTTAAAAAATGTTAAAAACAAGTAAAATTAATAAGTAAATGACAATTCCTGCACAATTTGACGCGAAGCAAGTAGAGCAAAAATGGTATCAGTACTGGATGGAGAACAATTTTTTCCACTCAACTCCTGACCACAGAGAGCCTTACACGATTGTAATCCCTCCACCGAACGTGACTGGGGTATTACACATGGGACATATGTTGAACAATACGATTCAAGATGTATTAATACGTCGTGCTCGTTTAAAAGGACTTAACGCTTGTTGGGTACCTGGAACGGATCACGCCTCTATCGCTACTGAAGCTAAAGTCGTCGCAAAATTGAGAGAGCAGGGTATCAATAAAAACGATTTAACACGCGAAGAGTTTATGGCACATGCGTGGGAGTGGAAAGAAGAGTACGGAGGAGTGATCCTTGAGCAACTTAAGAAATTAGGATGTTCTTGTGATTGGGATCGTACGAAGTTTACTATGGATCCAGAGATGTCTGAACAAGTGATAAAAGTATTTGTTGACCTATACAACAAAGGATTAATATACAGAGGATACCGTATGGTAAACTGGGATCCTGAAGCGAAGACTACTTTATCTGATGAGGAGGTAATCTATGAAGAGCGCCAAGGGAAATTATACCACTTAAAATACCAAATAGAAGGTTCTAATGAGCATTTAGTTATCGCGACTACACGTCCTGAGACTATCTTAGGAGACTCAGCTATTTGTATTAATCCTAATGATGAGCGTTATGCGCACTTAAAAGGAAAGAAGGCTATTGTACCTATCTGTAATAGAGTAGTGCCTATCATCTTTGATGAGTATGTGGATATGGAATTCGGAACAGGATGTCTTAAAGTGACTCCTGCTCACGATGTAAACGATAAAGACTTAGGCGAGAGACATAACTTAGAGATTATCGATATCTTTAATGCTGATGCGACACTTAACGAATTAGGTATGCACTATGCTGGTAAAGACCGCTTCGTAGTGCGTAAAGAGATAGAAGTGGAGTTAGAATCTATCGGAGCTTTAGATAAAGTAGAAAACTATGTAAATAATGTAGGTACTTCTGAGCGTACAAAAGCTGTTATCGAGCCAAGACTTTCTGACCAATGGTTCCTTAAGATGGAGCAATTGGCTAAGCCTGCACTTGATGCTGTTATGGAGACTGAAGATGTGAAGTTATATCCGAGTAGATATAATAATACTTACAAGAGCTGGTTAGAGAATATCCGCGATTGGAATATTTCTCGTCAGTTATGGTGGGGACAACAGATACCTGCTTATTACTATGGAGCTGGTAAAGAGGATTTCGTAGTAGCAGAGACTATTGAAGCAGCTGTTGAATTAGCAAAAGTAAAGTCTGGTAATGCAGCTTTAACCGCAGCTGATTTAAAACAAGATGAAGATGCTTTAGATACTTGGTTCTCTTCTTGGTTATGGCCAATGTCTGTATTTAATGGAATCACAGATCCAGAGAATGAAGAGTACAACTATTACTATCCAACAAATGACTTAGTGACTGGACCAGATATTATCTTCTTCTGGGTGGCACGTATGATTATGGCAGGATATGAGTATACTGGTAAGAAACCGTTTACGAATGTATATTTTACTGGTATTGTAAGAGATAAATTACGCCGTAAGATGTCTAAATCATTAGGTAATTCTCCTGATGCATTAGGATTAATAGACAAATTCGGTGCTGATGGTGTACGTGTTGGATTATTATTATCAGCCTCTGCGGGTAATGATATTATGTTTGATGAAGAATTATGTGCTCAAGGGAAAGCCTTTACTAATAAAGTGTGGAACGCATTCCGTCTAATCAAAGGATGGGAAGTATCTGAGACATTAGTACAACCTGAGTCTGCAAAAGTATCATTAGCATGGTATGAAGCGAAGTTACAAAGTGCTTTAGTAGAGATAGAAGATCACTTCTCTAAATACAGAATTTCGGATGCATTAATGGCAATCTATAAATTAGTATGGGATGACTTCTGTTCTTGGTTCTTAGAAATGATTAAACCTGGATACCAACAACCAATTGACAAAGCTACTTTTGACAAGACTATCGAGTTGTTAGAAGCTAATCTTAAGTTGTTACATCCATTTATGCCATTCTTATCAGAAGAGATTTGGCAGCATATTAATGAGCGTACAGCTGCTGATGCATTAGTAGTATCTGCATGGCCAGAGATGAAGTCATTCGATGAGAACTTGATTAAAGAGTTTGAATTCGCTACTGAAGTAATCGCTGGTATCCGTACTATCAGAAAAGATAAGAATATTTCGTTCAAAGAAACGATAGATTTAAAAGTAATCAACAACGAGAAAACATCTACATACTTCGACAGTATCATCTCTAAATTAGGTAACATAGTTGCTATAGAGTATGTAACAGAGCAAGTAAGTGGTGCACTATCTTACCGTGTGAAATCTAATGAGTACTTCATTCCTGTAACAGGAAGTGTGAACTTAGAGGAAGAAATCGCTAAGTTAGAAGAAGAGTTGAAATACTTAAAAGGATTCTTAAAATCTGTACAAGGTAAGCTATCGAACGAGAAGTTCGTAGGTGGTGCACCTGCTCAGGTTATCGAGAACGAAAGAAAGAAAGAAGCAGATGCTTTAGCTAAAATAGCAACTATCGAACACAGCTTAGCTGGATTAAAATAGTCTAGTATCTCTTAGATATAGAAGCCTCTAGTTAGTTCACTAATTAGAGGCTTTTTTTTATCTTCGTATGTATGAAAATAAATGTACACACTCATCATATTACAGGGCAGCAGGGGATAGTAGAAATCATCAATCAGTATCCTCTAACAGTGGATAATACTCTTCCTACTTATACTGTTGGGATACATCCATGGTATATCCATGAAGAACGTCTAGAGGAAGAGTTTGCCTTGTTAGAAGAGCAGTTACAACAGCCAAATTGTTTAGCGATAGGAGAGTGTGGATTAGATAAGAAGATCAATATTTCGTTAAATCTACAGATAGAAGTATTTAAGAGGCAATTACTACTTGCAGAAAAGTATAAAAAAGCAGTAATTTTGCACGTCGTTTCAGCTTATCAAGAAGTTATACAGATCAAGAAGGAGATGAGGATGACGGTTCCTCTTATAATACATGGTTTTAATAAAAAAGAACAGGTAGCAGAGAGTTTGTGGAAGAATGGGGTCTATTTGTCTTTTGGTAAACATCTTATTTATAACGAGACATTGAGGAATACCTTTTTGAAAGTACCAAGAGAGCAGTTGTTTTTAGAAACAGATGATGCTAAGGAGATAACCATAGAGGATGTATATACTGTAGCAAGTGCATTAGATACTAATATAGAAGCGATCATAGAACAGAATTATAAAACAGTTTTTAATAGATAACATCAGTCTTAGATTGATATAATAAGTAGAATAAATGGCAATTTGGCAAGAAAGAGCAGAATTACTTTTTAAGGAAGAAGGATTGCAAAAACTAAAAAATGCAAAAGTATTAGTCGTTGGATTAGGAGGAGTTGGATCATTTGCAGCAGAGTTTTTAGCTAGAGCAGGAGTAGGAAATATGACTATCGTAGATGGAGATACTGTGGATATTACGAATATCAATAGACAGTTGCCAGCTTTACATTCTACTATAGGTATGCCAAAAGTGAAAGTTGTAGGAGATAGACTGATGGATATCAATCCAGAGCTTAACTTGATTCGTATAGAAGAGTTTATTTCTCCTGAGCGTGCTCATGAGATTGTGACAGAGGACTTCGATTATGTATTAGATTGTATAGATAGCATTACACCTAAGATTAACCTTATTTTGGCAGCTAAGCGCAAGAAGGTAAAGGTAATCAGTGCGATGGGAGCAGGAGGAAAGATGATGGCAAATAAGATCGTTATTAAAGATATCAGTAAAACTGATGTATGTCCATTGGCAAAACAAATTAGAAAGCGCTTAAAGAAAGAAGGGATATCTTCTGGGGTAAAAGCAATATTCTCTACAGAGAAACCTGATGAGAGTAGCTTAAAGATGACAGATGGTAGTAACTTTAAAAAGTCATTCTTTGGGACGAATAGTTGGATGCCAGCCTTGTTTGGTTTGAACTCAGCAGAACATGTAGTAAGATATATCTTATCGAAATAATAAAGTAAAAAGGCTGTAAATCAATTAGATTTACAGCCTTTTTTAGTAAGGGAAGAATTGCTAGTATTTTGTTGTTGAACTGTTGTTTCCCTTATGGGGACTTATTATGAAATTTAGTAACCTATTGTGAACTGTGTGTTTTTAAACTGTTCATTCTCTACCTCATCCACTATAGCGACAGCTACATCCTCTACAGATATTCTGCTTCTACATTCGCTATCATAGACAGGTGTATTGCTACTTAGTCTAAAGTGTCCTGTTCGCTTTCCAGGATTTTGGGGATTCATTTCTATCGCAGGGCTAAAGTATGTCCAAATAAAACTATTTTCTTTACTTAATGTGTGTTCAAAATAGTCTCTTACAGCTGTAGCACCTGGTTTAATAAAATCTGGAAAATCTGCTGAGTCTACTAATTGTAATCCAGGTTTGATATACAGTGTACCTGCTCCACCAATGACAATTAAGCGCTTTACTTTAGCTTCTTTTACAGCATTGTGTATAGTCTGTATTCCTGTTGTGAAGTCCTCATATAGGTTGGGATTTGACCATCCTGCATTGAAAGCACTGATGACTACATCTGCACCTGTTATTATCTTTACGAGTTCTTTTTGATCTGTTATATCTAACGCTACTTTTTTTACTAAAGCGCTATTAGATATTGTTGAGGTATTTCTAGCGATTGCTGTAACGTTGTATTGACGTTGTATCAATTCGTTTAATATAGCACTACCTACATAACCAGACGCTCCTATCAAAACTATATTTTTCATACATTGTTATTTTTATAAGACAAAGGTACAGAGGAGTAATGGTTTAAAAATAGAAAGCCGACTTAATCTAGAAATTTCTTAATCTAGGTTAAGTCGGCTAATATTGTATAAAGGCTGTTTCTTGCTTAATAAGCAGGTATAACCTCAGCAACCATAAGACCTTGTAGTATAAATATCAAAAGTGATAGTCCCCATAAAAATACAAAAGCTAGTTTCTGTAAAATGGGCTGTTTAACTCCTGCTTGCTTTTGTGCTTTTTGTAGCATTAGCATCGGCATGATTAAAGCAAGAACTACTAAAGGGATAGACGCGTATCCTAGTGCTATTACGAATCCGTCAGGATAAAATACTGCAAATACTAATGGAGGAATAAATGTCAATAGCATTGCAGACATTGTATTCTTGATTAGTGGTTTGTTTTTCCCTAAATCTTGGATATAATCCTTTAAAGCCATAGCTACTCCCCAGAAAGAAGTAAGTAATGCCGCAGAAGCAAATAGTGTAAAAGAAATACCGATCATTTTTGAGTTGTGTACTTGTTTTACTGCTTTTAGTAATCCTTCCATTTTAGAGTTCTCTTGTAGGATAGTGGTAAAGGTATTACTATCTAAGTTTCCTAAGAATGTAAGTTCCCATACTAAGTATAATATAAGAGGAGTGATACTTCCGATTAAAAATACGAGCTTTAGTTGTTTGATATTTCCGTCTAAGTATTTTACCAATGTTGGAATGACTACATAGAACCCAAAGCTAGTAAAGATTACTGGAATAGTGGCTAATACAGGAATACTAGAAGTAGGTAAATGTTGTAAGTGAATCATTTCTACTTTAGGTAATAATAATGCCATTACAATACACAAGAAAATTAGCTTAGTTGTGAATACTATCTTATTACTGAAGTCAACGACACGTGTACCAAATGCTATGATACTACCAAATATTGCTGTAAATAGAAAAGCAGAAGTATGAGATGATATTTTTACTTGTAGCCAATTCTCTAAGTTAGTTCTAAATATTTCACCTCCTCCTGTGATATAGGCACTTACTAAGGCATACATCAGTATCAGCATACTTAGCGCTGTAGCAACAGCTCCTGAGTTACCTAGGTATTTTACTGTTAAGGTATTTAATCCATCTGTAGGAGGGTTGTATTTATATACATCCACCAGAAGTATAGCAGTATAATACATAGCAAACCAAATGCAGAACAAGATAAAGGCCATAAAGGTAAAGCCTACACTTGCTGATATAATGGGCATTGCTAACATTCCTGCTCCGATTGTCGTTCCTGCGACAATAAGAATACTTCCGATAATTTTTTGCATTTCTATTTATTTAAATTTATTTAATTCGTCGAATTTATTTTTTGTTTCATTAGTCTAAAATAGGGAGTACTCCCGCTGTCATTAAAACTTGTATTACTAAGATGCTTGTTCCAAAAGCAAAAATCAGGCTAAAAGCTATCTTTTGTAAAAAAGATATAGTCTCTTGTCTTTCTTTCTTGACTTTGATATACATCAGTACTGGAATAAACAAAGAGGTTATCACTACAGAGATAGCTGCATAGCTTAGTGCTATCACAAAACCTTTAGGATAGTAAAGTGCGAATAATAATGGAGGTATAAAAGTAATTAAGTAAATAATTACTTTATTTTTTCCAAAAGCCTTCTTTTTACTTAAATCTTTTACATAATCAAATAGTGCTAATGCTACTCCTAAGAAAGAAGTAAGGATAGCTGCTGCAAAGAAAATGTTTAGAGGAATATTCATCCACTTAGATTCAGATATACCATTTACAGCTATGATGACAGCTTCTAAGCCTTGTGTTTCTTTTATAATTGTGAAGAAGGTATTAGAGTCTATACTTCCTAAGATAGATAGTTGCCAAATGATATACACGATTAGAGGTAATAGACTACCATAGATAAACGCTTTTTTAAGTAGCTTAATATCACCGTCTAAATATTTTACCATACTCGGTACCACAATATGAAAACCAAATGAAGTAAAAATAACAGGAATAGAGGAGAAGAATAGCTTACTCTCTATAGGCAGCTGTAGAAGGTTATCTATTCTGACATAACCAACCATTACAATAATAACAATCAAGAGAAAGATTAGTTTGATAATAAATATCCACCTTGTAGCAATATCTACTATTCGAGCACCTAGACCAACTATACCACCAAATAATATTGTAAAGATAAAAGCAGTAACCTGTGGACTGATATCAGTCTCTAACCAGTTACTTAAGTTTAGTCTTAGAATATCACTTCCTCCTGCTATATAAGCACTAACTAAGGCATACATCAGTGTTAGCATACTTATCCCTGTAATGATAGAGCCTGCTTTACCTAAGTATTTATAAGTCATCGTACTCAACCCATCTTCAGGGTTATTGTCTTTATATGTTTCTACTAATAGAATAGCGGTATAACACATCGTTAACCATATCAAGATCATTACTATCGTAATGCCTGTAAATCCTACTCCAGACGAAATAATCGGCATGGCTAACATTCCACCTCCGATTGCTGTACCCGCTATAATAAGGGAACTACCTATAAGTTTACTATTCACTTTGAGTTTATGTTTTTAGTTTGATTGTTGTAAAAAAAATAAATATATGTTTTTATTATTTACTACAACACTCAAATATGTTTATTTGTATTAAAATATTTTGATTTTTTTTAAGCTAAAAAGTTGTTAAATAGAATCTGATTACGTAAAAACGACTTGATAACCAAACATTGTTTATCTTTGTTTATACACAAAATAAGAGAGTATGAGTACCCTAAATTTAGAGCAAGAATTAAAAGCTAAAAAGATTAATCCTACTGCAATGCGCTTATTGGTTCTAAAATTTTTGAAGCAACAAAAAGGTGCAGTATCACTTGCTGATATAGAGGCAAGCTTTGAACAATCTGATCGTGTAACGTTATATAGAACCGTAAAGACATTTGAGAGCAAAGGTTTGCTTCATAGTATTACGACTAATAATATTACACAGTATGCATTATGTGCTCAGGGGTGTGATGAAAAGAATCATCACGATACTCATCTACATTTTGTGTGTAATAATTGTAAAAAGACAATCTGTTTAACACAAGTATCTATACCTAAGATAGAAGTACCGGCTGGTTTTCAGCTAGATGATATAGACGTAGTAGCTAAAGGGGTGTGTAAGGAGTGCAAGCCCTAAAATCGACAATATCGATACTTAGAGATGATATGTGTAAGAATGGTAACAGCGTGAATTCTAGAGTTCTCAATAAACCAAGTGTGCGTGTTTAAACCACCGCATACTACACCTGCTAAATATAAGTTCGTCACATTTGTTTCCATAGTTTCTGTATTGTAAGTAGGAGTCTGATTAGCATCATTAGATATTGTAACTCCTAATTGTTTTAAAAAAGCAAAGTTAGGACGATATCCTGTAAGTGCAAGGACAAAGTCGTTTTTTATTATTATTTCTTTGTTATTTGTGTTGATTATAACCGTATTATCAGTTATTTCTTTAATATTGCTGTTGAACAGAGCAGTGATACTTCCTTCTTTAATTCTATTTTCAATATCAGGTTTTACCCAGTATTTCACATGAGAGCTAATTTCTTTATCTCTTACAACCATAGTGACATTTGCTCCTTTGCGATAGCATTCTAAGGCTGCATCTACTGAAGAGTTACTTGCACCGACCACCACTACATCCATACCGGCATAATAATGTGGATCTGTGTAGTAATGAGAAACTTTAGATAAGTCTTCACCTGGTACATTCAATGGATTAGGAATATCATAAAATCCAGTCGCTACGATAATGTCTTTAGCTGTATAATTATCTTTAGAAGTTTTGACATCGAATAATCCTTCAGAGTTTTTAGTCGTC
This sequence comes from Myroides odoratimimus, assembly GCF_030326305.1. Lineage (GTDB taxonomy): Bacteria > Bacteroidota > Bacteroidia > Flavobacteriales > Flavobacteriaceae > Flavobacterium > Flavobacterium odoratimimum_A. Next base: position 43,611 of record NZ_JACAKB010000011.1, on the reverse strand, counting down.
TCTAAGACAGTTTCGAATAAGTTTATCGTTAGTTCATTCGTTGTTACTACTCTGCGGTAGTATTCTAAAGCCTCACTTCTACGAGGTTTATTCTCTTTACTAATAAAAGGGATCTTGTCTAGCTCTAATAGTTCTGACGAAGAGAAGAACTGCATATTGACAGGATAGTGATATAAAGAATTAACTAGACATCCTTTCTCTATGATTAGATAAGAAAGTCCGTTCTTCTTAGCTTCTAGTCCACAGGCGATACCTATAGGACCACCTCCTATAATTATAATGTCAAAATGCTTCATTGTATCTATTTTCTATTCGCAAAAACCAAAGTTACGGCTTTATTCTTATTCCTCTTTTGAAAAGGAGGTAAAAAAATAAGAGCTACTCGTAAGAGTAGCCCTTATAGGATATATTGTGAATGAAATTATTCAGTTACTTTATCAGCTACTAAATGAATTCCTATTTCCATATCTTTACTAATAGCCCAGTCAGCAGGGTTAAGAGCAGCACCTGAATCTTTATCAGTAGTACCGAATACTAATCCCCATTCTGTACGGTCAGCTACGAATGCGGCATCCATAACTGCTTTACCATTCTCTACAGTTACTTTAGCAGGGAAAGTGATGTTTACAGTTTTTCCTAAGATAGTTAAGTTTCCACTTACTACTTTATTAGCTCCTTCTATTTTGCTAGTGTGTTTAGCTGCGTCGAAATCTTCTACATTAGTGATTTTGAAATCAACAGTAGGGTTAGCCTCTACGTTAAAGAAGTCAGCACTTTTTAAGTGTCCTTCTAAATCACCTTTTTTAGTAGCGTCATTGTCAACAGAAGCAACATCTGCATTGATTGATGCCATATCGATAGTATAAGAACCTGCATTTAACCCACTTGCATCGATAGCGATATCACCTGCTTTTAAAGTTAAAGTTCCATAACGAGGATTAACTCCACCTTTATGTCCTACTTTCCAAGTAACGTTACTTTCAGTTAAGTTTACTGAATATTTGTCTCCTTGTTCTACAGCTACTTCTTGTTCTGTTGTAGTTGTTGCTTTATCCGCATTTTTGTTTCCACAAGATGCTAGAGTTAATGTAGCGATTACAGCTAACGATAATACAATTTTTTTCATTTTATATGCTAATTTGTTAATACAAATATACATGCTTAAATAAGAATAAGCAATCAGTCAGAAAAAAATGACTACTGATTTTGAGCTAAAAAGCTTTAAAAGTATAATAATTAACATTTTTTTGTACTTTTTGATGAAATTAAATGGCAAAATCTTCTTTTAAGTGGATAGATTACAAGATGAGTTACTTCTTTAAAATAGAGTAATAAAAAAATGGGGTGTTTATTAATAAACACCCCATTTAAAGATTTGCATTAAAATATATTACTATTCAGCAATTAATTTACCTTGCATTAAAGCGAAGTGAGCTGGGAATGTACATAAGAAATCGTATGTACCAGCTTCAGTGATAGTAAAAGTAATTGTTTCTGATTGACCTCCACCTAAAGTTTTAGTATGAACTAGTACTTTATCAGCATCTTTAGCTGAGATATAATCTGTATCAGCAGCTTGAGAAGAAGCTTCTGCAAAAGCAGCCATATCAGTACCTTGTTTTAATAGTACCCAGTTATGTCCCATAACAGCTTTGTCCATTTTTCCAGTATGTTTGAAAGTTAAAGTTACTTGTTCTCCTACAGGAACTTTAATTTCATTTTGGTCAAACTTCATATCATCTCCAGCGTTAAGAGAAATTTGTATCCCTGTTACTTCTTCTGGAGCAGCTGGTGTCTCAGCAGGAGTTTCTGTTGGAGTAGTTGTTGTATCTGCTTTTTTCTCACCACATGAGAATAACATTGTACTTGTTGCTAAAACAGCTAAAGCTAAGTTTAATTTTTTCATAATTATTTTATATAATATTATTTATTTATTGAGCGATTAAAAGCGCTCATTTTGAGTACTATAAAGGTACGATAAATAATATTATTGAAGTTTTTTTAATGTTTAAAATTTGTTAAAACTATTGCTGTTCTTTAAAAGATGCCAAAGTATTTAAGAAATTGTCTTTTTGCGCTTCTTTATTTTGTCCTGTAGTCCATGTAATGTATTGATAATTAGCTTTTTTACCATCTAATATTACTTGGATCATATACATCATATCTTTATCTTGAGACATCAGTAGTTCATATTTCTTTCCAGGTATTCCATTTATTCGGACATCCTCTTGTACTATTATCTCATAGTTTTCTCTTTTGTTATAACTAGCTAAAGATTGTGTAACGTATTCTTCGAAGTTCGCCGTCTTATTTTTGTCTTGATGTGTAGTGATTAAATACATTTGTTTAAACGTATTTCCATATTGGATATCAGCATCAGGATATAATTCTTGCATAGGTGCGAATGTACCAGGTACTTCTATTGTATAAAGGTCTAAGACTTTTACATCTTGTGTTGGGGCTACTTTTTGGTTACAGCTGATTAGTGTAAAGAATGCAGCGGCTACTAATGCGATTTTTGTTCTCATAGTCAAAATAAATAAGATTAATTAGATTTTTAAAGTTACTAAAAAGTATTCGTAGCGGATGTTATTATATGGTTATTTTTTAAGTTATTGTTTTAGGGCTACTCATAATTGTGTACCTTAGAAGGGTATTAACTTAAATATAAACAATATGGCAAAATCAGTTTTAATGTTAGCAGGGGACTTCGTAGAAGATTATGAAGTAATGGTTCCTTATCAAGCACTATTATCAGTTGGAGTACAAGTAGATGTGGTATGTCCTGGAAAGAAGAAGAATGAAGTGATTGCAACTGCTATACACGACTTTGTAGGATATCAAACTTATGCAGAATTAAGAGGTCATAATTTTGTGATTAATAAATCTTTTGATGAAGTGAATATAGCAGATTATGATGGACTGTATATCTGTGGTGGGCGTTCTTCAGAGTATATCCGTTTGAATAGTAAGGTGATTGATTTCGTGAAATACTTCTTTGAAAAGAATTTACCAGTAGCTGCTATCTGTCACGGTATTCAAGTATTAACTCCTGCAGGTGTATTAAATGGGAGAACACTAACTGCCTATCCAGCAGTAGGACCAGATATCACTTTAGCAGGTGGTCATTATAAAGAAGTAGGAGTAGATAAAGCTGTCGTAGACGGTAATTTAGTTACTTCTCCTGCATGGCCTGGGCACCCTGATATCCTTAGAGAATTCTATAAAATGTTAGGTGTAGTGATAGGGTAAGCTTGTCATTATAACTCATAGTTTGCGATGTTCTATAATAAGATTTGCTAAAACATTTCTTATTTTAGCATCGCAAATTTTTTTTAAATATGATTTCAGAAGCACAATTTCAAGCAGAATTAGATATAATTATTAAGAACGCTATACGTGAAGATGTAGGAGATGGAGACCATAGCTCATTAGCTTGTATTCCACCTACAGCTACAGGTAAGGCAAAACTATTAGTAAAGGAAGCAGGGTATATAGCAGGAGTAGAGTTTGCCCAAAGGGTATTGAAGTATGTAGACTCTACTCTAGAAGTAGAAGTGTGCATTCAGGATGGTGCTAAAGTAGAAGTAGGAGATATAGTATTATATATCTCAGGGGCTTCTCAGTCTATTTTAAAGGCTGAGCGATTAATGCTTAATGCGATGCAACGCATGAGTGCTATAGCTACCAAGACCCGCGTATTCGTAAACTTATTAGAAGGAACGGGAACTAAGATACTAGATACGCGTAAGACTACACCGGGTATACGTGCGATAGAGAAGTGGGCAGTAAAGATAGCAGGAGGAGAGAACCACCGTTTTGCTCTTTATGATATGATTATGTTGAAGGATAATCATATTGACTTCGCAGGTGGTATCAAAGAAGCGATTGAAAAGACAAATCAATATCTAAAAGACAATAATAAAGACCTAAAGATCATTGTAGAAGCTAGAAGTATCGATGAGGTGAAGCAAATTTTAGCTTGTGATAATGTTCACCGTATCTTATTGGATAATTTTGACTATGAGATGACGCGTGAGGCTGTAGCACTGATAGGTGACCAATGCCAAACAGAGTCATCAGGTAATATCGATGAGAGCACAGTTAGAGAGTATGCATTATGTGGCGTTAACTATGTTTCTTCAGGAGCATTAACACACTCAGTGTACAATATGGACTTAAGCCTTAAAGCAGTATTGTAGTAAAAGAGAAACATGGCAAAAACAATCAAGAAAATAGTATGTCCTCAGTGTGGGAGTAATCAGGTTGATGAGACTAAGAAAGACCACTATATCTGTAGAAGCTGTAATACACAGTTCTTTCTAGATAATGATGATATTACTATTAATCACAATTATAATACTGGTAAACTGAGTAATGAACAAGGAGTACAAATTGCCAAAAAAGCCATTATAGGCTTCTCTGTTGTTATCTTTATCTATTTCGGTTATCAGATCAGTAGGTTTGTATTTGCAGATTCTACACCACCTCCTGTTACTACAGTAGAGTCTAGTACTACCCCACCTCCTAAGCGAGATGTGAGATATGTCAATGCTAGTTATTCAGATGTTGCCTTAATGATCAACCCCAAAGGGAAGAATACTATCGTGTTTACAGGGTGGTTTAATGATATCTTTGCAGAGAAGGGCAAGGAAAATGAGGTGTACACGATCTTACTAGATGCGACTACAGGAGAGGAAATTAGTCGTACACTTCTAGAAGTCGATTTATCTATAAAAGGAGCAGGTACACATAGCAGTAGATTAGAGTATTATAGAGGAGCTAATGACGAGCTATTCCTTATTGTGAATAGCTACTATTTGTTTTTGTATAATCCTTCTCAGAAAGTATTTGAGAATGTGACAGAATCTTTCTTTGTTAAGTACCCTGAGTTTGCAGGTGGTGTAGCAGCGATAGAGTCTAGAACTTTTGATCAGTGTCTGACGGTTACGAATAATAAAGGAAAACAATATGCCTTATTTGCAGATATAGATGTTGTACTACCTATAGATAAAATCTCTGCTATATACGATAAGAAATTAACGGATCCAGTTAAGACTACATCCTATAAATTTACACGAATTGGTTTTGATTTTCCAGAAGAAGAAATACAACTGATACAATATGAACATTGGACTCAAAAAGGTTTTCCACAATACAATGTAAATTTTAGCTGGCGTAAAGATTACGGTAGATCAGGTATATTCACAGAAAAGTCTCCTTATAAGAAAGTTTTAGTGATGCCGTATACTAAATCTAAGGCGAAAATAGTTTCGATTAAAGACCTCACTCCTAATCATACTTATGTAGAGGGAGCACGTGTGCTAATTGGAGATGCAGAGTCTGTTATCATCGCTGTGAAAATGTCTGTATTGGAGAACGAGACCATAACACTACAGAAGATAAGCGGGGTAGATGGGAGTGTGTTATGGGCTAAAAAAACGGACTGGAAAGATATCCGCAGTATTGACGTAGAAGGAGATTATATATTAGTAAGGTTAGACAGTACTAATATTGTTTTAATAAATAAGGATGGAGAGATTATAATGACTTCAGACCTTTATGAACTAAAGACAGTAGGAAAAGAGATATAACTATGGGATTATTCAATATTTTTAAAAAACAGTTAGCTTCTGTTATAGAATGGAAGGATCAACCACAAGATGTCGTTTGGTATCAATTTCCGTCGCCGACAGATGAGATCAAGAATGCATCTAAGTTAATCGTAGCACCGAGTCAGGGATGCGTATTAGTATACGATGGAAAAGTAGAGGATATACTCCTAGAAGAAGGAACCTTTAGTCTGAGTACAGCTAATCATCCTTTTATTACGACATTGATTAATATTCGTCAGAATTTTGAAAGTGAGCATAAGTTAAAAGTGTTCTTCTTTAGACAATCTCAGATTATTAATCAGTCTTGGGGTACCCCTAGCGCGATTAAGTATGTAGATAAGCATTATGATATTCCGATAGAATTAGGAGTGAATGGGACATTCTCGTTTAAGATACAGGATATTAACTTTCTTTATAGAGAGGTTATTAGCAATGCGAATGTGTATACAGCGATGGACTTAAAAGATATCCTTATTCAACGCATTCCTCAGGCTATCACTACTTATCTATCAGGAGCCTCATTTGGCTATACTGAGATAGATGCACAGCTAGAAGTAATCTCTACCGAAATCAAGAATAAACTAAATGAAGAGTTTGCTGCTTTAGGGCTTGCATTGACCGATTTTAAAGTACTAGGAACAGTATTCGATACTAAGACCCAACAGCGTATTGCCACTGTGTCTAATATAACTTCTGATGTAAAAGCAGCAGAGGCAGCAGGCATGACGTATGCAGAGTTAGAGAAGCTAAAGGCTCTGAGAGATGCTGCTCGTAATGAAGGTGGGCTAGCAGGGGCAGGAGTACAGATGGGAGCAGGGCTAGAGTTAGGGAAGCAGCTAGGTATAGCCTCTAATCAAGTGCTGGAGCAGTCTGGAGATGATGAACTTCAAGTTTTAAAGAAATTAAATTTATTATTACAAGAAGGAATCATTACACAAGAAGATTACGATCAAAAAAAGAAAGAAATATTATCAAAACTATAGTGTATGAAGTATATTATCGGTTTTATAGTTTGTATCTTAGTACTAATAACAGCATTATATGTTATTTTAGGTTTTTGGGGAATTGAGATGTTTGATTCAGAACATTTAGTCAATACCTATAAGACCATTGGAATAGTAATAGTAGTAGCTTTATTTTTGATTCTGACGGTGAGCTTTTTCTTTAAGCGTGACCATAAAGGTTATGATACAACTAAGGGGAATATAGCACATCCTAAAAAATAGCATGATAAAAAGAAAAGAGATTAAATGTCGCAGGAAATAGAAGAAAGATTAGACAGAATACCTGTCATACGCACGATAGTCCGGACTTTAAAATGTATTCGTTTTAAGGTGTTAGAGGGGTATTCACTTTATGATTTAATAGAATTGTATGTCTTAGGGATTATAAAAGGAGCATTCTCTTATAGGGCAGGGTCTATTGCCTTCAGTTTCTTTATGGCTTTATTTCCGTTTGCACTTTTTATACTGAACTTGATTCCCTATATCCCGATAGATAATTTTCAGGTAGACTTTATGCACTTTATCGAGAGCTCTGTTCCTCCGAATACCTTTGGTGCGATAGAATCTATTCTAAGCGATATTATGAATAACAGTTATCGCTCTTTACTATCATCCGGATTCTTGTTATCTATATTCTTAATGACGAATGGGGTCTTTGCGATCATAGGTGGATTCGAGTCTTCGTATCACATTATTGTCTCTCGCAATCTGATTAGACAGTATCTTGTCGCATTAGTCTTATCTGTATGTCTAGCTGTACTAGTCATTTTCTCTGTTGCATTCTTTGTGACATTAGAGGTTGTGATGTATAAGTTTAACCTAGATTCTATGTTGATACAGTGGTCTAGAAGTATATTCTTATTGTTAGTAGTACTGATGACTACCTCTATATTATACAAGTTTGGAGCGAAACAAACGAAGCAGGTGTCGTTCATCTCTATAGGGTCTGTATTTACGACCATTCTCTACATTCTTACCTCTTACCTCTTTGGAGTATATGTATTGAGATTTGCCCGATATAATGAGTTGTATGGCTCTATTGGGACGTTGTTAGTAGTAATGTTCTACTTGTGGATTAACTGTATGATTCTATTGTTAGGTTTTGAATTAAATTTAGCTATAAGTAAATTAAAGTCAAAAAAATAGCTATATTTGGGTTATAACCTTAAAATTAAACGCTGAACTATGAGAAATTTTTTAACGACAATTGTGTTGGTATTAGCTGTGTCTTTATCAGCACATGCACAAAGTATAGTAGGTAAGTGGAAAACGATAGATGATAGTACAGGAAAAGAGAAGTCTATTGTTGAAATCTACGAGAAAGACGGTAAATATTACGGACAGGTAAAGAAACTTTTAAACCCATCTAAACCTAACCCAAAATGTGATAACTGTGAAGGAGATGAGAAGGGAAAACCTATCGAAGGGCTTGTTATCATTAAAGACCTACAGAAAAAAGGAAGTGAATATACAGGTGGTAAAATCACTGACCCAGAGAGTGGTAAACAGTATAAATGTACTGTAAAACTAAATGGAAAGGATAAGCTAGATGTAAGAGGATATATCGGATTATCTCTGATAGGTAGAACCCAGACATGGAAAAAAGCAGATTAAAGATAAGTGAAGTATTTCTAAAAGCTATTTTGTTATACTGAGACAGATTATTTAAAATATTTTTAAAAGATATAAAGGTCATTAACACTCGCTAATGACCTTTTCTTTTGGATAGAAGTCTTGTATGGTATATAATCGGGGAGAGGCGAGGGAGTGAAGCGTGTTATTATAGCTGTCTAATCAGGAGTAAGGATATTGTTATTCATAAACTCTATTTCTTCAACACCCCTACAACACTTCTTCAACATTGCTTCAACAAACAAGCCTTCTAGTAGAGCAATCTTGGGGTATTGTTGAAGAAGTATTGAAGGAAATCAGGTCATCGCTTATATACACTGCTGTTAGGAACTGTTGGGCAATTAGGATAGAAATGCTTGTTTTTTTATTTATATTATTGATTATTAGTGTTTTATATTGATTGTGCGATGTGAAAAGTTATGCCGTTTTTTATGAGGTATTTAGATGTTGTACCTTACAGATTAGAAATCTGAGAGAGTATATAACCTTGCGATAAATAAGAGCGAATATAGTACTGATAGGATAAGATAAAAATAAAGCGATTATCTTTGTAACTATTGATTTCTAAAAAATAGTACTATTAGTATGAATTACTTTGTTGAGGTTATTGTTCCATTAGCTTTAGATCCTACGTTTACTTATGCTGTAAGTGAGGCAGAATATGAGTTTATCCAAGTGGGGATGCGCGTAGCTGTTCCTTTTGGTCGTTCTAAAGTATATACGGCTGTGGTAATCGAAAAACACAATAGAGTACCTCAGTATTATGAGGCAAAAGAGATCAATGAAATTATAGATCTGACTCCTGTTGTCACTGAGAAACAGATCAGCTTATGGAAGTGGATAGCAGACTACTATATGTGTACGATAGGGGATGTGTATAAGAGTGCCATGCCATCACAGCTACTTTTAGAAAGTGAGACACTTATACAGTATAATCCAGATAGTACTATTAAAGCAGAAGAACTAGATGATGCAGAATATTTAATATATGAGGCACTTCAAGTACAGTCTATTCTTAAAGTAGAAGAGATTATAGCAGTACTGAATCGAAAGAAAGTCTTCCCTGTGATTAACTCTCTTCTAGAAAAGAAGATGATATTCTTACAAGAAGAGATGGTAGAGAAGTATAAGCCGAAACAGATTAGGTATGTCAAACTAGCGGAGCAATACTTGGCTGAGAATGGTTTGGCAGATTTGATGGAAATAGTCTCTCGTGCTGAAAAGCAAAGAGAGATGATCTTAAAATATTTTCAATTGCAGGCTGTACACAAAAAGCCGATTACAGTCAAACAGTTAGTAGAAGAATCAGAATCTACATCTGGAGTAGTCAAAGCGCTTATTGATAAAGGGATATTTGAAGATTATTACTTAAACCAAGATCGCATAATTTTCGGTGATGCAGTACAAGATACTATCGAGTTAAGTGATGAGCAGAGTAAGGCTCTTTGGGAGATCGGGCAGTCATTAGAGACGAAGGATGTAGTCTTACTACACGGTGTAACTGCTTCTGGTAAAACAGAAGTATATATCAAACTTATAGAGAAATATTTGGCAAATGAAGGTCAGGTATTATTTCTGTTGCCAGAGATTGGGCTTACAACACAGCTAGTGATGAGATTGACTAGTTATTTTGGAAACGAAGTAGCAGTGTATAATTCAAAGTATTCTCACAATGAACGATTAGAAGTCTGGGATCAGGTATTGAATAAGTCTGAAAAAGCAAAAGTGGTTATCGGTACAAGGTTATCTGTCTTCTTGCCTTTTCAGGATTTACAATTAATAGTCGTGGATGAAGAGCAAGAAGGGAATTATAAACAGCACGATCCAGCTCCTCGATATCACGGAAGGGATGCTGCTATCGTATTGGCAAAACAACACAATGCTAAAGTAGTCTTAGGATCTGCGACACCGAGCTTAGAAACGTATTACAACGCTACACAGGGCAAGTATGGTCTAGTGGAGTTAAAGAAGCGCTATACAAATGTAGTCTTGCCAGAGATTGTTTTGGTAGATGTAAAAGATAAATATAAACGAAAACAGATGACAGGGCATTTCTCAGATCAGTTGATTGATGAGATAAATATGGCGTTGTCGTTAGAGGAGCAGGTTATTCTGTTTCAGAACCGAAGAGGTTTTTCTCCTGTCGTAGAGTGTATGACTTGTGGCGCTGTACCAGAATGCCCTCACTGTGATGTGAGTTTGACCTATCACAAGTATAAAAATGAGTTGAGGTGTCACTATTGTGGTTTTACGCTACCGATGCCAAAACAGTGTTTTAGATGCCACAGTGTGGATCTGAATACAAAAGGATTTGGTACAGAACAAGTAGAGGAGGAATTAAAAGAGTTGTTTCCGAATAAGCGTATTGCGCGTATGGATCAAGATACAACTAGAGGGAAGTATGGCTTTGAGAAATTAGTAGAGTCCTTTCAAGCGAGACAAATAGATATTCTAGTAGGAACGCAAATGTTGGCGAAGGGATTTGATTTTGACAATGTGAATTTGGTCGGAATAATGAATGCGGACAACAGTCTGTATCACCCGGACTTTAGAGCGCATGAGCGAGCATATCAGATGATGACGCAGGTAGCAGGTAGGGCAGGAAGAAAGGATAAAAAGGGTAAAGTGATCATTCAGACGTTTAATCCGTATCACAATATCATACAGCAAGTGACTCATTATGATTATATGGGAATGTATAAAGAGCAGATGTATGAGCGATATAACTTTAAGTATCCTCCTTTCTATAGATTAGTTAAGCTGACACTAAGACATAAAGAATTCGAGAAGTTAAAGGAGGCTTCATTTTGGTTGTATAACAACCTGAAGGAACAGCTAGGTGTACCTGTTTTAGGGCCAGAAGAGCCTGCGATTAATAGGATACGCAATCAATATATACGAGTGATTTTAATTAAAATTCCTCAGAATGTACCTCTGATAAAGACAAAAGAGAATGTTCGAAAAATATTGAAGAGTTTTGAAGCGATAGGACAATATCGCTCTGTAAAGGTAGTTGCTAATGTAGACTTTTACTAATCATCTCTCTGTTAGATAGAATAAAAAAAATGTTATAAACAAGAAACATAGTATGGAATTAAAAATTGTAGTATCACAAGATTCATTTAATAGTCAAGAGGCTTATGATATCGTTTATTCAAATATCACGTTTATTAATTTGGTAAGAGAAGAAGGAGGGTTAATGGAAGAGACAATTCATCCTGATGCAATCCTAAGTTATTATCTAGATTATTATTTGGCTCAATATAAGAATGGAAACTTCTCTCAGATTGTTTGGAATACTCAGGCTGATTATGAGTTTTTTGCTATTATAGCTGATGGGTTAGAGAAAATAGGAGCTACACAAAACTTAGCTCTTTTAAAGAAGCAACTAGAAGTTTTAAATAATATTGACGAAACTGTATTAGAGGCATTCTGTGAGTCTGACTACTTCGGTACAAATCCTACAAGAGATCTGTTGAAGAATGATGACTTCTATAATCTAGAAGAAGATATCGTAGAGTTAAATGCGAAGTGGTTGAGAAATCATCCTGATTTAGAGGTGTTGTCTATAGAGGGAATGTATCAGAGAGCAGAGGCATTATTAGACAAGAAAATAGAAAGATAAATAAGAGGGAGTGAAAAAAACTTTATTAAAGATCGAATTAGTTTTGGATAGTATGTATAAAGTTGTATTTTTGCACCCAATTTTGTAACAAATAAAATTTAGTATTTATGAATCATTATGAAACTGTTTTCATCTTGAATCCCGTTTTATCTGAAACTCAGATAAAGGAAACAGTAGTGAAATTCGAAGAATTTCTTACTTCTAGAGGAGCTGAGATGGTAGCTAAAGAGGACTGGGGCTTAAAAAAATTAGCTTATGAAATCCAACACAAGAAAAGTGGTTTTTATCACTTATTCCAATTCACAGCACCTGCTGATATCATCATCAACTTAGAGACTGAATTCAGACGTGACGAAAGAGTTATGCGTTTCTTAACTGTAGCTTTAGACAAACACGCTGTATCTTGGGCTGAGAGAAGAAGAGAGAAATTAAAATCTAAAAAAGCTTAATTGTTATGTCAAGTATAGAGCAATCTGCAAAAGGAAAAAAAGACGGAGATATCAGATATTTAACGCCTTTAAACATTGAAACAAACAAAACTAAAAAGTATTGTCGTTTCAAAAAATCAGGAATCAAATACATCGACTATAAAGATGCTGATTTCTTATTAAAATTCGTTAACGAGCAAGGTAAAATTTTACCACGTCGTTTAACAGGAACTTCTTTAAAATACCAAAGAAAAGTATCTGTAGCGATCAAAAGAGCACGTCACTTAGCTTTAATGCCATACGTAGCTGACTTATTAAAATAATAACAAATCATAAAGTTGTTGGTTTTCATTCGTGAAACCTAACTTCTTATAAAAAGGACATCAACAATGGAAATTATCTTAAAACAAGACGTTCAAAAGTTAGGATTTAAAGATGACGTAGTAACTGTAAAACCAGGATACGGACGTAACTATTTAATCCCTCAAGGAATGGCTGTATTGGCTACTCCATCTGCTAAAAAAGTATTAGCTGAGAACTTAAGACAAAGAGCGCACAAAGAAGCTAAATTAATCGCTGATGCACAAGTTGTTGCAGAAGCTTTAAAAGCTTTAGAAATCAAGATTGCTGTTAAAGCTGGTGGTGAGAAATTATTCGGATCTGTAACTAATGCAGATATCGCTGAAGTTTTCGCTAAAAACGGTCAAACAGTTGATAAAAAATTCATCACTTCTGGAGTTATCAAACGTTTAGGTAAATATACTGCTAACGTTCGTTTACACCGTGATGTAATCGTTGAAGTTGATTACGAAGTAATCGCTGAGCAAGAATAGTCTTAAAAGATTATATATAGAAAAGGCCTTCCATTTGGGAGGCCTTTTTTTTTGCTATATAATTTAGCTAAATTATGTGTGAGAGGTTGGTTGATTACTAGTGTTTTTTTGTATCTTGGAAGTGTATAAAACTAAGCTGTAAAAAACAGCTTAATACTTCATTTATAGGGAGTAAGTAGTCGATTTAGTAGTGTTTAAAAAGAAAAAATAGTTATGAATAGATTAGTAAGAGTTTTAGGTATAGTTGTTATTGGGGTGTCTTTATTTGCTTGTAAGAATGATAAAGATACTTCTGGTAAAGAAGGAGAGGTGATAGAAACAGTTGTCGTGGATGAGAGTGCTGGTGAGCAGAAGGTGACAGAAGAAGAGGATATAACTACGCCATGGCAGAACTTATACGAGCAAGAGCCTGCTATTCTAAAGAGTACTGAAAAGATATTCAAGATCGACAATAAAAAAGCTGTTGCGCTAATGGATGAGTCGAATAAGATATCTGTTAGTAAAGATGGACTAGAGATAGTATTAGCTGCATTAAAGACTACTGCGGCTAAAGATTATTTAAGTGAAGACTTTAATAAGGCTGTAATCGCTAATGGAGGTAAGGGAGTAGTGGTGAGAGTAGATGTATCTCCAAACGCAAAGAATGATGGTTCTGACAAAAGAGGAAATTACTATCAATTCACTATTTATGAGAATTATGAAGATAGAATAGTGACAGTGGGTACATTCATTTTTGATGTAAGAACGTTGTCATTTTATGAAATGGATATTGTGGAGGCTGATTACGTGCCATTAAAGTATGCAGTGTCTATGAAGAAGTCATTAGCAGAGATAGTACAGAATTAATTTATCACATTATACGAATTGAAATGAAGGTATTATCTTTGTTTCAAATGCAATTTATATTATGAAATACAGTAGGCTTACGAAAGAGCAGTTTGAAGAATTACACCCAGAGTTTATTAATTTCTTGTCTGCACAGCAGATAGATAAGAATGAATGGGATAAGATAAAAGAAGAAAAGCCAGAAGTAGCAGAACAAGAGTTAGATGTTTTCTCAGATTTGATTTGGGAAGGGGTATTAACGAATGCTAAATACTTAGAACATTATTCTAAGAGCCATATATTTTTGTTTGGTTTCGACGATAAGGAAATCAAGACTATCGTAATTAAGAGTAAACAATCTGATATAGATCTTTTAAGTAAAGAAGGATTGCAGTGGTTGTCAGATGCAGTATTTACAGAAGATGTAGAGGTGAGACATGGAGGTAAGAGTTTTGGAGAGAATAGGAATGAAGAGATCTTCAGTTTAATCCAACAAGGAGCTATTCTGAGTGATGGTCATTTATATGGTCAATTTAAAGAAATGTTGAAACTGTAATCGTTTTAAAGAATGGATATTAAAGCACAATTAGATTTACTTCGCAAAGAATTAAATGAACATAATTATAATTATTATGTGTTGGATAATCCAACGATTTCAGATTTCGATTTTGACCAGAAGTTAAAAGAATTAGAAAAGTTAGAATTAGCTCACCCAGAGTATTTTGATATTAACTCACCAACTCAAAGAGTAGGAGGTACGGTGACTAAGAACTTTGATACGATAGTACACCGCTATAGAATGTATTCTTTAGACAACTCTTATTCTAAGGAAGATTTATTAGACTGGGAGCAGCGTGTACAGAAAGTATTAGGAGATGTACCAGTAGAGTTTACTTGTGAATTAAAGTACGATGGAGCTTCTATTACGATTACGTATGAAGATGGAGTACTAGTAAGAGCGGTGACACGTGGTGATGGAGTGCAAGGGGATGATGTGACAAATAATATTAGAACAATTAGATCAGTTCCTATTCGATTAAACGGAGATTATCCAAAGAGTTTTGATATTCGAGGAGAGATAGTGTTGCCTTTAGCTGGGTTTGAAAAGATGAATCAAGATTTGATTGAAATTGGAGAGACACCTTATTCTAATCCAAGAAATACTGCTTCTGGTAGTTTAAAATTACAAGATAGTGCTGAGGTGGCAAAGCGTCCTTTGGATTGTCTATTATATAATATAGTAGGAAGTGACCTAGGGGTGACAACACAATATGAAAGTTTAGATAAAGCTAGAGCATGGGGATTTAAAGTTCCTACTATCTCTAAGTTAGCTAAGAATATAGAAGAAGTATTAGAGTTTATAAATTATTGGGATATTCATAGACATGAACTTCCTTATGAGACAGATGGTGTGGTGGTTAAGGTCAATTCATTACATTATCAAGATGAATTAGGATATACTTCTAAAGCACCGAGATGGGCTATAGCATATAAGTTTAAAGCAGAACAAGTAGAGACAGTATTAAACTCTATATCTTATCAAGTAGGTAGAACAGGGGCTATAACTCCTGTGGCAAATTTAGAGCCTGTGCAGTTAGCAGGTACAATAGTGAAGCGTGCTTCTTTGCACAATGCAGATCAGATAGCGAAGTTAGATATTCGTGTAAATGACTCTGTATATGTGGAAAAAGGAGGTGAGATTATTCCTAAAATAGTTGGAGTGAATTTAGAGGCTAGACCAGCTGATTCTGAACGTACAGTATATATTAAGGAGTGTCCAGAATGTGGTACTAAGTTAAAGAGAAATGAAGGGGAGGCACAGCACTATTGTTCAAATGTGTATGGATGTCCACCTCAAATAGCAGGTAGAATACAACACTTCATCTCTCGTAAAGCAATGGATATAGATGGCTTAGGAGAAGAAACGGTGGTACTGTTATATAAGAATGAACTAGTAGAAAACTACGCTGACTTATACGAGTTGAAGAAAGAGGATGTTCTAGGTCTAGAACGTATGGGAGAGAAGTCTGCGGATAATCTAATAAAAGGGATAGAGGCCTCTAAGCAAGTTCCTTTTGAGCGTGTATTATACGCATTAGGGATTCGTTATGTAGGAGAGACGGTGGCTAAAAAATTAGCTAATCATTACAAGACAATAGATGCTCTGGCAGAAGCTCCGTTAATGGAGTTAATTACCGTAGATGAAATTGGTGAAAGAATAGCACAAAGTGTAATAGACTTCTTTAGTAGTGATATTAATAAAGAAATAATTGCTAGATTAAAAGAGTATGGTCTACAATTTGTGTTAGAAGAAAAAGAGTCTACGGTAGTATCAGATGTACTATTAGGACAGACACTAGTAGTGTCGGGCGTGTTTGCACAGATGTCTCGTGACGAGATTAAACAAGTTATAGAGGATCATGGAGGAAAGGTGGGGAGCTCTATTACGTCTAAGACTAATTATGTTGTGGCGGGAGATAATATGGGGCCATCTAAGTTAGAAAAAGCAAATAAATTAGGTATTAAAATATTAACAGAAGCGGAGTTTATCGAGTTAATTCAATAATTCGATGTTAAATGTAGTATTACCTAATTAGCTATTTGTTTATCTTTACAAAAACAGTAACTTATATGTGGTTTAATACTTTAAAGAAAAGATCACTTCAAAAAGTAGTAGAAAAGTCAATACTAAAAGCAGTACCAGTAGATTTTAAATATGATTTTAGAGAAATTGGTATTGTCGTAGATAAAGCAGAAGCTAAGGTTATTCCAGATTTGATTAGAAACTTAGAAAAAAGAGGGATACCAAGTGCAAAAATACATTTCTTGGTTTATGCAAAAGATAGCAAGAAGAATAATGAAGAACACCTGTTTGGGATGAATGAATTCACATTAACAGGGAGTACAGAGAACAAAGAAGTACTTGAATTTATTGAAAAGAAATGTGATTTATTGATTAGCTATTATACGAATCAAACTTTGCCCTTATTGTGGGTGACGTCAAAGTCAAATGCTATTTTTAAAGTGGGGGTTTCCTCAGAAAATACACAATTGAATCATTTTAGTTTAGCTTTAGAGCGATTAGATGTAGATAATTTTGTAGACAATTTGTTTAAATATATTAACGTTTTTAAAAATTAATAATTAGAAGAACTATGCAATCACTTATTGGTACGGGAGTGGCATTAGTAACGCCATTTAACAGCGATTTTTCTGTAGATGTAGAAGCATTACAGAATTTGGTAGAATATACAATAGCAGGAGGGGTAGAATACCTTGTAGTCTTAGGAACTACAGGAGAGTCAGCAACTCTTAGCAAGGAAGAAAAACAGTTAGTCAAACGTACCGTAATAAAGGCTAATAAGAAAAGATTGCCATTAGTATTAGGAGTGGGAGGAAATAATACACATGCTGTATTAGAAGAATTAACACAGGAGAACTTAGAGGGATTTGATGCTATATTATCAGTGTCACCATATTATAATAAACCAACACAAGAGGGAATTTATCAGCACTTCAAAATGATTGCAGAGAAAAGTCCATTGCCTATTATTTTATACAATGTGCCTGGTAGAACAGGAAGTAATATGGCAGTAGGCACTGTAGTTCGCTTAGCAAATGAGTTTAAGAATATCATTGGTATAAAAGAGGCAGCAGGAAGTATGGTACAAGGGATGGAGTTAATCCGTCAAAGTACTCGTAAAGACTTTTTAGTAATATCAGGGGATGATGCAATAGCACTACCTTTAGTATTAGCTGGTGGAGCAGGAGTTATTTCGGTGATAGGTCAAGGTGTTCCTAAGAAATTTACAGAGATGATTCGTCTAGGGTTAAAAGGAGAGATCAAGGAGGCATTTAAATTGCAATATGAATTAATGCCAATTATTGATATGATCTTTGAACAAGGGAATCCTGCAGGAATTAAGGAGATTTTAAAATTAGAGGGAGTGATGCAAAATACGCTTCGCTTGCCATTAGTTAATGTAGATACAGACTTAGCTTCAAGAATAGAAAAAGAAAATAAAATACTTAATTAAAAAAAGAAAGTTATGTTATCAGAAAAATTAGAAAAAGCACTTAATGAACAGATAAAAATAGAAGGAGACTCATCTCAAATTTATTTGGAGATGGCTTCTTGGGCAGAGATTCAAGGATTTGAAGGGATTGCTACTTTTATGTTTGCACAGTCAGATGAAGAGCGTCAACATATGCTTAAGTTGGTTAAATATGTGAACCAAAGAGGAGGACAAGCTGTTATTCCTGCAGTCACAAAACCAGAGTTAGATCACACATCATTTAAAGCGTTGTTTAAACAACTATTTGAACATGAGGTTTTTGTGTCAAAAAGTATTAATGAGTTAGTACATATTGCTTTAGAAGAGAGAGATTATGCAACTCATAATTTCTTACAATGGTATGTGTCAGAACAAATAGAAGAAGAAGCTACTGCTCGTACAATTCTTGATAAGATAAACCTTATTGGTGATGATAAAGGAGGTTTATACTTATTTGATAATGATATTAAAAATTTTAACCAACAAGCGAATAATAACCCGACAGTTTAATCGTTTAAGGAATAATGATTTATATGAAAAGATGTCATTTTAGACATCTTTTCTTTTTAATATAAAAAGCTTTTTGTATAATGCAATTATTAATTTAAATTTGCATTTGCTTTTACAGGACTATCTTGGAAATGCTTTTGTCAAAAACAACGAAAAACATTTATGAAAAAATATATAGGATTATCTATTCTTGTGCTTTCAATAGCGAGTTGCGGTCCAATGCAAAAGGCTTTGAAATCAGAGGATTATGAATATAAAAAGGAGGTAGCAAATCAGTTTTTTGAGAAGAAAAAGTATAGAAATGCTATTCGTCTTTATGAACAATTAGAAACAGTTTATAGAGCGAATCCTAAAGCAGAAGATATGTTTTTTAACTTTGCTGAGGCGACTTATTTGACAAAAGACTATGAATTATCAGGGTTTCGTTTTAAAAACTTTGCGGCTACATACCCAAGAAGTGAGAAACGAGAAGAGGCTCTTTTAAAAGAGATTAAGTCTGGTGTTGCATTATCACCTGTGTACTCTTTGGATCAACGAGTGACGTATGATGTAATAGACAAATTACAAAGGTTTATTGATCAATATCCTGGTTCTAATTTTGTTTTTGAAGCTAATTCAATTATGCAAGAGATGAATGAGAAGATTGAGAGAAAGACTTATGAGAATGCAAAGCAATTAAATACTATTGGAGATTGGACTAGAAATTACAATGCTGCTATCGTAGCACTTGATAATTTTATCTATGATTATCCAGGTACAAAATATAAGGAGGATGCCTTATTTTATAAGTTCGATTCAGCTTATAAATTAGCAATGAACAGTGTACATTATAAAATGGAAGAACGTCTGAATACAGCAAAGTCAATGTACGATGTATTGATTCGTTTTAATGCTGAAACAAAATACAAAAAGCAAGCAGATGGTATGCTTGAAAATATACAAGAAGAATTAGCAAAATTTTCAAAATAACTTAAGCGAAAGAGATGGATTTAAAGAAAACAAATGCTCCAGTAAACACAATTACTTATAATAAAAGTAAGATTGAAGAGCCTACAGGAAATATTTATGAGGCTATTACTATAATTGCTAAGAGAGCAAACCAAATCAACACAGAAATCAAAAATGAGTTGGTTGACAAGTTGGAAGAGTTCGCTACTTACAATGATAGTTTAGATGAAGTGTTTGAAAATAAAGAACAAATAGAAGTGTCTAAATTCTATGAAAAATTGCCTAAAGCTCAAGCGTTAGCTGTAGAAGAGTGGTTAGAAGGTAAAGTTTCATATAAAGTACAATAGAACATAAATAATACTTAGTGATGTCAAGTTTAGGCGGTAAAAAAATAATACTAGGTGTAACTGGTGGAATTGCCGCGTATAAGACGGCACACTTAGTGCGTTTACTTATAAAAGCAGGTGCCGAGGTCCAAGTGATCATGACACCTGCTTCTCATCAATTTGTAACTCCTTATACTTTATCTACTTTATCAAAGAATCCAGCATATACAAATTTCTTCAATGATGCTGGTGAAGGAGGGACATGGAATAATCATGTTGATTTAGCACTTTGGGCAGATCTAATGGTCATTGCTCCTGCTACTGCAAATACATTAGCGAAGATGGCTAATGGATATTGTGATAATCTATTAATGGCAATATATCTATCTGCAAAATGCCCTGTAATGGTTGCACCTGCTATGGATTTAGATATGTATGTGCATCCTACGACAGATCGTAATTTAGCTTTGTTAGAAGGTTATGGTAATCTTATCATTCCTGCTGAGGAAGGTGAACTAGCAAGTGGTTTAGTTGGGAAAGGCCGTATGGCTGAACCTGAGACAATCTTGCAGGCTGTAAAAGATGTGTTGTTAAATAATTTGCCTCTAAAAGGAAGAAAATTATTAATAACTGCTGGACCTACATACGAACCTATAGATCCTGTGCGTTTTATAGGTAATCATTCTTCTGGAAAAATGGGATATGATATAGCTCTAGAGGCTGCTAAGCAAGGTGCTGATGTAGTATTAGTATCTGGTCCTAGTAATCAGAAAATAGTACACGATAGGGTAAAGCTGGTCTCAGTTATGTCTGCTATAGAGATGTATGAGGCGTGTCATCAGTATTACTCTGATGTGGATGCTGTGGTTGCCGCAGCAGCAGTAGCGGATTATCGACCTAAAGAAGTAGCTACTGAAAAGATTAAAAAGAACAGTGAGGAATTTATTATCGAAATGGATAAGAATCCTGATATATTAGCTTCACTAGGTGCTATAAAGGAAAAACAGTTCTTAATAGGTTTTGCATTAGAAACTCAAAATGAGATAGAACATGCTAAAGCCAAGATCAAAAAAAAGAATTTAGATTTAATCGTTTTAAATTCTTTGAAAGATGAAGGAGCAGGTTTTGGAAAACCAACGAATAAGGTTACCTTTATAGATAAAGATTTTAATATAGAACCTAAAGAATTAAAATCTAAAGAAGAAGTAGCTCAGGATATTATATATAAGATAATTAAACATTATGAATAAACTTATTTGGCTTTTTGGTTCATTTTTTTTAGTTTTAAGTAGTTATGCTCAAGAACTTAATGCAACAGTAACGGTTAACCATAGCCAAGTAGGGAATAGTAATCAAGCTTATTTCAAATCTCTAGAGAAATCACTCAAAGATTTTATAAACAATACGAGTTGGACGTCTAAAAAGTTTTCTTCTGTGGAGAAAATAGATTGTATGTTCTTTCTGAATGTAACTACTTATGGTAATAATACTATATCGGGGACACTTCAGGTAAAGTCATCTAGGCCAGTGTATGGCTCTGGGTATTCTACACAAGTATTATTGTTCAACGATAAGGATATTGTTTTTAATTATATTGAGTTTGAATCTCTTTATTACAATCCTAATTCATACGATTCTAATTTGACTTCTTTGATTGGATTTTACGCTAATTTAATTATTGGATTAGATGCAGAAACATTTAGTAGAGGTGGTGGAAGTACCTATTTACAGACGGCAAATGGTATAGCTTCTATTGCTCAACAAGGAAATTATAGAGGATGGAAGCAAGGGGATGGTAATAATACGAGATACTCTTTTATTAGTGATCTAGCTTCGGGAGTAGGAGAGGCTTATAAGGAGGCTTTATATAAATATCACCGTTTAGGATTAGACCGAATGAGTGATAATGTTGTAGATGGAAGAGATGGTATCCTACAGGCTTTAACAGCTTTGGAAAACTTTAATTCTACTCGGCCAAATTCTTTTTTGACACGTGTTTTCTTTGATTCTAAGACAGATGAGCTAATCGGTGTATATGGTGGTGTGACAGATAAAAATAAGAAACGTGTCGTAGAATTGTTGAATAAATTAGCGCCATTAAATGGATTAAAATGGAATAGTCTTTAGTTCTAAAATTAAGTAGTATGCTTATATCATTAACAATCAAAAACTTTGCACTTATAGATACATTAGAAATAGATTTTTCTAATGGTTTTTCTATTATTACGGGTGAAACTGGAGCGGGTAAATCTATTGTATTAGGTGCTTTAGGTCTGTTACAAGGAAAACGTGCTGATTTATCTTCTCTAAAAGATAAAGAGGTGAAGTGTGTTATAGAAGGTCATTTTAGCATTGGTAAATATGGATTGAAAGACTTGTTTAATGAGTTAGAATTAGAATATGAGGATGTGACCATTATCAGAAGAGAAATATCTCCTTCTGGAAAATCTAGAGCCTTTGTAAATGATAGCCCTGTTAATTTATCTGATTTGCAACGATTAAGTGAACATTTAATTGATATACATTCTCAACATCAAACAATGGAATTGTCTGATGAAAATTACCAAATGCAAATTGTTGATGCAGTTGCAAGTAATAGTGCTATTCTGGAAGAGTATAAAGGGCATTTAGTATTATATAAGAAAGCTCAAGCACAATTACGTAATTTGCAACAGCAACAGGCTGATTTAATTAAAGAACAAGACTATAATGCTTTTCTTTTAGAAGAGTTAATACAGGGAAATCTTGATGGGTTAAATCAACAAGAATTAGAGCAAGAATACGAGAAACTGAATAATGTTGAGTTTGTAAGAGAAAGCTTTGGGCAATCAATTAATCTTTTGACAGACGATGAAGTAGGAGCAGTTTATAGATTAAAGGAGGTAAAGCAATTATTACAGAAAACAGGTACTATCTCTAAAGAGTATGAAGAGTTATATACTCGTATTACTAGTGTAGAAATAGAGTTGAAAGACCTGTCTGATGAGATAGAACGTCAACTAGATAATGTGTCTGCAGATCCTGAACAATTAGATTTAATTAATGATCGCTTACAATTACTATATAATCTACAGAGAAAACATCAAGTAGCTACCGTAGAAGAATTATTAGTCATTAGAAATGAACTGGAAGAGAAAGTAGATCTAGCTAGTGGGATAGATGATAAAATAAGTTCATTAGAAAGAGAAATTGACAAGTTGAGTATTGTTTTACATGAAGTAGGAGATAAGCTCTCAGAATCGAGAATAAAGGCTGTTCCTGTTTTAGTAAAACAACTATTAGAGATATTGTCATTAGTAGGAATACCTAATGCTAACTTTAAGTTTGACTTCACTATAGCCAAGAACTTTTTAGCTAATGGAAAAGATGAGTTACAATTGTTATTCTCTGCTAATAAAGGAATGGACTTTGGTGTGTTAAAGAAAGTTGCATCAGGAGGGGAGTTGTCTAGGATAATGTTAGCGATAAAGGCTATTTTGGCTAGATATTCTAATTTGCCTACTATTATTTTTGATGAGATAGATACAGGTGTTTCTGGTGAAGTAGCAGATAAGATGGGGGTAATCATGAAAGATATGAGTAATCATATGCAAGTGTTTGCAATTACCCATTTACCTCAAATAGCAGCAAAGGGGAAACAGCATTATAAAGTATACAAAACATCTGATGAAGAGACAACGACTTCTCAATTAATACTACTCGATTACGATAGTAGAGTAAATGAAATAGCGCAAATGTTATCAGGTAAAGACATTAGTGATTCTGCCTTAGTACATGCTAAAGAGTTATTGTCAAAATAGAAAAAAGCCATCACAAGATGGCTTTTATTATTTACGGTTTAGGTTGTTCAAATATCATGTGATGTATAGATTGCTTTTCAGTTACTCTAAAGTATCCTAGTGCTTCTTTATCAGGTGTAGTAAGGTTTTTGACATTTCCTTTTATTTTAGAAATAGGTGTCTGAAAAGGACCGCCTCCATTGTTTAAAGCATCAGTTATGAGCCACATATAATCATAATAGTTTCTAGATATTTGATGTAAGTCTATTTGTATTTTGTCACCAGGCTTATAGTCTTTATCCGTAGAAATGTCTTCTATTAGTTGGCCTTTAGAAAACTCGTTAGAACGAATACTTAAGGTAGGCCTTTTATTTTCCCAAAGTAAATTAGTGTAATAATAGTTTAATTTGTTATCACCTTTATCAGTATCTTGAAAGTATATTCTAATTGTATAATAGTAATCATTAAAGAATTTTTCTCTTCTTTGTTCTAACCTTTCTATTTTAGGAGTTTCAACTAAACTTTCGGTTGCTTCATAAATATCATTGTCATACTCTATATGTAATTTATACTTGTTTTTCACAAAGTCTTTTTTAATAGAGGTAGAGATATATCTTCCAGTATTATTAAGTTCTTTAAACTGGTGTTTATTTCCATTTCCATCTTCTACCCATACTGTTGCATTATGGACTTTAGGTGCTTGTGGATTATAAAAATCTGTAGTCAAAGAGAGATTGATGCTTAGAGTATCTTGTTTGTTTTCGGCATCAAAATCTAGATTACCTTCAACAACTAATCTTGGAGGAGCTGTAGGTAAATCTATATCTACTACGTGTTCACAAGAAGTAAGGTATATTAGAATAGAGAGTATACTTATATATTTGAAAATATTCATCTGATTAGAATTTAAAGTTATAGGTTACACTTGGAACCATTCCGAAAATAGACATTTTAACAGCTTCATTCTGTCCTCTGTGATCTTTGTACTCACGGAATGAAATGGAAGCGGCATTAGCTCGACCATAAAGATTGTATATGCCGAATACCCATTCACTTTGCCACTTTCTAGTTGTGTTTTTTGTAGGAGTATAAGTTGCTGATACATCTAGGTGGTGATAAGCAGGTAGGCTATAAGCTCCTCTTTTTCCAAAATTAGGAACACTCTGACCTAAATAGTCATATCTTCCTTCTGGATAAGATGTAGGGCGTCCTGATTGTAAGGTAAAGCTAGCGCTAAGATCCCATTTTTTATTTAATTGGTACATAGCCGTAACAGAAAAGTCATGTGTTTTATCATAAGCAGTTCTATACCATTGACCATTATTTATTCCTGGCTCATCTGGCGTTCTACCAGGTGTTCTTTGTTCTGATTTTGCCAAGGTATAGGATACCCATCCTGTAAGTCTACCTAAATTCTTACGTACCAATAGTTCTAATCCGTATGCTCTAGATTCACCAGTCAGAATTACGCGTTCTAAAGCATCATTACCTATTAGTTGAGCTCCCTCTATATAATCTACTCTGTTATCTCCTTTTTTATAGTAAACCTCTGTTTCTAAACTATATTTTCCTTCTTTAAAGTTTCTGAAGTATCCTAATGCAACTTGATCAACGAGTTCTGGTTTGATATATTTACCACTAGGTGTCCAGATATCTAATGGAGTAGGTGCAGCTGTATTAGACATTAAATGAAGGTACTGAGCCATTCTATTATAGCTGGCCTTAATAGATTGATCATCATTAATAATGTAGGCAATACCGAATCGTGGTTCAAAATTATTATAACTTTGAATACTCTTTCCCTTGCTATAGGATTCAGTACCTATAATATCTGCCATTTTGTAAACGCCTAGTTCTTTATCATATCTTACAGGTTGATTGTTTTGATATAGATTAATATTCTCTTTTCCTAGATTAGTAAATGTGGAAAACCTAGCGCCATAGTTTAAATTAAAGTGTTGACCAATACTTTGTTCTGCTTCTAAGTATACGCCCCCTTCAAAAGCGTATTTAGAATCTATTTTCTTATAAATAATAGAAGAATCTGGTTTTGTTGGTTTAATTACTCCTGGTGAAAAATCATAGTAAAGACCACTTATTCCATATTTTAGTTGAAGATTAGTATTGATATCATGGGTAAGATCATATTTCAATTGATAACTTTTAATATCAGAATCCCATTTAAAGCTGGTTAATTCCATATCTAAATCATATACATAGTCACTGTATGAAGTGGTAAGTTTACTACTTAGATTATCTGAGAATAAATGATGCCATTGAAGGTTTAAAATAGAGTTTCCAAAGGTGTTCTTTAATAGCTGACTAAAACTAAATACGTCTCGTCCAAAATAACCAGATAAAGTCAACTTATTATTTTCGTTTAAATCAAAGTTTAACTTAGTGTTTAGATCATAAAAATAAGCTGAGTTCTTATTGTCTGTTAACTTTAAGAATAAATGTGCATATGAAGCTCTTCCTGCTACTAAGAATGAAGATTTTCCTTTCTGCATAGGGCCTTCAGCCATTAATCTACTAGATATTACACCAATACCTCCTGTACCATGAAATTCCTCAGTATTACCGTTTTTTTGAAATACTTCTAATACAGAAGAAGCTCTTCCTCCAAATCTAGCAGGTATTCCTCCTTTGTAAAGTTTAATGTCTTGTAGTGCATCTGAGTTAAATACTGAGAAGAAACCAAATAGGTGAGAAGAACTAAATACATTCGCATCATCTAAAAGTACTAAGTTTTGTCCTGCACTACCTCCTCTAACATTAAATCCTGATGCTCCTTCACCAGCATTTGTTACACCAGGGAGTTGTAAGATAGACTTTAAAACATCTGTTTCACCTAGTACGACAGGCATTTTCTTAACTTCTTCTATAGATAACTTATTAACACTCATCTCAGGTGTTCTAATATCTGCTTTAGTAGTGTTCTTTACTATCACTACTTCGTCTAATTGCGCTGTATCAGGTTTTAGAATAATCTTTAATGTATTATCTTTAGCTGTATCTATCTTAGAATGGTGAGTGGTATAACCTAAATAAGATACTTGAACGGTATATTGTCCAGATGGAATAGAGATTGTGAATTCTCCTTGTTCATTGGTAATAGTTGCTTGGTCTAGTTCTTTTATATAAACAGTAGCTCCTATAAGCGGAGAGTTGTTATCTAATACCCTTCCTATTAATGTAGTTTGTACTTGTTCATTAATGACATTAGCCATTGTATGTTGTACATGAAGGGGGATAGTAGACACATATAAACTCAGTCCCAATAAATAATTGGTCAACTTTTTGTGATTAATCATTCGTTTATCTTATTATGTTTCAATGCAAAAATAAGTAAGTAATTATTGCTATTTGTTTAATTAAACGCTGATAGAGTAACTATTATTTTAATGGTTTTCAAATAAATAGTATTGAAAGGATAATGAAATTATTTATGATTCTTTACATTTGTTTTTATGAAGTCATTATGGAAATTTTATTCTAACTTTTGGTTGAGGAATGTATCTGTTATCATTCTACTTCTTAGTGTGTTCACATTCGTCGCTTCTGTAGATAAAAGTGATCGCTCATTAATTGAAATATGGAAAGAATTAGTTCCTTCCTTTTTTATTGTATATGGCTGTATTTTAATTAGTAATATATTACTAATTAAGAAATATATGATTACCAAGCGATACAATATTTTCTTACCATTGTTTATTATTTATTGGATTGTTGTTTTAATTGGTACGGGGCTGTTAAATATGTTTATTGATGGATTTGATTCATGGTTAAGTGAAATACTCAATACTATATTTTTAATGTTTCTAGGTTCTGGGACTTATTTTATTCACTTATGGGTATTCAATGATATTACAGTTCGTGAGAAGCGTCTAGTAAATACTGTGGCAGAATTAGACTTTCTCAAGATGCAACTAAATCCTCATTTCCTTTTAAATGCAATGAATAATCTATACGGTGAGGCTTTAACTAATCCAAGCGAAACACCTGAGCGAATTCTACAATTATCACATTTATTAAGATACCAGTTAGAAGCAACCAAAAGAGAGTTTGTTTCTTTAGACCATGAAATAGGATTTCTAAAGGAATATTTTAATTACTATAAGTTTAGAACAAATGATTTAGTAGTTGATATTAAATATGAAGGTGATATTGAGAGGTTTCAAGTCCCTCCTCTTTTGTATTTTAGTTTAGTTGAAAATGCTATTAAATTTGCCTTACAGACAGATTTTCCTTTTATAAAGTTAAGAGGATATGCTAGAGAAAATCATTTGTTATTCGAATTAGAAAATAGCTGTTTACCTGACGAAATGTTACAGAGTGGAACAGGAGTAGGTCTTTTAAACCTTGAACGAAGGTTAGAAGTATCTCAGTTGAGATATAAGTTTACAAAAAGCAAATCAAAAAATTATTATAAAACCACTTTAGAATTATGGGAATTACCTACCAATGTTTAATAGTAGATGATGAGAAGCCTGCACATCAGGTACTTTTAAGTCATATTAAACAATGTGATGATTTAGAATGTATAGGACATGCTTATAGTGGAAAAGAAGCTTTAACTTTTTTACAAAGTAATGAAGTCGATATATTATTCTTAGATATTAATATGCCTTTAGTATCAGGTTTAGAATTGTTACAAATGTTACCTATTAAACCAACCACGATAGTAACAACTGCTTATTCAGACTTTGCATTAGAATCTTATCAGAATGATGCAGTAGATTATTTATTAAAACCTATCGCTTTTAGTAAGTTTTTAAAAGCAGTTGAAAAAGCAAAGGTATTTTGTAAAGATAGAAAAGAAAATAATCGCAAGAGTGAACTTCAAAAAGTGTTAATTAAAGAAGATGGCTTTGATTATTTTATTGAAATGTCTGACATTATTTATGTTGAAAGTGCAGGTAACTATATAAAGATATTTACTAAAAGTAGACGTAAGAGTTATTTTGTTTATGGGTCTCTTGTGGGGTTTAAGACAGAATTAATAGGGGATAACTTTGTTCAGGTACACCGTTCTTTTATTATTAATAAAGAATGTATAAAAGAGCGATTCATGAGTAAAGTTATTCTAGAAAATGGAGACGAAGTACCTATAGGACGCAAGTATCAGATTTTATTAGATGTAAAATAAGTATAAAAAAAAAGCTCCTCAGTTAACTGAGGAGCTTTTTTTAGTATATTCCGCTATATTAGATAGTGTCGATAATTTGGTTTAAGGTAGCACTTGGACGCATAGCTTTTGCTGTGTCAGCTACATTTGATTGGTAATAACCACCAATACTTTGAGCTTTACCTTGTGAAGCAATTAATTCCTCGTTAATTTTAGCCTCACCGTCAATCATTGCTTTTGCGATAGGAGCAAATTTAGCTTGTAACTCAGTATCTTTAGATTGGTTAGCTAATGCTTCAGCCCAATACATTGCTAAGTAGAAGTGAGACCCACGGTTATCAATTGACCCAACTCTACGAGCAGGAGATTTATCGTTGTCTAAGAACTTAGCAGTAGCTTCGTCTAATGTCTCAGCTAATACCATCGCTTTAGGGTTGTTTTGAGTTTGGCTTAAGTGTTCGAATGAAGCACCTAGAGCTAAGAACTCTCCTAAAGAATCCCAACGTAAATATCCTTCTTCAATGAATTGTTCGATATGTTTAGGTGCAGAACCTCCAGCTCCTGTTTCGAATAATCCACCACCATTCATTAATGGAACGATAGATAACATCTTTGCTGATGTACCTACTTCTAAGATTGGGAACAAATCTGTTAAGTAATCACGTAATACGTTTCCTGTTACAGAGATTGTATCTAGTCCTTGACGGATTCTTTCTACAGATACTTTAGTCGCCTCTACTGGGTTTAAGATTCTGATATCTAATCCAGCTGTATCGTGATCTTTTAAGTATGTATTTACTTTAGCGATGATTTCTCTATCGTGAGCTCTATTCTCATCTAACCAGAAGATAGCAGGAGTATCAGATAAACGAGAGCGATTTACTGCTAATTTAACCCAATCTTGGATAGGAGCATCTTTAGTTTGACACATTCTGAATATATCTCCAGACTCTACATTTTGCTCAAAGAAGATATTTCCTTTATCATCAGATACGCGGATTACTCCATTTGTATCAGCTTGGAATGTTTTGTCATGAGATCCATATTCTTCAGCTTTTTGAGCCATAAGACCTACGTTAGGAACAGATCCCATAGTAGTAGGGTTATAAGCACCATTTGCTTTACAGTCTTCGATTACAGTTTGGTATACACCTGCGTAGCAACGGTCTGGGATGATAGCTAAAGTGTCTTGTGATTTTCCTTCAGCATTCCACATTTGTCCCGAAGTACGGATCATAGCTGGCATAGAAGCATCTACGATAACGTCAGAAGGAACGTGCAAGTTAGTGATACCTTTATCAGAGTTCACCATTGCAATAGCAGGTCCATTAGCAATAGCTGTGTCGATAGCAGCTTTTACTTCAGCTTCTTGAGCATGTCCAGCTAATTTAGCGTATAAATCACCTAATCCATTATTTGGGATAATACCTAATTCTGCAAATAAAGTAGCATATTTAGTATATACTTCTTTGAAGTAAACTTCTACTACAGCACCAAAGATGATAGGGTCAGACACCTTCATCATTGTAGCTTTTAAGTGAGTAGAGAATAAGATACCTTTTGCCTTAGCTTCTTCTTTACATTCAGAAACAAAAGCTTTTAATTTATTTACGTTTAGTACTGATGAATCAATGATTTCACCTTTTAATAAAGGCGCATAATCTTTTAATAATTTAATTGCACCATCAGTACCTACAAATTCAATTTTGTATTTACAGTTATCAGCTATAGTAACTGATTTCTCACTACCATAAAAATCTCCTTCAGACATCGAAGCAACTCTTGTTTTAGAATCAGCTGACCATGCTCCCATTGAGTGCGGGTGTTTTTTAGCATAGTTTTTAACTGCTTTAGGAGCTCTACGATCTGAATTCCCTTCACGTAACACAGGGTTTACAGCAGAACCTAAAATTTTAGCATATTTAGCTTTTATCTCTTTTTCTTCTTCAGTCTTAGCATCTGCAGTGTAGTTAGGTACAGCATAGCCATGTGCTTGTAATTCTTTAATAGCAGCATTCAACTGAGGTATTGAAGCAGAGATGTTTGGAAGTTTAATGATATTAGCTTCTGGAGTCTTAGCTAATTCTCCTAATTCAGCTAATGCATCACCGATTCTTTGCTCTTCTTTTAAGAACTCAGGAAAAGTTGCAAGAATACGTCCTGCTAAAGATATATCTCTTGTTTCAACATCTATACTTGCTGTTTTAGCAAATGCTTGTACAATAGGTAAGAACGAATACGTAGCTAACATTGGAGCTTCGTCTGTAAACGTGTAAAGGATTTTAGATTTTTGTGTCATTTTGTATTTACTTTAAATGAAAACAATATTATCGTTAAATATATTTTGTTTAAAACTTGAAATTTATATAGCAAATATACTAAATATGTAGGTTATTGTTGATGCTTAATACCCTTTTTAGAGTTGAATTACGAATTTGATAATTCATACTTTTTATATTTCTGTTTTAGTACATTTTGATATAATATTTTATCATATTAATGAAAAAGGTCACCCTATAAAAGAGTGACCTTTGTTTTTATTTTAGATTTAATAGTTTTTTCCACCATGGGCGCTTATCTACTTCTAGATCTTGGCCATAACCATATCCGTATCCATAACCATATCCTTTGTTTGTTTCAGTATCATTTAAGATAATTGACATATTTGGAAGTTTACCTTCTTTATGTAAGTCATTTGGTAATTTAAGCATACGTTTGTCTAGGTAGTTTGCTCTTGCTACGTAGATAAATGTATCTGCGTATTTCGCTATTAACAAGGTATCCGTAACTAAACTCACTGGAGCTGTATCTACGATAATATAGTCATATTGCTTTTTAAGAGTCTCAAACATATCGCCTATTCTATCTCCCATTAGTAATTCTGCTGGGTTAGGTGGAATAGTACCTGCTGGTAACGCATACATGTTTTCGTAACCATCTATTTTTACAACATACTGGTTGATATCATCTTCTTTTCTTAATAGGTAGTCAGATACCCCTTTAGTAGGAAGCATGATATAATCATCTAATCTAGGGTTACGAATATCTAATCCGATAAGAAGTGTTCGTTTACCTGATAGTGCAATTGTAGCTGCAATATTTACAGATGTAAATGTTTTACCTTCTTTAGGGAATGTAGAAGTTAAGAATATCATCTTAGCATTACCTTCCTGTACACCACTTAACATAAACTCAAGGTTCGTTCTGATAATACGAAGAGCTTCAGCTGTACTTGTTCTGCTTGCAATATTAACGATTTTAGAATTATCGTTAGAGTGTGGTATATCTCCTAAGAATGGTACTTGAGTATTCTCTTCAATGTCTAATCTAGTTTTAACCTTAGTATCTAATAAGTTGCGTAAGTAGATTAGAGCAAATGGAATTAGTCCTCCCATAATAAGAGCAGCTAATAAGATAATTGCTTTTTTAGGAGCTACTGGTTTATCACTACTCTTAGCTACATCGATTATTTTAGCATTTTGTTCTGTTGCTGCTAAAGCGATTGCAGTTTCCTCTCTTTTTTGGAATAGGTATAAGTAGATAGCTTCTTTTACCTTTTGCTGTCTATCGATGATTCTGAACTCTCTCTCTTGTTTTGGTACAAGAGATAGTTTAGATTTTAACTCAGATTCTTTAGATGCTAACTCTCTACGTGTAATTTTTAGATTGCTCTCAGCTCTTAAAAGGCTTTCTAATACAGAAGCTTTCATAGAGTTGATTTGATCATCTAATTTTACGATAGCTGGGTTGAGCTTAGTTGTACTAGTGCTTAGTTTATTTCTTTCTAATACTAGCTGGTTGTATTGATTAATTAAGCTATTTGAGCTTACATCTGTCGATACTATATTACCTGGTAGTAATTCGTTTGGTTTGCTGTTTTTTAAGAATTCAATTAATGAAGAGATAACTTTTAATTCAGTTTCATTTTCAATAATTTGCTTTTCATAAACATTAGCATTCTCTAAGTGAATTTTTAATTCAGTAGGAATATCAGTAATACTATTTCTA
Source organism: Myroides odoratimimus (assembly GCF_030326305.1). Lineage (GTDB taxonomy): Bacteria > Bacteroidota > Bacteroidia > Flavobacteriales > Flavobacteriaceae > Flavobacterium > Flavobacterium odoratimimum_A. Next base: position 10,895 of record NZ_JACAKB010000011.1, on the reverse strand, counting down.
GCTTTATATCCTTCTACATTTTTCTCTACATCACCTAATTCATCTGTAATTAGAACTAGACGTGAATCAATAAACTCTGAAGTTTTCTCTGAGATAAAACGTTTATCAGCGATAGCACCATCATTGTATAGAGTAATCATGGTGTTTAAGTAATCTTTTGCTTTAGCAGGTGTAGCGTTTAGCAATGATAATTCAAGTACTGTAGAGAATTTATCAGTAGGAGCTATTTTTACTTCTTTTACGTAGTAATCAACAACTTTTTGTACAGGTTTTATCTGTACCAATATTTCATTTACAGTTTCTTCAGCACCTTCTTTTTTAAGAGCATCTAATGTACCTTCTTTTTTAGGAGCGTTTTTAGTTACGATAAGTTTACCAAGTATAGTAGTAATAGGTTCATCGTATTTAAAAGTACCTATTTCTTCTTCCTCTTCATCTAATAATAGAAAAGAGGATTCAGTTCTATCTTTAATAATAAAAAAATACTCAATATCATCAAAGTCAAAAACACGCTCCACAAAGTTGATAGAAACAGGACTATTACCATATAAATCCTTTTTTACAAATCTATCGTTATTGATTAAAGCTATATTTAATTGTAATCTTCTAACTGTTCTCTCTGCAAGACTTCTTGATTGTAGTACTTGTGTTTCGTTTTCTACATTACTTTTACCACCAGAGAACATTCCTAAGTCAGCGAATGCTGCCATTTCAGAAGCTATTCCACCACCTCTTTTCTCATCTTTTACAATGATAGAAGTACTGATAGAATATATTTTCTGGCTATAACGTAAATAAACGAAAGCTAAAGCTACAGTAATAAAAACACTTAATACAAACCATCTCCAGTGAACTAAATATTTCTCTAGTTCTTCTCTTATGTTAATATTAGAATTTTCTTGATTGTCAAATTTGTTTTCCATTGTATTATTTTACGGCTAGTGCTATTACAGTTACTAAAAGTGATAATGCAGAGATTCCTAAACTTAAGTTAGGTCCTACTACAGAAGAGTTAACTCTTGTTTTGTTAGGCTCTACATATACAATATCGTTTTGATTTAAATAATAGTAAGGAGATACCATAAAGTCGGCTTTAGTCATATCTACACGAATTGGTACTCTTCTACCATCTATTTCTCTTATCAATAATATATTGTCTCTTTTTCCATATACTGTTAAGTCACCAGATAGCGCTATCGCTTCAGCTAATGTAAGTCTTTCACTATTGATAGTGTGTACTCCTGGCTTATTTACCTCCCCTTGTACTGTCACTTTGTAGTTCATGATTCTCATGTTGACAATAGGGTTGTTGATATATTGGCTTATTTGTTTTGTAAGTATTTCTACAGCTTCTTTTTTGCTTTTACCACCTATTTTAATCGTTCCTAATACAGGGAACTCTATATTTCCATCACTATCTACTAAGTATAAGTGTTGAGTCATTGTACCGCTTCCAGCTGGGTTATTAGGATTTGTGGTCATTGTATTCATCAAGTTGAAAGGTGCTGCTGCTTCAGGATCTTCAGCAGATACAATGATCATTAGCAAATCATCAGATCTTAAACGAGTCTCGAATTTATTGTCATTAGACTCTTTTAATAATACATCCTCAACGTTTTGGTAGTATACAATGCTCTCTTTAGATGCACATGAACCTAGCAATAGCATAGTGCAGAAGAAAAGAGATAGTTTTAGCGCAATTATATTTTTCATTGTTATTTTTTTGCAAATATATAGTTTCTAAATAGTCAAAAAAAAGAGTTTTACCATTTAAAGTGTCAAATATAGTTTTTTCTTAGTAGAGATAGAATGCTGCTTTCGCAAAAAGCACATTGTTTTTAGGATAATTCGCTTTTTTTCTAATTATAAAAAACACAATAATCTCAGAAATTAAAAGAACTATAAATAATAGTTGTTAAATATGTAAAAGTAGCTTCTGATTTTTTATTTAAAACGTTAGTTTCTTTTTACGTAGTTCAAAGTTCTGACCTAAGTACACTTTTCGTACCATTTCGTCTTCTGCTAATTCTTCTGGAACACCTGCTTTTAAGATACCTCCCTCGAACATCAGGTAGGTTTTGTCTGTAATAGCTAGTGTCTCCTGAACATTGTGATCTGTAATAAGGATACCAATGTTTTTGTTTTTTAAGTTAGCAACGATCTTTTGGATATCTTCTACTGCTACTGGGTCAACTCCTGCAAACGGCTCATCTAGAAGAATGAATTTTGGATCTGTAGCTAAGGCTCTAGCGATCTCTGTACGTCTTCTTTCTCCACCAGATAATACATCTCCACGATTAGTACGTACATGGTTTAGGTTAAACTCATCTATTAGAGATTCCATTTTAGCTTCTTGTTCTTTTTTAGAGAGTTTTGTTAATTGAAGTACGCTTAGTATGTTATCCTCTATACTTAGTTTTCTAAAGATAGAGGCTTCTTGTGCTAAGTACCCTATACCGTGTTGAGCACGTTTGTACATCGGAAAATCGGTTATATCCGTGTTGTCTAAGTATATATGCCCACTATTGGGTTTTACTAATCCTACGATCATATAGAAAGAAGTAGTTTTACCGGCACCATTAGGTCCTAATAGCCCTACAATCTCTCCTTGATTAACCTCTACTGATATACCTTTAACGACTTTGCGTTTTTTGTACATCTTGATTAAATTATCAGCTCTTAATTTCATGATTTTAAAATATGAGATTAGTCAATTTGTTTTGTTTTACTCGCTTCTATTTTCTTGTTCTTTTTGTGTACGAAGAGAGAGATATAAATACTCACTTCATATAGTATAAGTAAAGGAATAGATACTATAATTTGGCTCACTACATCTGGTGGTGTAATTACAGCTGCGATGATTAATATCAATACAATAGCGTATTTTCTATAGTCTCTTAAGAACTGTGGAGTAACTAAATCTAACACAGATAAGAAGTAAATAATAATCGGCAATTCGAATACTAAACCACATGCTATAGATGTCGTTTTTACAAGACCAATATAAGAGTTGATATCTATTTGGTTTTTAACGATATCACTCACCTGTAAGTTCGCAAGGAAATTAATAGATAGAGGAGTGATAACATAGTATCCAAATACTACTCCCATAAAGAATAATAAAGAAGATACAACGATAAAAAGTTTAGCGTATTTTTTTTCCTTTGTATAAAGTGCGGGGCTGATGAACTTCCATATTTCCCAAAGAATGAAAGGAACTGCAATAATAAAACCTGCGGAAATACAAGTCCAAATTAATACAGAGAACTGCCCATCCATCGTTCTATTCTGAATTTCGAAGGGTAAGTCTTGTAGACAAAAGCTTCTATCAAAATCAAAACGTTGTGCTATTTTACAAAAGAATTGATAGGTAACAAAATCACTTCTTTTAGGTGCAAAAATGATTTTGTCAAAAATAAAATCACTAAAAATAAAAGCGACTGCCCCTCCTCCTAGTATAAATGCTGAAGATCTAACTAATAACCATCTTAATTCTTCTAAGTGGTCTAGGAAAGACATTTCCTTTTTTGATTTATCTGAGTTTGCCATATTTATACGATCCCTTCTTTTAATATATCATGTAGGTGGATTACGCCTACGTACTTGTTGTTTTGTGTCACTAATAACTGCGTGATAGAGTTGTCCTCTAATATTGACAAAGCCTTAGATACATGTTCAGAGCTTTCTATTGACTTAGGGTTGATAGACATTATATCTTTAGCCTTATAATCGTTTAGATTACTACTTTTTTGTAGCATGCGGCGCAAGTCTCCATCTGTTATGATTCCCACGATTTGCTCATTATCTACTACAGCAGTCACTCCTAGGCGTTTCTCTGATATCTCTACGATCACTTCTTGGATAGAAGAGTCTGGAGAGACAGCAGGTTTGTTTTCGCTTTTTAGTATGTTTTGCACCAAAAGTAACAATTTTTTACCTAATGCTCCACCTGGATGGTACATTGCGAAGTCTTCTGCTGTGAAGTTTCTTAATTCTATAAGACAAGCGGCTAATGCATCTCCTAAAACTAGCTGAGCAGTAGTACTGTTCATAGGAGCTAGATTATTCTGTTCTGCTTCTCTATCTATTTTAGATAGTAGAATATAGTCTGCGCTTTTTGCTAAAAAAGAATTTTCATTAGCTGTGATAGCGATAAGCGTATTGTTATGTCTTTTTAGGATAGGAGCTAGTACTTTTATTTCTGGGCTATTACCGCTATTAGATATACAGATGATACAGTCTCCTGGTTGGATTAGACCTAGATCTCCATGCATTGCCTCAGCAGCATGCATATAGATAGACGGAGTTCCTGTAGAATTTAATGTAGCTACTATTTTCGCTCCAATTAGTGCACTTTTGCCTATCCCTGTCACAATTATTCGCCCTTTGCAGTTGAAAATCGCTTTAACAGTTTTTTCAAAATCATCCGTTAGATAATCGATTAGTTTTTTAATGCTTTCACTCTCAGAAAGTAAAGTGTTTTTGGCGGTGTTTAATATGTTAATTGATGTATTCAAAATCAGCGAATGTTAAATATTATGATTGAACTAAAGAAATTTTGTACCTTTATGTACTGCAAATTTATGTAAAATACCATACAAAAATAATGAAATCAACTGAAATTGACTTGCACAAAGAGTTAAAGAGATTTTTTGGATTTTCTCAATTCAAAGGTCTTCAGGAAGATGTGGTCAAAAGTATTATTTCTGGACACAATACTTTTGTGATTATGCCGACTGGAGGAGGGAAGTCTCTTTGTTATCAATTACCTGCATTGGTGTTAGAGGGAACAGCTATTGTTGTTTCACCGTTAATTGCTTTGATGAAAAATCAAGTAGATGCTATTAGAAGTTTATCTTCAGAGCATGGTGTAGCGCATGTGCTTAATTCATCTCTTACGAAAACTGAGATAGCTCAGGTAAAGGAAGACATTAAAAGTGGGATTACAAAGTTGCTATACGTAGCACCTGAATCTTTAACTAAGGAAGAGTATGTTAGCTTTTTACAAGGGGAGAAATTATCTTTTGTAGCTATTGACGAGGCCCATTGTATTTCTGAATGGGGACATGACTTTAGACCAGAGTATAGAAATCTGCGCAATATTATTAGAAGTCTTGGAGATATACCTATTATAGGATTGACTGCTACAGCCACTCCTAAAGTTCAAGAGGATATTCTAAAAAACTTAGAAATTCCAAACGCGAATACGTTTAAAGCATCGTTTAACAGACCTAACTTATTCTATGAGATACGTCCTAAAACGAAAAATGTAGAGACGGATATCATTCGCTTTATTAAACAACACCAAGGGAAATCTGGAGTGATCTACTGTCTAAGTAGAAAGAAAGTAGAAGAAATCGCAAATGTACTTCAGGTAAATGGAATCAGTGCTGTGCCTTATCACGCAGGACTAGATGCTAAGACTCGTGCTAAACATCAAGATATGTTCTTAATGGAAGATGTAGATGTAGTAGTAGCTACTATCGCATTCGGTATGGGGATAGATAAGCCAGATGTACGCTATGTAATACATCATGATATTCCTAAGTCATTAGAGAGCTATTACCAAGAGACGGGTAGAGCTGGACGTGATGGAGGTGAAGGACATTGTCTAGCTTATTATTCATATAAAGATATAGAAAAGCTTGAGAAGTTTATGGCTGGTAAGCCTGTAGCTGAGCAAGAGATAGGATATGCCTTATTACAGGAAGTGGTAGCATATGCTGAAACATCGATGTCTAGAAGAAAATTTATCTTGCATTATTTTGGAGAAGAATTTGACGAAGTCAATGGTGAAGGAGCAGATATGGATGATAACGTTCGTAACCCTAAAACTAAAGTAGAGGCTAAAGATGGGGTGGTTCAATTATTAAAAGTAATTAGAGATACCAAACAATCTTATAAAACCAAAGAAATAGTCTTCACTCTATTAGGTAAAGTCAACGCATTGCTAAAAGTAAATAAGACAGATACATTAGAATTCTTCGGTTGTGGTAAAGATCATGATGAGAAGTATTGGATAGCTCTTATTAGACAAGTGTTAGTAGCAGATTTATTGCGCAAAGATATTGAAGCTTATGGGGTGTTAAAACTGACAGAAGCTGGGCTAAAGTTTATAGATAATCCTAAGTCATTTATGATGACTGAAGATCACGAATATTCTGATGCTGAAAACGATTTGGATGTAATTGCTAGTAAAGCTAGTCTAGTGATAGACGAGGCTCTGATCGGTATCCTAAAGGACTTGCGTAAGAAAGTAGCGAAGAAATATGGCGTACCTCCATTTGTAGTATTCCAAGACCCTTCGTTAGAGGAGATGGGACTTAAGTATCCGGTGACACTTGAAGAGATGTCTAATATTATAGGTGTAAGTGAAGGTAAGGCTAAGAAATATGGTAAGGAGTTCGTAGATGTGATCAGTAAGTATGTGGAGGATAACGATATCATTAGACCTGATGACTTAGTGGTTAAATCTACCGGAGCTAACTCTGCATTAAAACTTTATATTATTCAGAACGTAGACAGAAAGTTATCTCTATCGGATATTGCGAGCGCTAAAGGATTAGATATGGATGGTCTGCTAAAAGAGATGGAGCAAATCGTATATTCTGGTACGAAGTTGAATATATCATATTGGATAGATGATGTCTTAGACGAAGATCAGCAAGAAGAAATCTATGACTACTTTATGGAGTCAGAGACAGATAATATTAAGGCTGCGATGACTGAGTTTGACGGAGATTATGATACTGAAGAATTGAGATTAATGCGTATTCAGTTTATTAGTAAAGAAGCAAACTAGTTTATAGTAGAGATATAATAATAAAAATCTTCAGTAGACGACTACTGAAGATTTTTTTACATGCTTTTTTTAAAAATATGGAAAAAATTTTAAAATCGTGTTTTAGAAGATCTTCGTTAGTCAAGATTAGTATCGCTACTATGGTGCTTTTACTAATAAATATTTTATTTATAATCTTAATATTAAAAGCAAAGAGAGGCGATATCGGGGTGAGTAATATCGAGAGTGCTATAGCAGGTGGAGCTGTGGTGATTACTATATTAGTCTATTCTGTAGTTAAAATATATCCTTATCTCAACAAAATAACGATTGATAGCGAGAAGATATATTATAAGAAAATATTGGGACAGGAGAAAGTCATAGATATCGCTGTAGAGGATGTGCAGATACATATAGACACATTATATGTCCGCTGGACTAATCAAGATGGTTATATAGAAGTGAGTAGTGGAAAGAAAAAAATCAAGATTATAGAAAGTTATTATAAAAACTATGAAGCACTAAAAGAAGCTTTGATTGCTTTAGCTTAACGAAAGATATATAGATAAAAGGTGTTCTTATGGAGCACCTTTTTTTACGGATATAAGGTAGAGTATTTAGGTCAGTGTTTATTTGCTGTAAATTTTCAGTAGTTCAAGAATACATGATTAGTAAATGGAGAATTGCTCGACAAAAGTACCTCTAGCTCCACTAATCTCGAGTAATTGTCCATAGATTGTCGAGGAGGTCGACTTTAATATTAGTATTATATGGGGATGAGCTATTAGGTGAGTTTGTATTTGTAAAATAGTTTTTTGTTTAATGTGTTGTTTATTAGTGTTTTGTGTGATTTTGGGTACTAAAAAAAAGTATATCTTTTTTTCATATAGAACAGGGTTTCGTTCCTATTTAGGAGGGATAATAGATAAAAAGACCTTTTAGAATATGAAAAAGCACTTATAAAAGTGAAATTTAGACTCTAAAATAAAAAAAAGGACAACTTTTTTTTAAAATAATTAAAAAACGTCTAGAAAGAAGAGTCGTGTTGTAAAAAAGAAAGAGGTAACTCATTATATAGGTTACCTCTTGATATATGCATTTACAGATGCAGTCTATTCGTATAATTCTCCTCGATGTGGCTTTAGGATGTCTCTTAGTTGTCTCATTTGCTCATCATTGACTACCATATACGCGATAGTGTGTTCAGGTGCTAATACTGTGTAGTCTATGATAGAGATGGGTAGTTGTTCTATAGCGACATACTCTTTAAGGTGTATTACGTGATGCTCAGCTGTTTTTTCTCCAGCAGGACCTTTAAAATCCCAAATAAGTTTGATTTGTCTTTCCATTTTCTAATTGTCATTTGTACAAAAGTAGTCAAAAAATAGGAAGAAATAATTGAAGAATTAGTAGAAGACGCTAGGTGGAGAAGTACTGCGGATGAATAGTATTGCAAGATAAAATGGAAGAGCAGATAACAAAAGGGGGAGTGTAGTCGTTTATAAATGAATATTATAACAGAAAGACAGGTTTATAACGATGCTATCTGATAAAGAGATTAGTTTAACCGTATCTTTTTTGTATTTTTGAGGTTGATATAAATTATTAGGTATGAAAGAAGAGTTAGTGGTATTAGTAAATGAACAAGATGAACAAGTAGGAGTAATGGAAAAGATAGAAGCTCATGAAAAAGCTTTGTTACATCGTGCATTTTCTGTTTTTATTTTGAATAAAAATAATGAAGTAATGTTACAACAACGCGCTTCAGAAAAGTATCACTCGCCTTTATTGTGGACTAATACTTGTTGTAGTCATCAACGTGTAGGCGAAACAAATATAGAGGCTGGTAGACGTAGATTAATGGAAGAAATGGGATTCGAAGTGCCCCTAAAAGATGTTTTTAGTTTTATCTATAAAGCCCCATTTGACAATGGTCTGACAGAGCATGAGTTTGATCATGTGATGATTGGATATTACGATGATGAGCCAAATATCAATTTAGAAGAAGTAGAGGCATGGAAGTGGATGTCTATAGAGGGTATAAAGGAAGATATGGAGGCTAATCCTAATATATATACAGCTTGGTTTAAAATCATTTTTTCTAAGTTTTATCATTTTATAGAAGCTCAAAAGAAATAATAGTATGAGATTAACTGTTAGTAGAAAAGCTCACTTTAATGCAGCACATCGCTTGCATAGAAAAGAATGGTCAGAGGAGAAGAATCAACTTGTTTTTGGTAAATGTAATAATCCTAACTATCACGGACATAATTATGAATTAATTGTTCAGGTGACAGGAGAGCTTGATCCAGAGACAGGATTTGTTATGGATTTAAAAGAGCTGTCGGATTTAATAAAATCAGAGATAGAAGAGAACTTTGATCATAAAAACTTAAATTTAGATGTACCAGAGTTTTTAGAGCTAATCCCTACAGCAGAAAATATCGCAGTAGTGATATGGCAAAAATTAAGACCTTTTATTAATGATGATAAAGAGCTAGAAGTGATATTGTATGAAACTGCTAGAAACTTTGTTTCTTTTAAAGGAGATTATTAATTATAGGGGATGCTAATGGGAAAAGTTGTAACTTGCACCCTCGTTTTTTATAGCGATTGGGAAAGATAGGTAAGCAATAGCTTATTTTTAATAGAAGTGATTAATATATGGGTTTTAAACAATATCCGATACTATTTCAACCGATTCTGAAAGACAGAATTTGGGGAGGAACGAAGTTAAAGTCAATACTTGGTAAAGATATTGATTCAAATGAGGTAGGGGAGAGCTGGGAGATTTCTGGTGTATCTTCTGATGTAAGCGTTGTCGCAAATGGGGTATATGAAGGATTAAGTTTAAATGATTTAATTCAGAAGTTTCCTGAAGAAATATTAGGTGATTATATTATAAGCCGTTTTGATAAGAAGTTTCCTCTTTTGTTTAAGTTTCTAGACGCAAAAGAAGATTTATCTATACAGTTACATCCAAATGATGATTTAGCTCAGAAGCGCCATGGGTCTTTTGGAAAGACTGAGATGTGGTATGTGATGCAAACGGATGAGAATGCAAGAATAGTAGTGGACTTTAAAGATGGAGTGACTCAGCAGGATTATCTACATCATTTAGAAGCTAAGACACTGCCATCTATATTAAAAGAGATACCTGTAAAGAAAGGAGATGTATTCTTCATCGAGACAGGTACTATCCATGCCATCGGAGCGGGTGTACTATTAGCTGAGATTCAGCAGACTTCAGATATTACTTATAGAGTGTATGACTGGGATAGACGAGATGCTTCTGGTAACTCTAGAGAACTGCATATCGATTTGGCACTAGATGCTATAAACTATGATAAGAAAGAAGTAGAACTGACTTATACTAAAGATATTAATGTATCTAATGAAATAGTAGAATGTCCGTTCTTCTCTGTAAATTATATTCCTTTAAAAGGGAAGTATCACAAGGAGAAAGATATTTCTAGGTTCTATCTATATGTATGTACAGAAGGACAAGGTGAGATTATATTAGGAGCAGAGGTATATCCTATACGATGTGGACAGACTGTGCTAATACCAGCAGCAGTATCACAAATATGTTTAAGTGGTGAGGCTACAATCTTAGAGATATTTGTTTCTTAAAACAGTAGTATACCCCATTTTTATATTGTAGATTTGCGTAAAATTAATAATAAATAAAGGAAATTATGGCAAGCGTAAAGAACCTAAAAAAAGATATTCACTATGTATTAGGTGATATCATCCAAGCAATTTATATTCAAGAAATGACAACTGGAGGACCAACTGCAGAGACTAATGCATTACTTGAAGAAGCGTTTGTTTCTTTCGATGAATTAATCGGAGCAGTGAATGCAAAAAATGTTGAAAATAAAAAGGCACATTTTAAAGGAGTTTATAAAAAACTAGAAGATGTTGCTGGTCAATTAGTTGAGAAAATCAACGCAATGTAATCGAAAAAAAGATTTAAAAAAGATACATTTTGTGTTGCAAGATTGAAAAACCATGCTATCTTTGCACTCGCAAAATGAGTCGCCGGTGTAGCTCAGCTGGCTAGAGCAGCTGATTTGTAATCAGCAGGTCGTGGGTTCGAGTCCCTCCATCG
>NZ_JACAKB010000010.1 GCF_030326305.1 Myroides odoratimimus | reverse complement strand
TACAAGATTACTCTACCTGAGCACCTGTTTATTGAAGCAATCTTGAACAGATATTGTAGCACTCTTGAACAAGACTATTTAAAGTACAGCAACAAAAAAGCCCTAGACTGTATAAGCCAGGGCTGTAGATAATGTTTTTTTATAAATAAATCTCTTGTCTCGTGACAAGAGGTCAAACCTATATTTATTTCTTCTCTTTAAAGGATGCTAACATTGACTCCATCACATTCTCATATTTCTGCTTTTTTAGCATCGTAGTCCAAATCACTATTTGATAATACCTATCTTTTCCTTCGATACATGCTAACTTATAATGAACAAGTGTTCCATTTAAATCTCCATCATAACTAGTCAAATAAGCAGGTAGTCCATTCACGCTAGTCTGTTCTAACTCCGTATCTTGTTTTAAATTTAAACTAGATGCGATAGAAGAATTCGCTAATTCAGCATATACTTTAAAGTTAGGAGCTGGATTGCCATAAACTTCTTCTACAATTTCTTTAAACTCTACTTTATCATCTTCTACTATCACCACATAGAAATCATCCTTTTTATTTTCCATTTGAAGGATGGCATCTTTATTCAGGTTTTTGGCAAGAGAGAGTTCATTAGGAACCTCAATCGTTCCCAAGTCATCAATACTAACTTCTTTAAATGTTGTAGATTCACTACAAGAAATCAAAAAGAAAGTAAATAAGCTCATCATTATGACAATGCTTCTTATCATCGCTATTCTGTTATTTTTAATATTATTCAACTATAAAGAAACAAAAAAATTATTCATTTTTCATAATCTCTGAAAACAATTCAACACTTCTTAAGCGTTCCTCAACTCCATAGATCGGAGTAGTGATCATAATCTCTTCAACCTCGACCGTGTTAAAGAAGTCCGATAAATCACTTTTTACTTTTTCTTTGTCTCCTATAAAAGAGAAGAATGTTTTTTGCTTTACAATGAACTCTTCATAGTCCGTCCAATTGCCTTCCATAGATTCACAAGGTCTCTGAAGAGGTTTTCTGTCATTTCTGATGATTCCTAGAAACATTTTGTAAAATGATGTAGCTAGTTGTTCAGCCTCTCCATTTGTATCTGCAACTATTGCATTCACACAAGGCATAAAATAAGGCTTGTCTAATTGTGCAGATGGTACAAAATTCTTTCTATAAATATTAGCCGCTTGGAGTAAATGATCTGGTGCAAAATGACTAGCGAATGCATAGGGCAATCCCAATTCTGCTGCTAAATAGGCACTATCTGTACTAGAACCTAATATCCACATCGGTATATCACAACCTTCTCCTGGAAATGCTCTTACCTTAGCTCCTTCATTCACTTTAAAAAAGCGCTTTAATTCCTCTATTTGTTGAGGAAAAAAGTTAGCGGCATGCACATCATTACGCCTTAAAGCAAGAGCTGTAGCCTGATCTGTACCAGGTGCTCTACCTAATCCAAGATCAATTCTACCAGGATATAAAGCCTCTAAAGTTCCGAACTGCTCAGCTATAACTAAAGAAGGATGGTTTGGCAACATCACTCCACCAGATCCTACTCTCAATGTAGATGTTCCGCCTGCCAAATATCCTATTAAAACAGATGTAGCAGAAGATGCTATATGCGGCATATTATGATGTTCTGCTAACCATAGCCTATTAAAACCTACTTTTTCAATATGTTGTGCTACTTTTAAAACATTCTGTAAGGTCTCTGTTGTTGTTGTCCCTTCTCCTATAATCGCAAGATCTAAGAATGAGTATGGTATATTATGATTCATATAGATATTCAATTAAAATGATATGACACAAGATAACATTAATAAATAGAATGCAATTCGCTGTTATAAAAAATTAACAACCTAGTATACCTTAACTTATTAATAAACTTATAAACAGTAATTTATCTCAATAAAAATCAGTAAATTTATAGAACAATTTATTACTTCAATAATATGATACATATAGAAAACCTCTTAGAACAGATAGAATACGGTGAGAAAAAACCTGCTATCAAAATACTTGTGGACAACGACTTTTCTAAAGAAATCAGAATTGTGTTCAAAAAAGGACAAGAAATGAAAGAGCATAAAACTTCTTTTCCTATAGTAGTAGAAATCGTAAAAGGAGCTATCACTTTTGGCGTAGAAGGAAAGCCTTACGATCTAAAAGAAGGTCACTTAATCGCATTAGACCCAGGTATCCCACATGATCTGACTGCGTTAGAAGATAGTATAGTACGTTTAACCTTACATAAGTCTGATCAGGTCACTAGAGTAATGAATGTCATCAAGGACTAAATATAATCATGATATACATCTATGTAACTTCACATATAAGCTAAAATATATTATCACCTGAATAACATAGAATCCTTATAAGTACAGTAAATTTGCATAAATCAGAAAAAAATGAAAAAAATCATAACTAGCATACTGTTACTGTCAAGCGCACTCTGTCTATCGCAAAATTTAGAAATCATCCCTCTAGGGGTATATGGTGGAGGAGACGAAAGCAATTTGTCTTCTTATCTTATAGGTGTAGAAAACACAAATAGCTATCTCTCTTTAGATGCTGGTACTATACATAGTGGTATCAATAAAGCAATTGAAGCAAAAACATTTTCAGTAGATAATGGTACAGTACTACGTGATTATATCAAAGGGTATTTTATATCGCATGGCCATTTAGACCATTTATCAGGGTTAATCATAAACTCTCCTGAGGACTCGTCTAAGCCTATCTATGGATTACCCTTCGTCATTGATATATTCAAGAATAATTACTTCACAAATGCATCATGGGCAAACTTCGGGAATGAAGGAGAAAAACCTATTCTAGGCAAATATAAATATACAAGAGTAAAACCGTCCCAGTCCTTTAATATAGAGAATACAACTTTATCTGCAGAAGTTTTTGAATTGAGTCATGTCAACCCGCAATTGAGTTCAGCGATATTAATTAAAAACAATGATGAATATGTACTCTACTTCGGAGATACCGGAGCGGATAGAGTAGAAAAGACTACTAAGCTTAATTATATATGGGAATACATTGCACCACTTATTATTAATAAAAATCTTAAGACAATATTAATCGAAGTGTCTTTCCCGAATAGTCAACCAGAAGATAAATTATTCGGTCACTTAACTCCGAAGCTACTAAATGAAGAATTGGGTAATCTAGCAAATCATGTAGGTAAAGAAAACTTAAAAGATTTGAATATTATCATTACCCATCTAAAACCTAGCGGAACAGCTATAAATACTATTAAACAAGAATTAGCTAATCAAAACGAATTTAAAGTTAACTATATCTTTCCTGTACAAGGACAAAAAATTAATTTAAATTAAACAAAAGAAGCCGTCTAATCAGACGGCTTCTTTTTTATATTCTATACTTCACTTGTTAATTTGACTTTTGTTTAAAGAACATCTTATCAACAACAAATACTAAAACGAATGCTGCTAAAGATGGTAATAGCCAAGGTACGTCATAACTACTCAAAGGCAATGACTTTATAAATTCTTCTGATGACTTTGAATATTCTATAAAATCATATTTAAAAGCAATAAAAGAGCTAAATTGAATTAATGCAACAACTGTAGTGGTTAAGATTGCTCCTACAAAAGGAGCCTTTCTAGTTACAGATTTACCAAAAGCTACCATATAAATAATCAATGTCAATGTAATAGGATATATAATTCCTAAAAATGGCGCTGCATAATCGATAATACTATCTACTCCCTTCACTGCTAATATGGCAGAAGATATACAAGTAACGACTACTACAAGTTGATAACTAAGTTTTCCTTTTGTTAATTGACTAAAGAATGTACCTGTGGCACATACTAGCGCAATCGCTGTAGTTAAACAAGCTAATGCTATACATAGTGATAATGCTAAAGTTCCCTGACTACCTAATAATCCGTTCGAAATATGTAATAGCAACTCTGTTCTCTTTAAATCATCTGTAATAGGATAACCCGCAGTTGCCCCTAAATAGACTAATCCACCATATATAAATAATAAACAAGAGATAGCGACAGCACCAGACATATAAGTAACCTTTGTTTTCTCTTTTAAACTTACATATCCAGCTGCTTTTACAGCAGAAATAATGATACCAGCATAAATAACTGATGCTAATACATCCATCGTCTGATATCCCTCAGCAAATCCTAATCTAAAAGGATCTGGATAAGATACATTTACTAATTTGGAAGTATCTAACGGGTTCACAATACCAATAACTACCATGGTCACTAAAAGAACTAATAATAGAGGTGTCAGATACTTACCTATAATATTCACTACCTTAGAAGGCGATATAGACAGTAATAATGTAATACCGAAGAATATAACAGAAGACCATACAGCACTAAATTCAGGAAAGACAGACAATACCCCTATCTCAAAAGTAGTTGCAGCTGTACGAGGAATAGCAACTAATGGTCCTATACTAAGAATAATAGCTGTGGCTAATACCCATCCTAATGTACTATTGATACGTTTACCTAAATCTGTAAATTCGTCTCCAGAAATCAATACAGCTACTATTCCTAGAAAGGGTGCTAATATAGCTGTGATAGAAAAGCCTGTAACAGCAGAAGTCCAAGAACCTTCTGTAAACAATCCGATAATAGGAGGCAAAATTATATTTCCAGCACCAAAAAACATGGCAAACAATGCAAAACCAATTGTTACTGCATCAAAGATGGATTTTTTACTCATTCATTATATTTTAGGTAGTTAACATTTGTTTTATTCTATAGTAGATCCGCAAAATTTCTTAAAATTTGTATCTAAAAATAACATTTAAGATCTTTACTTTCACTTAAGAGGTGCACAATATATAAAATAATAATCGGCTTAGATATATACATACCAATATTTTACATCATATTTTTTTAGATTCAATGATAATTTAACATCATCTAGAATATGTTAAAATAATTAACCCCAATACCCAAATTAGAAACAAAAAAAACTAAAAAATGATTCTTTTTACTACCAAAAACTTAAAAATAGAAACAATTCAATTAACAGAAGATCTAGATGAGCTATTAAAGATTCATAATTGTCCTGAGACGATGAAATGGATCCCTTCTAACACAAACAACTGGAAATCTGATACTTTAATAGATAAATATGCCAAAAACAACTTACTGTACACAGAAAATTTAGGTATCTATAAAATTTCGTTAGACTATAATTCTCAGACTAACATAATAGGAGAAGTACTATTTTTTAAATATGAAGAAAAAGAAGAAAAAATAGAAATAGGGTACATTCTGTATAAAGATTATTGGAAAAAAGGTTATGGGTCAGAATTACTACAAGGCCTAGAGCTCTTTATACAACACAAACATCCTTCCAAAATACTTATAGCACAACTATATGAATGTAACATAGCCTCACGTAGACTATTAGAAAAAATGGGATATACATTATACGATAGGCAAGTATTAAAAAACAACACCTATAAATTAATCTACCAAAAAGAAACCTTACGTAACCTGTAATGCATTATATAAATTATCCAATACAGGAATAACGAGTTTAGCTCTCTCAGTGAGTGAGTACTCGATATGTAATGGTCTTTCTTTAATTACACTCTTAATTAAGAATCCATCTTCTTCTAGTTCTTTTAAGGCTACAGACACTGATTGCTTATTAGCACCTTCTAATAAGCGCATATAGTCTCTAAACCTTTTAGGTTCCTCTTCCGTAATATGAATGATATGAACTTTCCATTTACCCCCGAGAGTCTTTAGTAATTCTTCTGCTGGGCACTTAGTAGTTCTCTCATCGCTTTTAGCCATAATCCATATTTATTTGCTTACAAAGCTACACAAATCCCTTTATAATGAAAAAACTAGTGCAATTGATATTCAAATAAATAAACTGAGCATTGAAACATAGCATCATTTCATTACAAATTCTCATTTCAAACCAATCAAATTACAAAAAACTCTCATTTTTTACTTTAAATTTTTATGATATAAATTACAAAATAATATGTTTCAAATATTAAATTATAATCAATCCTATGTAATAAATCCTAAAAATAAAATACGCAAATAAGCAAATCAAATGAATAAAAATCAATTTTAAAACACAATAAATATAATAATCAATTCATTTTAAGTAAAAAAGACAATAAAAAACACTTTTTACACAACATTGATATATTTCATATTCTTAATTTTACAATAACAAAACATCAACAAATTATTAACATAAAATTCAAGTATGATTAGCCTTTTAAAAAACACAACTTAGTATAAACACAATACACAAAGCTCATATTCCCCTACCGAGTTTGCGTATTAAAAATCACCTACATTATGACAAGCACAGCATCAAAAATCGTTATTCCCTCTAAAATAGTGGAGTTCAAGAATCCAGCTAAAGATGATTTCATCATTTTTAAACAAGGGGATCAAACAAAGAAAATCTCTCCTTACAACAAAAGGAGTTATTACAAGCTTTCTTATCTTAAATCAAAGAGTAAATTCTTTGATGGAACAAAGGTAATCGAGTTAGAAGGACCATCATTATTCTTCTCTAACCCAGTATCGCACTATACATTCGAGCCTGTATCTGAGAAACCAGAAGGATATTACTGTTTATTTAATAGTAGTTTCTTAGGGTATAAAAGTCATTTATTAAAAAGTATTCTCGCTCACTTACACGAGAATCCTATTTACCTTTTGACACCACAACAAGATGAGTTTATCTCTTACGTATTTAAAAGAATTGAAGAAGAAAGCAATCAGAAGTATGCGCAGAAATATGAATTAATGCGTAATTACATTGAGATCATAATACATCAGAGTAATAAACTAAATGCTACTTATACAGTAGACCAAGGTGTAAATGCTCCACAGAGGTTATGCTCAAAATTCTTAGAATTGTTAGAAAAACAATTTCCTATTGAAAAAACAAATACAGTAATCAAATTGAAAACACCTAATGACTTTGCAAAAGTGCTTAATGTGCATGTAAATCATCTCAATCATACTTTAAAGAAGACAATAGGAAAGTGTACTGGTGATTGTATTCAAGAAAGGATATTAATAGAGTCACAAAAATTATTAAAATCTAAACCATGGAGTGTAGCTGAGATAGGTTATTGTTTAGGATTTGAATACCCAACGTACTTTTCTAGCTTTTTTAAGAAATATACATTACTCACTCCTAATCAATATCGAAAAAATTAAATAATCATACAAAGATGTTTGAATTGTTTTATAATCAATCAAATAACTCATACTAACTTTGTACAAGAACATAAAAAACAACTTTACTAAAAAGTTACAATTGCAGATATCTGCAAAAACACATTGCTCATCTTCAAGCTAAAAAAATGAAGAATAGTAGCCCTAAATCTTTTTTATTGTTAAAAAGCCACCTTTTTTAAGGGTGGCTTTTGATTTATTTACTATTAAAGTTTATTTAATAATTCTACTTCAAATATAAGAGTACTATATGGACCTATCTCTTTACTAATATGTTGGTCACGATAAGCGCATTCTGGAGGTGTAACCATTCTAAATTTAGTTCCTATTGGTAATAGTGGGACAACCTGCTGATAAGCTAAAATTAGTTTATTCAAATCGAAAGAAGCAGGCTTCCCTCTATTAATAGAACTATCAAAAACTTCTCCATTTATATTAGTACCATGATAATGACACACTATACGATCAGAAAGGTCAACTTTATCACCTTTACCTAATACTATAATCTCATAAGCTACACCTGAAGGTAATAAGATCACTCCATCCTTATTCACATATTCTTGTAAATATTTAGTCCCCTCTTCTCTATTCTTTTTTTCTAACTGTTCTTTTCTTTTCCTTAATAATTCTGCTACACTCATAAATATTTCTCTATTCTAAACCTAAACTAGCAATAATACAATACACAATGAATTCTAATTTCATGCATTTATAATCGTAACAAAACTATGCTATAGCACACTGAAGCCATTAATTCAAAGTTATTTTACATGATTACTACTTGTTTATACATCTATTTCATATTCTGGGTTAAATTTAATTACAAAAATAATAGATATTTACTAGCCCTCATGTTCTTTATAAGTATGTAGTTGCCAAATACTAAGATTATCCATAGCACGTGTACATCCCACATACCATTCATAAGGAGTTAGTTTATTAGGCTTATCTACTAAAAGAATAACATTCTTACGTTCTAATCCTTTAAACTTAACGGCTGTAGTATACTGGAGTTTCTTAGGTTTTAATGTTAGATTATCTACTGTAAGCTCTTCCATCCCCAATTCTAGAATTAAATCAGCTACGTTATTCCTTCTCTGCCATACTTTACTTTGTACTAATACAATTACATCCTCAGCATTTAATGAAGAACTAGAATCATTGATACTATGTATTACTTCTTCCATTGCCTCTTTAATAGTCACTTGATCGTGAAATGAACGCAATTCGATTTCGTCATATTCTTGCTGATGAACACTAATCTCATCCCAATCTTCTGGATGTGTCTGAATATGTTCTGCTATCAGACGAATCTGAGATTTCTGAGCACTACGTCTCACTTTATGCAACTTAAAATGCGTAAAATATTCTTTTAAGAAATAAGCATAATCTGATACATCACGTCCAAAAAGAGAGAAACTTTGATCTAAATCATAAAGAAGCATAATATTTCCTTGTTTCATTCCATTGTGATTACCACATAACTTATGCATCATTAAATGGAGATTACGATCAAACAAATCTTGTGCTTCGTCTACAATCATATAATCATAGTTAGGCAGTTGGTCAATCTCTTCTAAATGACTAATTGTCTTTCTAATATAATCTGCAAATTTCTCTGGCTCAATGTATAATAGGTCACGCTCAGTAACATCTGGTAAATACTTCATCACAAACTGTGTGAATGTAATACAATCTATACGAACATTACTCGCCTTAAATCTCTGTTCGTTATAAGCACATAAGAGTGAGTTCCAACACAGATATATCCCTTGTCTTCCTACCTGCATCTCACTATAAGCCATCGCCATAGTAGTCTTACCTGTACCTGGTGCCCCCTCTATCATTAGACGTGGGTTTTCAGCTAGAGAGTACAGTATCTCTAAATTTCGTTCTTTCAACCATTCTAAAGAATCTCTAGATTGGAATACATTAGTGTCTTGAATCATTGGACTAAATGTGTTCACAATATTATCCAATTCTGCTTTCGATAAATGATTAAATCTAATAGGATGTGTATTCTCTAATTTTTGCCTAGAATAATCATATATATGTAATAGAAATTTCTCAATATTCTTATATCTATTGCGTCGAGTATAGTCACTAAATATAAGATTCTTATCATAAATAGTATTCTCTATGGCAATTTTAGTAGTTGGAAAAGCTACTGCTTCACAGAATAATACATGCTTAAAGCTAGGGAACACTTTATTCATCAAAGTGTATTTATAGCCTTTTACCTGTTCAAAAGGATTTTGGTTTAACCACTTTTTACGCTTACCATCCTTAAAACAGAAACGTCCTTGGTCAACAAAAATATTTCCCCCTTTAACTTCTAGCGCTATAATTCCAAATTTAGAAACAATGATAAAGTCAAGCTCAGCATCCGCTTTAGCCCTTTTTATCTTAGAGTTATCATGAAAAGGAAGTTTCATACTATACCATACATACCAATCATGAGGGCTTTTAGACAGAGATTCTACAATATCTCCATATATTAAAAACTCTCCATAAGGAACCTTGTTCCCATTTATAAAAAGTTGCTCGAGCTCATCTAGAGGGTACTCCGGATAAATCTTTAAAGCCATGACTCTACATTTTTTTGATGAACATCTAAATTACGCCTTTTACCTCAACTCTACTCTATATTCTACAATTAAAAAAGGATAAACTAAAAATAGCTTATCCTTCAATAACATTTACATTTAAATTATGAAAAACTCCCTCTTCATCTTCATTATTCTACTGCAAAAATAAACCTAGAAAATGTCATAAGGTATCAGTCAAAAAACAAACGCCTATTTAGAAATAAATAGGCGTTTATAAATATATTATTCTGTAGGAAACTCAGGTCTTCTCATCTTAAATCTACTTCCTGATAGAGATTCTAAGAAAGCTACAATAGCTTTCGTTTCTTCTTTAGTTAATTCTAATGGTTTCATTAAAGAATCTGTCACAGGATATAACGGGTCTTTAGCTTTTTGTTCAGCAGTAGGATCTATCATGTGCATTCCACTATTATACATATTAACGATACCTTCTAGATCGTCAAATAGTCCATTATGCATCCAAGGCCTAGTGTTTAAAAGATCTCTTAAACCAGGAGTTTTAAACTTTCCTACATCGTTAGGATCTTTGGTTACTTCATATCTACCTAGGTCTTCAAACTTACGTTTATAATATGTCAATCCAATATTGTGAAAAGATTCATCTGTCAAGTACTGCCCATGATGACAATTCATACACCTACCTTTCGTTCTAAACAAATGCATACCGTAAATCTCTTGATCATTTAGCGCTTTATACTTTCCATCTATAAAAGCATCAAACCTACTTGGCTGACTCTTAATTGTTTTTTGAAACGTAGCTATTGCACCTACAATACGATCGTAGGTAATTTTCTCATCACCGAAAGCGTCAATAAAATAAGGTTTATATCCTTGCACTTTACTCAATTTGGCAGGTAAATCTATTACATCCATTGCCATTTCGTTATGAGCAGATAATGGTCCATTAGCCTGTTCTTCTAAACTATTAGCTCTACCGTCCCAAAAGTAAGAAGTACGCTCGGCAGTATTATATAATGAAGGAGTATTACGTGCTCCTTTTAAGTGATCATGACCTAAGCCGACCATACGCCTATCTGTCCATCCTAACTCAGGATCATGACAAGAACTACACGATATCTGATTAGACTTAGAAAGCTTAGGATCAAAGAATAACATACGTCCTAAAATTACTTCAGGTTTCGCTTGTTCTGTAAAATAATCGTTATCACGTTTAATGCTTGCCATTTCACTCCATTCCACTCCTTCATCTATAGTAGGTGCAGGCCATTGTGAGATAGGTTGTTTATAGCTTTCTATTATTTTTTGATACTCAGGATTGTCGCTTCCTAAGAATCCTACAAACTTTGGGCTAAAACTAAATAAGCCAAAAGCTAAGAGTCCTGATAATAAAATAACTACCTTTTTCATTGTTTATTTGTTGTTAGTTAATAACTACTTAGAAAGTAACTCCTAAAGAAATTCCTATATAGTTATTTGTTTTGTTTATATTATACTTTGTCTGTTCATATTGAATCTGAGCAAACATGGCTGGTATATTATCAATCTTCACATCATATCTAGCTGTAATACCATAAGTCTGATAATTAGCAGTCTGAATCGCTAAATCATGTTGTACCCATTCAGTCATCGCTGGACTCTTATAAGATGCTATTAGATTGACAGTATCTTCTTTAAGATTACGCACTCTAAAATAAGGACTTACTGTTATGATATTAGATTGATTAAGTTGTCGCATATAATCAACTTCTAATCCATAATGTAAATATGTAAATCGCTGTCTAGCCTGAGTATCTCTTCTTTTTTCTTCTGTCTGTTCTACTGTGAAAGAAGGTGAAACTACTACTCTACTTACATCTGTACTATATTGATAAAATAACGATGTATACACATCACTTCTTATGAACTTATACAGATCTTGCTCTCCTATCTTTCTCTCTAACTTTTCTGTTTTAGAATAAAAAGATTCTATTCCTCTTGATTCACTTAGTAAGTAATTAACTTTTGCTCCTAAACGATGTTCATCTAGATCAATATATTTAATTCCTCCTAGTGTATATTTTTTAGTCTTAAGTACAGACATTTCTTTTGAAGGACTACTACCAAAGTTCTTCTCGATATCAAACTGCCCATATGAACCTTGTATCAAAAAGTCTTTACCTTTATTCTTAGCTATAGTCCCTCCTACTTCATATCCTGTTCCTTCATAGATCATCTTCATATCTACAGCAGAACTAAAGTAATAATTATAAGCTCCTAAACCTGTCAGATGGTAGGCTATGGGTTTTCCTAATAGGCTAACAAACTTAATTGTACTATTCTGAGTATATTTATTCCAATTTGCATATACACCTAATTCGTAGTCTTTATAACCATTATAGTTTACTCCAATGCGCAAATTTAAATCTGAAGAGGTATTCTTAGGTCTTGGATCTACTTCTCTATAACCGCTTTTGGCCTGATAACTAACTTCTCCTCCTACTGTCCACTTATCGAATTGTCTAGCCATCCCTCCTGCAAACTGATAAATCTCTTGTCTCATGGTACCACCTATAGAATCACCTAACACATAAGGCCCTAAGATATGTCTGTCCAGATTCTCATTCCATTTCATATTCTTTTGCTTCTGAGTAGCATAAGACGCACTTCCCCATAGAACAGCATTATTCTTTAAGCGTTGATAAGAAGAAGTGTTAACCTTAAAGGCATCTAAACCATCTCCATCTTGTAGCATGTAAGCATCCTTACGGTCTGATAGATAATTCAGACTTAACTCAGAAAAAGACAAAGGACTATACGATGTCATAAAAGCACGATTAGCAAAAAAGTCTTGTCCGAATACGATATTCATATCCCGTTGAGCTAGTCTACTCTCGTATAAATTAGCATCTGTTTTATCCTGAGCTTGAACCTCAGCACAAAACAATACACTAATTAATGCAACTATATTTATATATCTATTTCTCAATGTACTCCTATTTTATTTATGATGTATTCCGTCTTTTAGAGACATCTCTGACTGAGGAATAAAATCAACTGAAGAATTATTAGTATCCTTATACACATTACGACCTTGCTCATTAGGTCCTAAGACTTTTCTTCTGATAGTCTTTCCATAACGCGCTTTATCAGATTCTGATGTTGCGCAGTATGAGTACCCGCTATCTAAAGAAGGAGTAGTCACTAAACGTTCAAACTTATCAGGAATACTTCCATTAACAGCATCAATAACCCAAGCATTTGGCATTTTATATCTGCTGAACTTTTGTTCTTTCCCCGCAGCGGTCAAATAACTATAATCAAACTTATAATTGGCTAACCAAGTATCCGCACTCTCTCCTTCAGGAAAACGAGCTACAATATATCCTGTCTGTCCACGGTCATGCATCGCGAACATACTAAAGTTTAACTTCGTATAGATCATCATCACATTAGGTACATTAGGATTATCTGGTTGAGTATTCTTAGGATTTTCAGTAATCGGAAATTCAAAATCTGCATTAGATAAATCAGCCCCTGGTACATTGGCTAAGTTATGATTCTGAGCATTATCTGCTATTACAATAAAATCTCCTGGCTCTACCGGGTACTGTGTACCGCTACCTGGTAACATCATTACAGATTGTAAAACGAAAGCTTCGTTCAACACATCTGGTGTTTCTTTATTATCTCTAGTTGTCAAAAACTCAGATTGAGCAATTAATAATCCATCAGCATAGAGTACTCTATCCGTATTATTGACTAGTTTAAAGTATTTCCCTGTTTGGTATGCTTTTAATTCAGTAGTTTGTAATCCACTGAAGAATATTTCTTCAAAGATAAAGTCATCGTTAAGTTGTTTGACAAATAAGTCAATTGTCATATTTACTATCTGATCGGTCACGTCTAGCATTTCGCTTTTACTTCCTAATCCCACTTCTTCTTTATCTTCTAGTACACCTATCCCTTCTGCTGACATTCTATAAGATCCCACAGGTAGAGCTACAGAGAAATAAGGAGAGCCTACTGCCTTCTCCATTATTCGCAAACCAGTATTAACTTCAACAAACTCTACTTCTAATTCTTTTATTTCTTTAATGCCATCTACTTTAAATGCCATAGACACAGTCGAATTCTGATTACTCCCAAGCGCATTATCATCTGTCAAACACGAGCTCATTAATAAGCTCATTGTCATCATCAATCCGTATAAAAATATATGCTTTAATCTCATTATCTTAAATATTGAAGTTTATTTCCATTCCAAAGTAAGGTCCGCTATCATCTTTTCTATTTACATTCACTCCATTATATGTATATGAAGAATAGTGTGTGAATAATCGATTAACAAACATCGATGCCTTTACTGATTTATATATTCTCTTTGATATTTTAAAATTAGCATTAAATGTAAATGGTCTTCTCTCCTCCATACCATCTGTCTTAGAAACAGGTCTAACTAGATGTTGTAACAATGGATCATTTGCACTTTCTTCTGTAAAAGGATGAACTACATTGTCTATTCCCATGTATGCATAAGGAGCAGCAACTCTATTTAGGTTTAGGTTTCTTCTAAATACATCTCCTTGTAAAGAGGCAGATATATTCATATCTAAGCTAGGCAAATAAGTATCTACAACTACATTGTACACTAGAGATGATCTTCTATTCCCATTGTCATCTGCATAAATACCAGTGTATAAATACTGTTGTCCATTTACAGAGATACCAGGTCTCCAAAGAATAGAAGCACTATTAGAATACGTCGTTTTAAACCATGCTCCATTTAAAGTAATACGAGTATTAATTCCTTCAAAACGAGGTGAAGAATACCCAAACTCTATTCCTTCTTTTAATGTCGAGCTTCCATTTTCAGTATGTGTATACTGCATCATGTCCTGTCTGTATGAATATGGGGATTGATCTAAATCCGGCTTGCCTAACTCATCACTCCACACTATATCTTTAGACTCGTATCGCTTATACTCAAACCCCATAAACTGAGTCATATCTCTAAAGCCTGTTGTCATCTTCTCATCGAAGTAGGTGATATAAAACTTGTGTTTTTTATATTCTAAATCTAAACGAATCTCTTTCTTCGTATTCTTCGCCCCTATCAGACTGTGGTTAGCTAAAGGCATTCTGTAAGTATAGAACTGTGCGTATGCGTTATCTGTCTTAGGATCTAAGTAACTTACTTGTACCATATCGAAGTATCGATCTTGTGGATATAGTAATGCTAATGTAGGTTGTTTATACAGCTCTCCATATCCTACTGTAATATCCGTTTTTAGGTATTCCTGTCCTATTTTCAGTTTAGGAAGTCCCCATTGGAAGTTAACACGTGGTTCTGCAAATACCCTATCACTAATGCTAAACTCTTTTCCAACACCTAATAATTTAGACATTCTAACTCCTGCATATAATTGTAGATGATGTAGGCCTAAATCATATTCCATACGATCACCTACATAAGCAGCTAATATCTGAGAAGCTGGTACTTCGTTAAAAGGACGAGGACGTTTCATAGTACCTACAGAAGGAGGTAACAAAGGATCAAATAACTCTCCTCTACCGTTATTCTTTGAGTATCTAAAGTCTATCCCTACTTCTCCATGATGTTTAATCCCAAAAGTTGAAAAACCTAATTCTGACTGTAACTTTGTATTGATATTTAAAGGTCGTCCTTCTACCTTAGAATTTGCTATATAAGAAGTTGGTAAAAACACACCTTCATTCTCCCCTGTTTCATTTCCTACTGGAATAGCTATACGTCCATTCTGCTGTATAAAGATAGTCTCCTTAATATCTTCTATTCCTTGAGATACATAAGCATTCAAAGTTATATTCTTGAATAAAGTCTCTTTGCCAAAGTCAAGTTTTAGATTGTTACCTAATGAAAAGTACTGCTTTTTATTTTTATAACTATCTGTTCTATCATAACCTGTATCTGGGTCAAACTTATCGTTATCAACAGTACCACTATAATCAAAATTTGCTTTCCAACTTAGGTCATATCCTCCTACTAAAAATGTTCTATCTGATCTCAGTGATGATGATATTCTCTTATAGTTCTGAAGAACATCTGTAGGATCGTTTTTAGCATCTAAGAAATCTATACTCGCATTCAGCTTCCATCCTGTCTTTGTGTCTATTCCTTTGCCTACATAATAAAGTTTGCTAAAACCATCTACTTTAAAACGAGCTTGTAAAGGAGTATACCCTATTTTTCTATTTATCTTAATCAGACCTGAACTCAAATCCCCATAGGCAGCCGTAGGTATACCACGAATAACCTCAACACTTTCGATATCATTAGTTGCCAAACTACGCATATCTACTCCTATATGAGAAGTCTTAGCACCTCCTACAGATACCTGCATATCAGCATTTGTATTGATAATATTATCATCTACCATAAACTGTACCCCTAATGCACCTGTTGCATATTTCTCACCAGGATTATTTTCTCTTATTAAAGCAGCATTCGCTATCGTAAGTTTAGGATCCTTTGCTTGTCCTCCTGGTAATAACTCCATTAAATCAGCAAAGCTCGATGGTTGCAAATGTTCCATCGCTTGACGATTAATCACAGAAGTACTTGTAAGTCCTTTACTCTCCGTAGCAGTAATGACCATTTCTTCTAATATATTAGAAGTTGCTGTCAACGTAATAGGTAATGTCTGACTTTGAAGTAAATTAACTACAGTAGAAGAACTTCCATAACTAATATGAAATACCTCAACAGTATAAATATCAGCTTTCAAATCAAAAACAGCAATACCATGATCATCACTAACCTTTAACTGTGACTCTTTCGTTCCAGTTACATGAATACTAGCATTAGTAATATTTTTATTTTGAGCATCTTGCAATACGATCTTCAGTTGTAACTTAGAAGATTGTGCAAATACAGAAGAACAGCATAATACTGTGAAAGTAATAAGTAGAACTTGAATAACTTGATATAAGCGTGTCATTGAATAACTTAATTAATCGGATGCCAAAAGTAGTCAACAAAACCTATATCTTCCAAGTTATTTAGACTTGATTCAAATTAATTCTATATATCTATTTAAGAATGAATGTAAATAAGTTTAAATCTTTATTTTATACAATAATTAAACACTATCATCAAATAAAACATAATATCATATACAATTCATCAACACATTACAAGTTACTACTATATAAATAGTATACTTTATACTTCTAATAATGTAAAAAAGCTTCTTTAGAGTGAGTTCTAAAGAAGCTTTTTGCGTTTAATTAAAGTAAATAAGCGTTACTTCGTTGGAAATATAGGACGTTCCATTTTATAGTAACTTCCTGACATTGATTCTAAAAATGCTACAATAGCTTTTATTTCTTTCTCATTTAATTTTAATGGTTTCATCAGTGGATCTGTTAGAGGAAAGAGCGGATCTAATGCTTTCTCTTCCTCTGTAGGATCTATCATGTGCATCCCACTATTATACAGATTTACTATTCCTTCTAAGTCATCCATTAGCCCATTATGCATCCATGGCTTAGTCACTAATAGGTCTCTTAAAGAAGGAGTTTTAAATTTACCCACATCTTCTGCCTTTTTAGTATGTAAGTATAATCCTAAGTCTTCGTACTCTCTCTTATAATACGTCAACCCTATATTGTGAAAAGACTCATCAGTAAGATATTTTCCATGATGACAATTCATACATCCTGCCTTAGTTCTAAATAAGTGCATTCCATATATTTCTTGTTCTGTTAGATACTGATACTCTCCTTGCATAAACTTGTCGAAACGACTAGGCTGACTTTTGATTGTCTTTTGAAAAGTAGCTATTGCACCCACTATTCTTTCATAGGTCACTTTATCATCTCCGTAAGTTTCTTTAAACAAAGGTTTGTACTCTTTATACCTGCTTAGCTTCGCTGGTAGTGATTTGACATCCATATCCATTTCGTGATGAGCAGATAAAGGTCCCATCGCTTGCTCTTCTAACGTTAATGCTCTACCATCCCAAAAGAAAGAACTACGCTCACCAATATTGTATAAAGAAGGAGTATTCCTAGCTCCTAATAAATGATCATTACCTAGTGATACCTGTCTATGGTCTGTCCATCCCATTTCAGGATCGTGACAAGAGCTACAAGATATCTGATTAGACTTTGATAACTTAGGATCAAAGAACAGTGCTTTACCTAATATTACTTCTGGTAAATCTTGTGTCTCATAATATAATGTATCTACCTCTATTGCCCCAAACTCTTTCCATTTTACACTTTTATCTATTATCGGACTAGGCCAATAGCTTATAGTTTTTTTATATTGATCTGTAATCTCTGTGTATTCTGAAACTGATCTTACCTCAAAATTAGTGTATCCTATAAATAGTAATACCGCCCCAATAATAACACCTACCTTTTTTTTCATCTATCTTCTCTCTCTTTTAAAACGTAATCCCTAAACTCATCATCACACTACTGTTGTTTTGAAACTGCTTATAGTTTTGGAAATAATACTCTCCACCTACAAATACATCTATTACTTTCGGCAAAGCAAAATCATATCGAACCTTAAAGCTTCCTTCCCAATACTCTGCTATCTGAACAGCATAGTTATTTAACAACATTTGATTTATAGCATTACTATTTCCATAATTAAAAGTAGCCTTTTCTTTAACAGTTTGTCTTACTTTCCAATTAGATGCTACTGTCAATAGACTTCTATCCTTAAATGTGTACATCCATTGTAAATCTGCTCCCATATAGGTATACTGAATATCTGTTTTAGAATAAGGCTTTTTATAACGTTCTACCTCTTGAGCTATTCCTATATATGGTAAGATACTATACACACTATTTAAAGTTTCATACTTAAATACTCCACTTAATCTAAGACTCTTATTCTCGTACTTATATTGTTCTTCTTGTCCTATCTTTAAATAGTTCGTAGCGCTCACATTGACAAACAAATTCTCTGTACCCTTTCTCGTCTTCATGTTCCCATCTAAACGAACACCTAACTGAGTAGCCTGTACATCAAATAGCTTTCCTACAGAGAAGAAATGTTCTATATCCTTAACTTTAGAAGCTTGCAAATCATCAAAATCAGACAATAACTTCTCAAAACTAAAAATATTCATTCCCACTGTGGCAAACCACTTCATCTGAGAAGTATCATATACTTGTAGAGAAGTGCCATACCTCCAACCATCATAATAAGCCTCTCTTCTTTTTCCTTTCAATAGATTATTGAAGTTTCCCATTCCGCTCATCTCATATATCACAGGAAATCCAGTAGGACTATAGAAGTCCATCTTGTGTTTCTGTGTATATTTCTCTATTGAGGTATTTACCCCTATAGTAAAGAGCTCCTTAAATACTCTACTCACACCTATATTCCCTCCTAATCGAGCAGAGAGATTCTTAGGTCTAGGGTCTATATTACGGTATTCCATCTTTGCTTTATAAAAACCAGAGATACCGATATTGTACTTTCCTAATCGTTGGACATAACCACCAGCGATATGATAATCTTCATACTTAATATCTCCACCTACACTATCCGCTACCACATACGGAAATATTAAGTCGTAATCTGCACTCTCATTCCACATTACATCTCTTCGCTTACCCTGTTGATAAGTAGCACTACCCCACACGGCACTATGCTTATCTAATTTATGGTAAGCATTCGCTTGAAAAGACAAATCATCTCTGTTTTTGCCCTCTTGAGCTAAAGTTGTTTCATTCTTACTATTCTGCTTTGCGATTTCGAAAGAAGTTAAACTGTACTTTCTATAGTCTAAATAGTGAGATGGATTGACATAAATAGATTCTTCAAAATGACGTATTACATCTTGCTTCTCCTTTACTTTTATTGCCAATGAATCTGACTGCTGACCATATCCCCATACAGTACTCAACAATGACAAGAAACATAACCCAAAATGAAAGTGCTTCATACTACACTAATTAATATTTAAATAATGACGGTCTTACTGCAGGTGCAAAGTCAACTGTCGAATTATTAGTATCTTTTAGAACATTGTTCCCTGCTGCATTCTTACCTAATACATTTCTTCTTACAGCCTTACCATATCTTCCTTCATCCCCTACATGTTGTGTGATATAAGTATATCCCATATCTACTGATGGAGATGTTACATTCCACATATACTCATCTGCGATACCTAAGTTTACAGCATCTACTATCCATGAGTTTGGAATTTTAATAGCAGAGTCTACACTAGGATATGCTTCCCCTCCGAATATCATTTCGTACTCATAATCATATATATTATCTACTACTAGCTTCTCCGTTGTCATTCCCTCAGGCATTTTCACTAAAGCATAAGCATAACTTCCTTGAATATTAACCACTAATTCATCGTGAATCGTAATCATTTTAGCTGCTTTTAATCCTACTACATCATGTACACCATCTCTAAAGTTCTGAAATTCTGCGTTAGTCAAATCAATTGAGTTGCTGTTAAATTCTCTATGGTTAATAGCATTCTCTGCAAAGATTACTGACTTGCCCGGCTCTACTGGGTGGTCTTTTCCTTTACCTGGGACCTGTAAAATAGCTCCAGCAGACAATGCCTCACCCATAATATTAGGTGTATAATCTTGCTTATCGTTTGTCATAAACTTAGATTGTACAAATAACATTCCATCTAAATACAATACCTCATCAGAGTTATTTGTTATTTTGAAGTATTGGTCATCCGTATACTGAAGTCCTTGTGGTGTCTTAGTCCCTGCGAAGAATATCTCTTCTATTACAAAACCTGTACTACTCGTTTTAAATACGATATCGATAGCCTTAGTCATTTCTCTACCCGAGATCACTACACCTTTAATAAAGTTACCTACTTTACTCTCCTCTACTACACCATTTACCTTATGTGTGATTACACCTTCTACTGTGATATCATAAGTACCTGTAGGAAGTGCTTTCTGTATTTTCTTATCTCCTTCATATACTAACTCTGTTTTCTTATTAGAGTTTAGTTCTGTCAACTTGATAGTCATCTGTTTTATCTCTTCTATCTTCGCATCTTGAGGATCATTAATCCAGAATGTTACGAAAGTCTGCTCATCCCCTGTCATATTGCTATTGTCATCAGAAGAACAAGCATTAAAACCTAATACCACTAGTAGTAAGCTTAATGATTGTAAAAGTCGTTTTATCATTTTTATAAGTATTTATAGATTAAAATTTATTTCCATTCCGAAGTAAGGGTCTCTTAGTCCCTTTCTGTTTACCTTAGTCCCATTCACAGAATATGGAGCATAATAGGTAAATAGCTTATTAGCAAACATAGACACTGTGATCTGCTTGTTTCTAAAACTCTTAGATAGCTTTAAGTTCACATCCATCAGCATAGGTGTTCTTCTAGATTTATCTGCATTGCTATGTTGTGGGATTACTAATTGTTCTAACAATGTTCCCTTTGCCTCTTCTGCATCATAAGGTTGTAGTTCTCCATCTACTCCTACATAGTAGCTAGGCATTCCATTCATCGGTTCATTCTTTGCTAAGTAGTACCAGTTAAACTGAAATGAAGTAGAGAATTGTAGATCTAGTTTAGGGATATATGTATCTAATAATAGATTACTATTTAGCTGTTCGTATTTGCTCTTAGGTTCCATTTCATCGTATAGTCCTAAGTATGGATAAGGCTTACCATTCACATTAGCATTAGAGTTACCACGTCTATAAGTTGGTAAGCTATTGCCATATTCAGTTCTAAACCATGCCCCACTAATTGTAATACGTGTATTAATAACAGGAATTCTATTAGAACTATACTGAAACTCTATTCCTTCCTTATCTGTTCTACTACCATTACGAGAGACATTGTATAAGAAGTTTTCATTAAACTGCTCATAAGGAAGATCTTCTTTATTAGGTGTACTTGTGATATGATCATGATCTATACTAGAAGTATCATATCTCTTATAATCAAAGATTCCATACTGGTTCATCGTTCTAAACCCGTTGCTCATTCTTTCTTTAAATACCGTAAAAGTCAGCTGATGAAAACCCCAATTCAAATCTAACCTAGCCTCTAACTTATTGTTTAAGGCAGGTGTCAATGCTTTGTTCTGTGGGTCAAAAACGCTCGTTTTATAATTAACTGTACGATAATCAGGATTACTGTGAAAATAGTTTAACTGCTGAACGTCTCTATAATATTTCTCAGGATAAAGAAGATTTAGGTCAGGGAATAGTCTCTGCTGTCCCCATCCTAACGTTAAGTCTACTTTTGCTTCCTTATTCGCTACCATAAATGAGGGTAGTGTCCATTGTACATTCACACGTGGATCGATATACATCTTTCCACTCATAGTGAAATCATTAGACAAGTTTTGCATAATAGATCCTCTTGCCCCTAATGCTAATGTTAGACTGTGTTGTCCAAATTTCGCAGAAGAAATATGCTCTGCAAACAAAGCCGTCGTTACATAAGCAGGAATATCCTTATATGCTCTATTTCTATAAGTAGATTTAGGGTCTAAAGGCTTATAGATATCATAGACCTGACCCCTACCGTTATTCTTACTATACTGCCAATCAATACCTGCGCGTATATCTGTAGAAATAGCAGACATCTTATAACGAAATGCACTTACTACCTTAGCGAAGATATCTAATGGCTTACCATCTACTACACTCTCTGCAATATAATTAGCCGTAGGAAAAAAACCATCGTACTCACCATCCACAGTAGAAAGTGGCAATGCTGTAGCAGCCTCTAGCTGTACAAACTTTGTCTGGTTAATCTTATCGAAACGTTGATTAAACGTAGTCTGTAATTCTATACTTCTAAAGAAAGATTCATTTCTATTCTCATAAGTCACTATATTACTCAGACTATAGAACTGATTATCCACTTTATATTTATTCGCACCTGTCAAATCAATATCTGGATCGGACTTAGCATCATCTATAGACCCTGTATAACTTAGATTAGACACCCAAGAGAACAATCCTCCATTGTTTAAATTCTTATCCTTACTCACGCGTACAGTACCTGTCACACGCTTATAACTCTCTAAATCATTACGAGGTTCTGGTTTAGCATTTAGATAATCTAACCCTACATTTACCTTAAAGCTACTATCCTTAGATTCAAAACCTTTATTAACCGCAAATAGTTTACTATATCCATCTGCTTTAAAACGTGCTTGCCATTTAGAATATCCACTCTTTTTCGTGATCTTTACTACACCAGAAGTAAGGTTTCCGTATTCTACAGAAGGGATTCCTCTTATGATTTCTACTTTCTCTATTTGATCTGTTGAGATTGTACGCATATCAACACCTGAGCTAATATTGATATTCTTATTAACACCTGATGAAACATTATCCATATAGCCATAAGTATACTGAAGGTTTGCACCCGAGTTTAGTTGTGCTCCATCTACTACAAATAAAGTCCCTAGAGAAGAAGTGTCATACTGCTTACTTCCTACTCCTGCTATATTAGACCCCACTCTACCTACTTCTCTCAGCTGTATTTTATTGACACCCCCTAGATACGGATCTTGTGCTCTACCGCCAGGTACTAATTCCATTAAGTCAGCAAAACTAGAAGGCTGTAGATGTTGCATAGCCCTTCTATTAATCACAGAAGTACTCGTAAGCCCCGTCCCTTCTTTAGCTGTAATCACGACTTCTTCTAATTGATTCGTTTCAGCTTTTAAGACAACTGTAAAATTATTGTGCGTTAAGGTATTTAGTTTCTGGCTGTAAAAAGAATAACTGATGTGCTGTACTTCTAAAAGATAGTTATCAGGCACTAATTTAAAAGCCACCTCACCTGCCTCATCTGTAAGTTCTAAGACAGACTCCTTATCACTTTTTATCATCACCACAGCTGTAGGAATAGCTACACCATACTCATTCTGCACTTTGATCGAGATAGGAGAACGTGTATTCTGCCCATAACTGAGAAAGTGAATGAATAACGATAAGATAATAATAGTTAGTTGGGTTGGTCGTGTGATAATAGTAAAGTGTTTGAGCATCACGACTGTATTATGTTTTATGGGGCAAATGTATAATCTAAAATCATTCTAAACAACATTATTTAGAAGTAATTTAAATAACAAACCTCAAAACACAGTCAAACAAGCTTTTAACTGACAAAAATTAACATTTTAACTCAAATCAATCTAAATAAAACAACGATTCATTTATTAAGACATCTTCTGTTTTGGCAGAAAAAGTACGTTATATGTCATTTATACATCATAAAGCCTTCTTACCTTTGTCTTATCATAAAACAAGATAGCAGTATGAATACCCCACTACATCATATCGGATTTCTATTATTACCTCAAGTACAATTACTGGACTTCGCAGGACCGAGTGATGTATTCAATACTGCTAATCAACTCATGATCCGCACAGCTACATCTGCACTTACTCAATATCAAATCCACTTAATCTCCGGAACAGTAGACAAAAGTGTACTTACTAGTGCAGGCATTAGTGTACAGTGTGATTATACCATTTATGACCATCATATTCCATTAGATACGTTACTCATCGCTGGGTCTAAGGCAGACCTAACGCATGACTATGATCCAGCTGTATTACATTGGATAAAGGGTATACAACCTACTGTAAAGCGTATAGGCTCTATCTGTATAGGAGCTTTTTTACTAGCCAAAACAGGATTACTAACCAATAAAAAAGCAACTACACACTGGCAGTATGCTAAAGTGCTTCAAGATACTTACCCTTCTATTCGGTTAACCTATGATCATTTTTATATCAAAGATGACAATATCTATACTTCTGGAGGAATTACTTCTGGTATAGACTTAGCTCTAGCCTTAATAGAAGAGGACAATGGATATACACTAGCCTCTGATGTATCAAGATATCTAGTAGTGAATCTAAAAAGAACAAACACACAAGAGCTCTATAGTACATTAATCCCTGCCGATATAGACCTCACTCCATTAGTTAGAAAAGTAAAACAGTATATCACAGATCATCTAACCCAACAAGCGGTGACTATTGCAGAACTTGCAGATCATGTCTATATGAGTGAACGCAATTTTTCTAGAGTATTTAAGAAAGAAACAGGAATGACTCCAGGTGCTTTTAATGACTGTGTGAGGGTAGAATATGCTAAGCGTCTATTAGAATTTACGACATACTCTATAGTAGAAATAGCTAGTCAAGTAGGATATACTTCTGATCATGTATTTAGAAAGGCATTTGTCAAACTAGTCAAAGTCACTCCTACTCATTATAGAAGTGTGTTCCAATCTACGAGAATTAACCTTTAGCATTTAATTACCAACTAAGTAATCACAAATAACCCAAGACAATACCGATATCGAAGCCAGCCTTCGACAGATCCTCTATTGTCTTCTATCAACAATAAAATATGACAACAACAAACCGCCCCCTTAATGTAGCCTTTATCATTTTTGATCAAGTGGAAGTGTTAGACCTTAATGGCCCATTAGACGTATTCGTTAAAGCAAATGTGCTTAAACCCAACAGCTATAATCACTACTTAGTCTCTGCTACGAAAGAAGTAGTCAAAACAGAAGCCAATACAACTCAAATCTTACCTCAGTACAATTTTGAAGACTGTCCTACACCGGATGTCATCGTATTACCAGGAGCTAACCCAGACATCGTCATGAACTATCTACAAGACGAGTATTTCCAAAACACTTATACTTCTTGGATAGTAAATCAACACCAGCAAGGTGCTCTGTTATTTACAGTATGTACAGGTAGCTTACTTCTGAGCAATACAGAACTTTTTAATGGTTTAAAAATAACCACACACTTTATGGGAATAGAAGCATTAGCACAAGCGCTGCCAAAGGCTATAGTTCGCACAGGTGTGCGCTACATAGACCAAGAAAGAGTACTAACGACAGCAGGTATCACAGCAGGTATAGATGGTGCTCTATATTTAGTCAGTAAACAACTTGGTGAAGATATAGGTCAGACTATTAAACAATTATTTGAATACAAAGGATAAAAGACAAAGGCGATTTAGTTCTTAAGTCGCCTTTTATAACTCATAAATAATACAAAGCAGGTCACAAGCAATAATACAATCATAATCACGGTCGAATTAAAATGACCGTCTATACTCCCAAAGTATGACTGACCTACAATGCTTACCCCTAAAGCGATACTTATTTGTTGTAAAGTAAGGTATAAACTTGAGCCAATAGAAGTTATGTCGGTAGGTAGGCTGCTCAGTGCATAAGTAAATAGAGAAGGAAGAACGACTCCACATCCTATCCCATACTCAAACAGCAATATCGCTATTTCATAAAAGGGAATATACTCCCTGTTCAATAACCAGTAGTGTCCTGCCAACCCT
The DNA here is from genome assembly GCF_030326305.1 of Myroides odoratimimus. Lineage (GTDB taxonomy): Bacteria > Bacteroidota > Bacteroidia > Flavobacteriales > Flavobacteriaceae > Flavobacterium > Flavobacterium odoratimimum_A. The sequence continues at coordinate 89,187 of NZ_JACAKB010000010.1, read as the reverse complement.
ACTATCATCAACAATAAACCTAAAAGCATAAATCGCTCTTGATATTTAGACAAAAACTTTAGAGATAAAAAAGAGGCAATGACATACCCAACTCCTTGAAATGCAAATAAAAATCCCGTATGCGTAGCTGTATAATCTAATTCTAACTGAAAATGATTGGCATAAATAAAGAAATAAGAATCCTGTACTAAAGAGAAAAATATTAAGGCAACTAAAGCTACTGTAAATGTCCTATAGGTAAAAGGTTTAAAATCTATAAGTACATTGATAGATGTCTTATAATTTTTAAACTGAATCACTAAAAATAACACAATGCCTATGATAGCACTCACTAATACTAACAATAAAGTAGTCGTCCAACCATAATCTGCTCCAGTCACTAAACTATACATTAACATCACTAATAAACAAACCAGCAATAACTGAGCTAAGGGTTGTATTTTCAAATCTCGTTTGCGCTCTATTTCTATTAAAACTATCCATGCTAATACACCTACCACAAATGCTATCGGTACATTAATTAGAAATATTAATCTCCAAGCCCCAAAAGCTAAATCAAGATCGGGGAGCAACCCTCCTAGTACTTGTCCTAATACTGAAGATATCCCCGCTATCGCCCCATAGATAGAATACGCTCTACGTCTCTCTTCCTCTATTACAAAGATACTAGACAGTAAAGTCACTCCCTGAGGTATCATAAATGCTCCGCTTATTCCCTGAAACAACCTAAAGATGTTCAACGAAGGCATATCCCAAGCTAAGCCACATAATAATGAAAACAAACCAAAACTAAACATCGAGAGGACAAATATCCTTTTATGCCCATATCTTACACCTACTTTGCCTGATGTAATCAGAAATGCTCCATAACCTATCACATAGTAGACTATGATAAATTGTATATCAGCTACACTTGCTTCCATAGCTACTTTTATCTTAGGAATAGCTACATTGACAATAAACAAATCTAACACACTTAGAAAAATAGACATCGAGATCAAGAATAACATAATTCTCTTTTTGACTGTTGAAATATTTTGCATTGATTACTTACTATTTTTTATAATTATCTTTGCAAAAGTGACAGATATATCACTTACAGTCAAGTAGGTAAAAATTAAAGACTAAGTATGAAAAACAATACTAATACTGAAAACGAGCCCAATACATTAGAAAATAATTTAAACTATTTTGAAAATAATTGTGTTGTACAACAAGCTCTTAAAACGATCTCTGGTAAATGGAAAACATCAATCCTCAAAACTATAGCTGCTCAATGCCCTAAGAGATTCGGAATACTAAAAAAAGAGTTAGACAATGTAGCTCAAGGCACACTGACTACTGTACTAAGAGAATTAGAACAAGATGGTCTATTACATAGAGAGGTCTACGCCGAAGTACCACCCAGAGTAGAGTATATGCTAACAGAAAAAGGAAAAAGAGTATTACCTATACTTGATCAATTAGAAAAATGGCATACCACTGAATGATACTTTGCTTGGATTAGTATACAGTTTTCTTTGAGATAAAAATAGTATACTCCCGCTATATATCCATCATCTGTCCGTTATTTAAGGCAAAAGAACGGACTCAATACAGACTCATAACGGACTCATAACGGACTTACCTCGAAAAAAAACGCACTCACTCCAAAAGTAAAATAGCCTCTAATACTTCTTAAATAGAAGCACTAGAAGCTATTTATATATTTTTTAAATCCTTATTATTAGTCGTAACGAATCGCTTTTATAGGACTAATCTTAGTAATCATATAGGATGGAATAAGCAATACTAAAAATGCGATGACTACTACTCCTAAATTTAATAAAAATACATCACTAAATCGAATCAATACAGGAGCTTCTCGTACATAATATGCTGTAGAATCTAACTTAATCAAACCAAAATACTGTTGTATATACAATAACCCTAATCCTATAAGATTACCATAAAACAACCCTTTTACTATCAAGTAAGTCGCATTGTATAAAAACACTTTTCTAATCGTCCAGTTATCAGCACCCATAGCTTTTAATATTCCGATCATCTGTGTACGCTCTAGTATTAGTACTAATAAAGCTACTATCATATTAATAGACGCTACCGCAATCATGATAATAATGATAATCTTTATATTAAAGTCAAACATATCTATCCAACCAAATACATTACTATACTTGTCTACAATAGTCTTACTGTCTACTGTAGAAGGCAAATTCATATAGAACTCTTGGCCTTTTTGTTCGATCTGATCAAAGCTATTTAGTACTACCTCAAACCCTCCTACCTCATTTGGTTTCCACCTATTCAGACGTTGTACATGCTTTATATCTCCTATCACAATATTCGCATCGAACTGCTGTAATGCCGAATTATAAATCCCTACTATCTCAAACTGACGAACATTTGGAATCTTATTCCCCCATTCTTTCATAAAGTAAGTCGTGATTTTATCGCCTACTTTAAAGTGCATTCTATCTGCTATATATTGAGACAGCAGTACTTCATTACTCATTCCATCAACCGATTTCGGCAATCTTCCTTCTATTAGGTAATCCTTAATCTCATTTAAATCATAAAGAGAGTCTACTCCTTTATAAATAATTCCTTCAAAAGAATCCTCTGTACGTATAATACCAGCCTTAGAAGCATAAGACTGTATTTTCTTTACTCCTTTTATATTCTTAATATCATCAGACTGTACTACACTTACATCTATCGGCTTAAGTGTAATATCTGTAACATTACTATCATAATTAGTTATTACAATATGACCACTAAAAGCTGAAATTTTATCTCTAATTTTGTACTTCAATCCTAAACCTGTTGCAACAGAGATAAGCATCATAATCATGCCTAATGCAATAGCTGTAATTGCAATTTTAATAATTGGTGCAGATACACTACTTTTATAGTTCTTAGTAGTGACAAGTCGTTTAGTTATAAAATATTCTAATTTCAAAATAAATATGATATCGAATTCAAGTTTCAAAAATACATTATTATTCTTAGTCTGTCTATTAGCACTAAGTGTTAATTTTAATACTTATGCAAAAAACACATCTAATAAACATGATAATAACAATGCTATCTCAGTAGGAGCCGAACGATTATCTGCTTACTTTGAATTAGTAAAAGACAAAAATGTAGGAGTACTGACTAACCAGACGGGAGTGATTAAAAATGCTGATGGTTCTTATACCTCTACAGTGGACTTCTTGTTAGCAAACAAAGTAAATGTAAAGAAAATCTATGCTCCTGAGCACGGCTTTAGAGGTACAGCTGATGCTGGTGAACTTGTAAAAGATGGCAAGGATACAAAGACAGGCTTACCTATCATTTCTCTATATGGAAATAATAAAAAACCTTCTGTTGATCAATTAAAAAACATTGACATTATGTTATTCGATCTACAGGATGTAGGAGCGAGATTTTATACTTACATTTCTTCTCTACACTATCTAATGGAGGCGTGTGCAGAACAGAATATCCCTGTGATCGTATTAGACAGACCTAATCCTAATATCGCGATTATAGATGGTCCTACACTAGATATGAAGAATAAAAGCTTCGTAGGGATGCACCCTATTCCTGCGATGCATGGAATGACAATAGGTGAATATGCTAAAATGATCAATGGGGAGAAATGGTTAGCGAATGGAATACAGTGTGACCTGACTGTAATCCCTGTAGATAACTATACTAGACAGATGAGCTACTCACTACCTGTAGCACCATCACCTAATCTACCTAATGATCAGGCTATAAATCTATATGCTAGTTTATGCTTCTTCGAGGGGACTAATGTTAGCTCTGGTAGAGGGACAGACTTACAGTTTCAGATATATGGCTCACCTTTCTTAACGAAAATGCCTTATCAGTTCACTCCTAAGCCTAACGCTGGTGCTAAAGACCCTATGAACAATGGTAAACTGTGCTATGGAGAAAACCTATCTAAAGAAAATAAGGTGTCTAAAATAGAACTAAAATGGTTGCTAAAAGCATATAATAGTTCTACGAATAAAGATAAATTCTTTACTAACTTCTTTATAAAACTAGCGGGTACTGCTGACTTAAAAGCTCAAATCACAGCTGGTAAAACAGAGAAAGAAATTCGTCAATCATGGCAAAGTGGGCTAGACAAATTTAAGATTACACGTCAGCCTTATTTACTATATCACAACTAACTTATAAACTTCAGCAAGGACATTGAAGAACAAAATATTTATATCGCGCAAAACCTTTATGGCTATCGGAATCGTTATTCTAATGATTACGATAGGTGCTATATATATGTTGAGTTCTTCTATTAATCAGAGCAATGAGGACACTTATAAGTATATCACTTCTAAAAACTTTTATCAAAAGCTACGTTCGTTAGAACTAGAGTTTAATAAAATAGATCGTCATCTAAACTCTCTAGACCATATTACTAAAAACACTCCGATAGGTCAACTTTCTCTAAAGTATGAAACGCTTAATCAGATGTATAATCTAGATGGTGTAGTCTCTCTAAACTGGTACTTCAGAGTAAATCAGAACAATGAGATTATAGAGGCTCATATAGGTAGAGATAGAGAGATAGATAAGGATAATATATTCAATAAAATAATCTTAGCGAACCCTGATCATTCTCATAAAAACACTTTTGTAGAACAAAATGGTTTCCAATACTGGCTGATGTATCACAGTACGCCTATCGCTAATAACGAACGACTCATCTACGGTATCGTGGTAGATATGGCGCTATATCATAAATACCTAACGAATATAGATGTGACGACACCGAACTACGCTTATATATTCACTAAAGATGGGTTGTGCATTTATCATCCGGAAGATAGTCTGATGGGTAAAAATGTATTCGAGCTTAGTAACTTCTCTGCTCAAGATACAGTTCGCAAAACAGATCCTGCTAATCCTCCTATCGTTAACTCTGAGTACTTAAACTTAGAGGTATTCCGATTTATCAGTCCTTTTAAATCCGAAAACTTCTCTGGTTATATTACAGTCAACTTTCCCAAGTTTAACGTAGATGATAATATCAAACCGATCAGACGCAATACGATTCTTATCTTTCTGACAACCGTAACTATTCTATTCTCCCTGTTTTATATCTTCAGTATGGCGAATAAGAAAGCCTATCTAGAGAAAGAGTTATTAGCTGTAGAAAATGAGAAGATTAGTAAAGAGAAAGCTTTAATTCAATTGCAACAATTAAAGAATCAGATCAACCCTCATTTCTTATTTAACTCGCTGAACTCTCTCTATATGCTCATAGAGCTAGAGCCTAAAACAGCACAGAAGTTTACATTAAATTTAAGTAAAACTTACCGTTACTTAATAACACCTCCTGCAGAAAACATTGTAGACATAGAGAATGAAATAGAGTTTATAGAAAAGTATATCACGCTACAGAAAACCAGATTTACGAAAGAATTACACTTTGATTTACTCGATCAAAGAACAGAGAAATCACATCAAAAAATTCCGTTTTTAGGATTGCAAATCTGTGTAGAAAATGCGCTTAAACACAATATAGCTACTACAGAACATCCTTTATTTATAGAGATATTAATCCAAGATGATGAAGTAATTATCACAAATAATTATCAACCTAAAAAAACTACTTCAGAGAGTGAGCTTTTTGGTCTAAAATACTTAGATTCAATCTATAACTATTATAACGTTCTAGGGTACGAGACCAAATGTGAAGAAGGTAAATTTATTTGCATTTTGCCTTTGATCAAATGTTAAAGTTATCCACTCACTCCCCTATTCCATCCATTCACTCCCAAAAATTTTAAGCATAGAGGTAAGTCAGTTAGTTTTATAGTGACTTAATAATAACTTAACATAACAATGGATAAAAACACGGTTAAACTAAGTATCAGTGCTTTAATATTTTCTTACTGCCTGGCACAGGTACCACCAGCCTATGCTGCTAAGAAAAAGAACACCCCAAAAACTGAAAAAACAGTAACCACAGAAAAAGACTCAACAGATAGTAAAAAAGATGACTATGCTGACCTAATCAAAAAGGGAGTCTATACTAAAGGGATGTTTAATACGATTCAGGTAAAAACTGATATCTATTTTGAAATCCCAGACAGCTTACTAAACCGTCAATTTTTAATCGTTAATAAATTATCTCAAGTTCCTTTAGAAGTGAATGATGCTGGTGCAAATACTGGTATGAACTATGAGAATAAACTGATTACATTTCACAAAGATACGATTGCAAAAAAAGTATGGGTTAAAACAATCACCCCTAGAGTTTCTTCTCCTGCTGATGATGCAATTACTAAATCAGTAAAAACAAACTTTATAGAATCAGTACTAGAAGTATTCGACATTGAAGCTCAAAGTCCAGACTCTACAGCTACTGTAATTAAAGTAAATAAAGTTTTTGACGGAAATCAAAAGAGTTTTAATGATGTATTAAATGGACTAGGTCTTCCTACGTCTATTAAAACAAACTTATCTTATATAGAGGGAGTAAAGACATTCCCTGAGAATATCGTAGTTAAATCTTTATTAACAACTAGTGTTAATGAAGGGTCTGGAGACTTACCTGTATCTTTAGGAGTAACGAGTAATATCGTATTACTATCAGAGAAACCTATGCAACCGCGTATAGCTGATAAAAGAGTAGGTTACTTCACAGAGAAACATTGGTTCTTCAGTGATGCGCAACACAAAATGAAAGAACAAGAGTTCATCACGAAGTGGCGCATGGAACCAAAAGAAGAAGATGTAGAAAAATATTTAAGAGGTGAACTAGTAGAACCTAAAAAACCAATCGTATACTATATAGACCCTGCTACTCCACCCCAATGGAGAGCTAAAATTATAGCAGGGGTACACGATTGGCAAGTAGCATTCGAAAAAGCTGGTTTTAAGAATGCAATTATTGCTAAAGAACCTACTGAAGAAGATAAAGATTTTGATATCGATGATGTACGCTATTCTGTAATAACGTATGCTGCATCTCCTAAATCTAATGCTATGGGGCCATCTGTAATAGATCCTCGTAGTGGAGAGATTATCGAATCTGATATCATCTGGTGGCATAATGTAATGACTTCTGTACATAGCTGGATGCGTATACAGACAGGACCTATTGACCCTAAGGCTAGAGCAAATAAGTTCACTGATGAGCATATGGGAGAAGCTATACGCTTCGTATCATCTCATGAGGTAGGACACACTTTTGGTCTAAAACACAATATGGGTTCTTCTTATGCATTCCCAGTAGATTCGCTACGTTCAAAAGAATTCACTGATAAAATGGGAGGTACTGCTCCATCTATTATGGATTATGCTCGTTATAACTATGTAGCACAACCAGAAGATGGTGTAACTGCTATCACTCCGCAGATCGGTCTATATGACAAGTATGCTATCGAGTGGGGTTACCGTTGGTATCCAAATCAAGAAGAAGAAAAAACTGCACTTCGCAAAATGATAGAAGATCATCAGGATGATCCTATGTACTTCTATGGAGAGCAACAAAGTTCACTAAACATCGTAGATCCTCGTTCTCAATCAGAAGATTTAGGAGATGATGCTATGAAAGCTAGTGAATACGGATTAAAGAATTTAAAAATAGTAGTAGATAATATTATTCCTTGGACATACGAAGAAGGAGAGGATTACTATGAAGCTGGTAAATTATACATGGGAGCTATAGGACAATGGCAAATGTATAATCAACATGTGTTAAACAATATCGGAGGGGTTTATCTAAACCATGCAGTATACGGAAACAACAAAAAAGCATACGAGCCTGTCCCTTACGAGAAACAAAAAAGAGCAGTAGAGTATTTGGCTAAAAATGCTTTACAAATTCCAACATGGTTGTTCTTTAATGAAGTAGTTGAAAACACATATAGCTTAAAAGACTCTCCTGTAGGTCCATTCGAATACTCACCATATTCGTTAGCTAGAGAACTACAATATTCTACACTGTACTACACCCTAATGGATGAACGTTTATTACGTCTATTAGAAAATGAAGTACAACAAGTAGAATTAGGTAAAGAGAAAAACTTTACGATAAATGATTTGTTTTCAATGCTTAATAGTGAGATTTTTGCACCCACAAAAAAAGGAAAGAGTTTATCTATCCTAGAGCGTATGACTCAAAAGAACTATGTAGATGCTCTAATCATAGATGTAAACAAGCTATTCGAAAAGACTAGTAAAAAAGGTTTACTAACTGCGCACTCTCTTCAGTTCCCTACTCTATGTAATCATATAGAAGAGGATAACAAGTTGAGAAACATTAATTATACTGTAATGAAGCGAGTATCAGAAGTTACTTCTTACAAAAAAGGTGAGTTAATGAACATTAAAAATACACTTACTAAAAAGAAAAATAGCGGAGATAAAGCTACTCGTACACACTATGCTGATCTAATTAATAGAATAAACGAAGCTTTAAATCTATAGAAATAAACTAACCCCAATTTTATTAAAGGAAACATGAAAAAACTTTTTCTCCTTTTCTCACTCCTTACTATTTCTCTTGCCTTCGCGCAAGAGAAAAGAGTGATCACTGGTCTTGTCCAAGATAGCGTGGATAAGCTAGGATTGCCTGGTGCCTCAGTAATTGTAGAGACACAGACAGTGTCTAATGCTACATCGCAAGCAGGTATCGTAGAAAGTACTAGTATTGGTACTATGACTGATTTTGATGGTAACTTTACCTTAGAAGTACCACAAGATACTAAAAGCATTCGTATCAGTTTTATAGGATATGAATCTAAATTAATCACTTTGAACACTAAAGGTCATTATGTAGTAACTTTAGGTGCTGACCCTGATATTTTAAACGAAGTGGTTATCACTGGATACCAAACAATCGAAAAAAGAAAGCTTACATCATCAGTAGCTCAAGTGAGTATGGCTGAGATCAACCAAAATGGTGTAGCTAGTGTGGATCAGATGTTAGCTGGGCAAATAGCAGGGGTAGCAGTAGCACCTCTAACTGGTGCTCCAGGTGGACCAGCTAAAATTAGAATACGAGGTACTGCTTCATTGAATGGTCCACAAGATCCTCTATGGGTACTAGATGGTATGCCACTAGAAGGAAACGATATTCCTAACTTTAATGATAAAGATAATATCGACCAGCTTCAAAACTTCTCTATCGCAGGATTAAATCCTGACGATATACAAGATATTACAATCCTAAAAGATGCTTCTGCTACTGCTATCTACGGAGCTAGAGCAGCAAATGGAGTAATATTAATTACTACTAAAAAGGGTAAAAAAGGTGATATGAAAGTGAACTTCACGGCTAATACATTCATCAACTCTAGCCCAGATTTCAAGAAATTGAACTTAATGAACTCGGATCAAAAAGTTGACTTTGAATTAATGTTAGCAGGTAGATCTGATATCTTTAACAGTAGAAGTAATCAAGGCGAAGTAATGCGTATCTTGAATGGAAGTAATGAATTAGATATGTATAGAAACGGTGGCTTTGATGCATTATCGTCTGCTACTCAAGCTACTATTAACAACCTTAGAAAAACAAATACAGACTGGGGTAAAGAGATTTATCGTCCTACTTTTAACCAGCAGTATGGCTTAAGCCTTTCTGGAGGTAATGATATGAATGATTACTACTTTTCCTTAGGTTACTATAATGAGGAAGGTGCAACTATTGGTACAGGTTTCGAACGTTACAACATTACGTTAAAAGATAACTATCAAGTAAGCGACAAACTTAAAGTAGGTGTAGCTTTATTTGGTACTCAAACTAAAAAGAAAAACTTTGTGACGGATGCAGATGCTGCTATCAACCCTTCTAATTACTCAAGAAATGCCAACCCTTACTTAGCACCTTATAATACAGATGGTAGCTATATGTATGATAAAGATATTGATGGATTCAGTGGTAGATATGTACCTTTTAACTTCGCAGAAGAAAGAGCGAATACTAGCTATGAGTTAGTTAATAAATCTTTTAAAGCGGTATTCGATTTAGAATACCAATTATTTAATGATTTAAAATTAACCTCTCAATTAGGTTTACAACTTGACAAGAGTGACACTGAAAAATACTTAGGTAAAGAAACTTACTCTACTCGTAAGTTCAGAGAAAAAACTAGATATTGGGATAGCGCTGCTAAAGATTTTAAATACTTCTTACCTGATGGTGGAATTATAGAGAACTTTAACGATGATAGTTTCCAATACAACTGGAAAACTCAAGCTACATACAATGCAATCTTTAATGATATGCACGAAGTAGATGTAATGGCTGGTATGGAGATTAGAAAAACAGATCAGACAATCATCAAATCTAAAGGGTTTGGTTATGACCCTAACTCATTAACAACTAAGCCCATCATATTTCCAGTAGGAAGTACAGATGCTAATGATAAAGTCTATGAGCAATACAAAAAAACACAGAATGAAAATGCTTATGCCTCTTTCTTTGCTACTGCATCCTATACTTACAATAGAAAATATACAGTATTCGGAAGTGTACGTGCTGATGGATCTAACTTATTCGGTGTAGATCCTAAATATAGATATGTTCCTCTATGGGCTGTATCAGGTTCTTGGTTAGTATCTAGAGAGAAGTTTATGGAGAACTTAGATTTCGTAAGTAATCTACGTTTACGTGCTTCTTATGGACTACAAGGAAATATAGATAGAACAACATCTCCTTATCTATTAGGAGAATATAATATATCTACTATACTTCCTGGTTATCCTGAAGGAAATATACAAGCAATCAATGCCCCAAATGGAACATTGCGTTGGGAGAAAACAACAAATACAAATGTTGGATTTGACCTAGGTTTATTCAATAACAGAATTTCTGTTGCTTTCGATGCCTACAATAGAAAAGGTACGGACTTAATAGGGCTTAAGGCATTACCTCTTGAAACAGGTTTTGAATGGACAAATATGAACTGGGCTCAAGTGACAAATAGAGGGTATGAAATCTCGTTAACAACTAGAAATATTGTTACTCCTGATTTCTCTTGGACTACTACTTTTAACTTTGCTCACAACAAAAGTAAAGTAGATAAAATACAAATCTATGATAATGAAACTTTACCATCAAGAGAAGGACTACCTGTTAACTCAGTTTTTGTAATCAAAACAGCAGGACTAGATGACAAAGGAAACATTCTATTCTGGAAAGACGGTGAAAAGGTTACTGGTAAAGAATTCTTTAAACTAAGGGATCCAATGGAAGAATTCATGCCAGGTTACATGGTTGAATCTACTCTTACACCTCAAGAATATAGAGATTTATATTCTTATGCTGGAGATAAAGATCCTAAATACACAGGAGGATTAATAAATACATTTAAACTTAAGAACTTTGATTTAACAATATCAGCAGCTTTTAATTTAAAACAAACAATTCAGAAAACACCTTCTTATAAAGCAGCAGAAATAGATCCTGGTAAAAATTATACCACAGATCTACTTAACATGTGGATACCAAACAACCCTAATGGAACATTACCTGGCTTAATAGCTGACGATAATGATGGTAATTGGGGAGCTGATAATGACAACTGGATGTTAGCAAAATGGTTTGCTGGTGGTGATAATGGAAACTCATACAGATATTTAGATATCTGGACAAAAGAAATAAGTTACTTACGTATTAGTAGTATTCGTTTAGGATACACACTTCCTAAGGATCTACTTAAAAAACTGAATGTAGACAACATTAGATTCACTGTAGAAGGTCGTAACCTATTTGTATTCGGATCAGACTATAAAGGTTACTTTGATCCTGAGACCTATGGTAATATCTATGCACAGCCAATCCAAAAGTCATTTACTTTAGGATTAAATGTAACATTCTAATATCGAATCATCATGAAAAAAATAATACTATTATTAAGTGGTTTATTCCTTGGATTAACTACTGTTAGCTGTGATAATTTTTTGGATATAGAACCGACAGGAAAGATAATTCCAAAAACAACTGAAGATTATCGAAGAATTATGGTTTCTGCTTATGGCAAATATCCAAGTCATAAGTCACTTACAAATTTCCGTACAGACGAAGTTAAAATCATATTAGATCCTGAATCTACTAACTTCATGGGAGTAAAAGATGTATATACATTCCAAGATCTAAATCCTGTTAAACAGACTAAAAGTTTTGGATATCTACAGTTCTATGAAACGATATTTTATACAAATGATTTAATTGATAATGGATCACAATCAATGCAAGTTGGTGATGAGAAAGAACAATTACTTGGAGAAGCATACGGATTAAGGGCTTTAGCTTACTTTGATTTATTAAACTTATACGCTAAACCTTTTGACAAAAATACCGCTACAACTGAACCGGGAGTTGTCTTACAGCTAAAGCATGAAATAGAATATAAAAAAAAGAAGTCCACAATAATTGAAGTTTATACACAAATACACTCTGATATAGAAAATGCTAAAAAGCACCTAAGAGTAACTACTTATGAAGCTGGGCTAAACTACCGCTTTACATTAGCTGCTATCTATGCATTAGAAGCTAAAGTAAACTTATATCAAAAAGAATATGAAGCAGCTTTAACAAGTGTGGATCAAGCATTAAGATATAAGAATGAAATACAAGATCTAAATAAGGATACAAAAACTTCTGTAGCTAGCTTTAAATCAGTAGAATCAATCTTAGCTTTAGAAGAAGGTCTTACTTCTGATCTAAGAACTACAGCTCTGTTGTCAGATGAACTGTACAATACTTATGATAGAGAGAATGACTTGCGTTTTGATGCTTCTTTTGAGTTAGCAAAGGATTTCTACATTAGTAAGAAAACAGGAAATGGAGAAATGAAAGCATCATTCCGTACTTCAGAATTATATATGATCAAAGCGGAAGCATTAGGTCACTTAAACAGATTAGCAGAAGCTAAAAGTACAATAGAAAAATTGATAGTTAGCAGATATAAGCCAGAAGCTGCTGCAAAGGTAATACAGCAACTTTCTGGTTTAGATCAAAAAGGATTTATCTCTTTTATACTTGACGAAAGAAATAAAGAGTTCGCTTTAGAAGGTCATAGATGGTTTGACTTAAGACGTCTTAACCAAAAGAAAATAGTACACAAATTTGGTAATGATACGTTTACTCTAACAGAAAATGACTTGAGATATACACTCCCATTCCCAAAAGAAGCAAGAGAAAACAACCCAAATCTATAGTCTTCGCCAGACTCATAAACAAAAAAGCCACTCGATATCGAGTGGCTTTTTTAATATCCTTTCCCTTAATTATAGCCTAGAGCTCTACGTGCTAAGTATAAATTATATTTTATACTTTTGTACAAATTTATCACCACATGAAAATTGCTATAGTAGAAGACGAAAGCTTAGCTTCAAATTACTTAAATTCTTTGCTTTTAAGACAAGAACACCTTTCTATAAATGATATAGTTATCCTATCATCTGTAAAGGAAGCTACCGTCTTCTTTTTAGCAAATAAAGTTGATTTGATTTTCATGGATATCCATTTAGGTGATGGAAAGAGTTTAGAAATATTTGAACATATAGAGATAAAAACACCTATTATCTTTATTACTGCTTATGATTCTTATGCTATACAAGTGTTTAAGCAATTCACGATTGATTATATACTGAAACCATTTACTAGTGAAGAATTAGATGATGCTCTAATTAAGTTTAAAGAGATTAGTAAACAATTTGAGATTACTCCTACCTTAGATAGTTTAGCTAAAATAGAAAATGGGAATGATTCTTCAATCAAAGAACGTTTTCTAGTAAATAATGGACATAAATTAAAATCTATAGAAAAAGATCAAATAGCATACTTTGTTGCTTCTGGTAAACATTTATTCCTATATACTTTTGACAACAATTCATACATCTACGATGATACGATAAAAGATATCATTAGTAAACTAGATAGTAAAACCTTCTTCAAAATAAATAGAAAGTATATCATTAATATAAAATCAGTAGCTGATATTATTAAACATAATAGTCAAAAAATAGAACTTAAGATTACTCCTAAGCCTGAAGACGAAGCACCTATTTTAGTAAGTAAAAACCAAATACTAGAGCTTAAAACTTGGTTGAGTTAATTATTGTTACACTCATTATTATAAAGGCTAAATTTTCTAATTCTTTTAAGATAATTCAGTACTTATAATTGTTATATTTGAGATAACACAATAACATAAACTAAAAAAATATGGATTTAGGTGAGCGCTTAATCAACTTTGTTGATACGATATTAGATATGTTTAATGCTATAAAAGGCTATTTAGAAAATGCTGTAGCTTTTTTTGAAAAACTAAAAAACAAAATCATAGAACTACTTGAGTATTTTACTGAACAGGTAGAAGATATCACAGAAGAGAATTTGAAAGCATTAGAAGAAGAGCACTTCTTCATCTAATACTTATTTTAATATAATTCGTCTCTTCATCTCCTCTACTACTTCATAAGCAGCAGGACATATTGCTACATTTTTAAGTGTAAGATTAGATATCTGATTAAACTTCTTTCTGTCAGTATGAGGATATTCACGACAAGCTTTAGGTCGAACTTCATATATCATACAGTAATTTTCATTATCTAAAAATGTACAAGGGAGACTCTGTAAGACATAATCACGATCCTCATCAATATATAGGTACTTATCTATAAATTGCTGGGGTTTTATTTTTAAATGCTTTGCGATACGTTCTATATCCGCATTCGTAAAAAGAGGCCCAGTTGTTTTACAACAATTAGCACAACTCAAACAATCTGTCTTCTTAAACACATTGTCATGGATTTCTTGCATTTGATAATCTAAATCTTTAGGTGCCTTCTTTTTTAGTTTATCAAAATACTTCTTATTTTCATTATGCTTATCTTTGGCCAACTTAGGAAGTTGTGAAAGTGTTTTATCCATTTATATTATTTTGGATACAAAATTACAACAACTCTACTTTAATTTTAAAAGAAAGATTAAATAATGAAAGACCTTTTAGGAAAAGCTATTTTAGATTTTCAGACAAATAATCATCCACAGAATGTAATCACCGAAACAGATATCTCTGAAGCAGAAGAAATGGATATTGCTTATCTATTTAGAAGTTATAAAGAGATGCCAAAGATCGAACAGAAAGCTCTTAATATGGTTAAAGGAAGAATACTTGATGTAGGATGTGGAGCTGGTACTCACTCTTTTTATCTACAAGAAAAAGGAGCTGATGTAAAAGCTATAGATATTTCTCCTAACTCTATAGAAGCTTGTAAACTAAGAGGAATTAAAAATGCATCAGTTCAAAACTTACTAGATTTAACAAACGAAAAATTCGATACTATTCTACTATTAATGAACGGTACAGGTATCTTCGGAAGATTAATAAATACAACTAAATATCTACAGCACTTAAAATCTTTATTAAACCCTGGTGGGCAAATACTAATTGATAGTTCTGATCTAATCTATATGTTTGATGAAGACGAAGATGGAGGTAAATGGATACTCATGGAAAATAAAGATTATTATGGAGAATTAACCTTTACTGTAGAATATAAAGGAGAAATTGATGATCCCCTTGAATGGCTTTATCTTGATTATAACACACTTCAAAATGCTGCGCATAGCAACGGATTAGAATGTGAACTTATTACAGAAGGTGATAACTGTGATTATCTAGCAAGACTGAGTGTTCAATAAATCGAACAATAAAAAAAGCTCTATGTTGTCACATAGAGCTTTTTATTATTATTCTTGCATATACTTCATCATAATACCTTGTAGTCCTACTGCCCACTCCTCTCCTACTTTTTGACCTTTTTCAAAAAGCACTTCACTCTTATCACTAAGTTTTTTACCTACAGGAGACTCATAAAACTGAATAAGTTGTTTAACATCTTCATGACTAAATTCTGTCATATACATCTCTGCCATCTTATCAACTAAAACAACCATGCTTGCTTTTAATTCTTTTTCAAAATCTGCACGTTTAGTTTCCTCTACATTTAATGACAATTCTTTAGTTAACAATTCAAACGTCTTTAATTGTCCGCTCAAATCCATATACTTTTTAGTATCAGCTTTAAATGCATCTTGTGCAAAAGAAAACTGAGCTACTAATACCATTGCAAAAGCAAGTATTATTTTTCTCATAGTTTTTATTTTTAAACCTTCTTGTAAATTTAAAGCTATTTAAGGAATATCCAAATATTTATGTGTTTGAACAGAGATTTTCCATTTAGGATTTCTCTTTACATACTCAACAATAAGAGAGTTCATCTCAGCGCGTTTACTCCATTCTACTTGTAACAACAATAACGCATTTTCATTCACTCTTGCTGCTTGTTCCTCTGCAAAAATAAAATCATGCTTGTTATATATCACTACCTTTAACTCATTAGCTGCGTCATACACACTTTGAGTAGGTAATTTATTTTTTTTAGGAGATAAACATATCCAATCAAAATTCCCTGTTAATTCGTAAGCACCAGATGTCTCTATATTCGTTCGTAGCCCTGCTTTCTTAAGTTCAGCTGTAATCACATCTAAGTTATACATCAAAGGCTCGCCTCCTGTTATGACAGCTAAATTAGCTTCTTCACGTGCACGTGACACTATCAGCTGAACATCAGTTAAAGGATGTAATTCAGCGTCCCAACTCTCTTTTACATCACACCAATGACATCCAACATCACATCCACCTAATCTAATAAAATACGCTGCATGACCAGAATAAAATCCTTCCCCTTGAATAGTATAAAACTCTTCCATTAGAGGTAATATTCTCCCTTCATCTAATGCTTCTTTATCGTAATCTTTCGTCATTTTATTTTTTACATTAAGACAACAAAGATAAATGATAATAACATTCTAATAAACAATAACTAAAAAAACTCAACTGTAAAATCACAATTGAGTTTTCTTGATATTTAATATTCTTATTATTGTAATGCTTTAATAGTATTCTTCGCAAACTCATTTTGGGGATCCAACTCTAATACTTTATTAAAGAACTTAATAGATTCAGCATTTTCCTCTTGATTAGCATGATAAGTAGCTAAAGAAGTATAAGCTTCAATTACTCTGTCTTTATTATCAGCTTTATCTAAAACACCTGCTTCTGTAAGCTGTTTAATAAAACCAGAATACGATTCATATACTTTCTTATAAGCCTCATCATCTTTCAGAAGACGATTAGCTCTAGCCTTAAAGAAATAAGCTTCAGCTAACTTTACATCACCTTCAATTGCAATTGCAAAATATTTATCAGCTTCCTTTAAAGCTTGCTCATTATTACCACTTTCATCATCTCTTCCTACTACATAATAACAATATCCTGCGTAATAATTATCATACACGTAATTACTTTGTCCTTTAATAGCACCTGAAATCACAAATACATCAATAGCTTCTTTTAAATTATTCTTTCTGAATAATTCTAAGCCTAATGCATGGAACTCTTCTGCTACTTCAGGATCCACTTTGACAGCTTGTTTCAGACTTTCTACACCCTTAGCATAATACCCATTATTATCTTTAGCTACATTCAAATAACTAATACCTAAATACAAATGATCTCTACCAATGGTTTTTTTTGCTTTAGAAATATATTTCTCTAAACCTTCTACAGCTACAGTGTAATTAGCATTATGATAACCAGCGTAACCTAAATATCTAAAAATACGATTATTTACTCCTTCTTCATTTTTAAGAGAATTAGCTAAGCTTTCTAGCTTAGTATACTCTCCAGTTACCAAAAGAAAATCAGCATACTTCATTCTAGCCTCGAGAGAGTTATCTGATGCACTAATATACTTTTGAAAATATTCTTCAGCTTTAGCCATATTTTGCTCTTTCTTAGAACTATCCTGAACTGACCATAAATAGTAACTATCAGCAATTTCTCTTAATGCAGGAGCATACTGTGGATTAACAGCTAAAATTTCTTCACATGCTTTTATAGCCTCAGCAAAACCACGTCCTCTCTTAGTAATAATAGCCAATTGTAATTTAGCATCTAACAATGACTCATCGTATGATATTGCATTTCTAAATGCAGAGAAAGCCTCATTAAAGTTATTCTCAGCCAAATAAGCCTTACCTAAAATATTATATGCGTTTGCATTAGTATAATCTGCGTTAATAACATCCTGAGCTATTGCAATTGCTTCTTTCGGTAATTTATTCTCTGAAGAAATATATGCTGAAGCAACTAATAACTTTTCATCATAGTCTTTTTTTCGAATACTATTTAAAGCCTTATCTAAATTTTCTTTAGCTAAAGGGATATTATTTTCTTCCAAGGCTAATTGTCCTAATCCAATATAATTAAGAAAACCTTTACTCTTAATTGCTATACCCTTCTCAAAATAAGAGCGAGCAGATTCTACTTCATCTTCTAGTAAGAACACATCCCCAAGATAATAATAGTTTTTACCATCATTAGGTTTACTTTCAACTAAAGACTTTAAAATAGCCTTTGCTTTATCATATTGTTCATCCTGAATAGCTCTCTTAGCTGTTTCTAAGTCTTGAGCAAAGCTTGAAACACTAATTAGAGCTATTGCTAGTAATGATTTTAGATTTCTTTTATTCATAATCTAGATATAATTTGATTTAACGATTTTTCCTAAATTTCTTTTCTCACATTCAATTCTCTAGGTGGAACTTTAAAGGGAACAAGCTTAGATTTTAAAACAATACGCTGTCCTTTATATCCAGCGATATAAGAAGCATACCCCACACCCAAACCAGACTTCCCTTGAATATCCACCACGTAAAGATCTCTAGTTAATGGATAGGTACCTTCCGCAATATTATTTTGTGATGGTTTATAATACTTACCATCCTTACTATTCTTAACTGATAGTACTTTTAGTTGGGATAATTTCTCTTCCAATTCCAAAGTTGGTTGTGTTAGCCAATTCAAACCAATAACCCCAATAGCATTTGGATTTTTCACTACATAATCAATCACTCCTTCTGTATCACCACCAAAATATGCATAGTCCTTCACGAACTCTTTTACATTGGCTTTTTCTTTGAAAGCTGAAACTATACTAGAGTTAACATTATCAAATACAAGTATATGATTATCTCTTGGTTCAGAATTAGGTTTTTGCAAATTACTTAACACCTGTCCATAATCAATAACACTGTCATTAAAAACCTTACTTGTCACAAAAACTATTGCATCTGTTGCAAAATGAGTCATCTTAGGTTTTACTCTACCTTTAAAATGCACTACCTCTTTCTCTGTAAGTTTACGAGGTAACACAGCTACACGAATAGAATCATTCATTAGCATATTCAACACTTCTCCTTCTGCTTTCTTAACCAAATCGACTTTCACTCTATTATACTCATACATAAATATTTCATTCACTTCATTCGCTATTGGATAAACTGATTCATCAACAAGAATACGTGTATAACCAGAAACTGGTGTTTCATCTAATGCTTTATAATCTATCTCAACATTATTTTGGGTAGATTGTACTTCTTTCTTTTTACATTGTATGAAAATAACTGAAAATGCAGTCAAAGCCAAAACATAGCTTAAAACTCTAAAACCTCTTTTTATCATTTAATAAGTAGTATCTAAAAATCTTATTTTATAAAGATAGAAAAAACAAATAACTTCCATTGTTAAGATTTGAACAAAAAAAGAAAGCCGCTAAAAGCGGCTTCATATTTTAAGAATCAGTCCTGATTCCAAAGTCTTATAAATCTAAATACTCCATACACAATTAATAGTCCACCAAAAAGCATTCTATGTGTGTATTCAAGGGCTATAGGCATATTATCCCAAAACAAAAACATGCAACCTAATCCTAAATAAAGCAAAAAGAAGCATAGTCCGAAAACAAACAGAAATCGCTGAACTAGCGATTTCTGTTGAAATTTATTTTTAAACATACCTATTGTACTTGGATAGTAATTGGTAATGTAAATTGTGATCTAACACTTCTATTGTTTTGAATAGCAGGTTTCCATTTAGGCATAGATTTCAGTACACGTACAGCTTCTTTACCAGCACCGTAACCTGGGTCACGAGCAACTTTAATATCAGTTAATGAACCATCTATCTCAACAATAAACTGAACGATAACTTGGATTCTTTTCACTCCTGAATCAATATCTGGTGTTCTGAATCTACTGATAAACTGCTTGTTAAAAGCTGCCATACCACCTGGGTATTCTGCTCTAACTTGTACTGCTACGAATACCTTATTAGGGTCTCCATCTCCAGATACTTCTTGTTTTTTATCTTTATCAGCTTCTCCTGTACCTTCTCCAGTTTTGATTTCACCTTTTTCCTTATCTCCTTTAGCGTCTTTCACTCCAGGATCTGCGTCTTTAAGGTCTTCTTGAGTAGTTAACTTCTCAGTTACTTCCTCTTTTTTCGCTACTTCAGGTTCAACGAATTTTTTAGTATCATTCACGTTCTTCACTTCCTCTACTGGTGGTGGAGGTGGTGGTGGAACATCTTCTGGTGGTGGAGGTAATTCCTCTACCGGTGGTGGAAGATCGATCTCCTTAATTTCTAAAGGCACATCATATTTCTCCACATTTTTAACTCCAAAAGTACCTTTTGCCATGTCTATCAACATTGGAGAAGCAATTGCTAATCCAAAAAGAGCCATACCAGCAAACAAAGCTACTGTAGTAACCTTTGGGTTTTCTGATCTTAATTGATAAGCTCCGTAAGATTTGTTACGTCCTTCGAAAACAATATCAATCCAATCTTTTTTAAAGATATTTAATTTTGACATTTCTTTTTATTATTTAGACGTTAACTATTTCTCACCTAAGAACTCTAAATCCTTATCAGAGATATCAACGATAGCATAAGTTTTAGTACCTGTAATTGCCATTTCGTCTAAGATATCTACTAGATTACGATAATTTGATTTCTCACTAGCTTTGATAATTACAATTAAGCCATCTTCAGGATTTTGAGAATAAGCCAAAGCTTTTTTGGTATTCTCCATTATTACTTTTCTTATCCCGTTTTGACCGTATGAACTATCTGTAGGTCCCACTAATGGTTCATGAGGCATCCCCATATACCATTTAATTTTATTATCCGCACCGATTAAGACAGTCATCGTACGATTCTCATCTACCTTCGTTTTATCTTCTTTCTTTGCTTCTTCAGACTTGTCTGGCATAGCTAAGTTCATCGACTGCGGTTTATTCATTGATGTAGTCAACATAAAGAAAGTAATCAATAAGAAAGCAAGATCCACCATCGCAGTTAAATCCACTCCAGCATTCTGCTTTTTACTTCTTACTTTTTTATCCTTGTCGCCTCCACCTGTATTTAATTCAGCCATTTACAGTTTGTTTAATGATTAAAAATCCTCATTTCTTAGACCTGTTACCAAGTAGAACTTGTTTAGACGTTGCTCTTGCATAACATCCATAACGCTTTTCACTTTTGGATAGTTTACAGTTGCATCAGCTTTAATTGCTACCTCAAGAACTTTATTGTTCAAGTCTTTAGCTACGATACGAGCTGTCTGAACCCAATCCTTTAATTGGTTATTTACAGAATCTGTAGGAATCCCAGGTTGGTTTGAAGTAACTTTATTTCTAACATCTGGCGGAAGATTTAAGAAACTTTTCAAATCTTGCATTGGTGTACCAACACCTTCTAAGAATGAAAAAGTCTTTTTCTCTTCATCATTAAATTCTATATTGTAACGCTCTCCCATTTTTTCAAGGGTTGCGATACGATCCTCTCTACCTAAAACCCCAAAGAAAACCTTTTCTGATCCTTCTTCACCTCCGATAGTAACCGTAGCTAAATTTACCTCAGGTAATTTAGTTTGTACTGTTGAAGATGGAGTATCCACAGGTAATGGTTCTGGCATTTTAGCAGTAGAAGTCAATACGAAGAAAGTCAAAAGTAGGAACGACACGTCACACATTGCGGTCATATCCACTCTCATACTTTTCTTTTTCATTTTACCTTTTGCCATTGATAGTGTTTTTTTATAAACTAAACCTGTATTGATTCTAAGTCTACACAGGCTTAGTATTATTATTATTTACTTATTCTAATTACTTTACTAAACCTTTGAATCTTCTGTAAGATTGAGTAATAGCAAATCCTGCTTCGTCAATTGAATAAGTTAATCTATCAATTTTAGTTGTAAATGAGTTATACATAACAATAGCTAATGTAGAAGTACCAATACCTGTTGCAGTACATACTAACGCCTCAGAAATACCTGTTGCTAATGCAGCTGAGTCAGGAGTACCAGAAGTTGCTAAAGCTGAGAACGCTTTAATCATCCCTGTTACTGTACCTAATAATCCTACTAACGTACCAATAGATACTAATGTAGCTAATACGATCATGTTTCTTTCTAACATTGGCATCTCTAAAGTAGTAGCCTCTTCGATTTCTTTTTGAATTGCTTCAGTAGCTTCTTCGCTATTGAATCCTTCTTTTTTCATTTCTTCATACTTGATTAATCCAGCTTTTACTACGTTAGCTACTGACCCTTGTTGAGCGTCACATGCATCCATAGCCTCGCTGATTCTTCCAGCATTGATGTTTCCTTGTAAGTCTTGTACGAATTTACCTACGTTACCTTTTCCTGATGCTTTAGAAATTACAAAGAATCTCTCGATTGAGAAAACTACAGTCATTGTTAATAATCCAATTAACGCCGCTACTACAATTCCTCCTTTATAAACCATTCCCATGAAGTTTCCTGGTAGTGGATGTCCGTTTTCTGGATCACCGTTTTCAAAGTTAGCTGGGTTACCCATTACAAATTTCCAGATAATGTAACCAAATACAATACAAAATACTACTGCTAGTGATGCAATTACTCTGCTTGCTCCTGAACTAGATCCTTTTTTCTCAACTGATTCGTTTGATACTTTTGTCATCTTTTTAAAAATTTAATTCTTTTTTTTTCAATTATTACTTATTACTTATTTTCTCTTTTAAAACTAATGAGAGTCGCAAATTTATGTTTTTAGATCAAATAAAAAAATTTATAATGATTTTTTTCAACTCTTTCTTTCTTGATTTAACACAGAGGAAATTTAACACCCCGTATTAAAAGGAAATGTTAAGCTAAGGTAAAGATAACAACTCTAAATGAAATAAACTAAAGCATTTTTTACATTACCTTCAAATTTAACATTTCAAATTTATATATAATTTATTTTGCGAATACATTATCTTTGTTAAAGTTTAAAGATGTTTTTTACAAAATGACAACTATGAATAAAGAAAACTTCAGCACTAATCTCCAACAAGGCTATTCTTTTAAAGGAGATTATATTACTATAGGTGCAGCAAAATTAGAAGGTGAGATTCTAGCCGATCACTTTATCAATATTCCGCTCAAAACCATTAATAGACATGGACTTATAGCAGGGGCAACTGGTACTGGTAAAACCAAAACAATACAAGTATTATCTGAGCAACTTTCGGCTAAAGGTATACCTGTTTTAATGATGGACATTAAAGGTGACTTTAGTGGTATAGCGATGAGTGGTGTAGAAAATGACTTTATAAAAGACAGGCATTCTAAGATGAACTTGCCTTTTACACCTTCTGGATTCCCTGTGGAGCTATTATCAATTTCGCAACAAAATGGCGTAAGACTTAGAGCTACCATAACTGAATTTGGTCCAATCTTATTCAGTAGAATACTAGATTTAAATGAAACTCAGTCAGGTATCGTCTCTCTTGTGTTTAAATATTGTGATGATAAGCAACTTCCTTTACTAGATTTAAAAGACTTTAAAAAGACTCTTCAGTACTTAACCAACGAAGGAAAAGAAGAAATAGAGGCAGAATATGGCCGTATCTCTGCAGCTTCAACTGGAGCTATTATTCGAAAGATAATAGAATTAGAACAGCAAGGTGCAGATATATTCTTTGCAGAACCTTCTTTTGACATACAGGATTTGATGCGTATTGATGAGAACGGTTATGGATATGTAAACATTCTACGTCTGACAGATATACAAGACAAGCCTAAACTTTTCTCTACTTTTATGCTAAACCTACTGGCACAAGTTTATTCTCAGATGCCAGAACAAGGGGATAGTGGACAGCCAGAACTAGTAATCTTCATAGATGAGGCACACTTAATATTTAATGAAGCTAGTAAAACGCTATTAAATCAAATAGAAACAATTGTAAAATTAATACGCTCTAAAGGAATCGGAATCTACTTTATCACACAGAATCCAACAGATATTCCTAATGGTGTACTAGCGCAACTGGGTCTAAAAATACAACATGCTCTACGCGCATTCACAGAAAAAGATCGCAAAGCAATCAAAACTGCTTCCGAAAACTTCCCTTCTACTGAGTATTATAAGACTGATGAGATTATTACTTCTATGGGAACAGGAGAAGCTTTAGTCACTGCTCTAAACGAAAAAGGTATCCCTACCCCACTTGCAGTATGTACTATGCGTGCACCTATGAGTAGAATGGATATCTTATCTGATCAAGAAATAAATGACCTTATAACCAAATCTTCTCTTGCTAAAAAATACAATGAGTATTTTGACAGAGAAAGTGCTTATGAAATATTAAATGCAAAACTAGAAGCTCTAAAACAAGAAGAACAAAAGGTAAAAGAAACGACTACAAAAACAAGCACTACTAAAACACAACAAGGAAATAGCGATGTTACAAAAGGAATTATTAAAGTTGTAACTAGCGCTACTTTTATAAGAGGTGCTTTTGGTATCTTAAATAAAATATTATCAGGAGGGAACTCTAAGGGTAAACGTAAATAAATTCAAAAGGGTATATGTGATCACATATACCCTTCTTCATTATATTATAAAAGAGACTTTATCTTATTCATCACTTCTTCACTATCCCATTTGTGTATGATTCCGTCCATTTTCATTACCTCATCCATAATACCTGCCTGTCTATCTCCTTCTGCTAAAGCTGATACGTAACTTTCTGTACTAAATGTAACTCTATCGTATAAAGGCAACCATAGACTAGGATATTCAGCTGCAAATTTTGCCTCAATCTTTTTTCTTAACAAAAACATATCATCGGCCGTATCTTCACTCATCTCTCTAAAGTTGCGATAGGACAGTTCTGCTATAGCATCTCCATTAGGCTTTCTTTCTTCTTGGTATTTTTTTAGTACATCAAACCAACTATTATTTCCTACCTGATTTATTATTTGATTTAGCACATATACATCTTCCAATCCCGCATTTAATCCTTGCCCATAAAAAGGAACTACTGCATGTGCGGCATCACCGATAAGAGCAACCTTATCTTCAGACACCCAAGGAAAACACTTCATGGTTACCAATGAATTCACTGGGTTCTCTTTAAATTGCTCTAAATAATTTGGTATCAAAGCACCTACATCATTAAAATAAGCACCAAAGAACTTTCTAATCTCCTCATCTGTTTGAACAGTCTTAAAAGAGACTTCCCCCTCATATGGCATAAACAATGTACAAGTAAAAGAACCGTCAACATTCGCTAAAGCAATAAACATAAAATCTTTTCTTGGCCAAATATGAAATGCGTTCTTAGATAACTGATGTTCCCCATTAGGCATTGCCTCTATACGAAGTTCTTTATATCCTAAATGTAGATAGGATTGTTGATATTCAAATCGACTTTGCTTCTGCATTTTAGCTCTGACTCTAGAATACGCACCATCAGCCCCAAAGATCAAATCAGTTTTAATCTCATTCCACTGATCACTCTCTTTCTCTGCTGTATACAAGACCCCTTCTTTTAGATTAACATCCCAGATAGGAGTATCAAACTTAAATACCACTCCTTCTCTTTCTGCAATAGAAATCAAATCTTTATTTAACCCTCCTCTTGATATTGCCCATATTGAGTCTCCTTTTATACTATAAGGTTGATATTTGACATTACCATCCTCAGTATGGATTGCTCTTTCAGACATTGGAATACCTAGTTCCCTTACCTCATCTTCTATTCCTAATTCTTTTAATATACGCCACCCTCGATCTGATAAAGCTAAATTAATAGACCTCCCTCTAAAATCTATATTTCGAATATCCTCACTCTTATCATATACTGTTACTATATAGCCTTTCTTTTTTAAGCTGATTGCCAACACCACACCTACTAATCCACTACCAACTATTGAGACATCTTTTACCATGACGCTAACTAATTTATTTTTAACAAATTAAAATACAAATTCTTTGATTACTTATATTTTAACTCTAATATTCTAAGTATATTTAAGCAACAACACAACTAACAGATTCCCTATGAAAGATTTAATATGGATCCTAGTGATACTTCTTTTAACAGGGTGGTATCTCTTTTACATCGTCTTCAATATAGAACATATTTTAGTCTCTATATTGCTATTTGCTGCCACTATACTTTCTTTGTATAATATATTCTTTTGTGACAAACCTATAAAAAAATAAAGAGTCTCGCGAGACTCTTTATTTTTGTTTATTTCTTAAACTCTATCTTTTGTCCTACTGCTAAGCTTTGTGATTTTGCAAATGCTCCACACATATGGAACAATAATCTAGCTCCAACATTACCATCCCAATCATCCTCTCCTGGTGCTACCTCTACTAAATCCATTCCTATAATTAACTTATTAGATTCTGATAAACGTGTAATCATATAAGTTGCTTGCTCATAAGTCAATCCCCCTGGTACAGGTGTTCCTGTATTTGGACAATACCAAGCTAATAAAGCATCAATATCAAAACTGATTGCTACTTTCTCTGGTAATGAAGCGATAATTTGATCACATTTATCTTTCCAGCTCATTCCTTCAAACTCGTCTTTCTTCAAATCTGCATCAGTATGTACTAATACTCGTCCATTAGCTTCTACTACTGTTGCTACTTCTTGCTCACAGAAATCACGAATACCTACTTGCACAATTGTTTTTACTTGAGGTAATTTTAAAGTATTGAACATAATAGACGCATGAGAATAAGTAAACCCTTCATAAGCATCTCTTAAATCCATATGCGCATCAAAGTGTAAAATACCGAAAGAATCGTGATGTTTTGCCAAAGCATTGTAATATCCAAACGGTGTACTGTGATCTCCTCCTAATAATACTACGCGTTTTCCTTTTGCCATCCAATAAGATACTTTCTCTTCTACTTCTTTGTGAAATTTATCACATACTGCATTGATTGCATCTAAATCTTTTTGTAACTCTGGTAAGTCTGCAATATTCTCACCATTCTCAAGTGCTTCAATGATTGGCTGAGCCATTTCTTTATACTTCGCACTATCTGTTGCCCAATGTTCTGGAGCTTCATCTATATAAATTCCCAATTTCCATAAATCAGGATATTGTTGGTGTAATAAGTCTACTTGATAAGAAGCTTCTAATATAGCTTCTGGTCCTTCTGACGCCCCTGCTCCATAACTTACTGTTACTTCCCATGGTGCTGGTACCACTATAATCTCACTTTCCTCTGCTGTAAAAGGCAATCCATATATTGTCGCATCTGCTAATCCTGGCTGAGATGGATCGAAATTATCTATCTTATTTTGTTTAGTTGACATCGTATTTTTTTTTTGCAAATGTAATTTAATTTAAACGATAGACAAATCAGGCAAATTAAATTCTATTAAATAACTATTCTCTCCTTATCTTCTTTTCTATACTTGTAAATATATCATACTAATAGTCTAAAAAAGACTATCTGCCTTTTTTAGAATTTCTCCAAAACGATATATATCTTCATAAGAAGTATAGAAAGGAACTGGTGCTAGCCTAACCACATTAGGCTCTCTCCAATCTACAATTACTCCTTCATTCATTAAATACGAAAACAGATCTTTCCCCTTTCCATGAAGAAAAACAGAAAGTTGACTTCCTCTTTCGGTTTCTTTTTTAGGCGTGATTAATTCATAATTAGCATTAACAGCTTTAGCCACATCCTCCATTATAAACTCAAGGTAAGCAGTAATCTCTCTCTGTTTTGTTATCAAAGCCTCCATTCCCACTTCATCGAACATCTCTATAGATGCTAAATAAGGAGCTAAGCTAAGAATAGAAGGATTACTAATCTGCCATCCATGTGCACTCTCTACTGCATCAAATTTTTTCTCCATCAAAAAACGACGTTCTTTATTATGTCCCCACCATCCTGCTAATCGAATCAAATCTTTATCTGTATGATAGCGTTCATGAATGAAACAGCCTGATACACTACCTGGCCCAGCATTCATATACTTATAACTACACCATGCAGCGAAATCCACATTCCACTCGTGCAACTTCAACGCTATATTACCAGCAGCATGAGCTAAATCCCATCCTACCTTAGCTCCATATTGATGAGCATGAGCTGTAATAGTTTTGATATCGAACACTTGACCTGTATAATAGTTAAGCCCTCCTATTAACACTAAAGCGATCTCTTCTCCTACTTCATCTATCTTTTCTAATATATCCTCTAGTCTAAAGTTATGTTCTCCAGGTCTTTTCTTCAACTCTATAATAGTTTCTTTAGGATCTAGTCCATGTAACCTTACTTGAGACTGTATCAGATATTGATCACTCGGAAATGCTTTCTCCTCACATATAATCTTATACTTACTAGCCGTAGGGCGATAAAAAGTAGTCATCAATAAGTGAAGGTTAACTGTCAAGGTATTCATCACAGTAATTTCTGACGACTTAGCTCCTACTATTCTACTCAATGGTTCACTTAAACGTTCGTGATAATCCCACCATGGTTTCTCTGCATAGAAGTGTCCTTCTACAGCTAACGCCCCCCAATCCTTCATTACTTCATTGACATACTCTACAGCTCTCTTAGGTTGTAGTCCAAGTGAATTACCTGTAAAATAGATAACCTGTTTTCCATTTACCTCTGGAAAGTTAAACTCATCTCTGTACTTAGCTAAAGGATCTTTTTCATCTAAGCTCTTTGCATAAGCAAGTGTATTTTCAAAAGTCATTATATAGGAGTATTTCTTATTAAGTATTAACTGTAAATTTACTTCTTTTTAAACAAATAAATTCCTAAACATAAGATAAAAGTCCAATCCATCCTATTCACAAAAAAAGCCTTTGAGAATCTCAAAGGCTTTCTAATTTATTTTGATTGATCTATTACAGAATCAACATTGCGTCTCCGTAAGAGTAGAATTTATATTTCTCTTCTACCGCTTCTTTATAAGCTTTCATCATTAAGTCATGTCCACAGAATGCAGAGATCATCATTAATAATGTTGATTTAGGCATGTGGAAGTTAGTCACCATACAATCAGCAATACTGAAATCATAAGGAGGGAAGATAAATTTATTCGTCCATCCCACGAATGGGTTTAACGTTTGACTAGAAGAAACAGAACTCTCTAATGCACGCATACTTGTCGTACCGATAGCACATACTCTATTCTTTCTCTCTTTAGCTGCATTTACAATATCACAAGCTTCTTGATTCACAAACATCTCTTCTGAATCCATCTTGTGTTTAGACAAATCTTCTACCTCTACTGGATTAAAAGTACCTAAACCGATATGCAATGTTACATTAGCAAATTCAACACCTTTTATCTCTAAACGTTTTAATAAGTGTTTAGAGAAGTGTAATCCTGCTGTTGGTGCAGCTACAGCTCCTTCTTCAGTAGCATAGATAGTTTGGTAACGCTCAGCATCTTCTGGCACTACTTCACGATTAATGTACTTAGGAATCGGAGTTTCTCCTAATTCTTGTAATTTAAATCTAAACTCTTCGTAAGAACCATCGTATAAGAAACGTAAAGTTCTTCCTCTAGAAGTTGTATTATCAATTACTTCAGCTACTAATGAATCATCATCTCCGAAGTATAATTTATTACCGATACGTATTTTACGAGCTGGGTCTACTAATACATCCCATAAACGTTGTTCAGCATTTAACTCACGCAACAAGAATACTTCAATTCTCGCACCTGTTTTTTCTTTATTACCGTATAAACGTGCAGGAAATACTTTCGTGTTATTTAACACCATCACATCTCCCTCGTCAAAATAGTCAATTAAATCCTTGAATAATTTGTGCTCTATCGTTCCAGTTTTACGATCTACTACCATTAGGCGTGCCTCATCTCTGTTCTCTGCTGGAAACTCTGCCAATAATTCTTCAGGCAAATCAAAATTAAAGTTTGATAACTTCATTGAATATGTGTTTTGTTAGAAAATAATACTAAACTAATTTGGAAATCTAAGAGTATAGATGTCCAAATTGAGTACAAATATACAACCTCAGAGTAGGGGTTGTCAAGTATTTAGCCATATTTAATTTTACAGCTCTATTTTTTAACAATATTTACACCGATTTCAGCCAAACAATCCCAGTAATTTATAAATGACTTAGTTACAACCTCTGCTTCTAAAATAGTTATCTCTCCTTTCAGAGCTAATGGAGCAAAAGCCATAGCCATTCTATGGTCTTGATAAGTCTCAATCTCTATTCCTTCTCTCATCCCTCCAGAAGGATGAATAACAATAGATTCTTCTGTAATATCAATCTCACCACCTAATTTAGTTAGCTCATTATATAAAGCTACTAAGCGATCTGTCTCTTTT
Organism: Myroides odoratimimus; assembly: GCF_030326305.1. GTDB lineage: Bacteria > Bacteroidota > Bacteroidia > Flavobacteriales > Flavobacteriaceae > Flavobacterium > Flavobacterium odoratimimum_A. The sequence continues at coordinate 58,629 of NZ_JACAKB010000010.1, read as the reverse complement.
ATTTTTAAAGTATGTAGCCCCGTCATTTCACAACGAATGCCTAAACCAAAACAAGTCACAGCTATAGTCTGTGCCAAGTCAGGAGTCTCTATCAAGTCTGCTTTAAACGCAGAGTCTGTCTCCCTTACTTTTTCTAATTTTATAGTATAATCTTCTAAGTATGTAGTCTCTACACCTAATATACTATACAGTTGACTTACTTGACTATCCCCTTGTAAGCTATCCTCTTTATAACTCTTCAGTTGCATAGTGGTTCCTATAGGTGACAGTGCTACAAAAGAATAGAAGTAAGAGGCAGATGACCAATCTGATTCTACTGTAAACTGTTCTGTAATAGCCTTGACTAAAGGTTTTACACTAATGATATTCCCATTAAAAGTACTCTCTACCCCTAATTGGCTTAACAACTGTAGAGTCATCTCTATATAAGGACGAGAAGTAATATTACCCACCAGGTGTAGTTCTATTCCCTTCTCTAACCTAGTTCCTACTAATAGTAGTGCTGTTATATATTGACTACTCACATCCGCAGGTAATTCTACCTTACCTCCTACTGAGATTTGTCCTTTTATATTAAGTGGAGGATATCCCTCTTTCTTACTATATGTGATATCAGCCCCTAACTGTCTTAGTGCTTCCACTAATACACCGATAGGTCTTTCTTGCATACGACTACTCCCTGTCAGAGTAAGCTCGCGAGTACTACACAACGAATAATAAGCTGTCAAAAATCGCATAGTAGTCCCAGCGTGATGTATATCTACTACATCGCCCGTAGATACTAACGCACCCTGCATGGCACATACATCATCAGAATCAGATACATTCCCTATCGTTAAAGATGGAAACAACTCCTGCAATATTAACAGTCTATTGCTTTCAGATTTACTACCAGAGATAACAAGTGTCTTGTCATGCTCTACTTTACTTTTTAACAGCTTAATATTCACGTATTCTCTATTTTAATTTTTCATTATTGTGGTGACGGTCATGATCTCTCTTTGTTTTCAAGTCCATTTTTTTATCAAATGCCTCTTGTAGATTCACACCAGTCTGATTTGCTAAACACATCACTACGAATACAACATCCGCTAGCTCCTCGCCCAAATCTTTATTTTTATCACTCTCTTTTTCAGATTGTTCTCCATATCTTCTAGCGATGATACGAGCTACCTCTCCTACTTCTTCCGTAAGCTGAGCCATATTTGTTAATTCGTTAAAATAACGAACACCGTGTTCCTTAATCCAATTATCAACTGCTAACTGTGCATCTTGAATATTCATAATTACTTATTTTTTGTTTTAAAAATTCTTCCTTTTACCCATTTGTCATAAACGAACATCAGTGCGATAAAGATAATATACTTTACCACAAAACTAATTAAACACTGCTCATCACCAGAAAAAGCACAACCTACCTCATCTGTTAAGAACCACGTCATCATCACATAGATAACCGTGAATAAACTAAACTTTACTAAACTATTCATTATTCTTTATTTTGACTATCTATTACGATGGTTACAGGTCCATCATTTAGCAATTCCACTTTCATATCCGCTCCGAATCTACCTGTTTGTATACGCTTACCTAAATCATTTTCTAACTTATCTATAAACTTCTCATACATAGGTATAGCGAAGTCTGGCTTAGACGCCCTAATATAGGAAGGTCTATTTCCTTTTTTAGTAGAAGCGTGCAGTGTAAACTGACTTACTAATAATATCTCACCATCTACTTCTTTTACAGACTTATTCATCACTCCATTCTCATCTTCGAAAATACGCAAATTCACTATCTTACCTGACAACCATTCTATATCTAGTTTTGTATCAATATCCTCTACTCCTACTAAAACTAAAAGCCCTTGTCTTATATTACCAATCACACTACCCTCTACAGTCACAGAAGCCTTTGTCACACGCTGGATTACTACTTTCATCTCTTTGTTCTTTTTTATCCTATTACTTACAAACTTAAAAACTTTCTAAAGTTCTACCTTCATTTCATTAGATTAATTTCTAACAATAGAGTAGAATCAATTACTCTTTTAAATTTTATTAGGCAGAAAGCTACTTTTATAATAACTTAGATGCTATATAATTTTATACAGAACAATCTTCTAATTTTCCTTATTTTATGAAATTAAAATCCATAATAGCACTTTTTGTTGTTAGTACAACTATCACATTTGCGCAGACCAAACAAGTTCTTATTGAGAATGTAAGAATCTTAGACCACAAGACTGCAGCCCTTACTGCGCCAATGAATGTCTTAGTCTCTGATCAAAAAATAGAGAAAATCAGCCCTTCTTCTATTTCTGTTAAAGGCAAAGATGTAACTAAAATCAATGGCAATGGAAAAACACTTATGCCTGGATTAATTGATGTACACGTACACATGGTATTCGGAGCTTTGACTATGGAACAAATGATGTCTCCTAATGCAACTCCTGAAAGCTTAATGAAAGAGGTGGCTACTGGAGCACACAGTATGCTAATGCGTGGTTTTACAAGTGTGAGAGATGCAGGTGGACCTATATTCCCATTAAAAGTAGCTATTGATGCAGACAAGGCTGCAGGTCCTCGTATTTGGCCTTCAGGAGCTACGATCAGTCAGACTGCAGGACATGGAGACTTTAGAACTCCTAATGAGCGTTCAAGACGCTTCTTTGGAAAGCCTTCTCGTGCAGAAGAAATGGGAGCTACTTTTATAGCAGATGGACGTGATGAAGTACTTACTGCTACTAGAGAAAACCTACGCTTCGGAGCAAGTCAGATCAAAGTAATGGCAGGTGGAGGTACTTCTTCTGCTTATGACCCTATCGATGTGACACAATACACTTTTGACGAAATCAAGGCAGCTGTAGATGCTGCTGAAGATTGGGGTACTTATGTTATGGTACACGCTTATACTCCTAGAGCAGTACAGCGCGCTATCGAAGCTGGTGTGAAGTCTATCGAACATGGACAAATGCTAGATGAAGAAACTTTGAAAATCATGAAAGACAAAGGTATATGGCTAAGCTTACAGAACCTAATGGACAACAATGATAATATGGATGCCCAACGCAAAGAAAAACGCAAACCTGTATTAGAAGGTCAAGACAGAGTATGGCCATTAGCTAAACAATTAGGTGTCAAACTGGCTTGGGGTACTGACTTCTTATTTGAGCCTGAACTTAATAAAGAACAAAACGAATACATCCTGCGTTTACAAAAATGGTTTACTAATGCTGAAATCCTAAAAATGGTCACTCAAGATAACGGAGAGTTACTTCAGCTGTCAGGATTGCGTAGTCCATACCCTGGCAAACTAGGTGTAGTAGAAGAAAATGCTTATGCAGACTTACTACTTGTAGATGGAGATCCTCTAAAAGATTTATCTCTTATTGCTAATCCTGAGAAGAACTTTATCTTAATCATGAAAGGTGGTAAAATCTATAAAAACACCATCAATACGAAGAAATAAGAATATCATTATAATATCAAAAGACTGCCTAATAAGCAGTCTTTTTTGTTTTAGTTATAGCCTATTGCTAGTCATTCTAGTTTTAATCCAAAATATGCGATAGACATATAAACAAAAAGTAATTATACAGAATATATCTTACTTAGTGATACAAACATGCAATAGTATGGTTTTAGAAATAATGAAGGAGCTATGAAGTAGAGTGACTCTGTAGTATGTGGCTAATGCGATTTTAGGTTTAACCTCACTAAGGCTATAAAAATTCAATTATCTTTGCGCAGTTATTTTACGACCTACATGACTTACTTCGTTATAATAAATCAGTAGTATAAAATAACAAGGCTACTATCAAGCCTCCTTAAATTAAAATGTAATTCAAAAATATGAGAACAGAAATTTGCTCTTGTGAAGGTTTAGATCCTTTTTGTGATAAATGCTTTGGAACTGGTTATGCTCCTTTATCAACTTCAAAAAAAACTGTAGCTAAACAGTCAAGCAAAGTAAAGCCGATTAAAAAAATAAAATCTTACTTACCTGAGAAAATAGACTCTTTAACTAAAATAGAAATAGATGCACTCGCTATCAAGATTATCTCTACTTTAGACTTAAAGTCTAAAAAACAAATGCAGATTCTTAATTCTATTCCTTTTAGTACATCTACTTTTAGAAGAGATTATAAAGAAAAGTTTATTGACTTAGAAAATATCGAAACTGAAAAGCAACAATTGAGAAATGACTTATTTATTCTTGATCAAGAAATAGTGTCAAAGAACTATAGAAGCCATTTCACATTCAGACATTTCTTATCTGATAAAGACGTTGATGTAACATCTAATCGAGAACTTAAAGGTTTAATTAGAGAATACAAAAAGCTTAAAAAATAAGATATTCTCTAAATCAAACAAATACATCTGTACAGTTCACCTACAGCCTCACTTCACGTTGTCGCGGATGCCGTAATCCGTGACATCTATTAGAGGAAACACACAAGATATTACATCTCTTCCCGCTGTATGAAAACACATACAATAACCTCTATACTAGTGTTGTCTCAACTGTCCATAATATGTATGAGGTGACATAGTTTGGGTGACACACAAGGTATTGTGTCTCTACTTTAAACACATTCGTACATTATAAAACCTCTGCTCCTATTAAAAAACCTTTAAAAGCGTCTTTATACTGATACTCCGCAAAGCAGCTTACACAGATAACTCCTAATGACTTATAAAGAAGATCTAAAGAAGTTAAATCTTCGTCTTTACTAATCTCATATCTATCTGCTAATTTTAATCTATCCTTTGTCTCTAGACTTAAGACATAACTAAATTCTAGTTTATCCTCTATATCGATATGCATCACTACTTTTATCTTGTACTGACTTGTAGATAGCACCTCTTCCCCTAATTGTATTTTATCTACTAAGTCTTGCCTCATACAAGATATGATACCACTTAATCCATGTTTAGAGCAGCTAATCATTCCCATATATTCTAATTTTAAACACAACACACCACCTAAACACAATAGGCATCTTTAAATCAAAAATAGCAAAATTAAAACAAATAAAATTATATTTTAACAAAATTAAAAACACATAAAACATTAAATTAACAATTAAACACCGTGTTCATTTCTATCGAATTTGTGCTGATTGACCCGTCCTAAAAAAACTGTACAGTAATAAAAGGATTAATAAAAATCTGTACAGTATTAAGTAGGATTATTAACTATAGCTGTACAGTTATAGTAGGACGAGACAACCTAAGTCCGTAGTGAGTCCGTTATGAGTCCGTAGTGAATCCGTTTTTTTAGCTAAAATAACGGACTCACTATATACTCAAATAGCTTCTATCATTCACATATACCTAACATACCACTACGAATTCTTGAGCTACTCAAGAGCTGTATTCTAAATAATCACATCATATTTAGACTTCATCCTCTGCTCAACTATTTTTATATTATAAGAAGTAATTCTAAATAACAAACAACACATAAAAAGCAATAAAGCCAAACACAAAAACAAAACAAACGCCTAATAACCAATAAAATAAACAAACAAAAAACCTATAATACAACTAAGCTTACTTTGTAAAAAACTCACGTATTGTAGTTTTTTAATACATAACTAATCTAAATAAAGTCATTGTTCGTTTTGAAAAGTAAAAAAACTCCTTACTTTTGCACTTTAATTTAGAATTAGTCTTAATTATAACACACCATTATGCTACTTACTCCACTACGAACTATTACTACTCTCGTAATCAGTTTATTTTGTGCAATTGGAGTCTATGCACAAGAGCCTGTATTCACAGGTAAAATTTTAGATCTAGAAACTAAAAAAGGATTAGATACAGCTATAATCACTGTACTAGTCTCAGGAGATACCTTCTTCACTAATGAAAAAGGAGAGTTCCAGATTCCTGAACTATATCACTCCTCAGTCATCATCAGCCATGAAGGCTATGAAAATCTAGAAATGAAATTAAAAAAGGGAAATCAAACAATCTATTTATTACCAACTACAAAACAATTAGATGAACTGATCATCCGAAAATCTACTAATATCAATGATATCGACATTCGTAATAGTACAGGTTCTGTAATCACAGTAGACATGACACAACTAAGCCAACGCTCTGAGTTAGACATGGCAAAGCTATTACAAGGTCAAGTACCAGGCTTGACAGTCAATTTTTCGGGAGAATTAGGTCAAAAGCCAGAGATACGCCTTAGAGGTAATTCTTCCTTTTCTTATACAGGTAGTGCTAATGAACCACTATTTGTTATGGATGGTATTATTATCTCAACAGAAACCTTTATGACGCTTAACCCTAACGACTTTAGTACTATCAAGGTACTAAAAGACGCACCTGCTACTGCTCTATATGGAATCAAAGCGGCTAATGGAGTCATAGAATTAACTTCGAAGAGAGGCTTCGAAGGCAAACCAGTAGTGAGCTTCTCGATGAAACAAGGAATTACTTTTAGAGGTGAACGCCCTGCGCGTATGATGGGAACAGAAGAAAAACTCGCTTTCGAAGAACGCATCCAAAAAGCTGGTTCTCCTGGTTATATCAATTCTGCTAAATACATCAACAGTCTATATGCTAATAGCCCAAATCTGCAACAAGAATTAGCACGTGGAGCTAAAACATTGGATTCCTTAAAACAAATCAACACAGACTGGTTTAAAGAGTTAATCAAACCCAATATCTTTCAAGCTTATAACTTAGGAGTACGCGGAGGAACAGAAAAAAGTACGTATTTCTACTCCCTGAACTACAGTAAACAAGGAGGTCGCATTCCAGGTAATGATATCAATCAACTAACTGCACGTGCCAATTTAGATTATATGTTAGCACATAACTTTAGGTTGTCTTTAAACAATAGTTTTGGTCTGTCTACGGCGAATACAGAAAACGGTATGAGTAATGATCCCACCTCATTAGCATTTACACTCAACCCATACGAATCTAAAGATTCAAAAAAATTATTTAGTCAAAATTCTAATCTCAGCTATCAAGATTTGATCAACCAATACAAACAGAAGACAACGACTAAACGCTTTAGTTCCTCTGTGGTCATGCACTGGGATATCTTGCCAGAGCTGAATATATCGGGTGTATTAGGTGGTGATTACAGCATCGCAGAAAAAAACCAACGCATTCTATCTACGGCCTATAGTCAAAAACAAATACCTCTAAACGCACAAGGGTATATCAGTGAAAGTGATAACAAGATATTTGACTTCTCTTCTAATATCCGCGCCAACTATCAAAAGCAATTTGGAGATCACAACTTATTTGTTGGAGTAAACATGGATTATTACACAACACAAATTAAAGATCTACAAGCAAGTGGATATGGAATATCAGACGACGTCAATAGTCTTTCTGGTATTAACAATGGCTTGACTGGTACTTATGCACCAAAAGCCAGCGGTAATAAAATTAAAAATGCTCAGCTCGGTTTCGGGTTAGCCTTAGGATATAACTATCTGAATACATATGATTTTTATGCCAGTATTAAAAGAGATGGATCTTCTATTCTCCCAAGTAATAAGCGATGGAATGATGCCTGGTCTACAGGTATAGGTTGGACACCTAGTGAATATGACTTTTTTAAAAAACAAGGTGTATTAACCTCTCTTAAATTTAAGGCCTCATTAGGTTATACAGCAAGTATGACAGGAATCGTACCAAGTGCGATAAACACAACGTATTCAAATACCAATAGCTTTTATGGAGAATACCGTGTTCTACAACTAATGGGATTACCCAATAGGAGTCTAAAACCTCAACAGACATACAGTACCAATATAAGTATGGATTTAGGTTTTGTGGGAAGATTTAATTTATTAACATCCTTTTATAGCAACCTAACTAAAGAGGCCATATTCGCTACGCCTATAGCTTCAAGTAATGGATTTCAGACATATACCAAAAATATAGGAGAAATAGAAAATGCGGGAGTTGAGTTCTTGCTAAGTGGAGATATTGTACGCCTGTCAGACTTCAAATGGAATACAGCTGCTTCCATATCATACAACAAGAATACTGTCAAAAAACTATATGGAACAGATAAAATCTATAATTCACCTACCGCAGTAATGCCTGAGTACGAAGTAGGCAAACCTTTAGGTATAATCTACGGTATTCACGACAATGGAATACACCCTATTACAGGGCTGCCAGAATATGTAGACAGCAATAACAATATCATCATTTACAATGTCCCTTTACAAAAGGCTTATTATAGAGACTATGGAAATAGCATTGCTCCTTACCAAGGATTCTTTAATAACTATTGGTCATATAAAAACTGGTCTCTTGCTGTAAATATTAACTATGGATTAGGAGGAAAAGCAGTACAAAGCCAACAATATGTACGCGATCTATCTAGTTCAAATCAAAATGCTTTGGCTGGTCAATTAGACAATATGTGGTTTGAAATAGGAGATGAAAACAAAACTTATCCAATGAAAGATATGCCCAGCAGTGTCTTTAACTTATACACACAACCCAGTTCAAGAAAAATATACAAGACAGATTATATCAAACTTAATTATATCCAATTAGGGTATAGTATTCGAAACAACAGTTTTATCAATAAATATTTTAAAACACTACAAGTAAATATTCAGGCAGATAACATATACACTTATCGCTTTGAAAAAGATAGAGGAAACTTAAAAGACGTCGTTCAACCCATTTTAACCTTTTCACTTAACGCCACATTCTAATGATAAAATATATACTATCAGCCTTGACGGTTCTGTCAATCAGCTCTTGTTCCTTAGATGTAAAAAATGAACAAGAAATTTCAGGTGATGACATCATCAATACAACCCAAAAAGCAACCTCTGTATTGGCTCAAGCTTACAAGGAACTACCTGTAAATGGAAGTACATTTACACTATTAAGCGAAGACCTACAGCCAACTTACCTCATAGAGTATAATAGCAATGCTAAGCAACACTATACTTGGAATGAGATAGCCCTAAAGACCTTAGCCAATAGTCAATGGGATAGTTATTATAGCGCAATGGTTCACTTAAATGCACTTTTAAATACAGAAGCACACATTAGAGACAAAGGTGCTGACTGGGATTACATCAAAGGAAATGCCTTAGTGCTTAAGGCGTATATCTACTTTGATTTACTACAGCTATACAGCACGCGATATAATCCAGAAGCTCCAGGAGTGTTAAGAAAAGATGAGCTAAAAATAGAATCCAACAAAAGGTTAACACAAAGTGAATCTATTCAATATATAGAGAGGATGTTACAAGAAGGTATCTCTTTAATGGATAGTTATGCAGCGCAAAAAATATATTTTATCACTACTCAAGCCGCTAAACAATTAGAGATCAAAATTGCGTTATACCAAGGACAATACGACAAGGCAGAAGCTTTAGCCACTGCGCTATTAAGCGAATCCGCTCCACTTCCAAATACTGCTGAGACATATGCTTCGCTTTGGAAATACAAAGATAACTCGCCTACAAGGCAAGTGTATTGGGCTTACGATTTCAGAGAAAATCCCAATCATTACCTAACTACAACAACCGATGGTGATATTATGCAAATACATTTCTTAAATAAGTTTGAAGAAAGTGACATGAGATATACAATATCTCAGTTCTTTTATGACATGAAAGCACAAGGTATAGCCTCAAGTACAAGAGCTCTATTGGGCAAATACAAATCTAACTATAATGACAAAGAAGAACAACGCATCATCTTATCGAGAAATACAGAAACTTACTTTCTATTGTTAGAAAGCTTAATCGAGCAAAATAAAATAGCACAAGCAATAACACTCTACAATGATTTTAAAACCTCTGTACACAGTGAAACAATCACAGACTCTCCTTCTCAACAAGTACTAAGACTACTCTTTAGAGCTGAAAAACAAAAGGAATTCATAGGTGAAAAAACTAATTACTTTGACCTAAAAAGGTGGAATACCAGTATCGCGAGATATGAATCTGATTCTAATAAAAAATCCAATACCATAGAAGCTACAGATTTTCGCTGGACATGGCCTATACCAACTGCTGAAATTCGCCTTAATAACAACCTGGTACAAAATGATGGATGGCAGTCAATAGAACTTTAAGATTACTAAAATGAAACACTACTTAACGATATTTACGGGACTACTCTTGAGTTTATTTACCTTGAGCTGTACACAAGACGACAATCAGCTACAAGGCTATACGGGAGAGAACAGAATTGTCTTACAGCCAAACGGGACTCACATCTTACAAGATAACAGTACAGATGAAGTAACTGTCAATGTCTTCTTGGTTAATTCAATCACAGAAGCCGTTACACTGGAGTTCGCATTAGAAAACAATACGATAGATGGTAAAGATATTCTTACCATTGAAAATCCTATTATACAGTTTGCTCCAAAAGAGAAAAAAGCACAACTAAAAATAAAGAGTTCATCAAGACAACTTTTAAGTGATGAAACCACAATCACTATAAAACTAATCAACAATACAAGCAAACTCCCCTTAGATAAAGAGGTACAACTATTAGTCACCCCTATCAAAAAGGTAGAAGCACTAACAGATAAACAAATAGAATTACTCGATGGTTATAAACGAAAGGGATTAGACCTTTATCCATTAATGGGAGAGATTAAAGTGAATACTACAATCAACTTTCCAGGAGGTGCTAATCTCGAAACTATGTATCAAGCAGAAACTTCCCAAATAAATGGAATTACCACTATCACGTTAAGCGATAAATCTACACCTGAACAACCAGTATTAAAAATGGTGTCTAATCCTATGGGGATAGAAGGGTATTTATATAAACTACAGCGGTTGCTTACGATAGATGACAACGAGTTTTGGACTCAAGTACCTGCCTCTCAACACATCATGAATTTGATCAACCTAAGTGCTACCAGCAAGGAAACTTTTGAAGTAGAATTAGACGATATATACATAGATTTAAAGACTAGAAAGCTATCATATACTAAAACCTTCCAAGATATATGGGGAGATGATTATACGATTGTACCATTTCAGTTTAAATACAGTGCATGGGATAGACTTAAGAAACTCTTAGACGAAGGAAATCCCCTTGCTATAGAAAACACAGAAATGGGAGGTACTGTAAACCCGTCATACTATCTCAATAATCAGGATATACAAGAAGATTATTACGATATGGGAGAAGGAGGTAACTACAGAACGACATCGGCTACATTAACAGATACGCATCTTAACTTTCAGTTCATCATAGGGCATGAACATGCAAATGACTACATCTTATTCACTGTTGAATACAAACTAAAATAATGAAACGTACTCAAATACTATATTTCTTTGCTTTAGTACTTTGCCCCCTGTTTGCAGTTGGGCAAGATACTTTATCTCCATTGCCTAAAGCAGATAATGCAATTTATGGTACATTAGACAATGGGCTAAACTATATTATCCATCCTATACCTCAACAGAAGACGGAATATCGTCTGGTCTTAAATGTAGGATCATTACAAGAACGAGATGATGAACAAGGATATGCACACTTCTTAGAACACATGCTTTTTAATGGTAGTGATGACTTTCCAGGTAGACAAGCCATTGATACATTACAGCGTTTAGGGTATCGCTTTGGCCGAGATATCAATGCTTATACTACCTATGAGCGTACTGTGTATGAATTATCCCTGCTCGATCAAAGTCAACAAAATTTAGCGATTACTATATTGGCGAACTTCTTAGGCAAAGCACACCTTAACACAGAGGATATTGAGAAAGAAAAGAGAATCGTCATCCAGGAAATTAAGGACTTCGGGACAGAGCCTTTATTTAACCGCAAAAAACTAGAAGGTACTCTTCACTTAGATAGATTGCCTATCGCTACTGAAAAAGAGATTCTAAATCTAGATCCTGTAAAGCTTAGAGCATTCTATAAACGATGGTATAATCCTTCTCTAGCTACTGTAATCATTGTCGGTAATGTGTATACTAAAGATGCTGTAGAGCAAATAAACAAATACTTTGGATCTTTTAAAGGGCAGTCGAATCTAGATAGAAAACAAAGCAAAAACACTTTTAGCCCTGTCTATAATAACTTATTAGAAAAGCAGAGCAATGCGACTATAAATTCTAATAAATTAGAAATAGTTCGCTTTACAGAAGCGCCTTTCTTAGCTTCTAAAGAAGATTACAGACAACAACTTATAGAACAAATCTATACACAATGGATCAATAAGAAACTGGCTATGAGCAAAAGCACTGCTACTGCTCACAGTCTATGGTATCTACCTAATAAAAATGAAAATGCCATAGAAATACAGGCTAAGACAGAAGAAGAATTACAGAACCGCATAAGTTTAGTAGCTAGTACAGTAAACACTATGTCTATAAAAGGTATTCACAAAAAAGAGCTTGAACATTATAAGCAACATCTACTGAACCATTCTGTTCCTTCTGAAGACGAAGACATTACTTATATCACCAATGCTTATGTTGATCAGGTCGTAGTGAATAGCCACCACTTATCTTCTATGGATAGACATGCTTTACTAACTGAATTACTTCCTACTATCACCACAAAGGATATAGAAAGTAAACACAGTAAAACATGGGCTACTGATCAAGAGAACCTATATCTACTTACCTATAATGATAGTTTGTTCTCCATAGACTCTGCTGATAAACTAAACAACTATTGGAAGGAAGGAAGTACAAAAACATTAGTATTTAAATCTGCTAAACAAGAGAAGACGCACGAAAGACCACGTGGTTCTTTCCATTGGAGAACAATGCCTCCAATACAAAAAACAACAACTGATATAGCTGTAAAAGAACAGCTATATGCGGATATCAACCTTACAGAACTAACATTAGCGAATGGGCTACGCATAGGTATTAAACCAACAAAGGCAACAGATAATAATTATATCATGACTTTGTTCACAAGGAATGGGCTAAATCAAATACCTACATCTGAACAAAAATATTATCAAGATGCTGGATATTTTATAGACTCTTCTTGGATACATGGCTTTACTAATGACGGGTATATGCAAGCGGGATCTGATAGAGAAATATCTACACTCGTGAGTATAAATAAGGATGCTAGTATTATCAATACTTCTTCGCGAAAAGGGAATAGCAAAGACCTTTTTGAATGGACCTATAGAAAGTTATATGACTATATCACACCTCAACAGGATTTTAAAGAATATATAGAGGAAAGTATCTCCTCTATAGATACTACTTCTAAGCCTTCTGCTTTACTAGATAATCCTGCTATCAAAATAGGACATCAAATAGAAGAATATAAAAAAGGAGGTAGTTTATTCTCTGAAGAGCTCACAACGATAGAAGATTGGGAGAAAGTTAATCTAGATAGTTTCTTTACTTTATACAATCAATCATTTGCTAATCTAGAAGAAGTATATGTGCTCATCGCAGGGAATTTTGATACAGATGATATCAAAAAGAAGGCGATCGCTTACTTCGGTGCTTTAAATAATACTCCAAAGCAAGTAGATAAAAACAGGGCTAATTCATCTAAGGCATTCGCAAAAGAAGAAATCACACGAGCTATGCTAACGAGTAGTGATATCGAAAGACCTGATGTGACAATAGTATTCAATGGAACAATTAAACCTACTCTAAAAGAGAACATGATGGCTCATATCGTAAGAGAGATGTTTAACAACCAGTTCTTAACACTATCAAGGGAAAAAGAAGGATTAGTATATTCTCCTTATTCAGCTCTAGATGTAGAAGTTTACCCTGAGCCTAGAACATCTGTTAGTTTATTCTTCTCTACTTCTCTCACTGATGTAGACAAACTAGAGAGCTTAGCTAAAGAAGTGATTAACTCTCTACAGACAAAAAGTATCTCAAAGACAGAATTAGAACAGATGAAATTAACGATTCTGAATAATAAACGCTTACATCTAACAGATACAAGTACATTCCAATGGGTAGAAAAGCTTAGAGAAACTCAATTAAACTTTGGTTCATTTGAAGACTTTAATAATTATGATGAAATACTAAATAGCATCACTCCTGAGGACATTAAAGAGGTTTCAAAATCTGTATTTAATACCTCTACTTACGGAGTATTTATACTCACTCCTCAGTAAAATAACAAGTGGTTATTGCGCCACTTTATTTTCTCTTTACTAATAATAATTGAATAAGGCTACCTGATTTAGGTAGCCTTATTTTTATTTCTTCTCTAATGTAACTTGTGTTTTTAACTGTTCTAATAATTGAGTATACACATCTCTCACACTGTCATAGTCTTTTGAAGCAATCACTCCTTTAGCTTTAATAAAAATCAAACTACACAGTACTTGATTGTCTTTTACCTCGAACTTAGTTTGTACTTCTAATCCTGTCTGTTCACTTTTTAAAGTAAAGTTTTGAGGTAGAGTACCTACTTTATACCCTTCTGGAATGACTATCCCCATTAGATAATTGTCTAACTCTGGATACCCTATGTAAATAGGGTTATTTCTATATTCACTTTTAAATGGATTAGAATACAATGGATAGAACTGAAATGGATTAATAATATACTTATCATTAAAAAATAATACACCATTCTGCTTACTGAACGAGAATACTGCTCTTACATCCTTCTCGTTATTATCACCATTATACACACGTGTACTACTTACATTCATCCCTACATACTGACTCTCATACCACTTCCCAAATCTCCATTCACTACCATCATACATATTTCTAAACTCTAATGCGTGATAGTTTTTATAGTTTTCTATAATCTGACCTGAAATACTTCCATTCGAGTTAGGAGTGATCTGATACTTCACTTCTTTACTAGAAATAAACTGAGGCATTAGATTCACTTTAAGAATAGCTCCTGTGTCGTATAATATAGTACCTGTACCATTTAGATCATCTAATGATAAGATATTAAGAGTCGTATTCTTATTCGTGGCATCTACTAAATAAATACTATTATTAGCTTCTATAGCAGTTATAATATGATTATAATAGTTACGTTGCCAAGCGGCCTTCACACCATTACTTCTAGTACTCAATAATACTGGATTAGCTTTTACACCAACATATCTTAACATGGCTGTCAATAGTAAGTTCACATCAGCACTATTTCCAGTCCCTTTATAGAAAGTAGTTTTAATACCGTTCTGTGCGTAAAGTCCATATTCTTGATTCCACGTTACTCGACTCTGTACTACATTTAATAGTTTTGAAATCTGAGCTTCTGTACTTAGCCCCTTATAATCCTCTAGGTTAATTTCTTTTTTAAGAAACTTATCTTGTTTTAATTCTTTACCAAACCCTCTATTTTTAAGTAGGTCAGCATAAAACTCTTTCTCTGTTTGCATTACTTTTTCCGCAGAATTACCAGGGAACTGTACTTGCTGTAAATCAAAGCGCACTGTTGAAATATAGTTTGCAGGATTATCAAGATAAGGCTCTACAATAAAAGAAGGTACTAATTGTGCTTTATATGTTTTTTCTATAGCATTGATTTCAGACTTAATCATAAAGCCATTCACCCCACGAAAAGATACTCTTCTATTTTGTTCTTGTTCTATAAGCTTTATATCTCCTTTTTTGACAATACTATATAAAAAATACTCAGGTGCGACTACTGTGTAACTTGTGCTTTCTTTAGGCATGTCACTCTGTATATACCACTCAGGTAATTCATCTATATAGTTAGTCGATTTAGTATATGAATACTCTATAATATCTCCAGTTTTAGCTTCATTATAAGATACACCTTTCTCTCTCCAATTACCTTTGTCTTCATCAATTAGATTTTGTTTTGGAGACTTCTGTTTTACTATCTTCCCATCAGCTATTCGATAAATATTAGACACTGTTATAGTCACATCTTCTCTTGCATACCCTTTAGGCGCATAAGGAACAAGGAATTTCAACTTTTCCTTAGCCACCTCATCATATAATTTGATTTTACGTGATACAGTCTCATTCACTCTAAAACCATATTCATCAGAATATTCAAAGTCTACTCTAACTTCTTCTTGTAGTATGACTGCTTTATCCTTAGCAAAAGAAGTATTACTAAGCTCTGCTAACTCAGCTGGCTTTACTTTTCCTAAGAAATCTTGTCCATAAGAAGGTGACTGTAGACAACATATTAATACAAATAAAAAACAGGCTATTTTATTCATTATCTTATTTTTTGTGGTAGTAATTATAAAGTCAAAATTTACCACAATTATACAACATAGCAAGAGGACTTACACCAAAAAGATTCTTAATTAATCTGACTACTACTTTAAATACATAAAAAAAACCAAGACTATTCGTCTTGGTTCTTTCCATCTTTATATATATCTGTTCGATAATGTTCTTCTTCTCCGTCTAGAATCTGAATATATGTCTTATATCTAGACCAGGCTAATTCATCTCTATCCAATGCGTCCTTTACAGCACAGTAAGGTTCTTCTCTATGCAAGCAATTATTAAACTTACACTGGTCCTTTAAAGCAAAAAACTCAGGAAAATAGTCACCTACTTCTTGTGGTTCCATATCTACTACACCAAATCCTCTAACACCTGGGGTATCAATAATCTTAGCATCGAATGATAAGTCAAACATCTCTGCAAATGTAGTAGTATGCTGTCCTTGTTGATGTTGTTCTGAGATTTGAGCAGTCTTTAAGTGTAGTCCTGGTTCTATAGCATTAATTAAAGTAGACTTTCCTACTCCTGAATGTCCTGTAAATGTAGATACCTTACCTATCATTCTTTCTTTAATGGCATCTATTCCCTTACCTGTGACAGCAGATACTCTTAAACACTCATAACCAATCTGAGAATAAATATACTGCATATACAACTGCTCGTCTAAAGCATCCTCAGAATAAGTATCTATTTTATTAAACACTAATACTGTCCTAATTCCATAAGCTTCTGCAGTAACTAAGAATCTGTCAATAAAACTTGTAGTTGTAACAGGATTATTTATGGTTACAATTAAGAATAGAGTATCAATGTTAGATGCAAGAATATGTACTTGCTTAGATAAGTTTACAGACTTACGAACAATATAATTCTTACGAGGTTTTATATCATTAATAACCCCCGTAGTAACATCGTTTGTAGTTTCTAGTTCAAAGCGAACATGGTCACCTACAGCAATTGGATTAGTACTTTTAATACCTTTAATCCTAAACTTACCTTTAATTCGACAGTCATAAAACACACCGTCTTCACCTTTCACTGAGTACCAACTACCTGTTGATTTGTAAACTATACCATTCATATGGCAAATATACTTCAAAAAAAATGTTCCTTAAACAGGTTTAAAGACAATTCTTAGTTAACCTGATTCACTACTATAACATGTTTTAAACAAAGAAAGGGCCTTTACATCTGTAAAAACCCTTCTATAATTCACATTACCAACTACTATTTGTTGATAATTTTATCTTGTCTATGAATACTCTCTTGGTGAATAGCAGTATAGATAGCAGTGATAAACTCTTCAGTAAATCCGATGTGTTTCCCTTCTTCCTGCATTTTCTCAAGAATTTTTAACCAGCGATCTTGTTGGAATACAGCTACATTTTTCTCCTTCTTCAATGTTCCAATTGCATCAGAGATAGCCATACGCTTTCTCAATAAATCAAGAAGCTTACTATCCATGTCATCGATTTGGATACGGTGAGCTTGTATCTGTTGTAAGAATTCTTCTGTCTCATCCGTTACGTTTCTCACTTGTAATTTAGAGATGATATCACTTAATTGATCAGGTGTCACCTGCTGAGCAGCATCACTCCATGCATTATCAGGATCACAATGTGTCTCTATCATTAACCCTTCATAGTTAAGGTCTAATGCTTGTTGAGATACACCTAATATTTTGTCTCTGTTTCCTGTGATATGTGATGGATCACAGAAAATAGGAATATTAGGTAGATGTAACTTTAGATCAATTGGGATTTGCCACTCAGGGATATTGCGATACTTTGTTTTTTCATAAGTACTAAAGCCTCTGTGAATAACTCCTAATTTAGTAATACCTGCTTCTGCAAGTCTCTCTACTCCCCCCATCCATAAAGACAAGTCCGGATTCACTGGATTCTTTAACAAAACAACTTTATCTGTACCTCTAAGTACATCTGCAATTTCTTGAACAGCAAAAGGATTAACAGCAGTACGTGCCCCAATCCATAAGATGTCAATATCGTGCTCTAAGCACAATTGTACGTGTTCTGCGGTTGCAACCTCAGTAGCTAATAACATTCCTGTCTCAGCTTTCACTTGTTGTAACCATTTCAATCCAATGGCACCTACTCCTTCAAATCCACCTGGACGAGTACGAGGTTTCCAAATCCCAGCGCGATAGACTTTAACCTCTTTTGGCAGTGACTTAGCGATTCTCATGACTTGCTCTGGCGTTTCCGCACTACAAGGACCTGCAATTATTGCAGGATTTTGTCCTTGGAATAAAGACAACCAATCCTTGTTAATGTTTAGTTTTTCCATTGGTTAATTATTAATTTGTATTTACATATAATGACGTTTTTACAGCTCCGGTTTTGTACTCACCAAAACTGTCAAAAAAAGACTCTAATATATTATTTTAATTTATAAAGTTGGCCTTTTATTCGATATTTATTTGATAAATAATTACTTTTAACCACTTAAGAACAAAATAATATAAAAAATGACCTTATTAACTTTCACGCTGATCATGTTCTTAGGAGCATTTGCAGCAGGCTTCATAGGCTCTTTATCAGGACTAGGAGGCGGTATAATAATCATTCCTTTGTTATCTGTATTCTTAGGTGTTGATATGCATTATGCTATTGGAACTGCCTTAGTTGCTGTAATAGCAACTTCTTCAGGATCAGCTTCAGCCTATGTCAAAGAAGGAATTACCAATATGAGATTAGGAATGTTTCTAGAAATAGCTACTACTGCAGGAGCAGTTATAGGAGCTATCATCTCTACCAATGCGAATACTTCTGTCCTTGCAGTTATTTTTGGATTAACCCTTACTTTTTCTTCTATCAATTCTCTTCGAAAAAAAGAAGATCACTTGGTTACTCCTGAGAACTCAAGTAAACTTGCTCATAACTTAAAACTAGTAAGTACATATCCCACCCCTAGTGGTACCACTGTAAAATATGGTATGAAGAATATCATTGGGGGTTTTAGTATGATGGGGATTGCAGGAATGATGTCTGGGCTTTTAGGTATTGGCTCAGGTGCTTTTAAAGTAATTGCTATGGACTCTATTATGAAGATTCCTTTTAAAGTATCTACTACAACAAGCAATTTTATGATGGGAGTAACAGCTATTGCTAGCTCTGTTATCTATATCCAAAAAGGATATATAGAACCCTCTATATGTATGCCTGTAATAATAGGTGTATTAGTTGGGGCAATGGTAGGGGCCAAAGTACTTCTAAAAGCTAACCCTAAAAAACTAAAAGTATTCTTTGCTTTTCTAATTTTAGCTTTAGCGATTAATATGATTTACAATGGTGTAATGGGTAATATATAAGATTATGGGAACAACTAAATTTTCAGATACTGATTTACAATCTATAATTGGTAATGTACTGCGATATGGGGTATGGACTGCACTATCTGTGGCTGGTATAGGAGGTATTATACTTTTTTCGAGTAAAGGAAGTGAACAAGTAAACTTCACTAATTTTATAGAGAAAGATGATAATATAATCAACGTTATAAACAATATTTTATCAGGTGTAGCCCAGGTAGATGGGGAGTCTATTATCTTCTTGGGTATATTACTTTTATTTTTAACTCCTGTGCTTAGAATATTTCTATCACTTTTATCGTTTTTCTTAGAGAAAGATTGGTTATATGTATTTATCACATTGATTGTAATAGGTATTATTGTATTCAGTGTTTCTTTCGGATTTTCACATTAAATATATACTTTTGTTACTATCATATAAATCAAAATAATGTCACTACAGGTTAAAAATATAAGCAAGTTTTATGGCGAACAGAAAGCCTTAGACAATATTAGTTTCTCTATCCCAAAAGGTCAAATAGCTGGCTTTCTAGGGCCTAATGGGGCAGGTAAGTCTACACTAATGAAGATTCTAACGACATACATTCACAGTGATGAAGGTCTTGCTTATGTCAATGACTTTAACGTAGAGACAGAACAGCGAAATGTACAGCGTTCTATAGGTTATTTACCAGAGCACAATCCACTGTATTTAGAAATGTATGTGCGAGAGTATTTACAGTTCAATGCTGATATTTATAAAGTAGCTAAAAGTAGAATTGACGAAGTAATTAACTTAACAGGTCTAACCCCTGAAGCGCATAAGCGAATAGGTGAATTATCGAAAGGATATAGACAGCGTGTAGGATTAGCCACTGCTCTTCTTCACGATCCAGAAGTACTTATCTTAGATGAACCTACCACAGGATTAGATCCTAATCAATTAGTAGAGATTAGAGAGTTAATTAAAAACATTGGTAAGGATAAGACAGTATTTCTTTCTACACATATTATGCAAGAAGTAGAAGCTATTTGTGACCGTGTGATTATTATCAAAAAAGGACAAATAGTAGCAGATCAAATGCTTTCATCTATGTTAGAGAATCAAAATGAACAGATAATAGCTGTTGAGTTTGACTTTAAAATAGAGGTTCAGTTTATAGATAGAATCCCTAACCTTATCCGTGCTAATCACATTCATGACACACAGTGGGAATTAATATTCCCTATAGATGGTGATTATAGAGCTACTGTATATGACTTCGCTCAAGAGAATGGACTGAAAACACTATCCATGCAAGTGAAAAACAAGAATCTAGAAAGTCTCTTTAGAGAGATTACACAATAAGCAAAAACACCTCTTAGTAGAGGTGTTTTTTTATACCTCAACCCTAAAAAAAGAGGTTGTCACGAATGACAACCTCTTACGCTAACTAAAAACAACAACCAAATACCATTCTAAAATGGATACTTTTTTTAAAAATAAATGTTCAATTAATTACGAGCATCTAACTCTTCTTGAGGAATGACTAACTGAAAGCGTTTATCCTGTGCAGGAAGAGATATTACAGTTCTGTGATTACCTGTACGAGTGACCCCTCTTAATAATCGCTTAGCATCGAACCACTCTACTCCGCACTCTCCATATAATTCTTTTCTTCTTTCTAATAAAATTACATCAAGTAACGCTGTTCCAGTAGCACTTGTAACTTTAGCTTGTGTATCCCTATTTAAACGAATTGCATCTAAGATCTCTTTTGACTTTCCTTCATTTCCTAAATGATATTCTGCTTCAGCTTCTATTAATACCAATTCAGGATATCTAATAACGGGTAAATCTGCTTCGAATGTGAATTTAAACTTAGAAGTCACATACTCTTGCCAATCTCCTTTAGGCTTCTCATAAAAATTACTAAACAAGTTTCGCACATCTGTAGAACTAAAATTTTTTACGAACTGATCGTTTATGAATGTCCCGTGATAAGCTACCGCTACGTGATCCATCATCGCATGAGGATGAGAGCGGTAATACACTGTTTGATCAGCACTCTGAGGCAATGCCCACAACCATTCAGTTGCACTCATGCTATCAAAGCCTTTACTATATTCTTCTGCATTTAATACTTTATGTATATTTCCTCCATATGCTTCATTTGCGTTTTTTTTCGCTAAATCCCATTTACCCATGTATTGATATACTTGTGCCAAAAAAGCTTGAGCTACTGATTTATTGATATATGATTTATCTAATCTAGTGTCTCCTAGTCTAGATGAAGCTTCTTCCAAGTCTTTTACTATTCTTCCAAAAAACTCTTCCTTAGTAGAAAAAGGACTAGGTGTAGTACTCGATTTTACATAAATAGGTGGAAACTCACCTTGCTGATTTGCCAAATAAGCTTCTCCAAACTCTATTGCTAATTGAAAATAATAATAACCTCTAAGAGCTAGAGCCTGACCTAATAACTCATCTTTGTCTTCTTTACTAATCTTTGTACTCTCCTCTACGCCTTGAATAAAATTATTTACTTGGTCTATGATCTTATAAGGCAATCGCCATGAGAACTTAGATCTAGTCCCTGTACTTAAATACACTTGATAGTCATAATCAGCTCCAAACCAAATCTGTTTTTGTATTAGATCTGCCCCTTTTACACTACGAGCAAATAAAATACTATGTAGACCTGATGCTTCATCATTAATTAATGACATTCTTTGTAACCTCAATATTCCTGACAAAAATGAAGTAGCTCCCTCCTTACTCCCAAATACTACTTCTGGAGATATACTATCTTTTGGCTGTGGATCATCTAAAAAATCTGATGAACAACCTGTAACTGCACTAATGAATAACATTACTACAATACTTTTTATTATTGATTTTATCACGTATTTACTCTTTTAAAAATTAATATTTAAACCTACTGATAAGGTAGCTGATAAAGGCACACGATAGTTAGTCACACCGTTTATTGCTTGTTCCGGATCGATACCTTTATGTGACTGGAAAGTCAATAAGTTCTCTCCTTGTACATACACTCTTGCTTGTTTTAATTTAAACTTACCCAAACTCTCGATAGGTAATGTATATCCTAGCGTCACAGCCTTTAATCTTAAATAATCATTCTTATATAAGAATCTAGTAGATGTTGCTGCAAAATTATTTGTAGAATTAATAAGTATAGGGGTGTCCGTAATATCACCAGGTTTTTGCCAACGATTACCTATATCAGGTGAACTTTGATATCCTGTAGACATACCATTCATTAACCCTGAATAATCATTGTCATAAATATAACCTCCTAAACTAAAATTAAAGAATGCACTAAAATCAAAGTTTTTATAAGATAAAGCTGTATTAAATCCCCCTACTAGTTTTGGTAGAGCAGATTTATTATAGTAACGCGTTGCCTCATTATAGTCCTTTGTAGCTTCTCTTCCTGTCACTTGACCATCTGTATCTACTACATCCTTATACCACATTCCATATCCATCATTAGGATCTACACCTGCCCAATCTCTTAAATAGAAATCATAGAGAGAACGACCTTCTGCCCATCTATTTAACCCACTAATAAAACTGTCTTGTGTCAATGATTTAATCTTATTTCTATCAATAGAGAAGTTAAGTGAAGTATCCCATTTCCAATCTCCAGAACGTACATTATGAGAAGTCAAACTTACCTCTAATCCATAGTTTTCTATTGTTCCAGCATTAGATAATATCTCTAAATTACCTGTAGAAGGAGCTTGTGGAATAGCAAACAATAAATCAATAGAACGCTTTTTATAATAATCTACAGATCCTTCTATTCTATTATTAAACAAACTAAAATCAATACCCGCATTGAACGAAGCTGTTTTTTCCCATGTCAAATATGGATCTGCTAAATCACCTAATATAACTCCCGGATTATCTAACTGATTATAGCCTGTATCAAATAATCTTAAGTAAGGAAAGTACTTACCTGTGATATTATTATTCCCTAGCTCACCATAAGAAACTCGTAGTTTTAATAAATCAATAGTATTATTGTCTATTAAGAAATCCTCAGATGACACTATCCAAGACCCTCCTACCGAATAGAAGTTCCCTTTTCGAACAGATTTATCAAAACGAGTACTTGCATCACGTCTAAACGATCCTTCTATAAAGTACTTGTTTGCGTAGTCATAACTTAATCGACCTAAATAACTAGTCAATCTATCCTCTACATCATATCCATTAATCCCCTCTAATGATGTACCACTCCCTATCTCTGTGTTACCAGGTAAGAATCCTGTAGTAGAAGCATTAAAAAAGTCTTTCTTAAACTTATAAGCCTCGTAGATACCATCTACTGCTATATGGTGTTCTCCTAATGTCTTATCGTAGTGCAATGCATTAATAAAATTCAATGTCTCTGACGTATCCTTGAATCTAAGTACACGACCATTCACACTAGATGCCTGACCATACTGAGAGTTGTTGTACTCTTTATTGTCATAGTCATACTTTTCATAAGACAGATTGGTTCTAAAATATAATCCCTCTGCCAAATCTAACTTAGCAAAACCATTCCAGCTAGTTGTAGATCGTCTATTTACAGTACTATTATTTTGTAATATCCCTACTGCATTCTCACCACTCATGATAGGGCGAACACTATTAATATCTTTACTAGATGCATTACCATAGTCATAGATTAGACTTCCTTCAGCATCATATACTCTTTGCCCATTTAAATCTCTTTTGTAAACAGGATAGACACTAGGCATAGCATATATCCAATTCATTGGACTATAAAGATTAGTTCCGCTTTGTGTAGGGAAGTTTTGATTAGAAGCAGAGTATGCTGTATTAGCTCCTAATTGTAACCAATCCGTCACTTGGCTTTCTATATTAAGACGAACTGTCGTACGTTCAAAGTTAGAAGTCTTGATCATTCCATCTTGGTTTAAATAATTACCTGAAAGGAAATATGTCGTACGATCACCTCCACCTGCTACATTAAAATTGTATTCATTTCTAAATGCTTGGTTTCTCTGTAACTCTTTTTTCCAGTCTGTCTCCCATAACAACGGGTTTTTAACTGTCCAATTACCATTATAATCCACAGGTTGATCTGTTCCAAATGGGTTATAACCAAAGTAACTCACTAACCCATCTGAAGCCGTTCTACGCGCGGTGTCTTCATCTTGCCCTAACACATACTGATAGTTATTCTTTCTAGCTTCCCACAGATACTGTGTATACCCACGAGTATCTAATACCTTATGTGTTTTCACAGCGTCGAATGCTACTCCTGAACTCAACTTGATATTCACGTCAGGTTGGCTATTTAGCTTCCCCATTTTTGTTTTAATCAAGATTACTCCATTAGCTCCACGAGAACCATATAAGGCTGTAGAAGACGCATCTTTCAGCACGTTGATACTTTCTATCTGGTCTGCACTTATTGAGCTGATGTATCCTGAATACGGAGCCCCATCTAATATAATTAATGGATCTGCTGATGCATTGATAGAACCGATACCACGAATGCGTATTGTAGGGCTCTCTCCAGGTTGAGAGTTAGAGTTTATGATATTCACTCCTGCTACTGTACCTTGTAGTGCAGATACTACAGAAGTAGACACTTGCTTATCTAGAGCATCACTCTTGATCTGACTAATCGCACCTACTACAGCTTTTTGTTTTTGAGCACCATAAGCCACGATTACGATATCGTCTAAACCTATCACGTCCTCTGCTAAGCTAATATTCACTACACGCTGCTTAGTCACAGTGATAGACTGAGGTTTAAATCCTACATATTCGAACTGAAGCACATCACCTTCATTTACATCGATAGCATACTTACCATCTAAATCTGTTTGTACTCCTTTCGTAGAATTTTTAACGATAACTGAGACTCCAGGTAGAGAGAATCCCCCCTGCTCACTTACCACACCTGTCACAGTTACTTGTTGTGCTAAAGCCAGATTACACAGCAGTAGCAAGCTACTTATTAGTAGCCGAAGTTTAATACTTTTCATTTATACTAAAAATTTTATTATTTTTAGCAGCACACACATTACCTATCGTTTTTTTGCTGCTTAAAAAAACGATACAAAAAAAGGAGGCTCTACCAAAGCCTCCTTTTCTGTTATTAAAACAAAAAATTAATAAAGCTTTTCTTCACATAAGAGCACACACATCTCCCCCATACACATAGAGAAGTTTTTAGCAAGAACAGGCGTACAACATGATTTAGAAATAGGTTTTACTATCTTTTGTATAATCTTCATTTACTTATTTTTTATCTGATATAACAGTGCAAAGATATACACATAAATATTTTTTCTACAATAGATCTATAATTAAGGAAAAAACATCTACAATGGGCACACTTAAAAGAAAAAAGCATTACTTTTATATAACCTAAACTTCATTAAACAGAAAAATTAACTATGCAACATATAGACGAAATTGATAAAAGATTACTAATCGAACTTCAATTAGACGGAAAACAATCGACAAAACAGCTAGCAGAGAAAGTAAACTTATCACTCACACCAGTACACGAACGAATAAAAAAGCTTGAAGCAACAGGTATTATTCAAGGGTACACTGCTCAACTTAACCCAGATCTATTAGGAAAAAAACTAATCGTATACTGTCAAGTCATACTGATCAGACATCAAGAAAGTCTATTCGAAGAATTTGAGAAATATGTAAAGGGCTTAGACGAAGTATTAGAAGCTTCTTATATAGCAGGGGACTATGACTTCTTTTTAAAGTTATTAGTTGACGACGTACAAGCCTATCAACAATTCGTAGTACACAAGATCTCTAAACTGGAGATTATATCTAATATCAAAAGCTCTTTTGTAATTCAGACGATCAAAAAGACCTCTAATATTCCTTTATAAAAAAGCCCTGATATCAAATGATATCAGGGCTTTCCTTTATTTTATATTAACTCTAAAACAGACCGTTTATCTCAGCATCTATTTTATTAATTACGTTTCCTAAATCTTCTGGGTTTTCCACGAAATCCAAATTATCTACATCGATAATCAATAACTTCCCTTTGTCATACCCTCTAATCCACTCTTCATATCGTTCATTTAATTTATTTAAATACTCGATAGAAATAGAGTTTTCATAATCTCTTCCTCTCTTTTGGATTTGTCCTACTAGGTTAGGTACAGAGCTTCTCAAATAGATTAACAAATCTGGAGCCCCTACCAACTCTTGCATCAATTCGAATAAAGAAGAGTAGTTCTGAAAATCACGATTAGACATTAAGCCCATTGCGTGTAAGTTTGGCGCGAAGATATGTGCGTCTTCATAGATTGTACGATCCTGGATAATCGTCTTACCACTTTGTCTAATTTGTAAAACTTGACGAAAACGGCTATTTAAAAAATACACTTGTAAGTTAAAAGACCATCTGTCCATCTGGTGGTAGAAGTCATCTAGATAAGGATTATCTACTACATCCTCATAATGAGGTTCCCACCCATAGTGTTTGGCTAATAAATTCGTAAGCGTAGTCTTTCCTGCGCCTATATTTCCAGCAATAGCTATATGCATTACGGTAATTTTATAAAGTAATTATTTAATTTCTGTCCGTCAAAAATACTCAATTTTTGATTGCCATAAAAGAAGCCTGAAATGCTTTTTTCTTTTGTATCTAGAACAGAAGTCTTATTTGCTTTTAAATCAACAAAGTATAATTTATCTTTATAAGAATAAAGTAATTTATCTATCTCTAATATTTGTATTAAATCATATCCATCCTCTAGATTATACGTAACAACCTCTTTACCGACTAGGTCATTCCCATGTAATACGTTCTCTTCATCTACCCAAAAGAACAGATGAGGCAGAGTCAAATATTGTTTAATCTTAGCTTCTTCTGGAAAAGTAAACACGCGGTGTAGCTCATAAGTAACACTGTTGTACAAATTCACTGATCTGTTGCGCTCATTCACTAACCAATAATTACGCTTAGTACTCACCCCTGCAAAGCTTGTCTCCATAGTCGGAAACTTAACCCCTAAATCGATAACATTGCGTTCTGCTAATTCTCTATTGACTAATACAAAGGCTTTCTTTTCTTTATAAAAAAGCATCAACTCTAGTGGGTTAGTAATATCGATTAGCGTAAGAGAATCGAAGTTTTTACTCTTATAAGAAGTACCGCTATATTTAGTGTTTTTTCGAAAAACATCTCCATCTTTTAGATAAGTACTGTCATAGATATCTTTACCTAAAAACTGCATATCCTTACCTACATTTTCATTATTCTGAAACTTTAGACGTAAAGTATCCATAATGGCGATTGGCTCATCATTCACAACACTCTCTTTTTTTTGAGATATTGTTTTAGAAGGCTCCTGAGCATAGCCCAAAACTCCTACTAAAGCGATAATTAAACAAGAAAACATCTTTTTCATAACTTACTTTTTTAACTTTTGATATATGTCAAAAAGGTAAAAGGATACTGATGTTTCGCATCTTTATCATGAAATTCCTCTCTGACTAATTTCCACTCTTTAGGATCTAGAACAGGAAAAAAAGCATCTGCCTCTAATACTGTATGTACACGAGTTAACTCTATCTTATCTGCAAAAGGAAGTGCTAAATTATAAATTTCTCCTCCTCCTATAACAAAAGTCTCCTCTTGCTCTGTAACTAAATCTAAAGCCTTTTCTAAACTATTCACTACGATACATGCCGCAGGCGCATCATAATCTTCTTGACGGGTAATGATAATATGCGTACGGTTAGGCAAAGGTTTTGGAAAAGATTCAAACGTCTTTCTTCCCATAATAATAAAATGGTGAGACGTTAAATCCTTAAAGTGTTTAAAGTCATCTGGCAAATGCCATAACAAATCATTGTCTTTACCTAAAGCATTATTCTCTGCAGCTGCAGCGATCAGTGTCAGCATATATTTATTTTTTATCTAATTCTGGTGAGCTAGTAGGAGTAGGTTGTTGGATTTGTGCTAAATCTCTCTGTGTATCCACTAATGGAAAATCCTTCTCTACTTTTGCTCTTAATTCTTTGATACGTTGTTCTTGTAGCTCTACTAAACGTCTTACTTGCTTATCCTCCCATCGCTTCCCCATAAAGCGATCTACGATTAACACATTCACAGCGTGTAAGAATACTAACAATGCCCATATCCCGATAGCATACGGCCACCAAATCGTAACTGTAGTCTGGTCTTGAACTAAGCCGTTAAAACAAAACATGGCAATACTTCCTAAAACAAATACTACAAAGTGAAAGAATAACATCTTTCTTTGTTTTAATCGCTTGCGTGCATATTCATACATTTCGTAAGATTCATCTCTTTTCATAAGCAATATTTTTATTATTCTGTTTATACAGACACTTTTCCTTTTATAGCAGGATGAGGATCATATCCTTCAAGTGTAAAATCTTCGTATTTAAAATTAAATATATCTTTTACTTCTTTATTTATTATCATGCGAGGCAATGGTTTTGGCTCTCTACTCAACTGTAGTGTTACCTGCTCTATATGGTTGTTATAGATATGTACATCTCCGAATGTATGGATAAAATCACCCACTTCTAGATCACATACCTGAGCCACCATCATCGTTAATAATGCATAAGAAGCAATATTAAAAGGCACCCCTAAGAATACATCTGCACTGCGCTGATATAACTGACAAGACAGTTTACCATCTGCTACATAGAACTGAAAGAATGAATGACATGGAGGTAATGCCGCCTTACCATTAGCAACGTTCTCTGCAAAAGAGACAGAAGTATCAGGCATCACACTAGGATTCCATGCAGACACCATTATACGTCTACTATTAGGATTATTCTTCAGTGTATCTATCACCTCTTTTATCTGGTCTATACCTTCTCCATTCCAGTTTCTCCATTGATATCCATACACAGGACCTAGATCACCGTTCTCATCAGCCCACTCATCCCATATACGCACGCCATTCTCGCTGAGATACTTAATATTCGTATCTCCGTTTAAAAACCATAACAACTCATATACAATAGACTTTAAGTGTACTTTCTTAGTTGTAACCAAAGGAAATCCTTCTGATAAATCAAATCGCATCTGATGACCGAATATACTCTTCGTTCCTGTCCCCGTACGATCTCCTTTTTGTGTTCCGTTATCTAGTACTTGCTGTACTAAGTCTAAGTATTGTTTCATTGTTGTGTTGTCTATATATAGGTTTATTATCTTTTATTTAATTCATCTCTTAGCAAGGCAGCTCTTTCATAGTCCTCACTTGATAGAGCATCATCTAGCATTTTCTCTAAATCAGATTTAGTATAGCTAGAGTAATCATTAGCCTTCGCTTCCTCTTCTAAAAACTGTTCTACCTGAGAAGCAATATCTTCTCCAGAATAAGGAACTTTCTGGTCTTCTGTCTCCTCTTCCTCTTCTATCTCCTCAGCATTAAGAATAATACCTGCTCTATCTAAGATATCTTTATAAGTATAAATAGGTGCATAAAAGCGTATCGCTAATGCTATCGCATCCGAAGTACGCGCATCTATCGTCTCCTCTACACCATCTCTTACACAAACTAAGCTAGAGTAAAAAACTCCATCTAATAGTCTGTTAATAATAACTTCTTTGACTATGATACTGTATCGATCTGCTAGAGTCTTAAACAGATCATGAGTCAGAGGTCTAGGTGGTTTAATATCATCCTCTATCGCTATCGCAATAGACTGAGCCTCAAAAGCTCCTATTACGATAGGCAATTTTCTACTTCCTACCTCTTCTTCTAATATAAGTGCATACGCACCATTCTGTGTATGACTATAAGAGATTCCGCTTACCGTTAATTTTATTAAACTCATAATTATTTTTATACAAAAAAAGCAACTAAAACAAAGATATAAATATTCTTCGTCTTAGTTGCCTTATATATTTAAAAGCTTATAAAATGCTTATGCATTCTTTGCTTTAAATTCTTTTAATTTCTCTACTAATTGAGGTACTACTTGGAATGCATCCCCTACGATACCATAGTCAGCTACTTTAAAGAAAGGCGCTTCTGCATCTGTATTAATAGCTACTTTTACTTTAGAAGAGTTCACCCCTGCGATATGTTGGATAGCTCCAGAGATACCTACAGCGATATATAAGTTCGCAGCTACAGGCTTACCTGTTTGTCCTACGTGCTCTTCATGCGATCTCCACCCTAAGTCAGATACAGGCTTAGAACAAGCTAATGCTCCACCTAATACGTCTGCTAAGTCTTCGATCATCTTCCAGTTCTCTGGTCCTTTTAATCCACGACCTCCTGATACTACTACATCAGCATCAGCGATAGTTACTTTTCCTGATACTTTTTCTACTCCTTCTACTTTTAGGCTGAAGTCAGCATCGTTTAACGATGGTGCAAAATCCTCAGCTGCTGCAGCTCCAGAAGCCTCTACTAATCCGTAAGAATTCTTAGCTAATGCTAATACTTTTACATCTGTAGTTAATTCTGTATGCGTAAATGCTTTAGTAGAGAAAGAGTTTCTTTTTACTACAAAAGGAGAAGTACTCTCTGGCAAAGCTACCACGTTAGAAGCATATCCAGCGTTTAGAGCTACTGCTACATATGGAGCAGCGTATAAGCTATCTGTTGTAGAAGATAACACTACTACTTTAGCTCCTTCTTTAGCAGCTGCTTGTTTGATTACATCTGCATAAGCTTTAGCATTAAAGTTAGCTAACTTATCGTTAGATACTTTTAATACTTTATCTACACCGTATTTTCCTAATTCGCTTACGTCTGAAGCATTGATCGTTACAGCCGTCACAGTTGTTCCTAATGACTCTGCTACTTTCTTAGCATAAGAAGCTAACTCTAATGCTACTTTTTTAAATTTTCCTTCTGCTGATTCAGCATATATTAAAACTGACATAATTCTTCTTTTTAAAGGTTTACAAATAAATGAAATTAGATAACTTTTGCCTCGTTGTGTAACAAGTTGATTAACTCATCAATGTTATCAGGTGAAATCATTTTACAAGCTGATTTTGGAGCTGGTTTTTCGAATTTCACATCTTTAGTAGTTGCTTCTGCTCCTACTGGTTCTACTACAGCTAATGCTTTTGTTCTAGCTGACATAATACCACGCATATTAGGTATGCGCAAGTCTTTTTCATCTACTATTCCTTTTTGTCCACCGATTACAAGTGGTAATTTTCCAGAGATAGTTTCTTTACCACCGTCTATCTGACGAATCGCTTTCACAGAAGTACCTTCTACCTCTAACCCTTCACATGAGTTTACGAAATCATATCCTAAGAATGCTGCTAGCATTCCTGGTACCATTCCACCATTATAATCTAAAGATTCTTTACCTGCTAATACTAAGTCAAAACCTCCATTTTTTACTACTTCTGCTAATTGTTTTGCTACGAACATTCCGTCAGTAGGATTAGCATTCACACGGATAGCCTCATCTGCTCCGATAGCTAATGCTTTGCGCAGTGTAGCCTCAGTATCAGGTCCTCCTACATTCACTACAGTAACTGTAGCTCCTTGTTTCTCTTTGAACCAAATAGCTCTAGTTAAAGAATACTCATCATTAGGATTGATTACAAACTGTACTCCGTTTGTATCAAATGCTGTATCTCCATTCGTGAAGTTGATTTTTGAAGTAGTATCAGGCACATGACTGATGCAAACTAATATTTTCATTTTTATATCGTTTTTTGTGTTTCACATTTACTTACCGAACGAAAATAAGAATTTATTTTTGATATTTTACTATGCATGCATATAAAATTATCAACCTTATTTAAATAGATTCTAATTAACAAACTTCTACACCAACCCATTTTTAATACCTCAGAACCTCTAATTCTATTGAATTACAAACTTTTTCTTTCTTATTTATGGTAGATATACCCCTGTACTTATCCTATTATTTCTCTTTAAACAACAACTCTTTTAGCAAAAGAATTAACACGAATTTGGTTAAATAATAATTTTATCCCTTAGCTTCCTCTCTTGACCCTCAAACAGAATTCTACCATTAATACAGGCATATTCAAATTTAATTCTACGCTTATAATACTATTATCGTTTTCCTTATAATAGTTATCTAAGAAGAACATTCTCCCTTTTAAACAATTTAATAGCTCAATCCACTTCTTCAACACCGCTACAACACTTCTTCAAGATTCCTTCAACAAACAACCTTCAAACTAGAGCAATCATGGAGAAGTCTTGACGAACTGTTGAAGAAGATGGCACAAAGCCTTATGTATATTAGCTTTAAAACTAATGCATATCTACCTCATTAAAAATCTTTACAACCAAAAACAATTAAATATCAACAAATTAGGTATTAAATATAGTAAAAATAAAGAAAAAAAATATCCTCTCTTTTTTACTATAAATAAGTTTAAAAGAGGGTATAAGGCTATCAAAAATAAAAAAATCAACTACTACAGTACAAAACAGCTTCACTACAAGCTCTAAAAGGATAAGATTAAGAGAAAAAAATGTAGACAAAAAAAATTAATAATATAAAGACTAGCAACTATCCCTCTTGAAAAATCTAATAATAAGCAGAGAGAACATAGACATTCTAATTACAGTATTTGGCTAAGACAGCTTTATATAATCTAACTACAATCCTATAATATAGATATAAACTAGAAAACAGTAAGTCTATCTCCTAAACTCTAAAGGATTCATCCCTGTCTCACGCTTAAAGAAACGCCCCATATAAGAAGGGTCTTGAAAGTTTAATTGCTCGGCTATTTGGCTAATGTTCAAATCCGTATTGCGGAGGTAATGTTTAATCTCTAAGACTACTTGTCTATTAATAAGCTCTTTAGGACTATAATTTAAAAACTGCTGCGTAATTTGTGATAAGTAATAAGGAGTGATAAACAGCTCGTTTGCATAGAACGCCACATCTCTATGTACCTTAGCATGATGAGTGATCAAATCCCAAAACTTCCAACACAGTTCTTCTTGTCTACTGTAGTGTTTCTCAATAATTAATTCATCATAGTTAACCTGTTCTGATAAGCTCAAAAACAAGGTCTGGAATTGATTACACAACATTCTTCTGGTATGAAGAGAGGTACACTCCATAATATAAAGAGATGATGAATGCCAGTGATTATAGATCACTACGTACTCTTCTGTAAAGTACTGTACTGGAAAATAATGTAAATAACTAAACAATTCGTTTGGTAGTACATAAGCGATCTCACTAGCAAAATCACGTTGAATCAAAAAACAGTGCATTCTAAAATCTACTGACACCTCTCTGAAAGTAATTATATTATCTTCCCCTACGATGATAAGGCTCCCTCGACTCAGTACATAATCTTTAAAATCTACACTTACCGCTGCATTACCTATTTCTACAAAAAAGAAAGTCAAATAAGGTATAGTCACAGGATAAGGATTCAACGTATCCTGATCACTAATACCATAATCAACCCCAAAGCTAAAAGTAATACGGTCTTTTAAATCCATCAAAACACTTTCCATAAACACACATTAAAACTATAATACAATACAAATAAACAAATTTAGTTTCTAAAAATACATTTTCTTCTAAAATAATCATACACTCAGATTCTAGTCATCCACCTACTTTTGCATCAGAATAATAACAAGTACTCTTACAAACAAAAAACAGGAGTACACAAAATGAAAAGAAGATGAGACTAGAAACAGAAAGATTGATTTTACGCCCTTGGGAAGAGTCAGACGCAGAGAGTTTATATTTATATGCAAAAGACGAACAGGTCGGTCCTCCAGCAGGTTGGCCTGCGCACAAAAGTGTAGAAGAAAGTAAAGCAGTAATCAACAACGAATTTGCACACCCTGAGATATACGCCGTAGCTCTAAAAGACACCAACGAAGCGATAGGGTGTATCGGTTTATTAATCGGTGAGAATAGCAACTTCGATATTTCAGAAAACGAAGCAGAAGTAGCCTATTGGGTAGGTGTACCACATTGGGGCAAAGGCTATATCCCAGAAGCGCTTAATAGATTAATCAAACACGCATTCGTAGACCTCAAAATGATAGACCTGTGGTGTGGATTCTATGAAGAAAACACAAAATCACTACGTGCACAATCTAAGTGTGGATTTACCTTTGCTTATAAATCAGAAAACAGATACGACAAATACTTTAAAGACGATCGCATCGAGATAATCACTAGGTTAAAATACGAAGACTGGTTACAGACTCAAAAATAACAATTAGCTCTCTTATATAAGAGAGCTAATTGTTATTAAATCGATTAGTATCATTATTAGAATATCTCTACGATACGGCTATAGACTATAAAAGCTAAAATACTACAACACCTTCAGCTAAAGGTCTATAATATTAAAGAATTGTAAATCAGAAATAAAGTAGGGTATAAAAAATATAATAAAAGAGGTTACATAAGATTAAAACCTATAAAACAATAAAACAGATACTCAAGATAAAGATATTTTTTCCTATTTTTGCTTTCGTAAATTAATTACACAAAATAGAAAATTATGAGAACGATTCAATTTAGAGAGGCCGTGTGTGAAGCGATGAGCGAAGAAATGCGTCGCGACGAATCAATATATTTAATAGGTGAAGAAGTAGCTGAATATAACGGTGCTTATAAAGCTTCTAAAGGTATGTTGGACGAATTCGGTCCAAAACGTGTTATCGATGCTCCGATTGCTGAGTTAGGATTTGCTGGTATTGCAGTTGGATCTGCAATGAATGGTAACCGTCCTATCGTTGAGTTTATGACTTTCAACTTCTCTTTAGTAGGAATCGACCAAATTATAAATAACGCTGCTAAGATGCGTCAGATGTCTGGTGGTCAATTTAATATTCCTATCGTATTCCGTGGACCTACTGCATCTGCAGGACAATTAGGTGCAACTCACTCACAAGCTTTTGAAAACTGGTATGCTAACGTACCTGGATTAAAAGTAGTAGTACCATCTAACGTATATGACTGTAAAGGATTATTAAAAGCGGCTATCCGTGATAATGACCCTGTTATCTTCATGGAGTCTGAGCAAATGTATGGTGATAAAGGTGAAGTGCCAGAAGGAGAATACACTATCCCATTAGGAGTAGCTGATATTAAGAGAGAAGGTACTGATGTAACTATCGTTTCTTTTGGTAAAATCATCAAAGAAGCTTACAAAGCTGCTGACGAATTAGCTCAAGAAGGTATCTCTTGTGAGATTATTGACTTACGTACTGTACGTCCATTAGATCAAGAGGCTATTCTTAAGTCTGTTAAGAAAACAAACCGTCTAGTAATTCTAGAGGAGGCTTGGCCATTCGGAAGTATTTCTTCAGAAATTACTTATATGGTACAAGAGCAAGCATTTGAT
Organism: Myroides odoratimimus; assembly: GCF_030326305.1. Lineage (GTDB taxonomy): Bacteria > Bacteroidota > Bacteroidia > Flavobacteriales > Flavobacteriaceae > Flavobacterium > Flavobacterium odoratimimum_A. The sequence goes on along the minus strand of NZ_JACAKB010000010.1, from coordinate 22,790 downwards.
CATTTAGATGCTCCTATCCAAAGAATCACGACTGCTGATACACCAGCTCCATATTCTCCAGTATTACTACAAGAGTGGTTGCCTAACGCTAACGATGTAGTGAAAGCTGTAAAAAAAGTACTTTATAAATAAAAAATTAACGTATATTTGAAAGGCTCCATCTTATGCTAAGATGGAGTCTTTTTTTATGAATACTACTCTGCTATGAAAAATAAAGTTAAGTTTTTATTACTATTTCTACTCGTTTCGGTATTTAGTTGGGGACAAACCAAAGTAAGTGGAAAAATAATTGACGAAAACAACTTAGAGGTACCATTTGCTAGCGTTTACTTTAAAAACTCTACTGATGGGGTTATTGCTAATGAATCTGGTAAGTTCTATTTAGAGTCGGCTAAGACCTATACTACCCTAGTCGTATCTTTCGTTGGTTATAAAACACTTGAAATTCCACTAGAGGGAAAAACGAATCTAGATCTAAAAGTCATTCTACAAGATGACAACACCTTAGATGAAGTTAAAATCTATGCTGGTAAAACTTCTAAGAAGAATAACCCTGCCTTAGATATTCTACGTAAAATATGGGAGCGTAAACGCAAAAATGGTTTATACATGTTCTCTCAGTATGAGTATGATAAATACGAAAAAGTAGAATTTGATTTGAACAGTATAGATAGCGCATACCAAAAGAAAAAATTATTCAGAGGTATGGAGTTTATCTTCGAACAGATAGATACTAACCGCATTACTGGTAAGACTTACCTACCTATTTTTATCAATGAAAATATAGGTCAGGTATATGGTGATAATAGAAATGGTAAGAAAATAGAAAAAACCTTAGGGAACAAAAACTCAGGTTTTGATACGAATCAACATATCATCGAGTTTGTTAAAGACTTATACGCTGAGTATAATATCTATAACAACTATATCAAGATATTCGATAAAGACTTCGTCAGTCCATTATCTCGTACAGGTATTAATGTATATAACTATGTACTAGCCGATAGTGCTTATATAGATGATAAGTGGTGCTTTAATATCGTGTACTACCCTAGACGTAAAGGAGAACTAACATTCAAAGGAGACTTCTGGGTAAACGACTCTACATTCGCGATCAAGAAGATCAATATGGAAGCGAGTAGAGATGCGAATATTAACTGGGTAAAAGAAATCTATATAGAGCAAGAGTTCGATGTACTAAACGACTCTGTATTCTTATTGACCAAAGATCACTTTATGTCTGACTTTGCCCTTTCTAAAAGAGAAAAGTCAAAAGGAGTATATGGTAAACGTACTTCTATCTATAAACATCACAAATTTGACATAGAGCATCCTGATGAATTCTATCAAAAGAATGTGAATGTATATGATGAAGGAATCTATAAAAGAGATGAAGACTTCTGGAAAAGCTATCGCTTTGAATCATTAAGTAAAGACGAACTAGGAATCTATAAGATGCTAGATACGTTAAAAACAGTTCCTAAGTTTAAATTCCTATTTGACCTATCGTCTACTATAGCGAGTAACTATTACAATATCGATAAGTACAAATTTGACTACGGGCCTATCTTCTCTACATTTGGTTATAACGACATAGAAGGGCTTCGTTTGCGCGCTGGAGGGAGAACTTACTTTGGTCCAAATGACAAATGGAGATTAGAAGGATATGGAGCATACGGATTTAAAGACAACCAATTTAAATACGGTATAAGTGCTAAAGTACTATTGCACAACGATAGTAGATTAATCTTATTCGGAGGAAACCGTAGAGATATAGAACAGATAGGTGTAAGTCTTACAGAGACCAATGATGTGTTAGGAAGAAGCTTTGCTTCAAACTCCTTATTTGCGAGTGGAGATAATACTAAGTTGACTAAAATTAATCTTTCTACAGTAGGTCTAGAGATAGAACCTGTCAAGAACTTAAAGTTTAGTACTTCATTTAATTATAGAACACTAAGAGCGGCATCAGACTTATTTAACCTAGACTACTATGAGGATAAAGAGAATAATATCATCGCCAACGAAACAAAACAGTCTGAATTTAACCTAACTGCTGAGTATACACCTAAACGAAAAACAATAGGATACGGTGTAGATAGAACGGATGTAGATAAAAAATATCTACGTATGTTCTTAAAATATACACAAGGGTTCAAAGGTGTAATAGATAGTGACTTCGAGTATAAAAAAGTTCAATTCTATGCTAGAAAACCTCTATTATTAGGAGGCTTTGGTACACTGACACCTACATTCGAAGCAGGAAAGACATTCGGAGAAGTACCTTTAGGACTATTAAGTGTTGTACCAGGTAACCAATCGTGGTTTAATATAGAAAATACGTTTGCTAACTTAAACTATTATGAATTTGTTACAGATCAATATGCATCATTGCATTTAGAGCACAATTTTGGTGGTCGTCTATTCTCACGTATTCCATGGTTAAGAGATTTCAATTTACGTGAAATCGTAGGAGTTAGAGGAATATACGGAAAGGTGTCACAAGAGAATATAGACTTAAATGCATCAGGACTTCAATACAAGGCTCCTAGTGATGTGTATTATGAATATTATATCGGTGTAGGTAATATATTTAAAATCTTTAGACTGGATCTAAGTTGGAGAGGGAATTACCTAGATATGCCAGATGCTAGAAAGTTTGCCATTAGAGGATCTTTCGGAATTTATTTCTAATAATTAATCTAAAACTTGTTATAAACAAGTAATTAGAGTACTTTTGCACACGATTTTTAGAAATAAGATTTAAATAAAAAAATATGAATACATTCGAAACTTTTGATGCATTTGTTGAGATTCCAGCAGGCAGCAGAAACAAATATGAGTATGATTTTGATTTAAAAAGATTGCGTTTTGACCGTCTTTTATATTCTAACATGAGATATCCAGCTGATTACGGATTTATTCCTGAAACATTAGCTTTAGATGGAGACCCTCTAGACGTACTTGTAATGTTCACTGAGCCATCTCTTCCAGGAATGGTAGTAGAGGTAAAACCTGTAGGTGTTTTCTATATGGCTGATGATAAAGGACAAGATGAAAAAATCTTATGTGTACCTGTATCTGACCCAATCATGAATAAATTAAACGATATTCAAGATGTAAACGAACACTTCAAAAAAGAAGTAGAACACTTCTTCAAAGTATATAAAGACTTAGAAAACAAAACAGTTACTACTGATGGTTTTGGAGATAAAGCAGCTGCTGTTCAATTAATCAAAGAATGTACTGAGCGTTTTGAAAAATTAGAAAACAAAGCTGAAGGTTTATTCAGCATCCGTTACTAATAACATATATAAAATAGCCACTCATAAGAGTGGCTATTTTCTTTTATATCTACTCTCTCCTTAACTACTCTTTATCTAAATATCTATCTGATAAAATCTCTAGATGATGTAAGGTATGTCCATAGTTAAGCCTTCCTATCTCTTCTACAGAGAGCACATAATTAGCCATCTGATTTTTAAAAGCTAACGCTTCTGTTGTAAAACCTTTGAACTGGTAGTACACACTTTTCATCAGTGTTACATACTCTTCTATTAAGTCTTGAGGCTCTTTATTCTCTCCTTTTGCATTATCTACATAGAGGTTCTCATCAAATCCACTTAAAGTAGTAGTATCTTGACGAGCAATATGTAAAGCACGATAACTAAATATACGCTCACAATCTATTAGGTGTTGTACCAATTCTTTTACTGTCCACTTCCCTTCTGCATAAGCATAATCCCATTTATGCTGTAAGGTTACTTTATCCATTACCTCTAAGACAATAGAGATACGAGCCAACAAAATCTCTTCTAAAGGTAATCCATCTGAACGACGAATATAATCTGTGTGTGCCATACAATTTGTAGTTAATGTTACGTCTAATTATTTGTCTGTTCAAAGTTAAAAAATGCCTCCTTTAATTATCGCTATTTTTTACATACAAAAAAGTAATACTTCATCAAAACAAGCTGATAAATATAGTAAGTTTTACAAAGAATGATTTTAAATTTAAAAAAAGACAATTTTAACACTACTCAATACTTAAAATTTTCTTAATTTTCACAAATATAAAACAAGTACATTTCTACTTAACAATAAAAGATGTACTACAAACACACACAACAATAAGCACACACAACACAATGGAAGAAACTATTAAATTACTAAATGACTTAATTTGGTCTAACATTTTTATCGCGCTCTGTCTGTTAGCAGGACTTTATTTTACAATTACAACAGGCTTTGTACAAATTAGATATTTTCGCCATATGGTGAAATTACTTTTTACAGAAAGTTCCTCTGACAAAGGCGTGAGTCCCTTCCAAGCATTTAGTATGGCTATCGCGGGGCGTGTAGGAGTAGGAAATATTGTAGGAGTAGCTACAGCTATCGCGGCAGGAGGTCCTGGAGCTATCTTCTGGATGTGGGCTATTGCTTTTTTAGGAAGTGCATCTGCTTTTATAGAATCTACATTAGCACAGATTTACAAAGTAGATAAAAATGGTCAATATGTAGGAGGACCGGCTTTCTACATAGAAAAAGGAATGAAAAGCAAAGCTTTTGCTCTCTTCTTTTCTATCGTAACCTTAATCAGCTGTGGTCTATTCTTACCGAGTATCCAAAGTAATAGTATCGCTGTAAGTATGCATTCTGCATTCTCTATCCCTACTTGGGTTAGTGGGATTGGTATTTGTTTATTCTTAGGATTTGCAGTATTTGGTGGAGCAAAAAAAATGGGATTAATAGCTCAGGTTATTGTACCCTTTATGGCAAGTGCATATATCATAATGGCTATATTTATTATAGGATTAAATATACAAGAAGTGCCACACATCTTTGCTTTAATATTCAAATCGGCCTTCAATCTAGAATCAGCATTTAGTGGAGTCTTCGGTGCTGCTATCGCATGGGGAGTAAAAAGAGGGATATACTCTAATGAAGCAGGGCAAGGTACAGCACCACATGCTGCTGCTGCGTCAGAGACATCTCACCCTGTAAAACAAGGATTAGTACAAGCTTTCTCTGTTTATGTAGATACACTATTCGTATGTACAGCTACGGCTTTAATGATCTTATTTACGAATTCGTATAATGTGATAGATGAGTCAGGAACTTATATAGTAGAAAATATGCCAGGTGTAGAAGCAGGAGCTGCTTATACGGTAAAAGCTGTAGCTACACATTTTCCTGTATTCGCTTCTCAATTCATCGCTATAGCACTAACATTCTTTGCTATTACCACTGCTATGTCTTACGTATTCATCGCTGAATCCAACTTTGAGTACTTAAGTAAAAAGAAAAACATAGTTCTTAGATGGGGAATGCGTATCATCATATTAAGCATTGTATTCTTTGCCTCTACTAGTGAACCAAGCATAGCATGGGGAATCGGTGACATCGGTGTGGGAGCTATGGCGTGGATTAATATCATTGCTATATTTATTTTAAGAAAGCCTGCTCTAAAAGCATTAAAAGATTATGTAACACAACGCAAAGAGGGAAAAGATCCTATATTCGAACCTAATAAAATAGGTATAGAGAATGCATCTGAAGAATGGGATAAAATAAATGAACGAAGAGCACATCAGTAATAATCTAGAGTTCTCTTAAACTTTCTTACCTTTGTACTAATTCAAATTAAGAAAAATGCATTATACAATTAGACCTGCAAAAAGAGAAGATTACGACGTAGTTCCAGAATTAATGCTACAAGCAATGGAAGATATTGTCTTCACATTTATTCAAAAAGAAGACATAGAAGAAGCTATTAACTTTCTAACTATTATGTTCCGTAAACCAGGTAACTTATATAGTTATGAAAACACTTTCGTAGCGATAGATGAAGAGGGGGATATCGTAGGTTCTATTACTGGATATAACGGAGATGATTTCATCACGTTAAGAGAGCCTGTACTAGAGCTAATGAAGCAACAATATAATAATGACATGATACCTGAACCAGAAACTGCTGGTGGAGAATACTACTTAGATACTGTAGCTGTATCTCCAAAAGTACAAGGTAAAGGAGTAGGAAGTCACTTACTGAAACATGCTGTAGACTATGCTAAGTCACAAGGTCATAAACAAGTAGGACTAATTGTAGATTTAGAAAACCCTAATGCGATGAAACTTTATTCTCGACTAGGATTTAAACAAGGAAACCAATTAGAGTTTGCAGGTGGAGAATACTACCACATGTATATTTAATCTCATACAGACAAACCTGAGCATACGCTCAGGTTTTCTTTTTTTAAACAATTGAACGTGACTTTATCTACTTCCTTATTTAAAAAATATTTATTCTTCATTTTGACACAAAACGAAACTTCTCATTTAGCTTTTAATAATTATATTTGTCAAAAATAAAATACAATGTCAAAAAATATTACTCCATACGAAGGATCTGAATTAGGCAAGAAACAACAAGTCGAACAAATGTTTGACACTATTTCTGGCAATTATGATAACTTAAATAGAATGATTTCTCTTGGTACTGATCAAGGATGGAGACGCAAAGTATTAAAATTAGTATCTGAACAAAAACCAAATACAATATTAGACATTGCTACTGGTACGGGAGATTTAGCTATTTTACTTTCAAAAACAGAGGCAGCTAAAATCACTGGATTAGATTTATCAGCTGGAATGCTAGAAGTAGGTAAACAAAAGATCAAAGCACTAAACCTAGATAACAGAATAGAAATGGTACAGGGAGACTCTGAAAATTTACCATTTGAAGATAACACTTTTGATGCTATCACAGTAGGTTTTGGTATTCGAAACTTCGAGGACTTAGAAAAGGGATTATCAGAAATACTTCGCGTATTAAAACCAGGAGGAATCTTCGTTATTCTAGAAACTTCTGTTCCTACTAAATTTCCGTTTAAGCAAGGATATTTCTTCTATACACAGAATGTGATGCCATTCATGGGTAAATTGTTCTCTAAAGACCAAAAAGCCTATAAGTATTTATCGGACTCTGCAAAAAATTTCCCTTTTGGAGAAGCTTTAAACAATATTTTAAGAAAAGTTGGGTTTAAAGATGTAAAGCATCTTCCACAAACAATGGGAATTGCTACGATATATTCATCTTCTAAATAATATGAAAAGACTAATTGTATTTTTTTTAATCCTATTCGTTAGCTCACAATCTTATGGGCAATGGATATTCGGTAGAAACCCCATGCTTAACAAAAGAGAGTGGGACAAACAACGTGTACATTGGGGTTATTACTTAGGAGTTAATTCATACAATTACAAGTTTGATTATAACGCAGACTATTATCACAAACTACAAGCACTAAAAGAAAAATATCCTAATGACTATACTGAAATTCAAGTTAAGTCATCTATGGGCTTCAATGTAGGTCTTGTAGGGAATTTGCGTATCATGGAACATTTAGACTTGCGTTTTGAACCAGGGTTAACGTATGCTAAAAGAGAACTATCATTTCCTAGAGCACTTATCTATGATTATTATGCCACACAGCACAATAATCTAGAGCCTTCAGAATATGAACTAAACAACTCCTCTGTAAAATCAACTAGTGCTACATACCTACACTTCCCTTTATTATTAAAATTCTCTGCTTTGAGAACTGGAAATATACGTCCTTATGTCTTAGGAGGTTTTTCTTTAGACTTAAACTTAGGAAGTAATAATAAAGTAGATAGTGATAACTATGAAGGAGTCTGGAGAGTAGAGAAACTTACAGCTAACTATGAAATCGGAGTTGGAGTAGATATTTATTTTGAATATTTTAAATTCTCGCCTTCTATTAGAGGGGTATTCGGAATTAATGATGAATTAATCAGAGATAAAAATGCACAAAGTCCGTGGACTGGAAATATCGAATCTATGAAATCTAGAGGAATATTTGTCAACTTTACCTTTCATTAAAAACAGATATAAAAAAGGGAACTTAAATAAGTTCCCTTTTTTTATGCTATTAAAAATTATGTCTTCTAAATTCACTTAATACAATAGAGGCTGCCATGGCAACATTTAAACTTTCTGTCTGTTGTAGATTTCCATAACGCGGAATAGCTATTCTCTCTGTCACTAAACTTTCTATAGTAGCGCTAATGCCATTAGCTTCATTTCCCATGATGATAATTCCTTTATTCTCTACTGTTTTCTGATAGATATTATCACCATCCATAAACGTTCCATAAATCGGAAGCTCTCCTCCCTCTCGAATTAATTCAGCTAAATCTCCATAAACAAGATTAACACGTGCAATAGACCCCATAGTAGCTTGTACAACCTTAGGGTTATATACATCTACTGTTTCGTTAGTACAAACAATATGTTTAATACCAAACCAATCACATAATCGTATAATAGTACCTAAGTTTCCGGGATCTCTAATATCATCTAAAGCAACGATGAGATCACTATAATCTACAGGTTCTTGTTCCGTACAATGAAATACAGCCAAACAATTAGAAGTAGTACTCAGAGCAGACATTTTTTTTAAATCCTCTTTGCTAATAATAGAAACCTTAGACTGTGGAACATTAAAGTGAAGCTCCTCTGTGCAATATATATGTTCTAAAACCAGAGAAGATTTAACTAATTCTCCAATCACCTTAACACCTTCTGCAATAAAAAGTTGGTGTTCTTTTCTATATTTTTTCTGATGTAAACTCTTAATTAATTTGATTTGGTTTTTCGTAACCATAAAAAACTGTATTTTTGACTGAAAATTGACTATACTACTTTGAGCAGATTTTTACCAAAAATACTACTATTTCTATTAATGAGCATAAGTTTTTTTGCATGCTCTATCACTGAGCAGGTTCCAAATGATCGAGCTCTATTAATGGAGAACACCATTCTTGAAAATGGTAAAAAAATATCTAAAGAAGAGGTTATAGCTCAGCTATACCAACATCCGAACAGTACTTTTCCTATGACTAATATGAGGTTAAGACTGTACTTATACAATCTTGCAAAACCAAATGCTGATTCATTATACCAAGTATGGCTAAAAGAACATCCTGGTAAAGAAAAGCTAATGGAGGGGATTCTTTCTAAAAAACAAGTTGACCGTTTAGGAGAATCTTTTGTTATATCTGGAATCAATAACTTCCTATTAAAAACAGGAGAAGCGCCTGCTTTATATGATAGTCTGAGAACAAATAAATCTAAAGTTCGTTTAAAAAACTATTACTTCAACAAAGGTTTTTTTGACACAAAAATCACAACTCAGTTAGATACTACTGGAGTAAAAAAAGTAAAAAACACCTATAGTATTACTACAGGTGAACCTTATATTATAGATAGTATTAACTCTAATATTAGTACGAAAGCCTTAGAAGATTTATATCTGAAGTCTCTTTCAAAATCTAAAATCAAGAACAATACAGTATTTGACGTTAAAAATTTCGAAGAAGAACGAAAAAGATTAGCGACAGAGTTTAGAGATAATGGAGCATATTACTTTCAAGAATTAAATATTCGCTATGAAGTAGATACTATCATCAATAAAAAAAACAGAGCTAATATAGAGCTAATCATTGACCCAAGAACAATAAAATCTGGTGATACATTAAAAGAAGTTCCTTTTAAAATATATACTATTAGTGATGTAAATATCTTCACAGATAATAGTTCTAAAAACAAAGAATACGTCTTAGATAGTATCCACTATAACAATTTTAATATTTATAGCTCTACAAAACTTCAGTATAAGCCGAAGGCACTTACAGATGCTATTTTTATTACGAAAGGTAGTACTTTTAGTGATTTCAGAAGGGTATTGACATCTCGCTCTATTAGTAATCTGCGTACTTTTAACTACCCAGTTATTGAGTATGTAGAAGATAAAAGAGATACTACTGGTCAATCATTGATCAGTAATATCTACTTGACATCTCGTAAAAAAATGACTTTTAACCCTTCCTTTGATGTTACTCACTCTAATATTCAAGATTTCGGAATCGGTGGTAGTATGGGTTTATTATTTAGAAATGTTTTTAAAGGAGCTGAAATATTAGAAATAAATTTAAAAGGATCATTAGGATCTTCTCGCCAAATGAGTAATCCAAATGATGTGTTCTTCAATGTAACAGAATATGGAGGGGATATTAAATTAACTTTTCCTCGATTATTATTTCCTATAAAAACAGAAAGGTTTATTCCTAAAAGTATGCTACCAACTACTTCTATGAGTTTTGGCCATACTAAACAAAAAAATATTGGACTAGATAAAAACAGTTTAACAGCCATTATAAACTATACGTGGTTACCGTCTAGAAGAAATAGCTTCAGTGTAGACTTAGCTAACATTCAATACATTAGAAACACAAACCCTAGTAACTACTTTAGTGTCTATAAATCGTCTTATACCAGATTAAATGATTTATCTAAAAACTATAGTAACATCAACCCAGACTATTATGATCAAAATGGTAATCTAACAATAGCTGAGGGAGGGAGTAACCTATTTATAAAAGATGCTTTAGATACAAATAATCCTCTAGGTATCTCTGCTCAAGATCATCAAGAGATTAGAAGTATAGAAGAAAGACGAGTACGCTTATCTGAAAACAACTTAATTATAGCGAGCAATCTTACCTTTACAAATACAACTAGAACTAACCTGTTAGACAATAGTTTTTATACACTAAAAGCAAAAGTAGAGTCTGCAGGTGGCCTTATGAATCTTTTAATGCAGAACACTAGTTCTAAAGTTGGTCCGACAGGAAAAAAGACAATAATGGATGTGGAGTTCTCTCAATATGTAAAAACCGAGGTAGACTTCGTTAAGTACTTTGATTTAGGTAAAAAACGTGTTGTCGCAATGCGAGCTTTTGCTGGTCTAGCAATCCCTTATGGCAACTCTAACTCTATTCCATTCACAAGAAGTTACTATTCAGGAGGATCAAATGACAATAGAGGATGGCAGTCATATCGTTTAGGTCCTGGACGAAGTGGTGGAATCAATGATTTTAACGAAGCAAATATGAAATTGTTCTTCAGTACTGAATATCGTTTTAATATTGGAGGAAAATGGTATGGAGCCCTTTTCGTAGATGCTTCAAATATTTGGAATGTATTTGATGATATTAAAGATAATACCTATACCTTTAACGGCATTTCTTCATTAAAAGATATGGCAGTAGCATCGGGACTAGGATTAAGGTATGATTTTAGTTTCTTTGTATTCAGATTAGATATGGGATTCAAAACATATAATCCTGCACAAGATAAAGGTCGAAAATGGTTCAAGGAGTTTAGCTTAAAAGAATCAGTCTTAAACGTTGGAATTAATTATCCATTCTAATTCAAATAATAATTAGTATTTTTGTACAAAATTTAAACACACAACTATGGCTCATAATATTAAACCAGGAGTTGCTTTTGGCGACCAAGTTCAAGAGATTTTTAGATATGCAAAAGAGAAAGGTTTTGCACTACCAGCAGTAAATGTAACTAGTTCAAGTACTATCAATGCTGTATTAGAGACGGCTGCTAAATTAAACTCTCCAGTGATTATTCAGTTTTCAAATGGAGGAGCATCTTTTATGGCAGGTAAAGGGTTGTCAAATGATAATCAAAAATCAGCTATCATAGGAGCTGTTGCAGGAGCAAAACACGTACATGCATTAGCAGAAGCTTATGGAGTAGCTGTTATTCTACATACAGACCACTGTGCAAAAAAACTATTACCTTGGATAGATGGTTTATTAGAAGCTGGTGAAGAACATATGAAACAATATGGTAAACCTCTATTTAGTTCACATATGATTGACTTATCAGAGGAACCAATTAAAGAAAATATCGAGATTTCTAAAAAATACTTAGAACGCATGGACAAACTAGGTATGACATTAGAAATAGAATTAGGAATAACTGGTGGAGAAGAAGATGGGGTAGATAATACAGATGTAGATTCGTCTAGATTATACACTCAACCTGATGAAGTAGATTACGCTTATGAAGAATTATCTAAAGTAAGTCCTAGATTTACTATCGCTGCTTCTTTTGGAAACGTACACGGTGTTTACAAACCAGGTAACGTAAAGCTTACTCCTATCATTCTTAAAAATTCTCAAGAATATGTGGCTAAGAAACATAACTTAGGACACAATCCTGTAGACTTCGTTTTCCATGGTGGATCAGGTTCTTCTGTAGAAGAAATCAGAGAAGCTATTAGCTACGGTGTAATCAAAATGAATATCGATACAGATACTCAGTTTGCCTACACAGAAGGAATTAGAGACTATATGTCTTCAAAAATAGACTATTTAAAAACTCAAATAGGTAACCCAGAAGGTTCAGATATTCCTAATAAGAAGTATTATGATCCAAGAGCATGGGTTAGACAAGGAGAATTAACTTTAATCGCTAGACTAGAACAAGCTTTTGAAGATTTAAATAACGTAAATACGTTATAATTCCCCCCTTGCTTTCAAATTAGTATAAACAAAAGAAACATTTTATGGCTTGGTTTAAAAGGAAAGAAAAAGGTATTCAGACGCCAACAGAAGACAAAAAAGATATTCCAAAAGGATTGTGGTATAAATCTCCTACTGGAAAGATAATTGATCAAGATCAGTTAGAACAAAATTTATGGGTGAGTCCAGAAGATGGATATCACGTTCGTATTGGTAGTAAAGAATATTTTGAAATTCTTTTTGACAACAACGACTACAAAGAAATAGCCAAAAGCCTTTCTTCAAAAGATATTTTGAAATTTGAAGATACTAAAAAGTATGTAGATCGTTTAAAAGAAGCAATGACTAAAACACAATTAAAAGATGCTGTTAAAGTCGCTGTTGGTCAATCAAAAGGAGAAAAATTAGTAGTTGCTGCGATGGATTTTGCTTTTATTGGAGGTTCTATGGGATCGGTAGTAGGAGAAAAAATCGCTCGTGGAATAGACTATTCATTAAAAAACAACATACCGTTCTTAATGATTTCAAAATCAGGTGGAGCTCGTATGATGGAGGCAGGTTTTTCATTAATGCAAATGGCAAAAACATCTGCTAAATTAGCTCAATTAAGTGATGCTAAAATTCCATACATTTCACTATGTACAGATCCTACAACAGGTGGTATATCAGCTTCTTTCGCTATGTTAGGTGATATCAATATAGCTGAACCAGGTGCATTAATTGGTTTCGCAGGTCCACGTATTGTAAAAGATACAACAGGTAAAGACTTACCTGAAGGTTTCCAAACTTCTGAGTTCTTACTAGAACATGGATTCCTTGATTTCATTACACACAGAAAAGATCTGAAAAAGAATGTAAATCAATACTTAGATTTGATCTTAAATAGACCTATGAGATAATAATACCTCAGGTCTTATATAAAAAAGGATACTAGTGTTTATTATAACTAGTATCCTTTTTTTTTACTTTTATTAACTGCTACCCTCCCATCCTAATAGCTTCTACAGGGTCTAACTTAGCGGCTGACCTTGCAGGTAAATATCCTGACAATACTCCAATAAAACCAGATAGAACTAACCCGATAAAGATATTAGATAAACTCAATACAAAAGTAAAATCTAATAAGACAGTGACTAATAAACCAATACCCCACACCATAACAATACCTACTAGCCCTCCAATAAGTGATAATATAACTGCTTCAAATAAAAATTGAAATAAGATGAAATTTTTCTTCGCACCAATAGCTTTTTGAATACCAATAAGATGCGTACGTTCTTTAACAGACACGAACATAATATTAGCTATACCAAAACCCCCTACCAATAAAGAAAATCCACTAATTATCCACCCAACAACATTCATTTGTCCTATAATTTTTTCTATCATGTCTAGCATCCCCCCAAATACATTAACAAAGAAATTATTATCATCACTTTCTTTTAGCCCCCTATATAGTCTTAACTTAGCCACTATTTCATCTTCAAATTGATTAATGCTAATATCTTTACTTGGTTTGAGAATAATTACGGTTGTAGAAGCTAGACTATTATCACCAAACATCTGCCTCATTATATTCACTGGCATATATACGCTCTCATCTTGACTTCCTCCTACGCTAATAGATCCTTGTTTTTCAATAACTCCAATAACTACAAAACGCTTTCCATACAAACGTACTTCTTGCCCTATAGGATCAAAGTCTTGGAATAATGTATTAGCTACTTCATGCCCTATCACCACCACCGGCACACCATTGGTCGCTTCTGATTCATTAAAAAAACGTCCATTAACCACTTTAACATTATCAAGAAACTGCATATCAGATGAACTAGGTCTCATAATGACTTCTGCATAATTCGCACCGAACTTCATTTGCTCAGATTTAGTAAAATAGTTAAAAGATGCATACTCAACATTAGTTAGATTTCGTTTAAGGTAGTCATATTCATCATACTTCATCTTTGGAAATTGCTCATACTTCCATTTAGGAACATCTGTTGGTCCGAAAGCACGATCAAAAACATAAATCATATTTCGATCAAAACCACTCAACTCACTTTTAATATTTCTATCCATCGAATCTACCGCTGCTAAAACAGCTATAATAGAAAAAATACCAATAGTAACACCTAAAAAAGAAAGCGCAGTACGAAGCTTATTAATACGCAACGCATTAATCGCAAAACCAAAACTCGTGGACAAAAGTCTTAAATACACTCTCATAAGGCTAATCACTTTTCTTTATAGATAAAACATCCTTCACCGAATCTTGTCAACAACACAAAAAACAGAGATATATTTTTCTAAATTAATCATTATTAGAAATAAAATAAAAAGAAAGCTAAAAAACTTCTACATTAAACTTTATTAATACATTGACAATAGTTACTTTTGCGCATTGACAAAAAACACAACATGAGCACAACTAAAAAAATTCAATCAGCACTGATTTCTGTTTTTGATAAAAATGGATTAGAGCCAATCGTAAAAGAGTTACACAAGCACAATGTAACTATCTATTCAACTGGTGGTACAGAAACTTTCATCAAAGAGTTAAATATACCTGTAGTACCGGTAGAAGACGTTACTTCTTACCCATCTATTCTAGGTGGAAGAGTAAAAACATTACACCCTAAGATTTTCGGAGGAATTCTTAATAGACAAGATCACGAAGGAGATATTGCTCAAATGAAAGAATACGAAATCCCACAAATCGACCTAGTGATTGTGGATTTATACCCTTTTGAAAACACAGTAGCTTCTGGAGCTCCTGAAGCTGATATTATTGAAAAGATAGACATCGGTGGTATTTCATTGATCAGAGCTGCTGCAAAAAACTTTAAAGACACAGTAATCGTTCCTTCTGTAAATGAATATGAGTTATTCTTAAAGATGATTCAAGAAAATAATGGATCAACTACTTTAGAAAACAGAAGACTATTAGCTACTAAAGCATTCCATGTTTCTTCTCATTATGATGGAGCTATTTTTAACTATTTCAATACAGACGAAACAGTTCTTAAAATTAGCCAAGCTGATGGCAACGAACTTAGATATGGTGAAAACCCTCATCAAAAAGGTCACTTCTTTGGAAACTTTGATGCCCTTTTTGACAAATTAAATGGTAAAGAATTATCTTACAACAACTTACTGGATATAGATGCTGCTGTAAACTTGATCAATGAGTTTAAAAACGAAGCTCCTACATTTGCAATTTTAAAACACAATAATGCATGTGGTGTAGCACAAAGAAGCACAATGAAAGCTGCTTACTTAGATGCGCTAGCTGGCGATCCTACTTCTGCATTTGGTGGGGTTCTTATTGCAAATAACACTATTGATGTAGCGACTGCTGAAGAAATCAACAAATTATTCTGTGAGGTTGTAATCGCACCTGCATACGACGAAGCTGCTATTGAGATTTTAAAAGAAAAGAAAAACAGAATTATTTTAGTAATAAAAGAAACTGAATTACCTAAAAAACAAGTACGTACATGTTTAAACGGAATTTTAGTTCAAGATAAAGACAATATTACAGACAATAAAGAACTATTAACTAACGTTACAAAATTATCTCCTTCTGACAAGGAAATAGAAGATTTGTTATTTGCTTCTAAAATCTGTAAACACACCAAGTCAAATACAATTGTATTAGTAAAAGATGGTCAGCTGTGCTCTTCTGGTACAGGACAAACCTCTCGTGTAGATGCTTTACGTCAAGCAATCGAAAAAGCTAATTCATTTAATATAGAGCTAAAAGGTGCTGTTATGGCAAGCGATGCATTCTTCCCATTCCCAGACTGTGTAGAAATAGCTCACAACGCTGGAATTACAGCTGTAATCCAACCAGGAGGGTCTATAAAAGACGATTTGAGTATCAATTATTGTGATGAAAATAATATCGCGATGGTTTGTACAGGAATTCGTCATTTTAAACATTAATTTACTACTTTTGTAAAGCATTAAAATATTAACTATAAAAGCCTTTTAATTATATGGGATTTTTTGATTTTATGACTGAGGATATCGCTATCGACCTTGGAACAGCGAATACCCTAATCATCCATGGAGGAAAAGTTGTGGTAGACAACCCTTCTATTGTTGCCCGAGATAGGACCACGGGTAAAATTATTGCTGTTGGAAAAGAAGCAAGCTTGATGCAGGGAAAAACGCATGGTAATATCAAAACAATTCGCCCATTAAAAGACGGAGTTATTGCTGATTTCGATGCTTCAGAAAAAATGATAAGCCTCTTTATCAAGAGCATTCCAGCTTTAAGAAAAAAAATGTTTACACCTGCATTACGCATGATTGTATGTATCCCTTCTGGAATCACAGAAGTAGAAATGCGTGCTGTAAAAGAATCTTGTGAGCGTGTGAATGGTAAAGAGGTTTACCTTATACATGAGCCTATGTCTGCTGCAATCGGTATTGGAGTAGATATTATGCAACCTAAAGGTAATATGATTGTAGATATCGGAGGTGGTACTACTGAGATTGCTGTAATTGCATTAGGTGGTATTGTATGCGATAAATCTGTAAAAATTGCAGGTGATGTATTCACTAATGATATTATCTATTACATGCGTACTCAACACAACTTATTCGTTGGAGAAAGTACTGCAGAAAAAATTAAAATTCAAATTGGAGCAGCTACAGAAGATTTAGAGACTCCTCCAGAAGATATGCTAGTTCAAGGACGTGACCTATTAACTGGAAAACCAAAACAAGTAACTGTATCTTACAGAGAGATTGCTAAAGCACTAGACAAATCTATCCAACGCGTAGAGGATGCTGTAATGGAAACATTATCTCAAACTCCACCAGAACTTGCTGCTGATATCTATAACACTGGTATTTATTTAGCAGGTGGAGGTTCTATGCTTAGAGGTTTAGACAAGCGTATCTCTCAAAAAACTGACCTTCCTGTTTATATTGCAGAAGATCCTTTAAGAGCAGTTGTAAGAGGTACTGGCCTAGCAATCAAGAACATTGACAAATACAAAAGTGTATTGATCAAATAAAAATAACTTATGCAGCAGATAATCAATTTCTTTATAAAAAACAGTACTAAGCTACTGTTTTTGCTGCTTTTAGTCATATCATTCGGGCTAATAATACAAACGCATACTTTTCACCAAAGTTCGTTTATTAGCTCTGCGAATGGTGTGACTGGTTATGTCTATGAAAATGTAAACAATTTTAAGGAGTATATGCATCTAAAAACAGAGAATGACGCTCTAGTTTTAGAAAATGCACACCTAAAGTCCATCGCTTTTAACAATACTACGGCACAAGATTCTATAGAAATTAGAAATTTAATGCCTGAAGAAAGACAAGAGTATTCTATTATAGTCGCTAAAGTAATCCGTAACACCTTCAATACTAAAGAAAACTACCTTACCATAAAAGGCGGTTCTAAACAAGGTATCGAAAAAGATATGGGAGTGATTAATAGTAATGGAGTGATTGGAGTAATAGAAAAAACATCTAAAAACTACTCTACTGTACAAAGCATCTTAAACGTTAAGTCTAAGATCAATGCTAAGATTAAGGGTACTAATCACTTCGGCCCTCTAGAATGGGATGGTAAAAACACTGGATATGTTAACTTATCTGATATACCAAGGCTAGCTGAGATTTACAAAGGAGATACTATTGTCACAGGAGGTATATCTACGATCTTTCCTGAGAATATTCCTATTGGTGTAATCGAGAAAGCATATACTAATGAAACTTCAAATTATTTTACTATTTCTGTTCGTTTGTTTAATGACATGACAAACCTTGGATATATATATGTAATTAAGAATAAAGATATTGAAGAAATTAACCAACTAGAAGCTGAAACAAAAAATGAATAGTGTTGCATTTTCAAATATTGCTCGTTTTATTGCGTTATTAATCGCACAGATTCTTATTTTCAATAATATAGATCTTTTTGGTTTTATAAACCCATTTCCATATATCCTTTTTATCATTCTATACCCTACAGACAACAATAAAGCTGTTTTTTACTTAACAAGCTTTTTTCTTGGTCTTATCGTAGATATGTTTGAAAACTCTGGTGGAATGCACGCAGCTGCTAGTCTAATTCTAGCTTTTGCTAGACCATCCGTACTAAAGTTCTCCTTCGGGATCAGCTATCAATATCACAATTTAAATATCATCAAAAAAATCACTAAAGATATTTTTAAATCTCTAGAAGTTTTTGGTTATATTTCTATATCTGTTGTTATACATCACATTATTCTCTTTGGATTAGAATTCTTTAGATTTAATTTTATTTGGGAGATACTTCTAAGGACTGTACTGACAACTATAACAACGCTACTAGCGTGTATTTTGATATTATTTCTGATTAAACCGTCGAAAAAATGAGAAAGCTTTTATTACCTTTAATTATTATAGTAGTTACTATTGTTGTACTAGCTAGATTATTTTTTTTACAAATAGTAGATGACACTTATATTAAGAAGTCAGAGAATAATGCGTTAAAAATTGTCTATGAATATCCTGAGAGAGGATATGTCTTTGACAGAAATAATAAATTACTTATAGCGAATCAACCTTCTTATGATATAATGGTTGTTCCTAGAGAAGTCAAAAATATTGACACATTAGCTCTATGTAGTTTATTGGATGTTACCTATGACCAATTCGTTTCTAAATTAGAAAAAGCAAAAGTATATAGTCCTAGACTACCTTCTATTTTCTTACCTCAATTAAGCAAAGCAGAATATGCTGCTTTTCAAGAAAAAATTAGACATTTCAATGGATTTTATATTCAAAAAAGATCCCTAAGAGATTATCAAGTTTCGGCAGGAGCAAACATTTTTGGATATATACGTCAAGTAAATGAGCAAAATATAAAGGCTAATTCTTATTATAAATCTGGAGATTTAATCGGTATACAAGGTATTGAACAAGAATATGAAGAAACACTTAGAGGGACTAAAGGAGTTAAATATATCCAAAGAGACCGTTTTAATAGAGAAATTGGTTCATTTAAAAATGGTATATACGACACTTTAGCTGTAAAAGGTGATGATATCATACTTACAATAGACAGTGAGCTACAAGCCTATGGAGAGCTATTAATGCAGAATAAAAGAGGGGGCATCGTTGCGATCGAACCTAAAACAGGTGAAATATTAGCATTAGTTAATGCTCCTAGTTATGATCCAGCTTTATTAGTTGGAAGAGAGCGATCTAAGAACTACACTTCACTATACAATGATTCACTTGCCAAACCATTGTATAATCGTGTACTATCCGGGGAATACTCTCCAGGATCACCATTCAAAATACTTACTGGATTAATAGGTTTACAAGAAGGAGTAATTAATGAACATACTACTTTTGCTTGTAACAGAGGATTCTATTATGGTAAGGGTGCATGGATGGGATGTCACGATTCTGGTCATTGGAACTTAAACATTGCTATTGCAAAATCGTGTAATACTTACTTTGCTAATACCTATAAAAGAGTAATTGAGAAATATAAGACTCCTGCTGAAGGAATCAATAAATGGAGTGAACACTTACATTCTTTTGGATTAGGTCAATTCTTAGGATACGATCTTCCTGAAGGAAGAAAAGGGCATATTCCTGATGCAGACTATTACAACAGATGGTATCCAAACGGAGGCTGGAAAAGCACAACCACTATTTCTAACTCTATTGGTCAAGGGGAAGTTATTATGACTCCTATGCAACTAGCTAACGTAATGGCAGCTGTAGCAAATAAAGGATACTACTATACTCCTCATATCATTAAAAATATAGAACACCACGATATCGATAAAAAGTTTACAACTAAACACGTTACCACGATAGATTCACATCACTTTGATCAAGTGATAAAAGGAATGAATGATGTTTTCAATATTGGTACAGGACGTTCTGTTCGCGTGGAAGGCTTAGAGATGGCAGGAAAAACAGGAACAGTAGAAAATTTCACAAGAATAAATGGCAAGCGTTACCAACTAACAGATCACTCTGTCTTTGTTGCTTTCGCTCCAAAAGATGATCCCAAAATAGCTATTGCTGTATTTATAGAAAATGGATATTGGGGGACTAGATGGGCTGCACCTATTACCAGCTTAATGATACAGAAGTATCTTCTGCCTGAAATAGTAAGAACAGACTTAGAAAAAAGAATGCTTGAAGGAAGCCTAAAAAGTGAATACGACAAGGTACTTCATCTTTATGACAAGTCAGATAAACCTAAAAAAAAACACAGAATTAATATATAGCTTTAGACTACAACAAAAATGAAAAACGTTAGTGTTCAAAAAAATATAGATTGGATATCGATACTTCTGTACATGCTTCTAGTCATAGCAGGATGGATTAATATCTATTCGGCTTCTCTACCTGCAGAAACCACATCTATTTTTGATTTAAGCCAAATCTATGGTAGACAACTAATGTTTATTATTTTTTGTATTCCACTTATTATATTGATTGTATCTATAGATACTAAATTTTATGAGAAGTACGCTATGGTATTTTATATCATCGGACTACTATCCATACTGGGTTTATTTGTATTTGGTAAATCTGTAAAAGGACAAACAAACTGGTACCAAATAGCCGGTTTTGGTATACAGCCTTCTGAATTTGTAAAGACAACTACAGCATTGCTACTTGCTAAATTCTTATCAGATAGTCAATCACACCTTAGTTCATTTAAAGAACAAATTATTGCTTTAGTTATTATTGGCGTACCTACTTTGTTTATTTTGAAGCATGATACGGGTAGTGCCATGCTATTCGTTTCTCTTGTATTCGTTCTATATAGAGAAGGATTACCTAGTTGGTACTTATGGACTGGGTTTATTACTATTGTTCTATTCGTATCTGCCTTAGTAGTAAAGCCAGGTATTATCATAGCCACTATTGTTGCTATAACAGCGTTACACTTCTATTTAAATAAGAAGATAACTCGTAACCCTCTTATATATATAATATTAGTCGTGATCATGTCTACCTTTGTATTCTCTGTAGATTATGTTTATGACGAAGTATTAGAACCGCACCAAAAAGATAGAATCAATGTATTAATAGGAGAAGACGTTAACTTACAAGCTGAAGGATATAACTTAAATCAATCCAAAATAGCCATTGGATCAGGAGGTTGGACAGGAACTGGGTTCTTAGAAGGGACACAAACTAAAGGAGGTTTCGTACCAGAACAACATACAGACTACATCTTCACTACTGTAGGAGAAGAATGGGGGTTTGCTGGTGCCTCTTTTGTAATCATTCTATTTGTCTGCCTATTTTTCAGATTAATTCATTTAGCAGAAAGACAGAAGAAAATATTTAACCGTGTTTATGGTTATTGTGTTATCTGCTTTCTATTCATCCACTTTGCCTTTAATATTACAATGCTTATTGGACTATTTCCTACCATAGGTGTACCCCTACCATTCTTTTCGTATGGAGGTTCTAGTTTAATGGCATTTACCGTTCTATTATTTATCTTTCTTAAGCTTGATGCTAACAGAATTAATGAATGGTAAAATATACTCACGAAACAAATTTTTAATACAATTCACACAAACAAAACAATGAAGAACAAAATGCTATGTGCTGCTGCATTATTTGTAGCAACAACATCTGTGGTTAATGCTCAAGAAATTAAAACAACTGATGTAAAAGAAGTCACTACAGAACAAGCTACACTAGAGTCTCTAATTGACCAACAAAAAGTAGTAGAAGAAAACTTAAGACTTGAAGAAATTAAACTTCAAAACGAGAAAGATGCTGCTAAAAGATTAGAACAAGAAAGAAAAATAGCTAAAGAGCAACAAAAAGAGGAATTAAGAGCACAGAAACAACTAGAAAAGGAACATAAAGCTGAATTAAAAAAACAAAAAGAAATAATAAAAAGCCAAAAAAGAGTTAGCAAACAAACCTTAAAACTTCAAAAAGCTGAAGATAAATACAATGCAAAAAATAGCAAATATGTACAAAAAAAGGCTTCTGGTAAACTTACTCCTATTGAAGATCTAAAGTTCAAAAAAGAATTACTTGACTTACAAACAAATATCAAAACCCATGAATTAGAACTAAAAAAACTAACAATGGAGTTTGAAGCAATCAACAAATAATTAATAAAGCTCACTTCTACGAAGTGGGCTTTTCTTTTCTCCCACCTAATCTATTTAGTCGCCCCTTAAAAACAACTTATTTAAATATAAATCAATATATTACACTTATTTTTGTGTGTTTTTTGTTTAAAAATATTGCAAGATTTAGTATCTTTAGAGTCTAAACCTTGCAAATTATTTACAATGTTAGCACACAATAAAAACCCTAATCAAGTGAGTTTTTTATCAACTTTTGAAGAGATCTTAGATCGAAAA